>CAVZEP010000018.1:0-202625 GCA_963774275.1 uncultured Chloroflexia bacterium | reverse complement strand
CAAGGTGGCTCAAGCGTTCACGTCTTCGGGCAACCAGGATAACATGGAGACCCTGGCTGGCGAGCTTACGCGCGGTAGCAGCACCGATCCCACTCGAGGCACCAGTAATGACAGCGATTTTATTTAGCCACGTAGGTTTTTGAAGTTTTGGCATGTTAAGGGTCCAAGCCGGAGCGAAACTCTGCTTATACCCCTGGGATTTTGCTTAGCAGCTTATATTTTAGGTACCACTTGACTGTATCATTTAGAGATTCCCGCAATGGGCGGGGCAGATAACCCAGCTCAAGATGGGCCTTGGCATGGCTGATAAATGAATTTGAGGTGATCGTCGCCAGCGAATATGAGGTGAAGCGTGGCTTGATATGGGTCAGCCGGTAGTATAAAGGTGTTAAATTGGCCGTGAGATGAGCCAGGCGCATGGGGATTTTCAAACTAAAGAGGCGTTTGCCAAGGATTTCCTGGACGATTTTTATGATATCCAGCACAGCAATACGCTCTCCGGAGAGAATATAACTCTCACCACAGCGGCCTTTTTCCCCAGCCAGGATGAGACCTTGTGCGACATCCCGCACGTCAACGAAATCATAAGCGCCGTCCACATAGAGCATGGGTTTCTGCTCCACGCAATCCAGGATGAGCTGACCCATCTCAGAACGACGGAAGTCATATGGACCGATCACGCCAGTCGGGCAGACAATCACCGCATCCAACCCATTTTGAACTGCGGTTAGAATTTCCAATGAAGCACTGGCTTTGGATGAATCATAGCTGCTGATGGCATGTTCAATATCGAATGGAATTGACTCATCGATTAATATGCCATGGGGCATGCGTTTAAGTGCATGGATAGAACTGGTGTACACCAGGCGGCCTACACCCATGGTTTGGGCAGCCTGGATGACGTTTCGTGTGCCAATTACATTTACCACCTGGACCATAGGTTCCTTACCCGGGAGGATGGAGATGATGCCTGCCAGATGGTAGACGACTTGAATATCTCTGAAGGCTTCTTGCAAGGAATGGTAATCGAGCACATCGCCTTCGACGATTTCCACATCCAGTCCATTTAATGGAGTTGGGTTTTCGCCAGGCATAATCATAGCCCGAACATTTTCGCCTCGCTCAAGCAGAAGGCGGACGAGGACATTTCCAATGTGCCCGGTGGCACCCGTTACCAAATTCATACTTTTCTCCTGGCAATTCCGTTCATGAGTAATTCCAAGCTCTGCCTGGCTTCGTTTTGCCAGTCGGTGACTTGTGGGTCGAAAAGTGATTCCATCAATAATCCAATTGCAAAAGCGACCAGAACCCGGGAAGCCAGGTGCGCATCCACTGGCTGAAGAGAGCCTTCATCGATACCTTCCCGGACCATCTCGGCAAAATAAGACAGGAATCGACGATAGGGAGCCATTGCAGCTTCCCAAACCTGCGGGTCGTGATTCGCCTGGGTCCAAAACTCCAAAAAGATGGGTAAATGGAAATCTGCCGTCTGGAAAAGCGAGCCAGCCATGTCTGCCATCTGCAGGATCACCTGGGGCACATTATGGGTCTCCTGGCGCATCAGGTTGAAACCGGATTCTATGCCAGACAGGTAGCTGTTGAGGAGTTCCATGAAGACAGCCTGCTTGGTGGGGAAGTGATGGTAAAAAGCTCCCTTGCTGACCCCGGCTGCCTGGCAAATCTCAGCCACGCCGGTGGCATCGTAGCCAGTTTTGGAGAAAAGCTGGGTGGCAGCTGTAATGATCTTGTTATGGGTCTCTTCACTGCGCTGCTGCATGAATATTCCTTTTATGTGCTATCTAATACCGACCGGTCGGTATTATTTTAGCTTATAAGGGATATTGTGTCAATGGAAAGCCAAAATAAAAGGAAAACTCAATCCTTTAGCCAAACCAGAGTGACAACCCAAGTGGATAATTAAGGAGTGGAGAGATATGTACCGCGAATTAAACCCACGAATACACAAATTATGGCGTATGTGGGAACACCGTGAAGCAGTACCATCCGCGAAATAAGCCAACGAATATATAAATCACCGTGCGGGTGTAGATTTAAGGGAGGGATGAGAAAGAACAAAATATGTGGGGCACATTAAATTCCTTAGCCAAGTAGATAAAAATCGCGTTGAAATCCATATATCTGGTGGAAGACATGTCCATGAGGAATATATATAGTGTGGAAGCCTGTTCAGGTATCTTTAGCGATAAGGCGCAGTCGTTTATGCGTAGTGTAGTGTGATAGGAAGATTTCGATGCATCCCTAAATAAAACTAATGGTTCGACAGAACTGGAAGGAAGGTGTGAAAAAAAGTTTGGTAGATGAATTTTAAACTGGTTGCGTATGATTCCGGGACATCTTCAGTATAGGAGACACGCACACGGCCGTGTGAGTCGACATCGGCTGAGACAAAATTAGCTTCTGAAGTATATTGACCGGCATTGTCAAGTGTATCACAATGCCATATTTGGATCGAGTATCCAGGTGGTTCTTCCCCACAATTACCGCTTGGAAGGTCATGATATGTGTAATAGAGACGAGCGAGACGTAAGACAGGATGGGAATATTCTGAAGCGATCTGCTGATATGCAATGACCGGAAGATCATCTTTATCGAGGGTCATTGAGACCCCCATCGGCTGTAAGGCTGGAGCCCATCTCATCAACGATCATTTTCAAACCAGAATCACTAAAGTACATCAGGTGCTCATTGGTTTGGTCATAATAAGCAATGCGTAATGCTGCTCCATCGGATTGTGGAGCGATCAACGAAGCAAATTTACCGACATCATTACCATTGACACCATCGATGAGGTCACATTGCCAGGTATCAGCAGGTCCGCAATTGCCATTCCCAGTAAATCGGGCAAGCTTCAGATTGCCTCCAGTGCCGTCATAATAAGCAATGTACGGCTGATCATCCCAGCTTATATCCAAGGATGTGTATTGTCCCACGAGCTCCCCATAATCAATGCCATCACACTGCCATAAATAAATATCATCTCCAAGGCCACAATTTCCATCACCTGCCACAGGATATGCATACATCAACCATTCTGTAGCGATATCGCTATAGGTATAAAATGCGATCGAGGCGACACCACCGGAGTTAAATTTTACGGATGTATATAGTCCATACAATTGAGAGAACCAGTATGGGTAATAAATCTTGACAATGTGAGGTGGCAAGCAGGTGGTAAAACTGCATGCCAAGAATATTGCTTTAAGGCCATGGTTCGTTGCATCATAATAGCTGATGCCTAATCTCCAATCTTCTGCTGTTCCCCAAACGTCGATCGAGGAATATTTCCCAACGTCTTCATTATCCACAGTACCATCTAATGTAATGCAGATCCAGTTGTTATCTGTACCACAATTCCCTGCTTGACTACCAGCAGGAATTGCTATCAACAAGTTTCCATTGGTCTGATCATAATAGCTCATTGATGGAACATCGTCAAAAGGTCGAAGAGCGATTGAAACATATTTACCCACATCCAACGGAGTAACAAGGTCCTGCTGAACATATTGGCTTGACCAGGGGAAATTAGCTTCTGATGTAATTTGACTGGGAGTTATGTGATCCAGATCTTCTTCAGCCCAGGTTGGATTGACACCCAGGGGTAATATCAGGATGAGAAGGATGATTACTCCACTAAAATGGATGAATTTTTTCATGGTTTTCTCCATATAATTATTCATTATCAGGTGGCAGAAAAAACGCTCGAAAACAAAAACAGGTTTTTACCAATAAAATATCACCCTTAATATGTGATTCATTATTGATTAAATGAGATGTAAAGTCAATAGGGAATCAGTGACATACACCCCCATTCCAATTTTTTCAGGATTTAAATATAAATACTTACAAGCGATATTTTTCTGTCAAGATCTGGTCAATGACATCCTGAAGATTGATATCTTCCCCCCAAGTGGGAGCAGCCTGGATAACTTCAGGAGGAAGTTTAGCTTCAAGATCAGCTTTTGAAACGACGGCTCTTTTCTGAGTGTCAGCACCAACCTGAGGGTGGCTCGCAATCAGATTACATAATTGAAATGCCTCTGCGTAGTTATTCATATGCGCGTTGAGATTTACAAAGCCGTGCAAAGCATGCAGGATCATGGGTGTGCTATCTAAAGTCATGGCGGTGTGCAATGAGCGTAAACAATAGTTCCGGGCTTCATCTACCAATCCCACCTGCAGATAAGCCTTGCTGATATCATAGCAGGTATATGTTATGCCTCGTAAATCGCCGAGATTAGAAAATATCTCAATACTTTCGTGGTATGTGCGGATAGCTTCTGCTGGAAGATCGAGAAATTTCACCTGGTGGTATGCCAGGTTGTTCAGGATGACAGCGTTAAGACGGCGATCACCCGTTACTTTACATAGCTGTAATGCAATAAGCACATGATGATAGGACTCAGTTATGTATCCCATGTCTTCATACACTGCTCCAAGGTTATTATGAATGACCACCATACCATGTTGGTCATAGATTGCAGTGGCCGTGTCCAGGGTTTGCTCATATAAATCCCTGGATTGGGTAAAATCTCCCTGGAGATAAGCCAACTTGGCAAGTCCTAATAATGAATGGATAGTCCCGTAATTCGTCCCGATTCTATGATGGATAGCCAGACTAGCCTGTAAGTGTGCTTTTGCCTGTTCAAAATCTCCCAATTCAATATATATTGTCCCAAGGATGGATTGGCTATGAGCGGTAACAGCGACAATATAATTCGAAGTGGGTGAACAAGGTTCATGGAAAATGTCAAGAGCTTCATCAATGATTTGTTTCGCCTGGTGAAGATTGCCCAAGATACGATGAGCATCAGCCAGAATCATCAAAGTCATGGCAAGATCCGTTGCTGAATTATGTGAACGGAATATCTCGATGCAAGCAGACAAACTATGTACACCTTCCGTGATAAAACCAATCTTGATTGTCATCCAAGCTTCGAGCTGTTGCATATAGGCATGGATCAACTCCAGCGAAGAGTCGTTCAGCTCATTTAATTTATTTAATGCCAGGCGAAAGAACTCCCGCCCTTGAATAAAATTAGCGGTCATGACATTGAAGGTCAAAAGTGGGTCTTTAATCTTCTTGACCATATCCCAGCTGTCCGACTCGATCATCCAAATCCATGCCGTACGGATATTCTCGACCTCGGATATCATTTCATCGATTGCCTGGCGCTGGTCGGAGGTATTTATCTCCTGATGTTTTTGCATACAAAAATCGACATAATAATCGCAGAATTTAGCTTTGGTCGTTACATATTCCTCACCGATTGCTACCAACTTGCTGAACGCGTATTGGCGAAAAGTATCCAGCATTTCGTACCTATCTGTCCGATGGTGAAGCAAGGATTTATCGAGAAATGTGGTAAGGATGAGTGGCGTGGCAGCACAAATTTGGAAAGCAGCATGGGCGGTAAAAGACGAGCAAAAGATAGATAGGTGACACAGAATTCGCTGCTGATCTTCCGATAATAATTGCCAGGAGTGATCAAAAACTGCGCGTAAACTTCTATGACGAGGAATAATATCTGGGGCGGAGGTGGCAAGGAAATCGATATTATTCTTGATCTCTTCGATAATCTGTGGACAACCATATACCCGCACCCAGGATGAGGCCAGGATAATGCCTAATGGAAGACCATTCACTAGCTGGCAAATGCGAATGATCGCTGAAGCATTATTCTCAAAGCTGAACATTGGGGAGATTCGGTGAACATTTTGAAGAAACAGCTTGATAGAACTATAACTCTCAATATTTTCGGTCTGTCCCGTGGATGGTACAGGCAAACCGCTGACTTCCAGGATCGTTTCTGCGACCATATTTAATCGCTCACGGGTGGTGACAATGATTTTCAGCTGATGGGTTTTGCTCAGTAAAAATGCCAAAAATTTAATACCTTCGAGGCGTAAGTGCTCAAAATTGTCAAATACAAGCAGGGCATTCATACGATGCAAATAATCACCCAACTGATCAAGATGATTCTGGGGACCATAGAAAGAGAATTTGAGGGCGTCTGCCAAGACGATAGGGATGAGGTCAGGATCCTGAATGGGTGCAAGTGAAATGAAATAGATTCCATCAGGAAAATCAGCAGCTATTTGGGTGACGAATTGAACCGCCAGACGTGTTTTACCAACCCCACCTGGGCCTACCAATGATACGATCCGGTAATCAGGAGAATCTAAAAGATGAGCGAGCTGGTTAAGCTCTGCATCGCGACCAATAAATGCCGGTGTTAGGGTAGGAAAAGTCATCGATTGATTGCTACCTGATTGTAAGGGCGGGTGATCAATCGACGGCAGATGCGGGTGCAACACCTCGTAAACATGTACAGGTCCTTCGATTTCTTTTAATGGGTGAAATCCCAAATCTCTGATCCTGGATCCAGGAGGCAGCTCGAGAACACTTAATGTTCGTTCGGAAAAGATGATCTGTCCGCCCCAGCTGATCGATAAAAGGTTGGAGGCAGCGCGCGTTAGCAAGGCAAAGTTATTGTAGTTGCCATCCCCAACTGCCGTAGAATATAGAACCATGCGAATATTGGGTGGACCAGCCTCTCCCCAATCCGCTTTACTTACTTTCAGATGAATTGTGACCGCACAATCCAATGGTTGTCCATTTTCGAAAAGTACAGTGATATTATCTTCAGATCTCTGGAGAATATGCCCTCCAAAGCGCTTGGAAACCTCTTTGAATATGTCCTGATATGTAGTGAGAAAATTATCCTTAATAACCCCTGCTTGAGCCCAAAATAATGGCGCTCTTTCTATGTCTGCAATCAAGAAGATTGGTGTTTTTACTTTTTGAACAGCTGGAGGGGAGACTCGACCGGTCAGTATTTGTTTATAGAGGTTGGTTAATTCTTCCGAGGGATCGAGACCAAGCTCATGGGAAAGGAAATCCTTATAGCGTTTGTATTGGCTGATGGCGGTTGCACGTTGGCCTGTGATCGCATACAGTTGTAGAAGATTGAACTGCGCGGTCTCATTGTAGCGATCGTGAGCCAGCCAAGTGCGGGCATACTGAAGAGCCTGATCAAACTCCCCGAAAGTACGATGGCCTCTGACAAGTCTCTCAAGTGCGTCGAGGTAAAATACATGTAGGAATTCGCTTTCCTGCAAGCGCCAATCGTCAAACGCCTGGGCATTGGATAGATTAAGACCAGACATGAATTCACCGTGATAAAGCTCAACGGCTTCAGTCAAAGCTGGAATGCAGAAGATGCAAATTCGTGAAGGTGGGTGACCATGGGTTGTGCATTTATTTATCTTCGCCTTGAAATCCATTACATCAACTTCGATGGTTTTTTGAACATTTAAAGAAATTTCATTATGATCCAGTGTTAGCCACTCTTGCAGGCCGGCGGATTTAAGTCTCCAAAGAGTTGTACGTAATGATGCCAGGGCATTGGATAGACTGCCATCTGACCATAATAAACTTGCTAGAGTTTCACGCGTTTGGCTGACTCTGGTGATTGCTAGATATGCGATTAGGGGTATGGCGCGGTGGGTGGAAACCTTTACAGGGACACCATCGATAGCAATATGAGGAGTTCCCAATAACGAAATAGACAGGCGAGACATAGATTAATCTAATACTCATTTTAATCGAAAAATATGAAAAATACAATAATCGTGACGTGTAATGTGACGGTTGTGTAACGAGGAGAAGATATAATTTAACTAGACAACTTCCCGAGCCAGCGCTGGAGGGGACTTGCTGGTCTGGATCACCTCTCTGCCTCTCCTATATAGGGCGGCTTTATGGGAGAGGCAGGGATGGGGGTTTAAACGGGGTTAATAGAAACTAGTGAGTGGTATAGAAAATGCCACTCACTAGTTCGTTAATCAAATTAGGTTATTCTTCTTTAGGTTTTTCTTCTTGAAGGGTACGTATGCCATTCCGGACCTGATTGATGGCACGTTCCATCTCCATTTCAAGGTTTCGTAATGTTTCCAATACATAATCGTCAGCTTCTCTGCGGATGGCATCCCCATCGACATGAGCTTGAGCTTTGATTTGTTCTGCCTGAGTATAGGCAGCTTGTACAACTTGATCACGTTCAATAAGCTCACTGCTTCGATCACGGGCAAGGTTGATCGTGCGATTGGCTTCTTCCTGGGCTTGGGCAACTAACCTGTCTCTTTGAGCCAATAATTGTTGTGCTTTTTTGACTTCCTCAGGAATTGACACGCGCATCTGGTCAATCAGGTCCAGCATGCGGTCCTCATCTACGATAACGTTATGGGTGAAGGGAAGCGGGCGGCTCTCGTTTAAGAGCTCCTCCAACCGGTCGATCATTTGTAATATATCCATAGGTTCCCTCCAGTGGATGCGATAATATTTTATGGCTCGTTAATCAATAAATCACAATGATGTGATTGTATATTAGTAAACGTTGCAAGATTCATACACAAGATTACAACGAAATCATAAATACGTCAACATTATAAACCACCCTGTAAGTAACAACTTCAATCGCGCATTGAGGTAGGTGGAACAATTTGCTCACTTTCACCCAATTCTAGCAGGCGAAGTTTGAGGGCTTTTTCCACATGGGGCGGAACCATGCTGCTGATATCCCCATTCAAGGCAGCTATCTCTCGTACTGTAGAAGAGGATAAGAAGGTATGCTCTTCATTTGTTATAAACGAAATAACTTCTATATCGGGGGCCAGCCGATGATTGGCTAATGCCATCCGGAATTCATATTCGAAATCCGAGAAAACACGCAGACCGCGTACGATCACCTGGGCACCGATTTTGTGACAAAAATCTACTGTCAATCCACTGTATCCCACGACAGTCATCTTTGGGTCATCCATGATTGTCTGCCGAACCAGATTGATACGATCTTCGGGTGGGAAGATCAACGATTTCATTGGTCGGTCATAAACTGCAATGACAATCTCATCAAAAATTCGGGCGGCACGACGCGCAATATCCAAGTGCCCGTAATGAATTGGGTCAAAAGTACCAGGGAAGAGGGCTTTAACTGTCATCTAAATCAATCACACTCCTTATCCTATTTTTTCCCGCTAAAGTTATTAGCTGATATCTCCTTGACCTAAACTCCAAAAACGTTTTAGAGATTGTGCCAGGAGCTGATACTCGGGAGATTTCAAATCCGGGTCGACATCAAATATGGCTTGTGCATGGCGTCGCGCATTTTCAATCAGGAGGATATCTGTCAGATTAGCCAGGCGGAGCTCGGAGTAACCCGATTGGCGAGTGCCAAGGAACTCACCCGGACCACGTTGCTCGAGATCACGCTGGGCAAGCACAAATCCATCATTAGTCTCGACCATGGCGGCGAGACGCTCATTTTCAGCAGCGTCGGGAGTATCGGGTATCAGAATACAGTAAGACTGATATTGGCTGCGACCAACGCGACCACGAAATTGGTGTAATTGGGATAAACCGAACCTATTGGCACCTTCAATGAGCATCACAGTAGCATTGGGTACATCCACTCCCACTTCAACCACCGAGGTTGAAACCAGGATTTGGATCTCGCCCCTGACAAAACCGGACATGATCATGTCTTTTTCATCAGGTTTCAGGCGACC
Organism: uncultured Chloroflexia bacterium; assembly: GCA_963774275.1. Classification (GTDB taxonomy): domain Bacteria; phylum Chloroflexota; class Anaerolineae; order Anaerolineales; family UBA4823; genus FEB-25. The sequence goes on along the minus strand of CAVZEP010000018.1, from coordinate 193,037 downwards.
ATGAAGTAATCCCACTTTGTAATTTGGAAAGACTTCTTTTTGTAAACGTGAGTGCTCTTCAACCGCAGCTAATGATTCGATATTTTCACTTTCCTCAACCAATGGGTAAATAATAAAACATTGATGACCCTGATCGATCTGGTTATGAATAAAAACATATGCTCGTTCACGCTCGCGGGGAAAGAAAACCTGAGTCTGGGTAGGTTGACGTCCTGGGGGCATTTCTCCGATCACCGAAAGATCAAGGTCACCGTAAACGGTTAGGGCTAACGACCGAGGGATGGGTGTGGCAGTCATCACCAGCAGGTGGGGGTTCTCACCTTTTGAACGTAATATTGCACGTTGATCTACACCAAAGCGATGCTGTTCGTCAATCACCGCCAGCTGCAGGTTGGCAAAGCTTACCGGTTCTTCGAGTAGGGCATGCGTGCCTATCACCAACTTGATCGATCCATTGAGGAGTCCATCACGAATCTCCTGTTTTTCAGATTCTGGAGTAGCTCCAATCAATAACCGGATTTGCTCAGTTCTCAATGGACTGTGGATTTCACTTCCAGGGGCATCGGCATCGTTTTCATCCCAAACCAGCAATCCAAGCATGCTGCGATAATGCTGTTCCGCCAGAATGGAGGTTGGAGCAAGCAATGCAGATTGAGCATCATGGCGTGAGAGCATGGCAATCCCTAGAGCAGCGATTACCGTCTTACCTGAGCCAACATCTCCTTGCAGCAACCGGTTCATTGGCTGCCCTGATGCAAGATCAGCTTTGACATCTTTCAAGGCATTTTGTTGAGCCGTAGTCAACGGGAAGGGCAGGTGGGCAACCTGGGCTTCCAGCCAATCATCTGGCGTTTCGTACACATGGGCAGAACGATTTTGCCAATTCCGTTTTTGGCTGAAGACTCCCAGCTGAAGCAACAGGATCTCATCGAATGCCAAACGATAACGTGCGGCTCGCAACTGGTCGGGTGAGGATGGGAAGTGAGCTTGTTGTAATGCTGTCGAAATGTTCACCACGTCTGCAGACTGACGGAGAGATTCGGGTAGCGGTTCTGAAACCCGGGGAGCCCAATAGGTGACCACATCATACATGATGCGACGCAGCCAGCGTTGGGTGATATTTGCGGTGAGCGGGTAAACAGGTACGATTCGATTCGTATGCAGGTTGAGCTGTTCCAGTGGTTCCCACTCCGGGTTGTTCATGACCAATCGACCGAGATATTGGTCGGTCTTTCCAGAGAGGACGATTTGTGCGCCTTGCAATAAACGTTTTCCTATCCAAGGTTGATTGAACCAGGTGACTCGCAGAGAACCCGTCCCATCGGTGATGATAGCCTCGGTGATCTGAAAGCGACCTCCACGAATCAGTCGGGAGATGATCGTTTCTACAGTCCCGATGACCGTGATCTCCTCACCATACTCCAGGCGCCTGATCGGCTTGAGTTGGGTGTAATCATCATACCGGCGGGGAAAGTTATAAAGCAAATCTCCGAGGGTATGCAATCCCAAGCGGGTAAGCGTTTGAGCGTGCTTCGGTCCCACCCCTGGTAGGACGGAGGTTGGCGCTGATAAGGCTGCGGGCTGTGAGGCAGGTTTGTTCGGAGTTTCCTTGTGCTCGGTCGGTTGCCTGGTTGGGGAGGGGGATATTGTTTTCTGCGGTGTGGAAGCAGGCTGAGAAACCCCCTCACTTTCTTTCATTTCTGGTAAGGGTTCAACAGGAGGAGAAAGAGGGGGCAATATCTCTTGTGTCTCTCGTTGCATCCGGCGCCACAAACCATTAAGGGTGTCATAGCGTGATTTTGGAGATAACCCACCATAATCGCGTAAACGACCAAGCACAGACTGGATCAAGTCTGCGGGGAGGTCATCAGCTTGGGCTTCTGCCAACCATGGTTCAACCATACGCTCAAAACCACCAATGACTGCACGGTTGTCATAGTTATGTTGGGCTTCCAATAGAATAAATTTTTTAAGTTTCTGCAGGGACGGTCTCATTGATGGTTATTTTACCATCAGGATGAGTGGATTGACACCCAGTGCTAGTACAAATTATTGGGTCTGTGCGGATAATCCTGGATTATGCAGTAACAGCAACGAAACCCAGCCCATTCGGTCCTACATGGACGCCGATAATCGATGTCACGTTGATGATGAGGGGATGATTTTCAACCGATGCCTTAAAATGCTCGGCAAAATGAATTGCATCTGCTTCTGCATTGGTATGCAATACTGCCAGGTTTTTCAAAGGGCCAAGCTCTGATAGCATATGTTGCAACCGCTCAATACCTTTTTTACGTGTCCGCGTTTCTCCCATGCGGATTACTTTACCATCCTCCACGCCGAGGAATGGTTTTATCTGGAGAAGGCTACTAAGGCTATAACGCGCCCATGAGATACGTCCACTTCGGCGAGCAAATTCAAGCGTATCGAGCATGGCTACCAGGTGAATATGCTTGCGAATTTGTTCGACAACCTTTTGAATTTCACTTAATCCGAGACCATTCTTGGCTGCTTGTGCTGCCGCAATTACCTGATAACCCAAGCCAAGCGTCACATGGCAAGAATCGATGACATGGACGCGGTTCCCATAGTCTTTTGCAGCCAGAAGGGCAGTGCTGTACATGCCGCTTAAAATGCTGGAGACGTGAATCGATAGAATCTTATCCGCACCTTTTTTTATCAAATCCTCATAGACATGTTGAAAAGTTCCAGTGGATGGAACGGCTGTGGTGGGGGTAGATTTCATTGTAGGCAGCTGGCGATACAATTCTTCTCTGGATATGCCCTGACCATCTTCCAGGTTGCGACCATCAATAATAAGGATTGCGGGGACTACATGGATATCATGCGTGGTGGCTAACTCAGGCGTAATATCGGCAGTGCTGTCGGTTACAATCGCAATGTTCACATTAAGCCTCCTTAGGGACATTCTCCATGGCGACCAAACCGATACAATGGGGACCAAGGATAGTGGCCAAAGCCAGACTCAGATTATGTACACATAACGGAGTCGAGCGGATATTCTGGCTGATACGATCATGTAAATTTCTGCTTTCCTGTTCAAAAGAGGATAGCCCTTGAATTAATGCCAGATATTTCAGATTATCAAATTCTGCGACGAATTCAAACATAATGTCCACCAAGTGGCGGGGGCTGCGAATCTTTTGTGTATGTACCAACCTACCATTCTCCAAGGTAAAGAATGGGATTACACCAAGCATTTCTCCAACGATTGCCTGAGCTGGATCAATCAGTCCAGCCCGAGATAAATGGGATAGATCGGGTAAGCAAAACACAGAATAGATATGTTTGACCATTCCTCGTATTATCCGGTTGATATCAAGCCCGGTGTACCCCCGGCGGGCAAATTCAGCAGCCGCTTGTACCAACAAACCCAACCCAATTGCGGTATTCAGAGAGTCGACAATAAAAATATTGGCGGGCGTTTTACACGTCTGAATGGCAATCTGCGCATTAGCAATTGCCTGGCTCAAGTGGGATGATAACAGTATGACTACAATCTCTTTGTATTTCTTGGATAAAGAAACATAGGCTTTTTGAAACGCATCGATGGATGGTGGGATGGTGAGCGGAGGGTGGATGAATTGAGATGAGGAACAATAGATGGATAAGTTGCTGTCATCTGGACGGTATTGGTCATCCACCTGGACAAAATGTGGAAGAATAGAGACATTCTCTCGCCCGGCAAAGTCTGATTTTGTGAAATAAGCAGTACTATCCGTTAATATGCAGGTTCTCGGCATAAAATGGGTGCTAAGTGATCTCACTCAATCGATATGATAAATTGATAATGAGGTTGTCCCCCTTCCTGTACCTCAATTTCTTGCTCAGGAAATTTCTTACGGATGGCATCAGCAATTGCATCCACTTCCATTCGAGATACTTGAGCGCCGTAAAAAAGGGTGATTAGCTCGAAGTGATCGGCATGGGCTTTCGTAAGCAATCCTAAGGTGGCATTTTTGAGGTTATTAGAGGCAAGGACCAATTTCCCATTTAAAAGACTGATGAACTGACCTTCCTTACAATTGACACCATCAATTTCCACAGTGCGAGTAGCGTTGGTGATCTCGCCTGTTTCCACATCGTTGAGCACAGAATTCATATCTGCAGCGACTTCCTCAGGTTTTCCGGATGCGATCAGACGCATCATAGCAGCCATACCTTGGGGGACAGAACGGCTGGGAATTACAGTAACATGTTTGACGGTTAATAAAGCAGCAGCCTGGGCAGCCAAAATAATATTTTTGTTGTTGGGCAAAATGAATACCTGGTCGGTGGGTAGATTCTCAAAGGCATTCAGGATCTCCTGGGTGCTGGGATTCATTGTTTGACCACCTTCGACGATGGCAGAAACACCCAGGCTTGCAAACACCCGAGCGATACCAATTCCAGGAGCGACTGCAATTGTGGCAATCTCACCTGGTTCAACCGGTGAAAATTGAAGTGAGCTTTCCCGGTCATGCTCGACTTGTTCCATTTGAGCGCGGAGATTTTCAATCGCTGCTTTGGTAACCACACCAAGAGTCTTGGTGTATTCAATGGGTGCATACACTTTATCTGCGGCTACATGGATGTGCATGCGATACATCCCATCGCCTTCACCCAGCTGAATGGAGGTACCGATTTGTTGGAGATCATCATAAAATTGAGTGATATTTAGCTCCACATTGGGATGAAAGTCTACAACTACTTCAAAATCCTGTCCTGGTTCGATATTCTCCAAACTATTTTCCAGTTTCATAGCTGAGAGTGGCTGTACTGTGGCAGACATTACATCCAGAGGCAAACCCTTGACGTAACGCAACATACCTTCAAGGATGATAAACAACCCTTTTCCACCCGCATCAACCACACCAGCTTCCTTCAAAACTGCCAGAAGTTCGGGAGTTCGGCTAACCGACTCATCTGCTGCGGTTACAATACGTTCCAGGATGGCATATGGGTCTTGTGTGTCAGTTAAGGATTTTTCAGCTTCAGCGGCAACATCTTTTGCCACAGTTAGAATGGTTCCTTCCACCGGACGTACGACCCCCTTGTAAGCAGTGTTCCTGCCTTGATGAAGTGCATTAACCAAAGATTTTCCATCCAAAGCCTCGAAATTATCCAAAGCACGGGCAAAGCCACGCCATAACTGCGAGAGAATCACCCCCGAATTTCCCCGAGCACCCATTAATGCTCCATGTGCTACCATGCGAGTGAGTTTGCCGATGTTTCTTTCTGCGGATTTGGCAATTTCATCGCATGCAGCTTGCATGGTTAATACCATATTTGTACCCGTATCACCGTCTGGCACGGGAAATACATTTAATATATTCACAGCTTGCTGATTAGTTCTCAGCCAGATTAAGCTGGCTTCGATCAGCGATTTAAAAACCTGCCCGTCGATGGGATATTTTTGCATGGGGTACAGCTGGTCTGGCGTTGTTGTTACTTGTTCTTCATGATCCATAAGCATAGCTCCCGGGAATAATACCTATAAAAAGTGTGACAGCCATTAATCCATGTCTGAGACGCGCAGCCCACGGACGTGGACATTAACCTGCTCAACCGGCATTCCCAGGGCTTTTTCAACATTAAATTTTATAGAATTACTGACACTCGATGCAACGGATTTGATGCGGGTACCATATTCGATAATGACATAAATGTCAATTGATATTTTTTTCCCATCATATTTAACTTCGATCCCGTGAGTGGGGTCTTTAACGATCACCTGGGTGATACCCTCCATCAGGTTCTTGGAGGTTAAACCGACAACACCATACGATTGCCGGGCAGCCTGATAAGCAATGGTAGCGATGGCGCGGGGAGAGATAGTGACACGGCCAAGTTGGGAATCATCAGTATTCATGAAAGACCTCACATTAATGTTTTAGATATTGGTACACTATAACAGCTTGAAATCAAATCCATTATGTGGTAATATTGGCGGGCTTAATCGAACAGGCAGCCCACGTAATTGAGACGTAATTATAGCCTGAATTTAGGCAAAGTGGTCAGTAAATTATTCTGGAATGAAGTATCCCCAGGAATTAAAGCAAGATCAATGGGAAAGGATATGAAATATGGCTCGATGTGCACATTGCGGAAAGACGACAAGTTTTGGACGTAACCGTCCATGGTCAAATAAAAGCACGCGGCGGACTTTCCGCCCAAACTTGCAGGCTGTAACGGTCTATGAGGATGGTAAGAAAGTACGAAAAGTCCTGTGTGCCAAGTGCTTGCGCACGATGGTAAAGACATCCTAGGCATAGAATCATTCGCTATTTATCCTGTCACGGTGTGAGCCGTGACTTTTTATTTAACGGGGAAAGTGAGAACGTAACAGCTGGATGCCTTTGGCGATCCCATCTGAGTGGTTGAAGATAGCACTTGCAGCAACAAAAACATTCGCGCCCGCTTCCATTGCCTGGGGTATTGTGTTCGAGTTGATACCCCCATCAATTTCAAGCCAGGCTCGATGATTTATTTTCTCCAAGTCATGCCGGAGTAAAGGTATTTTTGGTAACACTTCTGGCAAAAATGACTGCCCTGCATACCCCGGATTGACGCTCATGACGAGGACTAAATCAACCATATGGAGAACAGGCTGCACCAGATCCACTGGTGTGGCAGGATTGAGGACAACGCCAGCTTTACAACCGAGCTCATGAATGGTTTGGATTGTCCGGTGCAGGTGAGGGCAGGTTTCCACATGAACGCTAAGGATGGTAGACCCAGCTTGAGCAAATGCTGGCAACAAATTCTCGGGTGATTCAACCATTAAATGAACATCCAAGGGTAATTGCGTGACCTTGCGGCACGCTTCAACAATGACAGGTCCCAAAGTCAGATTGGGTACAAAATGACCATCCATGACATCGATATGGATCCAATCAGCTCCGGCATTTTCAGCTTCCTGGATTTGCTCACCCAATCTTGTAAAATCCGATGACAAGATGGATGCAGAGATCAGGTATGATGCAGTCATATGAAGTTACCGTCCTGGAGGGTTATAGAGCAGATAAATCCACACCCAGAATGGAACCAGTCCACCGACAGTGATCACGGTAAAGAACACCAATACCCAGGTGCGCCAATCTATATCCATACCATTCCGACCATCTGCGACCTTGGCTGAAGATTTACTAGCTAAGGAAGTGTTGATTGGAGGATAAATTCCTTGATCCGTTTTTCGATGAGTAGCGGGAAGATGTTGTTGGGTCTGTCGCTGTGTTGGTAATTTTTGAGTGGGGAGTTGGGAGAATTCATCCGCGGAGGCTTTTACCGTCGAGATAGTCTGGTTGGAGGATGTCTTGAGGGAGCGATTCAAGGAGATCAGGACACGCCCGAATTGGTCGGCTGTGCGATATCGTGAAGATGGTTCTTTTGATAGCACCTTCAGACAGGCTTCTTCCAAAACTGGTGGAATGAGAGGGATAATTTGGGAGGGTGGAGTCGGCATGACCATTCGATGCATGTGAGATAACTCAGCAGCTGTGTTTGCAATAAATGGCAACCGACCTGTGAGCATTTCATACAGTACCACCCCCAGACCATATACATCGGAGGCGGGTGTAGGATAGAGACCAGCTGCCTGTTCTGGAGAGAAATATTGGGGCGAACCCCAGACAACATGATTTACCTCTTGTGGGCGAATAGATGCCAAGGCTCGTGCAATCCCGAAATCAGTAACCTTTAACCGCTGGTCGGGTGTCACGATCATATTGTGCGGTTTTACGTCGCAGTGGATCAAACCTGCTCGATGAGCATAACCGACCCCAGCACAGGCTTGAATGATGAGAGGGAGGGTTTCTTCCACACTCAGACTTCCACGACTCTCTAAAATAGTTTTCAGGTCAGTGCCTGGGATATATTCCATGACGATAAAGATCTGTTTGTCGTCAAACCCGAAGTCATGGATAGTAACAATATTCGGATGCGAAAGGTTGGCTGCAGCTTTGGCTTCCTGCCTGAAACGCTCGCGAAAAGCGGGATCCTCCGAGAAATCTTCCCGTAGAAGCTTGATCGCCACTATCCGCTCGAGGGTAAGGTCTCGGGCGCGATAGACTTCAGCCATGCCTCCCGAACCAATCCGACCTTCGATTTGATAGCGGTTATTCAACAAACCTGGATTGTTCATAATGATGATATATTCTAGCACGAATGTGGAAGGATTGATAAATTCGAGTAAAATAATTATGTGCGTACCGCAGATATGATCTATAACCCCAATGCAGGCAGGTTTCCATCTGGCATACTGGCAGAAAGGGCAGCCAACGTATTGCGAGAATATGGCTGGAACGTCCGCTTAATGAGAACACATGACGGAAGTCACGTCACCCAGCTGGCGCGCAGGGCAGCCGAAGAGGGTAAAGAGGCGTTGTTTGTGGTTGGAGGAGATGGAACGATCAATCTGGCAGTGCGCGGGTTGGTGGGGAGTAATACTGCTTTGGGCGTGTTACCGGGCGGGACAGCCAATGTTTTGGCACAAGAGCTTGGTCTACCTGGTCTCACCTGGACGAGGTGGATGGCATTGGAGGAAAGTGCGCACAGGTTGGCGGAAGCGCGTATTCGGGAGGTTGATATCGGACAATGCGGGAGCACACCTTTTTTAATGTGGGCAGGAGTGGGTTTGGATGCTTTTGCAATCCACCATATTGAGCCACGCCCCAGAGGAGAAAAGTTATTTGCTAACATGGCATATGCGGCTTCGACTGCCTGGCTGGCAAGTTTATGGCACGGAATCAACCTTAGGGTCAGTGCGAATAATTTAGATATCAGTGGTCATTATCTATTAGCCATCATAAGTAATATTCATCTATATGCTGGAGGGTTTGCACAAATATCACCTTTTGCGCTTCTAGATGATGGTGCGATTGACCTGTGGTTGTTTGAAGGTGATACATTGGGAGATACCATTCAACGAGCATGGGATTTATATGCAGGTAGGCACGTAGATTCAGAAAAAGTGCGCTGGATTCCATTCAATCATCTGGTGCTTGAATCAGATAAACCGTTATATGTTCAGGTAGATGCAGAACCGATGGAATATCACGAACGTTCGATTGAGATCCGGGTGGTCTCAAAGGGAATACGCTTATTGGTTCCCAACGTCACACCAAGAATATTGTTCAGTCAAGAAAAAATCCAATGATGGGATAAAATTTGTGAAGAAACTATCCACTTTCATTCGAAAAAACCCCATAAGTGTACTTTTTATTGCGATGCCATTTGTGGTACTAGCAGAGATTCTGCATTGGTCTCCAATTACAGTTTTCGTACTGTCAGCCCTAGCCATTATACCGTTTGCGGGATATATCGGTTCTGCAACGGAAGTATTGGCATTTTATACTACTCCAAAGATAGGGGGTCTGCTCAACGCAACATTGGGTAATGCGGCAGAGCTGATCATCACCATTGTTGCCATAAAAGCAGGTTATCTTGAGCTGGTGAAAGCCTCCATTACCGGATCCATCCTGGGAAACCTGCTGCTGGTGCTTGGAATGTCGATCCTACTGGGTGGATTAAAGCATGGCGTGCAGAAATTTGATCGCAAACAAGCGAGCAACAATGCGATCATGCTGGTGTTGACGGTGGTGATCCTTTTAATCCCATCCTTGTTGAGCCATTTTATTGGAAATATTGAAACACCCGAACCCAGGGTTGAAACACTCAGTCTTGGGGTTGCAACAGTTATGATTGTTTTATATATCCTCGGTCTAATATATAGTTACAAAGTTATTGAAGGTCCAGTGGTGGTGGAAGAGACTGGAACAGAATCCACACACAAAGGATGGTCGCTTCGAACAGGGATCGTGGTACTGGTGCTCTCAACAGTAGGGGTGGGATATCTGTCTGAAGTATTGGTTGGGTCAGTTGAGCCTGTGGTGAGCACCCTGGGGATTTCGGAATTTTTCATTGGGCTCATCTTCATCCCAATTATCGGTAATGTTGCAGAACATCTCGTGGCAGTGCAGGTAGCGTTAAAGAATAAAATGACCTTAAGCGTGGAGATAGCCGTTGCTTCAAGCCTGCAAATTGCATTATTTGTGGCCCCCTTGCTAGTTTTCATTAGTTTGATGATTGGTCACCCGTTGACGCTGGTTTTTAACCAACTTGAGTTAATTGCTTTAATCGCGGGTGTATTAATTGCTGCCCTGGTTTCAGCGGACGGAGAATCCAACTGGCTGGAAGGGGCGGAATTATTAGCCATTTATATTATTCTTGGATTAACATTCTTTCTGATGCCTACCTAGGTTGATTATGTTTAGATCATTGAGACAATGGCTGAGCTTTAAGGTTATTCTTGGTGCGATCCTATTTGCAATATGCGTGTTTGGTGTGTTGCTGGGAGTATTATGGTCTGCGAAGGGCAGAAATATTTCCAATACACCTGCCACGGCAATATTGAGCATCATTGAAGCACCTACGATAACACCCGTTGCACCAATCACAACTCCAACCCCCACTCCGGAGCCGACGTCCGCACAGAATGTGCCACTGCCAAGTGGAGATATTGCGGTTGGTGATTATGTTCAAGTGACGGGGACAGGCGGGGATGGATTACGTGTGCACGCAACAGCAGGGGTAACCAGCAAGGTCCAATATATAGCGATTGACTCAGAGGTGTTTTTAGTGCAGGATGGGCCAATCGATGCTGATGGCTATACATGGTGGTTATTGCAGGATCCTTATACAGAAAATGCGGTTGGGTGGGGTGTTGCGAATTACCTGGCGATTGTCTCAAACCCGTAACCAATAATAAAAATTTGATATTTTTTTAATGGTTCGATTTGCGTGATTTAGCATTTCGGGATATAGTTTTAATGGATGGAAGGTTCGAATGAATGACTTGTTTCCGACCGGGATAACGGCCAACAAGAAAACAAAAGTGCTTAGCATAACCTGGAATGACGAGCATACCAGCACCTACCCATTTGCATTAATGCGATATGCCTGCCCCTGCGCAGAATGCCGAGGTGGGCATGCTCAGATGAGCGCTGAACCACCTCGGGAAGTTTTTTATATGCCGATTGAAGATAACTCGTCGACGCGACTTATAAACATTGAAAAGGCTGGGACGTATGGAATAATGCTCGAATGGGAGGATGAGCACCAGTTTGGAATTTATCCCTGGCAATACCTGAGAGCATTATGCCCATGCCCGATTTGTCGTGAGATGATGATCTATGGAAAATAAACCGTTAGCATCCATCTATTCGATCGTCGAAAAGGCATATTTTCGCCTTCAAGCTGGAGATGTGATTACCCATTGTCTGGAGGAAGGGTCAACAGGTCCGATTCATGAAATGATCCAGGAAATGGTGCTTGCAGGACCACAAAGCCTGAATGCTTTGCGTGAAATCCTCAACGAGGCTTTAAAGCGAAAGGTACAAGTTTATGATGACCTAAATCAAGTCACCAACCAGTTATCCATCATCTTGAAAGGATATGGGATAAGCCTGGAGAGACAGGGAGGCAATCAAGCGCTCCAAACTTTACGGGAAGACCAGCTACAGGAAATGCTGAATGAAACGAAAATTATTAAAAAAGAAGAGCGCTCGGGATGCCTGCAAGTCTTGAAGGATAGCCAGGAGCTCATCACCACTCTGACGATTAAAATTCAGCTTCTTGAAAGTATCGAAATATATCTGCAGGATTGGCTGTGGGGGTTAACTTACCAGTTTATCAGGCAGGGCGAAGACGGAATCGATGAATTAATTATGAAGAATGACCTGCTTTAATTCTCCAATAAAAAGCAGAATCGCCTGAGTATCTACCACGCTGATGGGATGGCATTGAACGTATTTCCAATTGTTCGAATAAATCCCTTTGAAATCAAACTTAGCCAGGCTTACGGTTCTGGGTGGACCGAGCAATAGAGGCAGCCCAGCTCTGATTCGACACGCTGGCGGACAACCCGGGCAATGGCACTAGCAGCATCAATGGTGATGCCTGAATCTACCTTGATTTGAATATCCGCATGGATTGAATCGGGACCGATATATTCAGCCCACGGACCCACAACTCCCAAAACACCCGGGGTGGACTCTGCGATTTACTGCACTTTTTTGATATATTCAGGACCAGGTGATTTACCCAGCACGAGCCCAAGATTTTCCCGAAATATCCCGATGGCATTAATCGCAATTATGGTTGCAACAATAATCGTCGCAATGGGGTCTGCCAAAGGGTAACCCAAGGCAATGAAAATTGTCCCAACCAGGGCTGACAAGACCCCCAATTCATCGTTGATAAGCTCGATCATCTGAGCTTTTGCAGCTGCTCCCAGATTTTTTTGCCGGATCAAGCTAACCAGAGGGAATGCTGCAATTCCCATGGATAGGACTAACACTCCGATGGCAATGGGTAAATTTTCATGGGTGAGTGAAGCGGGATGAATCAGCTTTGGGATCGCTTCTTCATATAGCTTGTAGCTGGTGAAAGAAAGGAACAGGGTGACGGCTAACAACGCTGCTACATTTTGAGCTCGACCATGACCAAACATATGGTCTTTGTCTGCCCCCTTCCGGGACCACATTACTGCGACCAGAAGGAAACCAGAGATGAATAAATCGCTCAGGGTGTGAAAAGATTCGGCTAATAGCACCATGACATGGGTTGAAAAATAGGCGATCAGTTTAATGATAACGATGATGGCGTAAAAACCGACGGTCATAACCAGGCTGCGTATTTCTTTTTCTGGAGAATGATGAGAATTTGCCATTTCGAACTATCCTTTGATTATGGAAGGTTGATATGCGATTGGTGCGAAACTTTATTGATTTACTGGAATCGTACCGATGAGGGCAACAACTCCGAAACCAAATATGATCAATCCGGAAATTCGATTTACCCAATACAAACCTGCGGGTCGAAACCTGGCACGGATTAAATGGATAGCGGTACTCAGCAAAACCCACCAGCACGAAGACCCAAGGAATACACCTATTACTGTGCTCGCAGCGGATGAATAGCTGCTCTCAAATTTTGCCAAGCCAAGTCCGGCAAAAATAGCTGCAAATGACAGGATCGTAATTGGATTGGTAAGGGTGAGGAAAAATGTGGAACTATAAGCATTTAACAAGCTTATTGGGTCAGCCTGAGCCGTGGATTTCGAGGGTTGGGATAAGAAGGTCTTTATACCCAGGTAACACAAAAATACACCCCCGAACAGCCGCATCCAGTACAGCTGATGAATTAGAAAGTTAGAGACGAAGGTGAGACCAAAAGCGGCAATACAACCATATAAGGCGTCGGCGGAGGCAGCTCCCATCCCCGTGACAAGTCCGGATAGTCTGCCAGCAGTCAATGTGCGCTTGATACATAGAATGCCAATAGGTCCGACAGGGGCCGCAATAGAGAATCCTATGATCAGACCTTTGTAAAAAGTGACGAAATCCATGTTAATTTGATGGTGTCTGCGTAAGATCTTTGATGATGATAGATTTTAACCAATCGGGTTTATTTAGTATAGTCCGAATTCCAAGATAATATTTGTAATGCAAGCTTCCCTATTTATTAAAACATTCACACATTCTCATGGTAAACTTTTTATATGTTAAAAATGACAAACCAACAACTATCCAAAACCTTCCAGGTGATCGCTGATTTATTGGAGATCAAGGGAGAAAATATCTACAAAATCCTGGCGTATCGCAAAGCGACTGAGAGCTTGAGCAATCTAAGCCAGGACATCAATGATATATGGAAGCAGGGGAAACTGACTGAGGTAGACGGAGTTGGCAAAGCCATCGCTGAGAAGATTGAAGAGCTGCTGTCCACAGGGCACCTGACATTCCTGGAGAATTTGGAAAAGGAAGTACCGAGGGGTCTGGCGGAGCTGTTACAAGTACCGGATCTCGGTCCAAAGAAAGTGGCATTGTTTTGGAAGCAATTGGGGATCACGAGCCTGAGTGAATTGGAAAGTGCTGCTCGAAATGGGAAGATGCGGAACCTTCCAGGCATGGGAGAAAAATCGGAAGTGAAGATAATCGCAGGTATTGAAGCACTCGGCAGACGGAGCAGCCGTGTTCCATTGGGGCGTGCCTGGCCATTTGCACAGGAGCTGTTGGAATTCTTGAGGAAAGCTCCTGGGGTGAAAGCAGTGGAAGTAGGCGGCAGCTTGCGACGGATGCGGTCGACGGTGGGTGATATTGACATTCTGGCTGCAGCCAAGAACTCGCGTGCGGTGATGGATGCGTTGGTCAACCGAAAGGACGTGGCACGCGTATTGGGGAAGGGTGAAACAAAAGCAAGCGTTGAATTCACCCACGGTTTACAAGCCCAGCTGTGGGTACATCCTCCTGAACACTGGGGTACAGCCCTGGTGTACGCAACCGGTTCGAAGGATCATAATGTTCGTATACGGGAATATGCCCTTAAGAAAGGATTCTCGCTCTCCGAGCACTCTCTGAAACGGGAGGATGGGAGCGAGATAATTTGTGGGCGCGAGGAAGACGTTTATGAAACTCTTGGACTACCCTGGATCCCACCTGAGCTGCGTGAAGATCGAGGCGAGGTACAGGCAGCGATAAAAGGCACCCTTCCGGATTTGATCGAGCTAAAGGATATAAAAGGCGATCTGCAGTCACACTCCACATGGAGTGATGGCAAGCTAAGCATCCGGGAGATGGCGATGGCAGCGTGTGACCGTGGGTACAAGATGTTGGCAATCACTGACCATACAAGCGGTTTAGGTGTAGTGCAGGGGATGACACCAGAGGCTGTAAAAAAGCAGGGCATGGAGATAGATCAAGCGCGAGAAGAATTGGGGGAAAGCATACATATTCTCAAAGGGGCGGAAGTGGAGATCAAAACAGACGGAACCTTGGACTATCCTGATGATGTGCTGGCAACGCTGGATATCGTGATCGGTTCGATACATTCGGGTTTAAGGCAACCCCGCGAAAAAATCACCGAACGCTTGATCAAGGCGATGCATAACCCTAACGTGGATTTTATCGGCCACCCAACCGGCAGATTATTTCCAGATCGTGCTCCCTCTGACCTGGATATGGACAAGGTATTGGCAACGGCTGCTGAGAGCGGGGTAGTGATGGAAATCAATGCTCACCCAGCCCGCCTGGATTTGGATGATGTACATGCTAAAAGAGCAATCGAAATGGGAATCAACCTGACGATTAATACCGATGCCCACACTGATACAGACATGGACTTGATGCATTTTGGCGTTTCAACTGCACGACGGGCGTGGGTGGAAGCAGACGATGTAATCAACACCTGGAGCGTGGAAAAATTATATAGATGGCTCAAGAGCCGGGGATGAACTCTCAATAAACAACATATAACGGAGCAAAAAAATTATTGAATCGTCTGCGAGCAGATTCGTTGTTGCTACTGGTGGCGTTCATATGGGGAAGCGCGTTTGCGGTCCAGCGCATAGCTGCCCAATATTTCGATCCATTCACATTCAATGGTTTAAGATTCGTTCTCGGTGGGCTGGTTCTTTTGCCGTTCAGCAGACTTAACCCTTTGAATATCGCAAACAAGCGCCTTATGGTGATGAATAATAGCTTAGGGCAAACGCAATTAGCAACAGCTCTGGATCGAAAATCATCAGGTTTTATCCTTTTATCTGGATTGTTATTATTTGGAGCAGCTGGCCTGCAGCAGGCAGGGTTGGAGACCACGACTGCCGGGAACGCTGGGTTCATCACAACACTGTACGTTGTAATCGTGCCGATCATCTTGGTGATTGTCTGGAGGAAAAAAATCCATTGGGTTTCGTGGCTTGGAGCAGGGATCGCCATCATCGGCAGCCTTCTTTTGAGTACTGGTGGAACCCTTGTGCTGGCATCGGGTGACGCCCTTGAGATGGCAGGGGCGTTGTTGTGGGCATTTCACCTGGTCTTAGTGAGCAGGGCGGTAAAGCACATGGAGGTATTAACATTCTCAACCGGGCAGTATTTAGTGGCAGGTGTGCTCAATTTACTTGTCAGTCAATGGATGCATATGCCCATGAATGGATTGGGATTGAGTTGGTGGACCGTTCTTTATATTGGGCTGCTCTCGACGGCTGTGGGTTATACCTTGCAGGTGTTCGGACAAAAGTATGCCCCTCCCACCGATGCAACGATTTTGCTAAGCATGGAAGCAGTATTCGCAGCTCTGACAGGATATCTATTCCTGGGAGAATCCATGCGCCTGGTTCAGTTGATGGGATGTGGCTTAATCCTCATTGCGGTTTTAGTGACTCAGCTGAGTGCCGCCCGATCGAAGGATGCAGCAATAAACAAAGCGGTATAAAATAGAGTGACCCTATTTATAAGGAGGTTATCCCATGACTGATCCGAATGATTGGAAAATTGTGACTGATGAAGCGGTAACAAACCTATCGAGGTTGATCAGGGAAGAGACGGTTAACCCCCCTGGGAATGAGCTCCCAGCAATTCTGGTGGTCAAAGATATCCTGGAGAAAGCAGGTTTTCCCCAAGAAAACTTCACGATCGTTGAATCGGCACCCAATCGGGTTAATCTTGTAGCAAGAATCAAAGGAGATGGCACTGAGCGGCCACTTCTATTGAGTGGACATTTGGATGTCGTGCCGGTCGAGCGGGAACACTGGAGCCATAACCCATTTGGTGGAGAGGTGATTAATGGAGAAGTGTGGGGGCGAGGCGCATTGGATATGAAAGGCTTCTTAGCCATGTATTTGCAGATTTTTTTGGGTCTGTATCGCCAGCAAACCCCACTCAAGCGGGATGTAATCCTGGCAGCTATTGCAGACGAGGAAGCCGGTTTTACGCATGGCTCGAAATTCCTGGTGGAGCAACACCGTGAGCTGATTGAGGCGGAATATGGGTTCACGGAAGGGGGTGCAATGACCATATATTTCGGTAAGACCAAGGTATATCCGATCCAGGTGGCTGAAAAAGGGGTCTGCTGGTTACGGGCAAGTGCACATGGAAAACCTGGGCACGGATCAATCCCCCATTCGGAAAACCCGGTTTATTACCTGGCTGAGGCAATTGATAAGCTACGAAAGGCTCACCATTTACCGGTTCACCTCACCCCAACTTTTCTAAAGATGCTGGATACAGCTGGTTCTCAAATACGATTTCCAATCAATGCTCTCACGAAATTACTACATTCACCCATGCTGATGAGTTTTGTATTGAAGCGCCTGAAAGGTAATAGCCGGAATATGCTAAGGGCTCTGGTGACGAATACCATTTCTCCAACCATCCTGCATGCAGGGAGCAAAGTAAATGTCATCCCATCAACTGCTGAAGTTGAAATTGATTGCCGATTGGTTCCCGGGCAGACTCCGGAAAGTGTAAAAAAGGAGATCCATCAGATTATTGGTGAGGGGATAGAGCTGGAGACAATTTATACAACCATTGGAGCGGAATTTTCCACTGAGACACCTCTATTCAAGCTGCTTGAAAAAAAGACGCGCCTGATGGACCCAGGAAGTTTAGTGATCCCAATGTTGATGCCTGGGGCGACGGATGCCAGTGAATACCAAAAAGCGGGGATTAAAATGTATGGTTTCACCCCAGGTATACTACCACCAGAATTGCCAATCATGCAGATGGCACACGGGCACGATGAGCGTGTACCGGTTTCATTTATTTCTTCAGGATTGCCAGTACTTTGGGATGTGGTGACTGAGTTTTGTGGGAAAGGAATTTGAACCTATCCGGAGAAGAAATCAACCACCCCCGATGACTGCCATCAGCTTGACGACGTCCCCATCCTGCAAAATATAATCCTTGGTTTGTTGTTCCCCATTAACAAAAACACCAGCAACCAGGTCGGGGTTAATCCCGATCATCGTCAAGACCTGGCGTACTGACACTCCAGCCTCGACGGAGGTTTCCTTCACCTCCCCGATAATGGATTTAAGCATGCCGAGAGGTCGTATGGTTGCGCTCATAATTCAGTACGATACTAGATGATTTTTGAATATAAAGGCGCAGCGAGTTTGATTGATTTGATAGCAATCCAGGTAACGCTGCGCCTCTACTTTAAATTGTGATTATGCGACCATGGCAGTCAGATTGAGGGTTTCCAATGTCTCCTGGGTGGGGAGCCCATTGTTATCCCACCCACGTTGTTCATAGTACATGTCCAATAACTTTTGGACATCCTCAAATTTGGTAATCTGACCTGCAGTTGCACCCGTCTTGGGTGGTTCGGTATAGAAACGCTCAGCTGGAAAGTCCCATTTACGACCAAAGTCAGCGTTCTCACGCGCCCAATACATGCGGGTGAGGTTCCAAATGCGATTTCCGACGGCTTCCAGGTCCTGCCAGGAGCGTTTCACACCGGTAATGGCTTCCAGCAGGGGGCAATATAAATCACGGTCGATGCCCAGCTCAACCCATTGCAAACGGCAGGAGCCCATGACGTCAAACATCGGGCGGAAGTTTTGCAACCAGATAACGCGGGCAACTTTTTCTGGGATGACTTTTTCACGACCAACCTGAAGATCATAGGTGATCGCCCAGGAGCGGTTGTGGTGGGCACCAACGTCACAGGTCATGTAGGCAACCAACATGGCGGTGGCATTGTGAGTGGCGTAAGCGGATTGCTCCATACCCTTGACCTGGATGGCGAACTTTTCGCTACCTTTGCCAACCTGCTGAGCGGCACGCTTGACACCTAAAGCCAGGAGGTTGCCTAATTTACCTTCACGGTAAGCGATCTTTTTGATCAAAGCAAAGGTCGCCTCTATGTTACCAAACTTAAGCTCGAGACCGTCTGTATCAGCCTTGGTCAGGATACCTTTTTCATAGCATTCCATAGCCCAACCAATACAGCCACCTGCACTGATGGAATCAATCCCCAGGTCATCCGCCAGGCGGTTGGCTTCTGCAACAGCCTGGATATCTCCAATTCCCAGGTTGGATCCCATCAGACCGATGGTCTCATACTCAGGCCCTTCGACCTGGGTGTTATAACGCTTCATATTTGAGTATTTACCGCACGGGGAAGGACAACCGAAGCAGCCTTTGTCTGTGACGACGATTTCCTTGCGCATAGCCTGGCCATTAATATTGGCTATTTGCTCGAATGAGCCAGCACTGAAGTTGCGCGTAGGGAGGGCGCCGACTTCATCACACCAGCTAGTGACGACCGTGGTACCATAGCGAGACCATTCTGCCAGGCCTTCAGCATCTTTGCAGGCTTTATAGAGTGCCATGCCTGCCTTGCGGTAACCATCCAAATCTGCAACAGGGACTGATTTGGTACCATGCAGCACAATGGCTTTAACTTTTTTACTGCCCATGACTGCACCTACACCGCCGCGCCCTGCCTGGCGACCGAAGTCATGGTTAATGCAGGCATATAAGACCAGATTTTCACCACCGGGTCCGATTGCAGCGACTTGATATTCTTCACCATACTTATGCTTGAGCTCGACTTCAACATCGATGGCACCCTTGCCCCATAAGGAGGATGCATCCAGGAGCTGAATTTTATCGTCATCAATGAATAAATAGACTGGTTTAGGGCTGGAGCCTTCGAGTATGATGCTGTCTAACCCTGTGTATTTCATCTCTGCGGTGAAATGACCACCCATGGAAGCGTCTGCATAACCACCCGTGAGGGGTGATTTGGTAGTCCAATCACATTTTCCACCACCAGGAGCCATCATACCGGACAACGGACCGGTTGAGATGATAAGCTTATTTTCCGGTCCCAATGGATCTGCATCTTTGGGAACTTCATTATATAAGAAATAAATACCAAAGCCACGCCCACCAATGAAATCACGCGCAAGCTGGGCTGGTGTCGGTTCTTTAGTTAATTTTCCATCCGTGAGATTGACCCTTAGAATTTTTCCACCGTATCCATTCATGGCAGCCTCCTAATTCGCAATCCAGAGTGCGCTGGTACCGCACACATTGACGCAGTCACCGCACAAGTCGCATTTCCAGGCACTATTGGCTAGCTCGGTACGCACGAACATCACATCCTCCGGACATTCGGGCACGCAGGCTTCACACAAGTTGCACTCGGCAAAATCGACGTAATATGCACCGCGATCATTCAATTTTATTGCCTCGGTTGGACAAACCGCAGCACAATCTCCACATTGGGTGCATACTTTCATTTCATAGACACCGGGATTGGGAAAATGAGCAATTAAGTTGAGCGAGGCTTTTTTGGGGTTGCTTTCTTGAAAGATATTTAGTGAACAAGCCACCAAACAGGCTCGACACCCAGAGCATTTGGCACTATCGGCGTATAGCCGCATAGCGGACCTCCTTTTAGAGTTCAGAAAGATATAAAATCCGGTTCAAGAATAATGATATATTTACGACACCTCACCGGTTCGATAAGGTGTATATAGATTATATCAGGATGCAATTTGTGGGTAGAGACAGATGTCCTAAGTGTCACAGGACAGGTATCATAATTTATCTAAAGGAGCAATTTAGCAGAGTGATGTCTCACCAATATTTCTGACGAATATCACTTGCCCTTATGCTTTATATCCGGTATAACAGAACGTAATTGTTTGACTTTACTCAAAGGAGAACCCTATGACAGTTGTCATTGATGGATCAGGCTTAACAGTAGAAAAATTGATGCAGATTGCGCGCAATGGAGAACGGGTCGAGTTACACCCACAAGCGCTGGAGCGGATCAGAGCCTGCCGTGCAATGGTGGAGGAAAAGATTCAGGCACATGAGATCATGTATGGGGTGAATACCGGGATTGGAGAGTTCTCAGAGCGGGTATTGAATGATGACCAAGTACAACAATTCCAGAAATACCTTATCTATAACCATGCCGCAGGGATTGGAGAACCCTGCCCGATTGAGCACGTACGCGGAGCGATGACAGGGAGGATTAATGTCCATGCACATGGTAATTCCGGATGCCGTCCTGATATCACCTTAACGCTGGTGGAAATGCTCAATAAGGGACTGACACCCGTGGTGTGTCAGAAAGGATCCGTGGGTGCATGTGGAGACCTGGCACCGATGTCACAGATTGCATTGTTGATGATGGGCGAGGGAGAAGCTTTTTACCAGGGGGAACGAATCCCTGGGAAGGTCGCCATGCAGCGAGCTGGCATCCCTATCCCGGGATTACAAGCCCGTGACGGTCTGGCAACGATCAATGGCTCAAACCTGTTGACTGCAATGAGTGCGCTGCACATTTATGATATGAATCGCTGGCTAAGACAAGCTGTAATTGCCTGTGCCATGAGCCTGGAAGCACTGCTAGCGAATTTAAAACCCTACGACACGCGTTTGCATGAGGCGAGAGGATTTCGTGGAGCGATTCGCACTGCAAAGGCAATTATGACGTGCATCGATGGGAGTGACCTGGCAACGGGTAAGATGAAGACCAAAGTACAGGACGCTTATTCGATGCGTTCTTCTCCTCAAGTGATTGGAGCCGCACATGACGCGATCGATTATGCAAAAAGCCAGGTGGAAATTGAATTGAACGGTGTAGGTGATAACCCGATATTCCTGCCCGAGTATCAGCTAACGTTGACCGGGGCGAATTTCCAGGGTTCACCGGTGAGCCTGCCCATGGACCTGGCTGGTGTTGCCATCACGATGGTATGTGTACTTTCTGAGCGACGATTGAACCGGCTGACCAACCCAGCGCTCAGTGTCGGTTTGCCCGAGTTCCTGACCAAAGGTGCTGGTATGTTCTCGGGAATGATGCTCAGCCAATACACTGCGGATATGATGATCGTCGAGCAACGTATCCTTTCAATGCCGGCGAGTATACAATCCATTCCAGCCGCAGCTGACCAGGAGGATTTTGTCTCCATGGGGATGAATACTGCCCTCAAGAATGGCCAAATTCTGGATAATGCCTATGGTGTTCTGGGGATCGAATTCATGGCAGCTGCGCAAGCTTTGGATTTTCGTGATTTTACACCGGGGAATGGTGTACAAGCAGCACGCAATGTAATTCGGAAATATGTGGCACATTTAGATGAAGATCGGCCGCTCTATTCGGATCATAACAAGATGAAGGAGCTGGTTAAGTCGGGTGAAATCCTGGACGAAGTGGAGAAAGTGGTTGGCAATTTAGATTAACAACATTGAGTTATATCCTATCTTGATTAGGCACAAGATATACAGGAAGTATCTTGTGCCTTTAGTTTTTGATGGCCCGGAATTATAATGGGACAAAACTTCTCAGAATTGTGAGGGTGCATGATGAAAGTAATTGTAGATTTCTGTCTGGTACCCATTGGTGTCGGAGTTTCAGTCTCCGAATACATTGCGGAATGCGAAAAAATATTGAGTGATGCCGGGCTAAAGACCCAATTGCACGCATATGGGACGAACATTGAGGGAGAGTGGGATGAGGTGTTCGCAGCCATCAAGCGTTGCCATGAACGTGTCCACGAAATGGGCGTACCACGCATCTCCTCTACGATCAGATTTGGCACACGCACGGATCGCGAACAAACCATGGAAGACAAAATCAAGAGTGTCCAGGAGAAGCTACTAGGCGGCTAAATTAAACTCCCCCGGATTACCCGGGGGAGAAGTTGTAAAAAAACAATCACGGGTGTAACTACAAGAGGTATTATTTTGCTCCCTTGCGGGTTTGAACATCAAAGATAACTGCACCGGCAAGCACAGCGGCTCTAACAATATACTGGATCGATATATCCCAGCCCAGGAGGTTCATGCCATTGGTTAATGAAGCCATAACCAAAGCGCCAAGGATTGACCCACTAACCTTACCGACACCTCCAGCGACTGCAACACCACCGACAAATGCTGCGGCAATGGCATCGAATTCCATCCCCGCTCCTGCAATCGTTGTAGCGGACCGCAACCAGGAAGCATATAAGATACCAGACAAGGCGGTCAGCAAACCCATCGAGCCAAAAACGATATAGGTAATCTTTTTAACACTGATGCCATTCAGCTGAGCTGCTTCTGGATTTCCACCAACTGCGATATATATGCCTGCCAACCACCGTCTTGGTGGAAATATATGAGTATATGATCACGACAATGATAAGGATGACCGCAGCCCAGGAGAGCCCCTGGTACCCGGCGAGCACCCAGGTGATGCCTGCGATCACAATCGAGATAAAGTACCAGCTTGAGGATGAAACACATTCAGCGGCAAGACTTCAAAGTGGTACGCATGGGTCTTTTTTCGGTTATTAATTTCACCCAGGATGAAAAGAATAATTGCCACCACTCCGAGTAGTAGAGTCACTTTGTGTATTTCGGGTAAAAATCCCATCGCGGGAAAGTCGGGTATAAAACCATTGCCAAGAGCATTGAAAATCTCATTATCGATGATTATCGTGCCCGTGCTCCTGGTTACAAGCTGCAAGGCTCCCCTGTAACCCAGCCATCCAGCAAGCGTGGCAACAAAGGCAGGGATTTTCATCTGTGCCACCAGAAAGGCGGTTAATAATCCCCGCACAAACCCCGATGAGTAAAACAAGCGGTATGGTCACACCTAAAGGCAGGTGCCAGTACTTTAGAGCAATCGCAGCGATAGCGCCAAGGAAGCCTGCGAGATATCCGACCGACAGATCGATATGGCGAATGACAATCACCAGGGTCATGCCGACAGCTAATACAGCGATATAGCTCATCGCATTGACCAGATTACCGATGTTCCGCGACGAGATAAAAAGACCTTTCGTCGTGATGGCGAAGAAGATAACGATGACGACAAAGGCGATATACATGCCGTATTCACGGATATTGTGTTGTTGAGCTTTTATTACATCTTTGAAAGACATGTTGATCCTCCCGGAGAGGTTAAACAGCTACTGCGTCGGCTTCGCGGGCAAAATCATCGCGTGCGCCAATCATATAAGCAACTACCCGTTCGCGAAAATCATCAATGTTGCCTTCGATGGGATGATCGCGGACCTTGCGACCATTGCGCATCACCATCAACCTGTCACTCACGCTGTAGATATCTTCCAGGCGGTGGCTAATAATAATGATCGAGGCACCCTGCGCCTTGAGCTCACGCACCAGGTCAAGTACCTTGCTGATGGCTGCCACGCTTAACGCGGCAGTAGGCTCGTCCATGATAATGACCTTGGAATTGAAGGCCATGGCACGGGCAATAGCGACAGCCTGACGCTGACCACCCGACAGCCTCTCCACCATCAAACGCACGGAGGGAATATCTATTTTTAAACGATCGAGCAGGCGTTGCGCTTCTTGCTCCATACGACGGCTATTCAGTACGCCGAATGGGCCTAGCTTCGCACTAACCGTTTCACGTCCCAAAAAAACATTGGAGGTTATATCAAGATTGTTGGCAAGAGCCAGGTCCTGGTATACCATTTCAATCCCAAGACGACGTGCATGCAACGGATCTGTTAGATGCTCCTTCTTACCCTCGATGAGTATCTCACCTTCTTCAGGGATGTAGGCACCACTGAGGACCTTCATCAGGGTAGACTTTCCGGCGGCATTATCGCCTACCAAACCCAATACTTCACCATGATGCAATACAAGGTTGACTCCGCGCAGTGCCTGAACGGCAGCAAAGTTTTTCTTAATGTCCCGCATTTCAACGACTGGTGTAGCTTCTTTCAAAGGTTCCATAGTTTTCTCTTTTTTAAATAAGATGAGAACTATCACGGAGAGCATATCTTGCTATCCGGGTATTAAAAGGTCAAGCTGTGGTAGCTTGACCTTTGTTACAATTTGGAAAAGTGCAAAAGAGGAAAATTGCAGGAATAGTGATGGGGAACCATCACTATTCCTGCTTTTATAAACATAGAAACTTTATGGTAATCCAGTAAAATCGCTGGCTGGCCAATATCCAGAGTCGATCACAGCCGACACGACATTATCCTTGTCAACCGAGACGACGACAGACGGCTTGGCAGGGACATCAATCACACCATTGTTGTAAGTGGTAGTTTCCTGAGGGGTTGAGCCCTCGAGATAGGCGATTGCAGCAGCGATAGCATCGCTGACGAGTGTGCGGACATCTTTCAAGACGGTCATGGACTGCTTGCCATCGATGATATATTGGATGGAGGGTTCTTCAGCATCCTGACCGGTGACGACGTAACTGGTGACATCTGCATCGGCAGCAAAGACATCAGCAATGGAACGGGCTGTACCATCATTGGGGGCAAGGATGAAAACGTTACCCTTGTCGGCAGCAGGGGCTGCAGTCAGATTGGCTTCGGCGAGGTTCTTGGCGACATCGAACTTCCAGTCAGTGGTGACCTGTCCGATGATCTTGCCCATCTCATCACGGGTGAGGGTGGCTTTGTCTTGCAGAGCCACGGCTTCGCTGGAGTTCTTGATGACGAAAGTGCCATCAACGATCTTGGGTTGAAGGACATTCCAGGCACCTTCAAAGAAGAGGAAGGCATTGTTGTCGGTGGCAGCGCCAGCATATAGATACAGCGGGTTGCCAGTTCCGGTAGCCTTGTCGATCAGGTACTGTCCCTGAGCTGTGCCAACCGAAATGCTGTCGAAGGTTACATAGTAATCAACGGCATCGGTATCGCGGATCAGGCGGTCATAGGAGATGACCTTGACGCCTGCAGCCTTAGCTTCTGCTGCAGCGGCAGCAGCAGCGGTGGCATCCTGCGGGCAGATGATGATAACCTGGACGCCCTGAGCGATGAGAGCTTCAACGTTGGCTTTTTCCTTGGCGGAATCACCCTGGCTGAAGAGGATCTGGACATCATACCCGGCAGCTTTGAAAGCAGCTTTGAAGCGGGTCTCATCCTGGATCCATCTCGGCTCGTCCTTGGTAGGAAGAACTACACCTACAGCCAGCTTGCCCATATCTGCTAATCCAGTAAAATCGCTGGCTGGCCAATATCCGGAGTCGATCACTGCGGCTACGAGATTGCTTTGATCAACACTGACAACCACGGAAGGCTTGGCAGGGACGTCAATCACACCGTTGTTGTAAGTTGTAGTTTTCTCAGGGGTTGAGCCCTCGAGATAGGCAATTGCAGCTGCGATAGCATCGCTGACGAGTGTGCGGACATCTTTCAAGACGGTCATGGACTGCTTGCCATCGATGATATATTGGATGGAGGGTTCTTCAGCATCCTGACCGGTGACGACGTAACTGGTGACATCTGCGTCGGCACCAAAGACATCAGCTATAGCACGGGCTGTACCATCATTGGGGGCAAGGATGAAAACGTTACCCTTGTCGGCAGCAGGGGCTGCAGTCAGATTGGCTTCGGCGAGGTTCTTGGCGACATCGAACTTCCAGTCAGTGGTGACCTGTCCGATGATCTTGCCCATCTCATCACGGGTGAGGGTGGCTTTGTCTTGCAGAGCCACGGCTTCGCTGGAGTTCTTGATGACGAAAGTGCCATCAACGATCTTGGGTTGAAGGACATTCCAGGCACCTTCAAAGAAGAGGAAGGCATTGTTGTCGGTGGCAGCGCCAGCATATAGATACAGCGGGTTGCCAGTTCCGGTAGCCTTGTCGATCAGGTACTGTCCCTGAGCTGTGCCAACCGAAATGCTGTCGAAGGTTACATAGTAATCGACGGCATCGGTATCGCGGATCAGGCGGTCATAGGAGATGACCTTGACGCCTGCAGCCTTAGCTTCTGCTGCAGCGGCAGCAGCAGCGGTGGCATCCTGCGGGCAGATGATGATAACCTGGACGCCCTGAGCGATGAGAGCTTCAACGTTGGCTTTTTCCTTGGCGGAATCACCCTGGCTGAAGAGGATCTGGACATCATACCCGGCAGCGGTGAAGGCATCATTGAAACGGGTTTCGTCCTGGATCCATCTCGGCTCGTCCTTGGTTGGAAGAACTACACCCACAGAAAGCTTGGCAGCGGGGGGTTCAGTCACCACGGGAGCGGTGGTTACTTCGGGGGCTGTGGTCTCTGTCGCCTGGGCGCAGGCTGATAAAACCATTGCAGCTACGAACAAAAGACTTAGTAATACATTTAACGAACTCTTCTTAATCACGTTCTCTTCTCCTTAATCTATACATATTTGTAGGATTGATATTTTTTATTACAGTTCTATTTTTCCTTATAATTTACTTTATATTGCCTCCTTCCAATGTAATCATCATCACGAACGGGTCATACATGACCCGTGTTCGATATGGTTACTGACCAGACTCGAAAATATGAGGAATGAGTATTGCGATCACGTCGTTTATTGCTGGGTAAATAATTCTGCCTTTGAATAAACGTTATCGTGGGAATAATACCCATACTCGTTTGAGATCTGGTTGCCTTAATTGTACCCCCGATTGACAAGGGATTCGTTTGTAACTATACTCACAATCTTCGTCCTTGTCAATTCCGATATTGAATATAATTGAAAAATCCTTGGTTCCGCATTTTTAAACCTTGTTTAACCAGGCAGCTCATGCTGAAAATGCACCGTCTCAGCTCGCTCGGCAAATCCATATGATTAAGACACTCCATATACCGAGGCGAGTTATAGTGCAGCTTCCAGCAAGCAAATGCATTAGAGCATTTTGTTAATTATCTTAGATAAATATGGACTCAAATTCCTTATAGATGACGGTAGCCACGTAAATAAGCCAGGGTCGACTTAATCAAATGGTCACGCAGCAGGTAGGGAGCTATTCCCACTTGTTCCATCGCCAAAAGCACACCACCCACAACGGGTGGTGAAGAGAGACGAACCAACTGGGCTTTCGGGGCTTCAGAGATGATGACCTCCCGCATAGGTGTGATGATCATTTCACCCATCTCGTAAATACTGCCGACTAGCACGACCTCGAATTCCTTTTGACCAATGCCCAACTGACGTATCACTGCAAGCGCTGTGTGACCCAACTCACTACCCGCCCATTCGATGATTGAGAGAGCGACAGAATCACCATGGGAAGCGACTTTGTAAACCATGGGTGCAAAATCGGAGCTAATGTGTACATCTCCCAGCTCGATCGCCTCAATCAAAGATGGGGTATCCTTTGCACCAGTCAGTTGCAAGAATTCCGGGGTGAGCAGGGTTTGCGGCCCGCGTTTCGTCCATTCATGGGCTATGGCGACCATGGCGCGTTCAACTATATTACCGCCACCTCCATATTCTCCAAAACCAACCCCTGTCACGCGACCTACATTATGATTTTCATCCCAACCCCAACAATTCGTTCCGGTTCCTGCTACCACAGCGACCCCCCAACCATGCGAAGCGCCGGCTAATAACCCGATGATTGTGTCGTTGACCGCTTCAACCGGGGCTGCCAAACCGATTGTTTTAATTGCGTCGAGTGTGGGTTGGCGTTCAGAAGGCCAGTCATAACCCGCCACCCCAAAACCACCTCCGGTAATCTGGTTTTTGGTAAGCCCAGCCGTGGCCAGCGCTGTTTTAGCCACGGTTTGCAAGGCGGTTCGCAGACCCTCATAACCAACATCTTCATGATTGCCGGAACCATAGGCACCAAAGCCCACTGCATTTCCTTTTTCATCAGCAATCAAGGCGTGGCTTTTCGTTCCACCGATATCGACACCCAAGAAATATGAAGGCATATCTCACTCTACCTTAATCAAAACCATACATACTCATATTCATGGTTACTTGAGCAATAACCATTTCGCATTTTTGATGGAAAACCTGTCCACGAAGCTTTACATAGATCTTTAACGTTAGCCTTTAAAACCTCTAAAGACTACACCCTGGGTGAACACCTTTTGAGCCATAAAGAACAGGACGATGGGAGGGATGATCATCACGATGGAAGCCGCCATGATCAAGTGAGTGTTGTTTGCATAAAGGGCATTAAAAGTCTGCAAGCCAACTGCCATGGTCCAATGATCCTGGGTATGGAGGAAGATTAGCGGTTCGTAAAAATCATTCCAGGCATACAGGAAGTGGAAAATGGCCACTGCGATGAGAGCAGGTCGCGCCTGAGGCAGCATGACATAAAACATGGTCTGGATGGGATTCGCGCCATCGATTTTGGCTGCATCATCCAGCTCAAAGGGGATGGTCATGAAAAACTGGCGAAGCATAAAAACATCATAGGCGTTTGCAAAAAAGGCTGGCACAATTAACGGCAGCAGGGAGTCGATCCATCCAATTTTCTGGAAGAGCACATAAATAGGGATCAACCGCACCTGGCTGGGGAGCATGATGGTGGAAAGCAACAACAAAAACAGGACATTCAGCCAACGTGCCCGGAAACGCGAGAATCCGTAAGCCACGAATGTGCAGGATAACAGCATTCCAAAACCACCCACAAAAGTGACGGTCATGGTATTCAAGAAGTAGGTACCGAAGGGCTGGCTGGTGAGCGCTTCTCGGAAATTTTCCGGATGGATATCAACTCGGTAGAGTGCTTTTTGATCTGCCAGCAGCAGGGTGTAAGTTTGATCGGGATTTGAAGGATTTACAAATATACCCTTCTTACCTGGCGCTTTCTTGAACAATGCCATCTGTTGCCTGGCACCATCAACATTTACCTCATAGAGGGGTAATTTCTCCCCATTGACCTCGGTTGTAATAGGTGAGCGTGGAATTAGATATAGTGGATCACTGCTTACTTGTGTGGCGTCCTTTAGTGCTGTGGAAAGCATGGATATAAAGGGGATGAGGATCACAACTGCGCCAGCTGCAAGGAGTAAATTGGCAAAGAGCTTGATCATGATTTCCTGTGCTCGATTGCCCATAATCAATGGTCGGATAGGGAAGGATCGATTTGTAGCTGCCATATTATTCCTTGCCTCGCAATTCGCCTTCATAATAAACCCAGATGTTAGAGGAACGAAATACCAGCAAAGTAAGCACAAGGACAATTACAAACAGGATCCAGGCCATGGTTGCTGCGTATCCCATATGGTTGTACCTGAAGGCATTTTGGTAAAGATATAAGTTATAGAATAATGTCGAGCGTACTGGACCACCTTCACCACTGGTGATGACATAAACCTCGGTAAAATATTGGAAGGTCCCGATCATTCCCAAAACCAGATTGTAGAAGATGACCGGGGTCATCATGGGTAAGGTGATATGAATGAAGCGCTGGAAGAGGTTTGCCCCATCCACTTTGGCGGCATCATAGAAATCGGTGGGGACGCCTTGCAGCCCAGCCAGGTAAATGATCATGCCTCCGCCAACGCCCCACAACCCCATGATCACCAGGGCTGGAACAGCCCATTGTGGATCGGTGAGCCATCCAGGCCCTTTGACGTGAAAGATGTCTAGAATCATTGCATTCATGATTCCCGTACGTGGATTGAAAATGCGTTGCCATAATAATGCCACTGCCACTCCGGCGATTACCGAGGGAAGAAAGTAAATGGTTCGCCAAAGATTCACACCGGGTATCTTTTGATTAAGTAAAACTGCCAGGAAGAAACCCACAATCAACCCGAGGGGTAAAGCCATGAGAGCATAGGTTAGGGTCACTTTCAATGATTGCCAGAATATCGGATCGCCCAATTTGCTAGAATCATGGGTGATTAATGCCTCGAAAATGCCCGAAAAAATTTTCTTGTAATTAGCAAAATTGTTCCATACAGGAGGGTTTATGATGTCATAATCTGTGAACGAGTAATATAGTGAGGCGAACATTGGACCGATGGTAAAAATCAAAAATCCTACAATCCATGGGCTGATAAATAAATATCCAGTCAGTGCTTCCCGCTGGCGGAGGCTCAAGCGTTTAGGTTTCATGCACATGCTCCTACTGAATTTGGATAAATACTGGGGATAGGGTGATTACACCCTATCCCCTGAAGTATTGATCTGAAATTATTGATTCGCCCAATACTCGTCCAGGATCTTCTGGACCTCCGCGTTGGCTGCATTCAATACAGAGGTGGCATCGTGGTCTTCATCGATGGTAAGGATTTGCTGCATAGCATTGTTCAAGGCATCATTAACCGTGCCATATTCGGGAACCCAGGATTCGTGATTGGGAATATCCAGATAGTTAGCGGAATTGAACATAACATCTAAGTCAATGGAATAAGTTTCTGCCATATAAGTTTTGTACGCAGCCTCAGTGGATTTCCGGGCGGGCATACATCCATATATCTTGCACAACTCGAGGTTGTTTTCTGGTTCAAGGAACCACTTCATAACTTCCCAAGCTTCGTCTTTATTCTTCGCATCTTTGGGCATGCTAAAGACATCTGCATCGACCTGGGCGATACGTTCACCTTTTGCATTGAAAGGAACAGGAGCGATATCCCATTTAAAGGTATCCACAGGTACTAACCCCAAGTACCAGGAATTGGACATCCACATTGCATCCACAGCTGTAGCGAATAGGTCACCCCCTTGGGCTTCGAGGGCAGAGTTATCTGGCATGAAGTAATCTTTCCAGATGGCGTCGCTATACCATTGGAGACCGGTGATCCAATCGGCGTCATTGACAATAGCGGTTTTATAATCTGCGGAAGTCGGGCGACCCATATTTGCTGGTCCCCAGAGGACCATCCAACTGCGGAGAGAATCCCATGAATTGTCCAGACCATATTGGGTGATATTAGCCGAGTCAAAATCTGGCGACGTGGCGTTGACCCCGTTTGCATCGAGAGTAACCTGCATGGCCATTTCGCGTAGTTTGTCTATGGTCCAGGTTGTGTCGTTGTAGTCATGAGTCGGATAATCCACCCCAGCTGCATCAAAGGCATCCTGATTATAGTAAATAAAGGATGGGTACAGACCGAGGGGCAGACCGATATTCTTGCCCTCATAGGTATTGAGGGACACCGCTGGGCCGTAGAAGTCAGTTGTATCATAGCTGTCACGCTGGATATAAGGATTAAGATCCTCCCAGGAATCCAGGAATTGACCGGTGCTTTCGATTCCCAGCGGACCCACCAGCTGAGGTGCAGTTCCGCCGGAGAGCATGGCAAGAAGTTTTTCACGAGACTGCTCATAAGGTACGATGAGAAATTCGATTTCGATTTTGTCATGGGTGGAATTGAATTGTTTTGCAAGGGCATTCTCTGCTTCGATCTGTCCGGGGTCAGAGCCAGTGCCCATGCCGACGAATATCGTCACCTTGGCCTTATCCGTGGTAGCGGGTGGTTCCGTGGCAACAGGCTCTTCGGTGGCAACAGGTGCTTCGGTAACGACAGGTGCTTCCGTTGCAACGGGTGCTTCCGGGCTGGTGACTTCGGTCGTTGGTGTAGCGCATGATGCAATCAACATTGAACCAATCAAGACTAAATTGAGGAACAGAATCAGTCGTTTCATCCTGCATTCTCCTATTGTTAGAAATCATGTAAAAAGTTGATATTGATTAACCTAGTTTTCCTATGGCGTTGATAGTGATGTTTTGGGCGTTCTCTGGGTATTCTATACTTTCACCTCCTTCTCCTTTCATCCTGGGCATCCACAAGAGTGGCGGACGACCAGTGTGGTGGGTAGTAACACCAGTGGATTGACGGGTTCTTGATGGATGAGATGGATCAACTGTTTAGCAGCCTCAAACCCAACTTGTTCGGTTGGCGCGTGGATGGTCGTCAATGAAGGGGACAGGTATTGAGAGATATAAATATCATCAAAACCGACCACAGCGATATCTTCAGGAATGAGCTTTCCGCTATGCTTTAATGCGGTTATTGCCCCGGTTGCCGCCTCGTCATCACCAGCAAATAAGGCATCGAAAGTGACCCCGCTGACCAACCATTGCGCAATAGATTCCCGAGCGATTTCGGCGTCGAATGCTCCCAAGGATATTAATCCTGGGTCAAAAGGGATATTATGAAATGACAATGATTCACGATAGCCCATCTCACGCCATTTTGAATCCTCTTCAGTAGATGGTCCGGTGAGAAAAGCAATCTTTTGATATCCATGAACTTCAATCAGGTGGTCTACCAATTTTCTGGCACCAGCTTTGTTTTCAATGGTGACACACGGAATATCAAAACCATTAGGCGGGGTTTGGTGTAGAAGAACCATTGGGAAGCCGATATTATAAAGACGGGAGATTTCAGATTCCTCGAGACTATCGGCGAAAATAAGCAATCCATCCGTATTGTATTCGCCCAGCTTTATGGTCACAGGATCACCTTGCTCATGGCGAAATACGGCAGAATGAACCAATAGTTCGTAACCAGTTCTCCGGAGACCTTCTTCGATTCCCCGAAGCAGTGGGGTAAAAAAGAAACCGCTGATTTCCGGTAATATCAATCCAATAGTGTTCGTTTTTTTGCTGGCTAATACCCTGGCAGCAGAGTGGGGGGTAAATTTAAGTGTGGAAATTGCTTCCCGAACTTTGGTGGCAGTGACTTCTGAAACCGGCGTAGTGCCATTAATCACCCGGCTCACGGTGGCGATTGACACACCAGCCAGCGAGGCGACATCATTAATTGTCGCCGGGTGGTGATGATTGCTTTTCAGGGGTGGGTGGCCCAATGTGGTCATTGTCTGAAAGCGCTTTCATAAAGTATATAAAATTTTAGAATAAATGTCAAGGATTATTAGACGAAAATTAATATACCAACTTAATCAATTTCGTTGGTTTGAAACCTTGATTGGTTCGTTGATTAAACCGGTGGGACTTTACTGATAAATTCACGCCGAACTATCATCGCGGAGGCTGCAATCAGCCCTGCGATGAACCAGAGGTAAGGCATGGCAAAGGAGTCGATGCTAAACCCTTCACCGATAAAAGCGAGCAAAGCCAGCTGCCCGGCTAATGCGAAGGTCTTGAGTGTGGCATCAGGAGTATGCTCTGAAAATCTGGAGGATTTAAAAAGGATATAAAACCAGGTGAGAAAAAGCGAGAAACCGACCAACCCAGTTTCAGCCAACAAACGGAACCATAAACTTTTTACATTGGGTAATTGAGGCAGGTAAAAGAGGACATTTCGAATTTCATAAGTTGCCCAACCCACTGCAGGTGCCAACTTTGGGAAGAAAAAGCCAGCATTACCCAACCCAACCCCCAACCATGGATGTTGGTTAAAGACATTCCACCCATTGAGCCAATAAACCATTCGCTCCAAAAATATGAACCGGTGACTAAGATCCAGGAGAGTTGGCTGATCCAGGGTGAGCAATCCCACAATTTCATTCATGGAAGGTGGATCGCTGACCAGGAGGGACAATCTCCAATCACGCTGGCTGGCGAAGTAGAAAGCCCCAACGATAAGAACGGCATAAATCAAAATAATAAACAGACTGGTGGTTATCTTGAGGGAAGTATTATTGAGAATTACAGATTTTCTGTGGACGAAAAAATTCCGCTTGGAAATGGTTTCTACCACTTTCCGATAAAGCGCCAGATTTAACCGCATAAAGATGTAAACGACCATCAAGAAGAAAGAAAGCAGCCCGATGCGAGGAGAGCTCAAATAGAAAGCAGCCAACCCAAAAACAAGCAGGATGTTCTCAGCGGAGAAATGTAAAAATCGAAATTGAAAAGCCGACGTTTTGTGATATGAAGCTGCGATCCAAATGGGCAGGTAAATCATTACCATTTGGTGAGCGAACCATGAAGCTTCATAAGTTAGGCCACTCACCCGACCAAATATTGGGGAGAAGGACGGAGAAAGAACGACAAACCAGGATTGAACCTGTTCCAACCAAACGGGATATTGTCCGGCATTCCTGAGGACAAAAAAAGCCTGGCAACCCGTCCAGACTAAGGTGAGAATGCCTCCAATCGTGACATATTTCCAGGAATTCTTTAATTTATCAATATTTTTTACCCAGGTGGTGGTGACCAGATAGAATGTGATCCCGACGGCAAGTGTGAAAAGAGCTCTAATTTCCTGCCCAGGGATGGTTTTTCCCTTGAAACCTGGGATGTAGATAAAAAATGCAGCTGCACAAGCAAGAATGGCAACCAGGGTGAATACGACCAAAGGCGTGCTCTCTTTGGGAAGGACCCCCTTACGCAGAATTACTGGCAATCCCCAGATGAGGAGGAGGATAAAAAAAGGCAATATTGAAAAAGGTGCCACCAAGGCACCGGTCAGAGAAGAGTAGAGGGGAAATGTGGTGATTGGCAGGCAAATTAACGCGATTGCCCAAACTACCTCACAAATCCGCTCCACTGTCGATGCAACCTTGCCTGGTGAAGTCATCGATCAGCATTCCTGGCATGCTATTTACAGCTGATTTTTAATATCTTGATGATCATGCAGGCGTTGGAATGGCTCTCTTCGGAGCATGATTAATCAAGTTTGAGCAGGCTGATACCCACGATAAAACCAATTAAAGCTCCAGCAAGCATGACTTTATTTCGCTCATATAATACTGGTTCTTGAGGAAGATATGCCATGGTTGGGGGTTGGAAAATGACGTACCTGGGTACTTTTCCCGATTCCTGCCAGGATAGCATGGTCTGGTAGCCGATGTCTGCCCAAAGGTTAACCACCGTTTGAGAATCCAGCGGATCCTGGCTGCGGTAAGCGAAGCTCCCAAACATCCTGTTTGCGTTCGATGGTGCTGTCTTTGAGAAGATCAAAAGGCGATAGAGATAATCCCAGGCTTTTTGCCTGAGTGATGACGTTATCACGCACCGGTAGTGAAAAGAGAGCATCCTGGGTGGTATTCAATGCAAGATCTTCATTATATTGGATTAAATCTTCCCGCATTCCCTGGATGGGAAAACGGTTTAAATCAATGGTTACGATGTATGTGGCAGTGGCTTCATAGACTGGGGGGTGAAGCTGATAGAAGAGATAACCAAATGCACCTCCCAGGATGGTGGCAACAGCTATGAGCCACCATAAATTCATTACCCGGTTGAATTGAACATATGGGGAAAATTCATTTGAAGTCATATCAGAATATTTGCATGGTTAGCCAGTAAAAACAATTTACTCTTGATGAATCAACAAACTGATTCTAACACAAGCAGCCTGACCAAGAAAAAAGACCGGATGTAAAATGCATCCGGCCTTTTTGTGTTGATAAATGACGAATTTATGGGCGGGTCAGGGTAGTGACAGTACCACCAACATCAGCGATGCTATCATACAGGACCTGCAGGATGTACTTACCGTTGTGGGTAAAGGCACCCGGATCCTTCTGGACCCATTGGTAGTTGTAGGCAGCCCGGAGTAAACGAGGAGTCCAGGTTGCATAGCCATTAGCCCTGTTTGCTTCTTCAGGATCAACAACCCCGTTGGCGTTGCCATCGATGAAGAAGTAGGGGTTAGCTTCCGGAGTCATATGCAATAGCTGCACCTGCTTTATCAGCAGCGTACGTCTGGATTGCGCTATAGAGCAATTCTTCCATTGTCGCAACCTCATCGTACATGCCTTCGGTAGTATTCGCATCACCATCATAGTCGGTGGTGCCCATACGGATGGTCTCGGGATCAGTATTGCCACCGTGACAACCCGCACATAGCTGAGTATTGATACCTAATTCATGGGCATTATGGCAGGTGACACAAGTTTGACCTGCATCCACGTGGGCATGGTGACCGAGGTAAGTTTTACCAGTATATTCATAGGCTCCTTGTGCTTCGGTACCAAATAACGTGGCTCCAGCCGCGAAATAATGAGGGTTTCTGAAACGCAGATCTGGCATCGACGGTGTCATCCGGGATGTCACCGATAGCTTTTTTCACGCTAACTGTCGATTCGCGGCCTTGATGACATTCGATACACAGGTTGGCTGGAGCACTTTCGCCAAAAGTAAGTACTGCACCACTGTTGAATTTTACAGATGACACAGCGTAAGTGGCGGGGAAGTTAGCAGCATCATGACAGGTTGTGCATTGGAAACCTTGTGAAACCGGCTGACCAATGGTGACACCCGTGACACCATCACTGGAGGCAGCAGCCTCATGAAGGAATAGAGGCAGACCAGTGGCAGAGTGGCACTTGGAGCATGTGGCAGGTACTTCACCTTCACCATCCCAATCACGGAACGCCATCTCAGTAGCAGCGAAGTGACCGGCATCCAGGCGATGTGCATTGGTGAGGTCAACAGGCGTGCTGAGCACGGTATTCAGGTCGGCAGTTGAGTCATACAGCAGCTCGATGATGTACTTAGCGTTATGAGCAAAGGCACCGGGGTCTTTGACTGACAGCTGATAGTTATATGCAGCCTTCAACAGACGACCAGTCCAGGATGCATAGCCATTGTCCGAGTTAGCCTCTTCCGTATCAACAGTACCGTTGTCATTGGTATCGCCAAAGAAGTATGGATAGGCACTTGGATCGTAAGCAATGGGGGCACCGGCATCTTTTCCATAGGTCTGGATGCCTTGCAACAGCAATCCCTGGAGACCGGAAATCTCACCGGCAATACCTTCAGTAACATCACCATCGCCGTCGTAGTCTTCGAGGGAGCCGTTCATGCGGACGTTTTTCAGGTCTTCTACGGAGGTAACATCCGTATGGCACTCCTGGCAAGTCTCAATTCTGATTTCCAGGGTGTGCTGGTTATGGCAGCCAATGCAGGTGTTGATGTCACCAGCATGCAGGAACTTGCCATCATAGGAGTTCCCTTCATATTGGTAACCACCATTGACCACACTACCATAGAGCGTTGCCGCGGCAGCAAAGTAGTGGATGTTAGTGAAGCGTAGCTCAGCACTGGGGGCATCCAGGGTGTCGGTGAGAACATTCGTGGCAATGGCTTCATTGATGGTTTTGCCTGAGGCACGACCCTGGTGGCAAACCATGCAGCGAGCCTCCGGACCGAGATTCTCGACCACAGCACCGGAGGGGAATGTCACTGCTGACAGGGCTACGGCAGCATCATTATGGCAGGCGATGCACGTAATGCCGTTGCTGACGGGTTGGGCAACATCCACAACGCCAGCCGCGGAGCCATCAGCACCCAGGTAATCCATGTAACCCGTGGGGGAGTGACATTGGGCACAACTGGTGGGGACTTCTTTAGGATCCTCCCCATCCCAATGGCGGAAGGCTTCTGCAGTTGCATCCGCATGTGGGGAACCAGCCCAAGCAGCCTCGAAGGGTACATCAGCTACCACAGGCACCGGACATGCTTCAGGAGTCGGGCATGCTGGCGGAGCCGGGCAAGTTGGGCATTCCGGTGCAGGTGCGCACTCCGGACATGGAGTTGCTGTTGAACCACAAGCTGCGATTGCTAGAGCCAAGCCAATTAGCAGCAGTCCAATAAAAAGATATTTCTTGTAATTCATAAATTTCTCCTCATGAGGGAATAGAAATTCTTACAACAATCAGGGGTAAATGGATAAAAATAATATTTTTGATATGGCTCCTCCTTTGAAGCAAAATCATACGGCGATTTCCGATAAACCAGATATTTAGCCAGCCTTAATGGCTGAGCACACCATTAATCATAGGCTAAACACCCTATATAATTCTACCACAAAATTAGGGTGAGATGAGTAGATTGTATTAAATATTACAAAAAGAAATAAACAAGTTTAGAAAAGTGATCAACCACCCTTAAATCAAAATCTTGTGCTTTATTGGCGTCAGCCAATCTGAGCACAAGATTTGGAAATTACGACATAAAGTGGTTTTAATTTACTTTCTTTACATCTTCGGCTTTATTTGCATTTTGTGCAAAAAGATATATGGTCAAGATCACAATCATACCGATAACCATTCCTGCGATTTCTGGCCAACGGGCTGAAAATTCTAAAACCAAGCCACGCCCGCCGACAGATATATCCCGGCTAAAATCAGAAATTAGCCTGATGATTTGGGTCAGGTTTTCAGTCAGGTAAGCCGCACCGATGAGTGCCAGGACGGTAAATGGGATAGCGAGAGCGATGGTCCAAAAACTAGCAAAAAATTGTACTTTACGCATAAGAGCCTCCTCTTGATGAAAACAATAAAACCAACTTCATATTCATATCATAAGGAATTTAGGTGCTAACGTCAATAGGGACAGCACGGGATTTATTCGTAGGGAAATTACACTATGATCAAGGTACGATTAACCCTTTACGAATGGCGTATTTTACCAAGTCGCTACGAGAGTGGAGCTCTAGTTTCCGCATCAGATTTTCGCGATGACGGGCGACAGTATGTTTACTGATTTGGAGCGAATCGCCAATTTCATCGTTGGTTAATCCCTCCGCCAGGAGACTTAATACTTCCTGCTCACGTGTAGTGAGTCCATCCAAGGAGGCTTTATCATTATCTTGAGATGGACGGCTCAAGGAAATCGGCTACCAGAGCTTTTGCCAGTGAAGGATATATATAAATCTCGCCAGCGAATGCAGCTCGAATGGATGTGATCAGATCTTCAGGTGCAGCGCGTTTTGGGACGTATCCCGAGGCTCCAGCTTGGAGCATTTCAAAAAAGTATTGCTCATCTTCGTGAATGGTCAGAGCAACTACCGCGATATCAGGAAATTCATCCTTCAGACGTTTTGTAGCTTCGATCCCCGAAATATCTGGCAAGGTAATGTCCATCACAACCACATCGGGTAAGAGCTCTCTGGCTTTTTCAAGTGCTTGAAGACCGCTATCGGCTTCACCCACTATTTTCATATCTGGCTGACCTTCCAGCAGCATACGCAATCCAGTGCGGACAACTTGATGATCATCTACGAGCAAGAGATTAATATCAGGCATTTTTCGTTTCTCCAATAATGGGTACCGATACTTCAATTAACGTGCCTTTTCCTGGATGAGAGAAAATGTTACATGTTCCATGTACAAGCGATGCGCGCTCCACCATTCCCAGCAATCCCCAAGCTGTCGGTCTTCCAGGCTTCTTTTTTAATACCAAATCGGTATTAAAACCCTGACCATTATCCTCGACACGGAGATATATTTGATCATCTGTGTAATCCAGCTGAATATCCAACTTGGTAGCATTGGAATGACGAACAACATTCGTAATTGCTTCCTGGGCAATCCTGAATACCACAGCTCTTACATCGGAGGATATATGTGGCTTGCCTCCATGGTTGACAATATTAATTTTTATCCCGAAGCGAGTACTGATATCGTTCGCATACCATCGCAGAGCGGCAAGTAAGCCTAAATCATCCAGCTGAGGTGGGTGTAGACCGGATACCATTCGTTGGAGTTCTTCTACCCCATCACTGGCCAGTCTTTCAAGCTGGTTAGCCTGTTCAATTGCCCGATTACGATTGGTCAAAATCGTCTCAGACATACCGCGTAAACCCATCCCCAAGGCGGTCAAGGTTTGTCCAGTTTCATCATGAAGCTCGCGAGCGATGCGCTGCCGTTCAGATTCTTGGGCGATGACTGTGCGATGGAGTAGTTCTGCCCTCAAATCTTCCAAACGTTGCTGCTCGGCAAGCTGAGCATCACGGAGCTCTTCAATTCGCCGATTGCTTTCGACCTCAAACGCTCGGAGAGAACGGGTGATAAAAATTGCAGCCATTGTGGCTGTGCCAGCTCGAAAGACCTGAACTGGGAAGCCAAACCAGTGTAGGAATACTTCAGAGTTTAAGTATTCCGACGGAAAGATAATACTCCTGCTAGCAAATAATTGACCGATCCCACCATATAAGCCAAAGGCGAAAGCAGCCAATATGACATCACGACCGAAACCGGACATCCCTAACTGAATGAATTTACGGCGCTGCAGGATAAGCCCCCAAACCGTCAAAGCTGCTCCGGGGATTGCCAATACATAACGTGTATAAACATCAGCTGCAATGGCACGCGTTTGGCTGGTGGATGGATTGAAGACAACCCCAAGTAAACCAATCACCCAAATGGCAGTAATGGTCGATAACATACCGATGTATAACCTGCGTTTTTCAACGCCACTCACAAGACGGGCTCCAAAAGCAATTAAAAATAGAAACGAGGTGGCCAAAGCAATTAAACGAACAGGTAAAATCCAAGCAGCGGTAAAGGAACCCGAAATTTGCTCGCGTATGATCAGAAACATTTCGAACCACTCGTGGCTACCATGAATTAACCCGAACCCAACTAATGGGCGAAGTGCACGTGCAAAGTCAAGCTTTGAGGCATGCCCAAATTCAAGCAGGACAGCCAGCCCCATTACGAAGAAAGACAAGCCATAGAAAAAATATACGAGAATAATATTCCGGGCAAATACCTCAGTCATTCATTCTATTTCTCAGATGCACCTGCCGCGATCCAATCCAGGATGATCTGGATAGTTGCATCGGGTAGCTTTGCACCTGGAGGCATAATACTGCCTACCGTGGCAGTACCCAGGAGTTTTTGAGCCAGCAGACTTTCGTCAACGTTGCCAGGGATAATCACAGGCGCATGGTCTCCGGTGGTCATCACTGCCTGGTAACTTGATCCGTCCCAGCCACCTAATGTACCATGGCACATGTTACAACTCTGTTTAAAGATCGGTGAGATATTCGCATCGAATGTAGGTGTCGCTGCAGTTGCCTCCCCGGTTGGAGTTGGCTGAGATGAAGTCTGCGGGGGTGGGAATTGGCGAATCATGGCGACCAAATCCTGGATCTGGCTATCTGACAATATTGAGCCGAAAGAAAGCATAATGGTACCAGGGAGCCCCTGGCTGATTACTTCATAAATTTCCTGGTCTGTATCATCAGTCAACTCATTGATCCCAGGGCCGACTGTGGATCCTTCGCCGTTCTGTCCATGACATTGAGCGCAAATCTTGGAATATACCTCTGCAGCTGACATGGACAGGGTTGGGATGATAAATTGTGGAGGGGTGGTGATTGGAGGGTTAGCCTGCCAGGAGCGCAGGTAAGCGACGATCGAATTAACCTGATCGTCATCCAGATTTCCACCATTCGCTGAGCCAAACGGCGACATACCCTGATCAGGCTGACCCTGGGAGATGATCTGGAACAGGGTGATATCATCACGAGTGTCGAGGAACTCGGCTGTACCGATGGGAGCAATGATCTGATTCGGTTGGGAGGGATTCGGACCTCCTTCTCCAAAATCGCCATGACAGGTAGTGCAGTTCTGATCGAATAATGTTTGTCCGCGCTGGGCTGATGTACCTTGTGCAGATGTTACAATAAAATTCACCAGTGCATCGATTTGGGCCTGGGTTAATACATCTCCCCAGACGGGCATAGTTTGATGTGCGCCTCCCGCAGCGATAATCTGGCGTGATTGATCCACATCGGTCGCACTGGGTACCAGCTCTCCATGGCAGCTGGAGCAATATTGCTTGAATAATGCCTGTCCATCAGGCACGGAGGCAGGATTCACCACATAGTTAGCCAGGGTATCAATCTCGGAAGTTGTGAGCGTGTTTTGCCAGGGAGGCATGGTAAGATGTTGCCCACCCTGGACAATGGTTTGTCGTAATTGAGCTTCATCTCCAGAATAAGCGACTGACTGTCCATGGCAAGCAGAGCAATAAATGGTAAATAATCGTTGGCCATCCGGAGCGATCAGGAAATTCAACAAAGCTGTCTTTTCATCTGAAGATAAACCAGCTGACCATTCAGCAGACTGCAGATTTGCGTGGAAGGGGAAATTGAGGCCATCATCAATAGAATTTTTAAGATCAAGCGGGTTACCACCAACCAGGTCATCCACTTTATGACATGAACCACAATTTGCATTGAAAAGCTGGCTACCACCCGGAGAGAGGATAAAACCGGCAAGCTCATCGATTTGATCGGAGGATAAATCTCCGTTCCAGGCAGGCATCCCGGTGTGTGAACCCTGTGCAATCAGATTATGGAGATTGGTTCCAGCTGGTACAGTGATGGAAGCACCATGGCAGGGAGCACAGTTTTGAGAATAAAGTAAAGCTACAGGATCACCCTGGGTGGTCTGGGTTGGAGGTGGGGCTTCACGAACCGACAAAATGGTGAGGGTAACGACACCAATGATCACCAGCAATGTGATAACCGACACAACCGGCCGGTCCAAGAAGTGGCGTTTGGTGTTTCGATCAAGAAGTGGTAATAAAAACAGCAAGAGAATTACCAGGGTGGGAATCACCACTACTCCGACCACTTCAAGGTTGCCAGGGAAATACTTTAATAATTGAAACAGAAATAAGAAATACCATTCAGGACGTGGAGTGTAGGACGTATCAGCCGGATTGGCGCGTGCTTCCAGGGGTGCGCCAATAAAATATGCCAGCCCGATTAATATCAGGAAGACTAAGAAGGATATGATGACATCTTTGAAAATAATGTCAGGATAAAATGGGACGCCCTTCTCCTTCTCAGCATGATATTTTTCCAGATATTCTTGTTTTTCTATCTCATTCATAGCTCACTCCCCTCTCTTTGGTATTGAGCTAATACCATTACGGATAACCAAGTACAGGTGTATCCCGATAAGGAGGAATAATAAGCTAGGGAGTACCCATACATGGGTACCGAAGAAGCGTACCAAGGTAACCGCAGAGATATCCGTCCCCCCGCGGATAATCCGCAACAAGTAATCCCCTATCAGTGGGGGAGTTCCAGCAATTCGTGTGCCCACGGTGGTTGCCCAGTATGACTTTTGATCCCAAGGAAGAAGATAACCGGTAAAGCCAAAACCAATCACCACCAGGAGTAAAACAACGCCAGTAAACCAGGTCACCTCTCGCGGGAATTTATACGCTCCGAAGAAGATCACCCTTAACATATGCAGAACTGCCAGAACGATCATCACACTGGCTCCCCAATGATGAAGCCCACGGATCATCCATCCCAATGGGACCTGGGTAGTGATATATTGAACACTATCATAGGCGTGATCTGGGGTTGGCACGTAATATAAGGTCAGAAGAATACCGGTAATTGCCTGGTTAACAGCGACAAAAAGCGTGGCACTGCCCAAGGTAAAAAACCAATTGACCTTTGGAATTTTTCGTAGAAAGATCGCCTCCCAAACCTGCCACCAGGAGGTGCGTTCATTAAGCCAACGATTGAGTTTGGATTCCATTTCAACCTCCTACGAGAATGAACAACTGATCATTCTCGACCTTGACATCATACCGGTCGAGAGGTCTTGGAGGTGGTCCAGCAAGGACACTACCAGAAATGTCAAACACGCCATTATGACATGGGCAGAAGAAGTTGTTTTGCTCAGCGATCCACCGAATGTGGCAGCCTAAATGAGTACAGATATTCGACATGGCGATATAAGTGCGCCCATCTGTGGATAGGACGTACGCAGAAAGTTCTTCTGTACTTGCGATCCAACCGGTTTGGGTTTGGATGGTAAGCGTAAAAAGGGTGGGTGTACCCAACTCCACCTTTGAGGTGGGACCAAGGCGCATCCAAGTCTGTGTTTGCTGGCTTTTTAATGATGGACCGACGACATAGGCAACTGCAGGTACTCCATAACCAATGCCGATTAAACCCCCAATTCCCCAGATGGCGGCTTGAAAGAAGTTTCGCCGGCTGAGATTTTTCGATTCTCCCATTGTGCACCTCCTTTGGCTCAGGTCAGGTGATTATTTATTTTTCTTTTGCGCCTTCGTTAATCCAATCGATCACGATGGATAATTCTTCAGGTGTTAGTTGACCGAAATGTGGCAGCTCACCGGATTGTTTTTGAACCAACAAACTTCCCTTGGCATCGCCTGGGATGATCACCGGACCGCTCGTCCCACCTTGCATGGCTCCCTGGTAGGTGGTCAAATTCAAGCCTTG
Organism: uncultured Chloroflexia bacterium; assembly: GCA_963774275.1. GTDB lineage: Bacteria > Chloroflexota > Anaerolineae > Anaerolineales > UBA4823 > FEB-25. Next base: position 148,618 of record CAVZEP010000018.1, on the reverse strand, counting down.
GATACCGTTATCAGCATGACAATTTTCACAGCGAGATTGCAATAATGGACCGATGGTGGCATCATAAGTCAATGCACCTGTCAGGTTCAAAGGAGAGGGCGTTGGGGTTGGAGGTAGAGATTCAAGGATGGTCTGGCGTAAGGCAGGAGCATCAAATCCAGCGAACTTCCATACGGTGCCATGGCAAGCACTGTTTGAACAGAAAGAGGAGTTATCTGTACCGCCCGGATTAGCGGTGGTATGACAATCACTACAAGTCGGATTAAATACCTGGTTGTGCATTACGATCCAGCTCGCATTTAAGTGTGACAAAGGCTCGGGGCCGCGTGAAATCTCTACATCTGCTACGAACTTAGATGGGCCTGCAACCACTGGAATGGTGTGACAAAGATTACATTCCAACCGAACAGCTACCTGATTCGAATCCATGTGTTTTCCATCATGGCAGCGGAAACATCCGGGAAAATCCATATGACCAATGTTGTTGGGATGGGTAGACCAGTCTGATAATTGATCCAGATTAACTGAAGAAGTATATATATCCTGGATATATGTGATTGCTGATTGGAGTGTAATTAAATTAGCTGCATAGAAATCCGGATAATATGCCTGGTAGTAGTTATCCAATCCGGCTATGCCGTTGATACCAGCCTGTTGGGAGTCGTAATTTACACTAAGGACTTCAACGCCTTTCGTGCGGATATCAGGAATGTTTTTATCGATAAAACCACGCGCAATAGCCGTATCTATTTGATCTGTCGGCATCGGAACAAGGTGAGTGACCCGATTATGACAAGTGACACAATCCATCTCTTTCAGATCAGATTCCTTGAGGTTTGCCGGGCTAAAGCTGGAAGCGATGTCTGTGTATTCGGTATAAGTGCCATCACTACTATAGACGCGTATATAAGGGATATTATTTTGTAATTCATCGCTTGCAACATACAGGACGCGATTTTCCACGTGCCAGTGGATTCCTTTTCCAAGACCCTGCCGTGTTGTACCACCACCAGTTTTTAAGCTGAGGAAAATGCTGAAGGGGGTGTTCGCATTATCATTCTGAAAGCGTTTATCCTCACGCAAGCTATCATCGGAAAATTTGTCAGGGTTATGACATTTTTCGCAAGTTTCACGAGCAGGACGCATTTTGGTGGCGAAGATTGGATATTCGTAATTTTTGAATACGGTGGCTATGACATGGCGAAGATCTCCTGCCTTGCGAGTGATTTGGGTTGCAATAAAGCCGCGTCCTATATGACACTCAACACAATCTACCCGAGCGTGAGGAGATGCAAGGTAGGCAGTGTATTCAGGAGGCATCGTATGGCAACTGGTGCCGCAGAACTCAGGGCTGTTGGTATACTGCCAGCCATAAGCAGCACCTATTAACACTACGAGAGTCAGGACACCTAAAATCGCATAAGGTAACACCCGCATCCACATTTTTGAATCTGCGGGCGGGAAGAAGAAAGTGTGCAATGCTTTTCCTATGCGGTTGAAGAAATTTCTCATATGTTGAACTCCATTATTTTTCGGGGGCACCAACCACAATCCAGGCAATGACTTGATCCAACTCATCTATAGTGAGCTGACCGGGGTGATTTCCTGCAGACTGCTTTTGGACAAGGACACTATTATCGGGGTCACCAGGGATGATTGCTGGACCTGTACTACCGCCTGTTAGTGCATCCTGATATGTGGAAAGACTTAACCCACCAACCTTGGTCACTCCATGACACGAACTACAGCGATTCCTGAATAGTCCGGAGAATGTTCCGTCCCAGGTGATTGCACCCACTTCAGCTCCCGGGGCAAGCGTTGGTGGAGGTGTGGGTGAGGGTCTTGGCGTAGGGGTAACGGGTACGTACACCTGGGCGGTTTCCCCTTGGGGGACTGTGGTTATCGCAGTGACCTCGAAATTCGAGAAATAATAGATCCCAAAGCTGAAGGCAACGGTGAACACAAGTGCAGCCGGGTAAAAGAGCTGTTGGCGACGCCTGAGTACCTTTAATGGAGGCTGTCTATCCCTTTGGCCCGATTCTATCTGAGCGAGCTCTGCAGGGTGTTCATGCATCATCTCGGTTCGGGACAGCTTACCATTGAACATACTCTTATTAAATTGCTTGATATGAACGTGATAAAAATGCCATATAATAATCGCCAGGACTGCCAGGATTGCCTCTGCACCATGGGCTGCCTTGGCCGCCGGAATGAAATCGCCAGGTAATACCTGGGTGGTGATGAGGGGGTTCCACATCATAAAACCTGTTAGCCCCATAATCACCGTACCCCAGACCACTGCCAGGTACTCAACTTTTTCAGCGTAGTTATAGCGAGCATAATAAGCACGATGTTTACGAAATCCCAGGAAATAAGAGATATCCTGGATCAGATGCTGAATATCCTCGATGACTGGCAGCATGGTCCAATGGACGCGCAAGACGTAAACTTTATAGGCGAGAACCAGGACATGATATCCCGTAACGACCATCATCACGAATGCACTGTAGTGGTGGATGAGGCGTACCTTTTCAACCCCGCCGAGTATAAGGATCAATGAATCACTCAGCTGGCTGGCTGAGAATTTTTGGAGTAAACCTGTAAAACCAAGGATTGAAAATGACAACAAGAACAGGATATGTTCCACGCGTTGGGAAAGACTGAAGCGTGTGTAGGTGATCTTATCATCCGAATGTGTTACTTCGGTGGGTCTATCATTGATAGTGTCAGTCATGATCATCCTCCTCGTTGTTGTTCTCAGCTGGAGGAGGTTCAGGGGGAGATTCAGGATCCTGTGCTGCGCTGGTTTCCACAGGTTGTGATTTTGTGAGACGTTTTCCACCTCGAGTTTTTACATAGACCGAATGACCGACATCAAGCCCTATCAGAGCCACCATTCCCCCCAGAACCACGGGGATGAAAAATTTGTAAAAAAGATTTACGTAATAAACCAGGGAATAATGCTGCGGAGAAGGTATGTAATGCGACATCCATGCTCCTGGAAAGTTACTGGTTGCATCTGGATGACATACCTTACAGCGCACCAATAAATTCTGCTGCATATCTATCCCAGTCTTTGGATCATCAACCCGAGAAATATCATGAACACCATGGCAATCATAACAAACGGGCTTATTTGTTTGAGCGTCAGGGGATTGTTTCTCAAACAAGGTTACAGTTGTGCCGTGAAAATCAGCCACATAGGTATTCAATACATCCGTCGATATACCATATTTATCCATGATTTCAGAGTTCGTATGGCAACTGGCGCACAGCTCAGGTGAATTTATACGAAATGCATTCGTGGTCGGATTTTCGATATTATGAACTCCATGGCAATCGATGCAGGTAGGAACATCGGTATTCGATTCATCCGTCAGGGCAGCACCATGCACGCTGGTGCGGTATTTTTGATAAATCGCGTAATGACACCTGGAACATGTGATCGGAACATCCAGGCGCGCATCTGGGAGTAAAACATTCGTTTTTGGATCGGTCCATTGGCGGACGTAATGCGAACCATGACAATCTGTGCAAACTGCTGCTTCACGCATACCAGCATTCTGTGCAGCTGCGTGAACGCTGTCCATGGTGAGATTGTACTCTCCTGAATGGCAGCGGTCGCAGATCGCGGTTAGCTGGATGGTGACATCGCGCAGATCGCTTGCATTGAATGCAGGATGTGGATAATTTCCCAGGTCTGTGTGGCATTGAACACAGGCATAACCATTTTTACCATGTACCGAGTCAGCATAATTCTCTGGGTTGACATACAAGTCCAGAATATTCCCATTTGCGAGCGTGATTGAAAGTCCAGGCTTCCCATGGCACTCCAGACACACCTCATTGGAAACAATTGGTCCGGAATTATGCAAGTCTGATAAAACCAGACTTTGGGAAATGTCCTGGCTCTCTTGTTCGCCCAAAGCAGCGAATGCATTGGAAGTTAAAAACATAAAAATCACGAGACTACATGTTGTGACTGTACTCGCTAAATAAATTAATAGATGCTTTCTATTGAGCCTCATGAATTCTGATCCCCTGAACCCTGGTCGGAGCGTGGCTCGCCTACCAATTGTTTATATTCAAGCGAATGATAAGTACGCATGTCTTCTTCATTTAGCCAACCGGAGAAAATACTCAGGTTGAGTCTCTCGAAATGCACGTGGTAAAAATGCCAGAGCACGACGAATATCGTTGTAACGATGGCTTCTGTGTTGTGAGCCATGATGGCTGCAGGAATTACGCCTCCTGGAAGGAGACGAGTGATTACTTCGGGGAACCACAGGATAAACCCAGATACCAACATAATCCCGATGGCAAAGAACAAAAACCAATAAGTTACTTTTTGCTCGAAGTTATACTTTCCAAAGGTTGGTTTCTGTTTTTTGATAAATAGCAGGAATAGCAGGGTGTGCCAGGCATCTTTTACATCCTGAATGGTCGGGAGCATATCACCTGGTAATTTTCGGTGAATAATGAGGTAGATCGCTTTACCCAGATGGTAGAAAACCAATGCAGTGAGTACCAGTGCGGTGATATGGTGAATTTGCTGGAGGATATTCAACCTGTCGGGAGAAGATATAATCGCCTGGCTCCATGAGGTTGTATTATATTTCTGAGGCAAACCGGTGACTAATAAAATCGCAATGCAAAGAAGTAGGACAGCATGCTCCCAGCGCTGACTAACGGTGAAGCGTGGAAATGTACGCACCAGTTTTACACGATTATTTTTTGAGGAAGAGGTAGGTACGGGTTTGCTCGTCATAGGCTCCTCCTCACCCGATCGACGGTGAACCTTATAAGTTGAAGGGCTACATATATTCCACAAATCCATAGGATCATGGGGATGAAGATCGAGTAAAACGAATCCACATAGAAAAGGAATGGTGTTCGTTGCAAACTGACTTTATAATGACCGGTCCAGGCTCCAGTCCAGTTAGGACCAACACCAGGGTGGCACTTTTGGCAGGTCACCAGGAGATTTTTAGGATTGACCGATGATTTTGGATCATCCGGTTTAAAAATATCGTGAATACCATGGCAATCGGTGCATATGGCTGAGCTATGTTGAATGGTCGGCCAGCGAGCCTGGTAGACTGAAACATCCACACCATGCCAGGAAAGACTATATAAACTATAAACATCTGCGGAGAGGCCGTACTTACCCATCATCTCCTGATTGGCATGGCAGCTGGCACACAGATCAGGTTCTTTTACCCGGAATTGTTGAGTGCGGGGATCTTGAATATTGTGCACCCCATGACATGTCGTGCACACGGGAACATCAGGGTTGGATTCCTGTTCCAACGCATTGCCATGCACACTTGATTGGTAAATTGAAAATTCCTTGGTATGGCAATTGCCACACGTCTCAGGGATTAATGTGCGGGGTTCATCTGGGGGATGGATATAATGTGATCCGTGGCAATCGGTGCAAATGGGTGCGTTGAGATTACCTGCTTCAGCTACCTGGGCATGCATACTATCCATAGTTCTGGTGTAATTATCCGGGTGACATTTCTGGCAGGCTGAATAATAAGACCGGGATAACTCACGCCTGGTCTGGTAATTGATGGTCGGGTGAGGATAAGTGGTGATATTTGTATGGCAAGCTTCACATTCGATCCCCTTTGGGCTATGGACGGAGCCTTGTAACTCTCCTGAGGATATATACAGAGGTAGTACCTCTCCACTAGGGAGAGTTGTTATTAAGTCGGGGTTGGAATGGCAGCTTAAACAGTATTCTTCGGTTTGTTGCTCTGGCTCACTTGCATGAGTGGGGGTAGACCAAAGCATACTCATCAAAAGGATGAAACCGATGACCTGGAATACCCCCGGCAATTTATGAATTGGAGATAGCTGTGACATTTGCCGGTCCTCCTTAATAGCCATCATCTTCATTATTTTGATATTCTTTTGGGGGAGGAGCAGGTTTTGCGACGACCCCAAAGCGGCGAAGCAGATAGGAAATCCCAAATAAGATCAGCAATGGTATCAGGCAACGGGCAATACAGAGCAATGCAACAAAAACTGGATTACTGGTAGCCTCACCCATTTTTATACCCTCCACGTGCAGTACAAATCCTTGCAGACCCACCCAGAGAAGCCAGGATGATCGTTTGCATGGAGACTAATGCCCTATAAAGGAAAATTTTCACTATTAAGTATAACCCATCCGAGCGTAGTCGTATCAGGAATGCTCTTCTTTACCAAACAGAGGCAGGTACCTAATCCCGAGGGTAAGGAGTGTAAATCCATACCCAAGAATTCCAATGGCTACACCCCATTCAGGAAGACCAGGGAAATAATTACCTGGATGTAATTGGTAGAGAGTGCCCGGTGAATAGCTGAGAGGGACGAACAAGCCACCTACGGTTACATTCCACCGGTTGATGACGATTCCTATCATAGCAAATATTGTCCCCATCACTAAATAACCTGGATTGCGGTTGAAGCGGGGGGTCAGGAACAGTACTGCTGGCAAGGCAATTCCCAAGATGATTTCAAACACCCAAAATGAAAAATTGTATGGGGTTTGTTGGCTAAGTAAGTTAAATGCTTCGCTCACTGAAGGTGTACGACCATAATAGGTAACAGCAGCCAGATCCCAAAAGCGAATATACCCGTAGATCATGATGGCAAAGCCACTGAAACGGGCAATCGAACGCAATACTTCGTTGGGGATATTTTTCTTTCCAGTCACCCATTCAGTAACATAAGCAACCGCCATGGTCATCGCTGGTCCAACTGCCACCGCCGAGAGAATAAACATGATGGGCATACTGGGCTTAAACCAGATTGGGCGTGATTTGACGATACCATAGGTAGCCCCAAGGGATGATTGGTGCAATAATGAGATACCTAGACCCAGCAATGCGAGTAGTGGCGCAAGGCGATGAAGAGAGACTGCTGTTTTCCGGACCCAGCTGTAACGGTCGAAAATCTTAGCCTCAGCAATGACGGGTGCAAATTCGACCAACATTATGGCCAAATAAATGGTGATGCACATGGTGATTTCCCACAGCACGGAGTGGATGTTCCAATAGACCCAGGGGTGCCAAAAGCGATCCGGGCGACCAATGTCCATTACCAAAGTCAATAAGGCAGACGTGTAACCGATAAAACCTAAAAACACTGCCAACCGGATTATCGATTGGAAGCGTTTTAAACCAAAAAGGTAAACGACGGCTGAAAGGGTGAAAGCGCCTGCACCTAGGGCAATGGAAGAGAGGTCAATCGTGATCCATAAGCCCCAAGGGACAGAATCGGACATGTTGGTGACGTATAAACCATTCCAAAAAACCTGAAAGGCTGAAACCAGGCCGATGATAATGGCCAGACCAAGCAGTCCCATCCATGCCAGTAATGCCGGACTAAGATAAAATAGCTTACGTCCATTTAATATGCGGGTGGCCATGTCTACAAGCCCTCCTTGGGAATAACATAGTAAACACTTGGTTCAGTGCCCAACTCTTCTCGCAGGCGAACAGTGGCTTCAGTGGCTATAGCCTGGGATACGATACTTTCCGGGTCATTCAGGTCACCAAACAAGCGTGCACCCACTGGACAAATATTCACGCAAGCGGGGGTAGCTTCACGGTCCTCTCCCGGTATAAAGCCTGCTTTTAACCCTGAGTCGATTCGGTGAATGCAAAAGGTGCATTTTTCAACCACCCCGCGCGGTCGGCGCTCAATCTCAGCAATCCCCCAGGTAGGAATGAAGGGATTGTCATCCGTGCGTGCCTGCCAATTAAATTTTCGAGCATCATACGGGCAGGCAATTTCACAATAACGGCAACCGATGCAACGATCATAATTCATCACCACCAGGCCGTCTGCGCGATGATAGGTGGCACGTACTGGGCAAACTTCCACACAGGGTGCATCACCGCAGTGAAGACAAGGACGGCTAAAAAAGAAGGGTGTGCCAGTGGAGGTTTTATCCTCAACAACGATATTCCAGGGTTTCTCCGGGCGCTTGTTTTCCTGATCTGCGGTTTCATCAGGCTGATCCACCCAAACATCGTTGGTAGCTGAGCAAGCTCTTAGGCAGTACTCACAACCGATGCACTTATCCAGGTTAATCACCATCCCCCACCGATGCCCTGAAAGAAGCGAGCCTTCCTCGGTGACACCCTCAACTTGCTCTTGTTTAAAACTAGAAAAGGGTGAGAGTGGGCCCGTGGTCAGCAGCTGTGAGGCAACAACTGAGCCAGCTGCGGTGCCACCAACAATCAAAAAATCTCGGCGATTGAGCTCGAGTTTGATCTTGGTTTTCTTCTTACTCATCTTCTTTAACCTCCACGACACGAATGCCGCGGCTCACAACCCAAGCAGCTGCCCCACCGGTTAACAGACCGACGATTGCACCTTGTACCAGACCAATATAAAGACGATTTGTGCTTTGGGCTTTTAAATCTGTGATCTGTTGCTCTTGAGTTTGTACTTGCTGTTCAAGCGTGGCGGTATCGACAGTCTCGAGCTGGGCGACTTCACCTGTTAGCTTGACAATCTCATCGCGAGTGTGGACTGTATCCTGGTGGCAGGCGATGCAGGCATCAGATCCGACACTAAAGGTATGTCCCGTTGGTACAAGTCCATTAATCGGATCGGTAGTACGCGGGCTGGTGAACATGTGGCAATTACTGCATTCCAAACCTGCATTGGCATGCGTGCTGTGGGTGAAGGAACCTCCCCGTTCCTGATGGCAGGTCGTGCATAACTCAGTGACTGAATCTGCCTTGGGGGTTTGTGAGTGGGGGTTATGACAAGACTGGCATTGGATCCCCTCCTGTCCATGTACGGACGCGCGCCATTCGTCTGTTGTGGTCTTATGGCAGGTGCCACATAAATCGGCGTTTGGAGTGATGGGCATGGGAGCATCAGGATGGTCAGATTGAAAGGGTCCATGGCAAGATTCGCAGGTCACCCCAGCTTCGGCATATTTTCCAGTTTGTGGATCATAACCTGTGGTATGGCATTCAAGGCAAGAAACCTGGCTGCCCAATTCCGTCCAGTCACGCTGGAAGATGGGAGCTGAGAATGCCTGTGCATGGCGTGTTCCTTGCCATGCAGAGTGGACATTCTCGTGACATTGAGCGCATGATTGAGACCCGGCAAAACCTGGTAGCTGGTTCGCAGGTGCAGCAGGAGGAGCAGCTGTTACCGGTTGGGTAACGGCTAATAATGCTCCAACCATTACACAGATGCTAAACACAATGCCAAATACCAACCAGCTCCGTCGTTTCTGGATTGCCTTGCAAGTATTCATCGCATTCTTCTCCACATATAGGTTGTTCACCCTATTAATCTAAGATGAGAATATGGCTATTTTACCCTATATTTATGATAAATTATTCTAATTAAACATGCAGTTAGGAATGTCATTTTTAATGATTGACAAATGTAATTGGGCACAGCCCATAAAATGGTACTGGGCTTCCAATTCCTTAGTGGGAAGCCCAGTAGTAAACAATATATTATTTGCTTATTATTTAGATGGCTTACGGTACAAGCTGTGATGGTGGTATTTCGTGATAACCACTGGCAGCAATCAGCAGCTCTTCATCTGATTTGGTCGATCCATGGCAGCGGCGGCAGGCATAATCCAGGCTAATCTGACCCGTTGCCAGACTGCCATCTTCAGTAAATTGGCTAATTGTCCGTGGGTCGATTGCAACCACATGGGTGCGCATATCTCCGGTAAAGCCTTTAGCATTCACAGCGCCACTCTGGATCAGACGTGTCATGTGGCAATCCGTGCAGCCGATATTAAGGGCGGTGTGGGAGGGATTGTTCTGGAACTGCGCTTCCATGTAATGGCAATCCTGGCAAAGAAGGCGTGTGGTTTGCTGACCTTCAAGACGCATTTGAACCACACCGGAATGTGGATCATGGCAGGTGAGACAATCCAAGATCTGATGCTTGCTTTGAGACAGGTCTCCAAATTGGTCACTATGTTGGATGAATCCATTTTTAATATCGAGAGATGCGGTTGGTACATAGGTGTGGCATTCCCTACACAGTGCGGAATCCTGCTCTACGAGCAAACGTACTCCTTTAGGATTATTTGCATGCAGACTGCCAGGACCATGACAACGTTCACAGCGGACTCCAGGTTGCAGCCAGGTGCCAACCAACCCGGGCAGGTCATCTTGATTGCCACCCTTATCATAGCCGGTTGTATGGCACGATCCACAAGTGAATGTTAATTCAGATGTACCTGCATGGTAAGAAGCCCAACCAGAATTGATCCCGATGGTTGAGTTTCCAAAGTTGAATTGGTTCAGATAGGTTGGATCATCCGATGCTCCGGGTGCATTGGTGATGATGTATCCTTGTGAATTAACGAAAATTGCCTTCCAAAAATAACCGCCGATGATATAACTGATATCTTTTAAAGTGTAACCCTTGCGGTAGGGATGTAATCTGTGTAAATGGGTAGTCTGGAACATTCCCATCTATGACGGGGGAGAGACTCCAGGGGTGACCTGACTTCATATAAGATTGGGATATGTCAACATGGCATCCAGAGCATAACTGGTCACCGACATATTCAGCTCCAAGCGGTCCTGGTTCGCCAATAGAACCAGTTTCACCAACTGGACCGGTCGGTCCTTCGGGTCCGGCAGGACCTGCTGGGCCTACAGGTCCCTGGTCACCTTGTGGACCTGCACAAGCTGCCAATAGGAAAGTCAGGAATAGAAAGCCACCGATAAGCACAATCCATTTCCGAAACATACGCATACTCCTCACCAATGTTGTATTAATCTGAGTGGATAATTTTACACTACTTTTCCTTCCATGCTAACCTATTCTCGTGTATAATGCTGAGAATCTATAGGTTAACCATGACGATTATTACCTGGAGCTTCTTCGCATTGAATGATAATGATAATCCAAGCTTGCATCGAGCGAGTAGCTTCAGGTTGCAACTTAGCTGAGCTTAAGCTATAATAACCAATCGCCCGACGCACATCGCAGAGGGCGATTTATTTTTTTAGGTGGTATCATCGTGGATGTACCATGGAGGCAATGAATGTACAAGACACATACATGTGGTGAGCTCCGTGCGAACCATGTCGGTACGGACGTAACCCTGGCAGGTTGGGTTAATCGCCGGCGGGTTCTTGGTGGAATCAATTTTGTGGATTTGCGGGACAGATTTGGGTTAGTCCAGATAGTGACCGACCCGTTAACTTACCCGGAAATTCACCAGGCTCTTGAAGAAGTGCGTCCTGAATGGGTGATCCAGGTGGAGGGAACAGTACGCTTGCGCCCGGAGGGATTGGCCAACCCCAATATGCCTACTGGAGAAGTTGAAGTACTTGCCAAAAAACTTAGAGTATTAAATCAGGCAAAGACGACCCCAATCACCATCAATAAAGAGGAAGGTGAGAATGAGGAAATTCGCCTGCGTTACCGCTACCTGGATTTACGAAGAGAGAGGATGCGAAAGAATCTCATCCTGCGCCACCAGGTAGTCAAATTCATTCGTGACACCCTGGATGAAAAAGGCTTCGTTGAAATAGAGACACCGATATTGTTCAAAACAACGCCTGAAGGTGCGCGGGACTATTTGGTTCCATCCCGGGTATATCCGGGTGAATTTTATGCATTACCGCAATCACCCCAGCAGCTCAAACAACTGCTCATGGTGGCAGGAATGGAACGATATTTTCAGATTGCCCGATGCTTTCGGGATGAGGACCAACGTGGGGACCGCCAGCCGGAGTTTACCCAACTGGACCTTGAAATGTCATTTGTGGAACGTGAAGACATCATGCAGCTGGTTGAAGAAATGTTCACCAAAATGGTGGCAGAGTTGGTTCCAAACAAACGACTCTTTGCCAGCCCCTGGCCCAGGCTTACTTATCAGGAAGCGATGCGCCGCTTTGGAAATGATAAGTTTGACCTGCGTTTTGGGATGGAGCTGCAGGATATCACAGAACTTGCTGGTAGATCTGGCTTCCAAGTTTTTGAAACGACAGTGGCAGCTGGTGGGCATGTGCGCGGCATCAATGCAGCCGGATTAGGCGATTACAGCCGGAAACAGCTCGATGAGCTAACCGAGCTTGCGAAAAAATATGGTGCAAAAGGTCTGGCTTATATAGCCATCCCAACCAGTGGAGAGCAACGCTCCTCGTTTGCAAAATTCGTTAAACCAGAGATTCTGTCGTCCATCTTGGAGACCATGGGTGGTAAACCCGGTGACCTGTTGCTTTTCGTAGCAGATAAACCTGCTGTAGTATTTGAAGTATTGGGAAGGCTGCGTGTGCTTTCAGCTGAAAGATTGGGCATCATTGATAAGGATGTCCTGGCATTTTGTTGGGTGATAGATTTTCCATTTGTTATCTGGAATGAAGAGGAAAATCGCTGGGACCCAAGCCACCATTTGTTCACCTCACCCATGATTGAGGATATTCCGTTATTGGATGTTGATCCGGGAAAAGCGCGCGGACAACAATATGACCTGGTGCTTAATAATTATGAAGTCGGTGGTGGATCGATCCGAATCCACGAACGCCCTTTACAGGAAAAGGTATTCAAGCTGATCGGGTTAGACCCTGAAGTAGCGCGCGAACGCTTTGGGCACATGTTGGAGGCGTTTGAATATGGCACGCCACCCCACGGGGGTATTGCACCAGGCATCGACCGCATCTGTATGATCCTGGCAGATGAACCAAATATCCGTGAAGTGATGGCATTCCCCAAAAGCCAAACTGGACGCGATTTAATGGCAGGTGCACCTTCATCAGCAGAACCAAACCAACTAAAAGAATTGCATATCAAGCTAGAACTATAAAGTTGCAGGGAGAAAAGATCATGGCACCAGTTATTCGAGCAGATAAAATTGCTGATTATGTTACCCAGGAAGTCACCTTACAGGGATGGGTATATAACCGCACGGATAAAGGAAAATTGGTCTTTTTATTGATCCGTGATGGGTATGGTTTCGTCCAATGTGTAGCATTCAAAGGTGACCTTGAACCGGATGTGTTTGACCGTCTGTTGCGTTTGCCACAAGAATCATCCGTAATCATCACTGGAATTGTTCGATCAGACACACGCGCACCAGGGATACCTGGTGGTTATGAAATTGGTGTGAAAAGCGTTGAAATAGTACAGGTGGCTGGTGAGGACTATCCCATGGCACTTAAAGAGCATGGCGTGGATTTTTCCCTGGATCACCGACACTTGTGGATGCGCATGCCCAGCCAATGGGCTATCTTGAGAGTACGGGCGGCAACTATCCGTGCCATCCGCGAATACTTGGATACGAATGGTTTTATCGGGATGGATACACCAATCCTTACACCTGCAGCTTGTGAAGGAACGACCACTCTTTTTGAGACACCCTACTTTGACGAAGGGGTTGCCTATCTGGCTCAGAGCGGACAATTGTACAACGAAGCGAATATTTACGCATTCAACAAGGTTTATTGCTTTGGGCCGACCTTCAGAGCCGAGAAATCCAAAACCCGCCGGCATCTGACTGAATTTTGGATGGTTGAGCCAGAAGTAGCCTTCTGTGATCTCGACCAGCTGATGGAGATCGAGGAGCAATTTGTATCCCATCTGGTCAAACGTGTGCTTGAGCAGTGCACACCAGAATTAACATCCTTGAAGCGGGATATCTCCAAACTTGAAAGAATCACTCCTCCATTCCCACGGATTTCCTATGACGAGGCTGTCAGGACGATAGACAAAATCCGTGCAGAAACCGACGACCCAGAGAAAAAGGAGCTATTAAAGATTGATTGGGGTATGGATTTTGGCGCTCCGCATGAGACAGAATTGACCAATCTCTACGAAAAACCGGTGTTTGTCTATGGCTATCCGACTGAAGTGAAGGCATTTTACATGGAACCATGGCCGGGACGACCAGAAGTGTGTAAAAGTGTGGACCTCCTGGCTCCGGAGGGATATGGTGAGATTATCGGTGGCAGCGAGCGAATTTCTGATCATGATTTACTGCTGGAACGATTAAGGCAGCATGATCTACCGGAAGCTGCTTTCAAGTGGTATTTAGAGCTTCGTCGCTATGGAAGCGTTCCACATTCAGGATTTGGCATGGGGGTGGAACGAACCGTGGCATGGATGTGCGGGATAGAGCATATTCGAGAGGCGATTCCATTCCCACGCATGATAAAGCGCATCTATCCATAACAAAATAACAACGGTGGAGACTAATTGACCTATCGTTGTTGTAAATTCCTCTAATCTTATAATATCTACTCACCCGACTTTATTTGTGGTATAAGATAGTTACCCTACTGTGCACGTGTTGTTGCTTCAGCGTTCTGAGCCAACACTGATAATTGGGGGTCCAAACTCATGAAGGTGACGCGATAGGCTAGAGCCAAGGCGGATCCTCCTGGAAGGACCCCAACCTGCGAAGGCAGGTTCAGAACTTCGCAGCACACGACACGGTGGGGTTCGTTTAACGAGTTCGAAACAATACAGGCGGGCATTTTACCTGCCTGTATTGCATTTAATGGTTATTTCACCCAAGTAAATAGAAGAAATCCAGCCAGCAGAGACAATGTAGCTCCGAAAACAAATGGTGCGGCTGGACTGATTGCTTGCCATAAGATACCCGCAATCAAAGATGCGGGTAGGGCGGTGAATCCGATTGCGGCATTGAACAATCCATAAGCAGTTCCACGCTGGGTTTCGGGCACAATATCAGCCACGAGCGCTTTTGCCACTCCCTCAGTGAGAGCATAATAGATGCCATAAAATCCGAATAAAACCCAAATTGCTGCTCCAGTACGCGAGAGGGCTAATCCCAAATAGACCAAGCCATATATTGTCCAACCCACCAGCATCAGCTTACGCCTGCCAATTCGGTCTGATAATGATCCCAATGGACCAGCCAGAAGTGAATAAATGGCATTGAAAGTCATCAGCATACCCATAATCTGCAACACGCTCAATCCACGGTCTTGGGCACGTAAAATGATGAAGGAATCAGACGAATTTCCGAGGGTGAAGATGACAATCACAACCAGAAATGCCCGAAAGCGTTTATCAAATGCTTTCCAGCTAAACGAGGGAAGGGCACTGTTCGCCTGCCTGGCTGTTTGCACCTCTTTTACTCCCAAAGCCAAGACCACGACTGCTGCGATCGCCGGGATGATACTGGCCAGGACTACAATTTGAAATGTATGTCTTGTTAGCTCAGCGGCACCTGATTGTGCCAACCAGATGATCAGGGCTGCCAAACCTAAACCGACGAAGGCACCGGCAGTATCACCAGCGCGATGAAGACCAAAAGCTGCGCCACGCTGATCAGATTTGGCACTGCCAGCCAATAAAGCATCACGCGGGGCGGTACGGATTCCTTTACCAACACGGTCTGAAAACCGCACACCCAGAACCCACTCCCAGGTGATGGCAAAATATAAAAATGGCTTGGCGATGGTTGAGATTGCATACCCTATCACGGTAAGCAGTTTACGTTTACCGAGCTTATCGGATAAGAACCCTGAGTATATCTTTACCAGGCTGGCGGTGGTCTCAGCGATGCCGTCGATGAGGCCAATGATGCTCGTTTGAACCCCCAGCACATTGTATAGAAAAAGGGGGATCAGGTTGGTCAACATTTCTGAAGAGACATCTGTCAGAAATGAACCAATAGTCAGGAACCAAATATTGGGGTGCAGGCGGGTACGAGGTGATGATGGAGTCTGGGATGGCATATACTATTGTTACCTTGATGAGGGGAGGATTTAGTTTCCGTTACCCGAGGCGGTACTCTGGCGACTGTATAAATAGTTCAATTGCATGATTTTAGCTTGAAGATCCGGGCTTTGGGCATTACTCGGCATCCGCCAGATCCAATTACCACTGGGATTCCCAGGGTAATTCATTCGGGCTTCGTTTCCCAGGTTGAGGAAATCTTGCATGGGTGCAAGCCCAAAGACAGCCACCGATGACCAGACCCCTCGGATCAGGTCCCAATTCACATTGCTACCGTCCCGGTCCATATAGCTCCGAAATAAAGCCTTATCTTTTTCCGGCACGCGATTGTACCAACCACGCACGGTGTCATTGTCATGCGTGCCTGTGTATACCACGCAATTCACGGGATAATTATGAGGCAGGAATGGATCTTCAGGAGTGCTGTCGAACCCAAACTGTAGAATTTTCATCCCAGGTAATTCGAACGAGTCGCGCATATCTACCACATCGGGAGTGATCACTCCCAGGTCTTCAGCGATAATGGGAAGATCACCCAGGGATTGGAGAATACTGCTGAAGAAGTCCTTACCCGGACCAGGAACCCAACGACCAATCTCAGCCGTTTTGGCTGTTCCTGACACCTCCCAATAACCTGCAAAACCACGAAAATGATCGATACGGATAATATCCACCAAATCTAAGGTCGCTTTGATTCGTTTCAACCACCAGGCATAGCCATCGTTGGCATGAACATCCCAACGGTAAAGTGGATTGCCCCATAACTGACCTGTAGGGGAGAAGTAATCGGGAGGAACTCCTGCAACGACCGTCGGCCTTCCGACTTCATCCAGGTGGAACAAATGTGGGTTTGCCCACACATCAGCACTATCATGTGCAACGAAAATGGGGATATCGCCAATGATCTTTATATTATTAGCATGCGCATGTGCGCGCAACTTTGACCACTGGCGGAAAAAGATGAACTGCCGATATATTTGACGTTGAATCGCTACTTCATGTTGTTGACGGGCACTTGAAATTGCATCCGGTTCTCTCATCCGCAAGGGCTTCTCCCACGTGGGCCATGGCTCACCTCCATGGGCTTCCTTGAGTGCCATGAATAAAGCAAAATCCTCCAACCAGACAGATTGTTTTGTCCTGAATGCTTCCATTTCCGCTTTCAAGCGAGACGACTGGGTATGTTGGTAGCGAATGAATGAACGGTCGAGAAGACCTAGCTTCCAGGGGATGACTTCACCATAATCGACATGGTCATCGGGAAAGCACGGACGGTCATAGAGATCGTCCGGGTGAAGCAAATCGTCCTTCAGCAATGCCTCCGGACTGATCAGATAGACGTTACCAGCAAAAGATGAAAAACACTGATAAGGTGAATCAGCGTAACCCGTGGGACCAATAGGGAGGACTTGCCAAAGACCACAACCCGCTCCGGATAAGAAATCAACCCAACGATGAGCGGTTGAGCCAATATCTCCGATTCCATAAGGTCCTGGCAGGCTGGTTGGATGCAATAAAATGCCAGATGAACGTTTAAACTTCATGAGCCAACCTCTTGGTAAGGATATAATCATCCCCTCGGACGACGGTAGCAGGGTAATCACTTTCGATAACATCGGTGCCAATCACAGCTCCGGGCTCAACGATATATCCATTGGGCACATCGCTATTTTTACCGATCATGGTTAACACCGGTTCCTGAGCTTCAACCATACCACCGACCTTGGCATGCGAATGAATACGCACGCGTTTATCGACGATAGCTCGCTCGATGGTGGCGTCTGATTCAATGACTGTGTCAGTCAGGATAATGGATTCCCTCACAACTGCACCTGATCCGACTGAGACACCTGGTGAAAGTACGCTTCGAATCACTTTGGCATTTGAGTCGATTTCACATCCATCGCAGATCATACTATTATCAATGGAGGCTCCACGAGCGATCCAGACAGGAGGTCGTTCCTCTGTTCGGGTATGGATGATCCACGAACGGTCATTCAAATCAAAGGGTGGTTTATCCTCCAATTGGTCCATATGGGCTTTCCAATATGATGAAGCCGTACCTACATCCACCCAATATCCTGGGTATGGATAAGCGAAAACCCTTGCACCATCCGAGACCATCTTTGGGAGGATGTCTTTACCAAAATCATGGGATGAGTTGGTGAGGTTATGATCTTCCAATAGATATTCGTTTAATATTTCAGTAGAGAACAAATAAACCCCCATATTGGCTAAGTTGGATGAAGGTTCGGCAGGTTTCTCCACAAAAGACACCACACGATTTTCGGCGTCCATGCCAACAACACCAAAACGAGAAGCTTCATTAATTGGGACGGTGATGGTTGCCAAGGTCAGATCAGCCTGTTTGGCGATATGGGCATCAATCATCTTGCCATAGTTCATCTCATAAATATGATCGCCAGACAGGATAAGCACATATTCGGGAGATAAATTCTTGATGAAACGGAAGTTCTGCTGGACAGCATCCGCTGTTCCAAGGAACCAATCTGAGGCACCACGAGCCTTATAAGGTGTATAAATGCGTACTCCGCCCGTAAAATCACGGTTCAGGTCCCAAGGTCCACCTGCTCCTATATGTTCGATCAGGGAATGCGGCCTGTATTGGGCAATGATCATCACGTCAAAGATACCGGAGTTTACGCAGTTGGATAGAGTGAAATCAATGATGCGGTATTTGCCTGCAAAAGGTACGGCCGGTTTGGTTCGTTTTGCTGTTAAAGTACCCAACCGTGAACCCTCTCCACCAGCAAGGATGACAGCTCGGGTTTTCATATGTGCCTCCTGTTTGTAGCACAAGCATTATACTTATTTTCCATAACTCAATCCAAGACCAAGGAGTTTTTTATATTGTTTTATATATTCCATGGCCGATCGATCCCAGGAAAAATCTTGTTGCATCCCCCGTATCTGCATTTCTTGCCATGTGTACGGATCGTGGACGTAAACCGTTAATGCACGTTGGATGGCATCCGCCAATGCTTCAGGACTGGCAAGCTTAAATAGAAAACCTGTACTTTGGTCTGTGACGGACGGGTCTTGAATCGTGTCGGATAACCCTCCAGTGGCTCGTGCAACGGGCACACATCCATAGTGCATTGCGATCATTTGAGACAGGCCGCATGGCTCATAGCGTGAGGGCATCAAAAGCATATCGGCACCTGCGTAAATATGGCGGCTTAGCCTTTCATCAAAAATGATCTTCGCGCATACTCGACCTGGATAATCGAAGCCGAGACGTTGGACTGCATGCTCGAGGGTTGGATTACCAGTGCCAAGGAAGATGGCTTGAAATACAGGGGTGCTTGGCGAATCCGATTGAAGCAATTTACGCAGTGCATCTACAGAAAGATCGACACCTTTTTGTGGATCCATGCGTGTGACCATTGCCAGTACAGGGATGAGAGGGTTATTCTCTAGCCCCACCTCATCTTGAAGAAAAGATTTGTTGGCAGAACGTGCCTGAATTCTTTTAGGTGAGAAATTCGCCACCAATGCGACATCGGAGGTTGGATCCCACTTGCGGGTATCAAGCCCGTTCAGGATACCGGTGATCTTTTTCGAATGGGCTCTCAAGAATGTATGCAATCCAGCGCCAAAGTCGGCTGTCAATATCTCCTTGGAATAACCAGGGGATACCGCGACAATCGCATCTGCAGTAAGCAAACCTAAAGGTAAGGCCATATTTCCTGCCCAAACAGGCAAACTTGTGTTCAGAGCAGGTGGTAGTTCGAATGCCTCAAGAGCGGAACCAGTCATTGCACCTAAATAAGGCAGGTTATGAATGGTCAAAAGAGAGGCTGTCTTTTTATAAAAGGGGTCGATAGGACGATTCAAGGCTAATGAATAAACTGCTGCTGCAGTGTGCCAATCATTGGCATGCAGGATGTCTGGTTTCCAACCCAGTTTGCTTGCCAACAATAACGCTGCCAGTGAAAAGAAGACGTATTTATATCCATCTGTTTCTAAATTGGCGGAATAGACAGCGGTTTCCGCATCGATGGGCGGCCCCCCGATAAGGTAAACTGGCAGACCATCCACATCGAGCGCGTATGCCTTTACCAGGATTTCACCGCCAGCGCGAGGCACAACATACTCGGCTACCTGCCGGGATGGGTATTGGTCAATCTGGATACCTGGATGGTACGGGATTACCAGTCTGACGTCCAGCTCAATGGGCATATCACCGGATGATGCATCAACTGCCCTCAATGCACGCGGAAGTGAACCTGCAACATCAGCTAATCCGCCAATCTTGATCAGAGGATCAGCTTCTGACGCCATGAACAGGACATTTATTCTCATTTCATCAATCACCACGGCACTTGGATGGTATTATTTTACACGATTAATCCGTGCAAGTTTTTTTGACTATTGACAGTACTATTAAGATTAATAGGATTAATTATCCCTTGCTAAATATCGGGATTTGGGTTACAAATCGTAGATATGGGAAGATGTATTGTTTTTGCCGTATGGGGGATATGAAGATATAGTGTCTCTACGTACTCTCTCAATACACGGTCATTTCTACCAACCTCCCCGCGAGGATCCCATCACCGGTTTAATTCCACGCGAGCAGGGAGCCTCTCCATACCGGAATTGGAATGAGCGTATTCATGCAGAATGCTACTTGCCAAATGCGCAGCTGGGGAATTTTGAGAAGATTAGTTTCAATATTGGTCCAACTTTGTTCTCATGGATGAGAACATTCGACCCTACTGCCAGCCGGTTGATCGTGGCACAGAATTCAACCAACCTTCAACAATATGGAGTGGGGAACGCCATGGCGCAAGCCTATCATCACTCCATTCTGCCTCTTGCAACCAGGGAGGATAAGGTGACACAGGTGATGTGGGGGATAGCAGATTTCGAACACCAATTCGGTCACAGTCCCAAGGGTATGTGGCTGCCTGAAACAGCAGTGGATATGGAAACGCTTAATGTGCTGGCCGAACATGGTATCGAGTTCACAATCCTGGCTCCATGGCAGGCTGAATGTGATCAACTCGATGTGACTGAACCATATCGCGTGGCTTTAACAGCCGGGAAAAGCATCACAGTATTTTTCTATCACCAGGGATTGAGTACAGCAGTTAGTTTTAACCCTAACCTGACCATCAATGCTGATGAGTTCGTCAAGAACATGATCTTACCCCTTTATAAGGGAGAAAAAGAGCAGCGGGGAGAGCCACAGTTTCTGTTGATTGCCTCAGATGGGGAGTTATACGGTCACCACCAACATTTCAGAGATCGATTCTTAGCGCACCTGGTAAATGGTGCCAGCTCGAGCGTTGGTTTGGAAAAATCATACCCAGCATTATGGCTTATGCAATATCCACCAAAGAAATGGGTAAGCATTCGTGAGGACACATCCTGGTCATGCCTTCACGGGGTTGAGCGGTGGAGAGGTGATTGTGGTTGTACGCCTGGGGATGGTCGCTGGAAGGGTTATCTCAGGCAAGCTTTCAACCGGTTAGCATTTTACGTCGACAAAATATACACAGACACGTTAAGTGGGCAACAAATTGACCCGTGGAGGTTGCGAAATTCGTATATACATGTAATCTTGGGTCATATTGCGGCGGAAGAATTAATTAATCAGAGTGCTGGGCGAAAATTGGATCCAGAAACAGTAGAGCAAGTCCGATTGCTGCTTGAAGCTCAGCGGGAACGGCAGCGTATCTTTACCTCATGCGGTTGGTATTTCGATGATTTTAGCCGGATTGAACCCAGAAATAATGCAGCTTATGCTGCGCAAGCAATATTTTTAACCTATCGAGCTACTGGAGTGGACCTGTCCCGACAATGCATGGCGGATTTAGGTTATGTAGCCAGCCACAAGAACCATTACCGGGGTGATACAGTCCTTCGAAGTTATCTTCAAAAAGCTCATGTTATGACCGGAAATAAACAACCATAGAAAGTATCCCCGATATGTCGAAGGTAGCAATCATAACTGACAGTGTTGCCAGTATCCCCAACAAAATTATAGACGAGCTAAACATTCATTGGGTGGCTTATTATATCCATCGTGGCCAGGAAGTCTTAAGAGACCTGGTATCCATTCAACGGGATGAATTCCTGGAATGGCTGACGACTGCTAAAGTTCTGCCGACCACAGCCTCTCCGGGTCCGGGTGATTACTTGAATATGTACAAGAAGATTGCCATCGAGGAAGATGTTGAGGACATTGTCAGCATCCATATTACATCCAAGGGCAGTGGTGCATATCAGGCAGCCATGGTGGCGAAATCTATGCTAAAAGAGGAACTACCCGATTTGCGTGTTGATGTAATCGACTCGATGAATGTATCTTTGTGCCAGGGATGGATGGTCATGGAAGCCGCAAGGGCAGCTATGGCGGGTGGCAAACTGGATGATATTGTTCGGCTGGTAAAACAGATGATCCCGGTCTCACAGATGATCCAGACAGCAGATACGCTTAAATATCTGTATATGGGTGGCAGGATTGGTTTAGCCCAGCGTTTAATGGGCAGCCTGCTTAATATAAAACCTTTGATAGGGATGAAAGATGGCGTGATCGTTCCACTCGGGCAAGCTCGCAGCCGAAATCGTGCTTACCACATGATGGCGGATATGGTGGAATCGACCGTTGGGACAAGAGGGAAGATCAAAATAGCTTATGTCCATGCTGGGGCACTCCAGGAAGTTGAAAAGATCAAGCAATTAGTCGAGAACAGGATGGAAGTGGTTGAATCAATGATCGCCGAGTTATCCCCAGCATTGGCGGTCCATACTGGTCCGGGGACGGCTGGTTTATGTTATTACCCGGTCGAAATCTAAATCAATAAAGTGCGGATATACAAATTGCTGGGTATGGGAAAATGACCATACCCAGCAATTTTTTTAGAATTATCTTACAGATTGCATAAACCTATCCAATTGATATCCGCAGATATCAGCGTCTTTAAGCAAATCAGAAACTTCGTTGAAGCAAGAAAGGGTTAATTTAGCAATCTCGTTCGATTGTTCGCCTCGCTGCTGCGAGCTTGAAATTTCCACTACTGCAATGATATATAACCACCATAACAGATCCTCAAAGGACTCTTTGTTAAACCACAGGATGTCTTGATAACGGTTCACACCCAGGTAGATTTGCACGTCGCTATCTGAGAAGATCGAGTTCAGGATTTGATAAGCAGCTTTTTTACCGCCTTTGACCTGGCTGGAGTTAATCAATTGCCACCAGGCATGATGAGAGGTGAGAAGCTTTATCAAAGAAACTGCCCGCCAATTGGTTTTTTCGTCCAGCCCAAGGCTACCCAAAGTACTGACAAATACCTTGTTCAACATCCACTCATCGATCCAACTGCGACTGATTTCTTCATAATCCGAGTCTGAAACCATCCTACCCATTGTGGATGTGAACAGCCATCCAAGGAGCACACTCCAGGCATATGCATCACCATTTCTCCAGGGAGATGTTTTCAGACTGCCTGCATGCAAATATTTTAACGCTGCTTGATACTTTCTGGAGTTGGGTAAAGGATATTTATCCTGGAACGCCGGTAGAACCATCCCAGCACTCAGGTAAAGCTTGATCGATTCTGCGATGGGTGCTGCATCGCCAGAAGCATGGATTATTTGGCTGATTTCGTCCAACAGGTGGATTGACTTATCCTCGGCTTCCTTGAGCACTTCTTCGATAGTATTCTCCAGAGGCAGATGGACGCCAAGTTCCTTCCCAGCACTCAACCTGTTCGAGATGATCCAACGGAAGTAGCCCGGATTGACCAGCTCCCGGTATGCCTGGTGGATGGGCTGTAGGAATATTTCTTTTAAAGCATCATCGATGTTGGGTACACCACGACCATTTAGATAAGCCTCAAGGTTGGCATACTGGTGCCACTCATTGTCCTGGACTTCGCGAAAGGACATAAACACCTGGCATTTGTATGCTTCCAGCTCAATATAGAGCCCTTTCTCATGCAGCTCCTTATTGTTACGGATGTATTCTAGTCCGTTTATGGGATCGTTAAAAATGCAATATGAATTTCCATCATTGGCTAATCCGAGACCTTCTCCAAGCCGTTTTTGGATGAGCATGTGTTCACCGCTATCGGTTTTTATTGTATATGCAGCAGAAGTGCGGATCCAGCCTTTGGCTGAAGCAAATTTGTTGTGATAAACGACCAATCCCCTCTCAGTACCAGATTTGTTTGAATAAGCGAAGACATCTTCATTAACAAAACCTTCTGAGTTATAAAAATCATACAACAAGAAGTCCTGAACTTGAGAAAAGAGATAGCGCTTCTTTAACAACGGGAAGATTTGCAATTTGTGCCGGTTTACCAGGTGCTCGTCCGGCTTTTCATCCCAATAAGCTCGGCGGTACTCCATCCCATATTTCTCAGTGAAACCTTCCACCTGACCATGTCCGAACATCGGTAATCCAGGCAAGGTTGCCATCATGGTACAAATACCAAAGTACTTGTCTTCCTTGCCAAACTGGTCTACTGCAGTACGCTCATCTGGATTGTTCATAAAATTCACATAGCGCTTGAGGATCTCGGGTTCAAACTCCAGTGTATTTTTCATTACCAGACGATATTCTGCATTTTTCTCGTCGCGTAACATGTTCATGAAGGCACTGTTATAAACTCTATGCATGCCGAGGGTACGGACGAAATAGCCTTCCATTAACCAGAACGCCTCAGCTAAAAGAAGTGTATCTGGAACTTCCCGAGCCACCCGATCGACAACTTCACGCCAGAACTCTATGGGCATGGCAGCATCAAACTGCTCCTTGGTCAATCCGTGGTCAGCACGGGAGGGAATTGCTCCACCTGTTCCGGGCTCGGGGAACCATAGACGCTGGTAATGTTTCTTTGCCAAAGTCATGGCGGCGTCGAAGCGGATCACCGGGAATTTGCGCGCTACATCCAAAATGGTCTGGATGACAGCTTCACGTACCTCGGGGATAAGGTAGTTTAATTGAGCAGTGTCATTCCATGGCATCGAGGTGCCATCGTTGCCATGATAAATATATTTCTCCTGACCTGCCCAGTAATCAACGCGCTTGAATACAACCGCGGCATCGGTATTATTGAAATAATGGTCTTCAACATAGATACCCACGCGCCCATCCCAGGAAAAGTTAGTTCCATTGAAAGTATAGGATGGGAAAGGACTGTAGTCCTGAGAAATGAACCAATCGGGATGTTCGATGACCCAACGCGAGTCGATCCCCATATGATTGGGGACCATATCGGAAGCTAAGCGAATACCGCGAACCCAGAGGCGTTGCCTAAGATTTTGGAAAGCATCATCGCCACCCAGGTCTCCTGCGATCTGATAATCCATTAATGAGTAGGCGGATGCAACTGCATCCGGATTACCACGTTGTTGTTTGATCTGCTTGGATGCAACACTACGTTCCCATAATCCAATCAGCCACAAGCCAGTAAAACCCCATTGAGATAACTTATCCAGCTCCTCATCAGGAATTTGGTCCAGGTGTTGGATAGATTGCTGGTATTGCTTGGATAGCTGGTCCAACCAGACATAGGCATTTTTTGCGATTAACACCAGACTGGGCATCCAGTCTTTATCCTGGCTGAAACGCTCAGGCTCAAGCTCCATGCCTGTAAAATCATAAACTCGGGCTGGTCCAGGTCCCAAAAAGGTAGCTTTTTCTTCTTCTTTGATCAAATCCAGGCTACCCAGAAGGCGATATAAATATTTCCCCAAGATTGCTCCCCAACGCTGGCGTATGAATTCCAGCTGGGCAGTTAGCGAGTGTGGCGCATGGATGGCTGGACTGCGCAACATATCCACCAGATTTTGGTTATCCGGACCAAATGGTGGCTGTGTTTCAAAAAATGCATGCATGAGGGGGATCAATTTCCCGTAGGCAGTCTCCTTTTCCAAATGGCTATCATCGAACAATTCCTGGAAGGGTGAAAATGCAGGATTTTCGTTTGCCAGCCATAACAATAGAATCTCCTCCAATGCAAATTGTCGGGCAGATATACCGCCAATTTCTGAATTTAAATAATCCTGTGCATTTATCTCTCTGCGATGGACGGCTTGAGGAGGGAATTCCTGCACAAACTGGAGCAGGGTATCATCGACATCTTTCTTTCCAAGCATGCCGCCCAACCAATCCAGGGCTTCCTGCATGACTTTAGGATTGATTTGCTGCCGGTACAGCTGGACAACCATATGCAGGATTTCATCGATCAATCCCATGGCATTAATTTGACCTGGGCGCACCGCACGTTCGGGAAAATTGATCACATCCCGTTGCGCATTCATCTTCGAAGCAAAGAGTCGAGCCCCATGGAAATTGGCAAAGATGACATTGCCTGTCATACCGAATAGCAACTCATCAAATTTGTACCGGTCACGCGCCTGGCGTGAGATATGAAATTCAAAAACTGGTGTGGGATTCAATGGCATGTTACTCCTGAACAGTTTATTGAGTAGAGTATATATGAAATGGATTGCCAAAGTTGCGCTAGAAACTACTTGATCGAATATTTTTCCCAATCTGGATTATAAATCCAGCCTTTCAATAAAAAAAGATCATCTAATAAATTGCGGATGAAAAAAATCATTAAATATTCATTGACCAGCTAATTGTAATACGTTATAAATAAAATACGATGGCAATAAATCTATGAAAGAGAAAAAAATGGTATTTACCACAATCGTAATTGCTGAAGAATTGGCTAAGCATCTTCGTGATAAAGCGTGGGTGATTATTGACAGCCGATTTAACCTGGCTGACCCTCAACAGAGTCGAATGGATTATGAAACCGCTCATATCCCAGGAGCGGTGTATGCCCACCTGGATGATGACCTTTCTGGACCAATCATCAGAGGTAAAACTGGCAGGCATCCATTGCCGAGTGTGGAGAAAGCCACCGATGTGTTTTCCAGATTTGGGATTGACTCACATGTGCAGGTGGTTGCTTACGATAATACGAGTGGTGCATTGGCTGCAGGCAGGGTATGGTGGCTGTTGCGTTGGCTGGGTCATGAGGCAGTGGTGGTATTGGACGGAGGCTGGCAAGAGTGGGTGAAAAAAGGCATGCCTGTTCGGAACGGCAATGAAACCCGGGCTGAGCGCAATTTTATTCCTCGTCCCAGAAATGACTTGATCGCTACCTCGGCAGAAGTGGAGGTTATACGGCACGACCCCCATTTCTGCGTGTTGGATGCACGTGCAGCGGATCGCTTCCGGGGGGAGAATGAAAGCATAGATCCAATCCCTGGTCATATCCCGGGTGCGTTCTCTGCACCTTATGCTGGGAATTTGAACCCGGATGGCACTTTTCTGGATATAAAGAGTTTAGAAGCCAGGTACAGGAAGCTGCTTGGCGAGATGCCTACCAAAAATGTGGTCTGTTATTGTGGCTCGGGTGTCACTGCGACCCATGATATTTTGGCAATGATGATGGCTGGGTTAGGGGAGGCGCGCCTTTATCCTGGTTCCTACAGTGAGTGGATCACAGATCCAAATCGACCGGTTGAAAAATAAGGACTCCCAAGGGTTCGTGCCTGGGGAATTGATCGCTACAAATTTTGAAAGCGCGAATCGTCCAAGTCTTTCTTTAATTTATCAGAATCGAATTCACCCGTAATTGGATGATCTGGCTGTGCTTGAGCGAGCTCAGCCGCTTCTGCAGCACGCAAATCGTTCAGCGAGCGCGGACGTAAAAACGACCACTTTCCGCAATAAGGACAGCGGTCAATTTTGTTGAATCCAAGGTTAATCCACCATAGCCGAAGTGGGAATGGACGACCACATTTCGGACAAACCGCCCCACCACCGATTCCATATTTTCGTGCTGTACCTAATGGCATGGAGGATAATTTGCCTTTATTCAATATAATGGGGAGTAAAACGGATACAATGACCATGAGCACGATCAGACCAAGGACCGGCACCAAGATCTTTGCGATCATGTCCGTGGCTGAGCTGGCAGGGACGAATTGAGACTGGATTTTCTTGGAGTTAATTTGTGAGCCATCGGAGGTGTACCCAATGGCACTCAGAGTGTGGGCTCCCAATGGATACGAATCTGTATTAAATTGCAGGCTGAAAGGTGGTTGGGTATCTTCACCCATTGAGGTGGTATCCACAAAAAATTCTACCCGGGTCAGGTTAGCCGGGGCGTTCTTTACTTTAATGGTAAATAACCCCTGGATATCGTTACCAAACCCACTATATCCAAAATCCCGACTCATCCCTAATTCCAATTCATTATCCGATTGAGCCAGAGCAATACCTCCAGTAGACAGGAATAATAGGCACATAATTATCAGGAATGAGAACATGTTTTTCATCAGGATATTTCCTTAAAGTAAGAGTGATTTGGGTCGTCCAAGCCTTTATTTCCAACGTGTCAGGATAGACTCTCGTTGGAAGAGGCGAATCGCCAGGTATATCACCAGTATATCGAGCAGGAAAAGTACCAGGCACATGATCAATATTAAAGTGCTATTGAGGATAAATAACCCGGCAATTTGACCAAAGAACACTGCCATTAATGGCAGGATGATGACTGTAGATAGTTGCTCAGCCATACGTGGGTCATTCACCCGGGAGGAGACCATAATGCTGAAGTTTACGGAAAGTATTGCCATTAACGGTCCAGCAAGGAAGATGGCAATCAGCCACATTGGGTCGAGTAAGGCAGAAGCAAGTGCGCCACCTCCGGTGATGATCAACGAACCAATCGCGAATATGGCGAAACCACCCCAGGTGGCGAGAACAGCCGGTATGACTGATGCCAGGTTTTTTCCGGTAAGAAGCTCACCGGTGGTGATCGGTGTTGCTAAAAGGGGTTCGAGGCTACGGGTTGTTTTTTCTCCCACGATGGAATATGAAGCAATATTTACCGGAATGAACAGCGGGATCAGCATGAACATGATCAGGAATTCGCTCACGATGTAATATTGCATGCACTCTCCGGCAGTCATGGAGGTTTTACAAAATTGCTGGAATTGAGCGGGTAATTCTGCATTGGCACTATTTGCACCAGAACTGCCCATCGCGTACAGGATGACTAATGGAATGATGCTTAAAAACAAAGGCAAGAAGATCACAGTAAAGAGCACCATGCGCTTTTTAAATACTTCAGCCCATTCTTTTCGAAGGATTGTTTTTATCTTATTCATAGGGATTTGTCCGGGTAAAGTCTGCATGGGTTATCACGCATTTTTTACCAGTTGCAAGTAGACGTCTTCAAGTGAGTGCCGTAGCTCACCGACGAATTGGATATCCGCGCCAGCACCTACCAATGTCCGGATGATTTCGGGGTTGTGCGTTTCGGGGTCATCCAGGTTGACCAGTAGCTTGTTATCGATGACTTTAGATTCGCGTACAAACGGTAAAGATCGTATGGATGCAGCCAGTGTTTCGCTAGTTTCCGATAGGTGAAAGACAACTCTACGACCAAAAAGTTGAGCACGAAGGTTGGTTGGAGTATCCACGACTAATAAATGAGTCTTGAACACACCGATTCGGTCACACAGCCGGTCAGCTTCGTCCAGATTGTGGGTGCATAGAAAAATGGTCCGGCCTTCTTTACGCAATTCGCTAATAAAATCGTGTATGAGGTGGGAGGCTTCGGGATCCAACGCAGCAGTGGGTTCATCCAGGAAAAGAATGCGTGGCTCATGGAGTAGTGCCCGGGCGATGGCAAGTTTTTGCTTCATCCCCTTGGAAAAAGTGCCGGCTTCATCCTGCCGTCGATCCCACAAGCCCAACATGCTCAGGTATTTTTTTACCTGTGCCTTGGGATCTTTGACCTCGTAGAGATTGGCGTAAATTTCCAGGTTAAATTCAGCGCTCAGGTTATCGTACATACCTGGAGTCTCAGTAAGGATGCCAACGGTCCGACGGATTTCGGTATCCTGTTCTCCGACACGATAACCGTTAACCACAGCAGTTCCTGAGGTTGGTCCAATTAGGCTGGTGAGCATGCGAACGGTCGTCGTTTTTCCTGCTCCGTTCGGACCAAGGAAGCCAAATACCTCACCTTCAGGAATTTCCAGGGTCAGGTTATCGACCGCCAGGGTAGTGTTGAATTTCTTGGTTAAGTTTTCTGTTCTAATCATAGTACGTCTATTATGACACAAATTTTCATTCAACAGATAGATTCATCTGTCAATTTATTCATTGATAACGAGTTTTCTCCAGGTTTTCAGAAGTTTCTTCAATAGGTGCTTGGATGAATACTGGAGGTGCGTTCGCACTGTTGGAGGTAGGAAGTGGGCTCGATTCCGGCTCCGGTTGGCGTAAGGCAAAAATAATGACGATATCCAGGATTGCCATGCCACCGAGTACGGCCTCCGCTGCATAACCACCCCACTTGCTTGCGATAAATACAACCGAGGCATCCATCAAGGCATGGTAGAAAATTGCTACACCCAACCATCCTAATTGCTGGCGACCCGGGCGACGGGTAAAAACCTGCAACACGAGCACAGAAGCCGCGATGTGGAATGGAATGGTAAACATGCGTTCTACTGCGCCGAGCATTGTAGCATACCAGGGAGCATTCCAATAACCCTGGATTTGCGATCGGGCGATGGCGAGCTGGTCAAGAGTGAGGTTGAGTTTGCTTAGGTCTAAACTACGATAAGCCAGCAAGTTCATATAGGCTAGCATAACCAGGATACCCAGGATGATGGCTTCAATTCCACCGTGACCAGCCCCTGCCAGGATACCATTTCGCCATGTACGGGCATCCTTGATCCACCAGCGGTACATAACATAACGAGCAGTTTCTTCAAAAACACCTGCGCTCAAACCCAAAGAAGACGCAATGATCAGCTGCCCTGAGGTACCCTGAACGGTTGATTGGATCTTCGTCAGAAGAGGATTTAATAGATAAGTATTGAATGGGAGATGAAACACCTGGGAAAGAATAAAAATGCAGGCACCGATCAACCATATTTTCCAGCCTAAATGGAATTTTTCTGTGAGGTAAATGCCTAAAATGATGGGCATCGCAATCATCAACAACCCATTTAGAAAATGCGTGATGGTAAGCAGGTCCATGGGTAAAAATTATACTTCACAAACATTCCTAAAGTTTAAATTGGGGTGGAATGGCGTTCAAAGTTCATTGTATACTAACCTGACAGCGCAACAATAAAATAGCTTAAGTTGGTATAATTTTCAATTGTTCGATTAAAGGGTTACATCGTCCTCATTGGGCTATATATGGGAGGGTATTGGTAATGGAAAAGAATGATTACCTGGAATTGTTCCGCCAGATGATCTTGATCCGCCTTGTTGAAGAACAGGCGTCTTTGTTATATCAAGAAGGTAAGATCGGTGGATTTTTACATCTTTATATTGGTCAGGAAGCAGTCAGTACGGGATTGATCGCGGCCCGGCAAGCACAGGACCGGGTCATCACTGCTTACCGTGACCATGGTGTCGCAATCAATTGTGGGATACCGGCGAAGGCAGTGATGGCGGAGCTGCTGGGAAAGGTCACAGGATGTTCACAGGGCAGGGGGGGTTCGATGCACATGGCAGATGTGAAGCAAAACTTCTGGGGCGGGCACGCAATTGTGGGAGCACATTTACCACTCGCGGCAGGTTTGGCACTTGGAGACAGGTACCAGGGCAAAGATTCTGTAACCATCTGCATGTTCGGAGATGGTGCAACCAATATCGGCTACTTCCACGAAGCGCTCAATCTATCCAAGGTGTGGAATTTATCCGTATTGTGGGTGTGCGAAAACAACCGTTATGGGATGGGAACATCCGTTGAACGCGCCTCAGCGGTATCAGAGATGCGACAAAAGGCTGAGGGGTACTTAATTCCCAATAGTTGTGTCGATGGAATGGACGTACTGAAAGTTAATCAAGCAGCCCAAATAGCCATCGAAACTGTGCGTACAAATAAGACACCCTACTTCCTGGAGGTCGAGACTTACCGCTTTCGGGGACACTCAATGGGAGATCCTGAACGATATCGTACTCCTGATGAAGTGAAACGCTGGCAGAATGAGGAAGACCCCATCGGGATTTATCATAAATATCTGCTGGATAACAAAATAACCAGCGCAGAAGAATTGGATGGGCTCGAAAAATCCGCTGAAGAAGAGGTTCAAGACGCAGTTCAATATGCCGAAAGTAGCCCTGAACCTGAAGCCCGGGACTTATTTAAGTATCTTTATATGGAAGCAGAATAAATCGAGGGAAGAATGCCAAGAATAACCATGCGTGAAGCAATATCACAGGCATTATGGGAAGAAATGGAACGTGACCCAAATGTATTTATCATGGGAGAAGAAGTGGGGGTATGGGGTGGTAGTTACGCGGTTACCAGAGGATTTTATGACCATTTTGGACCTGAGCGAGTGAAAGATACTCCAATATCAGAAGCTGCCATCGTTGGCGCGGCGATTGGGGCAGCCCTCACAGGGCTCAGACCTGTCGCTGAGATTATGACGATCAACTTTGCATTCTCAGCCTTTGAGCATATTGTAAACCAGGCAGCCAAGTTACATTATATGTTCGCCGGACAGATGATGGTGCCCATGGTAATCCGAACAGTCAGTGGTGGTGGACGACAGCTAGCAGCTACGCACTCCCAATCACCGGACGTAATATTTGCACACTTTCCTGGATTAAAGGTGGTTGCACCGGGTACGCCGGAAGATGCTAAAGGATTAATGAAATCAGCCATACGATTGGATGATCCGGTACTCTTCATTGAATCTGCCACACTCTACCAATTACGCGGTGAGGTAGCAGAAGGTGATCATTTAATCCCCATTGGAAAATCCAAAATCCAACGTA
Source organism: uncultured Chloroflexia bacterium (assembly GCA_963774275.1). Taxonomy (GTDB): domain Bacteria; phylum Chloroflexota; class Anaerolineae; order Anaerolineales; family UBA4823; genus FEB-25. The sequence goes on along the minus strand of CAVZEP010000018.1, from coordinate 116,091 downwards.
CAGGCAAGGACGTCACTATCGTGACCTACAGCAAAATGCTGGAGACATCCATGAAGGCAGCTGACCAGCTTGCACAGGAAGGGATCGAGGCAGAAATCGTTGATCTACGCACATTGCGCCCTTTGGATATGGAACCTGTGCTCGAATCATTTAAAAAGACGAATCGGGCGGTGATCGTAGAGGAGGGTTGGCGTTCATTTGGTGTGGGTGCTGAGGTGGCTTCCAGAATATATGAGGAAGCCTTCGATTATGTCGATGCACCAATTCAACGAGTGGCGCAGAAAGAAGTGCCACTGCCATATAACCGGTCACTTGAGCAGCTGGCATTACCCCAAATGGAAGATGTGATCCGGGCGGTTAAGGAGGTGCTCTAATGGCGCAAATTGTCAACATGCCTAAACTTGGCTTCGATATGGCAGAGGGTACTCTGGTGAGATGGGTGATTAAAGAAGGTGAGGGAGTCACCAAAGGCGCAGTACTGGCTGAAATTGAAACGGATAAAGCTACCGTAGAGGTGGAGGCGGCATATGATGGGGTATTGTTCCGCCAGCTTGTGGCGCAGGGAACGATTGTACCCATCAACGATCCGATTGCCGTTATTGCTGATCCTGGGGAAGAAGTAGACCTGGATGCGCTTTTAGGAAAGCCGGGTAGCGATGTAAAACCTACGGTTATAGAAAAGCTGGAGGTAGAGGAAACCAAACAGAAAGCATCACCACAGCCAGCCTCTGTTCCGGAGATGCAGGCTGTTCCAACCTCTGCGGGCGAAGTGCATGCTTCACCCCTGGCCCGTTCGATGGCTGAGGAAATGGGGATAGACTTGCGCCTGATACAAGGGACGGGTCCTGGGGGTAGGATCACCAAGAAGGATATCGAGGCTTACAAAGCTGCATCTCCTGAACCGGTTAAGACACCAACCCCGGTTGTAACTCCCATCATTTCAGCAACTCCAGTGATGGCATTCGTCCGTGAAACTCGCAGCATGCCAATCCCCAGATTGAGGGCTGCAATTGGTCGCCGAATGGCTGAATCCATGCAACAAGCGCCTCATTTTTATGTGACCCATGAGTATGATGTTGGCGCATTGGTTGACCGGCGAAAGGAGATTAATACCCTGCTGGCAGAGGAGGATAAGCTTTCGGTGAATGATTTTGTGGTTAGAGCCGTAGCGCTAAGTTTATTGGAATTTCCCAATTTAAACGCCTCACTTGACCTTAAGAACTCCACAATTATCTATCATGGAGAGATCAATGTCGGGATAGCGGTAGCGGTGGAAAATGGCCTGCTCACTGTAGTTACCAGAAATACGGATCAAAAATCAATCCATCAAATATCCTCTGCGCTGAAAAGCATGGTGAAGCGAGCACGGGAAGGGAAAGTTCGACCGGAGGATATCGAAGGATCGACCTTCACCGTAAGCAATCTGGGGATGTACGATGTGGATCAGTTTACCGCCATCATCAATCCACCGGAAGCCGCCATCCTGGCAGTAGGTTCTGCGATGCAAGTGCCGGTGGTCATAAACGGGGAGATCAGGATAGGTATGCGGATGAAAGCTACAATTTCCGTGGACCATCGCATCAGTGATGGCGCTGAAGGTGCGAGATTCTTAAAAGCATTGGCAAAATACATTGAGGAGCCATTGAGATTATTGTTTTGATTCATGGAGATTAATGAACCAGCGTTGGATAACAACAATTAAATGACGGAGACTAGATCCCTCGAGTACCATCTTCGATATATTCAAGGCGAGCTGGAAGTCTTGGAGAGATACTTGCTTTCGGAGGATGTATTTTGGCCAATCGGGGTAAATCCACCGGATGGCGATCCAGATTATCCGCGACTGACCCTGGATGGGCTACTTCTGGCGCAGGTGAGATCGGAAGCCTATCCAAAGTCTCCTGAACAACAAGAGCTGGTAGAACGGGTTACTTCCGAACTGGAGTTAATGCGATCCAAGTGGAGAGTGGCTTGGGAAAAGAAAGCCAGTCAGTGTTATCGGGTGAGAATGCGGATGTGGGGGGATTTTATTCAGGAGTACAAGGATAATCCGCAGGATAATGCTGACCGTTACGGATACGAAGTGCGCTTGAGGGTAATGCTAAACCTGTTGAAATCGGAGATTGGATTAAATAATTCTACCGAAGTTGAATTGTTGAATGGACTGGATGGTTATTTAAAAAGCATGTTGCTCCCTGGCAGCTTTATCTGGGAGGCAGAGGTCCGAGCCGGATTTCCACCCGGCGAGTACTGGTATTTGTATGGTCAATTGCCACCGATCGTCAAGGTGCAACCCAGTTAATCCACTTGTATCCGGAATTAGAATCGCCGCAATCCAAATATTGCGCATAGCCGTATGTGTGGTCATATTAAGATGATGGCATGAATGATGTCTGGAGCTTGTTGTTTCATCTGGATTAGATTTACCTGAAATTCAGGGGACTTTATTTTGTAAACAAACCAACAGATCACGCATCCGTCCCTGAGGCTCATTTCGGGTGACTGCGATAACATGTTGGTGAAGCGCTTCATCCAACGACTTGTCCAGTTGGACTATTTTAATATTTTCAACCAGGGTTGGGTCAGCTGAAGATAAAATAGATTCTGGAAGGTAGCCGATTGCATTAATATCGCCAGCGATAGCTTCGAGCATGGCTTGCGGGTCTGGTGCGAGCATCGCTTCGGAAGTCAGCGATTGGTATGCGATGACAGCCTGGTCAAAGGAGATGCGGGTTGGATCACCATCTGGGAGCACCCAGACCTGGATATGTTGATCGGAACCATTTTCCCACGAAGATTTTTTCCCTGAATAGATTGACCTTATACTGTCAATTGATAACTTGGACAATAGATTGTCCTGGTTCACCACAACAATGATCTGTTCCCAGCCAACTTGAGAAAGATACCATGGAAGCAGCTCTTGTAGCTGAATCACCTAATTCAAGCACAACTTCTTCAGCAAAGATACTACTTGGAGTTGGATCAGGAGATTGTCTGAAATAAAGGGCGATCAGGGGGTTGCTGGAGGCACAAATTGCTATTTTATCCGCCCAGGGTTTGAGCGCTGCCGGATAGGAAATCTGGATTGCTTCTGGGGTAGGAGCTGGGATGGCTAGCTCTGGTGAACCACATGAAGCAAGAAAAAAGATCACACCAAGCAGGAACAGGTGTTTCATGATCAGGACCGGAAATATGAGAACAGTAGAACAATGACGGATACTCCCACACAATAGATGGCGAAGATGTAGAGCGGGCGTTTGACAAGGTAAGCTAATAACCAACGTATCGAGAGATAGCCAACAACTGCAGCGGTGATGAAACCAGCTACCAGGGTGGGGATCTGACCGGTGAAGTCAGGTGATTTGAGCAAATCGACTGTTGCCAGGGCTCCAGCACCCAACATAACAGGCACTGACATTAGAAATGAAAAGCGCGCTGCCGCTGGTCGATCGAGATTACGGACCATTCCTCCAGTGATGGTAGATCCGGATCGGGAGATGCCTGGTAAAAGTGAGACAGCCTGGAATAAACCAACGATCAAAGCATCAAGCCATGAGATGGATTCGAACAGGCGATTTCGCTTCCCAACCCATTCAGCGATGATCAAGAGAACCGCTGTGCCTAAGAGAAGTAAAGAGGCTGCCACCGGGCTTCCAAAGGCCTTCTCAACCGGATCTTTAAATATCAAGCCGGCAATCACAGCTGGGATGGATGCCAGTACCAACATCCAGCCCAGGCGGGAGGTTGGCTCTGAAAAGGGTCGCTTGTGGATCAGTCCGTTGATCACGCCAACGATTATTTGATATAGGTCCTTCCTGAAGTATAAAATAACAGCGAGCAAAGTGCCTAACTTGCACCAAAACATCAAAAACGAAACCCGCTTGGGCAGGGATCTTCCAACCCAATATATAAGGAGTAATAACCAGGTGGGCCGAGCTAGAGATAGGCAGAAATTCAGTCAAACCCTGAATAATGCCCAATACGATGGATTGAAGTAAAGTCATTGCGCACCTTCCCATTGTTCCATGAAATCAGCAGCAAACTGACCAAATCTGCCTAGAATGATCACAGCTCGAATGTCACTCATCAGTGACACCAGAGTATTCAGATTGTGAATGGTCAGTAAAGTGGCACCTAATATTTCCTTGGCAAGCACTAAATGCCTTAGGTAAGCCTTGGAGAAGTTTCTGCATGTGTAACATGCACAGTTCTCATCGATTGGTAATGCATCAGCTATATACTTGGCATTGGCGATATTCAATCGACCTTTACGAGTAATCGCTGCATGATGCCGAGCAAGTCGAGTGGGCAGGACGCAATCGAAAATGTCCACTCCACGCTGTACTCCGGTAAGTAAATCTTCTGGAGAGCCGACTCCCATCAAATAACGAGGCTTATCTTCCGGTAGATACGCATCCACCAACTCGAGAACGGATAGGGTCTCGGCTTTAGTTTCGCCAACCGATAACCCACCAATTGCATAACCTGGAAAGTCCAATGAGGTCAGGGTTTCGGCAGAGCGTATCCGCAGCTCGGGATAAATACCCCCTTGAATAATACCAAATAGTGCCTGGTCAGATCGTGTTTTGGCGTTAAGACATCGCTCTGCCCAGGCATGGGTGCGCTCAAGCGCTGTTTCATTATTACTGAGACCATAGGGCGAGGTGCATTCATCAAAAGCCATGATGATATCTGCACCCAGGTTCTCCTGTATAGAGATTGATTTTTCCGGAGTAATCCTGTGTGTTGAACCATCAATATGGCTCTTAAAGGTGACCCCGTCTGAATCAATTTTTCGGTTATCTGCCAATGAAAACACCTGGAAACCACCCGAATCAGTCAAAATTGGATGGTCCCAATGCATAAATTTGTGTAATCCCCCTAGTTTTGAGATCAATTCATCGCCAGGTCTCAGGTAGAGATGATAGGTATTGGCTAAAATCAGACTTGCATTGAGTTCTTCCAATTGTGCGGGAGTCACCGATTTGACGGAAGCTTGTGTGCCAACCGGCGCAAAGAGTGGAGTTAGGAGATCACCATGTGGGGTATGAAAAATTCCAGCGCGTGAACGACCCTCTTGAGAGATAATTTCAAAATTCAAGCTGAGACTCATAACGAAGCCTGATTATAACCCATCCGTGTAGTGTTATAATTTTCACATCGGGCAAGACTGTTTATATTTATCAACCTGTAAAAATTGAATCCCTGGTGCTTTACCAGATGCAAGGAAATTTGCATGTTCAATGATGGACTTACAGGAACAACACAGGAGAAAAATATATGCAAATCTATGATCTACCGGGTCCGAAGGCGAAAGCCATTATCGAACGTGATTCAGCTGTCATCTCACCTTCATATGCACGAGCGTATCCATTTGTGATGGATCATGGCAAGGGAACAGACGTATGGGACGTAGATGGGCACCACTTTCTTGACTTTGCCGCAGGGATCGCAGTCACTGCCACAGGTCATAGCCACCCTAAAGTCGTCCAGGCAATCAAAGACCAAACTGAGAAGTTCCTCCACATCTCTGCAGATTTTTATCATGAGAATTGGGTCGAACTTGGGGAACGTTTGGACCAGATTGCGCCATTCAAAGAAGATGCTGTTTCTTTCATGACGAATTCGGGTACCGAAAGTGTTGAAGCAGCGATCAAGCTTGCCCGTTATCATACCGGTGCAAGCCAGTTTATTGGCTTTTTGGGGGCATTTCATGGCCGGACCTTGGGCTCGCTGAGCTTCACAGCCAGCAAACCTGTGTATCATGAAGGCTTTTACCCACTCATGAATGGGGTGGTGCATGTACCATACCCTGATCCTTACCGTCCGGTGTTTAACCAACGCCCAGGTGAGGACTATGGGGAGACAGTAGTAAGATATATCGAAGAACAGGTTTTGGGGAAGCTGCTCCCTGCTGAAGATGTGGCAGGTTTACTGGTGGAATCCATCCAGGGTGAGGGTGGTTATATCATCCCACCCCCGGGATTTTATCCAGCATTGCGTGATTTATGCGACCGTCATGATATTTTGCTCATCGTGGATGAAGTGCAATCGGGTATGGGACGGACTGGTAAATGGTGGGCGATCGAACATTTCGGGATTGAGCCAGATATTGTTTGTGTTGGGAAAGGGATTGCGTCTGGAATCCCATTAGGAGCGATTATTGCCCGAAAAAGCATCGTCACCTGGCCACTAGGTTCTCATGGAAACACCTACGGAGGCAATCCGATCGCCTGTGCTGCTGCATTAGCGACTATGGACTTGATCCGGGATGAATATTTACAGAATGCAAAAGACGTTGGTGAGTATGCATTGGACGCACTGAATGAAATCGCAGCCAGGCACCCATCGATAGGCCAGGTACGTGGGATTGGCTTGATGATTGGCGTCGAATTTGTTAAGAGCCAACAAAGCAAGGAACCAGCGCATGACCTGATGGAGCGCGTTGTTCAAAGAGCTTTTGAACGAGGGTTGATTACCCTGGGTTGTGGAAAAAGCACGATCAGGGTTTCACCTTCACTTAACATCACCAAGAGCGAACTGGACGCTGGTTTTGAGATCTTCGAAGAATCCATCACTTTAGCGGAGAAGGAATTCCAAATTACTCATGTTGCCTGATTTTCGCGTTCGCCAACGCGATTATTTATTAGAAATCAGTCGTGCATTAACCCAGGAGCTTGATCTAGACAAGCTCCTGGGGCGCATTCTATATATATCGGCCGAGATGCTGGCTGGGCAAGGCGGCTTAATTGCTTTACGTGCCGAAAAAGGGGGATGGAAAGTAGCGACGAGTCTTGGCATCCCTGCCACCCTAGGACGCTATCTGGAACCATTGCTGGCTGAAATTCCTGATAACGAAGATCCAGCCAGGTTTGAGTTACCGGAGGTCAACCGGTTACTGCAAAATTTAGCCAGGACGGTTGGTTTGGGGTTATATACCAGCGTTGGTTTACCTCTGATCACGCATGAAAAAGTAATCGGAGTGATTTTTGTATTCCGAAATTATGCAGGAATATTTTCATCCAATGATCGTGCATTGCTACAGAGCTTTGCCAATCAGGCAGCCATTGCTGTAGACAATGCCCAGCTGTACCAACAAGTGAGTCATGAAAAGCAACGCATGGATGCTTTGCTTGACTCTGCAGCCGACGGTATTTTATTCATCTCACCTGGTCACATCATTACACGCTGCACCCCGGCTTTTGCCCGTATGCTTGAGGAACCCATCGGGAATATCACTGGCAAATCTCATGATGATGTGATCAAGTTGACATGCCATGAAGGTATGCTCACTTTGGAACAGGCAGAAGCGGGTGGTTGGCCACTTACTCCAAATGCCAGCCTTTATGTGGAAGGTGACATGGAAAGAGAATCTGGGATTTCCTTGCCGGTTGGGATTACCTATGCACCGCTAGTCTCAAATGATGGGAATTTACTTAATATCATTGCAACGGTGAGAGATATCACCAGGTTCCGTGAAGCAGAGGAGCTCAAAAGCACCTTCATTTCTGTAATCAGTCATGAGTTAAAAACACCGGTCGCCCTTATCAAGGGGTATGTCGGAACTCTACGGCGCGAGGATGCTAACTGGGATCGTGAAATTGTGAAAGACAGCCTGGCTGTGATCGAGGAAGAGGCAGATCGTTTGACAGGATTAATTGAGAACCTGCTGGAAGCCTCCAGGCTGCAAGCAGGCGGACTCTCCATTACCATGTCGGATGTGGCTCTGAATGTGGTTGCAGAGAGAATATCCAAGCGATTCCAAACTCAATCTTCGATGCACAAAATCAATGTAGATTTCCCAGACAATTTCCCCATTGTGACGGCTGATGAGACACGTCTGGAACAGGTACTCTCAAACCTGATATCCAATGCGATAAAATATTCACCCCAAGGTGGTGAGATCCAAATAACCGGGCAGGTTCGTCCCGCACAGGTTATCATTTGTATCAGTGATCAGGGACCGGGAGTCGCTCCAGAAGATATCCCCCATATTTTCGATCGTTTTTATCGCTCCTCCATCGCTAAACGAACCACGAAAGGTGCTGGATTGGGTTTATACTTGGCACGCGCTGTAATTGAAGCTCATGGTGGTCGTATATGGGTTGACCCGCGACCGGGTAATGGTGCACGGATATGTTTTTCACTCCCACGAAACTGATCACCAATTTAATTCGTACTTAAAACCTGTTACCTTGCCCGATAAGGAATCTTGAAGTCATCTCGATTAGGAGTCATCAATGCCAAAAACCCGCATCAATTGCCCGAATTGCCGGCAGCCAATCATGGCAGACATAGATCAGTTATTCGATGTTGGTCAAGATCCGGCAATAAAACAAAAAATACTCTCTGGGTCATTCAATCTTGCTGCATGTCCGAATTGTGGTTTTAAGGGCATGATTACCACCCCGTTGGTTTACCATGATCCGAATAAAGATCTTTTACTTACCTACTTTCCCCCAGAGCTTGGGTTGCCTATCAATGAACAAGAACGGATTATTGGTCCATTGATTACCAGGGTTACGAACAGCTTACCACAGGAAAAGAGAAAAGCATATCTTCTTCAACCTCAATCCATGTTTACGTTGCAAACCTTGCTGGAACGAATCCTGGCAGCTGATGGAATCACGAAAGAAATGATCCAAGCCCAGCAGGACAGAATGAATTTGATGCAGAGATTAATGAAAGCATCAGAAGAAAGTATTGATGAAATAGCTGCCAATGAAGATGCTTTATTTGACAGTGACTTTTATAACCTCCTAAATCGGTTGATTGAGGCTTCTGTAGTCAATGGTGACCAGGAATCGGCCAAACGTTTGGGAGACTTGCAGAAGAAATTGTTACCGAAGACTACGTATGGTCGTCAGATTCAGGAGCAATCAAAAGATGTTGAGGCTGTAATTCAGCAATTGCAATCGGCGGGTAAGTCTTTAACGCGCGAAAAGTTATTGGATATGGTGATAAAAGCACCAAATGATACCCAATTGAGTGTACTGGCAAGCCTGGGCAGACCCGGCATGGATTACGAGTTTTTCAGCCTGTTAAGTGAGCGGATTGATCGAGCCCGAGCTGATGGCAGGGAACGATTAATCAAGCTTCGCGATCAGCTGTTGGAAATGACGCGGGCGATCGATAAGCAAATGGAAGAGAGATTGCTGCAGGCAAAGAAGAATTTGAACACAATTATTCAAGCTAAAGAAATCAAAGAGACGATGATCCAAAATTTATCATTGGTAGATGAATTCTTCGTCCAGGCATTTAATGAAGAGATGGAACTCGCCCGAAAGGTGGGCGATCTGGAAAAAATTAGCAAGCTAAAACAAGTTGAAGAGGTAGTGGATAAAGCCAGCACACCACCACCTGAAGTAGGACTGATCCAAGAGTTTTTAGAGGTAGCCAATTCTGAAGCGGATCTGCAAAAAAAGTTCGAGGAACATAAAGCAGAGCTAACCCCCGAGTTTATGGATATACTATCTAATCTTCTGGTCAGGACAGAATCGGAAGACGATGCTGAATTGAAGGCTCGACTTAATAAGGTATTCAGCGCGGCGCTGCGTATCACAATGTCAGCGAATTTAAAATAACTAACAAAATTTGGGGCTGGAAATCAGCCCCCAATTGTTTTTAATAGCTATTTGAAGGGGGGGTTATCTAATCTGAGTCCATGACCACGGACTGTGATCATGAATTGATGGGCTGAGTTAATCGATGCCAGGCGATCACGTAACCGCCTTACCAGAGCATCTAAAGCTTGTTCGGAGATGCCAACTGCATCTTCTTTTCCCCATACTGCATGGATCAATTCTGCGCGAGATACGACTCGCCCGGGATTATCAGATAATAACTCCAACAGCTGATATTGGGATACAGATAAGGGAGGAAGCAACTCATCATTTCCGATCCAAACACGCCGTGAACGCTTGTCCAAACGGAGCAATCTCTGAGCAGAAATTTGATCGGCGGGCTCTCCAACAGGTAATTCCAAAGGCATGGTGGAATCTGAGCTTAAAAAAATAAATTGTTGGGCAAAAGCAATTTGTATGACATCCCCATCGCGGAGAATCACTGGCTCCACTACCGCTTGGCCATTTATATGTGTACCGTTTTTGCTTCCCAAGTCTTCCAACTGAACGCCTTGAGGCAAACTTACAAAGCGTGCATGGTAACGTGAAACCTGGCGACTTTGTATGACAACCTGACATATATCATCCCTTCCAACAATAATATCGCCTTTCATAATCCAGCGTTGACCATTTAATGGTCCTGCTTGGGCTACCAAAAAGGGGAATTCTTCACTCTCCAGAGCCATGTTCATTATCCTCAATTTGTGGTGCTGGAAATTATCAATTGATCAGGGATAAATAAATATACCACAGCTTTAATTTTATGGATAAATTGGCTTCTCGCGGTTCGTTAAGTTCACTACCATAGCTTTACTTGCTTTGATCAAATTTATTGGCGTGATCAATATTTCATGCCCCCAGGTTCCTGCCCCTACGGCAAGGATGGCCTCGTTCATCAGTTCTAGATCCAGAAAAGAACGAAAGCCTTCAGGTTGCCAAGAAAACGGGGGTATGGAACCGATTTTATACCCTGTAGTAGCGATCACATTATCAGGGGTGGCGAGCTGAACATTTCTGGATCCCACGACTTTTTTTAGATGACCTGAAATAACGTTCATATCTCCACTAACCATAATAAGCACCTGCTCCTCTTGATCTGTTTCAAATATGAGCGTCTTGACGGTTTGGTGTTCAGTTAGTCCCAGCACAAAGGCAACACTTGCGGCACCTTTAAGGGTCGATGGTGGGAAGCTGGCAGTATGATAAGGGATCAGAAGGTGATTCAGGTAAGCGTGGGATGGAAGCATATGCTTAATTATATCGTTATTAAAACTCTCCCAATTGTTTATCATCAACCTCCCGGATATTCCATTAACCAAAGGTATAATATCCACATCCGTGACGCCAACGGATAAAAAGAATATGCCGACGCCCTTAAAAACTGGAGAAGTCCTGAGAAGTCGCTATAAAATTCGCCGGATTATCGGCCATGGGGGCATGGGCAGTATATATCTTGCAGACGATCTCCGCCTGGAAGGCCGACAGTGTGCACTTAAAGAGGTAGAACATGACCGCACATTGCCGCAGGAGATTGTCAACCAGGCCCGTGACCAATTTCTCCGCGAAGCGACAGTTTTGGCGCGCCTGGATCACCCCAATCTACCGAAAGTCTCCGATTTCTTTTCAATTGGACCGCGTGACTACCTGGCGATGGATTACGTCCCAGGGAATGATCTGCGAACTCTAATGATGGAAGCTCGGCAACGGGGAGAATATTTATTGGAAGCTGAGGTGCTTTCATGGGCGAATCAGCTTTCTGATGCACTGACGTACTTGCATAGTCAGACACCTCCGATATTACATCGGGATATAAAGCCTAGCAACCTTAAAGTCACACCCAGCGGTTTATTAAAATTGGTGGATTTTGGTCTGGTCAAACTCCTGGCATCAGAAGAACTGACCATAACCATCTTACAGGGGCGGGGAACAGCTCTTTATACACCTTTGGAACAGTACGGAGGGGATACGGGTCACACCGACAGGCGTAGCGATGTGTACGCGTTCGGAGCCACTTTATATCATTTACTCACCAACCAACCACCGATTGAAGCGCGGGAGCGATTTTTACATCCAGAAAATTTGATCCCACCAAGGCAGGTAAATCCAGAGATCAGTGCTCGATCTGAAAAAGCAATCCTGTGGGCTATGAATCTGCACCCAGATGAACGACCCCAGGATATCGAATCATTCCGTCAAGCATTGCTTGGAAATTGGATCCCACCTATCAGACCAGCAGGAAAAACACATACGCCGTCTTTGAAGCTGATCTTATCTGCCTCTTACGAACGGATCTTGCTTTGGGTGGCTGCAGCAATCCTGGTACTTAGCCTGATTATTACCCTGGCTCGATAAGTTTACGCTGGTTTTGTTTTTCGAATATCCAGCATTTGCCAGATAATGACAGCACCAACACCAATTCCTGTCCCAATTAATACGGTTAACAAGATTCCCCAAGTGCCTAATTTTTGTGTCATGGCGTCACTTCCTGGCAGATTGATTGCCAGATACGTGTAAGTGAACATTCCACCAATCAACGGAAGTAAAGCAGCTCTAACTCCCCACCGTAACCCGCGTCTTATATTTATAATCCAATAATTGCCACCGCTGACTATAGCTGTCACGAGGAGGGCAGCCAGCCAATCCCCGAAATTGACTGATCCATGGCTGGTATTATTCTCCGGGATGACTGTTACAACGGGAGTTGATGTAGGAGTATCCGTTGGAGAAAGTGTTGGGGTATATGTTGGAATTTGTGTCTGGGTTGATACAGGTGGAGTTTCGGTACTTGTTTCGGAGGGGATCTCAAAGCTTAAAATATCAGATGTTAATGCTTGTCCACTCTCTGCACGAATATTGATCTCACCGGATTGGTCAATCATCAAATTCCCAGTTGCGGTGCCCTGGGAAGTTTGAGATTCGATAATTTGGGATGGCGTGTTTTCCCCAGCGTGATAAAGCATAAATCGTACAATGGTACCATCTGGAACTTGATTTCCATTATGGTCCACAATAGTACCTGACGCAATTGTAATTGGATCCCCAATTCGGAGAGTAGCGACTGTCGGAGTGGGTTCGGGAGTTTGTGTGCCATCGGTAATGGATGACGGCAGGAATTTCCTGAAATATTCGGATCACCTGGTTTGGATCAGGAGATGTTGCCTCTAGAATTTCATATCCAATGCCTGAAACAGAAACGGGCAGATGACCGAATGGTTGGATTTCATGAAATAAAACCCTCGCGGCAATTTCTATAAAAGAACTTGAGCGGCTGTACAGCGCATAATATGCAGATAGTTTGGATATATCCGTTGCGTCCAGCGCGTAGGGTGCACCCAAAGCAAAGACAATCAAAAGCTTTCCTTGAATGAGATCTGGGCGCAAGTCAAGAAATTGGCGTAATGCTTGTGAAAAAGGATAATTAGCGGATACAGTATCCATTGCAAATACAATCCAATCTGCTTGACGCAGGTCATTTTCAATTTGCAATAATCCCGTCCCTGCGTTGAGCAAATCCGACAAATCTTGAAATGTATATGAACTTAGATTACTCGGAATGACCTGACCACTTCCACTGTATAAGCGGATCACAGCATTTTCTAATGCCTCAACATTGAGCGTATATTCTTGCCGGCATGTACTACATTGCTGGAATAATTTTGTATCACTGATGAAGATGACATGGTCATTTCGAGTCGGTGGCGAAGGGATGGCAATATTTAACTCATCTGGAGATGGACTGATGAGGGTAGCCGATTGTTGGGCTATATTGAATGTGACGCGGGAGGATATCCCGATGGCACTCAGATTTCCCGAATTTGGCAGGGTGTCTGTTACAGAAAATCTATCGCCATAAATTCTATATTTAAGGGTCAGAATGCGTAATACAGATTGGTCAACGCGCTGAGCAAATGCCGGGTCTTCACGATATTTCTGAGCGAAAAAGACCAGTGTCCGTACATAAGATAAATAAACATCAGGATCACCACTGGATAGAAAATTATCAGCATATAGCAAATCATTACCGGCTAGAAAGGCATCTCTGGCTACGAGCGGTCCATTAAAAGTCTGATCGCTTGGGTCATAAAACCGGCGCACGGCACGGCTCCCGAGATTGTCACTAATCATCACTCCGCCGGTTTGTCTCCATGAATCGAAGGCAGGTAGCGAGATCAACTGTGAAAATGCCTGGGGATCAAAACTTACGGGTCGTGTGGTTGCACGAATGTTACCTTGAAATCCCTGGTACCGGATATGAGATACGAGCAGTGCATCTGTCATGGATTGAGCGTCAGGGGCATTCCCGGTTACAGAAAAAAAAGGAGCCAGGTCGATTTGTTTTAATTGCTCCAGAGATGAGCGGACCGTTGCCACTTCTTCTTCGGGCAATCGATCAGAACCACCAAATCCAGGAAAATGCTTGGCTGCAACCACCATTTTCCCATTGCTTCCCTCATGAACACCCGATATATATGCTTGCCCCATCGCCCCCACCCAAAATGGATCTCCACCAAATGCCCTGACACCAAGATCTCCTCCACTATCTGAATCGGGGGCTTCCAAAACATCCAAGGATGGTCCTAAAAGCAGGTTGAATCCCATGTTTGATAGCTCTCTCCCAAGAACACTACCAACTTCTCTACTTAAATCAGTGTTCCAGGTGGCTCCAAGTGCCATTTGACTTGGTAGGGGAGTCAATCCACTCAAGATTTGATCATATGGAAAACCATCTCCTTCCTGAGATATTCCGATGAACAAGGGAATATAGGCAGGAGTGTAAGACTCCTTCGTTTCGGGATTAATCTGCTGTGCTTGGGAAGCAATGTATTCATCGCGCTGGAGCTGATCCGTCAGACTTTGTGCAATGACCAGGGTCTGGTCTGAACCTACGAAGTTATCATTGCTTGATTTTAATATCACACCGCCGACATGGTAATTAACTATCAGGTCATAAATTTGAGCGCCAGTAGATGAAAAAGCCGCAGCTTCAGGTCCTGTGAATGTGAGTCAAAAAGAGTTGCCCAACCCGTTCCTCTGGGGTAAGTTGATCCAACAATGCTTGAGCTTTCTCATTGTTGAATGTATCCGGGCCAGCAGGAGCGGCCTGCCCAATGGACATTGGAAGCAGTAAGGTTGTGATTAGCGTAAGAATGATAAATCTACGGAGAAATGATTGCATTCAGGTCCTGAGTTTAATCTGCTCAATTCATTTGTGATTGATACTTTTCGAGATTAATAACTTTATGTAATTGCTCACGGCGGGCAGCACCGCTGAGCGTTTCGAGCTTGCGGAGATTCATCGGGTCGATCTCATAACGAATAAGATTGATTTCAGACTCTGTCGGTAGCTCTGTTTCTATAACCTTTGGTGAAATCTCAAGGGGGAACCCGGTATGCGCTTGTATATTTTCGATGGTCACACCAGGATGAAAAGAGGTTATTCGCATCCGTCCAGAGGCAAAATCAAATTGTCCGAGATCAGTGATGAGGTATCGCGGTCCTTTACCACGCTTGCGGGCAGAATTATGCCCGAGTCCGGAACAAAAGTCAAGACGAGGGACGAATGTGACCCTTGAGTGCCTGGGCACATATAATAAGATTTCATCCAAATAAGTCGTTACATCAGGGATGCCACCCGTTCCGGGCAATCTTAACCTTGGTTGGTGGATGTCTTTACCGAAGGCAATATTATTAAAATTCCCGCATGGGTCAATTTGGGCAGGTCGGAAGAATTCTAATGGATGTAAGGTCGGCAATACTTCACTGACTGCCCTGGCAAAACCAATGTTTGCCAATGACCGGTCCAGCCAAAGACGTTCAACCTGACTAAGACTCAATGGGGCAGGATGCCGGCAAATACCCTGACCAATTGCAGATGAAAAATAAAGATTAGGCGCGTGTGTTTGACGAGCAAGCAGGTAAGCTGCTGCTACCAGGGGAGTGGCAATCCCTTGTGCGACCAGCTCACCATCACGCACTTGACGCGCCATGCATACAACCATCATTTCATCAGGAGTAATATCCATTTATTTACTTTGTCTAAAATGATCCGATAGAACCATTATTCAGTATTTCTTCAAGGTCAGCAGGATTAATATTACCACCAGTCAAAACAACGACTGCAGGTCGAATAGAAACCCGACCAGATAATGCCGAGGCAAGAGCTACAGCAGCTGATCCTTCAATACATTCATGATATACATTCCAAACATATTTTATGGCTTTACGAATTTCGTCTTCTGTGACCAGGACAATATCATCCACAACATTCATCACCATCGGGATGGTAACGGAGCAATCCTCAACTGGACCGGCTAATCCATCAGCAAGACTGGGGAGTTCAACCACATCTTCTTGCCTGCCATGATGGTAAATGGCATGTAAGAAGGGGGAGGCTTCAGATTGAACAGCTACCAATCTCGGGGGTAACTGTAATTCTTGAAATGCGCTGCCAATACCCGATACCAGGCCTCCACCTCCTGCTGGTATAAGCCAGGTAGTGGATGAAGGAGCAGGAAGATCGGCTAGAAGCTCCAACCCGATGGTGCCTTGCCCAGCGATGACCATCCCGTCGTTATAAGGCGAAACCCAGGTGGCACCAGTTGTCTTGGCGTAAGCTATTCCAGCGCGTTCAGCCTCTGCATAGCCACCAGGGACAAAATTTATATCTGCACCATAGTCGCGCATGGCTTGAATTTTATTGGGTAGCGCATGTTCAGATACGAAGACTTTGACAGAGGCTTGCTTCATCCGTCCGGCCAGGGCTACTCCCTGTCCATGGTTTCCAGCTGAGGCTGTCACTAGACCAAGCTCGAGCTCCCATTCTTTTAAGGAAAGTATTTTGTTGAGTGCACCCCGGGCCTTAAAAGAGCCGGTGACTTGATGATTTTCCCATTTCAGGTACAGATCGTTTTCAGAATCATAAGTGAAAGGAGTCCTATGAATAAATGGAGCAATGCGCTCGCATGCTTGTTCAAGCCATTCGTAAGGGATCATATAGTTGTCTCTTATTCACTTATTTTCAGAGTGGACTCGAATAATCTCAACTTCCTCCAATGACTGCTCGAATAAGTTTATAGCCTTCCTTTTCGAAAGCTGAGGCGACCATTTCCTGGAGTTTTTCGCCAGGGGTCAGAGCAACCATATAACCTCCCCTGCCCCCTCCTGTGACCTTCGCCCCCCAAGCACCTTTTTCGAGAGCTAACCTGCACAAATAGTCCAAAGTTTCGTGGGAAAATTGCATATCGGTCAGGAGTTTGTGATTATTCGACATGATCTTCCCCACGGTTTCCAAATTACCGGCTTCCAGTGCCTGTTTCATATCATACGCCTGGGAAGTGATCATCTTCATACGCGATGCAAAAAGTGCCAGATTATCTTTCTTTTGCTGCTCTGTAACCTCATCTAAAAGTGCCGTATTGGCTGTGATGCCGCTGTTGGCTAAGACGATTTCAAATGATTTTGGAGTTCGGATCTTTTCGAAATGTTGTTGAGCGTTTATCAATTGGAAAAGAAGAAGCCCACCATACGTTGAGGCAGTATTGTCAACTCCACTGGCAACCCCATGATAAGGGAATTCACCCTGCCAGGCAACCCGGTTTACTTCTTCTATAGAATAGCCTAAATCGAATTCAGCGTTTAATGCCCGCGCAAGCGATACGCAACTTGCAGCGCTGGCACCAACCCCACTGCCAGCCAGTAATGTACCCCCGAAGGTAATCTTTATTGCTTGCTTTTTAACATCAATCTTCATAACCTCGAGAATTCTATCAATCGAGCGTACCTGCTGTTCCTTTTTCTTTTCCTTATATCCCGGAACTTCGATACGGTTGTCTTCAAGGATCCATCCATCGCCAGCGATCCTTTCCACGGTTGCCTCTGTTTCATAAGAAATTGCCGAGACAATCGCCGGTACTTCTTCCAGGACAAATTGATCACCAATCAAGATTGTTTTTCCAAAACCTGTTCCTTTAGCCATTGGATGCCCTTTCGATAATATTTTCCATTTCGTCGATCAGATTTTCTTCTTTGCCTATGGCCACTGTGGTGGCAGCCGTCAGGCTATGGCATGCATCAGAAAATCCACCAAGCCTGTTCGTGGCTTCGGGAAGCAAAATATTGAGTCCCATCGCTCTGTGTGCCCTGATTTCTCCCTCCATATAAGGAGAAACCCTCATTGAAACCTTGACTTCATTGAACTTAATGGCGTTAAAACCCGGGATTTCATCGGGGATGATCTGAAACCCTGCGAGGTATTTTTGGGGATCGATCAGGTTCGAATCCTTGATCGCATCACAAAATGCCCCAATCATTTTTACCCCCATTGGAAAAAAACGCTTTTGTACGTGGAACCACTGGATGTGAGGAGCTTGTTTCAATTCCCCCGATTGAAGCCTTGCGATCTCATCATCGAATATCCTCGTTCTGATCGTCTTTAATCCTTCTACCATGCGATCCGCTTCTGGTAAAAACCCATCCAGGCAAACTTTAACCCCCATATCAGGTCCATTTTGATAATAGCCTACTCCACCAAGGAGATCAAGATAGTCACCCACTTCAACACAGTTTAGCAAGCCTTTTGAACTTGTCAAAAAATATTGCTCCCCATTAGTAAATTTCTTGATCTCGATTTTTCCCTGTTGAACAGCTTCCATGGTTGCTGCGCGGTTCTGGCTCACCAGCTTACCGTCCACAAAAAAACCATCACCCACTGCTCCAATGGCCGCGATCGAAGCCATGTCACGATTGGATGGATCAAGAGCCAGTGCAAACAGATAACATGTTGTCGAACCGGAAATATCCCGGTCTCCTTTTAATCCATATAAGTCAGGGTCAAGATTGTGAACTTTTGGATCGGTTGAGGCTTCAGCAACATGGTGATCCAGGATGAGGGTTAAATTTCTTCCTTGATTCAAGTCGGAAAGTAGCGGTGCAATTCTGCCAGCGAAATCAGCAAAGATAAGTATGGCTCCCTCCTGCTCGTAAACCTTCCTCAGCAATGCGGGGTAAGGCTTTTCCAAACAGAAGCGTTTGACTTTGAAACCTTGCCGATCAAATGCACGGGTGAGAATGGCACCTGAACTTAGCCCATCGGAATCATTGTGATGAAAGATTTGGACTGTCTTATCCGGCCATCGCTTGAGCTCCCAAATAGCCCTTTCCATTGCCTCGAACAAGGTATTCAACGTTTTTCTCCTCGCTATAGTTACGGTTTAAGAATCATAACACAATGGTAATAAAAAACAAGACGACTGAAAGCATGATAAGCTTGGGGTTAATCCCAGGATGAATAAAAGAAAAGATGAGTAAGTGGTAAAATCTTCGCTGGCAGGTCGATCCTTGTCATTCCTAAGGCTCTCCTATTATTCTATATGGCCTGACAATCAAGGACAGAAAATTGAAAATGTATACAATGGGTATTCATTATGGATAGCATTGATAAATTAAGCACTGTGCGTGGATTTCTACTGGATATGGATGGCACTTTTTACCTAGGCGATCGACTTCTCGAGGGGGCATTACGCTTCATAGACCTGTTACAAGATCAAAAGAAAGCGTTTCTTTTCCTTACGAACAATTCTTCCAAACATCGGAGTGAGTATGCGCAGAAGATCAGTCGCCTTGGACTTCCCATCGCTGAAGAATCGGTGCTGACGTCGGGAGAGGCTACCGCACTCTATTTAAGAGAACAGCATCCTGGAGCCAAGCTTTTTTTGGTCGGTACCCCTTCCCTCGAAGAAGAATTCCGTCAGTACGGCTTTCAACTCGTGCAACAGGAGCCACAATTTCTGGTACTCGGCTTTGACACCAGCTTAACGTATCAGAAGCTGTGGGCGTTATGCGATTTTGTACGGGCGGGTGTTCCTTACCTCGCAACTCATCCAGATTTCAACTGTCCGACTGAAAAGGGCTTTATGCCGGACGTTGGTGCAATGATTGCTTTCGTCGAAGCTGCAACGGGCAGGCAACCTGACCTGGTGGTAGGTAAGCCTAATCGACTTATCGTGGATACCGCGGCGGTTAAAATGAATCTGCAAATCAACCAGCTGGCCATTATCGGCGACCGGTTGTACACGGATATCGCACTTGGTTTGACGAGTGGTATTGTTACAATTCTGGTTCTAAGCGGTGAAACGAAACTTGAAGATTTAAAAGACTCCCCTTTTCAACCGGATTACATATTCAAGAATCTAGACGGAGTGGCTGATTGGCTGGAAAGGATCTAAACGCCAAAACCTTTATAAGCGTATACCTCCGTAAACAGATACGGTTGATCCTTCAACACAAGATAAAAATACTTGAGATGCTCTTTCAAATTGCATCTCGAATAATAGCTCACCGAGAAGTATTTTAGCTAACTGAATCATACTAACTCAATTTGGGGTGATCATACAGAATGCTTATAACGGAAGATGGTGCACATAACAGATTGACCGCTTAAATCTCAGCTAACACATTATGGGCTAATAAGGGATCAGCGGTAAAAATGCCATCAACTCCCTCACTGAATAAACGTTGCATTTGATCGGGCTGCTTTACTGTGTAGGCATGAATTCGGCACTTCGCCCGGTGAGCTATCTGGATCAATTCTGGCGTGACCTCCTCGAATAAGGGATGCAAGGCAAGACGCGGACCGAATCGCACCAATCTTGAACGAAGGGTCACATTTGCTAATCCTGCAATGGTTAAGAGACCCATGGGAGATTTGGGAAGGAGAAAACGGGCTCGGATTAATGCTATTGGATTAAACGATGAGAGAATGACACTTCTTTCCAAACCATACTGCTTAATAAGCGAAACGACTCTATCTGGAAGATCATCAGCCGGGGAAAAGAAGTTTTTCAACTCCACATTGATAAATATCTGATTCCCGATAGCCTCAAATACTTCCGCCAGGGTTGGAATTTTCTCGGATTGGTATGCAGGGTTGAATTTACAACCAGCATCTAATCTCTTCAATTCGGCTAATGTTAACACGTTGACCCTTCCAGTACCATCCGTAGTCCGATCAACCGTCTCATCATGCATCACAACGACCTGATCATCCGCGGAGAGCTTTGCATCCAGCTCGATAGCGTCGGCATGTTGATGAATGGCAAGCTTGAAGGCAGCCAGTGTGTTTTCAGGGGCATAAGCGCTGGAGCCACGATGTGCGAAAATTGCCGGTTTTTTTAGATTGCGGAGGCTTATTCCCTTCCTAGCATTTGTCATAAGTTTGATTTATATCTCAACAAAATATGCACTGGCAGCCCTATCGAGTAAGTCGTGGGTCATGGAAGGCTCGACAGATAGATATCGGGCAATATCAAGGATTTGATCACACAAATCGCGGGGATGTGAAGAGCGTAACTTGCGAGCACGTTTGATATACCATTCCTGCAGTAAATACGCCAGACCTTCATCATTATATTCCACGCCTTTTGCAGATGCAACTCGTTTGAATATCTCACGATAGGCGTCGAAGTTGGGGTCGCCTAGCTCGATCTTATGACGTAATCGTCGCAGGAAAGCTTCATCAACAAGATCCCGGGGCGGTAGGTTGGTTGAGAAAACAACCAGGACATCAAAGGGAATTTCTATCTTTCGACCTGTGTGCAAGGTCATGAAGTCAATCCGATTTTCGAGTGGAACGATCCAACGGTTGAGCAAATCTCTGGGACGCACAAGCTGTCTTCCGAAATCGTCGATGAGCAGAAATCCGCCATTCGCCTTCACCTGGAATGGGGCTTCATAGTATTTATGCACATCGTCAAATACCAAATCGAGTCCGGCTAAAGTTAATTCACCACCGACTACAATAAAGGGTCGTCTGATCCGAACCCAACGCAGATCCCTCCTTCCAGCAGGACGTGCTACACTTGCTGTGCTGCTTGCAGCTGGCTCATCCGCAGAAAGCTGGTGATTCACCGAGTCATACATTTTGATGATCTGCCCATCAATGTAGATTGCATAAGGGATATACATACTTTCATGAAGAATCATATTGCCAATAGCTCTTGCAACACTTGTTTTTCCATTCCCGGGAGGACCATATAGGAAGATGGATGTGCCTGAGTTTATTGCCGGACCTATGCGTTGAAAAGTTGATTCTTCAATCACCAAATGGGAAAGCCCTTGGTGTAAACTGCGGTTCGTAACGGTAGGACGACCTTGAGCCTGGCGGAGAACCGACTCGTTATAAACCTGGATTGGAACAGGGGTTGGGCCAGCATATTGACTGCGGTCGATAGCTTCTCGGGCTCGACTACTGCCACCACCGGTGATGGCATATAAATATGCACCGTCACCCAGGCCCATTTGAGAGGTTTTTACCTCAATAAACTTGTCGCGTTTTAATGCTTCAAGGATTTGGTCGACAATCCCAGTGAATGGTAAAGCCATTTCTTCTGCGATTCTAAAACCAGTGAGATAACCTTGAAAGTATAATATTTTCAAGGCCAGGTCCTGCAGCCATAGTGGAGATAAACCTGTGTCCTCAATTTTTTCAAGAATTGGAGGGGTAAACACACCACTTCCTGTCCCCATTATAGGTTTCGCACGTGTAGATGTATCCATCGTTCAACCTCCTATACAGTTTGGCGGTAGACAAGGTACCAAAAGGATTATAGCATGTCAAGCGGTTTTTATTGAATTCATGTAATACAATTATAGGATAAAATACGAGGATTAAATTCAATTATGAAATTATCTGTGATTATTCCGGTTTTTAATGAAGTTAAAACCGTCCAAGAGATCATCCAGCGAGTGGAAGCAACTGGCTTTGCCAATGAAATCCTGGTTGTTGATGATGGGTCAACGGATGGTAGCCGGGATTTATTAGCCAGGATCAACAATCACGGAATTGTCAAAGTATTTTATCATGAGCGTAATCAGGGTAAAGGGAAGGCAGTCCGGACTGGGATACAAAATGCGAATGGGGATTTAGTTATTATTCAAGATGCTGACTTAGAATATGATCCACGGGAATATCCGGTGTTGTTGCGGCCCATACAGGAGGGTATTGCGGATGTCGTCTATGGGTCAAGATTTCTTGGCGCTGGTCGTAGACCCATCCTGTTTTGGAATATGGTTGCGAATAAAATCTTAACTCTGGTCACCAACGTACTTTACAATAATATCCTCACCGACATGGAAACTGGCTATAAACTCTTTCGCCGCGAAATTGTTCAAAATATGACCATACACGCACATGGCTTTGAATTTGAACCGGAATTTACAGCCAAAATACTTAAACGCAAGGTAAGGATCTATGAAGTACCGATCACATTTAATCCGCGTGATTATTCAGATGGAAAAAAGATCAAGATGAGAGACGCGTTCATCGCTTTATGGACTTTAATAAAATATCGATTTGTAGATTGAGCTCAGGGTAATAAATCCCCAGATGGTCTAATATCTTTAACATTTAATTGCAGAGCTATCTGGCCATTGAATTCATTCAGCTCGAAGGTGTACATCAGGTCGATTATTGGGGGCAGCTGAGCTATCCAATGACCTTGCCGAAAGGCAATTGCATCATAGGTTATCTTTCCATCGGTTACAGCTAATTTCAAGTGTGAGCCGTCTGCGCCGATTGCCTTTTGTCGGGTTACTTTCAGTCCGCGAGACATGAATACAGGGGCTGGATTACCCATACCAGTAGGTTGCAACCACTCAAGATATTTCAGCAGGTCAGGTTTCAGGTCGGAGAGGGGTATCTCTGCCTCTGCGTAGATTTTTGGGCGCAAGTCAAGATTTTCGAGCTGCCCTTCAGCAATATTTTGCATTTTGTCTATCAACAATGGAAGAAGTTCGTTACGAACAGTAAACCCTGCTGCAGCAGCATGACCTCCATGATGTTCCAAAAGGTCTTTGCATTGATCCAAAGCCTGAGTGATATGGAATTCCGGGATGCTCCTACAAGAAGCTCGGGTATACTCATCTCCGATACAGGCGATGATTGCTGGGCGATAATACTGCTCCGTCAGTCTGGAGGCTGCTAAGCCGACCACACCTGCGTTGAAGTCGGGGTCAGCAGCAAATAAAAGGAGGGGGATGCGATCATCAAAGATGATCATTTTTTCAGCCTTCCCCTGAATATCGCGCGTGATCTTTTGACGCTCACGGTTTTGTATTTCCAACCATTGAGCAAGCTGACCGACTTCTTTATAATCTTGCGATGTTAATAACTTTAATGAAGCTAATGCCGATTCGAGTCTGCCTGAGGCATTCAATCTCGGTGCCAAGGCAAAACTGATATCCGTGGTTGTGATTCTCGCAGGGGATAATCCAGATACTCCGATCAATGCCATAATGCCCTGGCGCTGGGGTTGGCGGATATATTCCAAACCTGATCTGACGAGTGACCTGTTTTCTCCAGTTAGCGGAACCAGGTCTGCTACAGTACCCAGAGCAACCAGATCGAGATAGGCTCTACTGTCCGATGGGTTTGGCTGCGATAGGAATAAAGATTCCACCAATTTATAAGCCAAACCCACACCGGCCAGGTTCTTTTCCGGGTAGGTGTCTCCAGATTGTTTTGGATTTATTACCCCAAAAGCATTCGGAAGAGTATCCAATGGATGGTGATGGTCGGTAATGATCAAATCCATTCCCACAGAATGAGAAAAATCCGCTTCTTCCCATGATCGTATGCCACAATCCACTGTAATGATTAGCTTGGTCCCGTTTTCATCCAGAGTACGCATGGCATCGAGGTTCAAACCATAGCCTTCATCAAAACGATTCGGTATATATTCTTTTACCTCTGCCCCCAAGGTTTTTAAAGCCGTACCTAACAAGGCAGTGGCAGTCACACCATCCGCATCATAATCTCCATACACGACAATTTTTTCTCGATTTGAAATGGCGAATTTAATCCGGTCGACTGCTTCAGGCAGATCGATTAGCTTATTTACCTCGGTACCAGCCGGTGGTTGCGCTTCTAAAAATGAGCGTGCCTGCTCATGGGTGCAATAACCACGGTTATATAGGATTTGTCTCAGGATTGTTGGATAGCCACTCAGCTCTTGAGCGGCTTCAGCGGAGATGGGTGACGCCAGCTCCCAACGTTTTGTTATCGCAGTCATAGTACTGGCACACTCAAGGTTTTGGCGAGTGCCAGTGCGCCCATCAAGCCGGCATTATCCCCCAATGCAGACGGTGCAAGAGTTAGATTTTCCAAGTACTTCCTGGAAATAACGTTTTCTTTCATGGCTTTCCTCAATGGATCGAAGAAGGCTTCACCACTTTTGGCAACACCTCCTCCAATGATGACCACGCTTGGGTTAAAGATGTGAAGGTAACCTGCCACAGCAATTCCAAGATAAGTGCCGCTGCGGGTAAGTGCAGCACGGGCAAGCTGGTCTCCATGGCTTGCTGCAAGGGATACAACTTCAGCGGTGATTGGTTTACTGACTGGTACTGATGATGGGATACCCTGACTTATTTCTTGTTTCACCCAGCAGGCTATAGCCGGACCAGAGGAGACAGCTTCCAAGTGCCCACGTTTACCACATCCACAAAGCGGTCCATCAGGGACGACAGTAATATGCCCCAGCTCGCCAGCAAAACCGTATGCACCGAGCAGCAATTGGTCATCAATGATCACCCCGCCTCCAATTCCTGTGCTGACAGTAATATAAACCAGGTGGTGGTGACCAACACCAGCACCAAAGCGCCATTCACCCATGGCAGCCAGATTTGCATCATTACCAATGGCAACTGGAACTTTGAAGTAATCTTGGACCAGTTTTTTTAATGGAAGGTTGTTCCAGCCTGGAATATTCGGGGCATCAAAGATAATTCCTTCGAATGGATCAAGTGGTCCTGGAGCGGCAACTGTGATAGCCGCAATCAGCTCATCTTTTGGAACAATAGAGGCAATCAGGTTGATCAAACGCTCATGCGGAGTTTCAGCACCTCTGGTATAGATCTTTTTTACACCTGTTGGTACATCGCTTCCGGTCGGGAAACACGCAACGCGTATATGAGTTCCCCCAACATCAGCAACGATGAAATTCCTGACCATGCTGCGAAGTATAGCATAATAAATTGTTGACGAGATACCTAAAGGCTGCTATCATCAAGGGTTGGAATGAGAAAGAACCGAATGGCTTGGCTAGGTAAATTCTGGAAACGTGTCACCAACTCTTTGAGATGGCTGGTTCCAGGTTTGGGGATAAAACGCTGGATTATTTTAATCCTTTTAGGTACCACCCTACTTGGTGTTGGATTAGCTATTTTATTATTGGATATTTATCGAACTGCACCCGAGACCTGGTGGCTGCCAATTCTTTCATATGCCTCCTTACGGATCATTAGTCGACCATTACGGGTAATAATCTTTGGTGGAATAGGCGCAGGATTAATCATTAGCGGTATCCTGGGAATCAATCGCTCTTTATTGGCTCCATACCGCCGACCGGGGAAGCCTGTGATTGATGAGCTTGCTGAGCATCGCAGAAGAGAACGTGGACCACGCATCGTGACCATTGGTGGCGGACATGGCCTTGCAACCTTGCTAAGGGGTTTGAAATCGTACAGCTATAACATTACTGCGGTTGTCACTGTGGCTGATGACGGAGGTTCGTCAGGTCGTTTGCGACTTTCTCATGGCATACCCCCTCCGGGTGATATTCGCAATTGCCTGGCTGCGCTATCCAACGACGAAGCGTTAATGACCCAGCTTTTTCAATACCGGTTCTCAGATGGTGGTACTGAGCTGGATGGACACCCGTTTGGAAATCTATTCATCAGCGCACTTGCTGAGATTACAGGCAGCTTTGAAGAGGCGGTGGTTGAGTCCGGAAGAGTGCTGGCGGTCCACGGGAGAGTGCTGCCTGCCACTTTACGTGACGTCAAGTTGGTAGCAGATATTCAACCACCTTATAGCATCAGTGAGGTGCGGATTGCCGGGGAGAGCACGATCCCGAAATTCCCAGGTGATGTTCGAAGGGTCTGGCTCGAACCCAGTAACCCGGCTGCATATCCACAGGTAATCCAGGCGATATTAGCCGCAGAATTAATCGTGATTGGTCCAGGAAGCCTGTTTACAAGCATCCTGCCTAATTTGCTTGTGCAGGATATTACAGCTGCCATCCAGGCAAGCCGGGCGTTAAAAATCTATGTGTGTAATGTTGCTACGGAACCAGGCGAGACGGAAGGATTCACTTGTGAGGACCATCTCAGGGTTTTAAATGAACATGTTGGCAGTGATATTTTTGATATTGTTGTGATAAATAATCAATTTGAAGGACAATTAACCCCAGGAACAAAATGGGTAAAAACCGTCACTGAAACCGAGTCAGATTATCCATATTATCGGGCAAATTTAGTGGATGAAGGGCGACCATGGCGACACGATTCAGTGAAATTAGCTCAAGCAATAATGGATTTGTATCAAGAACGAACAGGACCTCTGGTAGAATAATCAATTGCAATGAATTCTCAAGGTATTTAATAGCAGTTCATCAAGTGTAATGAACTGTATAAAATAATCATGTACGGAGGAAAAATGAAAACAAAAGTAGGAATTAATGGATTTGGACGAATTGGTAGACAGGTGCTTAAAGCCATCCGGGATTACTATCCTGATACTTTGGAAGTAGTAGCATTTAATGATATCGGCGATTTACCGACCATGGCTCACTTACTCAAGTACGACAGCAATTATGGTCATTTTGATGGTACTGTCGAGGTAAAGGATGGCAGTCTATTTGTAGACGGAAAGCCAGTTAAGGTATTTAAAGAGACAGACCCATCCAATATTCCCTGGGGTTCGCTTGGGGTTGATATCGTCATCGAGAGTACCGGATTGTTTACCATCAAAAGTGATGGGATCAATAAAAAAGGTAAGCAAGTAAAAGGCGCTGAGAATCACATCACCAAAGGCGGTGCCAAGAAAGTCATCATTTCTGCACCTGCTGAAGGAGAGGATTTAACCGTAGTGTTAGGGGTGAATGAGAATATGTATGACCCCAAGAAACACCATGTCCTTTCGAATGCATCCTGTACAACCAATGGTCTTGCCCCTGCAGTTAAAGTTGTCCATGATAAATACAAGATCGTACGGGGATTTATGACCACGATTCACGCATATACCAATGACCAGAAAATATTGGACCTTCCCCATAGCGATCTGCGACGAGCCCGCGCAGCAGCTCTGAATATTATTCCCACCACAACAGGTGCAGCCAAGGCGATAAGCCTGGTGATCCCTGATCTTAAGGGAAAGATGGATGGGTACGCTTTACGCGTTCCAACCCCGACTGTGTCGATTATCGATTTGACGGTAGAGTTAGAAATCAGCACGACCACTGATGAATTACGCCAATCATTCCGTGATGCTGCGGCTGGTCCATTAAAAGGTATATTACAGGCTATTGATGAACCATTGGTGAGCACTGATTTCAAAGGCGATCCACATAGTTCTTCGGTAGATTTACCATTCACCATGGTTTTGGGTAAGGAAAAGAACAATTTTGCCAAGATCGTTGCCTGGTACGATAATGAATGGGGCTATTCAGTCCGGACAGCAGATTTAGCAGCCTTGTTAGCGAAATCTCTATAACCTAAGAATAGAATGCGGATGGGTTTTAATTCCATCCGCATTCTTAAAATATAAATGGAGAGAGTATGTTCAATAAAAAATCCATTACCGATGTTGATGTCAAGGGAAAAAGGGTTTTGGTGCGGGTGGATTATAACGTCCCGATTAAAGAAAATAAGGTTGTAGATGATACCCGTATCGTTGCGGCGATGCCCACGGTTAATTATTTATTGGAGCATGGCGCAGCTGTGATCCTATTTTCCCATCTTGGCCGGCCGAAGGGTGGACCGGATCCGAAATTCTCCCTAAAGCCAGTGGCTGCGCACCTGAGTGGATTGTTGGGTAAGCCGGTTGCATTTGTGGATGATTGCGTCGGACCGTTAGCTGAAGCAGCCGCGAGGGCGCTTAAACCAGGTGAGATCTTGGTGCTGGAAAATACCCGCTTCCATCCTGAAGAGGAGAAAAATGACCTTGAGCTCGCAAAAAAGATGGCCTCTTTGGCAGATATCTATGTAAACGATGCCTTTGGCTCAGCTCATCGCGCTCACTCATCCACTGAGGGAGTGGCACACTTCCTTCCCGCAGTGGCAGGCTTTCTGATGGAGAAAGAGATCAAATATCTTGGGCAGGCAATTGCGAATCCAAAACATCCTTTTGTTGCGATACTGGGCGGAGCAAAGATCAGCGATAAGATCGGAGTCATTCGTAATTTACTGATCAAAGCCGACCAGGTTTTGATTGGGGGAGGGATGGCAAATACATTTTTTAAAGCCCAAGGTTATCCAATTGGAGATTCGCTTTGTGAAGATGAAGCGCTGGATACAGCACGGCAGTTATTACAAGCAGGAAATACCCACCTGCGGCTGCCAGTTGATGTGGTGATTGGTGACCGATTTGATGCCGAGGCTGAGATGAAGGTTATGCCCATGGGACCAGTCCCAGATGGGTGGCGAATTCTGGATATTGGTCCAGCTACTGTGGCTGCCTTTGGTAAAATACTCGCCAAAGCTGGAACCATTGTGTGGAATGGACCCATGGGAGTGTTCGAATTTCCGCGTTTTGCTGAAGGGACAGTTGGGGTTGCTAAAGCTGTCGCTGCGAGCAAGGCAGTCTCCATCATTGGTGGAGGTGACTCGGTGACAGCAGTCAATCAAGCAGGACTTGCTGATCGTATCACCCATATTTCGACCGGTGGTGGTGCATCCCTGGAAATGCTAGAAGGAATTGATCTGCCGGGCCTGGCAGCATTGATGGATAAATGAAGCTGGAAGTGCATCTCCCCACACCCATGCTCGGGTTGGGGAGATGCTTTTTTTCCACAAAAAATTCCTCTCCTGGATGCTCATATAGGTCAAAACAGTCATTCGTCCAGAAGGAGCACCAGGCGATCCAGGTTTTTTGTTCCATATATCAGTTTATGTGAATAGTGGTATTTATTACGAATACATGCTCATATTATCGAGATTAAACTATAGGCTATTATCCTTGTTGAGGTGCTTATGCGTCGTCCGTTAGTTGCAGGAAATTGGAAAATGTTCAAAACAGCGTCTGAAGCTCGGCTTTTGATTTCGGAACTATTACCCGATCTGATTGATATCCATGGAGTAGAAATTGTGATTTGTCCGCCATTCACATCTATACTGCCCGTAGCAGCTATGTTGGAAGGGACTGGAATCGGTGTTGGTGCGCAAAACATGCACTGGGAAACCTCAGGAGCATACACTGGTGAGGTCTCTCCACCCATGCTGGCTGAATTCTGCAAATATGTGATCATTGGTCATTCCGAACGACGGGCATACTTCGGCGAAACAGATCAGAGTGTTAATCGAAAAGTAAAAGCAGCTTTAGCGAATGGCCTCGTCCCCATAATGTGTGTCGGCGAAACTCTCGAGGAGTATGAAGCTGGAGTGACACAGGTGGTCGTATCCAGGCAATTACAAGAAGGATTAGCAGGAATTGAGCCTTCTGTGATCAGGTCCATTGTGATTGCCTATGAACCGGTGTGGGCAATTGGGACCGGTCGGGCAGCAACGGCTGAGGCTGCCAATCAGGTAATCGCAAATATCATCCGGCCGGTGTTTAGCCAAATGTATGGTGAGAGTCTGGCACAGGATGTGCGTGTCTTATATGGCGGCTCGGTTAAAGCCAGTAACGCTGGAGAGTATTTCCAGCAAGGTGATATTGATGGTGCACTGGTCGGAGGAGCGAGTCTCAAAACTACTGAATTTATAGGCATCGTTAAATCTGCGGCCGGTTGATGTACAAAGCTGGTTTGGAAAGCATTATTTTTCTATTACTTCTGATCATCCCACTTTTATTCCTTCAAAGATTCCTGCAGCGAGAAATTCAAGCCATATTCCTGTTGGTCACCCATCGTCCCGAAATATCGGTGGCTTTATTTTCCTTGCTTCTCCTGCCAGGCGTCTTGCTGCATGAGAGCAGCCATTTTCTTATGGCCCATCTGCTAGGGGTAAGAACAGGCAGGTTTTCCCTCATCCCCCAAAAAAAGGATGGCGGTAGACTACAGCTTGGATATGTTGAGACAGCATCTACTGATTTCATCAGAGATGCTTTAATCGGTGCAGCCCCATTGATCGCGGGAGGAATTTTTGTAGCCTATGCGGGAGTATCCCGATTAGAGTTAAATACTTTATGGGAAAGTTTCACCCTTGGACAGGTAAGCGGAATTCGTTTGACATTAAAATCCATCGGTAGTTCTCCTGATTTCTGGCTGTGGTTCTACCTGATATTTGCTGTCAGCAGCACCATGATGCCTTCCACTTCTGATCGAAGAGCCTGGTTGCCACTTTTATTAGTTATAATGATCTTATCTGGATCGATTCTGTTACTAGGTGTGGGACCCTGGCTGTTATCCCATTTGGGATCAATCATCAAATCTGCTTTGGATGCGACCACAGTCGTTTTCGGAATCACGGTGTTGATCCATCTCTTATTACTTCCCCCGGCATGGCTAATTCGTAAAGTAATCTCGTACATTTTTGGATATCAGGTGGTCTGAGCATGGATAATTTTAATAAATATTATCTGATAGATGATTAACACAATTAGTATAAAAATTTGATATCATTGGTGCGGGATCGTCTACATAATAAACATTATCTGGAGAGCTTGAGATAAATGGCATCGCATTGGTACGCGTTACGAAGCAAACCACGCAAGGAAGATGTCGCTTGGAAACAGGTGAGAGAACGCGGGTTTGAGGTATTTTATCCGCGGTTACGTGTCAACCCGATCAACCCACGCTCGCGCAAATTCCAGCCATATTTTCCTGGTTATCTCTTTATTCGGGCAGATATTGAGGTAGTGGGTTTATCTACCTTTCAATGGCTTCCTCATACGACTGGACTTGTGAGTTTTGATGGAGAACCTTCCCCTGTACCGGATAATTTAATCCATGCCATCCAGCAACGGGTAGAAGAAATAACTAAAGCAGGTGGTGAGGTTTTTGACAGCCTGCATAAAGGAGATGTCGTACGTGTGAATTACGGTCCATTTGAAGGGTACGAAGCTATTTTTGATGCCCGGCTTCCTGGGACTGAACGTGTACGGGTTTTGCTGCAATTTTTAAGTAACCGCTATGTACCCATTGAGTTGGATGCAAGCTATTTGCAGGTAAAGAAGCAGCCATGAGATATTTTGATAGTAGCTCGTTTGGCGGAGGACAAGAATAAATCTACAGAGTCGAAAAACATTATGAGTTTTAATGACTCTCCATTGTGCTCAAACGAGCAGTCGCATAACCACTTACCCTTGGTTGGTTTTCGTAACTTTAAAGTCAGAAATATAAAGTAAGATTTATACTTAGTGAATATGCCCTCCATATTGATTGTTTGCACTGCCAATATATGTCGCTCGCCCATGGCGGAGGCGATTTTAAAACGATTGGTTGCATTAAGAACGGACGTGGATCAGTGGCACATCGAATCAGCGGGCACGTTTGCTGACTATGGGTACTCTCCAGCTCCTCTGTCGCAATTCGTCATGCAGATAATGGGGATGGATATCAGCTCCCATCGATCCCAACCCGTCAGCATGGAGTTATTAAAGAATTTTGATGTAATCCTCAGCATGGAAATCTGGCAAAAAGAACTTTTACAGGGCCAGTATCCCGAAATTGCTGATCGGGTATTTATGATCAGTGAAATGGTCGGGATTAAAGAAGATATCTCCGACCCTGTCAATGGTGAGTTGGCTGATTATCGAGCGACTGCAGTAATACTTGAACGTTACCTGTCTGCGGGAATTGATCGAATGAGGCAGATAGCATCCAAGAATCAGGAATAGACGATTACATCAGCGCATGTTTTATGGTATCAGGCTAAAACTATGTTTCTTGTTTTGTACGCGGATTGTGATAATTACACTACGAAGCCTTATATTAGATATGGAAATATCAACAAATGCTTGAGAGATTTATCTTATGACCCCAGAATTTCTTGACCCGGTGATACCAGGCACCTCGCATGATATACTCCCAGCAACTATTATCAATCGTCGGGGTTCTTTTCTTTAGAACTCCCACCGGTAAAGAGTGATTAGCTTGACAGACATCGGTAGCGAAATAGACATAAGCCGGGCAATTCAGGGAGATCACGAAGCTTTCGGCAAGTTGTATGAGCAATATGTCGAACGGATCTTTAACTATGTGTACTACCGAACAGGTAATCAACACGACGCAGAGGATTTGACCGCCAGAGTTTTCTTTCGTGCCATGCGCAGGATTCCTCAATACCAGGAGCGGGGCTTGCCAGTGTCAGCCTGGCTTTATCGAATTGCGCATAATCTGGTTGCCAACTGGCACCGTGATCGAGGACGACGTCCAGAAATATCTCTGGATGAAGGGTTTGCCTCGATACCCCATTCCGAGCATCCAGAAGTGACCCTCTTGCACTTGGAGGAGCAGGATCACCTGTTGCAAATAATTCGGGTTCTGCCTCCTGACCGACAACAATTAATCATTCTCAAATTTGTCGAGCATATGTCTAATGCTGAAATTGGTCAAATTATGGGTAAGACCGAGGGGGCTGTAAAAAGCCTATATCACCGGACTCTCCTTTCTCTACGTATTGATATGGAAAATATATCCATGGATGAAAAAACGGATATTAAAGGAATGATGTAATGATAAAAATAGTCATGGATAGTGCTGGTGATATACCTGAAGAGTGGCGATCTGAATATGATATTCAAGTCATACCGATAAATATACATTTTGAAGAAAAAATGTACCGGCAAGGAATCGATCTGAGTGATGAGGATTTTTATCGCTTAGCTAACACAACGGGTGTCATTCCCAAAACATCGCAACCCACCCCCCAACAATTCGTTGAGTTTTATAAACGGATAGCACAGGCTAAGGATACGATTTTATCTTTGCATATAACCCATAAATTATCTGGAACATTTAATTCTGCTGTTTTAGCAGCACAAGAGCTAAAAAATTCGTTCAACATCATACCTTTTGATACCGGGTCGGGCTCAGCTGCTGTAGGTTTTATGTGCAAGGAGGCTCGCCAGCTTGAAAGAGCGGGTGCAACGCTGCAGACGATTATAGCTCGCTTGGAAGTGATCCGACAAAATGTAAATATCGTTCTAACGCTAGATACTTTGGAATATGCACGACGAAGTGGGCGGGTGAATGCATTGCAGGCGAGTCTGGCAGCTTTGGTAAATATAAAGCCGGTCATTATCTTAAAGGATGGTGCTCTGGATATGAGAGAAAAAGTCCGGACACGCCAGCGAGCTCTGAACCGATTGTTCGAGATAATTCATGAGCGAGTGGATGACCGTCTGGTTAATATTGCAATTGTACATTCTCAATCACTTGTAGCAGCAAGGGAGATGTTAGAGAAAGTGCACGCGAGGTTTCGAGTTAATGAAGCAATAATAACTGAATTATCGATCGGGATAGCTGCGAATCTTGGACCCGGTACAATAGGAATTGTTGCTTATGCTGTGGCTTAAAATAAGGAGGGATTATGTTTAGTTTTATTGGATTTAATCGAAAACGTCAACGAAGAAATCTGCTTGATATAGAAACTATACTGCAATCCAGCTTGAAACCAGTATCTCCTAGACCTGAATTCATCCAGAGTTTGCAAAAGGGATTGATGGAATTTACTTTTCCGCAATCAGAATCGTCTGAGGTCGATTTAAAAAAGGTGATATTTTTTGCCTTAGCAGGTTTTTCTGGAATGGTATTTATTATTTCTTTATGGGTCCGCTTAATTGTGGTGATTATTAGCACGCTGGGTATGATTCAATCATCCAGAGCGAGGAAATAACTGTCGGGTTGATTTGCTGGAAGTTTTATCACAGGTCAATATAAAACCTGAGCCAATACATGATCAAATTGGCTCAGGTTTTATTTAATCCAGGATCATTCTTCGCTGCGATTTCCTGGGGAAAGGTATTGTATATGCTTATATGGCTTTACCTGCTCACCGACATTGTCCTTCATGATATTACCGGATATATGCAATAAAGTATCACTAAAATCTATATCTATCCCCATACTTGCTAGGCAGGGATAATGATGATGGGCCATGCCGGCTTCGTATTCAGCTTCATCAACAGATACACCGACCAATTTTTGAGCGACGAAGCGCGCACAGCCACAGACTGCGTCCCTTTTTACATCCACTGAAGAAATAACCCGCCTGACAGGGTCAATGGTGATTGCGAATTCGGGTTTTCCGAAATATCGGGCAAATTCAGCGATGAAAGGACTATGATGGGGTATTCTTTGGCGCCGGGTAACCCCAAAATCAGTCTCGGTCAAAGAACAAAGTGGTTTGGGTGTTGCGCAAGCTACGTCCATTTTTTCGAGCCAACCACGTAACTGGCGCGCTAAACCCCTCGGCAGGCAATTTTCATTATCTATGGCAGCGATTACAGCTTTCGCACCTGTCATTTTAGCGATATCAGGAATGAGCTCGGCTACGCTTTTATGTTCGGCAAAATCAAGGATCAAGTCTGTGGGGAGAAACTCTTTAGGCAGAAATTCCTCCGGGTAATCAATAACCATCGGAAAGAAAACCGGCGCTCTCCATTGTGAAATTATCCAATCTGAAGGAGCGAATTGGGTGATATTGGTCACATGTCTGGAACCGTAATCACTATTGATAATCGCGAGAATGCGCATAGTCAACCATTGTTTTCTAATAATAATTCTTTTGCCAGCCATTGCACTTCGTTGACCAAGTCTGCATCGACCGGCAAATTATGGTGATGGTTCACTTTCATAAGGAAGTGATTACTAATATTTTTCAATCTCTCATCGACTTGGGGTAAGGAGGAAAATAAATGCAGGCGATCGTATGCACTTTGGTTAAGGTTGAATAAGCCTTGACGGAGGAGATATTCTCCTATGACGATCCCGGCTGCACGGCGGGCACACACGCGTGCCATACCCTCATTTCTGTTTCTCCGAGCTAATGTTGCCCGTGCAATCTCCTGCTTATATTCTTCCTGCCAATTTGCCTTTGTAATCACAGAAAGATTTTACCATTCCTCTTGACAACAGCCCAAAAATGAGTACAATATTAATGACAGCGTTGTCGTCAACGATAACGCCATCGATGACAATGTTTTTGATTTTTCTCTAAGTTCCAATTGAAAAGAAAGTATATGTCAAGATGGGTATAATTCCCGGGCAGGAAAAATCACTTCGCAAAGCTAATGGTTCCTTCCATACAACGTTGAAGGATGTAGCAAAATTAGCTGGTGTCTCGACGAAGACTGTCTCGAGAGTCGTTAATAATCAGGGGGAAATCAGAAAGGAGACGCGCGAGCGAGTCCAGGTAGCCATTGAACAACTTGGTTATCGTCCCAATGTTCTGGCACGTAGTTTAATCCATCAGCGCACCAATACCTTGGGGGTTGTAGCTTGGGGTATTGACTATTTTGGCCCATCGCGTACGGTCGTTGGCATTGAACAGCAGGCTCACCAATTGGACTACTCCTTATTTCTTAACCTGATGGATCGGCCAGACAATAACGACAGCGAACAAGTATTGGACACATTGATCACACATCGGGTGGATGGAATTATCTGGGCTGTACCAGAGGTGGGAGATAACCGGGTCTGGCTTGAGACCAGTCACATGGACCAGC
Organism: uncultured Chloroflexia bacterium; assembly: GCA_963774275.1. Classification (GTDB taxonomy): domain Bacteria; phylum Chloroflexota; class Anaerolineae; order Anaerolineales; family UBA4823; genus FEB-25. Next base: position 79,806 of record CAVZEP010000018.1, on the reverse strand, counting down.
TTCCGCCGATTGTCTTCCTAAGTATGGAACCACGACCTGGGTTGGCAATAGTTGCGGTGGATAACTGTTATGGAGCTAAACAGGCTACGCAACATTTAATTAATCAAGGCCGGCGTAAGATTGGAATAATTACTGGACCATTAACATGGTGGGAAGCACGTGAGCGATATGCTGGCTGGAAAGCTGCGATGCATCAGGCTAACTTGGCGACGCCCTCTTCCCTGGTGGTTGAGGGGGAATGGACGGCTGCCAGCGGGGAGCAGGGATTGCAGGTATTGTTGAATCAAGAGCCTAACATCGATGCTGTATTTGCCAGTAGTGATCAAATTGCTCTGGGTGCCCTCGGTACTGCCCATCGATTAGGCCGGCTGATTCCCCAGGACCTGGCGATTGTAGGGTTTGATAATATCCCGGAATCAGCATGTTTTTGGCCTCCCCTGACTACGGTTTATCAACAACTTATTGATGTGGGACGTATTGCCGTGCAAACCTTGCACAGGATGATCGAGGCAAACCGTCAATTGAAGACGCTCGATGAGGCAACTGTAACGCTGGTTAAGCCAGAATTAATCGTACGAGCCAGTTCTTTACAATCCTGAAACAGCCTCTTCTTGTGTGAAATGGCTTGAGATCATTCAATATCCAAACCTACATCCGTTTTTCTAGACGAAAGGAGGTTCTCGGCGACAAGATATAATTTTTCAAGCAACCTAGAGCGAAAACAAACCTTTGAATAAATTTTGAAATTTAAGGAGGATGAAATGTTCAAGTTCGTGTCAAAAAGCGTTATTATTATTACCCTGCTGGCCATTGCACTGACAGCGTGTGGCCCAGCTGCAACATCCCAAGCACCGGCTGCCCCGGAGACCGTGGCTCCGAGTGCCCCAGCCACTACTGAAGGTGCAGCTCCTGTTGCAGGAACCAATTGGTGCTCAGGCACCAAAATAGTCTTCTTCCCTGGTGGAGCAGCAGGTGGCGGTTTTGAGACTGTAGTCTATAACGGTGCACTCGCTGCAGCCGCAGATACGGGTGCAGATGTGGAATATGTATGGTCCGACTGGGATCCTGCAAAGATGATCAGCCAGTTCACGGAAGCCGCAGCCACCAAGCCTGATGGTATAGCCGTCATGGGCCATCCAGGTGATAGTGCTTTTGATACCCTTATTGATGACGCTGAATCACAGGGCATTATCGTGACCAGCATGAACACACAACTGCCTCTAGCTCAAGCCAAATACAGCCCCAGTGGTTTCGGCTATGTCGGCGCTATTCTTTATGACGCAGGGTATGCCCTGGGTCAGGAAGCGGTGAAGCGCTCAGGTGTGAAAGCTGGCGATAAGGCCTTCCTGTGGGGTTTGATCGCACAGGCAGGCCGCGGCGAGCGTACCAAAGGCGTAAAGGATGCTCTTGAAGCTGCTGGGCTAACGGTGATCTACCTGGAGATCGACGACGCTACCAATGCAAGTGCGGCAGCTGGTGTGCCGACCTTTACCGGTATCATGTCCAAAGATCCAGATATTAAACTCATGGTGACCGATCATGGTAATCTTACAGGCACCGTGCAGACCTTCCTGGAAGCCGCTGGCAAGAAGCCGGGTGAAGTTTATGCCGCTGGATTCGATGCGTCGGGTAATGCCGTTACGGCGATCCAAGGTGGCTGGCTCCAGCTGGTGATTGACCAGCAGCAATGGCTGCAAGGCTACTTCGGTGTTTTGCAAATTTGTCTCACTCATAACTACGGTTTCGCTGGTCTGCAGATCGATACAGGCGCAGGCTTTATCAGCAAAGACAATATCGATGCCATCGCTCCATTAGTAGAGAAACAGATCCGCTAACGCGGAACCGATCCAGATCTGCTGATGCAATTCTCTCTTTGATGAGTTAGCAATAGAAAAAATATACAAGGGCTAAGTAGCTCACGATGAACTCCATGCTATTTAGCCCTTGCCTTGCTCAAAAAAACATGTTATCGAAGCAGACGGGTTATCCAATATCCGAATGGAGATAATCTTATGGAATACCGCCTCGAACTTAAGAACGTGTCCAAATCCTTTGGAGAAGTCAAGGCGCTAGAGAATATCAACTTTCAGCTGAGTCAAAATGAAATTGTAGGCCTGCTGGGTGATAACGGTGCTGGAAAATCCACTTTGATCAAGATCATTACCGGTTATTATCAACCCACCTCTGGTGAGATTTATTTCAATGGCCGGAAAGTGGAACACCTCTCGGTTCCCAAAGCCAGAGAATTGGGCGTGGAAACCGTATATCAGGAACGAGCCCTGGCTGAAATGCAAACCCTTTGGCGCAATATCTTTCTGGGACGCGAGCTGTGTAACGCGATGGGTTTCCTTGATATTCAACGGATGAGAGATGAAACCCATCGGCTGATGACCCAGTCCATGGGCTTTACCTCCCATGCTGTCAGTCCGGATTCCCGGGTTGGCAAATATTCTGGTGGTGAGAAACAGGGCGTTGCCATCGTACGCGCTCTTTTCTTCGAAGCGGAAATAATCGTTCTAGACGAGCCTACCATGGGTCTTTCACTCAAAGAGTCAGCCAAGCTGGTCAACTTCGTGAAAGGCATCAAGGAAGCAGGTAAATCCGCCATTTTTATCGATCACAACATCTTTCATGTCTACAATGTCGCCGACCGTGTGGTGGTGATCGACCGCGGTAGCGTTGCCGGTGAATTTTTAACCAAATCCATCAGCGTGACTGAGTTAATGGAAAAGATGGTCCGTGTTGCAGAAACCGGCAGCTTTGATTAGTGTAGGCTCATGGATGGAACCTATGAACTCTCAAACCAACAATACCGCACCTGAAGTCACCCAGCACTATAAAGTAGCCTTTAGTTTCCGGAGATTTGCTCGCAACTACAGTGCCCAACTTGGAATTCTGGGTGTCTTTGTGACCTTATGGATAATATTTATCGCTTCAGCCCCAAACACCTTTTTATCCCCACAGATATACTCAGCCTTCATGTCCTCCATCCCATTCTTTGCCATTATGGCCATTCCGCTGACGATTGTAGTGGTCGCAAAGGAGATGGATCTCTCATTTCCATCGATCATGGCAATGGGCATGGTGGCATTTTCATTTACATACAACGGAACAGCCTTTATTGGTAATACCACCATACGAGTTTTCCTGGCAATCATCGCTGCCCTGTTGGCTGGATCCATTATTGGTTGGATCAATGGGATCATCATCGTGAAGTTTGGCATTCCTTCGCTCGTTGTCACCATCGGTACACAGTTCTTCTGGCGGGGTGCTGTGCTGGTGCTCACATCCGGTACGAATTTCCCTATCGAATATATAAAAGAAACCATATTTTACCCAATGTTTGTCGGCAAGATTGGTGGATTCTTACCCATGCAGATGGTCTGGTTGGTTGTGATCACGATCCTTGGTTGGGTGATGCTAAACCGCCATAGATTTGGCGCACACATCTATCTGACCGGCGATAACATCAACAGCGCCGAACTTATGGGCGTCAATACCGGGCGTACCCGCATCCAAGCCTTCATGCTGGTAGGTATAATCTCGGCGTTTGCCGGCTTGCTCTACAGTTTTTACATTGCCTACTTCTGGCCCAGCCTGGGCAGCGGTTATTTGCTGAACACCCTAGCCTCCGTCTTCCTGGGTGGAACGTCTGTCTTCGGCGGCACTGGCACGATTCTGGGTACATTCCTAGGTGCATTTATCATCGGTGCCATCGAAGCGGCGACTGTGGCCATCGGCTTGACGGGTTTCTGGACCCAGCTGATCTATGGTTTTATCATCGTGCTATCAGTGATTATGCACACTTATCTACGCAAGCGTGGAGAGTAATCTGGTTCCGCTTTCACAAACCTACCAGCTTACTATAAATCTATTTCCTATCATTGACGTTTCTGCCTCGATGGGACAAGAATAATAAGATGTATAGAGATTATGTCTAATGCCCCTTTTCGTCGACGAGTTCGATCTTCCAATCTCCAGCCACCCGTATATTGGTACTGTTACCTGGCCAGTAGAGATGGGTCCAGTAGCTACTGCCCCGCAGGACAGACGGGTTCGTCCCCAGCGTGACGATAATATGATCTGGCGTATAGTGGGCAAAATAAGTCTCGCGGTTGACTGGTGGACGTCCCAAGGTAGGATCCATTGCGACCCAGCCGACGCCGGGCGTGTACACATCCGGCCAGGCGTGCTCAATTTTTGCGATGGCATCCGTTCCCTTATCCAGATACAGCAATCCTTCGAAATAGCGCGCCGGAATGCCTTGCGCCCGGCTAAGCGCCACCAGCAAAGAAGTGTATTCAGTGCAGTCAGAACCCATAGGTCCAAGTGCCGCTTGCGCTCCCCAATTCTCTCCATTGGAGGTATAGACCAGCTCATTACCAATGTAATCATAAAACGCCCGCACTTGTTGGCAAACAGTACCTTTGTCTCGCGACAGTTCACTGGCGAGCGCCACAATTTGAGGATTAGCCGATTCGATATGCAGTTCGGGTTGGATGAAATCGTCCGGAAGTTCCCCCTGGCATTCTGACAAATCGTATGTCAATTCGTTCACGGCTACCCGATAATCAATGTTTACGGTTTGGGTTGTGCCAGCGGGCTGTTCGGAAAAATCAAACTCAGCATAATGGTTGCCATATTCATCAACCACCAGCTCATAATCTTTGGGAGAAATCTCCATTGACTGCACTTCTTGATAAGGAGGTAGGTCTCGGATCAATGCTACCCAAATATTCTGCTTCTCTGGCTGACCCGAGCCCTCATTGACGAGCGCCAATTGCTGGTGCACAACATATTCACGATGATCCAGGATTGTCACAAGAGGACCAGGGGTTGTACCTGCAGGGATCAATGAATCCACCCGTGGCTGACATCCCAGCAAGGAGATCAGTAAGATGAAGAAAAACATTCCTCTGGAAAAGGTTTTTATGATGCCTCTATTCGGTTCAATTGTATAACATAACGAATAATAACGCAAAATAAGAATGATTCAGCCTATACAATATACATCGCTTTGTTCAACCTGGGAATCGTGGCCTCCGGATGGATGGCTTTCCAGACTCAGGTTATCGGTGATGTTATTATCATCGCATCCGTTGCCTTCCAGGCTGTCCTGCGACGATGCTTTAGCCGGGTGTATATGAGCGAAATGACATCCCGTGTAAGGGTAATGCAATCCCTCAATCATAAAGAGCCCGATCGTGTCCCGATCGATCTGGGTGCAACAATTGTCAGTTCGATCGTCAAAAAGACTTACATCGAACTCAAACAGTATCTTGGTATGCCCGTTGAGCAGATCAAGATGCTGGATTACGTGCAGCAGCTGCCCTATGTTGATGATGGATTAATGGAGCGATTCGGGGTCGATTTCCGCATGGTGCAATTACCAGCTGCGACGACGGTCGGGGTGGATATTTTCGAAGAAGGCGAGTATTATGCCTTCGTTGATCGCTGGGGCGCGAAATTGCATATGCCTAAAAATGACGGATTGTATTTTGATTGGGTTGACTTCCCGATCAAAGAAGCGACGATGTCTGCACTGGATCACTATCGCTGGCCCCATCCTGATCCAATAGAAGTCAACGCGCAACTGGGTCTACAGGCGAAAACCCTGTATGAAACCACTGACTACGCACTCGTGGGCAGCGCAGTGATCGGCGGAGGCATCTTTGAACAGCCAGCCCGGGTGATGGGCTTGCAGAATTTTTTGATGGCGTTGCTCACTGAACCAGCTTTTGCCGATCGGCTGATGGATATTATCACTAATATTTATATAGAATCCTGCAATAATTATCTAGATCATGTTGGCCCATACATTCAGGTCTTCACCTTTTGGGATGACTTGGCCGGACAAAATGGTTGGATCATTAACCCCGAATTATATCGAAAGCTGATCAAGCCTAAACAAAAACGCCTGGTTGAAGCGATCAAGAAAAAGACGGACGCTAAGCTGTTCTATCATAGTTGCGGGGCAACACGCGGTTTAATCCCTGACTTGATCGAGATCGGATTTGATATCCTGAATCCGGTCCAGGTTTCGGCGAAAGGTATGAATACCAAGGAACTTAAACTAGAGTTCGGACGGGATATTGTTTTTTGGGGTGGGGGAGTTGATACCCAGCAAGTATTACCATTTGGCAAGCCGCAAGAAGTTGTCGACGAGGTGAAACGCCGCATCGATGACCTCGCACCCGGTGGAGGTTTTGTATTTGCGGCGGTGCACAACATCCAGGCATTCGTTCCGCCGGAGAATATCGTCGCGGCTTTTGATACCGCACTGCAATATGGTAGAAGTCACTCTTCATCCGTAATGGATGAAGATCATCGACACGTCTAGGAAGAAACCTGATGAAGCACCGTGACCGCGTCTTGACTGCGCTCAACCATAAAGAACCTGATCGTTGCCCAATGCAGATCAGCTTCACACCGGAATTTGCTTCCCGTCTCGAGGCTGATCTAAAACTCAAGGGACAGGGAATTCATAATCCTCATGGGGGTGGCAACACATATGAACTTGAACGCCTCTTGGACGAAGATATGTTATTGACCTCAGTGGGATGGGTGAATGGCTACTACCAAAACGGTTATCAGGATGTGGATAGTTATCAGGATGAATGGGGAGTTACCTGGAGGACGATCGAATATCAGACGCGTTTCGGCAAGGGAAAATATACCGAGCCATTCGGCCATCCGTTAGCGGATGATCTAGAGTTGGAGACATATTCAGCTCCTGAACCGGATCGCCCCGCATTATACGTTGAAGCCAAGCGCGTGATCCGCGACTATAAGAGCGAGTATTGGATCGTTGGTGTTACCCCAACGACGATTTTTGAAACAGCTTGGGCTCTGCGTGGTTATGAACAATTAATGGTGGACATGGCTTCCGACCCCGCTATGGCAGATCGAGTGCTGGATATCCCCTTTCATTATCACATGGCCGTTACCCAGTATCTGGTCAGATTGGGTGTTGATATGATCTGGCTGGGCGACGATGTGGGTGGGCAGAATTCCATGTTGATGTCTCCAAAGATGTGGCGCGCATATCTCAAACCGCGCATGGCTGTATTGATCGCCTCGCTGCGTGCAATCAATCCAAAGATCAAGATTGCCTACCATACCGATGGTGTCGTGTACCCGATAATTCCTGAATTGATCGAGATTGGTATTGATGTGTTGAATCCGATTCAGCCGATGGCGATGGACCCTGAAAAATTAAAGGAAAGCTACAACGACCGGCTGTGTTTCTGGGGTTCGATAGACATCCAGCAAACCATGCCCTTCGGCACACCGGGTGATGTGAAAAAGGAGGTTAAAACCCGCCTGAAGACCATCGGACGGTGTGGAGGTTTACTCATTGGACCAACGCATAATATACAACTGGATACGCCTCTGGAGAATTTCTGGGCGATGGTCGATACCATCCAGCAAACACCATATCATTCCATTTCGTGAAGGAGTTTTGGCATGAAATATCGTGAGTTGGGACGAACCGGCTGGAAAATTTCAACGATCAGCTTTGGGTCATGGGCGATCGGAAGCGCGTGGGGAAAGGTGGATGATCGTGAATCCATGGATGCCCTGCGACGGGCGGTTGATCTGGGGGTTAAACTTTTTCGATACTGCCGATGTCTACGGTGATGGGCATAGCGAGCGTTTACTGGCGCAACTCAAGCATGAACGACGAGAGCATATCCACATCGCAACAAAAGCCGGACGCCGCCTCAATCCACATGTAGCAGGTGGCTATAATCGTTCCAACCTGACAGCTTTTGTGGAAGACAGCCTCAAGAACTTAGTCATTGATACTATCGATCTTCTGCAATTGCATTGCCCACCAACAGAGGTTTACTACATGCCGGAAGTCTTCAGCGTGCTCGATGATCTGGTGCAACAAGGTAAGTTACTCTACTATGGTGTGAGCGTCGAGAAAGTTGAAGAGGCACTCAAGGCGCTTGAGTATCCGGGCGTTCAATCGATTCAGATTATCTTCAATATTTTCCGGCAACGCCCAGCCGACCTGTTCTTCGCCCGTGCGCAGGAACGCAAGGTGGGCATCTTGGCGCGCTTGCCACTATCTTCCGGAATGCTCACCGGCAAGATGAAGCCAGACAGCAGGTTCTCATCCGACGATCACCGCCAGTATAATCGCCAGGGTGAAGCATTCGATCGCGGCGAGACGTTTTCAGGCGTCGATTTTAAGCTCGGGTTATCAACGGTGGAGCAACTCAAGCCGCTAGTCCCATCCAGTTGGACGCTGGCTGAATTCGCCTTGCGCTGGATTTTAATGTTCGAAGCAGTCACCTGTGCAATCCCGGGCGCCAAGCGTTCTACTCAAGTCGAAGAGAACTGCCGTGCTGCCGATCTGCCCCCGATCCCGGAGGCGACCATGCAGCAGGTAAGTGATATCTATGTTAGGTTTATTCGAGAAAAGGTCCACCACTACTGGTAATTCTGACCATCATGATGGCGAAGCGAGAAATCATCCGTGCGGTGCTTGATGGGCAAAAAACACCCTATGTACCCTGGTCGTGTAGATTCACCAAAGAGGCCTGGGTGAAACTGCAAACCTACTTCGCTGAGGTAGATTTGGAGGTTGCACTGCAAAATCATTTCGTGAAGTTAGGCAGTGACATCGGCTTCTTTACCGATCTGGGAAACAATCGCCTGCAGGACGTATTCGGTGTGGTTTGGGACCGCAGCATCGATAAGGATATCGGCAATGTCGAAGGATGTATGCTCTCTGAACCAACACTGGAACATTACACTTTTCCCGATCCACTCGACCAGCGCTTTTTCGCCGATATCCCCGTGCGTATTGCTAAATATGGAGACCGCTTCCGGGTCTTCCAGATCGGTTTCTCGCTGTATGAGCGAGCCTGGACCACGCGCAGCATGCAGAACCTGTTGATGGACTTCTATGATCATCCTGAGTTCGTTAGGGAGTTGCCAAATACAATTGCCGATTACAACATCGCTCAAGTGAAAGAAGCCTTGAAATATGACATTGATGCGGTGTATTTTGGGGATGATTGGGGTCAACAGCGCGGTCTGCAGATGGGTCCGAAGCTATGGTGCGAATTTATCTACCCGGTCCTGGAGCGCATGTACCGCGCCGTGCACGAGAGCGGCAAGTATGTATTCATCCATTCCTGTGGGGATGTCGATGAGTTGTTCGACGATCTCATCGCAATCGGCGTGAACTGCTTTAATCCGTTCCAGCCTGAGGTAATGGATGTGCCCGCCATGCTCCAGAAGTATCGTGGGCGATTGATCTTTCACGGCGGCCTGTCGACTCAAAAAACATTGCCGTATAGGACCGTTGATGATGTTCGCGCAGAAACTCATCGGCTGCTGGAGATGGGACGGGAAGGTGGCTACATCTTTGCCCCGGCGCACGATGTGGAGGGTGACGTCGCGCTGGAGAATATGCTGGCTTTTATCGAGCTGATCCACGGCCAACCAGGGTATTTGAATAATTAGGAGGAGAAATCGAATGAATATACTTGAGGATCTGCGTCAAAGTGTGATCGATGGTGAAATGAACCTTACGCAGGAGCTTGTACAGAAAGCCCTTGTGCAGGAAATGCCACCCGAACAAATCCTCAAAGATGGCCTGATATCAGCAATGGAGGAAGTTGGGCGCAGGTTCGAATGTAATGAATTCTATGTCCCTGAAATGTTGATCTCGGCGCGTGCAATGAAAAGTGGTCTGGCGCTGCTGCGCCCGCATCTGACCGCCGCCAATGTTGAAGCGGCCGGAAAGGTCATTATTGGTACGGTGCAGGGCGACTTGCACGACATCGGAAAGAACCTGGTCGGTATGATGCTGGAAGGAGCTGGATTTGAAGTAGTCGATCTTGGCGCTGATGTATCCTCGGAAAAATATTTAGCTGCTGTAAAAGAACACCGGCCGGACCTGGTTGCCTGTTCTGCGCTTCTGACAACGACTATGCCAAGCATGAAAAATGTCATCCTCTTGCTTAAGGATGCAGGGCTGCGCGACCAGGTGAAAGTGATCATCGGCGGCGCCCCGGTTACGGATAAATATGCAACCGATATTGGAGCAGATGGATTTGCCCCGGATGCAGCTTCGGCTGCCTCGCTTGCCAAGCAGCTGATCCACAAATAGGGCTGCTGAGGAACCGATTTTACAACGACTAATTTGTGAAGATGTGATTGATTGACCATGACTTCTGGCATTGTCTTTGACATTAAGGAATTCGCCATTCATGACGGACCCGGCATCCGTACGACTGTGTTTCTGAAAGGTTGTCCCTTGTCTTGCATGTGGTGCCATAATCCCGAAGGGCAGTCGCGGCAGCCTCAGGTTATTCAGGGTCCGGCAGGTGAACGGATCGCCGGGAATGTGTACACTGCGATAGAACTGGCCATGCTCTTGAACCAGCAGGTTGATATATTGCGATCCAATGAAGGCGGCCTCACTTTCTCAGGAGGCGAACCCCTCTTGCAGGCGGACTTTGTGGCCGAAGTTATCGATTTGCTTGACGACGTGCATGTTTTGTTGGATACCTCGGGCTATGGTCAGGAAGGGGATTTTCGTCGCCTGGTCAATCGATCCAATCTTGTCTTTTTTGATCTTAAATTGATCGACGGTAAAGCGCATCAATATTTCACTGGTTGTGATAATGCCCTAATTTTGAGCAACCTGCATCTCCTGAACGAGTTGGGCAAACCGTTCGTGGTCAGAGTGCCGCTGGTACCGGGCGTTACTGATACAAACCAGAACCTGGCCCGCATTGTTCAAACATTGCGTGGATTGTCCGGCTTGCTACGGGTGGATCTGTTACCCTACAACAAAGCTGCTGGTTCAAAATATCAGTCCGCTGGGATGGAATTCAAACCGGATTATAACGAATCAGGTGAACTGAACCTCAACACAGCGCTATTTGAGCAAGCAGGGATTAAGGTGACCGTCGTATGAATGAACGATTGACTGCCTTGAAGAACCGGGTGCGGGCTGGCGAACATCACTCATTGAGACAAGACGTTCCGATTGAGATTCTTACTGAATGCGAAACTAGGCAGCTTCCCTGGCCCAGACGTGTGGCTTGCTTGGTCCGGCGTCAGTGTGAAGCCGAGCGCGTCATCATCGAACCAGATGAACGGATCGTGTTTACCCGGACATTACCCAGCGTACCCCCTATTTATTCACCGGAGGAATGGGCAGAATTGACTGCTGGTCGAACGCTGCACGAATTTGGACCGATCAGCAACATTTGCGCTGATTGGAGCCTGCTATTGTCGCAGGGTCTGCTTAGGCGTAAGCAGGTCGCACTTGCAACGCGTGAGCAGCTGGTGGATGAACCCAAGGCCGTCGAGTTTCTCGACAGTGCTATCGAGACGATTGATGCAGTCTTGGGACTAGCAACCCGTTATGCAAGTAAAGCGCACGAAAAAGGACGGGAGGAGATTGCCGATATATTCGACCATGTCCCGGCTCACCCTCCACGCACTTTCTGTGAAGCTCTTCAATCGCTGAGGCTTTGCCAGGCTGTGGTCTGGCTCAGTGGACACTATCATGTTGGTCTTGGGCGTTTTGATCAATATATGTGGCCATTTCTAAGCTCTGATCTCCAGGCAGGACACCTGACAGTCGAGACAGCGGAAGAATTACTGGCCGAGTTCTTCATCTCGCTGAACAAGGATAGTGATCTATATCCCGGTGTGCAACAAGGTGACAATGGGCAGTCGCTCACCCTCGGCGGGGTTACGCCCAGCGGAGATTCCGCCGTGAATGAGCTCACCCGTATGGTCCTGCGGGTCTCGCGTGACCTGGCGATGATCGATCCAAAGATCAACCTGCGCATATCGGCGCAAACCGACTTGGATCTGCTGGGTTTAGCCACCGAGCTGACCCGCATCGGGTTAGGTTTTCCCCAATATAGTAATGACGATGTCGTGATTCCTGCGCTCGTGTCTCACGGTTACACCCTCGAAGATGCGCGCGATTACGTCGTGGCAGCCTGCTGGGAGTTTATCATCCCTGGTCGCGGGATGGAAGTAGTCAACATCGGGGCGGTGTCATTCCCGGCTGCGGTCGACCAGGCCATCCGGGCAGGTCTCACCGCTCAGGATGATTTTGATGGTATCCTCGAACGGGTTTCTGAAAATATCGATGAACAAGTTCAACAGCTCGGTGAAGCCTATTCCCGGTTACTGTCTGCCACCGGCTCCCTATTACTCGGTATTCATGCAAGGCTGTCTTGAACAGGGCAGGGATCTGTCTGAAGGACTGAAATATAGCAATTTCGGCATTCATGGGGCGTGTGCAGCCAATGCTGCGGATGCGCTGGCTGCCGTGAAGCAATTTATCTTTGAGGATTGCAGCATTGCCTCGAGCGATCTACTCACCGCCCTTGAGGCAAATTTCGCCGGTTACGAACCCATGCGCCGTAAACTGGCGGACGAAGGTGTAAAAGTTGGTAACAACGATGCAGTCGCCGATACAATGCTTGTAAAACTGTTCGCTGATTTTGCTGATGCTTGTGAAAGGTATGGGCGCACACCGCGGGGAGGCATCATGCGCCCGGGCACAGGTTCTGCCATGTACTATATTTGGCTGGCAACTGGCCACGCGGGAATGCGCGAACCTGTGGTCGGAGCTACTGCGGATGGACGCCTGCGCGGTGAACCTTTCAGTGCCAATCTTTCACCTTCACTAGGCGTGCGCGTGCGTGGACCGATCAGCATGCTCCAATCATTTGCGAAGATCGATTATCAGCGTATTTGCAATGGTGGACCAATCACGATGGAGCTCTCCGACTCCGTTTTCCGCAATGCCGAATCGATCCGTAAGACAGCCATGCTTGTGCGTACTTTTGCTCAGCTGGGCTGCCAGCAGCTGCAGCTTAACAGTTTAAACCTTGAAACATTGCTGGACGCCAAAGCGCATCCTGAAAAACATAAGAACTTAATCGTGCGTGTATGGGGCTGGAGCGGCTATTTCTGTGAGCTTGCTCCTGAGTATCAGGATCAGATCATCGCCCGGCATTATTTTGAATTGAGCTGACTGCGAGGGTCGGCCGATCATAAAATGGTATCATGAGGAGGAAATTATGATGAATCTCAAAGAATTTGAAGTATGGTTCGTGGCAGGAAGCCAGCATATGTATGGTGAAGCAACACTCAAAAAGGTGGCGCAGCATTCACAGGAAATGGCGCTGCAGATGACCCAATCAGGCAAACTACCAGTGAAGGTGGTTTTCAAGCCAGTGGTGACAACGCCTGATGCGATCACCGAGCTGTGCCGGGAAGCGAATAACGCCCAAAACTGCATTGGATTGATTACCTGGATGCACACCTTTTCTCCAGCAAAAATGTGGATAGCTGGTTTGCGCGCCTTACAAAAACCCTTTGTGCATTTACATACCCAGTTCAATCGAGATCTGCCGTGGTCGAGCATTGACATGGATTTTATGAATCTCAACCAGTCGGCACACGGCGACCGGGAATTTGGCTTCATCTGCAGCCGGATGCGATTGAAGCGTAAGATCGTTGTTGGTTTCTGGCAGGATGATGACGTGCTTTCCAGCCTTGCAACCTGGATGCGTGCCGCCAGTGCCTGGCACGATGCCCAGGGAGCCCGTATTGCGCGTTTTGGCGATAACATGCGCGAAGTCGCAGTCACCGAGGGCGACAAGGTCGAAGCGCAAATCCAGCTAGGGTATTCGGTGAATGGATATGGTGTTGGTGACCTGGTCAAGTTCGTCAACTCCGTTTTGGATGCGGAAATCGATCGCCTGGTGGCTGAATATGATGATAGCTACACAATTGCTGAATTGCTACGCCCTGGCTGCAGTCAGCGCCAATCGCTGCGTGAGGCTGCCCGCATAGAATTAGGGCTGCGGGCTTTTCTTGAAGATGGTTATTTTAAAGCCTTCACCACAACCTTTGAAGATCTGCATGGTTTGGTCCAGTTACCAGGTCTGGCAGTGCAACGCTTGATGGCGGAAGGTTACGGATTCGGGGCAGAGGGTGACTGGAAAACAGCTGCCCTAGTTCGGGCGATGAAAGTCATGGGTAGCGGTCTTTTAGGTGGTACTTCCTTTATGGAAGATTATACTTATGACTTCAACGAAAAAAGTCCAAAGGTATTGGGCGCCCACATGCTTGAGGTATGTGAATCGATTGCAGCTAAGAAACCCTCTCTGGAAATTCACCCGCTTTCGATCGGTGGCAAGGCTGACCCGGTCCGGTTGGTGTTCAATGTCGGTAGTGGTCCGGCAATCAACGCAACGCTCATTGACCTGGGGAATCGATTTCGGATGATCATCAATGAAGTGGATGTTGTCCAGTCGGAGAAACCGCTCTCGAAACTGCCAGTTGCCAGTGCAGTATGGATTCCTCGCCCCAATCTCAAGATTGCAGCAAATGGCTGGATCATGGCGGGAGGGGCTCACCATACTGGCTTCAGTCAGTCCGTTACCACAAAGCACCTCGAAGACTTCGCTGAGATCGCAGGCATGGAATTCCTGGTTATTGACAACGATACAAACCTCGCGAAACTCAAGAACGAACTCAAGTGGAATGATATGTACTATTTTCTGGCTAGGGGTTTCTAGCCGAGGGGATTGGGGAAGTTGCCATGAGTGAGATATCAGGAAAATTGAGCCTTATACGAGACCTGGCAGTCAAGCACGCTCTGGATGCAATCTTGCTACAGCGTGTTAGCAGCATTGCCTGGGCAACCAGTGGGGCCTCTGCCTATGTGAACATTGCCCGCAGCAACGCTGAGGCTTCTTTACTCGTTACTGGTAACAATCAGTATGTGATTACCAACAACATTGAAGCGAGGCGCCTGGAAAAAGAAGAAAGACTTACATCTCAAGGTTGGGATTTTCACATTACCCCTTGGTTTGAAGAGGAGAATACAGCTCAAGGATTGACAAACGGCCTAAAACTCGGAACCGATGGTTGTTTTCCGGGCGCTTTGGACCTTTCGGGAGAGATAGCCCGTTTACGAGCAAACCTGAATCTTGAGGAAGGTGAACGTTTCCGGATTCTCGGTCAGCTCTGCGCCCAAGCCATGGATGCCGCTGCAAGGTCCGTTCACCCCGGTCAAACCGAGTATGTGATTGCCGGACTGCTGGCAGGTGAAGCGGAGGCCCGTGGCATTCAGGCGATTGTTAATCTCATTGCTGTGGATGACCGCATTTTTAACTTCCGTCACCCCCTCCCCACCAATAAAAGACTTGACCACTATGTCATGATGGTTCTATGCGGTCGCCGCTGGGGGTTGGTCTGCTCGCTGACGCGATTCGTATATTTTGGTAAACTACCCGAGGAAATTTGTCGCAAAAAGGAGGCGGTTGCCTGTGTGGACGCAGCTCTGATCGCTGCCACACGTCCGGGTCGTGCGCTCGGGCAGATTTTTAAGATCGCACAGGAAGCCTATGCTGAGGTTGGTTACGCTGACGAGTGGCAATTGCATCATCAAGGCGGCCCAGCAGGTTACGAGCCACGCGAATATGTAGCCACTCCAGGTTCAAAAGACCCAGTCGTCGTCGGTCAGGTTTATGCTTGGAACCCGTCCATCACCGGAAGCAAGTCTGAGGATTCGGTCTTGATCGGCGAAGACGGATTTGAGGTCCTGTCCTCCATTCCAGGTTGGCCGATGGTGAAGGTTGAAATGGCTGGCCAGATCATCGAAAGACCGGATATATTGATTGTGAGGTAATACCGCCGATGAAATCTCTCCGTCTCCATGGTCCAGGTGATTTACGCCTGCATGAAGAGCCTGTCCCGGTTCCCGGGTTGGGGGAGAATTTGTTGCGTGTTTCAGCAGTGGGTATCTGTGGCTCAGACCTGCACTGGTTCAACGAGGCTGGCATTGGTGACTCTCGCCTGGAGAAACCGCTGGTACTTGGGCATGAGTTTACCGCACTGACAGATGAAGGTGAGCGTGTGGCGGTTGATCCATCCATCGCTTGCGGGGTTTGTGAGTATTGCAAACGGGGTGATCCTAATCTATGTAAAAATCTAATTTTTGCCGGGCACGCTAACCAGGACGGTGCATTGCGCGAACAAATGGCTTGGCCAAGACGCTGTTTGTATCCAATACCTGACCAGATATCGTACACTGATGGGGTAATGCTTGAACCGATGGGGATTGCCATCCATGCTGTGGATTTGGCTCACATGAAGGTCGGCATGTCGGTTGGTATCTTTGGTTGCGGTCCAATTGGTTTACTTATCCTCCAGCTGTCGCGGCTGGCTGGTGCGAACAAGGTGTTTGCCACAGACATCCTTCCTCACCGCATCGAGGCAGCACGCGCCCTTGGGGCGGATGAAACCCATTTGGTAGAAAACAGCTTCGGTAATCGGGAAGTGGCGCTGCTTGAAAGGTGGGGACTGGATGTCGTCTTCGAGACGGCTGGAGAAAACGCTGCGGTTGAGATGGCAGTCGCGACCGCTTGTCCGGGTGGTAAAGTGATATTAGTAGGCATTCCATCTGACGACCGGACCTCGTTCACGGCATCGCTGGCGCGGCGTAAGGGCTTGACCCTCAAACTGGTACGAAGGATGAAACTCACATACCCGCGCGCTATCCAATTGGTTGAGAGTGGAAAAGTGAATGTCCATTCGCTGGTCACACACACATTCTCCCTCGAACACGCTGCTGAAGCCTTTGCTGTTGCTGTACGGCGAGAGGGTCTGAAAGTCATTATCACCCTATAAATGGAGGCTCGTATGACTTATAAAGCAAAATATGCTATCGGCGTGGATTTTGGCACTGAAACGGGACGGGCGGTGCTGGTGGATGTGGCTGACGGCAGGGAAGTTGCTACGGCCGTTTACCCTTACTCGCATGGCGTAATCGACGAGAAACTCCCCATCCCTGGTAAGGAAATCCGCCTAGAACCGGATTGGGCACTGCAGGATCCCCAAGATTACATTCGAACCTTCCAGAGCACCATCCCTGCGGTGCTCGAGCAATCAAAAGTAAGACCGGAAGACGTGATCGGCATCGGGATCGACTTCACTGCCTGTACCATGCTGCCAGTCAAGCAGGATGGTACGCCGCTTTGCGACCTACCGGAGTTTCGCCAGCAGCCACACGCCTGGGTTAAACTGTGGAAACACCACGCTGCCCAGCCCGAAGCGGACAAAATCAACGAGACTGCCAGGGAGATGGATCAAAAGTGGCTCGACCGTTACGGCGGTAAGATTTCATCAGAATGGTTCTTCTCGAAGGTATTACAAATACTGAATGATGCTCCGGAAATATACGCTGCTGCTACCCGGTTGCTTGAAGCTGCTGATTGGGTCGTCTGGCAGTTAACGGGCGTAGAAACGCGTAACTCCTGTACCGCCGGTTATAAAGCTATCTGGTCCAAGCGCGAGGGTTTCCCAGACAAATCATACTTCAAGGCTCTCAACCCGCGGCTGGAAAACGTTGTAGATGAGAAAATGACTCGTGATATTCAGCCTATTGGTGGTCGCGCTGGAAGCCTGACCAATCAGGCCGCCCTATGGACCGGTCTGAGATCCGGCACTGCGGTGGCGATCGCCAATGTGGACGCCCACGTGTCTGTCCCGGCTGCTTCCGTCACTGATACTGGACGCATGGTGATGATCATGGGTACCAGTATCTGTCACATGGTTTTGGGTGATAATGAGCACTTCGTTCCTGGTATATGCGGCTACGTAGAGGATGGAATCATTCCAGGCCTGTTCGGCTACGAAGCCGGGCAGTCCTGTGTTGGCGACCACTTTGCCTGGTTCGTGGAAAATTGTGTCCCTGCTTTGTATGAGAGCGAGGCTTTGAAACGCAAGATTGATATCTACCAATTGTTGGAGGAAAAGGCGGCAAAACTGAGACCGGGTGAATCCGGCTTGCTTGCCCTCGACTGGTGGAACGGCAACCGTAGCGTTCTGGTGGATGTGGACTTGACCGGCTTGCTGCTGGGAGCTACCTTGGCGACCAAGCCGGAGGAGATCTACCGTGCCCTGATCGAGGCCACTGCCTACGGCACACGCGTCATTGTGGACACATTCCAGCAGAACAGAGTACCGATTCATGAGCTGGTGGCCTGCGGCGGTCTGCCAGAGAAAAGCAAATTGGTGATGCAGATCTTCGCTGATGTGACTGGCCGCGAGATTAAGGTCACCGCTTCAAAGCAGACGCCTGCTCTCGGGTCCGCCATGTTCGGTGCGGTGGCAGCGGGTAAATCCGCTGGTGGCTACGATTCCATCTACGATGCTGCCCAGACTATGGCGCATCTCAAGGAAGAAACCTTCAAGCCCATCTTGGAGAATCAAGCGGTGTACGAAAAACTCTTTGCTGAATACCTGCGCTTGCATGATTATTTCGGACATGGTGAGAACAAAGTGATGAAAACTCTCAAGAAGATCAAGGCTGAGGTGAAGCATGTTGCTTAATCAACTGCGCGGCGAGATAAGCCGCTTGAATGCCGAACTACCTCGCAACAACCTGGTGGCTTGGACCTCAGGTAATGTCAGCGGGCGCGATCCGGAATCCGGATTGGTGGTCATCAAACCTTCCGGTGTACACTACGATAAACTGACACCAGAAAACATGGTGGTTGTGAACTTGGATGGTAAGGTCGTCGAGGGTAGATTAAACCCTCCTCCGACACCATTGCCCATGTCTATGTCTATCGGTATAGGCCAGACGTGAACGGTATTGTTCATACCCATTCAACCTTTGCAACCGCCTGGGCAGCGGTTGGCAAGCCTATACCAGCCGTGCTGACAGCCATCTGCGATGAGTTCGGTGGCTCAATCCCAATTGGGGCATATGCCAAAATTGGAGGAGATGAGATTGGCAAGGAGATCCTCCGCTCAATTGGATCCAGCCCGGCTATCCTGATGAAAAATCATGGTGTATTCACCATCGGCAGGACGCCTGAGGTTGCGGTCAAGGCGGCTGTGATGGTCGAGGATGTGGCCCGCACAGTCTTCTATGCCCTGCAGCTCGGTCAGCCGGACGAAATCCCGCCTGAAGAAATTGCCCGTGCCCACCAACGCTATCTCGAGGAGTATGGCCAGTAAGCACACTGTTCTTTGGGACTTGGATGGCGGTTGGTGGACAGCGGTGAGTTGCATTATCAGTCCTGGCTGAAAACACTGACCGCCCTGTCCATACCGCTTAACCGTAATACATTCCGCTTGACCTTTGGGATGAACAATACTGGAATCCTGACTATTCTGCTTGGAAAACCTGTAAGATACTATGAATAGATAGAAAAAACCGGGCCGATTTTGGTAAGCTATAAATAACCAAGAGAAAGGAGACAAATAATGGCTACCGAAACGGTTCAGAGCACCTTACCAAAACCAATAACAGAGGTACTGTATCTAGCATTTGAACTCAGTCAAAAGCAATGGAAGCTGGGCTTCACGATTGGTATAGGGCAACCCCCTCGGATCCGTAATATCACTGCCAGAGATTTGAATGCTCTGCATTGGGAAATCCGACAAGCCCGCCAACGATTTCACCTACCGGAGAACACTTCTGTGGAGAGCTGCTATGAAGCTGGGCGAGATGGGTTCTGGTTGCATCGTTATTTGCAACAGCAAGGCATTGCCAACTTGATCGTGGATTCGGCAAGTATTGAAGTTAATCGTCGCATGAAGCGAGCGAAAACCGATTGCTTGGATGTAACCAAGTTACTGACCATGTTGATGCGTTATCATCTTGGCGAGCGAAAGGTATGGCGAACTGTCACAGTGCCCGATGAAGAATGTGAAGACAGGCGGCATTTTCACCGTGAACTGGCTGACCTGAAAGTAGAGCGTACTCGCCATATCAATCGCATCAAGGGATTGCTGACTGGACAAGGAGTATGTGCGCCGATCCAGCCAGACTTCCTAGATTATCTGAGCACAGTGCGGTTATGGAATGGGAGTTCCTTATCCAAGGAATTGCGTTCTCGTCTGGAGCGTGAATACCAGCGGATCCAATTGGTCAATCAGCAAATCGATGAGCTAGAAGCCTATCGGCGAGAAACCTTACGTACTTCGCAGCAGCCTCATATCCAGCAGGTTCGTCAACTGATGCGTTTGCAGGGTGTTGGCATAAATAGCGCATGGCTATTTGTCATGGAATTCTTTAGCTGGCGTGCTTTTCACAATCGCCGGGAAATCGGTGCTTTGGCTGGGTTGACCTCAACACCTTACCAAAGTGGAGGGACTAACCAGGAACAAGGCATCAGCAAAGCTGGAAACCGACACATTAGGGCGATGATCATCGAAATTGCGTGGGGCTGGCTCCATTTCCAGCCGGACAGCCAATTAAGCCGATGGTATCAACAACGCTTTGGCCAGGGAAGCAGTCGCTTGCGCCGGATTGGTATTGTCGCTCTCGCCCGCAAACTGCTAATTGAGTTGTGGCGTTACCTGGAAACGGGCATCCCACCCGATGGAGCTGTGCTGCAACCGCAGTGAAGCATGTGAAACGATCTTGTCCATTAGGATGACAGCATACCTTCTCACTGGGAGGAGCTACCCGCATAAATGCACCGGGTTTCCAAAAGAAACCGACTGTAAGATGGGGTTGCTCCAATCCCGTTTCCAGGATCGCCTCGAGCGAAAAATGAATCAGGTGCTTGGCCTCAATCGTCAGCACGGATAGAAGGTAGTTCGCGGCAATTATTGCCCAACGCCAATGGAAACACCCAGTCACAATACCCAAGTGCATCCCTGTGGATGAGAGTGTTCGATGCTTCTGTTATTCGGTTCTTGCGTTCATTTTGTCGGTGTTGGAAACCAAATTTCTCTTCACTGACCAAATGCGCATCCATAGCAGTCTTCGACCCAACCTGAAAAAGGTCGGGTAATGGAAGTATTCAATTGTTTAAGAGCTTGACAAATTCGGTTACATAGAAGGTGTAAATATTTCGACCATTCAGAATGCTCAAAAAAATCTCATTAACCCAAAAGTAATTCCTAAGAAATTCTATGGATGAGTAAACTAGTCAGGACAACCATATTTCTAGAAGCATTGTTCGATTCAGTAGGTCAGGAATATGAACCTGCGGACCTGTAGATTGTTCTGTGCAAAGAGAACCTCCAACACCTTCATGTTGGGAAGCTTTAAAGCGCTGATCGAGATCGAGAATGCGATACAAAGGTATATTGTCCCATCTTAATACAGTCGGGCATTCAGGATTTTACCCTCCAGTCAGGTTGTAGCTGGCGTTGACTTCCGCTCGGATGGCAATCTGACCCAGAGTAATCGGCATGTCATCCATTTGTGTCCCCTCGCCCTGGTAGGAACTGCTATTCTGGATGACATTTTGAGCCCAAAGGGCAGTCTCACGTCCGCCTCGCCAGGATCCATAATAATTCGACCAGGTATTCTCACTGATGGATAATATACAACCTGCCTGCGCACCGGCTTCTTCTGCCAGGGCTTGAGCTTTCTCACCAGCAGCTTTCATCGCCAGTGCACGAGCCTGGTCACGATACTTGCGCAGCTCGCTGGTATAAAATTGCACATCCTGAACCTCATTAGCGCCTGACTTCAAGGCTGCAATTAAGACATCATCGACTAGGCTGATATCCCGCAGAGTGATGGAAACCGTATTATCGACGCGATAACCCTTTATTACGAGCGAGGAGTAATCTTCGTAGATCGGATATACGAGATAATAATCCGTGGCAATATCCTTTTCCTGCACACCCAAGGCGCTTATCGCCTGAATTACCTCTTTAATATCATGAGCGTTCTCGCTCCGGACAGCATCCGGGGTGGTACCGTTGGATTGGACCCCGAGTTGGAGTAACACACGATCGGGAACTACATTGACGACAGCTGCGCCCGAGACATTGACTGAGCGACTGCCATCGCAAGTATCTTCGGTGATCGTAGTTGGCGAAGGGGATGCGTGAACCTGGGGATGCAAGGAATCCAATCCCAGGACAATCAAAACTCCCACTATGGCAAGATTCCAAAAATTAGTAGTAAGTTTCATCGATTCATCCTCCTGAGTATCAAATCGCCGAGGGTAAAAACCCTCAACTTCCTTAATAGGATATCCAACTTTCAAGGCAGGATGAAGTCAAAATGAAGGTAATCGAGCACCAGCTAGGTGTCAGATTTTGCGATCGGGAGCCAAAAGGTTATTGTTGTGCCCTTACCCTCATCACTGAAAGCAGCTATGCGCCCGCCGTGGGCAACTACCAAACCCCGCGCGATCGACAATCCTAAACCGATACCCCCTTCGCTACGCCCACGTGCCTGGTTTACCCGATAAAAACGTTCAAAGATAAAGGGAAGGTGTTCTGCGGGAATCCCAGGACCCTGATCGGTAACCCGGCACGCTACCTGGTCTGCTTCAGGCTTGAGAGTCACTATCACCTCGCCACCGGGAGATGAATAGCGAATGGCATTCTCCAGCAGGTTATCCAACACCTGGGCAATGCGGTCGGGGTCCACAGATATAGAGATAGTGTCGTGCGTAACCGACTGGGAATTGATCACGATGCGTAGATGCACCTGGCGCAGTTCAGCAGCCCGTTCAAAGTGCTGGCAGCGTGAGCGCACCAATTCCCCCAGATCCACCAAAACAACCTGTAAATTCAAAGCACCGGCATCAGCGCGTGTCAATACCAGCAGATCATTCACTAATTTAATCAGGCGCTCGGTTTCCCGAGCCATGGAACTCAGTAACGACCCACGCCCGACATGATCATCCAAGGCACCATCTTGCAAGGTCTCGATGGTCCCTTTAATGACGGTGAGTGGCGTGCGCAGCTCGTGGCTGACATCGGAGA
Organism: uncultured Chloroflexia bacterium; assembly: GCA_963774275.1. Lineage (GTDB taxonomy): Bacteria > Chloroflexota > Anaerolineae > Anaerolineales > UBA4823 > FEB-25. Next base: position 57,042 of record CAVZEP010000018.1, on the reverse strand, counting down.
TAAAAGCGGTTTTCGCCAAGTCAGCATGGTGCAGGCTGGTTGTCATCGCATTAAATGCCTGTCCAAGCAAACCCAGCTCTTTAATAGCAAGGTCTTCGGGCACCTTCTGAGTTAAATCTCCAGTAGCAATGGCATGAGTGGCCTCGACCATCTTTTCAAGTGGGCGGGATATGCGTTTAGCCAGCAACAACCCCGCAAAACCTGCCAATAAGATAGATAACAGGATCACCGCCCCAAATTGCCAGCGTACTGAGGTTGAGAAGGCACTCCATTGAGTAGCCGGTAGCGGTGTGGCCAGATAGACGATTTGCAGCACACTCCCATCATCAGATAGAACCGGCACAGCTGCATAAAGCACCCGCCGTCCTTCAACCACATCCACACGACGTATGGCTGTTGCTGGCTGACCCAAGCGTGCCTGGGCAATCTCAGGCCGGCTGACCAGCTCCTCAGGGGTCACTAACCCTGATGCATTTTGAGCCAACCGGGGCATGGTCAGATCAGATGACCTTAAGGATCCCTCATCACCGGTCAGGTCAATCACCACCGCACCCAGAGGGTCGATCACCCGTGTGTGGATCCCTGGAAGCACATTTGTAACCTGTGAATATTGATCTAGGTTGGTGACTTGGGGAATCTCGCTACCCAGTGCAGCAGCCACCAGCTGTGCTTGTGCCAATAAGTTCTCCCTTTGTGTGTTGAGGTACAAGCGCTCAACTGTAAGCCAGGCTAGCGGGATGACGATGCCCATACTAATCAGTATCACTGCCAAATAGCTCAACGCCAAGTGTGTGCTCAAAGCTAGTTTCAAGACTTACTCCCAATATACTTGTAACCCAGACCACGCACAGATTCGATGTTATCAGCTCGCGAATCAATTGAACGCAAGCGGGCACGCAGGCGTTTAACAGCGCTGTCCACCGCCCGCGTATCGCCAACAAAGTCATATCCCCAAACCTGTTCCAACAGCCGCTCACGGGTCAGGACTCGATTTGCGTTTAGCATGAGTATATGCAAAAGTTCAAACTCCAGGCGGGTCAGGTCGATGGGAACATCCCCAACGGTCACTTCGCGGCATTCCACATCCAGCCGCAACCCACCCGGACCAGTCAAAACGGGGACGGGTTCCGACACATTGGGTTTAGCTCGGCGCAATACGGCTTTGACCCGCGCCATCAATTCTCGTACACTGAACGGCTTGCAAATATAATCGTCAGCACCCAATTCCAGACCTACAACCCTATCCACCTCATCGCCACGGGCAGTGATCATGATGATCGGCACTTTTGAGGTTTGGCGGAGTTTTCGACACACATCCAGACCATCCACCTCGGGTAACATCAGGTCCAGCAAGATCAGGTCAGGTTCTGCTTGACGCGCCAGCTCAAGCGCCTGAGAACCATTTACAGCAGTCATTACCTCATAGTTGGTTTTACGAAGATTATATTCAAGCAGATCTAGCACGGCTTGCTCATCATCAACTACCAGAATTCGTGGTAATACGCTTTTCATTTTTTTAGTATACCAAAGGATTGTGGCAGAACAATGTCAATGAGAAATTAGAAATCTTGCCCACTAAACAACTATACTAGTGTAAATCGGATATTCTTCTCGTTTTCCCCTTTTCCCCTACCTGCTTATCTATCGCACTGAAGAGGCCGCAGGTTCGAATCCCGCCAGGTCCACTTTAGTGAATCCAGTGCAATACAAAGCATTTTGTTTTCACAGGGGTATAAGCAGCAATACTCAACCCCCACTTCCTTGGATTTTGAAATCTTGTTCCTATCCACCTGGCTACTTATCCTGTTCGTCCGGGCAAAATCCTCCGCGGTTTAGGTGAGATACCTCAATAGCCGGAAGTCAGAGTGCCCCATCATCTTTTACAGGCTGAACACATCCATCTTGTCCCATAGCATATCCGATCAAGTCTTTGACCATCTCCGAGAAATTTCTAGACCGCCGTTATATTGAACTACACGCCCAGGCTGGATGAGTAATTATCTACTAGGACTTCCCCTAAGATGTATATTGCAGGCTTTGTTTACAGCCTGTTATTATCCACAGGGCTTCCGGTCCTGTGTGCTCTCGCCCATTCCGCTGCGCCAACATTAATCAATGATTTCATTCACTACCCCCTTGCTATTGTATGTTTATAATTTGCTTCCGTAATAATATAAAGTATTTTTTGGGGGGATGAACTATAATATTACATTCCATTTATAACGAGATTAGATTGCATATATTGCAACTGAAAATAACTTCAGGTGTTGTTATTGATGTCCGAGATGGGTCTTCTTATATGTAGGATGGGGATTCTTATAGGTGTGGTGATTTAACAGTAACAGCATATATTTCATCAGACCGGAGTTGTTACGTTATCTTTTTTGTCGAGGATTGATTAAGGTAATCGTATTGTTGGCTGAGTCTAATTCCTATAATCCAGTGTCAACGGGGCTGTATTGTCTCGTATTCCGAATATCTTCACCAGATAGCTTTAGATACCTTTGGAGGGTAGAGAGATTTGAATGCCCCAAACAAGAGGCTATAACCGGGAGGGAGACGTTCTGCCGTAAGAGACTAAGAGCAAACGCCCGTCGAAACGAATGCAGTGTCGGGGGAGGCGTAATATGGGCTTTTTTAGCCATCCGAAGTAATATCTCTCTAAGACCGAAATACTGAAGCCGTTCTCCATTTTGCGTAATCCATAGGGCATCATTAGAATCTGTCCGTTCTTTCAGGTAAAGCCGGACAGCTTTCCGTGTTCGACTGCCAATATAAACAATGCGGGATTTTCCATTTTTTGATTTTCGTATCAAGATTTCTCCACTTAAAAGATTTGTATCTGATTTATTCATTTCGAGAAGTTCTTTCGAGCGGCAGCCGCAGTCGAGGAGGACATAAAAAATCGCTGCATTCCTTCTATTTGAGACTTTAATCAGCTTTGCAATATCATCTAGTTTGGCGGGTTCAAGAGGTGAAAAAGGCACTTTAGGAGGTCGGGTTCTAAGGATAGGATTTCGCCATCCCTCCGGCATTATCTCTTCACTTTCAACCCATCTGAGAAATGACCGTACTGCTGCATAAATATTAAGCAACCCTCCGGGGGTGTGATTATCTTGCAAGGAAACAAAAAACATTCTTAAATCATTTGGTGTTATTTGTGAAACAGTTTTTATTGACTGTGCTTTACAATAATCTATGAAATATTGGAGTTTTTCCCGATAGAAAATGATTGTACTCTTAGCAAGATTTTGACTTTGGCGGTCAATGAGAAATGCATTCATAACTTCATGCAATCCTTGTGTTAAATCAGTCATAGTGGTCTCCTATCGACTAGAATCCACTATTTTTAGCCGAAAGATTTTACCATTCCTTGACCACTTTACCTTCGCTGGATACAATGGTTAAGATGAATATTACATTAGCCTTGAGTGGTGGTGGTGTGAAAGGTTACGCACATATTGGTGTGTTGCGGGTCCTGGAGGAGGAGGGATTTTCCATCCATGGAGTGGCTGGGACAAGTGCTGGCGGTTTAGTAGGAGCGCTTTATGCTGCGGGATACTCGCCCAATGAAATGGAAGCAAGATTACGTGAGATTGACCAGGGTAATTTGTTTGCTCGCATGCATGGTGATGGACCCGCTCTGCTCGGATTGGCAGGTGTGATTGCCATTTTAAGCGAGCTATTGGGCGAACGTACCTTTGCTGATTTACGCCTCCCTCTGGCAATTACAGCCACTGATCTCACATCTGGGACGCCGGTTGTCATTAAGCAAGGGCGCGTTATCGATGCTGTATTGGCAACCAGTGCTATCCCAGGTGTCTTTCCTGCCAGGCATACAGACGGGCAATTACTCGTCGACGGGGGAGTGATGAATCCTATCCCTGTGGCAGAAGCGCGCAGATTGTACCCCGAAGGACCAGTGGTAGCGGTTGTACTGGCACCGCCTTTGGGGTGGCAGGGTGAAGTATATGATGGGTCCTCAGAGAACCTTCCCCTTCTTATGACCAATCTTCCCTTGGTTTATCGGCTGGCAGGTCGATTGCGTTTAGCACAAGCTTTTAATCTTTTTATCCATTCAATGGATCTGACCGGATTGATGTTATTAGAAAAACAGCTTGAATTAGAACAACCTGGGGCAATCATCCGCCCAAAATTAGGTCCAATCGGTATAATCGATCGAGTGAATATTCCCGAGCTGATCAAATCGGGTGAGCTGGCAGCCCGAAATGTTTTACCAGAGCTTCGTAAACTGGATGGCTGGAAATTTCGTTTTAAGCAAAAGATTTCCAGATTTATTTCCCAAACCTAGGCATTCGACATGAGCCGCGATTTGCGTCAATATGCCAGACAGACGAATTTCCATCTGGTTGCTGGTTTTATCCTGGTCTTGTTCATCATCGGTGATGGGTTGATCTACCTGTTTTTCGGCCGTGAAGCAGCGATTATGGGGCTGATCTGTCTGGTGGCAGGAATTACACCTATCATACTGATCCTTCTGGCATTATGGATCATCGATTGGATTGTTCGACGCAACAATCCAGAATAATCAGGGTTGTATGTCAAATGATGCTGGAAAAATTACTATCAAAGATTGGGTAATGCGGTTTCGACAACCGGAAGGTACCGGTCCGTTCCCAGTCGTATTAATGCTTCATGGTTGGACGGGTGATGAAAACTCCATGTGGATTTTCGCTCCGCGGTTACTCAAGAATGCATTATTAATTGCTCCAAGGGGTTTGTTTACCACATCAGGGATCGGTTATAGCTGGCATCCTGAGATTTCCAAACCATGGCCATGGGTTAATGATTTTATGGAATCAGTGGAAGCGCTGTTCGATACGATATCCACAAGGAACTTCCCCGATGGTGATTTTTCTGAGCTCCACATCATTGGATTCAGCCAGGGCGCAGCCTTAGCGTATACAATGACCCTTATGTATCCAGAGCGGGTGACAACTGTGGTGGGATTATCCGGTTTCCTACCTGATGGTGCATCTAACTGGCTGAGACCTGACCGTGTGAAAGGCTTACCGGTTTTTGTTGCTCATGGGACCGAGGATGATCTTGTTCCAATTAACCGTGCCAGAACAAGTGTTGGTTCATTACAAGACGCGGGTGCATCTGTAACTTATTGTGAGGATAATGTTGGACATAAATTAAGTGCAAAATGCTTCCATGGATTGGAAGCATTTTATAATAAAGTCAATTGCTAAAATTCACTTACCAGAGGTTACAAGATATCATTCATCAAACGGGCTACAGCCTGATAGACGGGAGAATCATTTCCCAACTCAACCAGTGGTCTCCCATTGAATTCAAATTTACTTAACTCATCGTCCGCTGAGACTGTTCCTAGTAGAGGTATGCCCAGCTTATCTATTTCTGTTTTTAGTGCAGGGGAGAGAGGACCAGAAAGCCGGTTGATGATCAGGTAGGCGTGTTCTATGCGGATATCCAGCTCATCACGGAATGAAGCAATGCGCTCAGCCGCTACAATTCCACGCAGTGTGGGATCACTGACAATAAGTAAATGCTGTACATCACGGGTTGTACGCCTGCTTAAATGCTCCATCCCGGCTTCATTATCAATCACGATGTACCGATAGTTTTTACTAATTGAGTCGATCACTTCACGCAGGTTATGGTTAACCGCACAATAACAGCCTGTTCCTTCAGAACGCCCCATAGCGATCAAATCAAATGCATCTCCCTCTGCAAGCGATGACCTGATTTTATGGTCCAGGTAATCATGTTTGGATATGCCGCCTGGAAGTGATCCCATGGCAGCCCCACCTGCCACAAGTGAGTTTTTCACCTGGGCTAACATATCCTCGCGAATATCCCCTACCGTCCAATCCAAATCCAAACCAAGCACCATATTTAAATTACTGCTTGGATCGGCATCAATAGCAAGGACTGGGCCTGGTTTGTTTTGAACCAGATATTTGGTCACCATGGCTGCAATGGTGGTTTTTCCGACCCCTCCCTTACCGGCAAGGGCGATGGTAATTGTCATTCAACAGGACCTTTCACCAACTGTGCGTCAAGTTGTTGGGCCATCTCTTCTGCTGACTTACGTAAGGCTGGGACGTGGTCATAAACAGGTATCCCCAACCGGTCCGCTTCTTGAACAGCCAGGTCTGCTGGCATGATACCCAAGACGGGTAAACCGGGAGACGCAGTTTTGAGAAAGTTTCTCTCATCTTCGTTACGAACCTTATTTCCCACCAGCCAACAACGGTTGAGCCCAATATCATTCGCCAGCTGCTTGATTTGGATAGCAGTGCCAATACTCCGCCGGGTTGGTTCGACCACGATCAGCATAACGTCCACAAAATCCACTGTTGCCCGTCCGAGATGCTCAACCCCAGCATACATATCCAGGATCAATACTTCATCTTTACGGAAAAGCAGGTGGGTAAAGAGTGTTTTCAGCATGGCAGCTTCAGGGCAGATGCATCCTGAGCCACCCATATCCACTGAACCCATTTCCAATAGCCTGACCCCCTTATGCAGCACGCTGAACCGTTCGGGGATGTCATCTACACGCGGATTTAGAGTGAAGAAACCGCCAATCGTTCCAGGCTTGGCACCTGTGCGCTCCTCAATCAATGCATCCATTTCGGAAATAGGGTGAAGCTGGTCACGTAATTCTTGAGGAAATCCTAACGCACCCGCCAAACATGGGGAAGGATCTGCGTCAGCAGCGAGCACTTGACGACCAGCATCAGCATAAACCTGTGCCAGCAATGCTGCCAGGGTGGTCTTTCCTACACCACCTTTACCACTTATTGCAAGTTTCATAAAATATCCTTATTTTGTAAATAGGAGCGAATTATAACCCATCTAAGAGAGCTCTAATTGATTAACCAAACCTCGTCGTATGGCTTCTTCCCTGAGGACGAGCAGAATTTGCTCCATGTTAAGTTCACGGACACAGGCTTCGCGAGCACTATGCAGTACCTCGTCAGACCAAAGGGTCCGGGACGTCAAAACTTCCTCGTCATTCATAATGACGAGCTGGATCAGGCTGTCAAGAGGGATATCCTGGTCGTGGCTATATTCATTGTTGCATAACTGACAGCCGCGGCAGCGGGTAACATCTTGCCCCGTTTTGGTTAAAATCAACCTGCGTAAAGACATGCCAATTCGATACCGATAAAAGTGTTCAACCTGTAAAGCTCAATGCTCTACGATTTTGGTGGCGGGGCGACAGGTGGCGTAAAATCGGGTGGTAATAACCCTGCCTCAGTGATTATTCGTGGCACGATCTCTTCCCAGCCCACAGCCATCAAGTGAATGCCATTGACGCCTTTCTTGTTCTTTACAGCTTCAATCAGCTCGAGTGCGATTTGCACACCCTCTTCTTCAGCTTTATCACCGGCTGCTTCCATACGCTTGACGAGTTTTTCCGGAATGGTGACACCGGGAACTTCCTCGTTCATATATTTCGCAACCTTCAAGCTCTTAAGCGGGGTAATACCGATCAGGATGTATACCTTCTCCAGGATACCGCGCTTATCTAATGCCTCCAACCAGTCATCCAGGCCATCAGGATCGTATACCAGGTTAGTCTGGAAGAATTGTGCTCCAGCATTCACCTTTTTGTGCTCTCGGATTGCCTGAATGCGTGGATCAGAGGCGAAAGGAGAGCCTGCCGCGCCGAGGAAATATTTCGGTGGGAATTTAATCTGCCGCCCATCCATGTAAATCGCCTCATCGCGCATCCGACGCAATATCCAAAGCATATGAATTGAGTCCATATCGAGAATATCCATTTTCCCTTTTGGGACACTGGACATTTCCATACTATCTCCCGACAGGCACAAGATATTCCGCACTCCTAATGCGTTTGAACCCAACACTTCAGCTTGAAGACCAATGCGTGTCCGATCACGGGCTGCGATTTGCATGACGGGTTCTGCGCCTGATTGGATAGTAAGCGTACTGCATGCCCAGGAGGACATACGCGGGGAAGCAGAAGGACAATCTGTGAAGTTGATTGCAGCTACATAAGGTTTGACAATTTCTATGTTTTTCAGTAGCTTATTTGTAGCAACGGTCATGGGTGGAGCGACTTCAGCAGTTACGACGAACTCACCAGCTTTCAGTCGTCTTTCGAGGTTTGAGACTGGTTCAGAGTAAGCTGGTAGGTGATACTCAGAGTCGCCCTTCCACCACTCTGGCTGGCGTATGGGGCGGAACACTGATTGCCAGGCTGTATCGCGTGTCTTGCTAGACAATATACCGCCAAAGAAGTTTTTTCCACCGACTTTTTTGATCTGGTGATACACATCCGCCCAAGTCTCACCGCCCGTTTTGTCCCAATCCAAGGGAGGCAAGACTTCCAGCAGCATCTCCTGCCGACCCATCTTGAAAGCACGGTCGTAAATTTTATACCATACGCACGGACGGGTCTTATCCACGTAACAGTATTCAGTGGTCGATCCACCACAAGGACCGTTTCTTTCACCCTTTGGGCATTCCATTGGGCAAATGAAAGCTGTTTCCTGTAGCAAACAGTTCCCACACATGCGGCAACCGAACAGAGGTCCTTTAATGACGCGTTCGACCGATTCGAGCACACGGGTACCGAAGGGGTCTCGCTTAAAAGGATAGTAGGGTGGTTGCCATCTTCTAACAGGGGTAAATCCGGGCATAGTTGACCTCCAATTGGGCGGGCTAATTTAGCATGGGGAGTGGGAAACAATCCACTCCCCACATGCATACAGAATTACATCAATGGGAGCAGATATTCATAGGCGCTCAGCGTAGCTTTGGCTCCTTCACCAACAGCAACCAGCACCTGTTCTGCATAGGTATTGGTCACATCACCGGCAGCAAAAATTCCCGGTACGCTGGTGTGATTGCCACAGTCAATGATGATGCGTTTTTGCTCATCCAATGCCACAAAATCAGCAACGATCTGCGAGTTTGGAACCAAAGCCATCTCAACAAAGGTACCATCTGCATGAAGCTCACTAGTCTTGCCTTGCTTATCTTTAACGATCACACTCTTAGCGTAATCGTCACCCTTGACTTCTACAACCTGGTGACCTTCCAGAATGGTGACATTTGGCGCAACCTTCAGCTTTTCGTTTACATTGGTTACTTTGAGCTTTTCCGCCGGGCAAACCAGGGTGACATGCTTGGCAACCGTAGCGAGTTCTGCAGTTGACCTCTGAGCAAGATCACCATCTCCAATGACAACGGTTGACTTGTCAATGAATAATGGGGCATAGCTCAAGGCGGAGTAACATAGCCCGCGCATGATGAATTCTTTCTCACCTGGGACGTTCAATAGCTGCTGACGGGTGCCGGTAGCGATAATAACAGCCTTAGTCTCCAGGTCGCCACCCCCACGCGTCTTAACGATGAATCCCTTTTCCTTGCGGATGATTTTATCCGCAGGTTCCATATGCCTTGCAAATTCCAGGTATTCTAGCTCGCTTTTGAATTTATTGATAATCTCCAGGCCTTTGATGACCTGATAATCTTCCACCCACGGTAAGGCCAGGCGGAAATTAGTTTTCCCGCCCAGGTCTTTCGTGATGAGCAGCACATTCAAACGCTTGCGTATTGCATAAATCGTTGATGTCAATCCCGCAGGTCCACCGCCGACGACAATTAGATCATACATAGTTCACCTCGTTGATATCCTCTCTACGTTATACTGGTGGTTTGCCAATGAAGCCATCTTTCATCATCATTTGGGTCAGATTGCGAGATCGACCGATGATGGTAGTTGCATTCTTGAATTCCTCATCGTAGGTCATTGGTATGCGTGCAAGCCCTTGTTCCTGGGCTTTCACAGCCACAGCCGCGGCTTCGCGAGGGAATACTTCCCAGTCATCCATGTTGGGTAAAATGTGATCGTTGGATAGATTTGACCCAACATGATCAGCCAGGGCTGTTGCTGCGGCAAAGCACATGTCGTCTGTGATGGTGCGGGCGCGCACATCCAGGGTGCCTCGGAAAATGCCAGGAAATCCGAGTGAGTTATTGACCTGGTTATCAAAATCAGAGCGACCTGTTGCGACGACAGCTGCACCAGCAGCCTTTGCTTCCCAAGGCCATATTTCCGGGACGGGGTTTGCGCATGTGAAAACCACAGCATCTTTCGCCATTGTTTCAATCCATTCAGGTAGGATTACACCTGGGCCGGAGCGGGAGAGGGCAATGACGACATCTGCTCCCTTGATTGCATCGGGGATATCACCTTCGCGATTTTCCTGATTGGTTATCTGGCATAATTTCCATTTATCCACGTATTCAGCCTTACGCATCTCAAGATCCTTGCGATGTTTACCAAGGATGCCTTTGCTATCCACCATTAAACAATTCGCTGGGTTCACTCCCCAGCTAAAGATCAAGCGCGAGATAGCTACATTGGAAGCACCGACACCGATGAATGTAACCTTCACTTTTTCCTTATCTTTTCCAACCACCTTGAGGGCGTTGATCAACCCGGCAAGGGTAACGGTAGCTGTCCCTTGCTGGTCATCGTGCCAGATAGGGATCTCTGCTTTTTCACGCAGGGTATCCAAAATGTAAAAGCATTTCGGATTGGAGATATCTTCCAAGTTAACCCCACCAAACCCAGGTTGGAGCATCAAGGTTGTATTGATGATGGCGTCAGGATCTTTTGTATCGAGCATGATAGCAATACCATCAATACCACCAAGATACTTGTATAGAAGAGCTTTACCTTCCATGACAGGCAAACCAGCTTTAGGTCCGATGTCGCCCAAGCCAAGTACGCGTGTGCCATCACTGACGACGATCACAGTGTTCCATTTGTTGGTATATTCGTACACCTTCTCCGGATCAGCCTCGATGGCGCGACAAGGGGCTGCAACGCCAGGGGTGTACCAGATGGCAAAATCATTAAAGTCTCGCACGCAGCATTTTAGAGCAGTCTCCACCTTGCCTTTATAGAAAGGATGCAAGACCATCGCATCTGCGGAAGGCTTTTTTGCCTTTGCCAGAAGTTCTTCGATATTCATTTGTTTTTGAATCGTCATAAGTAATCTCCTATTGTTGTAAATAGCCATCCGCATAGATGACTTTATTGAGCAATATTTGGATTGTTTTCCAGATCGCTACTTGCTCTGGATCAGCCATATCCACATCTTCCAATTGGGGTTCTTCCATATCTTTGATACGGTCAGCAATCTTGATATACAGCCGCCCGACAGGTGTACTAGCATCACGCTGCTCAATGATGCGGACGACCTCGTTTTGCTCGCCATCAAGCGGATCAGCGATCATCATATTCAAGCCAACACCCATCAGCATGGCGCAATAGACACGATTAATCAGTGGTCTTCCTTCGCGAGGTACGGCATTGGAGACATTGGATAATCCTACCGATATTGTCGGTGGCGGATCCCATGCGAATTGAAGCGTGCGAATTGCTTCGATGAGATGAGGGCAATATTGCTGGCAGCCAGAGACAGTTAATACGAGCGGATCGATGATCAAGTTTGCAATGGGGTAATCAATTTCCACCATGCGTGGGATGAGCTTCTCAAGCGCAATATTGACACGCTCATCTGCCGATACTGGAACTCCGCTCGTGCTCATGGTCAGGGCAACCAGGCGGGCATTGTATTGCTTCGCCAGCAAAGGTACTTTTTCCAATCGTTCTGGTTCATCAGAAACGGAGTTGATGATTGGCTGAGCTTTGGTAACGGTCTTCAGGGCTGCCTCAACCCCCAATATATTGATCGTGTCAATGCTTAGCGGAACATCTACTACAGCTTCCACGGTCTTAACAATCCAGGGGAACATGTCCATCCAATCCACTTTACGTGGGCCCAGGTTGAGATCCAATGCTTGGGCACCAGCTTCCACCTGTTTGACAGCCAGCTCTTGAAAGAATTTTGCATCCTTTACTTTGATGGCTTCTTTCACCTTATCAGAAAGAATATGGATGTTTTCACCGATGATATACATTTGGCCTCCTTAGACTTTGCTTGGTTTTTATGGTGCACTTTTACTTTCGACTGCGGCTGCAACACTTGGAAAACTAGCCAAATCTGTGTGAGGCAGGAACATTGCAGATGTAAAGGCATCATAAAATGTGTTGTCAGCTGACAGTTCTATATAAGTCATTTGCGAAGCAATATCTCGAACCCTATCACGATTGCGCCAATCCAATAGAGCAAGATAAGCGCCTTGTACTGAAGTATTACCAAGAAATTTAAAGCGATCCCAGGGCATGTCGGGGAATAACCCGATCTGGACTGCTTTTTCAACGTTGATGTATTTTCCGAATGAGCCACCAATCAAGATTTGTTCAACCATTTCCAGCGGTACACCTACACTCTGTGCCAATACAGTGAAACCAGCGTAAATCGCAGCTTTGGCGCGTTTCAGGTTATCAATATCGACATTATTTATCGCGATATCCTTCCCGCTTTCGGTTTCGCTTCCCCAGGCGACCACATATTCAGCTCCATGATCGCCTTCTCTGATGCGTGGATTGAGGCTGGTGAGAGAAAGGTTTATCTTCCCACCTTTGTCCACTGCACCGGTCAGGAACATTTCAGCCAAAAGGGATATTAAACCGCTCCCGCATATACCGCGTGGCTTTGCATTGCCAATCACCCGGTATGTAGGCTCATATGGATGGGGAGAGCCTTCCCCAGAAATCCAACATTCTTCGATCGCGCCTTTCGTCGCCCGCATCCCATCCAACACACCTGCGCCTTCAAAAGCTGGTCCAGCGGAGCATGCACAGGTCACCAACCACTCACGGCTTCCGAGAACCGTCTCCCCGTTCGTACCTACATCCAGAAACAAGGTAAGTTTATCAGTCTCATCCATCTTACATGCCAGGACGCCTGAGCTTATATCGGCGCCTACATAGCTCGCCACACCAGGCAGGCAATCCACTGTAGCCTCAGGGTTAATTGCCAATCCGATCATTCCGGCGGTGATAAGGGGTGGTTGGTTGACAGCAGTAATAAATGGAGATAACCGAATGCTGGAAGCAGGGATACCTAAAAACAAATGCGTCATCGTGCTGTTTCCAGCCACAGTGACCTTAAAGATATCCTGCGATTTTGCTTTGACTCGTTTGCACAGCTGACCAACCAGCAGATTGATCGTATCGAGCACACGATTCTGGAGCTCTTCACGGCCTCCATTTTTGCTGGAAAAAATGATGCGGGAGATCACATCTTCACCACGGCTGATCTGACCATTATATTCTGATGCCTGGGCTTCCACTTTTCCGGTGATCAGGTCGACAAGCCAGACTGTCACCGTGGTTGTGCCAATATCAATTGCTAAGCCATACATCGGATCATCTTCAGGCACGATGTCTGCTATCACTGTCACCAACCGCTCATCTGTCCGCTGACCATCGATTTCGACCTGTGCGTCAGTGATGACAGTCACATCCCAGTTACTCTCCCGCAAAATGGTACCTAATTTTTGTAACAGGTTAAGCGATATACGTATATCTTCTATACCCGCTTTCTGACGCAGAGCAGTTTTAAGACGACTCCAATCGTCAGTTTGGTCATCCATACGTGGAGGGGAGAGTCTCAGGTATAACCGGCGGACTGTTTGAGAATATAAAGGATCATAATCTGCGGGGATCGTTACTTCTATCGCAGTCCGATCTGTTGTAAGCCGCCTCTCAATCTTTTCCTGAGGTGGAACGGTAACAGTAATATCACCTTCAACAACAGACTGACAGGCAAGGGCAAATCCTTGGGCTACATCTTCGACACTTAACCGCAAGGAACTGCGCCGGCGTACATCACCTTTGGTTATCTGAACTGCACATCGACCACAGCGACCTTGACCACCACATGGCTGCCCGATATCCACACCAGCCAGGCGCGCTGCCTCACTAAGCAATGTGCCTGTAGGTACGCGCACTGGCTTGCTGGTAATATCAAAGGTTACCGTGTGGTCTGTCATGAAGGTTAATATTTATCTATCTCGATAACCTGCGTATGTTAAAAAGCATCCATCTACCTCAATCGAGGTGGTTATAACGCCTGCTTCATAAACGCAGGTAGGTCAACTGCCTCTCGCGGTCCAACCCTAATTTCCCAATCGGGTAATTCACCTTCCAGCTCACCAGAAAGCACAGCGACATGCCCGGGTAAGACAACACGTTTGCGGGATACTTTATCAGCTACGTTGAAGCCTTTAATCGCTTTGGCGATTCTTTCTGCATCGAATTTACCTGCAGCCCAGGCAGTTAGAACACTCATTCCTTCTGCATCGGTCACCAGCAACCAGGCAGGCAGCCCAGAGCCTTCAACCTCATTTGCTACACTGAAGTAGGTGATGCTGAAGTTGGTAGTGACCAGAACTGGATCTTCTGGTTTAGGAGCATTGATTTCGTAGATACCCGGTTGCACCTGGATGGGTTTTTGCGGGTCGGTGTATATGTTCTGGCGAAGGACAAGTAAGGGGTATATCGTTGCTGGTTCGAAATGATCCAGAACAATGAACCCTGCATATTTGGCGATTGCTTGTGCAGCTTGAATAGATTCCATACCTGGATCACTTGCATCACCTGGGAACACAATCACCGGAAAACCGAGGGCGCGGAAGTTTTTCTTCACAGCTAAGCGACGAATGGTTGTACCAATCGCCAGGCTTGCACCGAGATCACGCCCGCCTGGATCGATAACCAGGTCTTCAACACCCTTAGCCTTGATCTTTTCAGTCAAATCAGCCATTTCAGCTAATGATCCGGCGATAACACCCAAGGAAGCTTTAGATTCTTTTGCCAAATCGGTAAAAGCCTCCCAATTCGTGGCATCTGCACCATAGATCAAGGGAGTCTCACCTTTTAGCACATTCAAACCAGCCTTAGCGACGTTGACATCCCGGCTCATCAAGATGATCGGGCGCTTGCTGACGGCGCGGACAGCTTGAATTGCAGTGGTGAAAGCAATGGGGTCGCCTGATGAGGATGCTACGACAAAGCCATCCACAGACAGATCCATGCCTACATAATTAACTGCATAGGCATTTGCTTCGCTTACCGTTGCCTTGATCGTATCTGCAGGCGAGTTATCGAAGAGACGGATAAATAGACCCGGTCTGTTGTAGAAAGTTTTATCATGCCTGAAAAGGACAACCTCATTCCCTGCTTTTGCTTCATAGCCATCCGATTTAATTGTAATCAGACGGATGGGAGGGGCAGCCGACTCGGCCAATTGGGTCTTTGCAGCCGGTGTGACGTAGGGACAGGCAGATAATTCAACTTGCTTGGCAGAGAGCTTCATGGCAAACGCCAGACAAGTAGGATAACCACACTCTTTGCAGTTGGTTTGGGGTAATAATTTATATATTTGAATGCCAGTCAGAGCCATATTTCATCTCCGTTAAAATCGTAGGTTTCTATTTCGTATGGATCAGGCAAGTGTGTAAGCAGCAGCCATAAGGTCTGCAATCGCCAACTTGACTCGCCGGACGCTTTCAGCATGACGTAGGATGACAACGTCTGCACCAGCTTCGATTAGCGTCATTGCTGTCAGAGTCTCCCAGTTGATTGAACGCTCCAACCAATCACCCCAGGTTGATGGAACTCCTACCTCCACCTTGGCTTCTTTGGTCTTCCATGCTTCATAACCGGGAGTAACCAGGATCGGAAGCTGAGTCATCGCATCACCTTGCAAGGCAGCCTGGCGTAATCTTTCCATGGCGGAGTAACCGTACTCAATTCCATACCCGAGCGCGCCGGTCGTTGGATCCATCAAAACTCGATCGAGCGGCATCCCCATATCGCTGATCAGGATATTTAGTTGTTTGGCCAGATTCACATCCATGGGAGATCGTGCGTTCACCAGATGTCCATTGGCCATGGCAGTAGCAATGATGGTGCGATAATTCTTATCTTCAGCGATACCCAATACCAGACGTTCTCCTTTGGTGGCTTCAGCAATCGGGACCAAAAGGTTGTTATCAGCTTCTGCCTGGCCGGGGCCAAATACAATCAGGGGTAAACCTGTGGCGGCTAAGACATCTTTCACCACTTTTACTGCTGCTTCCGGTGTCGCTGGGTTACCATCTTTGTCAGTCAGGCTCAGCGAAAGTTGGATCAGATCTGCTCCAGCTGCTTCAGCAGCTTTAGCCCATTTGACTGGATCATTTATATCTTCCCCCCAGGCATTCAAAAGCAGTTTTGACCAATCCTCGGGGTAGCGGTCTTTGATTTCTATTGCCACCGCTGGTTTATTGGGTGCTTTAGATTCGAAATGGAGAAAGGGTAGGTTTTTTTCACCACCCACCATAACGGTAGAGGTGCGTGTACCGCCATCAGCTGCAGTTGCACCGATGGTCACTGTACGAACGGTTCCAGGCCAATTATCCTTAGGTATTTCTATAGGCATATGTTTCACTCCTTTTTTATGACTGATTTGAATTTAAAACATCGGTTCCATCGTCAAGGCGGGATGATCATGTTCCGTCAACCAGGTGAGGAGCTCGTCCACTGTAGTTACATGTCGCTCATCAGCAATCCTCTCGAGCAAATCGGGATCACCTTCACGTGTTGTCACAACCTTGAATTCATCTGACATCATTTCCTTCAAGACACTGCTCATCCAAACGATGCGTTTGAAACCACCGTCGGCAGAAATAAACTTTGGACTGGTCAGATAAAACTTACCCACTCCCATTACGCCCGGGGTTTGCAGACCACCACCCGCAATACCAGCTAATGTGCTAAAGGTCATACCTGCTGGGGTCATGCTTGGATCCTCGCGGCTGACAACCATGATTCCGTTCGCCTCCGGGATAAGCATACAAATACATTCAAAACAACCACATGCGGTCATCGGATTTTCCATGATGGAGTACATGGTAACTTCGCTGACGACACCATGCGATCCAACCGTTGCATAATCGTTCGTCCCCGTCCAGTATCCTTTCTTTGGATCAATAATCTTACCCAGCTTGATTGGTTGGTTTGGTCCGGTAGGATTGATACTGAATGAGGCCTTGCAGTCCAGCCAGTTATATGCACCGCACAGGCCCAAGCGTTCCGGACTGACCACACACACATGGTTGGGGGCGAAGGATTGGCATAAGGTGCAGGAATAAAACTCTTCGACCTTGTCATCCGTTAAATCTGCCAGGCGTTTATTGCGGTAATCATATGCAAGGCGTGCTTTACCCAGCCATTCCTCAACTTTTGCCGGGTCGGTATAGATTGTTACCTGCACTTTGTCCACAATTGCACCAAAATCACCATGGAAACGGGCATGCAGAATCTTACCGAAGTGTTCCAAATTAAATCCTTTATCCGCGGCCGCGTTCGATATACGGATCCATGTGATATCACGTTGCCCTATATGCTGAATACCTGAAGCACCGTTGACAAAATAATGGAACTGTCGTTCGAGCACTGGTTCGAAATCTTTCTGCATTTGACGCCCCGCTACCTGGGCGACGATGCCCATGTCCATATATCCTTGAGGTGGGACATTGGAGAAATCTGGTCCAACGATTTCCACTTTTCCATCCACTACATCCTCTAAGTCGGCCATTTCGAGATATTCATAACAACGTGCATTCTTTCCACCAAACTCAACGCGCATATCATTCCGGCGCACAACTTCACCCTCGAAAGCTGAGCCGTAAGGTACAGGTACAGGCACTTCGGTCAATTTTAGCTTGACGCCTCGTACCTCGATACATTTTTGCACCAGGCGTTCAGCGCGTTCTAAGTCATCTTTACCTTCTATTTCTTCAAAGGGCATGCTGACTACATGTTCAAAGGTGGTCACACCGGTGGGCAGGATTTCGGGGATGACGGTATCTGCGATAACCGGGAAACCATAATTGATGGCTCCTGCAGCTGCCGCATACTTCAGGTCA
The DNA here is from genome assembly GCA_963774275.1 of uncultured Chloroflexia bacterium. Classification (GTDB taxonomy): domain Bacteria; phylum Chloroflexota; class Anaerolineae; order Anaerolineales; family UBA4823; genus FEB-25. Next base: position 39,180 of record CAVZEP010000018.1, on the reverse strand, counting down.
TCGACTTCACCTAATGCCAGGACGAAAGCAAATACACGTGCTCGATTATAGAGCAGGATCTCACGTGCCTGACCCATTTTTAAGCCACCGAAGGTCAGGGCGGATCGGGTGGCGAATCCAAGTGCGTAGATAGCACTGATCGTGTCAGTGCCAAAGGGGACGGTATATGTATCGTAACCCAGCTCAACCCCTTCTTCCATCAATTGGTCAATGATGCTCCTTCCATTGACATTTCCAGAAAGGAAGCACAGGATATTGCGACGTTGAAGCTCACGAACGATCTTTACTGCAACTTCATTGGATTTGGCTGCACCAACAATGGCAGCGAAACCTGGCATGCGACCATCCACCAGCTGAATTCCCCATGCCCGCAGACGGATGTCATCAATTGGACCATTGAGATGACCGGAGCCATTTTGGTCCCCGTATTGGGTCGCACCAGCCAGGGTGATCCCGGGCATCGGTTCCGGCTGCAATCCATAAATAAACCGGACGACCTCAATCGTTTCTGCAGCTAAAAGCGTTGCCATACCACTGTCGAGCGTCTCACCGAGGTAAGGTGTCCATCTTCTGGCAGAAGGTGAAGGATGGAGTAAACCTCGAGCGTGCATGAGAACCTTTTCGAGCTGACCCAGTTTTTCGACTTGCATTCCAGTCATCCCACCAATGACTGGTATGTAATAGGCTGTATTAGGAAATGAAACCGGTGTCTCGGGTCCTTTTTCCTTTAAAGCTTTGCTTAACATTAATTCTGCTTCTGTGACCAGGGCGTTGGCACCCCGGATTGCTCTCGTAGCTATGTAACGTGACATAAATCCTCCGGATTGTGTCTTTCTGCTTAGTCGGCAGCGGTGCCGTAAATTTTCTGCCGCCGCTCGCTAACGGGCAGTTTTTCGAATTCGAGCATACGATTGTCTCCACTGCGACCAAAGCGTGCTGGGTCGTAAACCGGCAATCCCAAGGCAGCGCGTTTCTTATCAATATGCTCCAAAGACCTGCGGATCATCTCATCGCTATCGTTAATAAATTCAAGCTTGCCACCAAACTGCTTTTCCCACCCTTCAGTGCTGATGTAACGGAGAACGATGTCGCTATCAGATACACGATCTGGCATACCGCTCACCGGGCTGGCACCTCCGAAGATGACGTAAGCGCCTGAAGCTACACAATACGTAGCGATTGCCAGCGCTTTTTCACTCATCCATTCTGGTGCTAATCCAACGGCTGGTATTTGATCGATATCATCTCCCAGTCCACCTTCAGCCACCATTTGGGTAAGAACAGTGAGGATGCGGGTATTATCCACACAAGAGCCCATATGGAGAACGGGAGGAATACCCACGGTCTCGCATATTTCGCGTAAACCTGGACCGACTTTATCCAACCCTGCTTCACCAAGAAGCAATCCCAGTTTGGCTGCTGCGATGGCACCACAACCAGTTTCCACGACAAGGACATCCTGCTTAAGCAATTCTTGGGTCACGTAGGTATGGATGTAATCCTGCTTGCTGCGTGGATTATTACATCCAACGATGGCTGCCACTCCCCGGATCCGGCCTGCCATAATGGCGTCGTTCAATGGACGGAATGAGGCCCGATAGCTGCCACCCAGCATATAGTTGATATACTCATGCGAGAAGCCGGGGATAAGTTCCTCACGCACCTGGGGGATATGGATCTTGCCGCGATTTTTATAATTGTCGATCGAGATGCGCAAGATTTGTTTAGCAATCGTGAGTGCTTTGCGCTCATCGAATTCTATATGGGTCGCTCCCTTGATCTGAACTTTAGGGGAGGTGGTGATAATCTTCGTGTGAAAGTTGCCAGCTAATGCCACCAGTGCTTGCATGATGCACTGAACATCTACTACCATAGCTTCCACCGCACCAGTTAGTATCGCCAGCTCCTGATGTAAAAAGTTCCCTGCAGCTGGGATACCCTGGCGCATCAGGATTTCATTGGCAGTGCAGCAGATCCCGGAGAGGTTTACACCTTTTGCACCAGCCTGTTTGGCGTATTCGATGATTTCAGGATCCTGTGAGGCAGCGACGATCATGTTGCTAAGCGTAGGCTCATGCCCATGGACAACGACGTTGACCATATCGTCCTTGAGCACGCCCAGGTTAGCCTGGCCGAGTAGTGGGGCAGGGGTGCCAAACAAAATATCGGAGATATCTGTCGCCATCATACTGCCACCCCAACCATCCGCCAAACCAGTACGGATGGCATGCTTCAATATGTGCACTGCATCCTGATCGTCACCGATATGGGTGCGATGCAATGCCTCGACAACTTCCCGGTCAACTCCACGCGGCACAACGTCCAGCTCACGCCATAATTTCTGACGTTTGGCAGGCGCGCGTTTGATACACACCAGCTCACCTTTTTGTTGGCCAAATTGGGAAATATACAAATCTGCCAGGTCGTTTGCGATTTCGTTGGGGGATCGACCCTCGATTTTGATTCCGTAAATAGAAGCAATGTTACGTAATTTAGCTACATCCCGGATAATATATCCTTCAGTTTCACCATTAGCAACTTCTTTGAGGGTGAATGCCATATCCCGCCCATGATCGGAATGGGCAGCTGAGCCGGCAGCAATTGCGCGTACTAAATTTCGAGCTTGAATGGTGTCTATCGTGGCACCACATACACCGACCTGTCCTTCCTTGGTTAAGCGACAGGGTCCCATCCCACATTGTTTGCAACACATTCCCGCTCCACCAATATTGCATGGGACCATATCTTCAGCACGGCTAAAAGCAGTGCCAATTCCCAGCTCGTCCGCCCGGATGAGCATCTCCTGGGCCGCGGGATCTGATGATCTTTCCTCGTTACTCCTTTTACCTTTAAGTACCATAGATTAATCCTCCATTGGCTTAGAAAGAATACCCATCCCTGGGCAAGGCCAGAGAGGCCGCCCGAGGTAGGATACATTTTGTGCAAAGCTTACCGATAAACGGGTTTGTTCGTATGCAGCAGTATGGCGAAAATAGGGCTGTAAACCTGTCTCAGCATGATAAGCTGCGGCACCCGATTCGATGGGTGCGGTCCACTCACCTAAGTAGCCAGCCGCATCTAGTTTAACCGCAATCTCCAGATCATTGATCTTATCAGGGTCGTATGTGACCTCGATAATTTGAAAAGCACTACTGGCATAAACGTCTACGACACCGGGTACCTCTAATAGAATGCGTCGTACTTCGGTAACATGGTGATCCCCGTAGAGTGAGGGGGTCTCATAAGTCACTTTTTGCATGGGTTCCTCCAAAGGCAAAGATAATATAGTTAACTGCGCTAATGGTTAACAAACTCGTATTTCTGGTTAAGGCATCCTCCTGATCTCAATGTCGCTTTGAACAATCTTTGTCTCGTTAAAATTGGTCATCCGATGCTCTTAGTCGAAGAATAAGATGAGTTACATCGCGTAGTTCACCATCTGGGAGCATGAAGTAATCATCAAATTGGGTCTTTGGCTCAAACCCAAGATTTTGGAAGGAACGAATAGTGGGAGTTTGGTCGCTCGGGATTTGAGCTTCAACGATATATAAATTATGGCGTTTTGCTAATTCGATCAATCCTTGTAATAATCTAGCGCCTACACCACGGTGCCGAAAATCCTTGGGCAGAAATACACGAACTTCGGCACGATGGCGGGCAGGCCCCTGGTTGAGATGCAAGGATGCCAGACCGACAATGCGGCTCCCAAACACAGCCACCAATGGAAATACTTTGTTATAGTCCAGTCCATCCACCCAACGACAGATAACATCGGTATCTTTTACATTGTGGCGCATGTAGCGTAAATCATCCGACGTTACCGGTGCAAATAGATCGATCAATGCCTGACGATCGTCCTGGGTCAGCGGACGAAGTAAGATCCTTGCCCCATCCCTTAAGGTGAATACCTGCCGGTAAATTAGATCTTCTTTTGTGACCATACATCCACTCCTCAAGTAGCAGAAAAACCATATTTCGTCCGGTCAACTGCGAATTGCTCAAGTGCAACCAAGCCACCCTTCCATCACTGGTACGGCACTTTTTCGCATTAAAATGCAGCTTAACCTTGGAAACATCTTGATCAATTGATTAATTTCAGTAGAATCAAATTTTACCACTCGATTGATTTTATCAACACGGGTGGTCGATGAATGAAAAATTGGCTCAATTAATGCGCCAAAGAGAACAATCAATTTAAAAAACTCATTACGGTTCGTCTTTTTATCTTAATCTCATTAACCGTTACGCACAGGACATTATAAATAACTAATATGCATCAAATCAAATATACCGGCAGAACTATTGTAACAATATATCCTTTTTTTCAAACTACTCACAACCTGTCAGCCATGTCGGCCAGAAATTATTCACATCTGGCAGGTAAGGAAACAGATGATTCTATGCTTTCCGTTTGCGTTGGTAAACAAACCAATAAATCAATCCAACCATAGTCCACCACCGATGATATTACCAATGGTCACGGGAAGTAGGATGGCAATGAAAGTAGGTACCCCAAGTGAGATGAGGAAAATCTTCCGTAGTCTTACCAAGAGCTTGAAGAAATTCGCATCATCCGAATACTTTACAAACCAGCAAAACCGGGATGAAATACATATTAGCGATGCTGTGTTCGAAACCCAGCGGCAACAAAGCAAGCGATGGGTGGAATGATATCAAGGATTTTATCCGTCATGCTACGAGCGCAATAACACATCCAGACTGCCATGCAGATCAGGGCATTACACATAATACCCAAAGCTCTACGGCCTGGACGAATGCCAGGCTAGTTTTTGACTCGCCATTATTTAATCCAGCCAGTCCAATCAAGCCACTAATATATGAATATTGTTTCCCAAGAAAAACGATATATATTGTCCAAATTCCACTGACAAAGATACCAACATAAACAATCACCCAATTCCGCGTACAGTTGTGGTATAGTTACCCTTCCACTGCAAAATCATGGTGATCGGGGTGTTACCGGTAAATACTTCTGCTCCACCAACCACGACTAATATCAGGCCGACAGTAAAAAAAAGACCAGTAAGCATGCAGATGACGCCATAAGGTAACCTGGTTAAGAGAGCAGTAGCTCCTGCCGCGTCTTTAACAAAGATGTTGCCAACAGCGACGGTCATGGAAAAGATTGCGCCAATGCTGATGAAAGAGCCGGCTAGAATAGCCAGTACGGACATATTGCGAGCCTTAGGTTAGCATTCTTATCACCCAAGTCTTCTGCTTTCGCAGCCATTCCTGGTAGTAGAATGGCATCCAAACGAAATTTAATCACTCATTAGAAAGTATCCTTTTTTATGTTGTTTTTTGTAAGATGATGTGGGTTGTTATGTTTGGTTTATCTCTTCAGTTCACTACTCCTCCAACGAGATTGCGAAACTATAACGATAGTTTGTTGCCTTACCGTTCCGGGTGTGTATAAACAATAAATTGATCATGACGTGCGTAACCAATTAAGGTGATTCCCCATTTATCTGCAAGAGCTAGACGGAGAGCGAACTGGCTGAGGTTCGTGAGATAACAACCGCAGCGCCGATTCGGGCGGCTTTCTGGATCATTTCTGAACTGATACGGCCCGTCGTGAACAGTATTTTAGGTACCAGATGTATGTTCTTTACATAAACACGACCAGCAATTTTATCCAATGAGTTATGTCTGCCCACATCTTCTGCTGAAATCAACAACTTGTTCCCCATCGCTTAAAATTGAAGTGTGTATTCCACCGACTTCTCGAAACAAGACCTGTGCTTCAGTAGGGACTGCATTAAAGCCCGCACCATCTGGGGGGTTAGTAGAAGCCCATCTTTGAGCTCAGAGTGTACCTTGGTCCAGAGCAACCGAAGTCGAAGCGCCATTGCATCCGGTGGTGCGCCACCACTGTTGGGTTGTTCCACGATACTTTTCAACCAAACATCCACGTTGTCACCTGAGGAGCACACTTTCACCAGCTCGATCTGTTCTTTGACTTTTAATTACACCTTCATTGAACAGAAACCCGACTGCTAATGCTTCCAATTCCGATGGCGTGCACATAAATGTCAGCCACACCTGTCCGTTGACGGTTAAATGTGACCGGTGATTTCTGCAATTACCCCAGCTCCCATAGTTTCCCATTTTCCTGCACGGTAACACAGGGAGGTCGGTAAAGGGGTCGCGGGATTTCATTCGCTACGCTTAGCCTCCCCAGGCCATTTGGTTATAAACCTCATACGACTTGTCGTGTAAGCTCTTGAACAGTGCTTCGTGTTTACGTTCCCATTTGGCAAGCTTCTCCAATAATATTTTTGCTTCACCATCAGCTTGCATTGAAGAATTTTCGTAATAATCCGCAAAATCTCTTTCGATGAGATATGCTGTTCGCAGCACGGGCAGGTCTGGTACCATAGCTTCCAGTACCGATTGATCAAGCAGTTCTTTGTGTGCCCTGGCGGTGAAGAATTCTGCTCCATCAAGTTCTTTTGTTATAGCAGCGCTGGAAAGCAGACCTTTATCAAGGGCAGCAATCTGCCCCTTGATAAACTCGATATGTTTGTCTTCTTCAGCCGCTAATTCTCTAAATGCACTGCCAGCAACCGCATTATTCAGGCGGATAGAATTTTCCTCAAAAAACCGCTTACCTTCATATTCACGCTGCAGAGCATATTCTAAGATTTTTCGAACATCCATTTGCATTCTCCTTAGTATCGTGACAACCGATCGGTTAGTCGAAATCGTGTCACTTATGTTGGTATTTCGACCTTGACAGCACAAACCTTATATTCAGGGATCTTGGCAACCGGATCGATGGCTGAATTGGTGAGCTTGTTGGCAGCAGCTTCGGCAAAGTGGAACGGAATGAAAATCACACCGCGTTTAATATCATCGGTCACACGCACTCCAAGCTCGATTTGACCGCTGCCGGCTGGTAACCCGAACGAATTTGTGACCATTCAAGCCGATCTTTTGAGCGTCATCAATATTGATCTCAACATAAGCTTCTGGAACTTCGCTGTTAAGTTTCGCGGAACGCCGGGTCATTGATCCAGTGTGGAAATGGAACATCAAACGACCAGTGGTGAGGGTGAATGGATATTCTTCGTCAGGTAGTTCGGCTGGTTCCTTGAATGGTAGGGCGAAAAATTTCCCCTGCCCTCTGGCAAACTTGCCTTTGTGGAGGAAAGCTGTACCTTGGTGTTCCACATTCGGGCATGGCCACTGTAATGAACCCAATTCTTCCAGGCGTTCATAGGTGATTCCACCATATGAAGGTGTCAGACGATTGATCTCAACCATGATTTCAGCAGGGTTTTGGAACTCAAATCCTTGAGCACCCATGTGTTTGGCCAGCTCGCAGATGATTAGCCAATCTTCTTTGGCATCACCGATTGGCTGGATAGCTTTGCGCACGCGCTGAACACGTCGCTCAGTGTTGGTGAACGTACCGTCTTTTTCAGCAAAGGATGTGCCTGGCAGCACGACATGTGCCATTTCAGCGGTCTCAGTCATGAAGATATCCTGTACCACCATGAATTCGGTTTGTTCCAGGCAATGGCGGACGTGATTTAAGTCCGGGTCAGAGACCATGGGATTTTCACCCATCACAAATAGGGCACGAACTTTGCCTTCTGCAGCCCCATGGACCATCTCGGTCACTGTTAATCCTCCAGTCATGGGACCAGTTGCTCCCCAGGCATCCTGAAATTTCTTCTGAACATCCGGGATGGTCACCGCCTGATACCCTGGGTAGACATTGGGAAGACCGCCCATATCACAAGCGCCTTGAACATTATTCTGTCCACGAAGGGGATTAACTCCCCCACCAGCGATGCCCATATTTCCGCAAAGCATGGCCAGGTTTGCCGTGGATTTGACATTGTCCACACCGGTAGTGTGCTGGGTAATACCCATGGCATAAATGATGGCTGCAGGTTTGCCCTTTGCATAGGTACGTGCAATTTCGCGAATCCCATCCGCCGGTACGTTGGTTATCTCAGCTACTTTTTCTGGTGTGTATTCTGCAACAAGAGTTTTTAGCGTTTCATAATCTTCGGTACGCTCCGCAATAAATGCCTCATCAGCTAACCCTTCGCTGATGATGACGTTCATTAGACCATTGAAGAGGGCAACATCGCTGCCAGGTCGGAAGGTATAAAAGATATCCGCCCAGTGACCGATCTGATTCTTGCGTGGATCCAGGACAATGACTTTAGCCCCACGCTTCTGACCTTTGAGTATACGTGTGGCAATCAAAGGGTGACCTTCGGAGGTGTTCGATCCAATGATCAAGAAGCAGTTGGTATATTCTTCGAATTCAGGGATCGAATTCGTCATGGCGCCACTCCCAAATGATGCGGCCAGACCGGCCACAGTGGGAGCGTGTCAGAGACGAGCGCAGTGGTCGATGTTATTCGTCCCGATCACCGCGCGAGCAAACTTTTGTAGTAGATAGTTTTCCTCATTGGTGCATTTGGCTGAGGTTAGAATGCCGATACTATCCGGTCCACTCTCAGCTTTTATGGCACCGAGTTTCTCGGCCACAAGGGACAAAGCTTCTTCCCATGTCGCCTCGACTAACTCGCCATTTTTGCGGATCAGCGGTGTGCGCAGGCGATCTTTGTGATTTACAAATGCGTGAGCATTCCAGCCTTTGATGCATAGGCTTCCCTCGCTGATGGGGTGTCCTTTTGCAGGTAGCACACCCACCAAAGCGCCGTCAAGCACCTGAAGGTGCAAGGCACAACCTGTCCCGCAGTATGGGCATGTGGTCAGAACATTTTTATATTCGATCATTATATTCGCTCCTTAATGGGGCAACCCGGTGCGTTGATACTCACCTTCTTCGAGTACCAATAGTTGCGGCGGTTTCTGATCCAATTTTGCGCCAGTTTCATAGGAGAACATTTCCAGAACATCACTGGCGATCAAGCGGAACTGCACTGCCATGGGGATACCAGCCGGACAGGTCTCTTCACATTCACGGCAGGCAACGCATTTTGCGGTCATGTGCATCGCACGTATCATGTGGTACATGGATGGGTTTGGCATGGGTAGGCGGCCGGTCTCGACCCATTTTTCATCTTCCAGGGTGCAGATGTTGCAGAAACACTGCGGGCAGATGTTCCGACAGCCATAACACTTGATGCAGTGTTCGAATTCTTCCATCCAGAAAGCTCGTTTTTCATCCAAACTCATTGTTGCGATCTTATCGGTTAATGGGTCTGGCACACCTTCGATTGGATCCCCTACTTTGGTGGTTGCATGGACGGTATATGGCTTGGCACACCGGCAAAATTCAGCCTCTTCCTGCGTACACTGCAGTCCGATCAGGTTGATATTATCCCATTTGAGCTGAGAGTGCTTAAACATCTCAACGATGCCACGTTCCTCACAACCTCGGCAGACAATGGCAAGCTTGGAATCAGCGTGAGCGTGCTGGATGATTTTGAGGGTGTCTGGTACGGGTTCTTTTGGCCACAAAACCAGGAGTTCAAGTTCTTCGGGATGCTCGGGTGAGTACAGATACGGAGCAGCAATACCGCCTGGACCGCGCTTGAGGGCAAGAACACCCTCCACCCAGGGGAAGACCTGGTCAATTGCTTCATGTAGGGAGGTAAGTCGATCGGTCATTTCATTGTCTCCACGAAGGGTGGCAAGGCTCTGATTTTTTCTGTGAAATCTTTAATCACGATAGAAAATTTCTCGCCCTCTGCCGCCGATACCCAGTTGATTACCAAGCGCTCTGGGTCTATGCCTGTGTACTCCATTAATTTTTTCACGATGGGCATGCGTTTGGCGGTGCGATGATTACCAGTGCTGTAGTGGCAATCCCCGATATGGCAACCCAGCACCATGACACCATCTGCACCTTCGCGGAACGTGCGTAAGACTAATTCGGGAGAGATGCGACCACTGCATGGCACACGGATGATTTTGACATTCGGTGGATATTTCAAGCGTGCCATTCCAGCTGTATCGGCACCTCGGTAAGAACACCAGTTACACAAAAATCCAATGATACTTGGTTCGTACATCATGCCACCTCCATTGTTTGGAAGGATTTCATCACTTGCATTGCTCCGATCATCTCAGAGACAATCTGCTCGTCAGTAAAGTGTCTGAGGGAGATGGATTTAGGTAGGCAGGTGCCTACACAGGTACCACATCCCTTACACAGGGCTTCAATCACATGCGCTTTACCCTTATCGGCAAAGAACTCAATTGCCTGATATGGGCACGAGGAAACACATTGAGTGCATCCTACACAGGTTATTTCATCAACAATCGCTGTGGCAGCTTCGATTTCAATTTCACCTTGCCCGATGATGGATAAAACTCGGGCCGCTGCTGCAGCACCCTGTGCCACGCTGGCAGGGATGTCTTTAGGACCCTGGCATGCGCCAGCGACAAAAACGCCATCAGTCATGGTAGCCACCGGATCCAGCTTGGGATGCCGTTCAATGAACCATTCGTCTGCGCTGCATGAAATGCCAAACTTCTGTGCCACTTTCTTGGAATCATGGCGGGCTTGGAGACCTGCAGAGAGGATGACCATATCAACTGGGATACGTCGTTGTTTACCAATGAGCGTGTCTTCAACCTGGATGATCAGCTTGCCTTCTTCGTCAGAGGAGTAAGCAGCATCCGTGATTTCAGCGACTTTACCACGGACAAAGTTGATACCTTCGTGAATAATACGCTGGTAGAACTCGTCGTATGTTTTGGCTGGGGTGCGCATGTCTATATAAAATTCGTAAACGTCTGCGCCAGTCTTTTCTTTTACCAGGTGGGAAAATTTCAAACTCTGCATGCAGCATATGGCAGAGCAGTAGTTGTGATAGTTTTTATCGCGGCTACCAACACAGTGAATAACTCCAACGCTTTTCGGTACGGTCACTCCATCGCGCATGAAGATTTTGCCACCTGTTGGACCAGCCGCATTGGAGAGACGCTCGAATTCCAGGCTGGTGAAGACATTCGGTAATCGTCCATACCCATAATTGGGAATTTGCCGGGCGTCAAATAAATCAAATCCTGTGGCGAGAATAATATTACCCACTTTGACCGTGATGATTTCATCCTGTTGGTCGAAGTTGATCGCACCTGTTGGACAGAATTTCTGGCAGGCTTTGCAGGTACCTTTAAGGAAAAAGGTGCAGTTCTCATGATCAATGACGGGGTACTTGGGCACAGCTTGCGGGAAAGGTGTGTAGACAGCCTTGCGATAGCCTATCCCTGCCTCGAAGACATCATCCACCACTTTCTTTGGACATTTTTCCCAGCATACACCGCAACCTGTGCATAAACCCTGGTCGATAAACCGGGCACGTTTTCGGATGGTCACTGTAAAATTACCGATATATCCTTCAACTTTCTCGACTTCGCTCCAGGTAAGTAAGGTAATGTTCTTGTGATTACCCGCATCAAACATTTTTGGAGTCAGAATACACGCTGAGCAGTCTAGAGTGGGGAAGGTCTTATCGAACTGCGCCATGTGTCCACCGATGGATGGCTCGCGTTCTACCAAGTAAACTTTATTACCACTATTGGCAATTTCCAAAGCTGCCTGGATGCCGGTTATGCCTCCACCGACAACCAGAACGTTCGGGTCGATGGGTACAAAGAGGGAGTTGAGGGGTTGTTGATGGACAACGCGTCCAACCGCAGCAGCGACGAGGGCTTTAGCTTTCTTGGTTGCTTCCGCTTTATCCGTTGTGACCCACGAATCTTGCTCGCGAATATTGGACATTTCAAACAAATATGGGTTGAGACCAGCCCGTGCGCACACGTTGCGGAAGGTTGGTTCATGCAGGTGTGGTGAACAGGAAGCAACGACCACACGGGTTAAACCCAACTCTTTAATATCTTTTTCGATAAGTTCTTGGCCCAGGCTGGAGCACATGAATTTGTAATCACGAGCGATTACCACGCCATTTTGAGCTAGCTCTTTTCCAGCCCATGCGCTAACGTCAGCTACATCCACCACACCAGCGATATTACTACCGCAATGGCAAATGTAAACACCGACGCGTTCTTGGGTTTTATTGTCCGATTTCACTGGCTCGCCTCCTTTTCTACTTCAACAGACTGACCCGCTTTTGCGAGCGGGGGCGGCATGGGTAATCCTGTAGGTTTACGCGGTTTGGCTGCCTGCGCTGCTTCTGCTGCCATTTCAGGTGTTTCAACACCAACTTTATTCATTGCCGGTTGGGCACTGACAAATTCCGAGCCAAATCCAAGTTTCTCTGGTTTTTCACCAAAGGCAATACCCATTAATTGGGTGAAGAAGAGGATCGGAATCTTGTAATTAGTGTGGCAGAAGTCGTTCATCTGACCCTGGAAGGCATCCAGATTCATCTGGCACATGGGGCAAACGGTAACAATCACATCCGCTTTGTGTTGCTCGGCGGATGCAACTAACCTCCGGATGAGCTCAAATGCGGTGGCTGGTCCAATCTGGGTCATATGACCGCCACAACAGTGGGTTTTGAGCGGGAAATCGACGACAGAAGCACCCAAAGCCGCCATCAGGCTATCTAATTCATCCGGATGTTCAGTATCTGAGTAACGGGCACCATAGTCGGGGCGGGGGAGCATGCAGCCAAGATAGGGGGCGATGCGTAACCCTGTCAACGGTTTGGTGACTTTCCCTTTGACATTATCCAGTCCGATTTCGTTGATGATAACATCCAACAGATGGCGGACAGCCAATTTGCCTGGGTTATAATGCAAACCACCAGCAGAAAGAGCATCGTTTATCTTATTCCCTAAGACCTTATCTTCGTGCATATAATGATCTGCTTTTGCAAGATTCAGATAACAAGCACTGCAGGGAGCAATGATGGTCTTATTTCCATTGGCTTGCTTTTCTGCAAGAGCCAGATTGCGGGCAATGAGAGCATATGCGGGGATCAAGTCAAGCGATAGGTATTCGGTAGCACCACAGCAATTCCAATCATCAATCTCTTTCAGCCCAATACCGAGCTGCTTGCAGACTGCGAGTGTGGAAGAATAATACGCCTTGGCACTGCTTTCCATCGAGCAACCGGGGTAAAAGATGTAATCGCTCATACCGCCTCCAACTCTTTGGCACGCTTAAGGATTTCCTTCAACTGTTTCATTCCTTTAATACGTTTCGGAGGTGTGATCGACATGCCCTTTTTAGTAAAGAAGCCGATTGCCATCGGAGCAATTTTTGGCAAGCGAATTGCAAAGTGCCTGACATTTTGCAAGCCAGCCAACCCGACTTCAAAACTGCGCCCAAATGATTCGACCATATAAATGAACGTCTTGGAGAAATCTGCGGCGGTCGGGTTAAACAATTTAGCTTCGATGGACATGTTCTTAAGGGTGTACATCACGTCGGTGATATGGATGTCTTGTGGACAGCGGACGGTGCAGAAATAGCAGGAGACGCACATCCAGGGGGTATTGCTCTTCAGCACTTCAGTACGCATATCCGCGCGGACCATTGCGAAGATATCGCGTGGGGTGAATTCCATAGCAGAAGCAGATGGGCAGGAACCGCCACAAGTACCACATTGGATGCATGCATCAAGATGGGATTCACCTGGAGTGGCTGCAACAACTTCATCGAGGAATGTTGGCGCTCGGGCTTGGGTTGTGGCTATTGCCATAAAAACCTCCTCTTAAATTGATTAGACCGGGAGAACCGGTAATTGAGAAAAAAACAATAAGTGAACAATATTAATATGCTCAAGGATCCAATCTACTACCAAGGTTATGTAACATTCACAAAAATTAAACATCTAAGGATGGATAATAGTATTATTGTCTAACCAGATTAACCTTACCAGTGGATAATAACATACATCACTAGTGATAATTGTCACGGGTATTGAGGTAAAAAATGACAAGCGGAATGCTAATGCGGTACAATAAACCAAAATTATCCACAGGAGGATAGTATGAAATTGTCCATAGAATTAGAAAACCGGGCGATCAATACCATTCGTTTTTTGGCAGCCGATGCAGTCCAAAAGGCAAATTCAGGTCATCCTGGATTACCGATGGGAGCAGCAGCCATGGCCTATACGCTTTGGACACGCCACTTGAGATTTAATCCTCGTAATCCCAAATGGCCAGGAAGAGATCGCTTCATCTTGTCAGGTGGGCACGGGTCTGCGCTCCTGTATGCTCTGCTGTATCTAACTGGTTATGATCTACCCCTGGAGCAACTTAAAAACTTCCGCCAATGGGGCAGTCAGACCCCAGGACATCCGGAATATGGCTTAACCCCCGGGGTCGAGGTAACAACTGGACCGCTCGGACAAGGTTTTGCCAATGGGGTGGGAATGGCAATTGCGGAAGCCCATTTAGCTGCGGAGTTTAATAAGCCAGGATTTGAGGTGGTTAATCACCATGTTTATGGAATTGTCACAGATGGAGATTTAATGGAAGGCGTCGCTTCGGAGGCAGCCTCACTGGCCGGTCATCTCGGTTTGGGTAAGATCATATATTTATATGATGATAATCACATTACGATTGATGGCAGTACAGAGCTAGCATTCACTGAAGATCGGGCGGCCCGATTTCAGGCATATGGATGGCATATCCAGAAAGTGGCGGATGGGAACGATCTGGACGCGGTAGATGCAGCGATTACCAAGGCCAAGAAAGATCCTCGCCCTTCATTAATCCTATGCCGGACACATATTGGATACGGATTACCCACAAAGCAGGATACTGCCAAAGCGCATGGGGAGCCACCTGGTCAGGAGGAGCTGGATGCAGCCAAGAAAAATCTGGATTGGCCCCTCGAACCGAAATTCTACGTCCCAGACGACGTGCTAGATTTATTCAGAAAAGCGATCAAGCGTGGAGAAAAAGCAGAAAAAGATTGGCGAAAACAGCTGAATAATTATCTGGCTGAGTTTACCCAACTTGATACCGAGCTAGAAAGAAGACTCATGGACGAGCTGCCAGAAAATTGGGATGCAGACCTGCCAGTATTTCCTGCAGATCCGAAAGGTATGGCCACCCGGGCTGCATCTGGCAAAGTTATCAACGTATTGGCAAATCGATTACCTGAATTAATAGGTGGCTCTGCTGATCTGGCACCCTCCAATAATACCTGGATCAACAACACTCCGGATTTCCAAAAAAGTACTCCGGAGGGTCGGAATTTTCATTTCGGTGTGCGGGAGCATGGGATGGGATCGATCATCAATGGGATGTCTGTTCATGGTGGGGTAATTCCTTATGGTGGTACTTTCTTGGTCTTTTCAGACTATATGCGACCAGCTGTCAGGCTTTCCGCATTGTCTCATTATCCCAGCATATGGATTTACACTCACGATAGTATCGGCTTAGGGGAAGATGGACCGACTCACCAACCTGTGGAGCATATTGCCGCATTAAGGGCAATCCCGAACCTGGTGGTGATAAGACCGGCAGATGCAAATGAAGTCACCGAAGCCTGGAAAGTGGCGATATCACGGCGAAATGGACCAACAGCGTTGATATTAACCCGCCAGGCTATCCCTGTTTTGGACCGTTCGATTTATGCACCCGCAGATGGGTTACACAAAGGCGCATATGTGTTAGCTGATATGGGTGATTCAGAACCGGAGCTCATTCTAATGGCGTCTGGCTCAGAAGTATGTTTAATAACCGAGGCAGGAGCTCGTTTGGCTAGTGAAGGTGTCAATGTACGCCTGATTTCATTCCCAAGCTGGGAGTTATTTAAAGCCCAGGATGAAAATTACCAGAATCAAGTACTCCCTCCTGGAATCAAAGCCCGTTTATCTGTAGAAGCAGGCATATCACAGGGGTGGGATCGATGGGTAGGTGATTTGGGTGGAAGTATATCGGTGGATCGATTCGGTGCATCTGCACCGTATAAGATTATCTTTGAAAATTTTGGTTTGACAGTCGACAATGTTTTTTATATGGCGCACCAACTTTTGAGTAAGAATAAGCATATTTAAGGAACTTTTATAATCGTTTGCTTACAGAAAAATTTTTGGAGAGTATTATGCAAATCGCACTTGCTTCTGACCATGGCGGTTTTTCATTAAAAAATACTATTAAGGAATATATATCCGCCTGTGGGCATATTGTGATCGATCTTGGGGCGGAATGTACTCCGGGTGATGATTATCCTGACTATGCTGAGAAAATTGGCAAGGCAATCACGGCTGGTCAGGCTGAGCGAGGAATTTTTATTTGTGGCTCAGGTGTCGGGGCATGTATTGCCGCTAATAAAATAAATGGCATATATGCTGCTGTTTGTCATGATACCTACTCTGCTCATCAAGGGGTGGAGCACGACAATATGAATGTCTTGTGTCTTGGAGCCCGCGTGGTAGGTTCTGAAGTAGCAAAGGAATTGGTTGAGGCTTTCCTTTCAGCAAAATTTTCTTCAGAAGAGCGCCATGTTCGACGGGTAAATAAAATATATAGTATCGAAAAACGTTGGTAGTAAATTAGACAATATTAGGAGCTATTATGACATCAAAGATTTCAGAATTGACTGACCTGGGTCAATCAATTTGGTACGATAATATTGAGCGGCGTCTTCTGGAAAATGGCGAATTAGCTGAGCTGATAAATCGAGGCGATATCAGGGGCTTAACATCCAATCCAAGCATATTCAACAACGCAATTGCTAAATCGAAAGATTATGATTCGGCTCTCATTCCCATGTCTTGGTCAGGTTACACCGATAAAATGATCCTTGAGCAGTTGATGATTGAGGACATTGAAAGAGTAGCTGATTTATTAAGGCCTTTGTTCGATAAGACACATGGAGGGGATGGGTTTGTCAGTCTGGAAGTAAGACCTGACTTAGCTTACGACACCGAAAAGACGATTGATGAAGCTCAGCGTTTATGGCAGATCGCGAATCGGCCTAATGTGATGATTAAGATTCCTGCAACCAAACCGGGTTTGTCAGCCATTCGCCACTCCATCGCAGCAGGGATCAATATCAATATCACATTGATCTTTTCCATTGAACGTTATATGGAAGTTATGGAAGCATACCTCTCTGGACTTGAGGAGAGAATTAATGCTGGAAAACCGATCGACCATATTCATTCCGTTGCTTCTTTCTTCGTATCACGCATTGATACGAAAGTGGATAAATATCTCGAGCCGATCATTCAAAAAGGTGGGCGTAAGGCACAACTTGCCCAGTCACTTTTAGGGAAAATTGCCATAGCAAATGCCCGTTTGGCGTATCAAGAGTTTCGTAAAGTTTTTGAGAGCGACCGTTTCGCCAGGTTAAAATCAAAAGGAGCAACGCTTCAGCGGCCTCTATGGGCTTCCACTAGCACAAAAAACCCAGCTTATCCTGCAACAATGTACGTGGATGAATTAATTGGTGCGTATACAGTTAATACCATCCCTCCGCAAACCCTGGTTACCTTTCGAGACCATGGGAAGGTTCAGTTGACGATTGAAAAAAACCTGGATGAGGCACGGAATGATTTTACGAACCTGGATGCGGTTGGCATATCCATCCAGCAAGTAACCCAGGAGCTGGAAGAGGAGGGTGTCAAGGCATTTTCTGCTTCCTATGATTCTTTACTTGATTCGGTGAAGCAACGGCGGCATGACGCTCTGGTTGAGCTTGGTTCCCTGGCGCATTCTGTTTCCACGAGAGTCGATCAGTTACAGGCAGAGAATTTTTCGAAACGCTTCTACGCGAAGGACGCAACACTCTGGACGAATGAACCAAAAGACCAGGAAGAGGTGCGCATTCGCATGGGTTGGCTTGGATTACCCACCTCAAGCCGGGCAATATACCCTGAAGTAAATAAATTTGTTTCCGATATACAGAAAGCAGGATTTACACATGTTTTGCTGTTGGGAATGGGTGGATCCTCATTAGCACCAGAGGTGATGAGCCTGATCAATGGTGACGCAATCTCTGGGCTAAAGTTCACCATTTTGGATTTAACAGATCCAGCCCAGGTATTGGCTGCTTCGAAAGGCAATCCCGTCTCACGTACATTGTTTATCGTTTCCAGCAAGTCGGGAGGAACAGCAGAAGTCAATGCCTTGTTCGATTATTTTTGGAATCGCGCTATCCGTTCTGTCGGGGGGAAGGCGGGCGAGCATTTTATCGCAATCACAGACCCAGGCACTTCTCTGGAAAAATTGGCTTTTGAACGGAATTTCCGCAAGACTTTCCTGGCAGACCCACATGTTGGTGGACGGTATTCAGCGTTGTCTGCATTTGGCCTGGTACCTGCCGCATTGATGGGGATCGAACTAGAAGAATTGCTCAACCGTGCCTCCTGGATGGCATACGAATGCAGTCCAGAACAACCCTTAGGGCGCAATCCTGGTTTTGTGTTGGGAGTAATCCTAGGCGAGGCTTTCAAACTTGGAAGAGACAAGTTAACTTTGATTGCCGACACAGAGCTGGCTTCCTTTGGTACCTGGTTGGAACAACTCGTCGCTGAGAGCAGCGGCAAACAAGGAAAAGGGATTGTCCCAATCCAAGGTGAGGTACTAGCAGCGCCTGAATTGTATGGAACAGACCGGCTTTTTATCTATCTCAGACGTAATGGCAAGTACGACAGAAAAGTAAAACTGCTTCGCAAAGCTGGCCAGATCGTTCTGACCCAGGATATTCAAGATACTTCCGCCATGGGTGCTGAATTTTTTAAATGGGAAATTGCTATCGCAAGTGCGTGCTCATCATTAGGAGTCAATGCATTTGATCAGCCGGATGTTCAGGACAGCAAGAATCGAACAGTTGCAAAAATTTCGTATTATAAGACCCATCACATGTTCGATGAAAGCACGCCCGTCTTGGAGGAGCAGGGTATTTCTCTATATGGTAAAACCCCCTCCGATGGGAAACATCTTTCGATGGTGGTGAGCAAATTCCTCACCTCAGGAAAAGCAGGGGATTATGTAGCCATCAATGCTTATGTCAGGCGGGACAAAAAAAATGAAGCGTTACTACAAGAGTTACGCACATGGATAAGAGCAAAGACCAGGCTTGCTACCACGGTTGGATTTGGTCCCCGCTTCCTGCACTCAACGGGACAACTCCATAAAGGGGGAGCAAATAATGGTCTGTTCCTGGTGATTACTGCTGACCCTGATCAAGATGTGGAAATTCCACAAGGAGGCCTCAGTTTTGGCACTTTGGAGCGTGGCCAAGCCTTAGGTGATTTGGAAGCTTTGGAGGCAAGAGGAAGGCGAGTCATGCACATTCACATAGCGAACCCTGAACTTCTATCCACCTTGATAAAGAAAATTACCCTCGGTTAAGAGTTTTCCGATTAAAAACCATCGGAGGCAGGTACAGCGTCCTCCGATGGTTTTATTAATACCAATAACGAGATTTATTTATTCGTTGCTACCTTATCCATATGCTCCCGTACCAACTCACGGCGCAGTACTTTGCCTACAGTAGTCTTGGGTAGCTCGGTTCTGAATTCTACCTGCGTGGGAACTTTGAAAGGTGCCATATTCTTCTTGCAAAATTCGCGGATTTCCTCTTCAGTGGCAGTTTGACCGGGTTTCAAGACTACCCAGGCTTTAACAGTTTCACCACGATAAGCATCCATTACACCAGCCACACCGACCTCAAGTACTTTGGCGTAGGTGGAGATAACTTCCTCGACCTCGCGTGGCCAGACTTGATATCCACCTGGTTTGATCAATTCCTTCTTGCGATCAACGATGTAAAAATAGCCGTCCTCATCCATTTTTGCAATATCACCCGTGTACAACCAGCCATCTCGCAATGTATTGGCTGTCTCAGTCGGCATATTGTGATATCCTTTCATCACCTGTGGACCCTGGACGCATAATTCTCCAACTTCCCCAGGTTTAAGCGGAGTGATTCCATCGTCGAGGCTGATGATACGGCAATCAACATCGGGTAGGGGTAGGCCGATCGAGCCCGCTCGAATATCTCCGTGTAGCGGATTACAATGCGTCGCGGTAGGTGCTTCAGATAATCCGTAGCCCTCCACCAGTTTTCCGCCGGTCAATTTTTCGAATTTCTCTTTGGTCTCGCGCATGAGTGGCGCCGATCCAGAGATGCATGCTTTGATCGAGCTAAGGTTGTACTTACCAGCAATAACATCTGCATTGTTGTTAATGGCGTTGTACTGGGTAGGTACACCTGGGAATATTGAAGCTTTGTACTTCTGTATACTGGTGAGAACGTCTACCATATCGCGTGGATTGGGGATCATGACCATACCTGCGCCAGTCTGGATAGCAAACAACATGCCTGCCACCATCCCATACACATGGAAAAGTGGTATCGCCATGAGTACGGTCTCTTTCCCATTTTCGGCATCTGGCATAAAGCTGCGGATTTGCAATGCGTTGGCAACCAGGTTGCGATGCAGTGCAATTGCAGCTTTGGAAATCCCAGTAGTGCCACCGCTATATTGGAATATCGCCACATCCTCAGGTCCGATATCCAGTTTTGGGCGCTCATCAGACTTGTGTTGAGCTATCAAATCCTTTAACCAGACGTCACCTGGGGCTAGCTCGACCCTGAAGCCACCTTTTTTCTCTTTCGCAATACCAAACAGGACCGCCAGGATTGGGGGTAGATACTCTTTAAGATTAGATACAACAATTTTCTTGATTTTAGTTTTTGGTTGGGTCTGTTTAATGAGGTTATAGTAGTTGCTCAAAACAAACATTACCTCAATACCAGCGTCATTCACCTGATGTTCTATCTCCCTCGCGCTATAGAGAGGGTTTACTGCCACCACCACCCCGCCCGCTTTGAGAATGCTGAAAAAGGTGATGACAAATTGAGGCGTATTGAGCATGAACATTCCCACCCGGTCGCCCTTTCTTATCCCCAGGGATGCAATGCCAGCTGCCAAGCGATTGGTGAGCTCATCCATTTCACGATAGGTAATCACAGCCCCCTTGAATATCGTACAGGGGCTATCTGGATACTTTCTAGCTGATTCTTCCAATAAACCAAACAATGGAATTGCAGGATAATCGATGTGACGAGGGACACCCTTATCATAATACTTAAACCACGGACGATCTTCCATTTTATCCTCCTTTGGACGACGGTAGATTGATGCGATAATATTAGTATAGAATTTTCTAAGGTTAAAGTCAATCAGAAAAGTGATGAATCTTTATGATTTAAAAGAATTAAACAGGATTGTCAATTGATTTAATATCCATCTGCCATTTTCTTATCATTTTCCCCATATTTTCCTTTGCATTCTCGTCAACTTGAAACCAATGGATGCAGGGGTCGTTCATTTTGAACCAATTCGCCTGTCTTCGGACGAACACCCTTGTCCGGTGCTTCATTTTAATGATCGCATCCTCCAGACCCATCTTGCCCTGAATGTACGCGACAATTTCCCCGTAACCAATCGCAGTAAGGGTTGGTAATTCTGGCGAATAACCATGATCCAATAAACCTCTAACTTCTTCGATGAACCCAGAAGTAATCATCCTTGAGATCCGATCATCAATACGGCGATAGAGCTCAGGCCTCGGGCAGGTTAATCCTAACAATAATGGGTTGTAAAGAACGTGACCGCTAGTTCTTTGGTTCGAAAAGCGCTTCCCGGTTGACAAAATCACTTCCAATGCCCTGATCGTACGCCGTTCATTCGATGGGTCGATGGCTTTCGCAGCTGGCGGGTCAAGGACTTCAAGTTTGGCATGAAGTTCGTATGGACCAATGTTTTGAGCCCATTGGTAAAGGACTTTTCGCAAACTTGGATTGGGTTCCACTGGTGGGATGCTCCAGCCTTCGATGATTGAACGCACGAATTGTCCAGTCCCACCCACCAGGAACGGAAGATGGTGTTGACCATGGATCCTTTGAATCGCTTTATTTGCTTCGGTTTGGAATACTGCCAGACTCCAAATTTTATCCGGGTCAGCGACATCAATTAAATGGTGAGGTACCCTTAAACGATCACCGATGGTCGGTTTGGCCGTGCCGATATCCATGCCTCGATAAAACAGCCTTGAGTCAGCTGACACAATCTCTCCATTAAAATTTTCTGCGAGCTGAAGTGAAATTTCTGTTTTACCCACTGCTGTTGGACCGAGGATGACTACAAGCGGAATTAATTTACCGAGATTTCCCACACCAATACTTTGATGAGAAATATCAATGAATGACATTTTCAAAGTGATCGATCACGGGTGGGGCATCATCAGCCTGTAATTGAACTGATACTGCATCAATCCGCCAGTCGTTATTGAGCTCAGGATGTTGCTGGATATAATATTCAGCGGCACAGCGCATATGTTCTTCTTTTCGCGGTGTGATCGATATTTCAGGAGGACCCAAAGAGGTACTCGCCCGTGTTTTGACCTCAGTAAAGACAATCACATTATCTTGCTGGGTGATTAAATCAATCTCTCCATAGGGCGTACGGAGATTTCTATATAAGATGGTATGGCCTTGTTGTTCCAAATAAGCCACCGCAAATGATTCACCCATACGTCCTAACGATTGCCGGTGACAAGATTTCATTGGAACTTATCCAAAAAACGAGTTACTTTGTAGCGAGGACTTTTCTTACGTCTCTTGGCTGAATCGACAAGTCGCTCATAGTGACGCAGCAACATAGTTGTTGTTGTTTGAATATCATATTTCTTTGATGCCTCCAGTGCCTCCTTACCCATACGCAGACGAAGGTCGTGGTCGGTGGAGAGTAGAACGAGTTTTGCAGTGAAGACCGCCAGATCATCATTTACAATCAAGCCAGTGACCCCATCTTGAATAATATCCGAGGTTCCAGGCGCATCAATGCCTAATGCTGGTAGACCAGCAGCCATCGCTTCAACGGTTGACAAGCCGAATGTTTCTGAACTTGAAGGGGTCACAAAAATATCTGAAGCTGCCATGTAAGCGGGGATATCCTTATAATCGACCATTCCAGTAAAATGGACTTTAGGCTTGATATTCATATGCTTAACCTGAGCTTCAAGGTTTTCTCTATCAGGTCCATCGCCAACAATTAATAAACGGACATGGTCATAGGTCATTGTAACGCCATAAAACGCTCGGAGAAGTAATGTAAGATTTTTTTCTGGCGAGAGGCGACCGACATAGATGACGATCACATCATTATTTGAAAAACCAAATGTAGAACGATCCATGAATTGGGTTATTTTCCTATATGGGGTTAAATCCAATCCATTTGGGATCACTTCTACTGAGGAAACCAAGCCAAAATGCTCTTCCAACACCTGCCGCATACTGGGGGATGGGATTATTACCAAATCACAAGCTCGATAGAAAGGTGATAAATAAGCCTTTAAAGCAGCATCACCTATCTGTTCTGGAAGAATGGGTATATATGCTTGGGCTAACAGATCGTAGCGGGTATGATTGGTAAAGACGACAGGGATATTCCTTGGAACACAATAAAGCATAGCTAGTGATCCACTGACGAAGGGATGGTGAACGTGGGCGATGTCCATAGAATATAACATCTGTCTGGCTTGTCTGTTATAGCGTAGATTAAAATAAATACCCGTATCCACCACCGGAACACCTGTAGTGCGAATGATGTTCTTTTCGGTGTCAACAACTTCATCGTCCCCGAAGGTGAAAATATATACCTCGTGACCCATTTTCTCCAACCAGCGCTTACTTAACGTGATGGAATTTGTTACCCCACTTACCTGGGTCTTATATATATCAGCCATCATGCCGATTTTCATAATGCCCTCCTTGAATAATCCTAAGCGATTGGAGGTAAAACGTCAAGTAGATCAGCCGCTTGGCGTTTCATCACTGGAAGGGTAAAATCTACCTATGGACACTTCGACAAGCCGGCAATATTTGCCCAATTTCGATCGTCTGAGCATATTATCTGCCATGATCGTTTTAGCCTACACCATGGAGCGATTTATTGACTTGCCCAGCCTGGAGATTTCGAGACAGCTTCCTGGCCTGTATATTGAATTTAATATCAATGTTAACATGATCACTTCTCTGCTCGTCGCCAATTTGACCGCTGCCGGAGCAAATTGGCTCATGCGTGACCATCCTGCTTCGCAAGGGAAGACCGCTTTGCAGCATGTAATCCTTCCGGCCCTAACAGCATTTGTTATCGGGATCCCGCTCAGCAGGATTCCTGTGGGTATAGGTTGGTGGGTTGGGTTGATTAGCGGTGCTATTATCCTGGTATTGGTAATAATTGCAGAATATATTGCTGTTGATCTGAAGGATATTCGCTTGCCATTAGCCAGTGCTGCTCTTTCAGCAGTTTCATTTGCATTGTTTTTGGTGTTAGCAGGCACATTACATGATGCAGGGACCAGGTTATTGTTTACGACACCCGCTCTGATTGTAGCGACCTGGTTAGTAAGCCTACGAGTAACAAACCTGAGATTACATGGAGAGTGGACAATTTATGAATCAGCGATAATTGCTTTGGTGGTTGGTCAAATTGCAGCAGCTTTCAATTACTGGCCACTCACACCGGTTGCTTTTGGTCTCGTCCTCCTGGGTCCATCATATGCACTCGTGAGCCTGTTTTGCAATTTGATTGAGGAAAAGCCTATTCGCCAGATGTTTGTTGAACCCATCTTAAGTTTATGTCTTGCATGGGGAGCGGCATTATTAATAAGATAAATAATTTAGCTGAAGGAATATATCTGAGCCCAGATCATTGGGCACAGATGGAAGCTGAGGTCAGAACCAGGGCACCTGAAGAAGCATGTGGAATCGTGGCAGGTGAAGGAAACCATTCTCGGATGGTGATTCCAATCACCAATATCTTACATAGCCCGTTTCGGTTTCGCATGGAACCGGAAGAACAGTTGAATGCATTTCTTCTGGTGGAAGAGAATAAATGGGATATCATCGCTGTATATCATTCGCATCCACAGGGCATTGATGCGCCTTCGCCCACGGATTATAAAGAACTTACTTATCCTGGAATAATCTATTTAATCTGGTATAAAAGAACAATAGAATGGCTTTGCCGAGGATATTTGATGATCGGTCAGACAAAAGCGAATGAGGTACCAGTGTTAATTCTGGCAGAGTAGAAACTTGGTTGATAATTGTGGGTTTTAACGGTTGCCAAAGCTGTCAGAGGAGGAATAAATTCGGATGGTGATACTATCCTGGATCGGTGTATTATTGTTGGCGTATATAATTGGATCGATTCCGTTTGGTCTGATTATCGTTAAATTATCCACTGGAAAGGACATTCGCTCAGTGGAGAGCGGACGGACGGGTGGCACAAATGCCATGCGCGCTGCAGGTGTATGGGCAGGACTAGCAACTGCTGTACTTGATGTTTTTAAAGGCGTGGGAGCAGTATTATTCAGCCATATATTAATTCCGGGCAACCACATCTGGCTTGAGGTCTTGGCACCATTCCTATCTATCATAGGACATAATTATTCAGCATTCCTGATTGAGCGTAATGAAAATGGAAAATTACGATTTCGTGGTGGGGCAGGTGGTGCTCCCTGTTTGGGAGGCTCCATTGGACTATGGTGGCCCAGTTTATTTTTTATCCTTCCTTTAGGTGGATTGATTTATTACTTTGGCGGGTATGCATCTATTACTACGATGAGTGTTGCCGTGATTTCCACGTTGGTATTTGCATATCGAGCATGGATAGGTCTCAGTCCATGGCAGTATGCGATTTACGGCTTGATGGCCTTCGTTGCTCTAGCCTGGTCGTTACGACCTAATATTAAACGTCTGATAGCTGGAAAAGAACGTCTGGTAGGTTTACGGGCAAAGCTGCATAAAGCAAGTCAATGATGCATTACCGAAATTAGACATTTGAATTGTCAGTTCCAGCATCGATTGGATTGGTTTGTGGTACTTCACCGTACATCTGATAATACAATGCACGCAGATTCCGCCGGTGGAGTTCTTCAGCTAAACCGCCAATTAATACCCGACTTTTACCACAATCCTCAACTCCGATTTCCGACAAAATCTCTTGCGGGTATTTCCGATGGGCAGCCTTACGAACTGCTTTACGAAGCGCTGACAGGTATGCTAAATTTTCTTTCACCATCCCATCAATCTCACCTCTTAAAACAATATCTCCATGCCCCGGAACTACATTTTCCAAGCCCATTTTACTCATCTTTTTTAAGGATGCAATAGTATCGTCGATATTGCCGTCAACAATATATGGCAACGCCATAAACGCGTCACCGGCGAACAAAACCCTATCCTCCTCAACCAGGATTCCTATATTATCCGGGCATGGTCCAGGCAGGGGAAACATAGATAAGGTTTTTTTTCCTACACGGAGGATAAGATAACTTTCTTCAAAAGTTAGCTGGGGCAGGACGATTTTGACCCTTCGAAATGTGGGATTTAATTTGCGCGCCTCCAGAAGCGATTGTTGACCTTTGGTAGCTAGCTGTTTCCTGCAGTGTGCATGGGAGATAATCGTTGCTCCTGGAAAGAAACAATTTCCCCAGGCATGGTCTGCATGGTAATGTGTATCTACGACGTATCTGACTGGCAGATTTAATTCCTGTTCGATGAAATCCCTGATCTGAATTGTCTCTTCGGGAATCGCAAGAGTATCAATCACCACTGCCCAATTCGGACCAATCACTGCGCCCGCTGTTACCTGGGCATAAACATCACTCTGAAAATAATAAACATTATCCGCAACACGCTCACGCTGCATTTTCACCTATCCTGGGACCACAAATATATAGAATTACACATAGCTAAATTCCTCTTCCAACGTGCTGTAGGATAGCACAAATTAAACCCAAAAGTCAAGTCTTATTGTCATCATTTCTGCTCCAAATTACTGGATATATTGACCGGTTGTAGTTAGTTAGGTATAATCACGGGAATTAATAAACCGCAGCATGACCAGGAGGAGTAAGTGGTTGATGCGCTGCTAGAGAAGGTGAGGTCATTGGCTGGAAACCTCCCTCGGCAAATCACACTGAATGTCGCCTGGTTTACATGTCGAAGAAAGAGCTTGATAAAGTTTGAGTAGACCGACACGGGTATGCCCGTTACAGCACAACCCTGATGATAGTCAGAGGTGAGTGCACCAGGTAATCCTGGTGAAATGAGGTGGTACCGCGAAGGATATCCCTTTCGTCCTCATAGCGACGAAGGGATTTTTGTTTAAATAACTCGACGTTGAAGGAGAGCGATATGGGTAAGATGGAACTTCCCAAAGCATATGATTTCAAATCCACCGAAGGCAGAATATACGAGTGGTGGGAAAAACAAGGTTATTTTCAGCCAGTAAATGATCCTAATAAAGCTGGCTTTGAACCCAACCGAAAACCTTATGTCATCTCGATACCGCCACCCAATATTACCGGTGAGCTGCATCTGGGTTCTGCACTGTTTGTTTCGCTGGAGGACCTGATGATCCGCTATCACCGGATGAAAGGAATTCCAACCCTGTGGGTTCCAGGCTCCGATCATGCGAGTATTGCTACTCAATCTGCAAATCGAGAAAGCCTTGCGAACGGGATGGTGTTACCCGGGAGCAGATTGGTCGAGAGCAATTCCTCAAGCGTACCTGGGCTATGGAAAGAGAAATACGGAGGGATTATAACCAATCAAATCGGCGATTAGGTGCTTCCTGTGACTGGAATCGTGAGCGCTTTACCCTGGATGCTGGGCTTTCGAGTGCAGTCCGTGAAGCATTTGTGTCGTTTATATGAAAAGGGTCTAATATATCGTGGGCCTCGCCTGATCAATTGGTCCCCAGGACTTAAGACAGCAGTATCTGACTTGGAGGTGGAATACTCGGAAGAACCGGGGAAACTTTATTTCTTTAAGTATGTGCTATCCAACTCAGTCGATGAATATATTCCGGTAGCCACAACACGACCAGAAACAATCCTGGGAGATACTGCAGTGGCTGTCCACCCGGAAGATGAACGGTATCAGAAATATATAGGTCAGAAAGTGATTGTACCTATCCTTGGACGGGTGATCCCCGTGATCGCAGACGCTTATGTTGACCGTGAATTTGGTACAGGAGCATTAAAGATCACTCCCGGGCACGACCCGAACGACTACCAGATTGGTCAAAAGCACGGTCTGGAAATCATCTCTGTGTTGGATATCAATGCGCATATCAATGAGAATGGTGGACCTTACCAGGGGCAAGACCGGTTCGAATGTCGTAAGAACCTGTGGGAAGACATGCGTAAAGCAGGGTTGGTGATAAAAGAAGAAGATTATATGCTTAATATTCCTCGTTCCCAACGAGGCGGCGAAATCATTGAGCCGATGATGTCCACGCAATGGTTCGTGCGTATGGAATCATTGGCAAAGCCGGCTCTTGAAGCTAGTACAGGTCAGAGCAGAATCCGGATTGTACCGGATCATTTCACCAAAGTGTATAACAACTGGCTGGAGAATATTCAGGATTGGTGTATCTCGCGCCAGCTTTGGTGGGGTCACCGTCATCCCGGTATGGTATTGTCAGGAGTGTAAGGAAATGACCGTGAGTCCCGTATAGACCCAACAGAATGTGACACATTGTGGAAGCAAGAACATTGAACAGGATCCTGACGTATTGGATACCTGGTTCTCATCTGCTTTGTGGCCATTCTCGACGCTTGGATGGCCAGAAGAGACTCCTGACTTAAAATATTTTTATCCAACTACCATGATGGAAACGGCGTACGACATCCTCTTCTTCTGGGTAGCCAGGATGGTCATGTTTGGTCTAGAGTTCACCGGCGAGATCCCCTTCAACCAGTGTATCTGCATGGTTTCATCCGCGATGAAAATGGACGCAAAGATGGGCAAAACAGAGATAATAAGTCATTGACCCATTAATCGTGATGGATGAGATGGGAACTGATGCATTGCGATTTTCTTTGCTGGTGGGTTCTACCCCGGGTAAGGATATGAACGTAAGTACAAAGCAAGTGGAACCTAGTCGTAATTTCGTTAATAAAGTCTGGAATGCCAGTCGCTTTGTCATCACAGGCTTGGAAAAAAACGATGCTGCTCCCTTAGCGAAACCAGAATGGACCCTGGCAGATTCATGGATTTGGGCCCGCGTCCAGGAATTAGTTCGCAATGTGGAGCGATTATTCCAAAACCATCAGTATGGTGAAGCTGGTCGCCAGATTTACGATTTCTTTTGGAGCGAGTTTGCAGATTGGTATCTGGAAGTGGCAAAGCTCCAACTCCTTGAGGGAGGTGATCGCGCTTACTATACTGCTTCCAGTCTTGTGCGTGTGTTGGACCTGTGTTTACGGATGCTTCACCCTTATATTCCCTTCATTACAGAAGAGATCTGGGGATATTTAAAAAAGGCGTTACAAGATACTCCCCTTACTATGTTGGCAGCAGAGTGGGCAGATGGGTTGATCATCGCATCCTGGCCGGAAACTCGTCCAGTTGAAAGCTGGGAAGATAAGTGCATATCAGATTTCAGCCTGATACAAGATACCATCCGCACGATCAGAAATCTCCGCTCAGAAAAGGACGTTAAACCTGGGAAACTCATCCCAGCTAAAATGGCTGCAGGTGAGCGGATTGGATTGTTCCAACAGCAAAAACAGCTCATTGCTACATTGGCTAAACTTGACCTCGATAAGTTTGAGCTATCAGCGACTTTACCACCCAAACAAGAGAGTCATGTATCGATCGCCATAGGTACCGTAGAAATATACCTGCCTTTGGAAGAGCTGGTGGATACGAGCGAAGAGCGTGAAAGGTTAAACAAAGCACTGCTTGATGCGAAAAGCCAGGCAGACCGTTTGGAAAAACTACTTTCCAGCTCTTTTGCTGAAAGAGCTCCAGCTGATATTGTCCAGAAAGAAAGAGAAAAATTTATCAGCTACCAGGAAACCCAGGAGAAATTAGAGAAGCAGATTAAAGCGTTAGATTGAATTTGATTGAGATTATATGGGGCTGTCTGGTAAATATTGATAGCCCCATTATTTTCCTTGAGCAGAGATTTTCCTTTGTAAACGTTGCAATCTGTGTTGAAATTCGGTTTGGTATTGGGTTTTTTCAGGAATTAATAAGCTGAGAGAGTCAATACGCTCCAGTGCACTAAGAGTCCACTTAAGCGCCATCTCAAGATTCTGTGCATGATGTTCGTAGTATTTGGCCAATTCTTCATGCGCATAAATCTGATTTCGTGTGGTCGCCTGCTCCCATAAAAGAACCGCTGCTGAGAAATTGTTGGTATGCTTGTGCAATAATGAAAGCCGATATAGTGTATCGTTGTAAATACCCTCGGGTAACTCTGCCCGCAGGCAAGCTTCATACAATTTAGCTGCTTTATTCTTGTAACCTAGATCCTCCAACAGTCTTGCGACTGCTGCCAAATCAATAAACTCACTTTCAGGTTGGGAATATGCATTCTCAAGTAACGAAGAGGTATGGTTCAATAAAGCTGCCAGTGAAACCACATCCATTGCGTTGTGATAAAACACACGCTTCAATGGTCTTGCGTCACCCTCACGTAAATAATCAAAATAGAGCTGTGGAATCATCCAGCCAGGGATTTCGTCATCTGTACGGCTGGCATGCAAGATTTGAACTTCAAGGTTTGCCAGTGTGCGGCTGGGAAGGCGATCACGCCACAAGCGACGTGCCAAATGTAGCAAGTCGACATGAGCAAGATTTTTAAATGGAGATTTCCAACCTTGCAAGGTATAACGGGTGTTTAATAACGGTACATCGAAAGCCTTACCATTGAAGCTCACAATGGTTTGACTTGGGGCAAGGAACTCCTCAAGCGCAAGCAGCAAGGCAGGCTCTTCAAGTGGGTCGCGCATGAAGTATTGGGCTAAATGGAAACCATCCTGGGTATAGCGACCTACTCCCACCAGGAAAGCAAAAGTTCCGGTTCCGCCTGCCAGGCCAGAAGTCTCTGTATCGAGAAACACCATCGTCTCAGGGTTCCTTTCAGCGATTTTCAGGTCACCTGCCCATTCGGCAATGGTTTGAGGTGTGGTGGCGATGCGTAGCTTGACTTGTCCATGGGTGTAGCTGCCTGGAAAGTCTTCCTCAATGAGATAGGTGAGACCATTGCCAGTATCCAGAAAACGACCAGGGACGATTTCTTCAACCGGAAAGGATTTTCTTTGTTGCGGGGGTGGAATATCCTTGGTTCCGATAGTCACCCCCAACGATTTGAGACGATCAGATAATGTTGGCATGGTGTTATTTGGTTGATAAATTTTTTAATATGTCATAGATAATGATAACCTGAATTCCATTGAAATCAACCCTATCTTGTTCGTAGAATTTATATGCCTGGGTGAGATTCTCCAGACTACAAAACACATTGCTTCATCCATAAGAGAAGTAGTTCCATATTTTTTTATACCTTTATTTAGATGGTGATCATGGTCACCCCGGGTTAATCTATAGTGTTCACTGCTTGTTTGGGTTAATTCCAATTGGTCTTATTATAGGTTTCAAAACAGTTATAATCGGTTCTTACTTATGACCCAACCGCTGGTGTCTGAATATATCAGAGCCTGCTAATATAACAACCTTTTGAGTGTGAATGGGTTAATTACTACATGAAAATTAAAGCCATCCTAGAACCTGGGAAAATAGCATTGGTTACTGGGGGATCGAGCGGGATTGGAAAAGCCATTGCTTGCGGGTTAGCCAAACGTGGCATGCATGTGTGGTTGGTTGCGCAGCGTAAGGATTTACTAGCGTCAGCGCTCGAGGAAGTAGAATCTCATAAGCAAAGCCAAAGTCAGCTGATTGGCACAGTATCTGCGGATGTGTCCGACCTGGATCAGGTGCGGATGGCAGTAATACAGGTGTCAGAAAAATCGGGACCTCCAGATTTGTTAGTTAATTCAGCTGGGGTTGCTCATCCGGGTTATTTCCAAGAACTCGATATGAATATATTCCGCTGGATGATGGAAGTTAACTATTTTGGTACGGTATATATGACCAAAGAAGTTATCCCTGTGATGCTGAGGCGGGGATCGGGGTACATTGTTAATATATCATCTATGGCCGGATTTGTTGGCACATTCGGTTATACGGCATATGGAGCCTCGAAATTTGCGGTGAGCGGATTTTCCGACGTGCTACGAGCTGAAATGAAAATCCATGGAATTGGAGTTTCGATTATTTTTCCACCAGACACTAAAACTGCTCAACTTGAATATGAAACTCGTTTTAAACCTCGCGAGACGATAGCACTTGCGGGGAACACTAAAGTGATCTCTCCAGACGAGGTGGCTCGACGACACCATCAATGGAATTGAGCATGGAAAGTATTTAATATTACCAGGTTTGGAAACTAAATTGATATATCTATTGAACGGGGTTTTCGGTGGAGGCTTGGCTTTTTTCATGGACCAAATCATCGCCAAGGCTCATGGGAATCCCAAAGTGTCTCACAATAAAGAGGTATAAAAAAATGGATATATTCGAAAAATGCTATAACTTCACATATGCGAAAGAATTTATTGCATCGGGGTATTATCCTTACTTCATAGCCATGCAGGGGAATGAAGGCAGCGAAGCTATATTCCAAGGTCGACGCATGATCATGTGCGGGTCGAATAACTACTTGGGACTGACCACACACCCTAAAGTACGACAGGCAGCAATCGAAGCGATCGAACGTTACGGGACGAGTTGCACGGGATCCAGGTTTTTAAATGGGACATTGGAATTACACGAGCAGCTGGAGCATGAGTTGGCTACCTGGGTGGGAAAAGAAGCGGCTTTAGTCTTTTCTACAGGTATGCAAGTCAACCTGGGTACGATCAGCTCATTGGTGAGCAGATGTGATGTGGTCATCCTGGATCGAGATGATCATGCCAGTATTGTGGACGGGGCTAGGTTGGGGTGGGGAAAAGTGAAACGCTTCCAACATAATAATGCCGAGGATTTGGCTCGCATCCTGGATGGGTTACCCGAATCAGAAGGCAGACTGGTGGTGGTTGATGGGCTCTTCAGCATGGAAGGAGACATTGCACCACTACCCGAAATTACCAAGGTATGCAAACAGTATGGAGCGCGTTTGATGGTGGATGATGCCCATGCACTGGGTATCCTGGGTGGGGGTAGAGGCACCGCAGCCCATTTTGGATTGACGGATGAGGTTGATCTCATCATGGGTACTTTCAGTAAATCCCTTGCCTCGGTGGGTGGATATATTGCTGGGGATGAAGATGTGA
This sequence comes from uncultured Chloroflexia bacterium, assembly GCA_963774275.1. Lineage (GTDB taxonomy): Bacteria > Chloroflexota > Anaerolineae > Anaerolineales > UBA4823 > FEB-25. The sequence goes on along the minus strand of CAVZEP010000018.1, from coordinate 6,078 downwards.
TCCATTACATTAAACATCATGCCCGTTCTTTGATCTTCAGTGCAAGCATTCCTCCAGCTAATGCTGCTACTGCACTGGCAGCTTTGCATGTGATGCAGGAAGAACCGGAGAGGGTTACGCGGGTGAATGAAATTGGAGATTTCATGCGCAAAAGTTATAAACAGCTCGGTTTTAATACCGGGAACTCTGTATCACCTATCATTCCTATATTTATCGGAGATGATCGCCGCGCAGCTGTGATATGGAAAGCGCTCTTCGACGCGGGTGTATACGTCAACATGGTAATATCCCCAGCGGTACCAGAGGGAAAGCAATTACTCCGCACGAGCTATATGGCGACTCACACCGATGAACAATTAACTAAAGTATTGGATATGTTCAACACGGTGGGCAAGCAGGTCGGAATAATTTAAGTATTCAGATTCAAGATCGCGGGAGTGACATCAGTCAGATTAAATATCGTCCTTGCTCTACTTACCTGAGTCAATTCTCTTATAAACTGTTTACGGAGAGCCTGGGACCCGATTAATAATAAAGGTACATCATTACGAGTATGATGGCGGGTGCTCAGATCTTCCAAATTTCCATGATCGGATGTGATCAGAATTAAACCAGCCTCATCATCCCAGTTTCTGATTAAACCTCCTAACACGGTATCGAATAACTCCAATAGATCACATGCAGATTGCATGTCCTGGTGGTGACCAGCGACATCTGTCAACCAGTATTCAAAAAAAGCCAGCTCACATTCAGCGGACAAGGTCATTAATCGCTCACCAGCCTGGGATGGAGTTAATAAAGGTGTATCCATTAATCCTAAATGATCGTGCCATCCGTGTGCCGTAAAGTCCGTTGAAATTGCAACACCACGCTCCAAATCAGCCATTGTGTGTAAATGCATTCCTGCGTAACAGGCTGCTAAAGCTATCACACCTGGAAGTCTGTATCCAGACTCGATGGATTTAAAGTAGCGTGGTGGATAGGCATTTAATAACGAAATCTTACGTTCTTTTTTATTCATCTGGCTAAACAGGGTGTCTTGCCTCAATATTTCCATAATCCTTGGGGACGGTTTGGGTCCATCATGGAAACCAATCATTTCAGAGACATTTTTACCGGTAAGCAAGGATGCCTGCCCGGATGCGGATTGAGGGTTTCCTTCAATCGCAAGACATGCATCCAAAGGAAGCAACGAAATTCGGTTGGATTGGTGAATACTGACTTCATCGTCCAGACCATGAAATTGACCATTAGCGACCAATTTTTTACCATCGAGGAGATCATCCAGGTGAGGCATTGCAGCTCGCACAAATGGATTGATTTGAGGGTCTTCCCTTCCGAGACCTACTCCATCTAAAAAAATAAATAACAGCTTCATAACCATATGCGACCAGATAATACCATTTACTTGTGTTTTCGAAACAAAAACCAGGCAGATGGATGTATGCTGCGTTCAGTACCATCAACTCTTTGAAGTAATTTAAGTGCTTGTGATATTGCGATGATTGCCTCTTCTGTAACACCTGGACCATAAGCATCATGCTGGCCTTTAAAAAAAGCATATAACAGATACGTCCCTTTAGGTGATAAAAACCGATTGATATTCGCGATGTACTTTGATTGATCTTTTTCTTTTATGCTGTGGAAACAACCCACATCAAGGATCAGGTCAAAACTACCTGTGATGGCATCCAGGCGAGTAACATCAGACATGTGCAAATCGACTTTTACTCTGTTTTGCTGTGCCTTCTTTTTGGCGATATGGATTGCGCGCTGTGAAAAATCAACTCCGATTACTTGCCAGCCAGATTTGGCCATGGTGATGGCATTTGTACCTGTCCCACAGCCTAAGTCCAAAGCTCTACCAGGGGAATGGTTGGCAATGAAATTAAACAATTCTGGGGGAGAAACACCGGTATCCCACACAGGTTTTCGATAATAAGCCAGATTGAACCACATCTTCTGACACATATGGACAATTTTACTCCAATTCAGGACAAGGATTAATGGCATGAACTGTCCACTTTTCAAATTTGAATAACAACTAACGCGAATGCTTGTTAGGAAAAGTTGAAAAGTGAACTCCTATAAAGTTGAAAAGTGAACCATTGATCCTTACCAACTGAATTAAAGTTCAAAAGTGAACTCGCAAATCCTGTAAAGGATAGACTACAGAATGGACCATTTTCTGTGCCCACCAGATTCGACATTCTATGGTTTGTCTAATCAGATCAGGTACCAGATGGAGCTCGACATCTTCTCGCAGGGGCACTTTGGGTACTTCAATACTTTTATTGAACACAGAAATTCGTCGATATCCATTGACGATGCGCGTATTCCGCAAGCAGAAGACATCTTTGAGCGAGGTATATGGCTTAGGGAGCACAAAGGGGCGAAACAGGCTATTACCAAGCTGTTTGGCCTTTGCAAAACGAATGGCAGGAATTTCACCCGTGGTCGAATGAACCTGGTGGTTATTATAACGTTCGATTTCGTCCTTCAAGACGCTGCGGACATCCTCCAGGCTGGCTAGCTTCTCCAGGGCACAGGTGCGTACAATGCGGTCCTGTAACCAGCGATAAGGTCTTTCTACCTTGCCTTTGGCCTGTGGAGAAAGAGCATAAGTAACCTTAACACCCATTAGGTGCATGACCTGTCGCCACTGTGGGTCGACGTCATCGGTTTCCAGAATATGATTACGCCAAAAGCTATCCCGCTTCTGGATAAAACGAAAGACGCGCAGGTTATCCACATAATAACTCAGGGGAACACCATAGGTCTGCATCAGGTGCTGAGCTGCTTGAATATGGCTCCAAGAAGTCTCTTGCGGGAAGAAGTCGGCAAATAGCAGCTTGCGACTGTAATCATCGATGGAAGTGATCAAGGTCCATTTCTCCTGAGCATAAGGCGACCACAGGTGCAAGGAAGCATCGTGTTGAACCAGAGCCCCAATAGCCGTGGTCACCACTTCCCGGTCATGGATCTTTGCCTTATGTCGAGGCTTATAACAATCGAACCGTTTGGCTCGCTCGATGATGGTCGGTACGGATACCCGGATGTCCTTCTTGCGCAGCCGATCGCGTAATGCGGAGTAGTTATACTCGTCGATGGGCAGTCTGGGATCCGTAATCAGGTCTTTCTCGCGGAGCAATTCTTGCTTGACCTCCACTTCAGCCTGCTCTGACAGCTTGGGAGAACCGGTGCGCAGGTAGGCAATCGAGAAAGTTTCCGGGCTCAGACGATATGCTTTGACTAAGGCAAAAAAACGTGTTTTGCTCACCCCTATAATTTCTTCGATCTCAATGCGTGGCATCAGGCCTTCACAATAGCGTTTGAATAATAATCGGATCTGTTCATCGGTGAAACGCTTGTGCAATTGGGTCATGGTTGCTCCTCCTTTTGAGAAGGAATCTACCATGTACAGTTCACTTTTCAGCTTTAAAAACTCAAAGGAATTCTATTGTTATGAGTTCACTTTTCAGCCTTAAACAGTTCACTTTTGAAGTTTAAATAACAAACTAACGCGAATGCTTTGACAACTACGCCGGTATCCTTTACAATCAAGGTTTGTCTGAATCTAGCTAATTAAGGAAGGGTTTGTAATGAAAGAATATACGACTGAGTCTATTCGGAATATTACTCTTGTCTCGCATAGCAGCGCGGGTAAAACGATGCTGGCGGAAGCATTTTTACACTTTACTGGCGCTACCACACGTCTGGGCAGGATAGAGGACGGGACTTCTGTCTCAGATTTTGAGGAAGAGGAAATCCGGCGCGGGATATCTCTCTCGACTTCCGTTCTGCCAGTGGAGTATAAAGGGTATAAGATCAACGTGTTGGATACTCCCGGTTACACTGATTTTGTCGGTGAGGTGATTTCAGCTCTTCGGATCGCTGATAGTGCTGCGATCCTGGTTGATTCAGTCGCTGGTGCAGAGGTCGGGACGGAAATCGCCCTGACTTACTGCGATACTTTCAAATTACCGCGGATGATCATCATCAATAAGATGAATCGCGATAATGCCAATTTCCGAAAAGCATTTGACTCCGTCCAACAAATAACCGATAAGCGATTAATTCCGGTACAACTTCCCTGGGGTGAGAAGGCCGATTTTAAAGGCGTCTTGGATTTATTAACATTAAAGGCATATCCAGGTGCAGGTGAAACACCTCAGGAAATACCGACTGAGTGTAAAGACGAGGTGGATGCTGCCAGAATGCAGTTAATTGAAGCAGCTGCTGAAGGCGAAGACGCATTACTGGAAAAATATCTTGAAGGGGAAGAATTGACTTCCGCAGAGATATTGCGTGGTTTTAAGAAAGCCGTATTAGCTGGCAATTGGATTCCAGTTTTTGTCGCATCTGGCTCGGCTGAAATTGGTATAGCGCAGTTGTTGGATGCGATAATAAATCTTATGCCATCACCGCTTGAAGCACCTGCTGCCAATGCAAAAGGAAAAGATGGTGATGAAAAATTAGTTCCCGCAGATCACGAATCTCTCGCCGTATATGTTTGGAAAACGACTGCTGATCCTTTTGTGGGGCGTATCACGTATTTTCGTATCTACTCGGGTACAGTAAGCTCAGATTCCAGGGTGTGGAACCAGACGAAAGGTGTTGAAGAACGATTTGGGACAGTTCATCTATTACGTGGTAAAGAACAACTCCCAGTGAAATTGGTTCATGCAGGGGATATCGCTTCAGTACCAAAATTGAATGCTACTTCGACTGGGAATACTTTCTGCGATAAAGGACATCCTCTCACCCTTTCTATGCCTGTTTATCCGAATGCCTTATATAGCGTGGCTGTATTCCCCAAGACGCAGGCAGATTCTGCCAAGATCAGCCCAACCCTCACTCGATTATGTGAGGAAGATATGACTCTTTCCTGGAGGCAGGAGCCGAGCACAAATCAAACCATCCTTCAAGGTATGGGCGATCAGCATATCGATGTGGCTATCCGGAAGGCAGAGGGTAAATTTCAAACCGGCTTAGTCGCCGTTCTACCCAAGGTTCCATACCAGGAAACAATCACCAGGCAAAGCTCATCTCAATACCGCCACAAGAAGCAAACTGGTGGAGCGGGTCAATTCGCGGAAGTATTCATGCGAGTTGAGCCGTACCAGGAAGAAGAATTTTCGTTCACCAACGATGTGTTTGGTGGTGCCATTTCGAACAGCTTCATGCCAGCAATTGAAAAGGGTGTCCGCAGTGTAATGAAGGAAGGCGTAATCGCTGGATATCCAGTTTTGAATGTACATGTATCTGTTTATGATGGTAAAGAGCACCCCGTTGATTCAAAACCCATTGCTTTTGAGACGGCCGGTCGTGAAGCTTTCAAACTGGCGTTTAAAGATGCAGGTCCGGTACTCCGGGAACCAATCATGAATGTTAAAATCGTCGTTCCAGAAGCCAATATGGGCGATATCCTCGGCGATTTAAATACCCGCCGGGCGCGAGTGCAAGGTATGGACAATGAAAAGGGTCACTCTGTTGTGACGGCACAAGTACCTTTGGCTGAGATGCAGCGATATACCACAGACTTACGCTCGATGACGGGTGGTCGAGGTATATTCACGCTGGAATTTGACCACTATGAGAATGTTCCTGCACATATTATGGCTGATGTTGTTGCTGCTCGTATAAAGGATCTACAAGCCGCTAAAGAAGATTAAAATTTCTCTATGAATAAAGAAAATCAGGCTGACATTACAGCGTCAGCCTGATTTTTATTTAGGTAATCCTATTTTGCCTGATTGGCTATTTTTAGCTTAATGAAAAGCCAGGGGGCAAAGCCGGAAATCCAGAAACCAATTAAGGCGTAGCGGATATAACGAATAGCATAAGATATAAAAGTCTCACTATCTGCGAAAATGGAACCCAGACCGATATAGAGAATAAGTACCCCAACTACACCCAGTATGTAACGAAGCATAAGCTTCCACCAGGATCCATGGGTAGAAAATCCTCCCAGTTTTGTGATCCAAATCCATCCGGCAGCTAAGCCAAAGAATGCACCTGGGCTTGAAAGGAAATTGTGAAAAGACAATGGGTTTAACACAGCTTCTTCCGGGAAAG
>CAVZEP010000017.1:0-29569 GCA_963774275.1 uncultured Chloroflexia bacterium | reverse complement strand
TACCGAGGTCATAGCATCAGCTAGTACATGCATATAGGCAGCTTTTAGGTTGTGGTCATCACCAGTTCCTACGTGAGCATGATCATGATCGTCGTGGTCATGGTCGTGATCAACCTGATCAGCGTGATCATGATGAGCGTGATCGTGAGTTGCATGGTCGTTTCCATGATTGTGCTCATCACCGGGGGCGTGGGTATGGCCTTTTTCGCCGAGGATAAGCGTACTGACGCCGTTTAACAACCGATCACTGCAACGATGATAGCCTGATTATATTGGGTATGGACCGGGCTGATAAACGCGGACAACACTTTCATATCCCATGAAAAGAGCGATGAAAACCAATATCATTGCACTAGAATAACCAGCCAAGGCGTTAACCTTCCCGTCCCAAAACTGAAGCGCTGGTCATTGGCATACTTGCGGGCGTAGATGTATGCCAGAAATGTGATACCTAATCCAACCATATGGGAACCCATATGGATTCCATCAGCGGTCAGTGCCATCGAACCGTAGACGATACCGGCAACAATTTCACCAACCATCATTAGTCCTGTCATGATGATGACGAAAAGTGTACGGCGCTCACCAGACTTGATCTGATCTTGACCGAAGATGTGGGTATGTTGCCATTTTGCGATTGTTTCAGTATGCATTTTTCCTTCCTTTGTAGTCACTGATAAAATCTTTATACCAAGTAAGTAAATTCATATTGTAAAAGTTAATTTTATATTATGAAATTATACTCCGATTTTATGAAATGTCAACAAAATAATATTAACTTTGTGGTCGATCTACATGAGGTAGGGTCAGGAGAGCATTTTATCCCACGGATAAACAACCGGTGGAAGCAAATTCCCCTCTTTGATATACTTAGCAAACCGGTCTGGGCGAAACGGATCAAGTGAGACTTTTGACTGACCACCTGTCACAAGTTCTGATAGGATTCTTCCAACCATTGGGCCGGGGCAAAAGCCCTCCCCCATGAAAGGCAGCTGCAACGAATAACCCTTCAGCAACGGGAACAGCACCAACATATGGTTCACCATCTGGAGTATATTCGGTGATCCCGGAAAAAGTGCGAATAATGGAGATCTTACTTAGCCAGGGGAAGTATCGGCCCCAGCGTTCAGCTTGTGTAGCTACCTTATCATACTCAACATGCTGGCTGTAATCATCATTTCGCGCACCACCACTGCCTAAAGCCAGGTTGCCTGATATAGTCGGGCGCATATATCCACGACCACGCACGTTCACCCATAATGTCACCATGTCTTTGGGAACTCTCTCAGTGATCAGTATGTGGCTTCTGCCAGGGCTGATTGGCATTGGGCAACCAATTTGTGCACTGAATTGAGATGCCCAGGGCCCAGCTGTGTTGACCACAACCCCAGCTTCGAATTCTTCCTTATCAGTCTTCACTCCACACACTCTGGATCCCTGTAGCAACAAGCTTTTTACCGTTTCATTGGTCTTGATCTTGACTCCCAATCTTCTCCCAGCCCTAGCAAAAGCGGGTGTGACCAACATTGGATTGGCAACTCCATCCGTTGGGCAATACTTGCCAGCCAAAACCTGATTTATTACTCCTGGAACCTTTGCGTGGCATTCCTCAGCCGTCAGCATGCGCACATCTGTAAGACCGTGAGCATGCTCCCAGGCAATCTCTTTTTCAAAACCTCAATCGATGCATCATCCACAGCGATATTAATATTACCGGTCTGTACATATTCAAGATCACTATTTAATTCCCCTTCCAGGGTGGTCCACAATCGCACGCTCGCCATTGCCAGTGGCAACGCTTCCTTACGACCGTGTTGGCGCACCCCACCCCCATTACGGCCAGAGGCTTCTACTCCTACAGCAGAATTTTTTTCAAGGACCAATACCTGTAACCCCTTCTTAGCCAAATAATAAGACGTTGCGCAGCCTACGATCCCACCACCAATGATTACCACATCTGTTTTCATGATTTTTCTATGCGGTAACTACGTTAGCAAATCGGTCAGGCTTAAATGCAGTCAGTGATAAGCCTGGCTCCTCCCCAGTGACCAACCCCGCCATGACTTTTCCCACGATGGGTCCAAGACAAAAACCCTGTCCACTGAAGCCACAAGCAGTATATAAACCGAATACCCCGGGTACCGCTCCAATATAAGGTTCTTTATCAGTTGTGTATTCTGTGATCCCAGAGAAAGCCCTTAACCAATTCACCTCGCCAAGCCATGGCAGGATCTGAATCATTTCATGGGCTTTTAATTCCAGATCCGCTAAATCAACATGGTAGCTGTAGGTATCATTGGTTTTTTCATCCAGCCCAATGATGAAATTGCCCGACTTAGGCTGCAAAATATACCCCCACCAACCAAACCCAATGAATGGGGTGAATTGGTGAGGCTGGCGTTCGGTGATTATTAACGTATCCAACCCTGGCCGGATGGGTGTAGAGCAGCCTGCTATCTCATTAAATCGAGCTGCCCACGGGCCGGCAGTATTAATGACCACACCTGCCTCAATTTCACCCTGATCTGTTTTCACCCCACATACAGAATTCCCACGCTGGAGCAAGTCAGTCACACGTATGTTGGTAAGGATCGCTGCTCCAATTCGAGCAGCTGCACGCGCGAAGGCTGGGGGAACAAGCATTGGGTTTGCCATCCCATCCGTAGGGCAGAGCTTACCTGCCAGGGTTTTTTGGTTGAGGCCGGGGACAATCTCTCTGCATTCAGCTGCAGTTTTCATCTTGACTTCAGTCAATCCCTGAGAATGCTCCCAATCGGCTTCTCGCTCCAATTCGACGAGCGTTTCGGGTTCCCATACAATCTTGAGGTTGCCGGTGCGTATATATTCCAGGTCACACTCCAATTCGTTAGCCAAGTCAGCCCATATCCGCACACTTGACATGGCGAGCTGCAGCGCAGCCTTCCGTCCCTGCTGCCTTACACCACAAGCATTACGTCCTGATGCCTCTAAACCAACCCTCCCATCTTTCTCAAATAAAGCTACTTTAAGACCTTTTTTTGCAAGGTAATACACGGTGGCGCAACCCATGATACCCCCACCGATGATAGCTACATCAGTGCTCATTTACTCACCATTGAGGATGCTCCAGAAGCGAGGACTTTTAATGGGATCGGTTGTATGGGCGGACGAACCGTGAATGGAAGTAAATCACATAACGGCTGACCTGTTGCCTCAGCAACTAATGGAGCAATTAAAACGCTTCAGAATCGTCCCTGACAGTATCCCATACCAGCCCGGGTCCCCAGTTTAACTTGATGCAAGTCTGTAGCACCGTCTGCCAGGGAAGCCTTCACCTTACTTAACGTGATTTCTTCGCACCGGCAAAGCAGCGTATCATCTTTCGCCAGTTTTCCCAAACCGGGTCTGAAGGCATAGATCTCCTGCAGAGCCTCTGCCAATCTGTTCAGCCTTTGAAGCTTGGCAAATAATGGGGAGAGATGTTCTACAAGCACTTGCTCATCGATAAAGCCAAGTTGGTGGGCTGCGGTAAAACCGGCAATCTCTCCCTCCACAAGAGCCACTTTGGATCCAGCAATATCGGTGACATCACCAGCCACAAAAATACCTGGCTGGGTGGATTCCATATTTTTATCATGCTCAGCAGCAAACCACCCCAGGCGTTTATCGAGTTTTAGCTTGCAACCGAAGGCAGAGGCAAGTTGAAAAGAAGGAAGCAGGCCGTATCCCAGACAGACTGCATCCACCGTGAATTGCTTCTCTGTTCCCGGGATTGGGACTCCCTGATCATCCAGCCTGGCAATCTTCGCCATCTCAACCCGTTCGTTCCCACCGGCTTCAATGATGGCATGGTTATAAAAGACGGGTACTTTGTGTTGGCGTAGAGCGTTGGTGTATTGGATGGCTTCCCCAATCCGATCCCAATGACCCCAAAATTTAGGCAGTTGCTTCCAGCTCTTAATTGGATTGGCAGCTTCTGCCACACCCACCACTTCAGCACCAGCCTTGATCAACGTGTCTGCCAGGGCAAGTTGAAGGGGACCGAGACCTGCGAGTAAAATCCGTTTGCCAGGCAGCACCCATTGGGTTTTGATCATTCGCAAGGTAGCACCTGCGCCTAATATTCCTGGGAAAGTCCAGCCAGGAAAGGCTAGCGGACGATCATAGGCTCCCGTTGCTATGACAACTCGATCAGTTGGGAGAAGGATACTTTGCTCACCGATAGCCAGAGCCAGGTTGTGTTGGTCAAATACCCCCCACACCAAGGTATTATAGAGGGTCCAAATCTTTGGGTGTGGTAGTTTATGTAGTACCATTGGAGCATCAACACGACCCGACTGTGCATCGATGGGGTTAGAAATATTAAATTCAGGTGGAGATTGGCGATAATACTGACCACCTGGGCGAGGATTATCATCGATTAATGTAACATCCACACCTGCATCAGCGGCAATAAAGGCAGCCATGATGCCGGCTGGCCCAGCCCCAATCACAGTTAGAGGAGTAGGAACGATCTCGGTCATCAGATTTGCCCTCTCGACGCTATCACCGGGTTGAGCAAACGTCTGGCAAGCCCGAACATTAGGCATCCCATTGATCGTTACCAGGCAATCGAAACACAATCCCATACCACAAAAGGGACCGCGTGGTTCGCCTGAGATAACAGTATGGCGGAACATTGGTATGCCAGCTGCCAGGAGGACCGTGGCTATGGTCTCACCCGGATAAGCTGTCACTGGTTTCCCATTCACCCAAATCATAAACGGCTTCCCACGCGATATTCCATGCTGTATCCGTAAATCTTTATCCATACTCACCTGTCCTTATCAACTCTGAGAATATTTTTCCAAATAGGACAAACTCATTCACTCTCAACTCCCGGCCATCAATCCAAGTAAATGATCAGGTGGTTGACGAAGGTCATAAATAAACCATAATGACATAGAACTCATGAAGCATTTTGAAAAATTACCAAATCTACAGCAGCTTCCCTGTAGATTGTTCATATCTTGCTGGGAAGCTATCGAAGATAAAACCTCTATTTCTTAGGTTCAGCGACAATCAGCATGGTGGTTTGTTCAATGATCTCAGTGATTTCATGGATTGTTCCTGCTGGGGTGTAGTAATAACAACCTTGCTCAAGCACGAATTCTTCACTCCCCTGTAGTAACTTGAATTTCCCCTTGATGACATATACAATCTGCGATTCCGAGTGGGCATGACCACTAAATTTAACCCCAGGATCGAAGGTCCACTCTTCAACTTTAAAAACGGATGGGTCATGAATTGGACGTCGCTCAGAAACTCCAGGTCTGCCGGGGAAAACAGGCATATCACTCTTGAGTGAGATCATGGATATATTCTCCTTTTGGTTAATTTCATCCATCCATAACAATGTGAGGTAAATTACCAGCCTATATGGGTTGGACGAACTCTTTCGACCGAGCTCAAGATATATAGAGCCATAAATAAACCAACTATTACATATCCTCCTGCTTAATTCATATGCCAGCGCTGGACTGAGTTATATTTTAGATGCCCAGCAAGGCTGGCAATCCGGTAAGGTCTGATAGCTCGTCATAGGGACCATAGGCCTTATCACCGGGGATTTTTTCGCGATTGATCCAGACCGCTTTCCAACCCAGATCGTGGGCGGGCATAATATCAAATTCAAAGCCTTGTGCTACATGCAGGATTTCGGATTTATCACAGCCTAATTTTTTCAGGGTGTAGTTAAAAACCGCATGAGAAGGCTTATAAGCACGTGCTTGCTCCGCGGTAATGTAGTCATCAAATGGGACACCAATACTTTCAATATTTTTCTCGATGAAACGATCCTCGCTATTGGAGATAATTACAATCTTACAATATTCACGAAGCTTACGCAGGATTGGTTGAACATCGGGGAAGGGAGCCCAACTAGTAATATTTGCGATCATTGCATCGCAATCCTCTTCAGTGAAATCAACGCCATACTTGTGCAATACATTCCCAAAGCAACGGCGCATCATCGTTTCGTAAGGACGATATTCGATCAAAATATCCTTGAAACGTGCTTCATGCCAATCGTTTTTGAAGGCTTCCCAATTGATCTTCTTAATTCGGTCACCGAGAATCTTTTCAGTTGCTTGTTCCAGTGTCCAGGTCAATAACGTTCCATAAGCATCAAAAGTAATATATTTTGGTAAATAACTCATAGGAATTTCCTTTCAAGTATTGTTTGTTTGCACCTTCGTTGAAGTATTTTTTTCAATTCCGCAATTCAAGCTGAATAAGAAGTCACTAGCGCTTTGAAGCACGCGTATGGTAGCAAACTTTATCTCCACAAACAGTCGCATGTTATTCCATTGTAGTGACTGTAGGCTTCCACTCATGATCAGTTTTCTCGGCTACTTCAGGGAGCTTCTCATTCACATCAACGTCTATCTGGGCAAGCGCTTGATCAAAGTGCAGCAATTAAATCGTCGGCGTCTTCCAAACCAGTCGAGACACGCACAAAGCCTGGATATAATCCAAAGCTTATCCGATCTTCCATCGACCATTCGTAGTGAGACATCCAGCCGGTCTCAATCATCGTCTCTGCCTGACCGAAACTTGTCCCAATTTTGCATATCTTAAGGTGGTTGGTCATGGCAGTGGCAGCATCATCACCGCCTTTGACAACAAACGACATCATGCCACCAAATCCAGACATCAGCCGCTTGGCTAATTTATGCTGTGGATGGCTAGATAACCCGGGATAAAACACTCGTGCCACCTTGGGGTGACCTTCCAGATATTCCGACAGTGCTTGTGCATTCTGGTTATGCCTTGGCATGCGCAAATGCAACGTTTTGAGCCCTTGTAGAATGAGCCAGGCATTGAATGGGCTGATGGCAGCTCCAATTCGTGGATAAAGACCATGGCGGATTTCTTTGATGAGTTCTGAATCGGAAATAATTGCACCACCAACAGCATTACCATGCCCGCAGATATATTTCGTCAGCGAACAGGCAACAATATCCACTCCCAGATCAAAAGCATTCATGTTCAGCGGGGTTGCGCATGTGTCATCTACCACGACTTTTATCCCTCGTTCATGAGCAACCTTGACAGCTTCTTTGAGATCAATGACCGTTATAAGGGGATTGTTGGGTACGTCTAGGATTAGCACTTTGGTGCGATCGGTAAAAAACTTTGGGTAGTCTTTTATATCATCACTCAATACCAGGTTATATTCGACACCCATTTTATTGCCCAGGATCAACTGAGCAATATTATGCGTCAATCGGTAATTACGTCCCATCACAACATGATCTCCTGGATTAAGTAGGTGCATCAGGACGTAGTTGATCGCAGCCATACCAGACGCAGTAGCAAGCACTGCTTCTTCACCATACAATGAGGCTAACCTACTTTCCAACAAACGGATCGTGGGGTTTCCCGATGCAGCCCGCGTATACATGGGATAAACGAGGTTGCCAAATATTGAATTCTGGTGTTCCTCTACTGTATCGAAGGCGAAGGTTGTGCTCGTATGAATAGCTTCAACTACAGGCTCGGTGGGGAGCACGTTATCATATGGACCATGCCCACCATGAATTGCTGTCGTGCCAGGACCGAGTTTTTTATTCATTTCATATTCTCCTTAGTACATTATTGTCTGGATAGTCATTGAGGCTCATAATCCAAGCCAGTTCATTTACGAATTAATCATCGTGAGTAATTAATATATTTCTGATACATGCAGCCTAATAAATTTCATATTATAAAAACTATATTTACTATATGAATAGTATAGCAGAACTAATTGCAAATGTCAACTGATAATTACCAATAATTACGATAATCGAACGTGCAATCATTCATTATCCACAGTTTTATATACATATCTCCAATAATCACGGTGGAAATTGTTTTCTGATCGTCCGGTAGCCTCAAGGATCTCGATTTCCACAACGGCACAACGTGAAGCCCTTTCAATAGTAATATCTTCCGCATCAGGACGGAAGCGACGATTGAATAAATTTAAGGCAATCAGACGTTCATTTGTGTCATCAATTATTCTTGCCACCCCTTTGCATATAACACTTTGACTATCTTCATTACAATTTTTAGCATCAACAATCCTTTCTATCGGATAATGTCGCTGAACTACGCAAAAGGAGACATTGGGATTGGCTCGAATGAAATCAAGCTTTTTACCCGACATTGAGCCGTGAAATATAATCTTGCCCCCCACATAGGCATAATTAACAGGGACAATGTAAGGCTCATCATTCCAGGATAGTCCAAGAAAACCTATGATTTCAGATTTTAATAAATTATCGATCTCATCACGTGAATTTATAAATTGTCGATTCTTCATAATATTCGCTCCTTAAGAAATATCATCGAATGGCTTGTTCAAATTTTCCGCATGACACAATTATATAGTTTCGTATAATAAAAATCGTATTCACTATATGAATAGTATATCGTTCCAGATATCAATTGTCAAGTGGATTTACAATATAATTAAATACTCAACGCTTTTTCATTCTTGACACAGAGTTTATACCGCCTATAATTATTTATTATATGCAAATGTATTTGATATAATGAATAATCGTAATTTTTATCTTTTGATTCTAATAAATCATAACCAGCGAACTTAATTAATTACCTGAGTTGGTTCATCAGGAAAGCCAGGTATCCATGAAAACCCTCAAAGAAATATTTGAAAAAGACAACCTCGCTCTTTCCTCACCGAGAGCCTTCTGCGGTAATTATTATTTTTCAACCGTCACCAATCCTGTGTTATCAGGTTATACGACTCTCCATGAAGAAATTCGCCTGCTTGAAGATCCAATATATCTGGTGAGGAAATACATTCTGGTAAAAGATTCAGCGAAAGATACTCCAGTTCAAGTTACATTCTCTCTGGCATGGGATGGCTACGAGCGAGCCCTAGACTTTTTATTCGGCTTCACGGAATCATTGGATCTATTTTTTAACCCAGAAAAAGTCATTGACACCAGCGCTTATGCGATCGGTGATTTTGGTGTAGCCTGGTCATGGGTTCCAGGCGAGGTTAATGTAATTGCTTTCATTCGAAACAATGTCTTTGTATGTATACAAGGTTTTCTTCAGAAAGAGGAGATGCTATCTGCTTCCAGCGCTGTCGATGCCGGGCTAAAAAAGGTAGGCACAAAAATTCCGTATAACGTAGAAAAACAGAGTTTTTTTATTCAATCACAAAGCAAGCCTGATAAATTATCTGTTTCATCTGGAAGCCGGCTTGATATCGGAATCCAAAAACCAGCCACGGATACATACTTTTTTATCACCAAAGATGGTTCCATGAATTGGGATTTACTGAATCCCAATCTCTGGTACTTCCGGGCAGGGGAATATGTCGGAATCCATGAAATTGTCCTTCTTCAAGCTGATAAAGGCATCTTACCTAAAAAAGAAATATTTCAGGTCGAAGTAGTCAAAGGGGAATAACATGACTTTGGAACTATGTGATATATATTTTGATCATCAAAAAATAACAGGGAGGGACAGACCTCCCAGGTCAAGTGTCTACAACTCATCTATACATATCAGAAGGAATCAGGATTTTGAGGTCGCATGGCCGGAATATAATAGTAAAGACCAAGCAAATAAACCGGATTCATTGGCTGCTTATTCAATTGTAAATACAACCAATCAGGATGTATTTATCTTAGTAAGATTCCAAAACCTTTTAAATACAAGTGCCATTTATGAAGTAAGGGCTGAAGGTGGAGGGATAATGGGAGAGTTATCTCCAACCAGGATAGATTTTCCTTCTGGTGAAACATCAACAAATGCTTGTATTCCTCTTAACAAAAGAAGGTTCAAGGAAGTTGGCAAGTATGAAGCTGCCTGGAATTGGTTTTATCGAGTAGATGGCAGCAACGTGTGGCAGTTTCTGGGAACAACAAAACACAAGGTATATTTGACTTATTTTACCCCGCAAGCTCCATGGTCTGCTGAATCATGCAATAGAAACAATCCGTGGACGGAGCTGCTTGAAGTATGTTGTGAAATTGCCCAAGGAGCCAGTGATGAAATGTCGATGCTGGCAGAGATCACAAAAGCCATTAACAACCGATACAACTTAAAGTATGACATTATCGCTGGTGCTCCACGCTATAGCTGGTCGATTTATAAAAATGGAAAATCGATAACAGTCTTTGATCTCAAGAATTGGATGAATTATGTTCTCAAATGTAATCCTCCATCCAATGTCCCATACCTGCCAGGGACAAAGGAGGAGTACGGACACTTTCGTATTGTCGGGTGTCAAGATACCGCAGCAGCGTTGGCGGTAATGTCATCAGTGATTGGTGTAAGAGCTACTATTGCATTCCATGCTCATTTTGGTTACCTCCGTTTGGTTTTCCCAATTGGTCGAGATAAGAGTAATAATCCATACACATATCTGAATCCCAATCGACCCACCTCAGCAATCATCAGTGATGGTGAAGGACAGACTAAGTTCCAATTTCATTATTATGTTCAATCAGGAGATTCTGTCTTTGACAGCTGTATGAGGGCAGTCATTGACAAACCCGAAAAGGAAGGATGGTTAACTAACTTATCTCAGTTGGAATATGAGGAGTGCATTATTGATAGGAGCACAGCTCTAAAAAGAGAACTGAATTGCGTTAGATATGCAGATGGGATCTTCCATCCCAGCGTGCCAGAGCTAAATGAGCTTGAAATACTTTTAACTTAATCGTTGAAAGAGAGAAATTCTAACCACCTCCCGAGCATTACTGTTGAATAATTCTACATATTCGCAGGGCAATTCTGTCAGCTACCATGTCCTGATGCTCGAGTTTTATTATTATTTTTATAAGCTAATTTTCTTGTCCCGTATATGGTTTGGGATTTCGAACGGAATCTCCAGGTATAACTCAATAATGCCGGAATATACACCATCTTTATACCATGGGGTTTCATATACAAATATCTTCTTCCCACTCTTTTCAATCGTGTAGACGTTTTTTTGTTGTTTAGCCAGCATTGATTCGATCTGTCTACGTGCTGATTCCGGATGGCAATCCAGCACATTCTTTCCAATTAATTCACGCCCACCGTTATTTATAAACACATCGTTTATTGCCATGTCGTTCATTTTGACGATGATGCCATTTGCATCTGTGATCGTTATCGCACCAGGGAATTCATCAAACCAAGGATAATCTGGCATTGGGCTCTCCAAAAATTATAGGATTGTTTCGTTATAGATCTATCCAGCAATTTGTTAGTCAGTAAAATGTTCTTCTTCAGTGTGAATTTGTAATAACCTAATACTAATATGCGCTAAAAAGGCTGTCAAAACTCATCCATGACCTGTGAAATTAGATTTGGAGTATGGCTATTTATATAATTTGAGGATCCTATGAATACAACCTTCAAGATAATCCATATAACATCTCAGATATGCACTGATAGCCAAAAACTTTCCATTTGCTTATTCCACATAGTGATTGGCTACATAGAGATTGGCTATTGACAACCTGGAAAACATCTGCTATAATTTCACTATATAAATACATTATTCACATACTGAATTATTACAAATAACATATCTGGGTATCTGAGGATAAAACTTGTATCCAATCAGAGCAACAGACAACAAAGTGGTGGGGGATTTCGGGCAAAATAATTTGCCTACTTTATTTGTTAAGTCATATCTAGTCTTTTCAAAATCCAGTCCTTGTATCTTCTAAATGATCTTTTTCGCGCTCAATAATTGGATTAGTCATATTGAAAGGAGGGCGGTGATAATAAAACACCAAATGAACGTACCCGACCTAAAAGAGAAATTAAAGCATTTAAAAAGAACCCATCCTATAAATAATATCGAAAGGAATTTACAAATGAAGAGAATAATTCTTGTTTTATTGACTTTAGTGCTGGTTTTAACAGCATGCGGTCCCGCTACCACCGGAGCAGTCATACCGACCCAAGCAACAACAGTCCAGACAGAAGCAGTCACAGCACCTACCGAAATGACAGCTGCTGAGCCAACTACGCCTGTAAAAACCGAAGAGGTGGTCGCACCAACCGAACTCCCGACTGAACAAGCCCAACCCAAAAAGCTGGTGATTGGATGGGGTCCAGAAGAGTACCCTATGCTGGGCTGGATAATCGACGGTGATGATGCGTTTTCCATGAGAGAAATGGGTATGCTGGAGACCCTCGTAACGGTAGATTTCAATGGGCTTATGGTACCAGGCTTGGCGGAATCATGGACCATGATTGATGAAACCACCTGGCAATTTAACCTGCGCAAGGACGTCACCTTTCAAAACGGAGAGCCCTTTAACGCAGCTGCAGTGTTAAATTCGTTTAATTACATCTTAAATTCCCCCACTCCACCACGCGGAATTACCAAGGATACCTTCGCCTCCGTCGAGGCTAAAGATGATTACACCGTGATTATCAAGACAGCCAAATTCGACGCCCTTTTACCCAATCGGTTGGTCAGCGCTAATACCGGGATCCTCGCTCCTGCTGCTTATACAGCAGCAAGCGGTCCAATCAATCCGTTTGGTACGGGCACAGGTCCGTTTATCTTGACCAAAGAAGTGCCCGAACAGAGTCTGACCCTGGTAAAGAATCCCAATTATTGGAGAGGTGAAGTAAAACTGGATGAAATTGAGATGCTGTTAATACCTGATCCTGCAGTGCGCGCTGGGATGCTCCAAACGGGCGAGATTGATTTAGACGTTCACATTCCCGCCGAGCTGTTACCAATTCTTTCTCAGGATCCAGAGCTTACCATTATCAAGGCGGAAAATCCTCGCGGTACAATTTTGCATCTGAATATGAGCCGTGCTCCATTTAATAATCTAAAGTTACGCCAGGCAGTTGCCTATGCAATCGATAAAGAAGCAATCACCATTGCGACGCTGGAAGGTGCTGGATCTCCTGCAGTTGGCCCGATGGCACCAACCGAAGCCACCGCAAATACGGAGCTCGTGGGCTACCCATATAACCCTGAAAAGGCTAAACAGTTATTAGCTGAAGCCGGCTATGCAGAAGGAGAGTTAACCGTTGGTCTATGGGCATATCCCGCCCGGGCAAATCTTCCTCCAACGGCTGTTGCAATCCAGGATATGCTTGGTGATATAGGCATCAACGTCGAGGTCCGTATTGCTCAATATGACCCAATGGCACCTGATGTCCTGTCAGGTAACTATGATATGTTCCTTATTTCGCGCAGCCATACCATCGATACCGACGATCCTGAGGGATTCTTTAGCTCAGACTACACCTGCACTGGATCTTACAACATGGACCGGTTCTGCGACCAGAATTTCGATGCCCTGCTGGCTGAGGCGCGTACAATGATTGACACCAATGCCCGATATGAGATTTACCGGGAATTACAGTCCATCCTGGTTGATCAACAGTGCGTCGGTGTCTTCCTGAACTACACGGCCGTCCTAGACGGCGTGCGGAATAATGTATTGAACTTTAAACTCCATCCGACAGAAAAAATCCTTGTGACATGGGAGCTTGATATTGCCCCATAAGTGTTACAACACCATGCTTAAATAAATCATCACTAAGCAAAAGGCTGGCTTGTGAGATAAGGTGAGATGCATTTTGAAGTCTGATCGATACCTCTCACATGTCAGCCTTTGTCATTACAAATCATAACCTGGAGACAAAATGAAACTGCCCAAGTATGTTACCTTCGATTGTTATGGAACCCTGATTGACTTTCAAATAAACAAAACAACTATGGAGATATTGGGCGAACGCGCCAACACAATCAATATGCATGATTTTCTGGTTGTTTTCAGGGATATCCGCTTTTACGAGTGCCTGGGTGCTTATCAATGCTATAGCGATTTGCTCCGCACTAGTTTTAAAAAGGCTATGGACCTATGCGGGCTCAGGTACAAAAACAGCGACGGAGACCGTCTGGTAGCTGCAGTTCCCACCTGGGAGCCATTTCCCGACACCAAACCTATCCTTGATCGTCTAAGTCAACAAGTCAAACTAGTGATCATCTCCAATTCGGAAGACGATATGATCGCCAAAAATGTCAGCAATATGGATGTTGAGTTTTACGATGTCATCACAGCAGAACAAGCCCGAGCCTATAAGCCTACCCTACCCATCTTCTATTACACACTACGCCGGTTAGGCTGTGATAAAAGCGACATCTTGCATGTAGCCCAGGGATTTAATTATGATATCATGCCAGCCCACGGTCTTGGTTGGGAAAAGATATGGATCAACCGTAATGGTCGCCCAGGAAATCAAGATGATTACGGTCCATATGTTGAAATGTGCGACCTGACCGGATTACCAGCCTTGCTCGGGATTTAGTTGAACAAATCGACACCTGTTGAATCATAGGAATAACTGCGATTTGCCCACAACTACTTAGGACAATGAGGTTTATGCCTGAGTATGAGCAGGCAGACAATCCTGGAATAGAAATCATTCGTTAGTAAGGAGTATAGGGTATACTACGTTTGTAAATTCTATAGTCGAAAAGTTTTCGCTACTACTTAGAAAGGTAAACTTTTTGCTAAAGTCATTACGAAGCAGCCTGATTCCCCTATCCAGGATAAACAAAAAATCACTCTTTTTATTATGTACCATTTTAAATAAGAATCTTCGATTATTATTGGAGCTTAGCACAAAGAATTAAATAGATAGTTATAAACATCTTGCGGAGAGGATAACATCTCAGGAAAGTTAATGCTGTATCTTCGATTACTCTGGATCACAGTATATATTAAGGAGACCTGATTAACTCCCATGTATTCCCTAATGATCCGCCGTTTGCTAATTTTACCCTTTTTGCTGATCCTGGTTTCGATTGTTGCATTTCTATATCCATATCTGAGTGGGGTTGATCCAACGGCTTCAATTTTGCGGTCCAGGATCGGTGAGCGGGAACAAACGCCTGAAATTGTTGCTGCAATTAGAGCAGACCTGGGGTTTGACAAACCGTTGGTATATCAATATCTGAGCTGGATTGAGCATATATTCAAGGGGGATTTGGGGAAGTCTTTTGTCAGCCAGGCGCCTGTAGGTGAAATCCTTATCCGGGGGTTGAAGGTGACATTGATTTTATCAATGGTAGCTATATTGTTGGCGATCATTATCTCCATACCTTTGGGAATATTATCAGCCCTCAACCCGGGTAAATGGCTGGATAACTTGATCGCCACCTTGACTCAAACTGGAGTAGCAATCCCGGAATACTGGTTTGCTCCGGTAATCATTCTAGTATTCGCATTGAAATTGGGATGGCTTCCCTCTGCTGGATGGCGGGGGCCATTGTACATCATCATGCCAGCTGTAACGCTCGCTTTGCGCCCCATTGCCTATTTCACCCGGTTAACCCGGGAGACTATGATGGAAACACTGCAGAAGGATTTCATTAGGGCTGCGAGGGCAAAGGGTCTTTCTGAATCACAGGTTATTTGGCGTCATGCTGTGCGCAACTCGCTCATCCCGGTGGTAACCTTAATCACTTTATGGCTGGCTGGACTCTTGGGTGGTTCGGTGATCGTTGAAGTGATCTTTGCTGTGCCGGGGATTGGTCGGGTTATGTATGACGCAGTAATTGCGGGCGACTTACCTGTGGTTCAAACAGGCGTGGTCTTAATAACAAGTTTAGCAGTAATCATCAATACGCTTACCGATTTGGGATATATCATGCTTAACCCGGCTATCCGATTGCAACAGCCGGGGAAATAGTGGTGATATCTTGACTTGGAATAGAGAGGTTCAATGGAAGAAGCTGCTAATACAGTAGAAGTCCCTTGTGTTCCCACCGATCTACGCCGAAAGCCCAGGTTCCGCTGGCACTCGATGGCCCTATTTGGTTTAATCACTTTTAGCGTGATCGTACTCGCGTCCATCCTGGCACCTGTAATAACGAAATACGACCCCACCAAGACGGCACTTCGAGAGCGGCTGCAATTCCCAAATGCAGTTCATCTGCTTGGAACGGACGCATTAGGACGCGATGTGTTCTCACGCATCCTGTATGGCGGTCGACAAGCCCTGGTTATATCCTTTGTCTCTGTTCTCATTGATGCCACAATTGGCACAGTTATCGGTTCGCTTGCCAGCCGGCATGCTGGAAGCTTATTGGACGAGATCTTGATGCGGGCGATTGATCTATTCCTATCGTTCCCAAATATCATCATTGCGTTGATGATCGTGGTCATGCTAAAACCCGGGTTCTGGGCTCTCGTCCTGGCGTTGACCGTTACAGGATGGACCCCATATGCTCGCCTTGCCCGAGCGGTGGGGTTGGAAATTTCCACCCAAACATACATCGAAGCCGCAGCAGCGACGGGTGAGTCAGAGTTCCTCACCATGCGTAAGCACATCCTGCCCAACACGCTGGGCCCGATTCTAGCCCAAGTATTTCTCCGTTTCGGGCATACTCTGTTGACCATTGCCGGGCTTTCCTACCTAGGGATTGGCATCCAACCTCCCACCGCTGATTGGGGCCAAATGCTAGCAGATGCCCAAGTATTTATGGTGCGAGTGCCCACCCTCATCCTGGCACCAGGGCTAGTTATCTTCCTAGCCACATTAAGCGTGACCATGGCCGGTCAGGGATTGATGTTAATGTTTGACCCACAGCAAAGTCGTTCCTGGTGATTAACACATGTCAGTAAAGAAGCACCCAAAGGTCTTACATGAGCGACATTTCCCACTCTTCTAAAGAAACCCTACTTGAAGTTAGCAATCTTAAAACCTACTTTTTCACCCGGGAAGGTACTGTGAAAGCAGTCGATGGTGTGGATTTTACCGTCCATGTTGGGGAAATCTTCGGATTGGTGGGTGAATCTGGTTGCGGAAAAAGTGTCACCTCCTTATCCATACTCAGATTAGTATGTCGACCGGGTAAAGTAGTCGAGGGGACTATTAAATTCCAGGGCTGCAATATCCTGGATTTATCTGAAACCAAGATGAAACAGATGCGTGGCAATCAAATCTCGATGATTTTTCAACAGCCACTACCGTCCTTGGATCCGGTTTATAAAGTTGGTGATCAAATTGTTGAAGCAATCCTTGTTCACTCCAAAATAGATAAGCAGGTTGCCTGGAAGGAGGCTGTGGAAGCACTGGATTTGGTTGGAATTCCCGACGCTAAGAACCGGGCGAATTGTTATCCGTATGAGCTTTCAGGCGGCATGGCCCAGCGTGTGATGATTGCCATGGCTTTAACTTGTGAGCCAGCTCTTTTGATTGCAGATGAGCCAACGACCGCCTTAGACGTCACCATACAGGCACAGATATTGGATTTAATCCGTGAGTTGCGGGCAAGGCTGGGCATGGCTGTAATTTTGATCACCCATGACCTTGGGGTAGTGGCGGAGACTGCTGATCGAGTGGCAGTGATGTATGCAGGTAGGATTGTCGAGGAAGCCCCTGTTGATGTCCTTTTCGACCAGCCCCTGCATCCCTACACCCATGGTTTAATCGAGTCCATACCCGTTTTAGATCAGACCAGGGAGAGGCTCAAAATCATTCCTGGGGTCGTTCCAGACTGTATCAACCTTCCCTCGGGCTGCAAGTTTGCGTCACGGTGCTTAGACCGAATCGAACATTCCATGACTGTCTGTAATCAAATTGAACCACACCTGATAGAAATAAACCCCAATCATAAAGTGCGCTGTTGGCTTTATGAGGAATCCGACAGGCATACCCGACCGGTATCTACCGTCTTGAATGCCATTTCCTGAGGCAAAAAGTGCATTTTCTAAGGAGCACTAGACATTATGGGATTATCACCAAGTGACATCCATCAGCAGATTACAGGCATAAATGATCAGCAAAGCCTGGTCAAAGTACTTAATCTTGTCAAGTATTTTCCCGTCCGTGGTGGAGTGTTGCAAAAAACAAAAGCATATGTGAAAGCGGTAGATGGTGTATCGTTCGATATTAAACCTAGTGAGACACTTGGCTTGGTGGGAGAATCAGGATGTGGTAAAACAACTGTCGGTCGTTCTATTCTGCGCCTGATCAGCTCTACTTCTGGCGAAGTTTTATTTGACGGACGGGATGTCCTAAAGGCTAACCGGCGAGAGCTCAAAGAACTACGCCGGAATATGCAAATCATATTCCAGGATCCTTATTCTTCATTGGATCCCAGATTACAGATTGCAGAAAGTGTCGGTCTGCCTCTGTATGTCCATGGAATGAAAAGCTCCAAGCAGCGTCTGGAGATTGTGGTTTCCATGCTTGAAAAAGTTGGCTTGGAATCTTATCATCTAAAGCATTATCCATATGAGTTCTCCGGGGGGCAGCTGCAGCGAGTGGGCATTGCAAGAGCGCTGACGCTCCATCCCAAGTTTATTGTTTGTGACGAGCCTGTCTCTGCCCTGGACGTTTCCATACAATCGCAAATCCTTAATCTATTGTCTGACCTGCAAGACGAATTTGGGCTAACCTACTTGTTTATCGCTCACAATCTGAGCGTGGTAAAACATTTCTCCGATCGGGTGGCAGTCATGTACCTGGGAAAGATTGTCGAACTTGCAGATCGTTATGAAATCTACCAGAATCATATGCATCCGTACACACAAGCCCTAATGTCTGCGATTCCCATACCGAACCCAAAATTGAAGCGTATTCGAATCATCCTGACCGGTGATGTCCCCAGTCCGTTAAATCCTCCCAAAGGATGCCATTTCCATACACGCTGCCCTGTGGTAATGGAGCAATGCAAGCAGGAGGAGCCTGAGTATAAAGAAGTAAAACAAGGTCATTGGGTGGCATGCTGGAAGGCAAGTTAATAAATATACTTAAGGCACCCATGCCCACTGTTGCCCCAAGATTTGAAACACAAGTGGCAGTTATTGGTGCGGGCGTGATCGGTTGCTCGATTGCGTATCACCTGGCAAATAGAGGTGCCTCGGTTACAGTCATAGATTCCAATGGCATCGGAACGGGCACCAGCTCGGCGACATTGGGTTTGGTTTGGGTGCAACGTAAAGAACCAGCTGAGTATATGGAGCTTAATCTGTTCAGCTCAAAATTGCATGTTGAGTTGGTGAGCACATATGATGAGGATGTTGAACTAAACCAGCCAGGGGGATTATCGACTTATATTGATGAGGCATCCTATTTAAAACAGCTTGCGATCACCGAGCGATTGAACGCTGCCAGCCCAAAACATAAAACTCAAATTTTATCCCCCGCTCAAGCCCATCAGCTTGAGCCGGATTTATCCCTGAATATTGTTGGAGCGCTTTATTCGCCCCATGACGGGGAGATCAATCCCATCCGATTGGTGTTCAACCTTGCCCGTAATGCCAAGAAGATGGGGGCAAAGTTCTTTACCCATTGCTCTGTAAATCAGATCCTATGCAATGACACCGGGGTAGTTGGGTTGGATACCACTGTTGGTATTGTTCGAGCTAGTGCCATTGTGGTGGCTGCCGGACTGGATACCTCTCGGTTGGTTAAATCTTTGGGAATAAACCTGCCGATGGTGTTCGAACGCGGTCAGATCCTAATCACAGAACCACTGCGACGTGTCCTGGTTTATCCAACCGGCATCTCTCTGCCAGACTGCTCGTGGGAATATCTTGCTTGGTACCACCTATGAAGACAATTGCGTCGAAAGGCTAACCACTGCTGAAGGGGCGTATACGATTGCCTTGAATTCCATCCACCGCTACCCAGTGCTGAAAGAGGCCCAGATCATTCGCCAATTTGCCGGTATTCGCCCTCTGCCAAAAGATGGCTTGCCTTACCTGGGTGCGGTAACGCGGATTCCTGGTTTGTTTGTTGCCACATCCCATAGCGGGATTACCCTGGCACCGGCGCATGGGAAAGCCATCAGCGATCTGATTATTGATCATGCGACAGATGTGCCGATCAAAGCATACTCTCCTGAACGCTACTGCTCAGTTTCCGAGCTGGTTCGCTGATAGGGGGGACTGTTGGAGCACAATATTGAACCCATTGCTTCAAAGAATGTTCCAACTGAAGACAAAAACGTCCAAATAAAGCTCCGTCGTTCTATCGTTGTAATCTCGATTTTTGCGCTGTGTATTGATGCTTTATCTGTTCGCTCCAGCAGTTTATTGGCTCCCTTTATTAGAGACGCCCTTCAGCTCGGTGAACGTCAGATTGGATATGTCATTGCAGCATTGGTAGCAGGTACACTAGTGATCGTCTTGCCAGCCGGAAGGATTCTCGAACTCGTAAACACACGTCGGGTTTTCCCCATCATCATGACTGCAGTCGGGATGGCTTTCCTATGGATTGCTTTTCAGCACACCTTCATGGGACTATTGTCTGCCTTGTTCATCCTCGGATTACTACGTGCTTGGATCATCCCACTTGTCAACCGAATCATTGCTGAAAATATCAATCCAAATCGGCGCGGCAGGATATTGGGATTCGTGTATGCCGCTGTACCGCTAGGAGGTTTTCTCGGAGCGATTGGGCTGCCTGCTATAGCAAAGCTTATCAATTGGAATACCAGTTATCGAATTCTGGGCGTCATCACATTGGTGGGTGGTCTTCTAATCTGGATATTGACGCCTAAGGACTCGATTCGTCGTCTGACTATCCAGCCAAAATCTGGATTGTCATCCATCCTTACCTTCCCATTTATCATTTTGAGCATTGCTTACACTTTATTTACATTCAGCATGATGGGGGAAGTGTTCGTAACTCTTTACCTGGTTGATGTGGTAAAAATATCCGCTTTGCTAGCAGGGACTTTTTTTGGATTGATTCAACTGACTGGTGTGGCTGGCAGGGTACTTTTGGGAATCCTTGCAGACAGTCACTTCAGTAAGAACCGCTGGAGCTTACTGGCGATAACCAGCGGTCTTTCGGTAGTTTCCTATGGTCTTATGATGGTACTGAATCCCGCCAGTACCTGGTGGATGATCACAGGAATCATGATTTTACTGGGGATGAGTGTTACCTCTTCTTGGGGAATACTCTCCGCGCTCGGTGGGTGATGTGGTTGGAATTGATAGAGTTGCCATTGCCACAGCTACTATATTCTTCCTTACCAATATCACGGATGTCTTAGGGCCAGTGACTTATGGCAACCTGTTAGATCAAACCCACTCCTACCAGACGACCTTAAGCCTGTTTATGGGTGTTGCAATTATCTCAGCGTTGATCTTTACGTGGATGGCGCACTGGAACAAGCACCATCGATCAACCAGAAATGACTAGTAATAATAATCGGTGTGAATAGTCAGTTGCTCGCTTTAAAACACAAAGCCAACCCGTTTGTGTCAAGTTTTTAATATTGCACCTCCAGGTCAGGAGGGTTTATTGACCCCCATTCAACTCAATATTGATCCATCGATGACCATAATGCAGTTCAAAACCCATCTTCATGTGTTAATTACCCACCACTTTTTTAAGCGCTGTTGCGAAGATATCCACACCCAGGTCAATTTCCTCCTTGCTAACCACCAGTGGGGGAATCCAACGCACCACGTTGTCGAATGTGCCGCAGGTTAGTAAGATCAAACCGCCCTCAAGTGTGGCAGCTACAACTGCTTTGGTTGTCTCGGCATCCGGTTGCCCATCCTTGGTGAACTCAATCGCATCCATCAACCCTAAGCCGCGCACATCGCCGATCACCTGGAATTGAGCTTGCAGTTCCTTCAAACGGCTCCTAAGCTGCTTTCCGCGTTCAATCGAATTTTCCAGCAGGCCTTCCTCCTGGATCACTTTGATCGTGGCGACTCCTGCAGCACAAGCTACAGCGTTTCCACCATAAGTACCACCATGTGACCCAGGGAGCCATTTGGCAGCCAGTTTTGACCGGGTGACAACACCTGAGATTGGCATCCCGGAGGCAATACCTTTCGCGACAGTCATCACATCAGGAACAATCTCATGGTGCTCGATTGCGAAGTATTTTCCAGTGCGTCCAAATCCACTCTGCACTTCATCAGCGATCAACAGGATCCCGTTTTCCTAACAAATGCTGCGTAACTCCTGCATGAAGGATTTAGGGGGAACTACATAACCCCCTTCACCTAGC
This sequence comes from uncultured Chloroflexia bacterium, assembly GCA_963774275.1. Classification (GTDB taxonomy): domain Bacteria; phylum Chloroflexota; class Anaerolineae; order Anaerolineales; family UBA4823; genus FEB-25. The sequence continues at coordinate 7,569 of CAVZEP010000017.1, read as the reverse complement.
ACCGGTTCAATCACACAGCAGGCTGTCTCTGATGGGGCAGTCTGACTTTTGAACATTCTCTTTAGCTCTCGGATGCATAGTTTCGTAGTCTCATCTTCATCCAATCCATAATAATAGGAATAAGGATAGGGAGCCACAAAAACACCAGCCACCAGCGGTTGATAATGCTTGCGCAGGCCTATTTTACTGGTCGACATAGTCATGGTCAGATGGGTGCGACCGTGAAATCCTCCAGTAAACACGATCACATTGGTACGGCCGGTGGCATGTTTTGCCAGCTTGACTGCGGCCTCGATGCACTCAGCGCCGCTATTGGTAAAGTAGAAATTGTCCAAACCCGCCGGCATGATCGGGCGCATGGCTTCAATCAGGTTTAATAAAGGTTTGTGAAAATAAATATTGAACTGTCCGTGGAGCAGTTGGGTTGCCTGTTGTTGGATTGCCTCAACTACCTTGGGATGGCAGTGACCCGTGCTGGTTACACCGATACCGCTGGTGAAATCCAGATATTTTTCACCGTTCACATCGTAGATATAGGATCCCTTCCCATGATCGATGATAATACGCGTGTATCGGTTCCAAACCGGAGATACGTGCTGGAGCGTAGTCTCATACATATTTTCCCATCCATTTCATTTTGAAAAAGGTCAAATTATATAACGTATAATATATTCACATTATAAATATTGTTTTTATATTATGAATTTTATTATAATCCTGCACCAACAATGTTGTCAATAGGTTGACATTAGACCAATATAGAGGTATTATATTCACATAGTAAATTATTGTTTTATTATATAAAATCTCGAATCCGGATTTTATATGGCGCACCAAATTGGTCTAATCTATACACAAGAATATCTAGACAAACCTAATGAAAGTTCAAACGGATCAGTCAGAGTATATTTTTGAGGAATGATAAAACGGAGGATTAAATGTCAGATCGTAAAAAAGTCACCATACCATACCTGTTCGATAAAGTTCATAATAATCAGCCCATCACCTGGCTCACCTGCTATGACTATCCCACTGCCTATCTTATGGAACAAGCTGGGCTCGATATGATCCTGGTTGGAGACAGCCTGGCTATGACCATGCTCGGATATGAAACTACGTTGCCAGCCACTATGGACGACATGATCCGCCATGCAGCCGCTGTTCGCCGAGGGACACCCAATATCTTCATTGTTGGTGACATGCCTTATATGAGCTATCAACCCAGCGTGGAGAGCGCCATTCGCAATGCCGGGCGCTTTATGGCTGAAGCCGGGTGTGATTCTATCAAATTGGAGGGTGGCGCGGAAATGGCTGATCGTATCAATGGAATCGTTAATGCTGGCATCCCTGCTATAGGCCATTTGGGGTTAACCCCCCAAAGTGTTGCAGCTCTGGGTGGTCATAAAGTACAGGGACGGGCTGCCAAATCTGCAAAGAAGATCATTGATTTTGCCAAGGCTCTCGAGCAGGCTGGAGCTACCGCCATCTTGCTGGAAATGGTCCCTGACCGTATATGCAAGATCATCACTGAGCGCGCCGATAACTGCATCATCATGAGCCTGGGATCTGGTCCTCATGCCCATGGTCAGCTGTTGATCTACCACGACATGTTTGGCCTTTTCCCGCGCTTTAAACCACGCATGGCCAAGGTATTCGGGAATGCCGGCGAGGTGATCCTGAACGGCCTCGCGGATTATGTTCAGGAAGTTTCAGACAAATCTTTCCCACAACCAGAGAACTGGTTCACTATGAAAGATGAAGAATACGACGAGTTGATGAGCATGTTATGAGTTATACACTTAGGACCCAACACTTAAAACCCGAAGGGGCATATCAGGTGCTGGCACGTACCCAAGCTCTTGAAGCAACGGGACGCAAGATCATTCACCTTGAGATCGGTCAACCAGATTTTGAGACCTTTGCCAACATCCGCCTGGCCGGGATCAAGGCCATTGCGGAAGGACTGACACGCTATACACCTCCGATCGGCATGAAATCTCTACGTGAAGTGATCGCCGAGGATGCTGGTCGCCGACGTGGGTTGCAATTCCATCCCGACCAGGTGGTTGTCAGCCCGGGTGCAAAACCCAACCTATTTTTCCCCACATTGGCATTGATCGAGCCCGGGGATGAGGTGATTTACCCCAATCCAGGATTCCCAACTTATGAAGCGATGATACGTATCGCAGGTGGGATTCCAGTGCCTGTACCTCTTCTGGAAGAAAAGAACTTCTCATTCGATCTAGAGGTATTCAACCACCTGGTCAATGATCGCACAAAGCTGATCATTCTCAATTCACCCAGCAACCCCACTGGTGGAGTGATACCCAAAGCTGACCTCGAGCAGATCGCCATGGCCGCTCAACGTCACAACTGCTGGGTGATGTCTGACGAGATTTATGCCCGTATCGTATACGATAACGCCAGCGTCCCCTCAATTGCAGCCTTGCCTGATATGTTGGAGCGCACGATCATTGTGGATGGGTTTTCTAAAACTTATGCCATGACCGGCTGGCGTCTGGGATTTGGCATAATGCCTAAGGATCTTGCCAATGTGGTTCAATTGTTGCTCACCCACTCAGTGGGCTGCACCGCTCACTTCGTCCAGGTCGCTGGGATTGAAGCGCTTACCGGACCCCAAGAACAGGTTGATTTGGTCGTAGCAGAATATCAACGCCGGAGAAATACCATAGTCGAAGGGTTAAACGCTATACCCGGAGTGACCTGCCAACGTCCACAGGGAGCCTTTTATGCCTTTCCTAATGTTAAATCGTTCGGGCGTACTTCATCCGAATTGGCTGATCTGCTCTTAGACAATGCTGGGATCGCTGTCTTGCCCGGTTCCTCTTTTGGGGAGTATGGCGAAGGTTATCTTCGCCTGGTTTATTCCAATTCGATTGAGAATATCAAACTGGCAATTTCCAAGATTTCGGGAAGTATTACAGTCACTATAGGAATTTTATTTTATCAACCATGATGATTAAAAAGAATTATCAAACCCAAATAGATTATTTCTTGTACATCTACCATATTTTGACTATGGAAAACATTAATTTATGACCGAATTTCTTATATCTTAATCCTAGCTATTAATATCATGATAGATCGGTCAACTGGTATCAGTTCTATTAGATATTTCTATCATGATTAGAAAATATATTTCAGAGGGCGTTGAAAAAAGGTCATAAGAGAACACAGCCGGTTGGAAAATGCTCAATAAACCGGTGAAATTCGCATGAAAAGCCCACTGATCATGCTAAATCAGTCAAAATTCAGGACAATTTGCCCTCCTTTCGGGCGATATCGACAATACACCCTTGCCTAAGCAACCGCTTGGGTTTTGAAACCGACCCCAGTCAGGAGCTTGACCATACGTTTCAAGTTGAGCATGATCGCAGTGAAGAAGGCTTGCACAGCAAAACCCAGTCTACCCAGGTAACGACAGCGACCGAGACCGTGCCCTTGTTTGGCTTCACCGAATTTACGCTCCACCTTGTAGCGTTCCTTCAGGCCTTGCTGGTATTGGGGGGTTTGGCGTAAGTCGAGCCAAACCTGCTTGTTATCGTTTTTCTTTTCGGTGCGGGTCTTCTTCAAGCGGATAGCGGAATGTAGACCGCGTACTTCCAGGTTGTAATGGTTCTCGCCATCATCATAGGCTTTGTCAGCCGTGTAGATTTCTAGCGGTAATTCCTGCTCCAAATCATGATCAACCAACGAAGTAAAGTGATGTCCGTCATAGCTTCCCCAGAAGTGAATTCCAGGCTGGTCATCAAACCGTTCTCAGCATTCAGGCTGACATGGGCTTTGTAGCCGTAGAAATACTGCACCTGCTCTTCTTTTTTGCCATCTTCGGTTTGGACTTTGCGCTTGTGCTTGACCCCCCAGCGAGCGCCTGGATCCCGAGGTCCTTTTCCTTTATTCTGGCGCTTTTGATCTTTGTCCGTGTTCACATTCGCTATACTGTGCACGCTGTCCACGATCTGGATCGAGCCAAACTGGATCCCGCTCCGCAGCGCAATTTTCACAATCTCTTCCAGCATCTCTTCGAACACCTTCAGCTTGCCGCGTCGTATCAACCGCTCCCGAAAGACTGTCAACGTAGAATGATCTGGCGCACTTTGATCCGCCGCCAGTCCAACAAAATATTTGGCCGGTAGGTTCTCATTCAGGTACACTTCCACCTGTCGCTCGGTCAGATTGTATAAATAGGCGATCAGCTCCATTTTCAATACCAATGCTGGATCAAACGGCGGACGCCCGACTACCCCGCCCCCTTTGTACAGCCGGATTAGCTTCTGCGTGAAACACTCCCATTGGATGATTTGCTTCAGTTGGCGCAGAAAGTGATGGGCTGGAACCACCTGGTCGTAAAGATATTCTCCGAAAAATGAACTGCTGCCAGTCTCAACAAATCGTTGCTTTTCCATACCAGCCTCCTTTGGGTGATTGTCTCAATTGTATTAAATTTTCCCCAAAAGGTCAATTATTATCTTGTTTTTCAACACCCTCTATTTCATTATGTAAAATTTTTTTCATAATGTATTATAATATTTACCGGATATTGGGTCTGTGAAAATTAACAAGCTAACATGGAAAGCAAATTATGGTATTAAATTCTGAAGAAGTAAAAGAAGATTATATTGTTTCCTCACTTGTGCGTGGCTTGAAGATTTTGTCCACATTTTCAGTAAAAAAACCAGCTTAAAGGTTTCGGAAATCGCTGCAATGACCCAATTGGACCAAGCAACCGTGTTTCGTTTCATATACACTTTGGAACACTTGGGCTATCTGGTGCGAGACGATGATACCAAACGTTATCATCTATCGGTACGCATGCTTGCCTTGAGTTTACCTGCTCGAATGGGTATCGCTGTACGTGATGTCGCCTTATCCCATATGTATGAACTCTCAAAACGTATCGATGAATTTGTTAAACTCGGTATATTGGACGGGGTAGAAGTCGTAACAGTTGGTGTTATCGAGGTCCTTGAAAAACTTAATTATCAGACCCCAATCGGACATCGCTCACCAGCTTATTGTACTGCTATGGGTAAAGTATTGCTGGCATATCGGCCCATTGAAACTTGGGACCAGTCGATCTCTAAGATCGATTTCGTACCCCGCACAGAAACTACTATCACCGATCCCAACCAATTTCGGGAAGAGCTAAAGAAAACCCGCGAACAAGGTTATGCGATCCAAGATAGTGAGCTGACATTGGGTCTTGGTTCAATCGCAGTTCCTATCTTTGAGCACGGTGGAGATGTGACTGGTGCAATAAACATTTCGGGTTTATCCATGCAGATATTACGAGATGATAAGAGAGATTATTTCATAACAGAACTGTCCAATACAGCTCATATAATTTCTAATAAGCTGGGGTATTTCCCGGAAGTCGGATAAATAACTGTCACCAATTGCTATAAATTGATCTTTTTTTGACGGAGCCTGATATGGGAATAGATGGTGCTCCTGGTCCACAGACGTGCCTTCTTGAACCCTCAACTGGTAATAATTAATACCCGAGGAACAATATCCTCGCGTAAGAAATACAAATACTTGAAAGCATCTAAACTCGGCTCACTGGAGCGACGCTATTTGAATCCAAATCAGTATGACTTATGAGAATAGGCGGTTGGTGTAGTTCAGATGTAGGCTTAAACAATTATTGTGTCCACCAGAGATCTGCAATGAGCGATTATCGGCCTCCACGCGTCCGGACACTTCAGACTAGATTTGGTCACAGATCGCTTGCCCGACCTGTGATGTGGAAGCTGTACCACCCAAATCAGGGGTAATAACCTGTCCCTTTAATACAGTATTTGATATCCCTTCCATTATTAGCTTTGCAGCTTCTGCTTCACCCAAGAATCCCAACATCAGAGAGCCAGCCCATATCATGGCTATTGGATTAGCAATTCCTTTTCCCATAATGTCAGGAGCCGAGCCATGAACCGGCTCAAATAGCGATGGATATTTCTTTTCAGGGTTAAGGTTACCACTAGGCACCATTCCTAAGCTCCCCTGAATGGCTCCTCCAAGATCAGAAAGAATATCGCCAAACAGGTTTGAGGCAACAATCACATCCAATGTTTCTGGTCTCGTAACAAAACGAGCAGCCAGTGCATCAACATGCCATTTTTCGGTTTGAATGTCAGGATACTGCGCTCTGACTAAATCAAAGATTTCATCCCAAAACACCATACTATATTGGAAAGCGTTAGACTTCGTCGCACTTGTTACTTTCTTCCTGCGCCGACGAGCTAACTCGAAGCTGTAGCGCATCACGCGTTCAACCCCAAATCGAGTAAATATGCTGGTCTGGATTGCTACCTCCTGCTCAGTATGAACATGAGCGCGACCGCCAATACCTGAATATTCGCCTTCTGTATTCTCGCGGATGACCACAAAATCAATATCCGATGGTCCTTTATCCCTTAATGGACCTTTCATTCCTGGCAGTAGTTTGCTGGGGCGGTAATTGACATATTGATCAAGACCCTGACGGATTGGAAGTATGAATTCCCATAATGTCACATGATCCGGTATTTTTCCCGGCAATCCGATAGCGCCAAAGTAGATGGCGTCATAATCAGAGAGTATAGTTAATGCATCTGTTGGCATCATCTGACCGGTTTTTAGATAATATTCACTACCCCAAGGATAAGTGTCAAAATGCATTTGAAAGCTACCGGTTTTTTGGGCTACCGTCTGAAGTGCTTTCAATCCTTCCGGCATCACCTCTTGTCCGATACCATCTCCAGGTAATACAGCAATTCGATAGTTATTCATAATGATTACTAAACCTTTCCTTATGACCGATTTACTCCTATTTCATTTTCTACGTGTATCTGTCTACTTTTTTCTATTGCATTGTCGCTTTATAGTAGTTTCCAGTATACCGAAGAATCCCATCAAAAGCAACACACTTGACGAAGAACACTTATTTATCACCTAAAAGAAGTCTTGTGACAACATTGAGAGAATCCTACCGATAATCCGAATATGAAGGGTGAAAGATTATATTCCTCTCATGCGAGAGACGTCCGATAAAAAGTCCTCCAATATCCTATTCTCCGCTTGTTTAAGAGCTAAGGCAACTAATGTCCATCTCGCACATATGGTATTGAGTTATCCAATACATCCCATATATCGGGTGAGGTTTATCCAACATATCATCTGAATCCACGGTTCAACACCCCAACTGCACCACAACTGCACCCTTGTTGGATAAAAGTGACAAGAAGATATCATTGACCGGGGTAGACTTTACCAGTCATAGTCGCCTGGTGTTTACAGGGCGTGATCGCCCGATGTTTACCACCCATTGTCGCCCGGTGTTTACCACTGTGGCAGAATTTCTCCCAAGACCACTATGGGGAGGAACAGCGAACATGGAGCGGATTCACATGAACATCTATACCGAAATCATTTACCGATTGCGAGAGAAGGAAAGTGAACGAAGCATCTCCCGCGATCTGGGAGTAAGCCGACCGACGGTACACAAATATAAACTCAAGGCGTTCCTGGAAGGATACTTAAATCAGCAAAGGGAGTTTCCCGGAAGGG
>CAVZEP010000016.1:0-94526 GCA_963774275.1 uncultured Chloroflexia bacterium | reverse complement strand
AAAATGATGTTGATGTTTTTCAAGGACATCATTTCCATCAAATCCCCATCTAGACAGGGCCACGGGTTGCCTTTCCTTGCTTCATACCGTGGATCTGTGATCCTGCTGCAACCAGCTGCAACGCCAGTAACATGGTATGGAAAATATGGATATCTTCGACATACTACCCCCACAGGTGGTGATATGAAGGACATCAAACCCCATGAATGTCTAAATGGTATACTACGTGCGCTTGACGCTAAAAATATCTACCCATATACGGAGATTGTCGACAATTTTACGAGTGTTGGCTATATATGAGTGGTGCTAAATCAAGCTAACATACTAATAAGACACATAAGGCATCAAACCACCATATGTGGGTAGTGGGCTCTACGGAGCAACCCATCAACCTCAATAGTTGTTATTACAACATTCCTCGTTACAGATATTTCGCTATATACTATCGGTAAATAGACTTCTTTGACATCCGTTACCGTGATAATAAAAACTTTATCAAAGTACAAGACCTCCAATGTCTGTACTGCGAACCACGGATAGAGTTACTTGATTTGGTCTCAAAATCAAACACTTCTGCTGTGAGCAGTTGATTACCAGCGATGCTGAAGGACGCATTGTCTATATCACCTACTCCGATTACCAGGCTATAGCTGTGCTCATCACCCGACTCTACGTCTATGGTATTGAAGGAACCTATCAACGTGCCAATATCCTTATTTTCAGGCACTTCATCGTTTGAGAGGGTGATATCCGTGGGTTCTTCATTGGCATTCGTCACCGTGATAACAAAGACCTTCTCAAAGTACAGACCTCCACTGTCTGTACTGTGAACACGGACAGAGTTACTTGATTTGGTCTCATAGTCAAATACTGCTGCTGTTAGCAGTTTATCACCAACAATTGTAAATGAGCCATTATCTGTGTCTCCATTGCCAGATATCAATGTATAGTTGAAAGAATTGCACACTTCAACATCTTCTGAGTTGAAAATACCTACCTCGTCTCCACCGGCATGTTCTCTTCCAAGCTATCATTAGTAAGTAAAATATTGGTGGGGTTTGGAAGGACAAAATCAGGTGTATCGGGATGGGGCTCTGTTAGGAATGGCACATATTCAATGTAACTCACTCTATTCAGGTCATCATTGCGGTCTAGTATCATCGTATCTATTACGTTTGTATCAGTTGTGCCCCAATAGTTATTAATAGCAGTCATCTTTGTGGCGTCATGTCCAAGTACTACAGATACAGCCACTCTATCAGTATTCAAAAAACTGTTGTACTCGACTATCATTTCGGACGTTTCATAGCTGCCCAGTTGGCGATTAGTCCTTCAGTCTCATCTGATGAATTAGTGGCAAAAAATACATTGTTTCGAATATATATTTTCCTACCATTATTGATTCCACCATCAATTATTTGCCCGGCAATATTATTGCCTAAGTAGAAAGAATTGCGCTCGATAAAAAGTATCTGACACTGGATACCATATATACATATAAATTGAGGTGTCCAGAGATGAGAATCCGTAAGGGTAAGACTGCCATAAATAGCATTACCCGTTCCTCCGTAGATACTTCCACAATGAAGGTCTACGTAGCGAATTTCTATTAAAAATGGCGTGGCAGAGGAGCCATTTGTTCCTGGCACAATATTGGTTTGAATGAATTGAATATAGTCATCTTGTGTACCAACCGCATGGAGCGTTCCCCATGTTTGTATAGCAAGCCCATTACCGTGGACTACCACACCCGGTTCGATTGTCAGAGTGGCTGGTATGTCAATCTGAACATCAGCAATCAAATTATAGGGTGAGCCTGCCATTGTCCAAGTGGTATCTGTCGAGATAATACCACCCACATCTGTGCCAGTTGTTTGATTATCACCAGCAGTCATCTTCGCTATTAACTGCAAGTAGTACGAGGATTACGATAGTCAATATAAATAGGTAGTTTTTCATTTTCATATCCTTTGCTAAATAATTGGTCGAAATGAATAAAGCAACCTGGCTTCCTTATAAAAACGGAATCAGCTAAAGCCAATTTAATTATGCTAATCTCCCATTGCGAAACTTATACTTTCAATTATATCTGCTTTACCCTCTTCGTTGGGGAGGTCAAGCTGGAACATATTCCTTTTCCCAGTTTATGCTATACTTTGTGAAATAAATAATTTATTTTTTCCTGCTATAGCCTAATGCATTAAATTATTTAGGGGATTAAGCTATATAGGTCCATTACTTGTTTAGCCACTTTACCACGGCTGACCGAATAGTTGGGCTTCCGATACTAAAGCTAGCGGAAAGCAAAGAAGAAAGGCGCACTATGAAAAAGCAAAAACTATTACGTCCATTAAGTATGCTCATTGCTCTCGCCACCCTCCTATCACTCGAAATTACTACTGTATCAGCTCAGCCGCCAGCCCCGGTACCAATCAGTCCAGCTGACGGCTCAATGATTGTGATGCCCACCTTTTTCTGGCAGGCTTCCAGTGAAGCAGAGTACTACGAGGTCGAGGTTGGACCCCAGAGCAACCCGGTTACAATCTACTGGAGCGACACGACATACAATCTGACACTGACTCCCAACGACTCTAACCCCTTCACCAACGAGCCCCTCTATTGGCGGATGCGTGCCTACGACAGTAGCCACATCGCCGGACCCTGGAGCAGCAAAATCAACTTTACCAAGTACATTCCTGCTCCGGTATTGACCGACCCTGCGAACGACAACACCATCGTCGAGCCTGTCCTGGAGTGGCAGGCGGTGGAGGGGTGCGGCCTACTACAAGATCGAGCTGAGCACCTCCCCAACCTTTTACACTTTAGATCAGACCTACACGACCTACAACACCCGGATCACCCCCAACGCCGCCATCACTGACAACAACCCCTGGTACTGGCGCGTGAGCGGGGTAGACGCTGGGGATCACGTTGGCACACCCAGCGCAACCTGGACCTTTATCAAGAACATCCCGGCTCCCACGTTGGTCAGCCCCGCCAATGGAATCACCCTCGTCGAGCCTGTCCTGGAGTGGCAGTCGGTGGAGGGTGCGGCCTACTACAAAGTCGAGTTGAGCACCTTCCCCACCTTTGTCCCGGTGGATCATACCTACACCACTTACAACACCCGGATCACCCCCAACGCTGCCATCACTGACAACAACCCCTGGTACTGGCGCGTGAGCGGGGTAGACGCTGGGGATCACGTTGGCACGCCCAGCACAGCCTGGACCTTTATCAAGAACATCCCGGCTCCCACGTTAGTTAGCCCCGCCAACGGAATCACCATCGTCGAGCCTGTCCTGGAGTGGCAGGCGGTGGAGGGTGCTGCCTACTACAAAGTCGAGTTGAGCACCTCCCCACCTTTGTCCCGGTGGATCATACCTACACCACTTACAACACCCGGATCACCCCCGTCGATGCTGTAGCCCTCAACACCTATTATTGGCGGGTAAGTGGGGTAGATGCTGAAGGTCATGTGGGGACGGTCAGCGTAGCCCGCACTTTCACCCTGAACGCTCCCCCGCCACCCATTGACCTTACTCCGCAGTTACAGACCCCAGCGGATGGGGAGACGACCGCCACTGAACCCAACTTCAGTTGGACGCGCGTGGTTGGTGCGGCTGACTATCACCTGATCGTCAGCAAGGAAGCTGACTTCAGCCCGTCCTACGATGTTGTATACACCGATTATGTGTCTTTCACCCCATACACTTATGGCACCTCCGGCCAACAGAATGCCTACCCCAACGGTACCTACTATTGGATGGTGGAAGCGCGGAACGGCAGCGGTACAGTCATCGCTACCAGTTTGGCACGCAGCTTTACCAAGCAGATGACCCTGCCGTTGATCGCCCCCGCCGATGGTGCCACGTTGACCACAGACCCGACTTTCCAGTGGACCCGGGTCGTAGGGGCGCATGATTATCACCTTATCGTCAGCAAGGAAGCTGACTTCAGCCCGTCCTACGACGTTGTATACACCGATTATGTGTCTTTCACCCCATACACTTATGGCACCTCCGGCCAACAGAATGCCTACCCCAACGGTACTTACTACTGGAAGGTTGAAGCGCGAAACCATAGCGGTACAGTCATCGCTACCAGTTTGGCACGCAGCTTTACCAAGCAGATGACCCTGCCGTTGATCGCCCCCGCCGATGGTGCCACGTTGACCACAGACCCGACTTTCCAGTGGACCCGGGTCGTAGGGGCGCATGATTATCACCTTATCGTCAGTAAGGAAGCTGACTTCAGCCCGTCCTACGACGTTGTATACACCGATTATGTGTCTTTCACCCCATACACTTATGGCACCTCCGGCCAACAGAATGCCTACCCCAACGGTACTTACTACTGGAAGGTTGAAGCGCGAAACCATAGCGGTACAGTCATCGCTACCAGTTTGGCACGCAGCTTTACCAAGCAGATGACCCTGCCGTTGATCGCCCCCGCCGATGGTGCCACGTTGACCACAGACCCGACTTTCCAGTGGACCCGGGTCGTAGGGGCGCATGACTATCGCCTTCTCGTCAGCAAGGAAGCTGACTTCAGCCCGTCCTACGACGTTGTATACACCGACTATGTGTCTTTCACCCCTTACGCTGCTGGACAACAGACTGCCTATGCAGACGGCATTTATTACTGGAAGGTGGAAGGGCGAGATCATGGTGGTACAGTCATCGTCACCAGCGACGGTTGGACGTTCACCATCGGTAGTGGACTCTATTTGTATTTGCCTTTATGTATCAAATAGGGTATAGGGCGGTATTAGCCCGATAATTTGGGCCATACGGGTAGTTCTCAAGCGGATGGAGGCCATATTGTGGCTCTGTTCGAAAAGGTGATCTTTTATTACCAGCCATGCTTTGGTGATTGAAGGTGGTCGCATAGCAGGTTAATGGTAACTCTTCAAGAGGCTGCCCAACCACTAAGTCGAGCAGACCGATGGTTTCACGCGGCAAAATTGGATTGTTTGCATCTCGATGGTTGGTTCTGGGCTAGGAAGGTTATCTCATCTCGGCCACGGCAGCTCACTCGGAAAGTTGGGCAATTACACAGGCTCAAGACAATCCACTGCCATAAGTGGCATAATGTCCTCTTGAAATCCATCTCTAAAACCTCCCGCGTCAATTCCGCCCTCCAAGTCATCCAGCACATGAACGATGGCTTGATAAAAGTCGGAGCTTCAAGGGCAAAGTGCATCGCGTTCTCCCCCATTGGACAGGGTTACCACTTACCTTCCCGTGTGCAGTTCGTGTGCAGTTTTTGAATAAGCCATCACAATCTGTGGATTCTATGGACAAAAAGCCATAATTTACAGGACTACATGGACGTACTACTGCTATAAATACGGGATGGATGAAAAACGCCGTATCTGTGGATCAAGTGGTTGCGGGTTCAAATCCCGTCAGGCACCCCACCATATGTGGGAGATCTGGGGGAGAAATCTCTTTTATATTCAAAATAAGGGGGGTGGAAAATTGGTCTATCTGGGGTATTTTTGGCTTGGTGTGCAGTTGTGTATGGTTTTATCTGGATGGACATGATCAACTCATCAATCGGCTCAACCGCTTCACTCTGGAGCTATGGTGTCAGATAATCATAGGTGTCAAGAGTTATGGACACCCTGGATGGTATCTGTGGTGTCTAATGGCATCTAAAAAGCGTCTAATCACTGCATCTTGGTCGCTGTATAAAACCCTGCAATTGTTTTAGACAGCAAAGATTCCATACCAAATTGACTAATCTCCGTTTTTTACATTCCACGATTGTGAATGTTTTTGATTGATTTATTCCACCAGCACAGGGTTGCAGGCTGCCTATCCTCGTTTAACCGCCCGACTCATATGTACAGAAAAAAGGTTGCATAATCCGATTAAGTTGGTGTAACATTCTTTCTGTAACCTGTTGATTCTCAATAAAAGTGGTTAGTTAGATGTATCCTATTGACGTCGCAAAACTAAAATAATAAAAGATAATGATTCAACAAATGGATATCCACCGAGGCGCGAGGGTTAGTTTTTTGAATTGAATTTTTATATGTAGTTTATATTACCGTCAGATCCCAATAAAATACTTTTGTCATGGTTCGTCCATTTTTCCTGCACATAGTACATGGTCCGAGAATATTTATTAATATCAGGATATCATTCAAATTAGGTACTACCTATAGAAATATATAAAGGAGGCATTAATGGCACAAAAGAGAACCGTCTATCCATTCATCCCTAATTCCGAACCCAATATTAAAGCCCAAATGCTAAAGGAAGTTGGTGCGTCTAGTGTCGATGAATTCTATAGCGACATTCCCAATGAGTTACGTTTCATTGGACAAATGAAATTACCTGCACCTTTCACCTCGGAATATGCTCTTCGCTGCCATGTTGAAAAAATACTTAAAAAGAATAAAACAACAAAACAATATCTAAATTTTATAGGTGCTGGTTGTTATCAACACTACGTTCCAGCTGTATGCGATGAAATAAACTCACGTGGTGAGTTCCTTACAGCCTATGCTGGTGAGCCATATGATGACCATGGTCGCTTTCAATCACTTTTTGAATACGCCAGCATGATGGCTGAACTACTTGAAATGGATGTTGTCAATGTTCCGACATATGATGGATTCCAGGCAGCTGCCACTGCATTGCGGATGGCTTGCCGCATTACAAACAGGAATAAAGTCTTATTGCCTGAAACTATCGGTCGGGATTTATTATCAAAAATACGGGATTATCTCAAATTCGATATCGAAGTTATTATGGTTAAGCATAATCCATCGACAGGTGGGATTGATTTACACCATTTGAAAGAATTACTCACCCCTGAAATAGCAGCCGTTTTCTTTGAGAATCCGTCATATCTTGGCTTTTTAGAGCTCAAGGGACCTGAAATTACCAAAATAGCCCATAATCATGGTGCAATCTGCATTGTAAACGTAGATCCAATTTCATTAGGGATTCTAGAACCCCCCATCCGATATGGGGCTGATATTGTCGTCGGTGATATCCAGCCGCTGGGAATGCACATGTCATATGGCGGTGGCCAGGCAGGATTTATTGCCAGTCGCGATGAGGAAAAATATGTTATGCAATATCCCTCGCGTTTATTTGGTATTGTTCCAACCAGAGTGAAAGGAGAGTATGGATTTGGCGATGTGGCCTATGATCGAACATCATTTGCTAAGCGCGAGGAGGGCAAGGAATGGGTTGGCACAGCATCGGCATTATGGGGAATTACAGCAGGAGTTTACCTTGCCTTGATGGGACCCCAAGGTATGAAAGAGATTTGTGAAGGAATCTTATATCGTTCACAATATGCGAAACAAGAAATGAGCAAACTAACTAATGTAAACACTGGAGTATTCCAGGCTCCACCCTTCAAAGAATTTGTCGTCAACTTTGATAAAACAGGAAAGACAGTGGCTAATATCAATCACGCCTTGTTGGAAAAAAGAATTTTTGGGGGTAAAGATTTAAGCCATGAATTTCCCTGGCTGGGTGAAAGTGCATTGTTCTGCTTCACTGAGGTTCATACCAAAGAAGATATCGATCAGCTGGTCTCAGCATTGAAGGAGGTGGTGGCATGAATAACATTACCGGTGAGCGTTTTACGGATGGCAAACCAAACCTTCGTCGATTCCACCAAGCGCGATGGGATGAACCGGTCATTTTTGAGTTAGGCCAGCCTGGTCAGCGAGGGATATTAGTTCCCGAGGTAGATGAAGGAATTAAATCTCAAGTGGGAAACCCACTGAATGGGATACCCGATTCACTTCTTCGTAAGAACCCGCCCCAATTGCCTGAAATGTCGCAGCCAGCTGTATTAAGACATTATGTCCATTTATCTCAAGAAACACTAGGAGTGGATTGCAACATTGATGTTGGACAGGGCACCTGCACGATGAAATATAGCCCGAAAATAAACGACCAACTAGCCCGAGTGGATGAAATGACAGAATTACACCCACTACAAGACCAGTCGACAGTTCAAGGTATACTCGAAGTTTTTTGGCGCTTTGAACAGATACTGAAAGAAATTTCGGGATTGGACAGGTTCACCCTACAGCCTGGCGCAGGTTCCGCTGCAATCTATACCAATGCGAGCATTATCCGTGCCTATCATGCATCAAGGGGGGAGAAAGCTCAACGAGATGAAATCATAACCACAATCTTCTCGCATCCATCTGACGCTGCCTGCGCGAAGGTAGCAGGGTTTAAGGTGATCACCATCTATCCTGACGAAGACGGTTACCCGGATATAGAAGCTTTGCGAGCTGCCATCTGCGAGCGGACCGCAGGTCTTTTAATAACTAACCCGGAAGATACCGGTATTTATAACCCCAAAATCGCTGAATTCACCAGGCTTGTCCATACCGCAGGTGGATTATGCTCCTACGATCAGGCTAACGCAAATGGAATACTCGGCGTCACTCGTGCCCGTGAAGCTGGTTTCGACTTGTGCCATTTCAACCTGCATAAAACTTTCTCCACACCTCACGGATGTGGTGGACCAGCAGTTGGAGCAACCGGTGTTACCAAAGAGTTAATACCATTCCTGCCCGTCCCATTGGTTGATTTTGATGGCAATAATTATTACCTCAATTATGATCTTCCAAATAGTATCGGTAAAATTCGTCCTTTTTATGGAGTTGCTCCCGCAGTTCTCAAGGCCTATGCCTGGGTGATGGCTCTTGGAGCCGAGGGTCTGCGCGAAGTGGCAGAAATAGCAGTATTAAATAACAATTACCTACTGCATAAAATCCTATCGATCCGTGGAGTAAGTGCACCATATGCGGAAGGAAAACGCAGGATCGAACAGGTGCGTTATTCTTGGGAAAAGCTTTATGAGGAAACCGGAATCCATTCTGATGAGCTGGGAATCCGTGCAGCTGATTTTGGTGTCCATTACTGGACCAGCCACCATCCATACGTGGTCCCAGAACCATGTACATTAGAACCCACAGAGTCGTATTCGAAAGAAGAATTAGATGAATACGCAGCGATCATAGAAAACGTGGCGAATGAGGCTTATGAGAATCCCGATTTGGTAAAAAACGCTCCATACAACAGTACAGTCCACACAATCAACCAGCGTCCACTAGATGATCCACAGCAATGGTGTATTACCTGGCGCGCTTACAAGCGTAAGTCTAAACAGGTGATTGGTTAAGAAGAAATGAAACGAATCGGTCTGATAGTAAACCCTGTGGCTGGGTTGGGTGGACGCGTCGGTTTGAAGGGAAGCGATGGTGCTGATATCCAGCAAAGGGCTGTTGAACTCGGTGCGATTCCCTACGCTACGGATAGAACAATAGAGACATTAAAGTATCTCCTACCTTTGAAGACTGATCTAGATATCTTGACCTATCCCGGAAGTATGGGTGAAACAGCTGCAAGGCAAGCAGGCTTTATGCCTTTTGTGCTGGGGCATATATTATTAGACCATACCACAGCAGAAGATACGAAGCGAGCTGTAAAAGAATTGATGGATAAGGATTTATCACTCCTAATATTTACTGGTGGTGATGGAACAGCTCGGGATATTTGTGAGGCCGGAGGATCGGAAATCCCCACCTTAGGTATTCCTGCTGGAGTGAAAATTCATTCAGCAGTATATGCTATCCATCCTCGAGCAGCAGGAGAACTCGCCATGGCTTATTTGCGTGAGGAGACGGAATTAAACCTTGCTGAGGTAATGGATATTGATGAAGAAGAGTTCCGTCAAGGGCAGGTATCTCCGAAACTATATGGATTTCTCAAGGTGCCATATTTACAGAGATTTATTCAAGGAGCTAAGGCAGCGAGTCCAAAACTACTGTCTTCTGCATTAAAAGGCATTGCCGAAGATTTGTTATGAGCGGATGTCTCCAGGCACAATGTATATTTTTGGTCCCGGCTCTAGCACTTACGCAATTGCTAAATACCTGGGGATTGAAAAAAATTTGCTCGGAGTAGATGTATTTCTTGATGGAAGAGTAATTGCATCGGACGTAAATGAATCTGCCTTACTGGAACTTCTGTTTAAGTATTCGACATCAGAGATCATTGTCACACCGATTGGCGGACAGGGTTGTATCTTCGGACGTGGAAACCAGCAAATAAGCCCTACAGTCATTCGCAAGGTGGGGGAGACACGCATACATATCATTAGTACTCCCGAAAAATTACAATCGCTTAAAGGTCGTCCATTATGGGTTGATACTGGAGACTATACATTAGATAAGGAGCTATGTGGCTATTATCCAATTATTACTGGATATAAAGAGTATGTGATGTATAAAGTTACCACTTAAATATTATTACCTTTGTGGTTAATTAAGACTACATTGAAAAAAAACGGGAGATCCACCTGGAATCTCCCGTTCGCTATAATCCCATCACGCTTCAAGGAAGGTCTTTACAATATTATAGATTTTCCACAATCGAGTTTATATCAAAGTAAAAACCTGCTTAAGGTAGGTGATGCTCCTTTGTGCTGCCGTGTCGGGATCAGGTATTGGCATGAACTCACCAGATATCCACCCTTGGTAGCCTGTGGATTTCAAAGCTTCAAGGAGTGCTTTAAAATCCAGGTGTCCGCCACCAGGATAACAACGGTTCGAATCAGCCACATGAAAGTGGAAAACGGAATCACCAGATCTGCGAATACATTGTTCAATGCTCTTTTCTTCAATATTCATGTGAAATGTATCCAACAGCAACCCAAGGTTGGGTGAATCGATCCTGTCGATTAACTCCAAACCTTCATCAACATTGAGGATTAAATCCGTTTCATATCGATTCAAAGGTTCCACCGCTAATCGGACACCGTGATCCGATGCAGCCTTTGCACAATCTCGGAGACATCCTTCAAGAAATAGCATGGATTGGAGTTTTGTTTGACCGGGAGGTGTCATGCCACGTATCAACCCGATTATAACCAGCGATTTTAATCGCTTTGCAAGGGAAATATGACTTTTAATCCGGGAAATGGCTTTATTCCGGACTGACAGGTCGGGATTGGTAAAAGATAATCGCTCTTCACCCCACGCCTGACCGGTACCAATGGCTGGCACTTTTATTTCATGATTTGTTAAGATAGCTTCCAGCGCATCCACATTAATTAGATCTGGATCCCGTATCGCAAGTTCAACTCCATCATAGCCCCAATTTGCTATCTTGGCGATATTGGATTCAAAATCACCTTTATATGCCACCGCATCAAATTGTGTCGCATGAGTGGATAAAACTATGGAAAGCTTGGGTTGATTCAATAAGCCCATCTTACACCCACAACCTGATCGAATATCTCATTATAGAGGTTCATTCTAAATTTAATCAGCTAGATAAGTGATTTTGCATTCTTTACGGTCTGTTTGTAACCGGACAATGTTTTCCGGTAGCTCATTCAGGCTGATTTTCTTGGTGCTCATCGGGGTCATATCCATTCCGGCAGCCATGCATTCAATCACTCGTGCGAAATTACCATGTCCAGAGTGACCTTGTGCACCGATAATGCGGGAACGTCTGACTTGCAGTACTTCTCCGGTGACAGGCATCTTGGCATTCGCACGTGCTGTCACAACCACAGTGCTGTTAATTGTCCTGCCTTCCCAAATCACTTGCTCAATCCCTGGATATACTACCTCAGGCAACCCGGTGGCTTCCATAAAAAGATCCGCACCCATACCATCAGTAATTTCCAAAACCCGAGTGGCGAAATCTTCTTTTATCGGATTTACATGGTAATCTGCGCCTAATTTTAATGCCATATTGGCACGTTCATCCTGCGTTTCAGATATGATAACCTTGGAAGCACCCGCTCTTTTAAGGATTGCACAAGCTGCAATCCCAACCGGACCACCTCCCAGGATTACAACCCGATCTCCAGGTCTGATACCCCCACCTCGCTCAATTACGGCGTTGTACGCCACAGACGTTGGTTCCACCAGGCTACCAGCAATGAAGATGTCATTCCCTTTGTAGTGCGCCTTCAGCGGCTCTAAACTCCATACTGTGCGGGAAGGTACCAGGATGTATTTTGTATATGCACCATTAATATTAAATCCTATTTCATCCAATCGTTCACAATGATTAGGCTGTCCGTCTGCACATGGTTTACATTGCCCACACCACAGCATTTCCTCAGATGTAACTGGTTCACCCTCCTGAAAAGGCCGGTTGGTACGCTTGTTGATCGCATTCTTCCCCGCCTGTACAACCACTCCAGAGAATTCGTGCCCCAGTATGCTCGGAAAACCGGTCAAACCTGGATAATAAATGTAACCATCCGAATCCGCTTGTGCCATGTGGACATCTGAACCACAAATCCCACAAGCTTTGACCTCCAATAACACCTGCTCGGGTCCAGGGACTGGAATCTCATAATCACGGATCTCCAATCTCGGGTGCCGCCAAACTAGGCTTCCTAAATAAGATTGCCGTCCTTCAATATCCTTCGTACCCAGTTTAAATCCCGGTTTAGGATCCCAATCAGCAACGAGTGTAACGCCTTTCATTTTTCCTGCCATGTCCATTCTCCTCTATAACCAAACTAAACTGTAAAATAACTTAAACACTTATTCAGAACTATACTTCCGTTCCCTGTCCGATACGGGGTAGCGCGTAAACTGGTTTCCAACCTGGGCTCAATGGCTCGCGCATGAAGGGTTCCATCTCCTCGGCAGTACGTAAAGTAACTTCTTCGACAGGTGGCAATTTCCCAGGAGGGAATGCAGTTAGGATGTCATCATTCCACAGAGTAAGATATTTTAATATTGCTGCAATTGGGCGTTTTGCTTTAGATGCTGCCCCTTCTCGGGCTTTACCGACCACGCCTTCTGGAGTCGCTGCAATTTCAATGGCGAAATGACCCTCGCCTTCAGACCATCGGCTGGGCCGCGCAAACGGGTCTACTGATTTGTCAAAATGCCCATCGGGTAAGTAACTTTTCCCTTCAGTATTTACTGCATAATCCATGTCCACCATTTCGGGGTGTAATAACAAACTTAAAGAGGTCTCGGATTCGTCAGCGTGCACAAAATTGGTTCCCATCTCTCCACCTCTCTCGCTGGTCCGGAAGAACTCCCGCACACCACGATGCCAGTCAATCACCCGGTAGATACCAGGTAATTGGTAACGCTTTTGGAATTCTTGCACTGCCGATTCCAGCATCCATAATTGGCCGTGGTTATTGACAATCAATTGCTTGCGGAATCCATCATTCCATAATCCCAGCATGACATCAATCATCATCTCACGCACAACATGCTCACGTACAATGACGGTTCCAGGCATTCCAAGATGGTGAAATGGGTGACCCCCGTACATAAGTGGGGGTAATGCCAGATTCACCGGAGCACCACGTTTGGCAGTAAAGCGTCGCACCCCTTCGCAAATCGCACTGACATAAAGTGTATCTGCCGCGCTTGGTAAATGCCTTCCATGCAGCTCAGTGCATCCGACCGGAATAAAAACGACATCGTTTTTCTTTCTATTCTGTTCTACCTGCCAGCGTGTGGTCGTTTGTATATATGAACCAGATTTTGCCCACTCTACAGGAGAGGGTATCCCAAAATCGGACAAAATGGCATCAATCTGCTCATCTGAGGCATCCCAGATTTCTTTCTTGAGACGACCTGTTGGGTTATCCTCAAAAAATAAGTCTGGTTGATCGGTCGGTAGGTATCCGTCGGGAATTTTATAATTCGTCATTTTTCATCTCCATTGGTTAATTTTAATTTTCGTTGATTGCATTTCTATAAGTTGCTACTATTCGATAATATTTATTTTTGATCTTTACCCATAAATTCTTTCATGCTTATAGGACGATTTTGCCTGAGCGATTCCCAGGCTGCTAAACCGAGTAACACTGAGGCACGGCTGTCATAACCAGTTGGTGTCACAGGTTTGTCATCCCTGACACATTCAAGAAATTGTCGTAATTCATCGATATAACATTCAGCATACCGTTGCATGAAGAAGTTAGGAAGTTTAGCCAAATGGTAACCAGATTTATCGCCCTTTATAAGCGTATTCTCATATTCATTTCCAGCCATTGCGCTGCCGTTTGAGCAAAATACCTCCAGGCGTTGGTCATATCCAAAAGCACATTGTCGGCTGTTATCGATTGAGCCGATAGCACCGTTCGCAAATCGCAAGGTAATAATATCAATGTCCACATCACCTATTTCCTTGAGATAGGGTGCGATGAGCACATTCCCGATAGCATATACTTCTGTGATCTCACCAAGCTGGAAACGCGCCATATCAAAATCGTGAATGCTCATATCCAGGAACATCCCACCCGAAGTTTTTGCATATTCCAGTGTCGGTGGTTCCGGATCACGGTTGATGATGTGCAAAATGCATGGATGGCCAATTTCACCTGAATTCACTTCTTCGCTCACCCGTCGAAAGCTCTTGTCGAACCGGCGATTATAACCAATCTGAAGTTTCACCTTGGTTCTTTCAACCGTCTTCATAACATCATCAATACTTGCCAGGTCGAGTGCAAGCGGTTTCTCACAAAATATCTGCTTTCCTGCATTGGCTGCGTCTTTAACGATGAAAGCATGCGTGTCGGTGTTCGTGGCAATCAACACCGCTTCGATATCCTTATCCTCCAGAAGCTCATGATAATCTTTGACTACACGCTCGATCCCTAGCTCATCCGCTACCGCTTGAGCCACCTCGAGACGGATATCACAGACTGCGACCACGTTCGCTTCATGGATCCTTCGAACGAGGTTGGGTGTATGCATGCTTCCAATTCGCCCTGTACCGATTACAGCAATATTGATTCGTCGTTTCATTATGACCTCATTGTAAGTTCATCACAATTTTCATTGCACTCTTGGGATGATGAGTCAGGGTTTTAAGATTCAACCCCAGCTCATCAAATGCTTTTACGCCATCTTCCAATGGAACCGTTTTCGTGAAGAATGGTTTCATGTTCAATCGTTGCTCTTGAAATATCCTGATGGCCGGTACCATCGTGTTTTGTCCTAAATATAAGCCCAGGATTTTAGTTGCCCACCGAGTAATGTCATTGGGTATAACCGTTGCCTGGATGCTTGAATCCATCCCAAATGGCAAGACCTTCCCACCAGGGGTCACACATTGCAGTGCTTGTTCTAACGCATTACCTGTTGCCTCTACAACAATGTCAGCCTTTCGACCATGCGTGAATTCTGTGATCTTCGCCACGATATCATCCACTTGGGGATTCCATACGGTTAATCCACATTGCCTGGCGACACTGATCCGGAACGGATCGATCTCAGTCACAGCAACCTTGGCGGCTATATTTTTCGCGAATTGGGCAAAGAGATAACCAATCGGTCCAAATCCAAGGATTAACACATAGTCGTAAGGTAGCATAAGCAGGGTATTCATCCCGTTGACCACGGTTGCTAAAGTTTCAACCTGTGTTCCCAGGATATCGTCAATCTCATTTGGGATCACAAAACATTGTTTTTCAGGTACCAGGCAGTACTCTGCATACCCACCATCCCGCATCACCCCAATGGCATTGAATTTGATCTCAACACACTGGCTCGAAAGTCCCATTCGGCAGAATGAGCAAAAGCCACAACGGATATTATTATCGACCGATACACGGTCTCCCACTTTAACATGGGTTACATGTGAGCCAATTTCAGCCACCGTTCCACAAAATTCATGACCAAGAACGGTATTTTCCTTAAAGTGATGCTTTCCCTCAAGAATTTTAATATCTGACCCGCATATACCCACAGCCGAGACCTTAATCAACACATCATCCGGCTGGGTCACTTTGGGGATTGGTAACTCGCATAACTCGATTGTTCCGACCTCTCTAAAGACGAGCGCTTTCATAGTTTCCATACATCCTCCTGAAATAGACTTAATTTACCGAGAAAATAGTCTTCGTACAAAAACAATTAAATCTAATACGTATTCCTTCTAACAATCTCCACACCAGAGTATCATCTTTGGATACGGGCTGAACTACCTTGTGCGAAGGCTTGCACCTGTTCCAGGGACGCCATGGTAGTATCACCTGGATATGTGGTGAGCAGAGCTCCGTGAGCCCATCCAAGATTGACTGCATGTTGGGGCGTAACTCCCTCAAAAAGACCGTAGAATAACCCTGAAGCGAAACCATCTCCACCTCCAACCCGGTCAAGGATGTCAAGCTCACAGATTGGAGAAGTATACGTTTCACCATCCATCCAGGCGATAGCACCCCAGGTGTGACGGTTAGACGAATGCACATCCCGTAATGTAGTGGCAACTACCTTAATCTGCGGATATTTATCCAACACCTTGTATATCATGGTAATGAATGCACCTGGATCCAATTTTGATGCCGAAGTGATATCAGGGCCAGGTATACCAAGCCCGTATTGTAAATCCTCTTCATTTCCGACCAGGACGTCTACGATAGTAACAATTCGGTTAAGAATAGAGACAGCACTTTTTCCTCCACCCCAAATATTCCACAATTTGGGACGGTAATTCAGGTCAAAGGACACCACAGCGCCTGCAGCCTTGGCTGCTGTCATTGCTTCGATGATCAGTTCACCCGTAGTGTCGGACAAAGCCGCAAATATGCCTCCGCTGTGAAACCAACGAACACCACCAGAGAAAACGACATTCCAATCAAAATCCCCCGGCTTCAGTTGGGCAGCTGCTTCGTTTGAGCGATTATAGAAGACCACTGGTGCTCGCACCCCTTGACCACGATCACTATAAACGGTTGCGATATTCGGTCCTGTTACGCCATTGTGCTTAAACTGTTTATAGTAAGGTTTAACTCCCATTGCCCTGACCCTATCAGCGACTAGTTCGCCTATAGGGTAATCGACCATGGCAGTGACAATTCCGGTTTGCAGCTTAAAGCAATCAGCAAGGTTGGCTGCCACATTAAATTCACCGCCACTTACATGGATGTGACATTCTGTCGCTTTGCGGAATGGGACAACCCCGGGATCAATCCGGTGTACGAGAGCACCTAAGGAGACAAAGTCCAATGCTCCTTCAGCTGGTATTTTCAGGTTCGTAAGCATAGCATCCTCCTTCCTGGACACAACAAGATAATACCGATCATCAACTTAAAGCTAACCTTTCTTCCACACGGTTGAGGTCACCTCGCCACCATGTCCGGTCCAATTCGTATGGAAGTATTCCCCACGAGGTCTATCCACTCTCTGGTAGGTATGGGCTCCAAAATAATCACGTTGTGCTTGCAATAGATTTGCGGGTAACCGTTCGTGACGGTATCCATCAAAGAATGCGAGTCCACTCGAGATAGCTGGCGTAGGGATGCCAGCCTTCACCGCTCGAGACACGACCCGTCGCCACCCAGCTTGGGCAGATACGACCTGTTTGGTGAAATACGGGTCAAGCAACAAATTTTCGAGTGCAGGGTTCAAATCAAATGCCTCCTTGATCTTTCCTAAAAACGAGGAGCGAATGATACAACCACCTCGCCACATCAGCGCGATACCTCCATAATTCAAGTTCCAGCCATATTCCTTTGCTGCCGCCTTGAAAAGCATATATCCCTGCGTGTAAGACATGATTTTTGAAGCATACACAGCCTGCTCAAGGTCACGGATAAAGGCTTTGGCACCTGACTTCATGAGCGAATTCGGCCCGATAAGTACTTTCGAAGCGATGCTTCGTTCATCCTTTAGGGCTGATAGTGCCCGTCCAAATACAGCTTCGACAACCATGGTGAGGGGGACGCCCATTTCCAGCGCTGAGATTCCAGTCCACTTTCCAGTTCCTTTTTGTTCAGCTACATCCAGGATCCTCTCAACGATGGGTGCTCCATCCAAGTCTTTAAATCCAAGGATGTCACGGGTTATTTCAATCAGATAAGACTCAAGCTTCCCCCCGTTCCACTGATTTAAGACATCATGCATTTCATCTGTTGATAAGCCTAAGCCTTCCTTCATCAACTGGTATGCCTCACAAATCAGTTGCATATCTCCATATTCGATCCCGTTATGCACCATTTTGACGTAATGACCGGCTCCATTTTCTCCCACCCAATCACAGCAGGCATCTTCCCCTCCATCGGGTCGTTTCACTTTAGCAGCAATCGCCTGAAAGATAGGTTTGACTTGCGGCCATGCGGCAGGTGAGCCTCCAGGCATGATGGAAGGACCATGTCGGGCACCTTCCTCGCCCCCCGAAACACCAGTGCCAATATATAAGAATCCCTTCGATTCCACATATGCTGTTCTGCGAATCGTATCGTTATAATTCGAGTTTCCACCATCAATGATAATATCCCCCGGTTCCAGGTATTGGATTAGTAAATCAATAAAATCATCCACAGGTTTGCCTGCCTGAACCATAAGCATGACACGGCGTGGTTTACTAAGCGTATTGATCAGCTCTTCAAGCGAGTGTGTACCAATGATCTGTGTTCCTTTAGCACTACCCCTCAGGAAATCGTCCACCTTTGATAATGTTCTATTGAATACCGCAACCTTGAATCCATGCTCATCCATATTCAATACCAGGTTCTGCCCCATTACTGCCAACCCGATCAATCCTATATCTGCTTTTTCCATAACAATCTCCTCTGATAAAATCCGTATCACAGTCCTATATGACCAATGTGCTTATAAACGTGAGCTTTTATAAATTCACTTTTTCAGCCGATATAATGTTTCTCCGGCTTGCGGAACGACCAAAATCCCTTCTTGTTCTCGGTTCTGCCATTCAGAGACATTAATTACTTCGGGAGCCAGGTATCCAAGATTAATTTTCTGGCAGCGTTCAGCTGGAATCCCCGTCGCCAGAGTCACCCGTATGCGTGGTGTCTCGATTCCAGTGTTGGGATTATATGTACCTAAACCTTTAAGATGGGTTGAATGTGCCAGGACGCCACCTGGATAATCCTTGAATCTATCCCATTGCGCCAGAAAATAATCACAACAGTGATAGCCAACTTCATCAAGCAGCTTGCCATGGGTATAACTGACTTCCTGGATATGCGGTGCATATATGACGACCTCCCCACCATCTCCAATCACGGGTTCTAGCTTATACATCCCCTTAGCTGCTGTCCACAAGTCATCATACATCTTTGGCATGATGGATAGCACACGTTTATAAGTCAGATCTTTATATATAATATGTCTTTTTCTAGATAATTCTGCGGCTGACCGCCATGCTTCCTTTGCGGTTCCAAAGAATAAGCCGGCTACGCCTTCATGGGTCACAACCAGGCTAAAACATGCCGTAGGAATATTTATAAATTCAACCGCCCGATCTATGACTATACGCACCGGAGTGGTTAATGTCCCAATTACCTTGTAACTTGTAATCAGGGCACCTAACCAATGGGTGAAATTGATGATCTCAGGTCCAGCTATCCCTGGGAAAAGGTATTTATTACCTCCTGAAAACCCGACCACTTCATGGGGAAATACCGGCCCGCAAATAATGACCTGATCATAATTAAATATCAGCTTATTAACCTTTACGGGTACATCCTGCGACAGGTATCCATCTGTCATCTTGTTGATCTCATCTGCAGGTATCGTACCTATATGGTCAAAGTTTTCCGGGTGATACCATTCATGATTAAAAATCTGGGAATTCCCTGCCTTCCCATGGGTCACCTGTCTGCCTATCAACTTGCTAAACTGGTTATCATCCATGGGTTGATGTGTTCCCAGGGCGACTAAGTAATCCAGATTCCTAACCCTATGACTCAGCATTTCCTCAAATAAGTCAAAAAGGAGTGGCATGGGCATCGTACGGGTAGAATCTGGAATCAGGACGATCACCCGCTTATCGTCAAGTTGCATTGTAGCAAAGCTTTCCAACAAGATTGTTATGATCTCGTCTTCAGTTAAGTGACCTTGAATTACTCCATTGCCGAGAATCATAGGCTTTTTCTTCTAATCCAATCAAAATTCACTGCTGCACCATTAAGATTTATCAAACTCCGCTAAAAGCTGAAAATCCGCCATCTATCGGGACGACAATACCGGTAACAAACGATGAAGCGGGTGAAAGTAACCATAGAACTGTACCCACAAGATCTTCCGGGTTGCCAAAACGTCTCAACGGTGTGTGGTCAATAATAGTCTGACCTCTGTCGCTAAGCGTCCCAGTTGCTTGATCTATCATTAGATATCGATTTTGATCCGTTAGAAAGAAACCAGGAGCAATAGCATTGACCCGAATCTCTGGTGAATATTCTTGCGCCATGTGGACAGCCAACCACTGGGTAAAGTTACTGACTGCAGCTTTGGCTGCAGAATAAACTGGAATCCTGGTAAGAGGGCGGAAGGCATTCATGGATGAAATATTGAGAATAATCCCTCTTTTCTGGTCAGCCATGAGTTTTCCAAATACCTGGCAAGCAAGCATGGTACCCACAAGATTTAAATCAAGTATCCAATCCATGGCAGTCTCCGGGATATCAAAAAAGGAATATTCAGCGCGGGTAGTGGCTTGTGAATTATTACCTCCGGCTCCATTGATAAGAATATCAACTCTCCCATACGATCGAGTTATATCTTGTGCAGCTGCGTTGAGGCTCTCTTTTTTTGATACATCACATAGCAAGGCCATTGCCTCACCACCAAAATCCACAATCTCGGAAGCAAGATTATTCGCAGCCTCGTAATTTATATCCAAGATAGCAATTTTCAACCCTTCAGCTGCCAAGGACCGGCAAAGCGATTTACAAAGAACACCTGCTCCACCCGTAATAACCACGACATTGCCAGTATAGTGTTCCTCTTTTTGAGTAAGATTAACACCCATGTTCTTTGCCTCCCAAATAATCTTATAATGTGGAGAATGGTCGTAAATGACGCTGAAAATGATTTTCTAGATTCCGAAAATACAGCTCGCGATTTGTTTGAAGTATGGACATCAAGCGATCATAAAAGAGCCATTCTCCGCTTTTGGTTCGTTCAGTGAGCACTGAACCATATGTAACATGAAGGATTTCACGAGCATCGAATTGGTTGATCAATTCTAGCCAATCTGTAACTTTATCTGGCATGAGGGCTTTGGTTAATTCTGCCGATAAAAGATAGCTATGTTTATCTGCTTCAAAATGCTTCCGGGCAAATGTGTAGATCTCTCGAATAAATTCCTTGTCCAGGGTAGCGATGGTTCTCAAAGCTTCTAAATAACTGGTCCCCGCAGTTTTAAGATGCGCTAATCCCTGTGTCTTTTCCATGAAGATTGGATAGATTGAGAATTTATCAGAGCCAGAATGTAAGCTCAATTTATAGGGACCGAGTCCCCTGGCGATAGCTGTATGAACAGCTAAATATGCTTCAAAGGCTCCCAAATCTCCAAGGTAATCTACCCCTTTTTCGAATCGCCCGACGAATCTGGGTGCAAAACTGATCCATTTTACCCCCAACCGTTGTAATTCACTGGCGATGTAGACATGTTCAGCTGGAGATGTCGGCAGCTCAGTCTCATCCATGGAAATTTCCACTTCAAATGCACGATTGTTCGCCACCTGCTGAAGATGTTCATACATGCTGGCCACTTGGGCAATTGCCTTCCCATACTTGACCGAGGCTTTTAGGAGTACAGTTTCATTCATTATCAGGTGCCAATCGTCGAATGAAAAGGATTTTCCAATTAGACCTGTTGACTGGGGATGAAGGCGTGCCGGTAGCTCTCCTGCTTTTTCGTAAAGCTGTTTCAGGCTGTATGTTTCTGAATTGTTATCAACATACACACCAGGATCGAACGTGAACAACGTAAAACCAGCAGCAATACATGTATCGATATCATCAGTAGTTTTTAAATGGTCTGCATCTGCGCCAAAATCACCCTGCCAGCCTTCCTCAAATACCCCCCATGTCGCATCATCCATCACCTGTTGTGGCTTACGTCCTGTACGAGTCATTTCCCGGACGGATTGTTGGGCGAATATCGGTGTAACCCTACTCTCAAACGCCCGCGCAGCTCGTACATGCCCCGGAGTAGCAATCCCAAGTCGATCTCCCATACCAGCGGAAGTTTTCAATCCCAAGATCTTAGGTTGCAACCAAGGTAGCTGACCACGTATCGCGATTGCGTTTTGGGCATTCAAGGGACCAATAAGCAAATATCGATCCCTAATTTCTGAAATTTCTCCCACAAATCCACTCAATACCGATGAACGGATAGGAGCTGCTACTGCCAATCGAGATCCATTTGTTGACCGGACCAGACCATATTCCACACCACTTGAACTCACGAGTGACCGGGGGTAGAGCTGGAGATTTAATGAGCTAAGTAGCATTTCCATGAATAATCAATCCTTGGGAGGTGCAGCTGTTGATTGACGGATGAGTAGCATACCTTTCAACCGTATGATTCTTGTTTCACCGGGTAGGGTACCGTTATTCGTAGTGAGCTGCTCCAGCATCATACGCGCAGCTTCAGCACCCAGGAAACGCTTCGGTTGATCAATGGTTGTTAGTGAGGGGATTGTATATTCTGAGTATAGTATGTTGTCGAAACCGGTAATGGATATGTCTTCTGGAACCATCATTCCAGCCTGTCGTAATCCCTTCAACACACCGACCGCCATCATATCGTTATAACAGATCAATGCCGTTGGCTTTAGTCGGAACTCCCAAGAAATAATCCACCCCGGCAAGTCCTTGTTCAGCATTGCTCCCTGGAACTTGATGGATATATTCCTGTTGGATTTGCAGATTAGCTTCTTCCATCGCCTGTTTGTAACCAATAAGTCTTTCTTGGTTTGTACGTCCAGATGTTGCATCTCCCAGGTATGCAATTCTCTTATGCCCCAGACCGATGAGATGATGGCTGGCTTGCCTGCTGCCATCCACATCATCATGGTAAATCGCAAATCGATAATCTTCTTCTGCCTGGTTGTTAATGGCAACGATGGGGATGTGGTATGAATTTAGCTGCCTGCTCTGTTCGGCTGCGAAATGGGGTGAGCATAAGATCACCCCATCGACACGATGCTCACGCATGGTTTGAACAATTGCATCTTCTCGTGCAGGATTGTGTTGGGCAGAGGCAATGAAGAGACTATAACCATTATCCTGAGCGACATCATCGATCCCTTGTAAAATCTCGCTAAAATATGGATCGGCAATGTGGCTGACAATTACTCCTAAAACCTGGGATCGATTCGTCTTCAAACTTCGAGCTGCCACACTTGGGTGGTAGCCCAGTTTTAATGCAATATCCTGGATGCGTGCCGTGGTCTGTGTAGATATATGCACGCTATGGTGAAGAGCGCGCGAAACAGTAGTATGAGAAACCCCTGCGAGCTTAGCAATATCTTTGATTGTTGTGGGCATTGTTTATATTCTTGGTGCACACGTGTGCACAATGTATAGTTTACACAATCCAGAAGGAAATGTCAATACCATTTGAAAGAACATTTGCATTTTTAATAATAATGTTGTATGATATGCAAATGCAAGTATAATTTCATAAAATCCTATTTTGTAAGCCGCCATTTCGTGTTTGATACGTGAGGAGACTTTATGAACACTGACATCGAAGCAATTTTCCTGGATCATGGGAACACTTTACGCGTCGTTGTGGAGGATAAGGAATTCGCCTCTACGGCAAGGCGAAATCTCATGACCTTGGTTGGAACTCAAGACACTCAGGATGTGTTCTTTACAAAATTGGATGAGAAGTGGAAAGCCTATCGTAATTGGTCGTTAGGGAACATGGTTGAAGCTTCAGAGAAAGAACTTTGGACACGTTTCATGTTGCCAGACTACCCTTACGACAAGATTGCTCCACTGGCGGGAAGGTTGACTCGTCTCTGGCGGGACAGAGATGGTCGCCGCGTTCCCCCTCCAGATGTTAAATATGTCATTCAAGAGTTGGATCAGCGCGGATACCTCCTTGGAATCATTGCCAACACCATCACAGAGACTGAGATTCCCGATTGGCTGGAACAAGACCAGCTTGCTCATTATTTTAAGGCTGTTGTGCTCTCATCTTTGCTAAAGATTAAAAAACCAAATCCAGAAATATATTGGGAAGCTGCCCGCAGGATTGGGATCGAGCCAGCCAAATGTGTCTATGTGGGGGATAACCCAAACCGTGACGTGGTTGGCACCAGGCGGGCTGGATTTGGGGGAATCATCCTGCTGATGTCGCCAGAGAAACTCGCCAAGGAACCACCCACTGGAGAGAACATTCCTGACTATATTATTCACGCATGTAGTGAGCTTTTGGATATATTTCCTCCGCGGAAGATATGATTAAACCATAGACAGCAGAAAATATAATGATCAAAGGAATTTTTTTCGATGCAGCTGGAATTTTATATACCCGGGCGGGACCGACCCAGGCTTACGCACTAAAACTACTCCAGGATAAGGGGTTTTCGAAGGGAATATCCAGAGATCACCTCGAAAACCAAAAGGCGATTCACTCTCAAGCCACACAGGGACGAATCAGTTATGACTCGTACTGGGACCAATTTTTATTACTGCAGGGAGTTATTGATCCAAACCAAAGAAAATCCTTTGCCTCTCAGATCGTCGATTACTCAAATAATGTTCATCCAACCCAAGGTGGTAGGGAAGCATTATCAGGTTTGAAACAGCGTGGTTATCTGCTGGGAATTATCACTGACACAATGTACCCGATTGAGTGGAAAATGCGCCGGCTCGAAAAAGCAGGAGTGGCAGAATTCATTGATGTGGTGACCTGTTCGACTGTCCTTGGGGCATTTAAGCCAAATCCTGCTGTATATTCGAACGCACTGCTGCAAGCTAACCTGATGCCCACTGAATCAGCCTTCGTTGGTCATCTTGGTACTGAGCTTCTTGGCGCTCATAAGGCAGGAATGGTCACCATTGCCATTAATTATGATCTGGGAACGAAAGCAGACTACTACTGTAATTCATTGCTCGACCTGCTTACCCTACCAATCCTGGTGGGATCACCCACAGAATCGAACATGTAAATGGTGGATAATAAAATTAACGCCATATTTCTGGATCTTGGCAACACATTGCGGATGCTTGTGAAGGACGAAGCTTACCAGGCTGCCGCACGACAGAAAATTACCGCATTGTTAGGAACTGACGAGGATCCCAAGCGTTTTGTTGAAAGGCTAAATGAACGTTATAAAATCTATCGGAAATGGGCATTCGAGAATCTCATCGAAGCGCCTGAGTCCGATCTTTGGTCGCACTGGCTGACACCGGAATTTCCCGCCGAAAAGATCACCCCAATCGCTGTGGAATTGACCTATCTATTCCGCCAAACCAACGGTAGGCGGGAGGTGGTGGAGAAAGGTATGCAGGTAATTCAGGAACTTTACCGACGTGGTTATACGCTGGGGATAATCAGTAACTTAATATCCTCGCGAGAAATTCCCGAATGGATGGATGCGGATGGATATACCCCCTATTTCAAATCAGTCGTGCTTTCCTCTGTACTTGGTATACGGAAGCCAGCTCCAGCAATATACTTGGAAGCATCGAAACGAGCCGGAGTAGAGCCGATGCAGTGTGCCTATGTTGGTGATAATCTTGATCGTGATGTGACGGGCACCCGCCAGGCAGGTTTTGGCATGGTGATCATTATGATTTCCCCCGAACAACTGGCCGCAGCCACGACCACCGACGAGAACCGTCCAGACATCATTATTCACAAATTCCACCAACTCCTGGATATTTTCCCAGAGTTGTAGGCTTTAGACCAACATGGCCTGATGAAAGGAGCACTAATGTCAACCCGGCATCCTTCTCGTGGGGCTTCTGCACTAGCATCAATAGTACTTGATTTATATAACGAGGGACAAACGGATTACTCGCTCGAGCCAATTGTTATCGTAGATGAACAAGGCGTGCCCGTCGGTAGGATCAAAAATGGCGATGGTGTCATTTTTTGCTGCCGGCGTGGAGAGAGAGAAATCGAGTTGACCGAAGCGTTCACCGAGACTGAATTCGTCCACTTCTCACGACCCGATTTTAAAGACCTTATTTTTGTCATTCTCACTCTTTATCATGAAAAGTTCAAAGAGTTGCGGGTCGCATTTGCTCCAGCAAAGCTTAGGGATACACTTGGGGAGATTGTCAGCCTGGCTGGTCTTCATCAACTACGCACATCCGAATCTGAGAAATTTGCGCATGTCACCTTCTTTTTCAATGGTGGGAATAACCAACCTTTTGCTGGAGAAGAAGACATCCGTATCCCCTCGCCGAAAGGGATCTCTTTCGATCTACTACCAGAGTTGAGCCTGGAGAAAGTCACTCAGGAAGTTATCAGCGGCATCAGTAAAGGCTATGATCTTATCGTCACCAATTTTGCCAATGGCGATGTCATCGGTCACACGGCAAACAACAAAGCCAAGCTCCAATGTGCATCGCTGGTCGACCACCGATTAAACCAGGTGGTTGAACAGGCTATCGCTAAAAATTATGTGGTGTTCATCACCGCTGACCACGGAAACCTGGAGATAATGACCAATTCGGATGGCACTCCACATGTGGCTCATACGACTAACCCGGTGCCATTCATCATGATAGACCCTCTCACACACTCGACTGTTCACTTGCAAGAAGGGCATCTTGCAGATCTCGCCCCAACGATCCTATCTGCTATGCAACTCGATCAGCCACAGGCGATGGATGGAAGGACCCTGGCACCTGGTCACGAATGGGGTGGGAGGCGGCACGTCCTGCTAGTAATTCTTGATGGTTGGGGCAATGGGAAAGAAGACGACACAAACCCAATATTTCTCGCCCATACCCCGTTCTGGGATGAGCTGAACCGACGTTATCCATCAACTCAGTTGCGAGCTGCAGGGGAAGCTGTCGGATTAAAAGAGGGAAAGCCTGGTAACTCCGAAGCAGGACACATGAATATCGGGGCGGGTCGCGTTATCCAGCAAGATGATGTCCGTCTTGACCTGGCGATGAAAGATGGATCGTTTTATTCCAACGAAGTTTTTATCCAAACGATCAATGAAGTGAAGCAGCGGAAAACCAGCTTGCACCTGATCGGATTACTTACTGAAAAAAGTTCGCATGGTTCTATTGATTATCCCTTGGCGTTATTGAAACTTGCCAAGGCTAACGAGATAAATGATGTTTACCTGCACGTCATTTTTGATGGACGAAGTACTCTTCCGGGGAGCGCTCCTGCTCTATTAGAGAAATTAGAGCTTCAAATGGACGAGATCGGTATTGGACAGGTTGTCTCGGGTGTGGGACGTGGATTTGCACTTGATCGGGATGGCAATTATGGAAAGATAAAACGTGCATTCGATGCTTTTGTGTACGGCATCGGAAGACAGACGAAGGCTGAATAAGGAGGGTCGTTCGATGGGCCTAAATTTCTTACAGGAATTAATCTCACCCTCACAGACTAAGATCATCATGTTGATCATGGACGGTCTTGGTGGATTGCCTCGCCAGCCGGGCGGAAAAACCGAATTAGAAACTGCTCACACACCCAACCTGGATTTACTGGCAGAGCGCTCCTCCCTTGGTCTCACGATCCCGATAGCGCCTGGAATCACAGCCGGTAGTGGACCTGGTCACCTGGCTATCTTTGGGTATGACCCTCTCCAGCACAAAATTGGTCGTGGCGCAATGGAAGCGCTCGGTGCAAATTTTGAGTTGGGACCAGATGATCTCGCAGCAAGGGGTAATTTCTGTACCGTGGATGAGATAGGGCGGATTACAGATCGCCGTGCAGGGCGCATCGGAACAGATCTCAGTAGGGAATTGGTCAAACTGCTTCAAACCATAAAAATTGGTCAGGTTGAGTTTTTCATCTTTCCAATTAAAGAACATCGCTTTGCTTTCGTTATGCGTGCTCCTGGATTGCACGATGCATTAACTGAAACTGACCCACAAAAGACAGGTGTGATGCCGTTGCCAGTGAAGGCTATTACTCCCGACTCTGAAAAATCAGCCCTGTATGTAAATCAATTTATTACATCTGCGCAAAATCTATTGGCAAGCCAACATCCAGCCAACATGATATTATTGCGTGGATTTGCTAAGCTTCCTATTCTGCCAACTTTTCAAGCGAAATATGGCCTTAAAGCTGCTGCCATAGCTCAAAATGGGATGTACCGTGGTGTGGCCAGCCTTGTTGGAATGCATGTACTTGATGCAGGGTGTCAAACCCTGGATGATGAGTTTGATACCTTGGAGAAAAATTGGCACGATTTTGATTTCTTTTACTTGCATGTTAAAAAAACCGATACCTTTGGAGAGTTGGGAGATTTTGATGGTAAAGTCAAAGCTATCGAGGAAGTAGACGAATATATCCCGCGACTCCTTGCCCTTAAGCCGGATGTAGTCATCGTTGGTGGTGACCATTCGTCCCCGGCGGTTTTAAAAGCACATTCCTGGCATCCAGTTCCAGCGATGTTATATTCACGCTATGTGCGCGCGGATCAAATCGCCGAATTTGGGGAACGTGCTTGCAGTCGTGGAAGTCTGGGGACTTTCCCTGCAATACAAATTATGCCATTGGCTCTCGCAAACGCTATGCGTCTCACAAAATATGGTGCGTAGATATAAGTTCCCGTTTATTAATCCTGGTGCTCGGTTAAAAACGACTTTCCGAGCGCTCAGGCATCGAAACTATCAGCTGTGGTTTTTCGGTCAGGGAGTGTCACTTATCGGTACCTGGATGCAATCAATGGCACAACAGGTACTTGTTTACCGTTTAACCGGTTCAGCTGTCTCCTTGGGAATCGTCAATTTCATGACGGTGATTCCGCTCTTGCCTTTTTCATTTTTAGGTGGCTCACTCGCAGATCGGCTTCCGAAACGAAATATTTTATTGATTACCCAAAGCCTCATGTTACTGCAAGCTCTTGTGTTGGCATTTCTCACATGGACGGGGCTCGTGCGTGTTTGGCACGTCTACTTAATGGCATTCACCCTTGGGATGATTAAAGCAGTGGATATGCCCCCAAGGCAATCTTTTGTGGTGGAGATGGTAGAAGGCAAAGAGGACCTGACGAGTGCGATTGGGCTTAATTCTGCTGTCCACAACACCGCCCGAACAATTGGCCCAGCCATTGCCGGACTGGTGGTTGCTGCTTTGGGTGAAGCAGTTGCATTCTTCTTGAACGGATTAAGCTTTGTGGCAGTGATCACCAGTCTTTTGTTTATGCGAAACTTGCCCCAACCAAGCCAAATAAAGCAAGAGAACTCACAAGTAATTCCTCACATGCTCGAAGGAATACGTTTTGTCCTCAATCAGCAGTTGCTTCTGATCCTGATGAGCTTAGTAGCAGTCACCTCTTTTCTTTCTCGGCCTTATCAAACATTGCTACCTGTATTTGCTGATGTGATGCTTAAAGGAAGTGCCCAACCCATCGTGGCTTTTTTATGTTCTGGCGAAAATCATATGTTGACCTGCCAGACCCCGGAAGCCCTGCCCCTCGGACTCCTATACTCCGCCATCGGTATCGGAGCATTAACAGGGGCAATTTTAGTTGCTTCACTCCCTGAACATGCCCGAAGAGGGCGCATGTTGACTTTGGGAAATCTGGGACTTCCGGTGTTCTTGCTTGCATTTGTAAATTCCCAGGTTTTCCTCCTGTCATTATTCCTGATGATCCTGGTGGGGATGGGGCAGGTATTTCAAAACACACTGGCGAATACTTTGGTGCAAATCACCGCACCCGATCAGCTTCGCGGCCGGGTGATGAGCCAATACTCTTTAGTGACACAAGGGATGCACCAATTGGGAGGGTTGCAGGCAGGCTTCGTTGCTGATTGGATTGGTGCCCCACTTTCTGTGGGGATTGGAGCAGCACTCTCATTACTATATGGTTTGTTTGTTTTCTTCCGCTACCCGCGAGTGCGGGAAATAGCATGACCTGCTTATGTTTGCTTGATATTTAAATTAAGATTCTAGAAAATTGCTAAATTCATTGCGAAAGGATCGCTGATGGTCTTCGACGATAGTTTAATCAAACCAGATATTTTCTCTGAGATGCTTTTTGAGAAAATGATGCACATCAATCCGGGTATTTCAGATATGGAGTTGTATGAATTTCGTTATGCATTAAATAACCTTGAACCTGTTCATGGAAATTGGTCTGAGATACATCTCGATGAATGTGAAAGCATCGAACAGCAGGTCACTGATATCGATTTTTATCGGGCCATTCAGATAAAACCTCTGGCTGGGAAAAGCATAATTCTTGATCCTTCCATTGTATCTTTAACGAATATGCTTTTTGTAGGATTGGTCTCAGGAAAATATCCGATTGAATGGGTAAGGTTTCATTTTTATTTCGATATTCGCGGGTTTTATTTTCTTCATCGAACGAATTATTTTACCGATCAGGTATTACGCCATTTGGGAGGTCAACCCTATCTACAATTTGAACCGAAGCAAGCTAAATTTGAATTAAAGCAGGATCTTGGATATAAAGATTTCAAAGAAGCAAATGCTGAGGTGGATCTGGCTTTCATCCAATCTGTAAAAAAGCTTATCGCAACCATGGGATTTCCAATGATGCTTGCCATTGCCGGTCCCACTGCGGCAGGTAAAACAGAGATTGTAGAACGTCTCCATAAATCATTCGAAGAAACAGGACAAAAAACTACTTCGATCGAGATGGATAATTTCTTAACCGATCGGGATTTCCGGGAAGAAAAAGGTATCCACACCCAAGGTAAGGAAGCTCTCCATTTTGAGTTATTACGAAAGAGCCTTGAAAAGATCCGCCAGGGCAAGAAAATCGTCATCCCAAGATATGATTTTGTTTGTGCAACCTCCAGCCATGATCTGAATGGTAATCTCAAACCTGATGGCATCCCCATTGAGATTGAGCCTGCAGATATCATATTCATTGAGGGCAATTTCCCATTTCTTCTGGCAGAATTGAGTCATTTAATCGATATCAAAGTAGTCTACCTGACTGAGGATTCTGTCAGGATTAAACGGAAATGGAAACGCGACATTGACTATCGTAAAAAGTACGAGCCGACTTACTTCCGGAATCGGTATTTTAAAGACCAATACATTATGGCGCAGATCGCTTATATCCCCCAAATGGAAGTTTGTGATATGTTGGTGGATACCACAGGTGCTGCTTTGTGGACGACACTCGAAATTGCGGAAGTTCTAAATCCGTAAAAAAGCAGGTTAATCCAATATTAATTATGAAAGATTACTTGCAAATATATTATAAAATGATGTATCATCTTCAAATGTAACGTTTCTTTCATAAATCAATAAAATGCAAAATCGTAGCGGTTAGCTGTCAGGAAAGATGAAATATGGAAACAGGAATGCAAGGCATCATCGACTTCAGCCAGATCATCAGCGATAACTATCAACACCTGACCAAGAGCGAGAAACGCATCGCAAACTACCTGAGGAAGAATCAAGAAGAGTCAGCTTTTCTTGCTGCAGGAGAAATTGCTGATCGCTTAGGATTGAGCGAAGCCACATTGGTTCGGTTTGCCCGTACGCTCGGTTTCAACAGCTACCCATCTATGCGTACTGTATTACAAGAGAATTTCCGCCGGCGAGTCACCCACTCAGCTCGCTTGCGCGGTCGTTTAGAGGATTTGCGTCAAGGGGGGGACATCTTTGAACGATTGGTAGTTTCCGAAATAGATTACCTGACTCAAGCACTTGAGACTGTAGATCGTCAGGCATTGCAAAATACGGTTGATTTACTCCACTCTTGTGAGCGCATTTTTGTCTTTGGAGCAGGACCATCAGTCTCGCTTGTGAACCTGATGGAAATTCGGCTTGGGCGTTTTGGACGGCAGGTGATTCCACTCACCACTGCAGGACGTGAGATATTAGAACCTCTTATGCAGATGAAGGATCACGACCTCCTGTTTATGATTTGCTTTTTTGATGTTTCACCTACGCAGCAATTGGTCTTGGATTATGCCAATGAAGTTAATTGTCCAGTAATTATTTTAACTGACACCCTTGGTTCCATCATTGGAGATAAGGCAGATGTAGTCCTGGCAGCACGACGGGGACCAATGGCTGAGTTTCATTCACTGGTTGTACCAATGACGATTATCAATACACTTCTTCTAGCACTTGCAAACGAAGATCGAGTCCATGTGATGGCAAATTTGGATAAGTTGGATCAAATGCGAGAACGTCTGAAGAAAACATCTGCGTCGCTTACTTAGCTAATAAGGAAAACCAGGAGAATATTCATGCTCAACCCTACGACCTCTTCTCAACCCTTCTCGCAACGGTTTCAGGCAAGTTCCCGAAGGTTCATCCATTGGCTGACCAAACCACATGTCGTTCTAGCGTTGATCATGCTGGTGCTGATGTTCTACATGGTCATTATTCCGCTGTACAAACTGCTTGAGACCACGTTGACTTGGCAGCTTGTTGATGCCAGCCGTATCCCGGGTGCTGTGGAGGGCGAATTCACCCTGTTTCACTGGATCAGGATGCTGACCGGGATATTCGGTCGGATATACACTTACACCCCACTGACGCATTCGATGACCATCGCCATCGGCACTGTTGTGCTTGCGTTATTGATTGGTGGGTCACTGGCCTGGCTGGTGGTTCGTACCGATATGCCGGGTAGAAAACTCGTCAACCAGCTGGCGGTGCTGCCCTACATTATGCCATCCTGGACTTTGGCCCAGGCCTGGCTGGTGCTGTTCAAGAACAGGACCACCGGTGGAGCACCAGGGATGTTTGAAGCCATAATGGGAGTGAGCCCGCCCGACTGGTTGTCTTACGGGCCGGTGCCGATCATCATCTGCTGTGCTTTGCACTATTACACCTTCTTTTTTCTGTTCGTTTCTGCAGCTCTGATGTCGATCGATTCCAACCTGGAAGAAGCAGGGGAGTTGATGGGTGCCAACCGTTGGCGCATCCTGCGTAAGATCACGCTACCGCTTGTCCTGCCGGCTCTGCTTTCCGGTTTCATCATGACCTTTTCCAAAGTCATGGGCACCTTTGGCGGACCGAATATCCTGGGCTCGCCGATCCGGTACTACGTAGTCGCTACCATGATCCGCGGTAGTCTGGCGGCTGGAGACAAGGCGGACGCCTTCGTGCTGGCGATTGTCCTGATCCTGTTCGCCATGGTCACCATTTCTCTCAACCAGAGACTGACGGGCACGCGCAGGAGCTATGAGACGATCGGGGGTCGCGGCTTTGTCGCCAACGCAAGTAAGTTGAGGAATATGAAGAAGGTCTTTTTTACGGTCGTGATCATCTTTCAGTTGCTCGTGCTTGTCGTACCACTGGGATTGCTGACCTATGATACTTTCCTGTTACGGACGGGAGATTATAGCTTTGATAATCTAACCTTGCAGAACTGGATTGGACAGCCTAATCCGCTGTACAACGATGGCGAGCCAGGCGTCCTGCTTAACCCCAGGGTCTACAAAACCGCCTGGAATTCGATCAAGCTTGCCCTCATTACGGCCTTTTTCACCGCACTGCTGGGCGTCCTGCTTGGTTATGCCATCGTCAAAGGCCGCGGTACCCGCCTTGCCAAGTTGGTGGACCAACTTGCATATATCCCATATGTCATCCCAGGCATCGCCTTCGGTGCTGTGTATATAGCCATGTTTGCCAGGAAGATAGGACCGCTTCCTTCCCTGTACGGTACCTTTGCCCTGCTGGTAGTTGTCTCGGTGGCTAAACATATACCTTACTCTTCTCGTTCGGGAGTCTCGGCCATGATGCAGGTGGGGCACGAACTGGAGGAGGCAGCCCAGGTGGCCGGCGCTAACGTCTGGCAGCGTTTCAGGCGGGTCATCTTTCCGTTGACCTTAAGTGGTTTCGTTTCAGGTTTCCTGCTGACGTTCATCACCACCATGCGTGAGTTGTCATTGATCATCCTGCTGGTCACGCGTGACACCCAATTGTTGGCTAGCCTGACCATGAAGTATATTGAAGCCGGAAGGGATCAGATGGGAAACATCGTCGTCCTGATCCTGGTTTTGATCACTGTCATTGGCAACTCACTCATCGGTCGCTTCACAGGCGGCAGTCTTAAAAAAGGTCTCGGGATGTAAAAAGAGGATATCATGCAAACAACCATCAGAATTAATAATTTGACGAAAAAATTTGGTAAAGTGGTTGCGCTGGATAATGTCAGTCTGGTCATCGATCCAGGAACCTTCGTGACCCTGCTGGGTCCTTCCGGGTGCGGTAAAACCACCTTGCTGCGCTGCGTAGCCGGTTTGGAAGACCCGGACGGCGGCGAGATCTATATTGGTAATAAGCTGGTATTTTCTTACGACAAGGGCATTTCACTACCCTCAAGCAAGCGCGATCTGGGGCTGGTCTTCCAGAATTATGCCTTGTGGCCGCATATGAAGGTGGATAAGAACATCACCTTTGCCCTCGAGATCCAGAAGATGCCCAAGGACGAGATGGATAAGCGGGTAAAAGAATCACTTAAAGAAGTTCAGATGGAAGGCTATGAAGACCGCTATCCACGCGAGATGAGCGGTGGGCAACAGCAGCGCATCGCCCTGGCACGCATGCTGGCTTACCGCCCGACGGTTTTCCTGATGGATGAACCACTCTCCAATCTGGATGCCCGCCTGCGCATGGACATGCGCACCGAACTCAAACGCTTGCATCATATCTCCGGCGCTACCACCATCTATGTGACTCACGACCAGGTGGAGGCTTTGACCATGTCTACGAATATTGCCGTCATGAAAGAAGGCGTTGTGCAACAGTTCGATACCCCCGATAAAGTCTACCATTTCCCTGCCAATCTTTTCGTGGCGGATTTCATCGGCAACCCAAAGGTGAACTTGCTGGAAGGTGTTGTTAGCGGTAAAAATTCTGTCGACCTCGGAAAATTCAAGATTACGATCAATACCGGTAACGCAAATGGCAGTGTGGTGGTTGGCATACGGCCGGAAGATATTGCCATATCGTCCCAGCCCATCCCAGAGGCGGTTGAGTTCAGCGCCTATTCTGTTCTGCCCTCTGGGGCTGACTCGACCATTGTCGCCCGCTTGGGTGATGTCGAACTGACTATCAAGGTCATGGGCATCAGCAAAATCCAGATGGATTCCAGAATCTGGCTTACCTTTGATCCTCAAACATTAAACCTATACGATAAAGCGAGTGGAGATTTGATTATCTCCAATAATTGATTAAGGATTATGTTAATGTACATAAACGGAGAGCTAAGGAGGCCATGGGAATCAAAATATGGGAAGAATTACGACTGTAATTAAAGAATTGAGAGAAAAGACTATTGAAAGGAGGATTATTGAAACGTCTCAAAAAATATAACTAGTACTTTAGTTTTTTACATTTGTTTTAAATCAAACAACCTGTAAGGAGGATGTAATGAAGATTTTTTTAAGGATTTTAACGATTTGTATTGTATTTAGCTTTATTGCCAGCTGTGCAGCTCCGGCTACCTCAACGACTGCACCGGCAACTGAGCCGCCTGTTGTACAACCCACAGCTGTACCTGAGCCTACACTCACCCCAAATGAGCAATGGGCAAAAGATAATGGTTTAGGACCTTACCAGCCTGCCACCGATGACTGGGCTGCAATCGAAGCCGCGGCAATTAAAGAAGGCAAGGTGACAGTCTATGCCAACTCAGGCGGAGTTGAAGATTTACCTGATTCATGGTATGCCTTGTATCCGGACATCGAATTCGATGCCGCTGACACCGATGGCATCGACACCAAGATGGAAGCAGAGCAGCAAAGCGGGAATGTCATCGGGGACGTCTGGTTCAACAGCGACGGGCATATCCTGTTTGGAAAATTTGTTCCCAACGAATGGATGTGGTGGTTCGTCCCCCGCGATGTGTCTATCCCGGAGCTAACCGCAGATCGTCCATTCGCCATTGCGCGCCACTCGACCGACGTGATCGGTTATAACAACAAGTTCCATCCGGATGGCTGCCCGCTCACCAACATTTGGCAGATCACCGAACCGCAGTATAAAGGTAAGTTCTTCATGGAGGATCCAGTCTCTGATGTCAGCACGATGGCTAAGATGGCCACTTTCGCACAAAATCCGGATGAAATGGCTAAAGCCTATCTGGATCTTTACGGCAAAGAATGGACCACCGATGAACTCGCCGTGGCGGATGCCTCTGGCCTCGTACCGGAGAATGCCGGCTATTTGTGGCTCAAGAAGGTGACTTACAACGGTGTAGTCGTTCTCGATGATGGCGATATGGTGGACGCAGCCTTTGCCGGTCTTGAGCTACCCGAAGGCGAAGAGCCAGGGTTTGGATGGACTGGTTATTCGAGCGTCGAGGCTACCGAGGAAGGCGAATTGAACATGGCGCCTTGTTTTGGTATGGAACCGGTCATGGGCATCTTCAAGACCAGCTTTCTGGGCATCGCCAACAATGCCCCCCACCCCAATGCAGCAAAACTCTTCATCCGCTTTATTCTCTCGGATGTAGGTTTAGCTCCTTGGACTGAGTGGGGTACATACCCAGCGGCTGAAGGCCTTACCGTTTACGAAGGCAACCTGCCACTTGCTGAGCTGCTGCCTCAGGTCTGGGAGATGGATCCCATCTTCGACTGGGAAAACGTCAGTAAAGTGCGCGACTTCTGGGCAGCTAGCCTGCTTGTCGCGCCGTAGTTAGCGAACACTGCGGGTAACTTTACCAAATCTCAATTTACTTTTGGGACACGGATGCGGGGTGCCGTGTCCCGAAGAGATTTCGTATTTATTCGTCGATTATACAACTTACTCTTTTGTCTATATGATTACCAGGATTCTTTATAATCCAGGTAGGATGGCTTTGTGTTCTGGTTTTAAGGAGCAATCCAAATGACCGTCAAGACCGTATTCTTCGATATGGGCGGAACGATTGATACCTATTCGTATTCACCTGAGATGCGCTTACAGGCAACACCCAATCTACAACAGCTTCTTGTATCACATGGAATAGACTTACATCTTTCCGATGAAAAGTTGTACAAATTGGTCGTTGACGGTCTGGCATGCTATCACCAATGGAGGCTGGAAACCTTAAATGAATTACCTGCTTCCGCGGTTTGGGGCAAATACATCCTGACAAATTATTCAGATAACCTCACTCAGCTTGATGCCTTCGCCGATGAATTG
The DNA here is from genome assembly GCA_963774275.1 of uncultured Chloroflexia bacterium. Classification (GTDB taxonomy): domain Bacteria; phylum Chloroflexota; class Anaerolineae; order Anaerolineales; family UBA4823; genus FEB-25. The sequence continues at coordinate 57,495 of CAVZEP010000016.1, read as the reverse complement.
ATGGTTTGGATTGAAACCCATTATTATCAGCGGCAGATGCGACCAGAAATCCCTGCTGTCTTGGATTCTCATCCAAAAAATGGGCTACAAAATAGGCCTGATCAGCAACGTGAATAGTCGTGGGCAAGTTCCATTGAACTTAACCGAATATGGCATATTGGATTATTTCAACCCGATTGTATTGTCCAGCGAATATGGTCGCCGAAAACCAGACCCCTCAATATTCCATTATGCGGCTCGTCTGGCTAACACTCCTACCAGTGAATGTATTTATATTGGCGATCGCATCTCAAGGGACATTATGGGTGCGAAGCGAGCTGGTTATAAAATTGCTATTCAAATTAAGCATGATTTTAACAATGGTGAGACTGATGAAGGTCCCAATCCTGACATGGTTATTAATAATATGAATGGATTGTTGGATTTCCTGCTAGCAGAATTCGAAAGTTCGGGTAGAAAATCGGTCAGTAATGTTTCACCGGCAAATCAAATTCGGGCATTTTTATTCGACGCAGATGGTGTACTTTACTTTCGCACAGATAAAGGTCGAGAGTTGACATCATTTTTAATTACCATGGGGATAAAGGTCGAGAGCGTTCCAATTTCCAAATTGCAACATTTTCGTAGCCTGGCATCTACTAGGTCAGATGCCCTTTGATGAGTACAAAAAAGCGGTCTTGAACTTGTATGGTGTAACCGACCCCGGGCTAATCTCACGTGGTATACAGTTATCAAAAGAAGGAAACAATGACGTGAGCTATTTTGATGGTGTTCGAGAAACATTAGTAACATTAAAAAACAAAAAACTTTATTTGGGAATAGTTACCGACACTGCTCAACCTCTCCATGTAAAGTTGGGTAAGTTAGAACGAGGCGGTTTTGGCAATGTATGGGATTCTATAATTTCATCGCAGGAAGTCGGAGTCCAAAAACCGGATCCCAAAATATATCAACGCTGCTTGAAGCAATTGGGGCTCAGTCCAAACCAGGCGGTGTTTGTTGGACATAAATCAACGGAGTTGGAGGGTGCCAGGCAGGTAGGAATGAAAACAGTCGCCTTTAATTATGAACACGGTGCAATTGCGGATCACTACATTGAGAAATTTTTCAGATCTGGCAAAATTGCCTTTCTTGAGCTGACCTGTGGATTTATATTTTTTTCAAATTAGTTTTTGTAGATTGGTAACTCTTCATGAATCATGAAAATCGTGCTACGAACGCCTCCCTATCAACCATGTGGGCGATCAATAACTACCCGGATCTGAATGATTTTTTTGCGACTGCACAAGAGATGGGATTCCAGAAAATTGAGCTGAATCATCAGATCAATTCATCCATGCTGGCGAATGTCAATTTAAATCACACGCAATTTAGCAGTATTCATGAACCCTGTCCGGCTGATATCTCTATGAAAGACTTGGTGTACCGGGATTGGTTGATCTCCTCTCCGGATGAGTCTTCTCGTAAGCAGGGTGTTGAAGCTGTGGGTAAAAGCATCAATCTGGCTCACAACTTGGGTGCTGCTACTGTAGTTATTCATTGTGGAAACGTCAGCTCCAATATGGAATTGGAAAGCAAACTTCGATACCTATTTGAACATGGTAAAGAACAATCTGAAGAGTACAACAAAACAAAGATACAATTCGTCCAATCGAGAGCTGAGCGTGCTGGTCCTCGCCTGCAAGCGGTGAAAAAGAGCCTGATCGATCTTCTGGGAGTTGCAAATCGACTCAATGTGAAATTGGGATTGGAAAACCGGTATCATTTCATGGATATTCCATCGATCGATGAGCTGGGCGAGTTATTAAGCCTGGGGGATCCCGACCAGCTTGGATTTATTTATGATGTCGGTCACGCACAAGCCCTGGATCGTCTGGGATTCTACCCCCATGAAGAATGGCTAAAGCGTTACTCTTCTCGGATGTTTGGTACTCACTTGCATGATGTGATTGGGGTGACCGATCATTGTGCACCTGGCTTGGGTGAAATCGATTTTAAGGTTGTCGCTAAATATCTTCCAGAAAAATCATTCCGAACGATCGAAGTACAACCTGGTAATACACGTGAACAGGTTGAAAAAAGTTTGCAGATACTGGTTGAGGCTGGTTGTATCAGGTATCTTTGAGCACCAAAGGAGTTAATCTATGCGCATTCATTTTAGAAAACGCCAGAGTATTTTCCTCAAGCTGATCCATGATCAAGCTGCTTGCACTTTTGAAGGCATGGATGCTCTCAAAGCTTATATGGGAGGGGATAAATCAGCTGCTGAACGATTGGGTAAATCAGAAAAAGATGCCGATGAAGCTAGACGAATTTTGATTGCGGAATTGAACAAGACCTTCATCACCCCATTTGATCGTGAGGATATTTTCTCCTTATCGCGTACGATTGATGATGTCCTGGATTATGCCTACAGTACGGTCGATGAGATGGAAGTATTAAATGTGAAACCGACTCCGTTCATGTTGCAGATTGCTTCCCTTCTTAAAGATGCAGCCAACGAATTATTAATGGCTGTGGATCGGTTGGAACAGCATCCTGAGGTGGCGAATGAGCATGCCCAACGTGCCAAACACCTCGAGAACCAGGTGGAAGAAGTCTACCGTGAAGCCTTGGCAGATTTATTTAGTGGCGCTGATGATATTAAACACGTTATGAAAATGCTTAAATCACGCGAAGTATATCGTCATTTAAGCAATGCGGCTGATCGGGGGGACGAAGCTGCCAATGTCGTCGCAGATATTATTGTCAAATTTGCCTGAAGGTGGATAACCTCCAATGACGCTGACCATCATCGCCATAATCATCTTGTCTCTCGGTTTTGATTTTCTGAATGGCATCCATGATTCCAGTAATATCGTTGCCACAATGATTGCGAGTAGGGCGTTTTCTCCTCGCGTGGCTCTCGGTTTGACTGCAATTGCAAACTTCTGCGGTCCATTCATCTTTGGTGTCGCGGTTGCAGAAACTATCGGTCATGAAGTAGTGGCTGCTGAGACAATCACCGAAGTTGTAATTTTAGCGGCTTTATCGAGCGCGATTTTGTGGAATTTATTAACCTGGTATCTTGGGTTCCCTTCAAGCTCATCGCATGCCATGGTTGGAGGATTGGTCGGAGCAGTCATTATTGGAGCTGGTTGGAACGCAATTCTTCTTCCCGGATTAATAAAAATCCTGATCACGTTACTTATCTCGCCTATTATCGGTCTCATTGTTGGATATCTTTTTCTCAAAGGATTGCTTTTACTTAGCTGGAAAGCCTCTCCTAATGTAAATGTAATATTTAAACGTGGTCAGGTTTTCACTGCCATTGCCCTGGCTTTATCACACGGCACGAATGATGCCCAAAAGACCATGGGGATTATCACCCTTGCCCTGGTAACAGGAGGTTTATTAGACGTCTTTGCTGTGCCCATATGGGTCATTGTTGCATGTGCTGCCATGATTGCTTTGGGGACCGCAGTCGGCGGTTGGAAATTAATCCGCACTCTGGGTGGAAAGTTTTATCGCATACGCCCCATCGATGGGTTCGCATCACAATTCGCCTCCGCCTTTGTCATTCTAAGCGCCTCCCTGGTGGGAGGCCCTGTAAGTACGACCCAGGTAGTCAGTACATCGATAATGGGCGTAGGTGCTGCAGAAAGGATGAACAAGGTCCGGTGGAATGTCGCTCAAGAGATTGTGCTGGCATGGGTACTTACTATTCCTGCAACAGCACTCGTGGCAGCCGGCTTGTATTGGATTCTCTCGAAAATTATTACTTAGCCAATTGAAAGGTAGTTTATAGATTTATGATCATCACGAAAACCTATGATCTATGTTGTATTGGTAATTACACCAAGGATACGATTATTTCTCCATCCGGAACCAAATATGTAGACGGAGGTGCTATTAATTATGCTGCTCATGCTGCGAAACAACTGGGTTTAAATGTTGCCGTTGTCACCAGGCTGGCCAGGGAAGACCAGCGTGTTATTGATAAATTCACCCGTGACAATATCGATTGCTTTGTCACTTATACGCCTGAATCTACAACGATGAAATTAGTATATCCTACGGTTGACCCAGATATTCGAACATTGTCTGTAGCCAGCTCAGCGGGTGCTATCCTGGCGCAGGATGTGAGAAATTTGCATGCCAAAGCAGCGATTATTGGTTCAAGCTTTTGCGGCGAGGTTGGATTGGATGTAATTCGTCTCCTTAATGAGAAAAACATTTTTTTAGGAGCAGATATGCAGGGTTTTGTCCGGGTTTTAAGGGGCCAAAGCCTGGTATATGAACCCTGGGGGGAGATGGTTGAAACGCTTGGTTATTTAGATGTACTTAAAAGCGACGCCATTGAAGCGGAAGCTCTTACTGGTAAATCGGATATTTATCAAGCCGCTAAGATATTCTCACAGATGGGTCCAAAAGAGATTGTATTGACCCATAAAGACGGTGTTTTATTGTACACGGACGGCGAATATCATGAAGCAGGTTTTTATCCACACAACCTTAACGGCCGCAGTGGTCGAGGAGATACTTGTATAGGTTCATATATGGCGATGCGTCTATCATTGCATCCCCATGAAGCAATGATCTGGGCTGCAGCTGTCACGAGTTTAAAAATGGAAAAACTTGGTCCTTTCGATCGATCTATCAATGATGTTATCGCCCTTATCAGTGAGAAATATAACTAAATATTCAAAAACTGACCTATGAGAACGGGATTCTATAAGGTAGTCAAAAAATATTGAGAAGTTAATTTATAAAGATGGGCTATCCTAGAAATGCGAATCCCCATAGATTTGGGGATGCGCATCACTAATCACCAGTTAAATTACCTGTTCACTACGGGAAGATACATCACCTTAGCTGTTTGGACTGATACTGTGGTGGAAACATCATTTCCGATCACCTGCCCATTCACATGTCTCAGGCGAATATAGACTAATTGATCAACGCCAGAAGTCCACAATAACCTTGTATTCTTACCAAATCCTTGCGCAGACGATTCTGCCAGTAGGGTTGACCCATTTTGAGCATATAGACTGATAATCGTTGCCGTTTGTGGATTATTCGCGTTGCTTATAATTGAATATTGATGACCCTGACTGGCATTTAGCTTGATCCAATCCTCGTCATTCTCTTTATCAGGTGAAAGCGGATTGCAGAAATTATGAATTTGACTGGATTCATCCGAGTAGATTGTGCTTGCGTTGGTGGGGGAATTATCATTTCCAGAAGTATCATAACTATCTGGGGCAAAACACAATACTTCTGCAGATGGAATGGCAGTGATTGTTTCTGCGGAAGAGGGATAAATCTCGGCATTACCCGAATGATCTACACCGTGCATAAGGTACGAATAAGTATTACCGGGGTCTCCGATTATCCAATATTGTGTATTCGCACCAACAATTCGAGGTATTATCGTCCAATTACCATCGTTAATTTTTTCTTTAATTTCAACAAAATCTATACCAGATAAATTGTCCGAACTTGTCCATTCCAATAAAAACGCATTACTGGGTTGGGTTAAATTCAAAGGTTTCATAGCGGTAATTGGAGCTGTTTTATCAATTCCTAAATTCCACGCGGCTACCCCAGTCCGGTTTCCTGCCATGTCATACACCTGGACGAATAACGCAGCATCATTTCCTTCAAGTTGCCCCACCGGATTAAATTGCATACTCCAACCATCGTTTCCATTCCAGTCTGTGCCGAGAATTTCCCAATCACCCGATAGCCAATCATTAGAATACCAATAGAACTCAATCCGGTTGATCATATTATTCGGCTCCGAGACAGCGGCGGTTAATGTCATGATCGCATCAGGTAAAAAACTCTCTGAAGATGGCCATGTTATCTGCACAGCTGGGCTTACATGATCTTCGTATAATCTTATTGTGTAAAAATAAGCCTCTCCACCGATACCTGGATGTTTCCATGCGCGCAGTTTTAGATAAAAGATTCCATCTTTTGATAACGTATAACTGATTAGTGAATCACGCCTTTGGATATATACTTCATCGTCATTCTCAGCAAGTACTGTTTGACCATCACTATCTAAAAGATAAAGGTATGGATCCAGGAGCGAACCATTATTCATCGCATCAATATCAGCTACAATGCGATCACCTGCATTACCGAAAAATTTATAATAATCGAGATCGCCATTTGGGCAGATTTCTCCAGGAATTGTTAAGGATGTATCATATGTGAGCAAAAATGCTTGTGCAGGTATGTCATCCTCACGATTTTCACCACAACTTGAAGGTGGAGTTGATGTGATGCTGAAATCATCTATTCCCCAACCTGAGAATTGATTAGCCTCAGCATCCAAAGTAGAAAATTGGAAGCGAATCCTGATCACGTGACCAGCATATGCAGATAGATTGATCGCCTTATTCCGTAGCCAGCTAGAAGTTTCCTGTGATTGGACATCATCATATAATTGAACCAGATTCACGAACGGTCCCCCGTCTTTAGAAATCTGGACCCAGCGTTGATCCCAGGTAGATCCCGTGGTTTCCGTCTGATACCGATAATAAAACCTTAAATAATAACCAGAGTTTGTTATTGAGATTGGAGGCGAAGTTAAAGAACCAGAATTTGGATTGGCATCTGCATAATCACCATAACTGTTCTGATACCACCAGCTATGCGTGCCACTACGGGCCTTAGTAGAATTATTTTGATAGCTCCAGAAAGATGGATTAATCGTCCATTTTGCCTGTGTAGTTTCCATCGTATCACTGTATGGAACCGTTTCCGTTGTTGGAATTACAATGGGAGATTCAATCGTAAAAGCCATTGTTTGACTCCATGGACCGATTCCACTAGAATTTCGTCCCCTGACTCGCCAACTATACGGACCCTGTCCTAATGAATCTACATAAACAACCGGGCTTGTTCGCCAGGTAATATTGCGAATTAAATTGGAGTTTAAATAGATCTCAGTCTGGAATTCTATTGCCCCTCCGCCATTCAACCATGATAATGGAATCACATCCCCTTGTCTAAAAATACTGCTTGCAATCGGGTTAATTAATATTGGTGCCAACGGTCGATTTCCTCTTTGCGAAACCCGTAAAGAAGAAAGGCTGTTGGAACTGACCCAATGATATTGTAAATAATCCACATCCTGGGCAATTGCCTGGGAATGCCCAATAAAATTCTCCTCTGAATACAACGTAGCAATGACATTACTGCCAACTAAAATTGACTCAACCTCATCATTCCCCAACGGACTGAATGAAACTGACGCAGGATAATTTCCCACATTTAACCGTACACATTCACCATTAAAATAAGAATTTTCAAACAATGACACTTGATTCTGCCCAGGTACGCACGTCGGCGGAGGGATTGGACAGCTATAGTTTTTGGTAAAATGACGTAACCCCACCCGAGGAGCTGGATTACCAGCGACATCATATAAAAGTATCGCCACACTGACTGGGCCATCCGGAACAGGTAGAGCAGGATCACATAAATTCCAGGTATAAGTAAAACTGGGGTTGAATTGTGGACCCACAGCATTCCAGGTCCCATTGAAAAATGCTGTCAGTTGACCATAATCCAGTCCAGTCTGTTCATCTTCGCCCCATCCGCTGAGGGTCAATCCTTCAGAAACAACCACATCACCATTCGTTATTCCAGATAATTCACCCGTTGGAGGTATTGAATCTCCCAAATAATAATTGCCTGAAGTATAGGTTTGCCTGAAGACGTCACAAATATCTTCAGTCCGGCAATAAGGTGGGTCAAGTGGACTTACACGCGGCCTGCCTCCATTAATATCCACATCATCAAATGTTACCTCCAATGCGGTGTTCCAGTATGGATTGGCTGCAGGCCAATACGGCTGACGTTCAATTTGAAAATGAAGATGTGAGCCTGTGCTGTTACCAGTATTATCAGCCACAGCGATTTGCTGCCCTCGTATGACCGGTGCTCCTACGCTCTTCAATGCCTGGGGTATGCTACCCTGGGCAAGGTGCATATATAGCTGGAATATGGAGGGATCGTCGATATTGCGTAACACTATAAAATTCACCGCGTTATGGTTGCAATCCGCCACCGAGTCATCCCAACCCCATACTGTCCCAGCCTTGGAAGCATAAAGATTGAAGTTCAATCCAGTCGTACCCAATGTCGACCCACCTGAACTTGGGCAAACCGTGCTACCCGGAATGTAGAAATCAAAGGAGAAATGGGCCGTGGTGAAATCAGCGTCATGACCGACACTGCGGGAAAGGTTTGCTGTCTGACCTCCATGCCATGGAAGTAAATATCCGCTTTGGGCTGGGAGTGATTCGATCTCTCCCTGATTCATCGCTACCCACATATCTTTTTCGCTTTTTGATAGCAATTCATCAGGAAGTGAGGAAACCTTATCTTGCCAGGTAGAATCGGATGGTAGATAAACCTGCCAGCGATCATCGACAAAATAGCTTATGGCTAACCCAGGTTCAGTGGGGATCACTGCTTCAATTTGAGAGTCGTAATATACGATCCACGCGGTTGCCCATCGCTGATCCTGGGACGTTTTGATATCAGTCACCTGTAGATTGGTTACCATTTCCCCTTGAATATAATTGTTGCTGGATGCAATCGCATTAAGAATGGCTTGAGTTATCTCATCGGATATTATTTGCTGATCTGCAGTGGAAGGTGACGGCTCCGCATTCAGTGCGGATGACAGAGCTGTAGGAATAGAGAAAAGGAATAAGAAAGTAAAAACTGTGACAGCCACCAATATTACTTTCTTACATTTCATTGCTGTACCTCCTCTTTATGCACCATAATTTGCCAAGCCATAATTTTGGGTGTCATACCTATAATGTTGAAATTTTACTTGATATCATAGAATGCACTGACCTTGATGTGTGAACCTGGTTAAGATGAAAAATTGTTGCAAGTTCATTACCAGCCAGTACGACACGATTGATCAACTGTCTTTTTGAGTATTCCAAGGTTTGCTCAGACGATGGTATGGGTAGAGTACTTTTAGCCATATTTATAACCATAAGTCATACCTTAAATGCTTATTTGCTGCTGGTTAAGAATTACCCTCAGACTCCAATGGTATGAAGCAATATCAAATTCGTAGGGCTAATTGTGGCCACTGGGAAGCCACATGTTAGCGCGATTTGTTGTCCGGCAGCCACAGCACCAGAATATTTCAAGGCAGCATCTACATCGGATAGCAAACCTTCCAGTGTAGTGGAATTTGGAACGATATAGGGTACCACTCCCCAATACATTTCAAGGCGATGATACGTATGCATATCCGGGGTAAATGCCAGGATGGGCACTCCAGGCCGGGTTTTAGATACATGCAAAGCAGTCCTACCGCTCATGGTAAAAACTGCAATTGCCGCAACATTACGGTCATGTGCCAGCTCGCGCACAGCTAGTGACATGAACTTCGTATCATCACCCTGTGAATCAGCAATTGCAGGACCATGCCAATGACCCCATTCTTCCACGTGCTCCTCGGCCTGGCATATAATCGCTGCCATCATCTCAACAGCTGCGATTGGATAATCGCCTACTGCAGTCTCACCCGACAACATGACCGAGTCGGTTCCATCAAAAATAGCATTGGCAACATCAGAGGCTTCAGCTCGCGTCGGACGTGGGTTATGGATCATCGACTCAAGCATTTGTGTGGCAGTGATGACCACTTTGGCATGGCGATTGGCACATTCAATAATTCGCTTTTGAGCAATGGGTACTTCTTGGGGTGACATCTCGACGCCCAGATCACCGCGCGCGACCATCACCCCACTTGCCATCTCCAGGATTTCCTCCAGGTGATCCAGGGCCTCCGGACGCTCCAGCTTTGCTATAAGCGGGATATTAACCAATTCAGGAGCAATCGCAATGATTTTCTCACGAAGGAGCTGAATATCCTTTTCGGAGCGCACAAACGAGAGGGCTACAGCATCGACTCCAAGTTTTAATCCAAATTCTAGGTCGAAAACATCTTTCTCCGTCAATGCTGAGATATCAAGGTGAGCTTCAGGCAGGCTGATCCCTTTGTGGGATTTCAACAATCCCCCGACAATCACCCGTGCTCTCACGCGATCAGGTTCGACTTGCTCAACTTTTAATTCCATGTTGCCGTCATCCAGCAAGATGCGACCCCCTGTCTGAACGCTTCGGGGCAGTTCGTTGAAATCTACTGGGATTTCATCATCTTTTATCGAATTTGCCTGGATCGTTAAGGTGACCTTTTGACCCTGAACAAGCAAAATCTCATCACCCGGTAGTTTGGCAACACGAATCTTTGGACCTTGTAGATCCAACAAAATGCAAACTGGTCTACCCATTTCCTCTGCTACTTGTCGAAGACGTTTGAAAACCACCCTATGCTCATCATGGGTTCCATGGGAAAAGTTAAGCCTGGCAACATTCACCCCCGACTTAAACAGACTACGGATCATGTCTGTGCTTTGGCTTGCTGGACCAATAGTGGCAACTATTTTTGTTCGCCGAATCATATAGCATTCTCCCCCTCTATTATACCTTCCGAGGTTACATTATTAAAAAAATGCAGCCAGCAGGCTTATTAATTCTGCTGGCTGCTTTCGATATTTTGTGTTTTCGATTGGATTACATATATCTCAGCTCGGTAGCTTCGCGTTTCATATCTGCCCGAAAATCAGGGTGAGCAATATTAATCAACGCTTCGGCCCGCTGGCGGATACTTTTTCCATACAGATCGGCTACACCAAATTCAGTTACGATGTACCGTACGTGGTTCCGGCTTGTAACCACGCCTGCCCCTCGCTTAAGCATGGTAACAATACGGGAGATCACCGTGCCATCACGCATCGTTGTCGTGCTGGGTAGGGCAATAATAGGTACGCCACCTTTGGACCGAGAAGCTCCATAAATGAAGTCCAATTGACCTCCCACCCCGCTATACAACTTGGGACCGATACTATCTGCACAGACCTGACCAGTAAGATCAACCTCGATGGCTGAGTTCACAGCTACCATGCGATCATTTTGCGCGATCACATATGGATCATTGACGTACTCCGTCGGATGGAGCTCTATCAATGGATTATCATCCACCCAATTATACAAGCGCCGGGAACCAATGATAAATCCGGCAACGATCTTTCCAGTATGCAGCGTCTTGCGGGCGTTGGTCATGACCCCAGCATCCACCAGGTCAATCACACCATCAGAGAACAGCTCGCTGTGGACCCCCAAATCTTTCTTGTTGTATAAATACTTCAAAACCGCATCCGGGATTGCACCAATACCCATCTGCATTGTGGCTCCATCAGGGATCAGCTCGGCGATAAACCCGGCAATTTTTTCGGTGACCTCATCAGGTCCTTCTCCACCCATCATCATCTCTGCCAGCTGGTAGTTAACCGGCACAATATAGTTGATACGGCTTAAATGGATGAATGAATCACCCAATGTACGGGGCATTTGTTGGTTGACTTCGGCAATAATGATCCTGGCAGATTCAGCCGCAGACTTGGTCAATCCATTCTCGATACCGAAGCTTAAAAAGCCATGCTCATCCGGAGGTGACAAATGGACTAAAGCCACATCCACAGGTAAGTGCTTGTTCTTGAAAAGTAATGGGAACTCAGAGAGCAAAACGGGGGTAAAATCTGCCCGCCCTTCCTGTACTGCCTTGCGGATATTAGCGCTAATGAACATGGTATTGACCCGCATATGCCCTTCCATTTCTGGACTGACATAATCTGCAGGTCCAACACTCAGTGCCTGGCAAATCTCAACATCCTTCAAATTTGGTGCATGTTTGACCAGCGCGGCTAAAACCGTCTGGGGTGTGGAACAGTTACCGGTTAAAAAAACACGCTGACCAGATTGGATTTTCTTAACCGCTTCTTCTGCTGTTACGACCCGTGATTGGTAAAGCTTAGTCAGATCCATAGTCCTATTCCTCTTCTTCCAAGCTGGCCCTCATGGGAGGTAAGCGTCGGAATTCACCCTTATAAATGATCGCACCAGTCTCAATGGCAGGGTTTTCTTCAATCGCCAAATCTGTACCTTTTTCAGCAATCTCTTTAATGAAGGGAAAAGCCGCATTTAAAAAGGCATAAGTTGATGTTCGTGCAACCACGCTTCCAATATTCGGTACACAATAATGGGTGATACCTTCTTCTATAAACGTCGGGTGTTCATGAGTTGTTGGACGAGAAGTTTCAACACAGCCGCCTTCGTCGATACTGACATCCATGATCAAGGAGCGTGGTTTCATACCTCTGATCATCTCACGTGTGATCACAATGGGTGGTCGTTCACCAGGAACCAGGATACACGCAGCAACAATATCCGCATAGGAGGTGGAACGCGCCAGATTACGTGGGTTGGATACCATGGTCGCCACCCCAGGAAAAGTCTCATGGATGGTCTGCAGTGCATCCAGGTTCGTATCCAATACAGTTACATGAGCACCAACTCCGAGGAAGGAACGTGTGGCAGCTGTTCCAGTCACCCCTGCGCCGACGATCACTGCTTCCGCGGGTGGCACACCACCCGTCCCGCCCAGTAGAACGCCCTTCCCGCCGGCATCATTCTGGAGCAGGTGGGCACCGATCTGGGCTACCAGGCGACCACCTATCTGGCTGAGTGGTTTCCGGACTGGTTGGGTGCCATCAGGCAATTGGATCTGTTCATAGGAAATCGTAGTGATCTTCTTCTCCTGCATGAGATCAATCTTATCTTGCCGGGATGAAAACAGATGTAATAAGCCCATGATGGTTATTTCTGAGCGTAACCATTCCATTTCTTCATACGTGGGACGTGCAACCTTGCATAGGATATCTGCTCGACCAAAAACCTCGTGGGGCGTATAGACGATGCGTGCCCCCGCTCGCTCGTATTCTTGATCGCTAAACCCAGCACCAATCCCCGCGTTGTGTTCGACATAGCAAATGTGACCCTCTTTAGTCAACATTTGGACTGCCCCAGGTGTCAAACCAACCCGGAATTCAAAAGTCCGTCTCTCTTTGGGAACGCATATATTCATATTTTTCACTCCTTGTTTAACCCGATCAATATTCCTGCTTTATTATCCTCAGATATTCATGGGTGTAGAAAACCTATTTCATATGAAGGACCTCGCGAATGCGAGGAATCGCCCAATCCAGGGTTGCCTGGTCTATGATTAATGGTGGGGCAAAACGGATCACGTTTTCGTGGGTCTCTTTTGCCAATATTCCCTGCTTCGCTAATGCTTCGCAAAATCTCCTTGCCCCACCGGCTTTCGGGTGCAGTTCCACACCAATCAATAAGCCCTTTTCCGCGTATTTCTTTAACATGTGGGCTGGATATCTCAACCAGTTGCTCCGATAAATATTCACCCATTTTAGCGGAATTCTCCACCATGTTTTCATCAACTAAGACACGCATTGCAGCTCGTGCGACTGCCATTCCCAAAGGATTTCCGCCGAATGTCGAACCATGCTCACCAGGTTTGAACAAACCAAGCAAATCCTGATCAGCCACCACCGCCGATACGGGGTAAAAGCCACCGGATAATGCTTTCCCAATGATGACCATATCCGGATGAACTGACTCGTGATCGCAAGCGAACATCCTTCCGGTACGGCCAAGACCGGTCTGGATCTCATCCGCGATGAATAAGACATTATTCCTGGTGCAAAGCTGGCGTACTTCCCGAAGATAGCCGTCCGGCGGGATAATCACACCTGCCTCACCCTGGACAGGTTCCAGCATCACCGCAGCTGTATGTGGTGTAATCGCTTTGGCGATTGCTTCTGCATCCCCATAGGGAACGACGACAAACCCAGGTGTGAATGGACCAAAATCATCCCGGTAGAGCGGCTCCGTTGAAAATGAAATGATCGAAACGGTGCGCCCATGGAAATTATTCTGGCAGGTAATGATTTCAGCATGATGGCGGGGTATTCCCTTCACTTGATATGCCCATTTTCGTGCCAGCTTGATGGCAGTCTCTACAGCTTCGGCGCCTGAATTCATGGGTATTGCCATCTCGTAACCGGTGAGAGCGGATAACTCTTGATAGAACAAGGGTAATTGATCGTTACGAAACGCACGTGAGGTCAGGGTTAGTTTTTTTGCTTGCTCCAGCAAGGCATTGAGTATTTTGGGATGGACGTGACCTTGGTTGAGAGCAGAATAAGCGCTCAAACAATCCAGGTAGCGATTGCCTTCGATGTCGTAAACCCACACTCCTTCACCATGGGTGATGATTACATCCAAAGGATGATAGTTATGTGCTCCGTATTGCTCTTCCAGATCGATAAATTCTTGTGTATTCATAGCACCTCACGCAACTCCGAATAATCGTGCCAGGATGGCTTTTTGGGCATGCAGCCGGTTATGCGCCTGCGGGAAAAGTACCGAATGGGCTCCATCAGCAACCTCATCGGTAATTTCCTGCCCCCGGTGGGCGGGTAAACAATGCATGACGATGACGTCTTTATCAGCCTCATTCACCAGGGAAAGATTAACCTGATAGGGCGGGAAGACCTGCTCTCGGACTTTGGTCTCTTCCTCCTGGCCCATGCTGGTCCATGTATCGGTGTAGATGACATGCGCATCCCTGACAGCCTGGTGTGGGTCGCGCAATAAAGTTATCCTGCTTCCACTCTGCTTTGCCAGCTGCCTGGCGACTTCCACTGCCTGGGGAAAAATCTCATAACCCTCCGGGCTCGCAATGCTGAAATTGGCACCCAATAATGTGCTGACATGCATCAGCGAGACGGCAACGTTGTTTCCATCTCCGACAAAACTTATATTCAGGTTTTTTAGATTACCAAACTTCTCCTGGATGGTGAGTGCATCTGCCATTCCCTGGCACGGGTGGTTGTAATCACTCAAACCATTGATCACGGGGATGGACGACCACTGTGCCAGACCTAGCACATGGGCATGCTCAAATACACGTGCCATGATTGCATCCACGTATCCGGACAGTACCCGGGAAATATCAGCGATGGATTCGCGCTTGCCCAATCCGATCTCTGCCGGTGAAAGGTATAGTGCATCCCCCCCCAGATGGCGCATGGCCATATCGAAGGAGACACGCGTGCGCAGACTCGGTTTTTGGAAGATCATAGCCAGGACTTTTCCCTTGAGCAACGCAGGATTTCCTCCACTTTTGTACTCTTTCTTTAACTTTTCTGCCAAATCCAACATGCTTTGGATTTCCTGACTAGAATAATCTGTGATGGCAATAAAGTCTTTCATAACCTATTCTCCGTTATCTATCCAAGCGTTTTGTGCAGTATAACACAACCACAATCCCTGCCATATTGCCATAGTTCAGAGGATTGTTTGACTAATGTCATGTTTTAAAATATAAGAGTGGGTGGCGAATGCCACCCACTCACTAGTTAACCTTTATGGACCGATCGTGTTTACTTGAAGATGATCGGGAGATAGAACTGGTAACCAGACGGCACGATCTCATTCACCGTCAGAGTGACATCCAGGGTGATAGAAGCCTCATCCGGATCATTGCTGGTGATGGTGATGGTTGCGTGATAAGTTCCTGCAGCCAGACCGGTCGCATCGAAGGTAACCGTAACCTCGGTTGAACCTGCAGGTGCGATGGTGCCGGAAGCGGGAAGCACACTCAACCAGCCTGCATCATCAGCCAGGCTCCAAACCAGGTCCGCACCACCAACGTTGCCAATGGTGAAGGCTAGCGTGCCAGTCGTATCGGGATCGAGTACCATCTCCAATGGATCGGCAGTGACCTCGATATCCGGTACGGGTATTGCTGTCACGGTCAGGACAACCTCAACGGTGACGACAGCTTCATCCGGATCATCACTGCTGACCAGGATGGAGGTGGGGTACACACCGGGAGTCAGACCCGCAGCATCGAAGGTGACAACCACCTCGGTCGAACCAGCAGGTGCGATGGTGCCGGAGACAGGAAGCTCACTCAGCCATGATACTACAGGATCTTCAGCGAGATTCCATGCCAGATCAGCATCGCCGACGTTGCTGATGGTGAAGGGCAGGGTGCCCGTCTCACCCACCATAAGCGTCTTCTCGAGCAACAGTGGGGCGACCTCGATATCCGGTGCAACTACTGTGGTTGCGAAGGTAGCGGTGTTGTTGGTAAGGTCCTCGTCCAGCTGATCCGCGGTTGCAGTCACAGTGTTGAGGATATCGCCTGGAACGTCCATCGTGATGACGATCTCAAAGGATGCGTCCTCTCCAACGGGGAGCGCTGCAACCTCGCAGGTCACTACACCAGTATCAAAGCTGCAGCCAGCTGCTGAGACAAATGCTGCTCCAACGGGCAGGGTATCCACGGCTGCTACATTGGTGGCATCGTCTAATCCCAGGTTTTCAACATTGACCGTGTAAGTGATCAAGTCTCCAATCAGAGCAACGGCAGGGCCAGTCTTGGTAACCGACAGGTCAGCCCGGGCTATTTTCACCGTTGCTGAGTCTGTAGCTTCGGCGAAGTGGATCTCATCCGCCCAGGCTTTCCATAAGGCTGCGTTTTCGGTGTCAGTAGTGATGACCGTGGAGGTGATGTACTGAGTGGAAGCCTCAGGGACCAGCAGATAATCCATTCCAGCAAACAGTGGACCTAATTGATCATCAAACAAGTCATGCGTGCTGAACGTAGCGGTACCGGTGTTGGTGACGGTGTAGCAGTAGTAAACCGTCGTTCCCTGAAGGACAAGGATTTGATCTGTGGTTGCACAGACACCGGCTTCAGTCCCAACTGTCTTAGCTAAGCCAATCTCAGGGAAGAGGACTTCGGTGGTGGCTGTTGCTGTTCCAGTCAAGCCTTCCCACAGGAGATCTGCCGTGTTGACTACCGGATCACCCTGAGAGGTTATCACAACATCGAAGGAGATGTTCACCTGAGAAGGCAAGACTACGGTCTCGCCATAACCACGAACCATCCAGTTGCCAGGGAAGTAAGTATCAATCAAAATCCATGTATCATCCGGTGGTAACAACGGAGGATCAGGCGGTGGGCTTGATAGATACCATCCAGCCCATGAACGTTGCTGGGTAGTAGTCTGATCCATTGAAGCAGGCCAGTAGCTGGTTCCTGGAATTTCCAGACCGACAACACCGATGATCACATCACCAGGTCCGTTCAGTGCCACTGGCGCCGGTAGATCATATACATTCCAGGTGTCAAGTGCCTGTACGGTTGGCGGGAAGGACGCCAGGAAGTTCGAGCCAACTGCCGGATCATTATTACCGGAGCGTATCCTCGTAAACCACCAGGATGATATCTCCCCAACATTGACCATTCCAACACTGCTGAAGTAAACCTGGATTTGATGAGGTTGAACGGGAAGTTACTCGGATCGGGCGTGAAGCGATTTACCCACAGCATTTCCCAGGTACCGCCAATACCGATATCATTATCTCGGCTTCCGTCATCTAGCACCAGGGTGACAGCATCCTTCCGGAGCCGCGGGGCAGGAGCAGTAGCTCCGCCACCCATTGCCTTCCAAGGTCAATGCGACCTGGTCGAGAGCCATTACCTGCTGTAGAAGTCGCCGACCAACGATTGCGGTGGTGCGCCGTTCGTCCAGGTCACGGTACTGGTACCTGGATCATAGCTGCATGTGGGTAAGTCACAGGTAAGGCTGTCAGGCACATAGGTGGCACCTGCTGGGATAACATCGGTCAGCATAGCCGTCCCAAATAGATTGGGTAGGAAGTTGACTGTGATGTTGTAGGGAATTGTGTCACCCGTCCAGCTTCGGCCGGAGCAACTTTTTCCATGTTGAAGTCGACCACGTGAAGCGTTACTGGCACGGTGACGACTGGCTCGAGCGAGTCATTGCTGTCGAACTGCAGGCCAGCAAAGTAGTCGTCCACGACGAGCCCGGCCGAGTCAAAGGTGACATTGACCACAGTGCAAGGATCACCAGGGTTGATGGTGCCTGAGGTTGGAGTCCTCGCTTAACCAGGGGATATCAAACCCACCACTGATCGTCACCTTCCAGACGGAAGGCGATATCGTCTTGTAGGTAGGATCGAAGTACAGTCCAATCCGTCCAGCTTGTATATCCTCCACCAAAGTACATTCCATGGGTCGATCAGCTGCCCGGATGCTTGATGTTCGTCGTTCCTGCAAAGTACCAGTAATAAATACCGGAATTCCAGTCAGCTAAGGAGGGATAGAAGCTAAGCCAGTAATGACCAGGAGGTAAGTTGAGTGTCCCACCAGTTGCCAGAACCACATCAACGGTGACATCCTGGTGACCGCAGCCCGATAGTGACAGCCGGATCCGTGGGAGCTAAAGTTAGGCTCCAGATTTCGCTACCCATGCCATCACCGGGGTATCCGGCCGGGACGCCAGCAGCGTCGGGGTAGATGTACCAAGTAAGCGAGGTAGCACGGAGCAAATTGGCAGCCTGGTCCAAGCCATCGATGAAGATGGTATCGATTGCCCACGGCGAGGCGTTCACAAAGTCGTCAGCACTGAAAGCGCCAAATATTCCGCTGTTGTTGTAGGATGATACGCCACCGTATCCGGTTGTTCCTATAGGCTGGTCCCAAAGAACAGCTTCAGGGTTCGCCTGAGAGACAGAGCTAACAGATCCACTTGATTGTGCAGCTATACCTTCCGGAATAACTGTCACAGGTTGTCTCGTAACAGGACTCACAACTTCGACCTGCATACCAGGAACTTCGCTCAGTGTCCAGTCCAACGGCAGATCACCCACGTTGCAAACATTGAGCTGTTGGGTTTGCCGTCTGGTCGGGCTGCAGGAACTCAGTCAGCTCCATCGGTTCGACGGTGAGATCCGCACACTGAACCTGTGTAGAGGCGGTAACTTCTGCATGTGCCGGACCACCGGATCATCGATCACAGCCAGGTTGTCAACCATTCCACAGGTCTCGGCGGTGACATCAAACTGGATCGTTACCGGGTTCGGTAATTCGGTGCCAAGGAGCTGCAAGGAGAGGTCCCATCCCATAGCCATAGGGATACATCCAATTAACCCCAGGGGCTTCACCAGCATGCGCGAAATCGGGTAGGCTGAGCCCATTTGGATCGGGGTTGCCTGTCTCCCAATAGAACGTATTGCCACTAAGGTTTGAGTTATTAAAGATCTCAATCCAGTAGTTGCCGGCTGGCAGCACCGCCGGTGCGCCAAGTGTCAGGGTGTGCTTCCATTCATTGAACCCAAACATGACCACACCTGTTAGCTCACGGGTGTAGGCAACATTGCTTTCATCGTACACCACCGGTCCGGGTAATCCCGCCACATCCTGGTGGATCAGGACTCTGAACTGATCTGGTTCTAAGGGTACATTGGAAGATATAAATGTCCCAAATCACCAGTTCTTCCACCGATAACCGCATCTGGCAAGGTAAAGTTTTCTGCGTTGACGTGAGGACCAAATGTCCAGCCTGCATCACTGACCACGGCATCAACCTGGTTGGGTTGCTGGTCAAACACGGGGATCTCACACACCGGCACAGCGGCTTGAGGATTGACCCACTCATCACAGGCATCCAAGCCTGAAGGAGTATAAACATCATTGCTGCACGGATGTTTGGGTGGACCACCATAATCATCACCCGACCAGTACCATGATGTAAGGGCTTCATCGCCAACATTAACTGAAACCACATCCACACAATAGGTAGCGATGCAATGGGCACCACCAGATCCCATGTAGCGGGATGATTGATATTAATCTCATTGTCTGATGATCCGTATGTCCATGAGAAGCTGCCCCATGATCCATTATCACACCATGGGGTGCCCACTAGATAAGCATTGTTTACCGACCAATCCGCAGGGAACTTGAGCCAGTTGTAATAAGCATAGGCATAGTCGGGTGAAACGTTTCGGCGCGATAGCAGAATGTCTGAGCTCCACCAGGAATGTAGCAAGCATCGCCACCCGCTGATGGATCAAAGAATGTCGAAGGACCCGGTGAGTGAATCAACTTCTCTCACCCGCAGGTTGTGCCGGGGTAGCCTGAGCTACATCAGACAAGGATGTCCCTGAGGCTGCAGGTGCTGAATTAGCTGGTGGAATCCAGGGGGTTGCATTGGCTGCACCTTCAGCAGGTCCCACTGCACCAAACCACGACACGGTGTTCGTGCCGGCATCGTAACTGCACGAACCGCTGTCGCAGGTCAGGCTGCCCGGTACAAACGTAGTTCCCGCTGGAACCACGTCGGTCATGGTCGTATCCAGAGCTGGAACATCACCGGAGTTTTCGATCACAACGGTATAGTGGATCGTCTCTCCGAACAAGACTTGCGGGGTGGCAAGTCTTGTAGGATTGGTGAATGGTCCGACCACAACACGAGGCACATCGTAATACTCTGGAGGACCAAAAGGTGGGGCATCTGCACCAGCCCAACCACCAAACACCCACATCCATCCGCGGATCACCTGGAACGAAGAAACCAGCATGGTCACGGCGTGGGGTGATTGAGATCTGGGGAAGGAATAATCATAGCTGTCGGTGGCGACGTCATATAAGCTCAACTTCGTTCCAGGCAGCAGGCCATACACCACCAGCCGCGATGACGATCTGACCAGCAAACAGGTAACGGCGAGCCAGAGTCAAAGCCAAAGGCCTGACCTTCACCCGAGGCAGTTGGCAGGTCAGCTACAGCTAGCATCATCCCATAGGCCTAGTCGCCGGATCCATGCATCTCGGCAATGGTCTGGGCGAACCAGGTTGGTGCCATCGAAGGTATCACCACCAAAGGCATAGATCTTGCCATCCACACCGCGTCATCAGATATAGACCACGGCCGGTACAACATCACCCAGTTGGGTAAAGGTATTGCCAACTGGTTCCCATCCCTCAGGTTTGGCGGTCGTGGTAGGGTGTGCTGGTATTTTTGAAGCCGCCAAAGACGTAGACCATATTATCGACCACCGCCTGCCACCGGGAGTGAAACAAACCCAAATCACCTGGCAAGTTGGTACTCACTTGGGAGGCTGTATTGGCGATTGGATCGTAGCACTGCACGTGCAGTGGAATAACCACCTGCACTATCACGACCACCAAAGGTGCACAACAAGTCATCTGAACCATTGTTCACCAGGATGACGGTGTAGTTAGATATCGGCACAGGCATGTCAACTGTCGTGTCGGTGCAGGTTAGTCCATACCGGATCAAAAGACCAGATCGTTGCCATCCGTGATCAGTACCGCGGCACGGCCTCCCAGGAAGTAGACCAAGCCCGTTCCGGTAAAGAACTCACCATCAAAGCGATACCAATCGGGGCAGCCGGCTGGCAAGGCAATCTGCGTCCAGGCGCCCAGGAATGTTATGCTGAAGTCCTGGGTCGTCGTCTGGTCAGCCAAAATTACCACGCCAGTTACTGTTTGCGATTTATAATTAATCTTTGAGGCAGTTACATTATAGGTGCCTACAACCAATTGCATCGTATAGAAGCCATTGGGATCAGTGGTAGCGTTAATGCCAATGTCCTCAAGACCTCCCTGGGCGGTAACTGTGGCACCCTCGACCGGGTTCATAGCCTCGTCGTAAACGTAACCTTCCAGGGTTCCTGTTTCGACGGTTCCGCACACATTGGTGCCGGATTGCAGAACGTTAAGGTAACCGTAACCATCCTCATAGGTGCCCTGACCATCAGGTGGAACACCACAGGAAGGATTCGCAGGATCTGGTGCGTCGGCACCATTCTGGAGGGCTTCAAAGGTCAGGTTGATTTGTCCGATCAGGTCAGGGTTGCACGACCAGAGCAAAGCAACGGCACCTGCTGAGTGCGGACTTGCCATGGAGGTACCGCTGTAACCACAGCTCCAGCCATTGCCTGGTACTGTTGAACAGATACTGTTAGAGGGAGCAGTAATATTCGGCTTGGTGTATGGTTCATGCCCAAAAGCTGATGGTCCTTGAGACCAGGCGTGGGTACGGTTTGATGTGTGACCAGTGCTTGCGAAGGATTCCTGATAATCACCAGGCGAGCCCATACTACTACAACCGGTGCTATTTCCGGCAGAAAAGGCAGGGAAAATGCCATCTGCTGCCCAGGCTTGCACGTAGCTCTGGTACCAAGTGTCACCGCCACCCCCACCCCAGGAGTTATTGACTACATTCGGGCGGTTGAGCGGGTCACCACCAGGGGCAAGCAGCCAGGTAGCACAGGTGGTTAATGCATACTCCGAACAGGAAGAAGATTCGCATCCCTTGCATGCGATCCAGGTCGAATTCGGAGCCATACCCGCAATGTAAGATAAGGCGGGGTCGTCGTCAGCCACCATGGTACCCATGGTGTGTGTACCATGACCTGCATTGTCGCATGCGCTTCCACCACAGATGTTGGAAGGGTCAGCCCAGCAATCGGGATTGGACGGGTCATTCGGGCAGGCAAACTGGTCGACCAGCGCTGGGTGATCCCACTGCACACCTGTATCGATGTTGGCGACCTTGATTCCCTCACCCTGTACCCCAAAAGCGACCCAGAACTGGTCAGCTTTACTATCGATGATGCCCCAGTCGGTGATTGCATCGGTCGAACCACCCACGGTTGTCTGGGCTTTCGTTGCCAACAGGTCTCCTGCCCAGGTGATATTCTCAAGGGGTTTGTCGACGGTGGTAGGATCAATATAAAAAGTCCGAGGCGCACGAATGAAGTACACCTCTGGTAAAGCCGCCAACTGATTGGCAACGGCCAGGCTGCCACTCCATACGTACAAATCGTTCCCGGCGAAAATGGTTTCATATTTATAACCACTTCCACCCAGGATAGCGATTGCGTTCACCTGGCTATTGGCGGCGGTGTCACGCAGGGTGTTGTACACAAATTCACCCCGCGCATTCCAATCCATCGAATACGCCGCAGAAAGATCTGCCTGCTCGGTGAAGCGCACGATGAAATCAGCGCTTCCTTCAGCAGTAAAGCGTTCCAATAATAAGGATTCAATCTTACTACTGCCATCCTGCGCAGCCATGACTGAATCATGGCTTGCTAACCCAACAAAAGCTACAAAGATCAACAACAGGATTGCTGTAGTATTGATTAGCCACTTTAACTTCATATCATCCTCCTGATATAGGAATATGTGAATATTTTTGAATTAAATAAGAAAGTATTGAAAAATAAAAGTGTTTGGTTCTATTCAGCAAGAATATTTATCAACCACACCTCCTTTTTGGGAATGGTTGGTTTTCCCCCGATGTATTTTTCCAGTATCCGCAATGTTGAGTATACAGCTGTTGTATTGAATACCAAGGTTGAATTACCATGCTGTGATAACTTTCTAAAAGACAAGGCTCCTTCAGCACACGACTGCTTACAAAACGTCATGGCTAAATTCCCCTGTTATCCATGCTGGAATGATAGTATTAAGGTATTCTAACATTAACATTAATTGCTCCTTAGTATATCACAACTAAGGAGCAATTTTTATTTCGATTTTCGATAATTTGGCATGATTAATATTAATTTATCGAAGTTTTTACTAATATATTAACCCCTCTTAAGAGAAAACTGCAATATCCATTTGGTTAGGAAAGATTATTGATAATGATTAACTTTATCTTAACTTAACTACCATGGGGAGATAGTTATCTCCGTTGGTGGATGTAAGCCTGACCGGTAATGTGACCACTGGCTGATCAGGATCATTGCTGCGAATGATCAGGCTCGCCCGATAGATATCTGGCACCAATCCAGTCGAATTGAATGTAAATGCCACTTGCTGTGAATCTCCAGGCGCTAGGGTGCCAAGAACTGGGGCGACACTCATCCAGGTAACATTATTCGCCGCTTTACCTTCCAATCGAAATGCGATGTCTGACTGTACTGCACCCAGCACCGTCCAATCAATCCAGCTGGTACCGAAGCCCATCCCACCACCGGGATTGATAAATTTTCCTTTAGAGCTATTGCTGGTGTCGGCTGGTTGGCGGCCAAATTCACCATAGGTGCCAGAGTCCATCGTCGGGTAAAACACTAACCAGTACGTTCCGGGTGGGAGATCGAGGGCTGATTCCAGTATGAGCGTGGTATTCGAATCCAGGCCACCAGAACCTGGCGTGATGGACACTTGAGCATCAGTGGGGGGTAAGGTGAGGCTCCAGATTGGTGCAATACCACCACCTGCCGGGTCTCCATCCGGGAGGGCACTTGCATTGAAGTATAACTGCCAGGTGAGGGAGGTGGCATTGAGTAAGCTACCACCATCACTCAAATTTCCTGGAATGAATATTTTATCGATCGACCAGGCTACTGTATTTGTAAAATCGTCCGCCAGGTAACTGCTATAGGTTTGAGCATTGGGAAATTCTTGATCTTGATAATAATTCTGGTTGCTACTGCTGAGAGGTTGGTCCCACAAGGCTGCCACGGGAGGCTCCGCGTGTACTAATGCGAGCTCACTCCATAATTTCGAGTTTGAGCTGGCAGCTGCATCTCCGCAGTCGCTTCTTTTCCTGAAACTGGTTTGAATAGGGTTGATCGTATAGCGTTGTTCAAACCCGATGCTTCGGTCAGTATCCAATCCATACTCATCGAACCCAGGTTGCTGATCGTAAAACTGATTGTTCTTGTTTCGTCAGTCATGAGGGTAGCATTTAAATTGGGTGCAGTGATCGCAATATTGGATTGCAGAAACAGGTTCACGTTATAATATTCTGGGGGTGCTAAGGGTGA
The DNA here is from genome assembly GCA_963774275.1 of uncultured Chloroflexia bacterium. Lineage (GTDB taxonomy): Bacteria > Chloroflexota > Anaerolineae > Anaerolineales > UBA4823 > FEB-25. Next base: position 32,862 of record CAVZEP010000016.1, on the reverse strand, counting down.
TGGATTCACTCCCGATCGACCCCCAAACACCCACAACGTGCCCGGATTACCGGGAATATAGAAACCAGCCTGGTTATACCGCAATACATTTAAGTCAGGAAATCCATATTCATAGCTATTCGTATCAACATTAAAAAGCAAGGCTTCTGAAGTCCCTGTTGGATATTGTCCTCCTCCAGCAATGACGATCATCCCAGCCAGATCATGATGGCTGTCACTGTTGAAACCATAGCCAGTTCCCCCAGAGCTAGCAGCAGGTAGATCAGCCACAGCTGTATTATTCCATACGCCGGTTGCGGGATCAAAAACTTCTGCAATCGTTTGGGAGACTAAATTGACGCCATTGGTTGTAAACTCACCCCCGAAGGCATAGATTTTACCATCCACCACCGCCGTATCGATAAATCCTCTGCCCAGAGTCAGATCATCTTGCTGTTGCCAAAGATTGGTGATCGGGTTCCATTCCCAGGTTTGCACAGAATGGTAAGGTGCAGTATAAAAATGAATACCACCGAATACATACACCTTATTATTCACTGCTTCAACACCCCCCGGTATAAACCCGCCCAGATTCCCGGGGAGTGTACTCACTGTTTCCACTGAGTTGGACAATTGGGTTATAACATTGGACGGCTGTGGAGGAAGAGTCATCATTTTTAAGCCCGCCAAAGGCACACAAAAGATCGGCTGAGCCATCATTAATCAGCGCAATCTTATAATCACTGATTGGGATAGGCATGCTCTTGCCTGTATTCATACAACTATGACTCACGGGATTATAAGAATAGATCGTTCCATCCGTGCCTGTAACGGTATGCCCACCCAGGAAGTAAACTCTACCCGTCCCTGAAAAGTATTCACCATCATAAGAATACCAATCCGGGCAACTGGTTGGAAGTGAAAGTTGGTTCCAGCCACCAAGGAATGTCAGGTCAATGTCCTGCGTAGTCACTGTATTGGTGATGATTACTACATCGGTAATTGTTTTCGATAAGTAATAATCTTTGCTGGCAGTCACATCATAGTTTCCCGTCAGCAAGGTCATCGTGTATGCCCCAGCCTGGTCAGTAATGGTTTGAAATTGCCTGCTTCCATTGATTGGTACCGCTTTTACTGCTGCACCTGCAATTGGGTTGGCAACATCATCATATACATGCCCCTCGAGGGTTCCAGTAAATACATCCATGCATGTCATAAGGGCAGCATTAAACACGTCCAAATAACCATATCCATAGGTATAATTTCCCTGCCCATCTGGTGGCACGCCGCATGTTCCAGCTGGAGATGCTCCGCTGTTGTTTTGCAATAACTGGAAGATAGCATCAATTTGACCAACTAACGAAGGGTCACAGGACATCAGTAAAGCCACTGCTCCTGCTGTGTGCGGACTTGCCATCGAAGTACCACTGATGGACGCCCAAGCATTGGTTGGAACGGAGGAGATAATACCTACACCCGGTGCTGAAAGGTTTGGCTTGGTGTAGGGATCGTGACCAAAAGCGCTCGGTCCTCGGCTGGAGAAATTGGCGATAAAACCTCCTGAGTCATGTGCGGCACTGCCAAAGGATTCCTGATAGTCACCAGGAGAACCTGACGTGCCACAGGTTGGTCCATCGTTGCCAGCAGAAAAAGCGGGAAATATACCAGCTGCCCGCCAGGCTTCCACTTTCGATAGAAACCAGTTATCACCGCCGCTCCCACCCCAAGAGTTATTGACCACATTCGGCCGATTGGAAGGATTTCCATTGGGAGCAAGGATCCAATCTGCACACGAGTTAATTGCAAACTCAGAACAATCTGTTGACTCACAACCCTTACAGGCAATCCAATGCGCACTGGGAGCCATTCCAGCAATATAGGTCAGGGTTGGGTCGTCATCTGCGACCATCGTGCCCATGGTATGCGTACCGTGCCCGTTATTATCGCAAGCACTCCCACCGCAGATATTCGAAGGGTCAAACCAACAGGACGGGTCGGATGGATTTGCTCCACATTTGAATGCCTGGTCTAGCGCAGGGTGGTTCCATTGCACACCCGTATCAATATTCGCCACTACAATACCCTCCCCTTGTGTGGCAAAAGTCGTCCAGAATTGGTCAGCATGCGTGTCTACGATTCCCCAATTCGTATTGGCTGCAGTCTCGTTCCCCCCGATTGTCAGGAGATGTTGTGCCAGTAGTTCACCCGCCCAGGTTATATCCTTGAATGGTGCCTTAACAACCACCGGATCAATGTGATAAGTCTTCGTTGGCCGTATAAAATATACTTCTGGTAAGGCTAGCCAGTTCATTGGCCAGGGTTATGTCACCACCCCAGATATACAATTCGTTACCAGCAATAAATGTTTGATACTTGCTACCATTTCCATTCAGGATAGTTATAGCTTTCGCCTGGCTATCTTTGGCAGTCTGCGCCAGAGTGTTGTAAACGAATTCACCCCGGGCATCCCAGTCCATTGAATATGCGCTAGATAAATCCGCCTGGGCAGAAAAGCGCACAATGTAATCCGCTCTACCTTGTTCAGATAATTGATTCACAAGAGAGCTATCAAGCTTATCGATACCTTGTTGGGCAAGTGCTACCGAATTATCGTGAGTAAAGCCGAGAACAGTGAATATCAACAACATCGCTGGACCCAGATATTTTAAAAGCCGTTTGATGATCATAATTTCTACTTTGCTTTGATCAGCATGCGATGGGTTAAAATTCCGGTATAAAACGCATTTTCTCTTTGCTTTTTTGATGAATGATCCAAACAAGTCTCCATCCATTTTATTATATGTGACGAAGATAATTTTATTTTAAAAGAGTATCGTTCTTTAATGTTTTTATTAAGTCAAAATTGCCTAAAATACCAAAACACGCTATTATTTCGAGTATAACGAGTATAATCAACCTACCGGGGATGACAGGCTTCGACGGGAGAGGCTGAGCCCGGATTGCGAGCCGAGAGGCACCGACCTCGATAAATCAGTGCAAAACACAAGTGCCAATCGCACTTCCTATGCTGCTCTTCCTCTCGCTGCATAAGCGATAGAAGTCCAGTCATGAGCCTCTTGCAGGCTCACGTCCACCTGCCCCGTCCTCCGACCGGAGGTAGAGTGGGCGTAAAAAGGTCGGAGTGCCACACACGACACCGCTACCTGTGTGAAAGAGGAGCTCTCGGGCTCTGGCGGCTAGTCAGTTGAGCTTTTTGTTCCTTGTAAGCCAGCTGGCGAAACTAACAAGTGACTACGCTCGTAGATATCTGCGGATCTATTCTTTCGGACGCGGGTTCGATTCCCGCCATCTCCACCTGGAGCGCACAATCACCATGTGCGCTCGTTTTTTTTAGTGGCTTACTTTTAGCTCAGCCAAAATCTCAGCGCTGTGTCCAGCGGGTTTGACATTCTCAAACACCCGCACGATCATTCCCTTTTCGTTTATTAAATAAGTTGTCCGAAAGACACCATTGTATTCGCGGCCCATCATTTTTTTCAGACCCCAAACCTTGTATAACTCACACACCTTGTGCTCAACATCTGCCAATAGCGGAAAAGGCAGGCCATATTTGGCTTTAAACTTGGCGTGAGATTTGGATGTATCGGGGCTGACGCCTAGGATGGTGACTCCAGCCTGTGAATACTGGCTGTAATCATCGCGGAAGTTGCACGCTTCTGTCGTACAGCCTGGAGTGTCATCTTTTGGATAAAAATACAAAATCACTGGACGACCTTGGAACCCAGAGAGCGTACGAACCACTCCCGTTTCGTCCGCTAAAGAGAAATCAGGTGCTGGGATTCCACTTAAGATAGGCATAATTTTTACCTCATATCAATAATTTTATGTATTTTGTCTCAGTTATTCAAATCAGCTGATTTGACCGTAGATGCATGGTCGATCTGTTTCAAATTTCGAACGATTATAGAAAAATGATTCTGACACCTACTTCCGTTATGATGATATTTCCTGTCCCATCATTTCTACATTATATCCTGGTAAACTTGCCACAGTCTTTTTGAACTCAGGATCGATCAAAATATCCAGTAAAGGTTCTAATAGCGGATTTCGATAATAAATAAGCGGGATGACTAAATCATAACGTTCCTGATAAAGTGGTACGAAATCCAGCTCAAGTGCTTGCGCGGCTGCTGCGATACCCAGCCCACAATCTGCCCGCCCTGATTTTATTGCAGCCGCCACAGCAAGGTGGGTGTATTCCTCGTTATGGTATCCCTTTATTGCATCAACAGGAATATCCAATAATCGCAGATGGTAGTCCAACAAGACTCTCGTTCCAGCTCCGCTCTGGCGGTTAATGTAGGACACATCTTCCCTGGGAAGATCTCGTAAAGAAATGATTCCTTTCGGATTCCCTTTTGCCACCATTAATCCTTGTTGGCGCCCAACCAACGCGATGATTTTGACGGGCAGGTTCGGTAGATATTGTCTTACATACTTAAGGTTGTACTCCCCGCTTTCAGGATCCAGGAGGTGAGAGCCAGCCAAATGACATTCGCCTCGGCTTAAGGCTACCAGACCACCCATGCTGCCGACATTGGCAGATGTTAACCGCCTGTTTTTTGCCGCCAGGTATTGTCCTAAGATATCGATGGTTATATCATGCGAGCCGATGGCAAAGATCGTATTCTCAATTTCACTTGGACTCCGGTAAAGATTAACCATCACCTCGCTACCCGCAGGTAAACCTTGGGTTCCACGCGGCAGGATACTGATGCCATCCGCTCGAACCAGGGAGGTGATCACACCTGCTCCCCGCGATAATGGTGCTGCCAACACTTGGTCGCCCACCCTGCCAACCGCCAGGCGCATGTAATCATCATCTCCAGCAGGAGAGGTCACCTTTCGGGTAAGTTTTGCTTTTATAGTTATTGGAATATGCGGAGATCTCCCGAGCCAACGCGCCAGCAGCGGCTCGACAAAGATCTCACCCGTCAGGATGGCAGACACTGGATAACCCGGTACACCGATAATTGGCACCTGATCCGGTTTCACGCCAATCATCCCCAGAATAACAGGATGCCCCGGACGAACAGCGACTCCATGAACAAGTAGCTCACCTAATTTTTCTACAACTTGGGCCGAAAAATCCTCAGAACCTGCCGACGATCCTGCGTTGAGCAATATCAAATCATGATTGCGTGCTCCTTCGAGGACGCACTGGCATATTTGATCAAAATTATCTGCTATGATTGGATAGCGGGTAGCCTCTGCGCCCCATTCCAGCACCTGAGCAGCCAGGGCTATCGAATTATATTCAATGATGTCCCCAGCCTGAACTGGTTTCCCGACTGGCACAAGCTCGGTTCCGGTAGGGATAATGGCTACCCGTGGTTTCCTCGCTACCCGGATACTTGCATGTCCACTCGCTGCGATAGCCCCAAGATCCACGGGGCGCAGAATGTTGACCTGTCGGAAGAACAAGCTGCGTTGCAACGATATCCTCACCCATCGTTCGCACATGACTCCATGGTGTGACAGCTGAACGGATGCGTATGACCTCCGGATACATTGGTTTATCATCGGAAATCGACTTTTGCGATACATGTTCAATGTTTTCTATGGGTATGACTGAGTCTGACCATCCAGGTAAAGGATCTCCCGTATCCACATATTTCGATTGAGTGCCAATCATCAAATCCACTGGGTTAGCAGGAGTTGCGTTGGTTGTGCTTTCTGAGCGTACAGCATATCCATCCATGGCAGAAGCATGATAATGAGGAGAGGACAGCCTGGCCCAGATTGGCCAGGCCAAAACTCGACCCAGCGCATGTTCGTCTAAAGGAATTTCTTCCACTCCCAACACACCCAGCTTGCCAATTGCTTCCAAAGCCTGTTCCAACTTGGCTTTGGCCTGAGGTAATGGGATATCTTGCAAATAAATCGTCATAATTCCAGTCTACTTAAGCAAACAAAGTGATCTAATTACCGGACCAGGGTAATAAGGATGCAAAGACGGAAATATTATAATCACCTTGCACCTCAATTCGGGCCAGATAAAACAAAGTCCCAAGCGAGTGTTCCCAGCTTCTACCCAATCCCATAGCAGCCTGATAGCCATATTCACTGACCTTATTGGTAATAAAATTATCCGTGAGGCCGTAAGCATATGCAAATGTGTCAATTCCTTCACCCGTTGCTTCTTGCAATCTCAAACGTGATTCGAGGATCTCATACCGTGCGCTTGAATAATCCACGGTTAATGTCGCATGGGTCATGCCATGACTGCCGATCTCCCAACCAGCATCAGCCATCTCTTGGATTTGCTCAGCATTGACAAAGTAATTCGATTGCAGCCTGTTACCAACAATATAAAAAGCTCCTACGAAACCCATTTCTTGCATGATTGGAAAAGCGTACTGGTAAACATCGAGGTTACCATCATCAAATGTGATTACGATGGGTCGATTTGGTAAATCACCGCCATTGATCAGCACATTGACCAAATCGGAAGGTGTGATCGTTGTATACCCCCAATCACGGAGCGCCTGCATCTGCGCCCGAAAGTTATCTAACGTTACATAATATCTATTTCCAAATCCTGCGTCAGATACATGGTGATACAGCAATATTGGAGCGCTGACATTCCCAGATGGATTCCATTCTAAAGCAGGCGTGATTGTGGGAATGGGTGTAACCGTTGGTAGGGGTGTATCCGTTGGTAAGGGGGTATCCGTTGGCATGGGAGTATAAGTTGCTGAGGGAGTAAATGTCGGTGAGGGAGTAAAAGTCGGGGGGATAACGATGGGAGTATTCGTCACTGCCTGAAATGGAGTCGAGGAAGTGGTTGCTGTGCCGGATGGAGTGAAAGATGCTTGTGGAGTGGGAGATATAATAATAAGGTTGATTATGCTCGAACACCCTCCTGTAAGCATGGCGATAATGACCGCCCATACCGCCCACCATTTACTGAATTTTTTCACCATTACATCCCGTATCCATTCCAAACTAATTTAATAAATATACCTCGACCCATTCATTCGCAGAAAGACCAGTTGCATTTGCAGGAACACGAATCATGCTATTTGCCCTTACCAGACTAAAAATCAGATTGCTCTTACTGAATATCGGATCCACCTGATAACCTTCCTGACTGGAATACAACCTGGCTGCAACCCAATCTTCACGACCAGCCTGGGATGGTACATTGGTACTTAATCTGGCAAGGAGTTTCGGTCGATTGGTTACATTGGATAAGCCAAGGAGGAATTCTACCACTGGTACCAAAAACAGAGCTGCGATCACCAAAGCACTGACGGGGTTACCTGGTAAGCCAATCACAACTTTATTATTACAGATTGCTAATATAGTCGGTTTACCCGGTTTGATAGCCACTCCATGCACCAATACACCTGGTGGACCTAGTTTATTGATCACCCTGGATGTAAGATCACGCTCACTGGCTGAAGAACCGGCAGTGATTACCAATACGTCACATTCTTCCATTGCACGAGCACAAATAGATTCCAAGATCTCTGCCTGGTCGGGGAAAATTCCATAACGCTTCGGCAATGCACCTGCTTGTTCCAATAATGCCGATAACGAATACGAATTGATGTCTCTCACTTGCCCGGGTAGCAATTTACCTTCAGGAGAGATAACCTCATCTCCACTGGATACAATTCCGATGACGGGTTTCCGAGCAACTGCCAGCTCGAGGATCCCCAAGGCAGCCAGTCCGCCAATCTCAGCCGGGCGAATTCGGACGCCAGAAGGTATTACTTCTTCTCCAGGCTTAACATCTTCTCCAACTTTGATGATATTCTCTCCCGCTGCCACCGAACGTAAGATCTCGATTGTGTCTGCCCCAACAGGCTGAGTGTATTCGATCATCACCACTGCGTTACTTGACTCTGGTAACATACCGCCAGTATGGATTAGCGCCGTTTCGCCTTGGTTAATATCAAAACTTGGCGAATTACCCATAAGGATTTCGCCATTCACTCGTAAATAGGCAGGCATACTTTCTGAAGCGCCAAATGTGTCGGATGCACGAACAGCATAACCGTCAACCGTGCTTCTAGGAAATGTTGGCAATGGTATGGGAGAATTAATCGATTGAGCTGTCACCCTACCCAGGGCTTCCAGCGTTGGAACACTTTCTGCGGTGACATTAACATGCATCTGTGAAAGTAATGTATGCAATGCTTGCTGAATGGGGATTAATTTTAAAAATTCAGGCATAGTTTAACGTGTCCAAAAAGCAAAGGTTAATAAATAGGTCGTCAGACCAAATGTAGTTAGTGCAATCAATACAAGCAGGTTCCAATTCGGTTTGGCTCCATCTGCTATCCGATTCATCATCCAGATTTGAAATAACCCAATTGGCAGGACAAGAAATATCGGCCAGCCAATGCTCAGGGGTAGTCCGAACACAAACGCGATTCCCAATATGATAAAGCTGCCTAAAATCAATATATTATGAAGCAGCATACCCCTTTGCCATCCGATTCTGACAATTAAAGGTTTCTTCTCTTGTTTAATATCCAAAGCATAGTCTGGAAATTCTAATGCCAACAACATGCTGAGGTATAAAGTTGTCAATGGAAGTGCCACCATGATTAATAACCTGTGGAAATCATGGCCTTGCAGAAGAAAAGCCAAAGCAGGGATAAGTCCAACGATAATGAATGCCATGATCAATTCGCCATAGCCTGAAGATACCAGACGAAGTGGAGGCAAGGCGAACAGAAACTCACCCACTAGGATCAATCCAAGGATCAACATACCAACCAAATTGAGCCTCAAATTCTCGATTATCAAAACAGTTAAAGAAGCTGTAACGGTCAGGCAGGCTAATCCAGCCCATAATGCCACAGGTCGCGGTAATCTACCCTTTCCAATTGCTCCACTCACACCTGAAAAAGGAGTATGCCTCCAAGTTGGGTCGTCGTAAACAGTTTCAGGATAGAAATATTCATTCAGATACTGGAATCCAAGCAAGAGTAAAACTGCCCAGGTAAGACCATAGAAAAATGAAATCCAATTCACTTCTCCACTCAAATATCGGGAGACACCAACCCCCAGTATATATAACAATACAGCCATCAATATAAATATTGGGCGAGATAATTGGATGAACAAACGCAGTGATTTCACTTTAAAAATACCGGGTCGCATCCTGAAAGTGGAATTGTGGGAGGCGATATATAAACTCTGTCATTTCGAGATGTGATCATATCGCGTATTGGAAGTAAATTTCATCAAATGAAAACCGTTAACATTAGGATAATTCGAAAGGGATTTAAAATATCCACTTACTCTGCCACCTTCACCAAAAAGATGGTCAGGTTTGGATGGATAAGTGGCTGGCATAGTATCTACCTGAAATTAAACGCTGGAAGGAGAAACAACAAGTCTGCTGGTCGCTCAGCAATACGACGCAAGAAATATGGATACCATTCCGTTCCATATGGAACATACACGCGGACCCAATATCCTTCCTTAACCAGTTGATCTTGCAGATCTCGCCGGATGCCATTCAGCATTTGGAATTCTAATGCATTCTTTGGTAAACCAAATTTCTCGGCATACACCTTGGCAAATTCGATCCGCTTGGGATCGTGGGTTGCCAAACTTGGAATCGGCGGGATCTTTCCATCTGAGCTTACCTTCGGGCAATCATTCGATATCGCAGCATTGATCAGTAATGTAGCACACCGATCGTAATTGGTATCGACATCTCGCATCTTTGGATAAGCAATCTTAGCAGGTTCTTTATATGCACCCTTACAGAGACGGACCTTATTACAATCTTCCAGGAGCTTACGAATGTCTTCTTCGCTTCGATAAAGGTACGCCTGGATTACAATTCCAACATTTTCATAACCACGTTCCCGCAATGTTTGTAAAATATCTAGTGTCCGTTGTGTGGTTGTAGAATCTTCCATGTCGATGCGAACAAAATTGTTTAAACTTTTAGCTTTTTCAACAATAAGGCTAAGATTTTCCAGACATATTTCGTTGCTTAATCCCAATCCAATCTGGGTCAGCTTAATTGACACATTAGCTCGTACACCGGCTTGCTCAATCGCTTCGAAAGCTTGAATGATGTCAACTGCTGCTTGATGAGCTTTCTCCGGAGAATCGGTATGTTCTCCCAAATGATCAAGCGTTGCATTGATCCCTTGATTATTTAACAGCTTGATGGCTTGAATACCGTCCGCAAGCGTCACCCCCGCCACAAAACGGGATGCCATTTTCCATGCGAATGACCAATGTGTAACTAAATTACGCGCCCATGCTGCTTTGGATAGGTAGATGAAAAATGAACGGAACATGGATCTTTGCCTCGTTGTGATTTTGATATCAGATTAGCTCATAAATTTTAGCACATATTTGTCCAATAATTCCTGGCATGGAACTTGCAACTTTAGTGAAACGAGTTATACTTGAGGTAACCAATGCTACTACAAAATCAGAGACCACTACTACGTCCGCAAACCACAGCTCACCTGGCACAAACCATGGCTTTGCTTGAGCTGACCACGGTCGAGCTGCACCAAAAAATTGAGGCAGAGCTTGCACGAAATCCTGCCTTAGAATTAATCGATGAGTTTCGTTGTCCCACCTGCCATAAAGTCCTCCACAACAATAAACCTTGTCCAACTTGTACCAATGCATTGAGCGGTTCGGTTGAGCAACCCATTGTATATTTGTCTTGCCATGAAGATTTCTTTGCGAAACCTGGTTCGGGTTCTTATCCTGATGATTTACCCGATGATAATTTTGCACCAGAACGTGAAGCTTTGCCTGCATATATCTTACGCCAAATAGGTCCTGAGCTTCAAGTAGAGGACCGTCAGATCGCGGTTCACATCCTGACAAGCATTGATGAAGATGGGTTGCTGAGCATAAAACCAGTTGAAATTGCTGTCTATCATCATGTTCCACTTTCAAAAGTTGAAAAGATCATTAACTTGATCCAGCATGCTGATCCTCTAGGGGTTGGCTCGCAAACACCTAAAGATGCGCTCTTAATCCAGCTTGAAGTTTTGAGTGAAACTCTCTCAGTTCCTCCATTGGCTGAAAAAGCAATCCGTGCTGGCATTGAGTTATTAAGCCCACAGCACCTTCCAGAATTAGCCAAAACCTTAAATGTACCTGCACCCCAAGCAAGAGAGATTGTACGCTTTATCAGTGATAATTTGAATCCTTTTCCTGGGCGCGCCCATTGGGGAGACCAAACGAACGCAGCATCATCAGACGGCGGGGAAAATACTTATCATTTTCCGGATATTATCATCAGTCGGGTCTCTGAAGCAGAAGACTCCCCATTGATTGTTGAAATTGCCATGCCATTTTACGGTACCCTGCGGGTCAACCCATTGTTTCGAGAAGCGTTACAACAAGCTCCATCAGAAAAATCCGAATTATGGCAGGGAGACCTTGAACAAGCCACTCTTCTGGTAAAATGCTTGCAGCAGCGAAATCACACAATCGTTCGCCTGATGCAAAGGTTGGTTGTTATCCAACGTGAATTCATCCTGAATGGAGATGCATACATTAAGCCTATCACCCGCGCAGATCTAGCAGAGGAACTCGAAGTGCATGAATCGACCATGTCAAGGGCGGTTTCGGACAAGGCGGTCCAACTTCCAAACCGAAAGATCGTTCCCCTCTCAATGTTCTTCGATCGGAGCTTACATATCCGTACTGCAGTAAAACAAATTATCGATCAGGAATTTTTCACACTAAGTGATTCACAAATTGCAGAATTATTATTGGGTATGGGGTTCCCGGTTGCACGACGAACTGTTGCCAAATATCGTGCCATCGAGGGTATATTACCTGCGCACCTACGCAATCGAACGTATAAACCGCACTTGATGCTTCCCCAACATAATGAACAAAGTGTCGCAGTTTAGTAATTTTATCAAACGTCAATTGCCACTGCTTGGAACAGCGGAAATTGAAACGCTTCTAAATTCTCTCCCGCAAGCTGCGATAATCGTAAATCCACTCAATGATCGTATCCAACTGGTGAATACGAAAGCAATTGAATTAACTGCCTATACACGTAGCGAGCTGACTCAGGTTGACTATCGAAGCCTCTTTCAACCCATTAAAGATGAAACCCTGGAAGTCCTGGAACCTTTGGATGAAATTGGAAAACCATCACCCTACGAGCTGATCAGGCGCGGTGGTTCCAAAACCATGGTTCAGGTGACATTTAGCCCCTTGGGGGAAAGCAACAGATCCTTGCTCATTAGCTTTGAACAGGATGAACAGTATCGATTGATAAGGGAAGAGGAAGAACGCTACCATGCTCTATGGGATCATTTAAATCAATTATCCAGGGCATTGTTATCACCCGACCTGGAAGAATCTTTTACCCAGGTTTTACAAGCCGGGCAGTCCCTGACTGGCGCTTCCATGCTTTGTTTTTATCAGGTGAGCAGTAATAACCCGATCTTGCATAGAATCGCTTACACCGGGACAGATTCCACATTCCCTGAAGAAATCACCGACCAGGATTTCTCTTATGTTCAAGCACCAGTATTATGGGTAAAAGGTAAACGAGCAATAATAAATCTACATCGGTTGGCTCCTGGGTCCAGCACCTCATACATCGCCTCAGCTCCAATCGGTGAAACCAACGCATTTATAGGTCTGGTGGTTGCATCAGGTGAGAATTCCACGCCCTCCCCTAACCTCCTACCCCAGTTGACATTTATATCCTCACAAATAAATAACATCATTCAAGGGCACGCGCTCAATACCCAATTGCAACAAGATATTCAGGAATATCTAAACAAGGTGATGATCAATAACGCCATCTACAACACCATGGAAGATGGAGCAATTATCCTTTCACCGGGTCTGACCATCAATTCACTAAACCCATCCGCAGAATTATATCTGGGCTACGCAACTGAGGAAGTATTTGGACAGAAAATTGAAAATGTGCTGATCGGAAGCGAGGATTTAAAAGCCTCTTTTCAGGTAGTCCAGAATGAACAGCGCATCGATAGTATAGGAAGTTTAAAGCTATACCGCCGGAATGGAGAATCTTTCCAGGCTAATTTGCGTATCATCCCCATTATAAAAGATGATATCTTGAATAACATAATTATCTTATTTCATGACCTAAGCGACCAGGAGGAATACCGGCTTAAGAACCAACAACTTGAACAGAGAGCAACATTAGGTGAAGTCACAGCTAGTTTTGCTCATGAAGTGAGAAACCCAATCAATAATATTTTTACCGGTCTTCAATTATTGGCGATAAATTTACCCCCCGATGATCCTAACCAGAAGAACATTGCAAGGCTCGAAGAAGATTGTGAGCGACTTACTTCACTGGTAAAATCAAGCCTGATATTTGTACGTCCGATGGAATATAAACCTGAATCCATCACACTGAGCTTGTTAATCTCAAACCTTCTGGACCGCTGGAGATCAAGGCTGGTTAAATTAAATATAAAATATCAGGTCCAGGCTGATAAATCAGTTCCTTCGATTGAAGGTGATTATCGCGCATTAGAACAGGTTTTTACGAACTTGATCAATAATGCCATTGAGGCGATGGAAACTACTGGTGGTATGCTTTCAATCAAGATCAGACATGTCATCGAAGGTGAAGAACAGGCACATATCGAAGTCAGTATCTCAGATACTGGACCCGGTATCCCGGTCGAATTGCGAGAGAAGATCTTTGAACCGTTCTTTACTACAAAACAGCATGGAACAGGTTTGGGGCTCGCAATTGTAAAACGGATCGTGACTGCGCATAAAGGTTCGATATACGTTAATAGTATCTTAGGTGGAACGAATTTTGTGGTCCAATTCCCATGTGCTTGATAGAAACTCAATAATGGATATCTTATGACGGCTACAATACTGATTGTCGACGATGAAGTAAATGCACGAATAAATATAGGCGGATTTCTCACCACTCGGGGTTATGAGGTCCTGGAGGCTGCTACCCTTGCCGAAGCGCGTGAGCAACTCAGGTTGGGTAGCGCTGATATCGTACTATTAGATGTTGAGCTGCCTGATGGTTATGGACCCACATTGCTGGGAGAGACGGCTCACCTTCCGATGCGACCACCCATTATTATCATTACCGCCTTTGGACATATTGATATGGCGGTCGAAGCTATGAAGAACGGAGCGCACGATTTTCTTCAAAAACCAGTACAGCTCGCCTCATTGGAGAAATCTATCCAACGCGCACAAGAAATAGTGGCAATGCGCAGGGAACTTGTCCACCTGCGCGAGTCACAGCACAAGGAATACTCTTCCATGGTCTGTGTCAACCCCGCCATGCAGCTCGTGCTTCACCAGGCACAACGTGCCGCAGCAGCTTCAGTTTCAGTGTTAATCACGGGTGAAACCGGAACAGGTAAGGAAATCCTTGCTAACGCAATCCATCAGATGGGACCTCGGGCTAACAAACCTTTTATCGCCATTAATTGTGCTGCGATTCAGAGCACAGTGCTTGAATCAGAATTATTCGGTTATGAAGCAGGAGCTTTCACCAGTGCGGAAAAGAGGAAATTAGGCCTGATGGAGGTTGCCGATCAAGGAATCTTATTTTTGGATGAAATTTCATCCATGCCAGTTGATATGCAGGCAAAATTATTGCGCGCCATCGAGGAGCAGAGATTCCGCCGGGTGGGGGGAACCGTAGAAGTACATGTAGACGTACAGATTATTGCCGCCTCGAACCGTGATTTGGTCGCAGCTATGGAAAAAGGTGAATTTCGACATGATCTTTACTACCGCCTGAAAGTGGTGGACTTGCATCTCCCGCCTATCAAAGAACGTAAAGACGATATCCCCGAATTAGTGGGACTGTTTATTCGCCAAAATAACCAGCGCCTGGGAGTAAATATTCAAGATGTAACCCCTCGCGCCATGGAGGCATTGATCAATCACACCTGGCCGGGTAACATTCGAGAGCTGCGCAATGTCATTGAACGTGCCATGCTTTTTTGCGATGAATGCTCCATTGACCTACCACACCTTCCTGTTGAGGTGATTAATGCCTCAAAATAAAAACACCCTGGCATATTGGCCAGGATGTTCTATTCCCTTTGCCGATTATTGATCCCAAATGGTATAGCTTCTTGAGAAGCATATCTGTGGGGAAACTGCACCCAGAACACAGACTTTATACTGAACGATAGCACCATTCGGTCCATTAATTTTATCAAGCTCGATGCTCGTTCTCCCCTCATCCCCAGTCGGATTTAGAGTGTAAGTTTTCGTTATTCCATCAGGTTGTTTCACGACCAGCGATAATTCAATCCCTCTAATCGGGGCATCGTTCTGAAGGGCTTCGATATTAATCACTTGCCTCTGACCTGACGGTATCAGTGGATATTGCTCCCAAACATTTATTTGCAGCGCATCTGCAAATGATGTATTGGGAACGGTTATGTTAGCTCCATTCGTCCGATATTCAATTCCGAGTGTATGGGGTCTCGTTCGAAGGTCAATGGGAGCCGTTGGATGATATTCCAGACATATATTGGTAAAGCATTGTGTATAACCATCGTCAGGCAGCACACGATATTCAGTGATTGGATTACCTGAATAAGCCGCGCCTCCATGATCAGCGATGTAAACGCTGAATAAATTCGGAACATTGTAACCAAGATTATCGCTAATTTGATAAAAGGATAACCAATCTGCCTTTATTTCGCTTGTGGGTTGATCAGTCTGGATTCCAAGCCAGGCGGGCAAGGGTCTCAGCATGATCTGGTTTCCATTGGATGGCTCAATAAATAAGATGGCATTTTCGAATACCATCTCATAATTTCCATCTGCTGCCTTGTATGGAAAGTCTAATGGAGCACCAGTATACCCATACCCAAGATTATCTGACATTTGAAGGAACAATTGTTCCGTTTCGCTATAATCTCTTACATAGGAAGCAGATGGTTTATCTTCGTCCGGTTCCTGAAATTGGCAATTTTCTCCGCACATCCAATACCCATACGGCATTAACTGGATCTGCCCTGGTGGATCGGAATAATTTCTAAAGAAACCCAGTCCTTCAAAATATTGCTCATAACGTTGCTTTTCATTATTAGCGGTCACACCACTCACCGGCAAGCCGATGATGTCTGCGCCAAATCGATTATAAAAAGACCAGACTTCCTCCCAGATCCTGTGCCCGTTCACATACGGCAGCTCGGAATTCATCGGGACTGGTTCTACTAAATCATTGATATTCCATTCGATCGATGCAATCGGAGAAAAGTGAAAACGGGTGAGAGGCATCTGCCTGGGATCATAGACCATCAATCCAGAGACAATATATTGATACGTTATCCCTTCTTTTTCAAAAGAAGGAGAAATTGCTGGACCCAAAAATGAAACACCCCCAAATCCCCGATAAAAATCTGAAAAAGTTGGATCTACTGGATAAGTTCCGGAAGTGGATGCATCAGCGGATTGATTACAGGCATTTACGGATAAGATGATTAGCAAGCTGAGGATAGTTAGCACCAACTTGCTTTTCACTGAGTACATACTCCTCCACACCAATGGTCAAAATGGGAAATGCTGTACAAAAGAACAGGCATTAACCTCAAAATCCTGGGGAAAACTGTTGCTCTGAGGATTCATTATACATTGAAATAAACCAACTGGATAGTAACCTAAGTTACGATTGGCTGGCATAGCTCTTGCATCCAGTCTGGATAAGATCACAAAGAGGAATGATGGAAGCGATGCCCACTACCCCACAACAGACGCGATATGGTTTTTATTACTATCCCGATATTTTGCATTATACGGAAAATGATATTCATACATGGATACCAGAATTAAAAGCTCTTGGCGCTTCCTGGTTGACCCTGTTATCACCCATTGACCGTGCGATACCAGAATCGTTTATTCTTCGTATGATTGGAGAAGGTATTCAACCGATTTTGCACATTCCGTTATCGACCACCAGGTCAGGAAACAATGATGAATTACACGTACTTTTCGATGCTTATGCACATTGGGGCGTCAAATATGTCGCCCTTTTCGATCGCCCAAACCTGCTTAAAAATTGGGCACCTTCAAATTGGGCAAAGAATAATTTAGTCGAGCGATTTCTTGATATTTTTATCCCTTGTGCCGAGGCTGCCCGCCAGGCTGGATTAACGCCTGTATTTCCTCCTTTGGAACCAGGTGGAGATTATTGGGATACTGCATTCTTATTTGCTGCTCTCCAGGGGATTCTACGGCGCGGCCAAACAGACCTATTGAATCAGCTTGTGATATCAGCCTATGGCTGGTCAGGAAATCGGTCACCTAATTGGGGTGCTGGTGGACCAGAACGATGGCCAAGAACCCGACCTTACTCAACACCTCAGGATTCAGAAGACCAATTCGGTTTTCGGATATTTGACTGGTACCTTGCGATTACCGTGGCTGCGATCGGAAAATCACGGCCAATTCTCCTCCTGGGAGCAGGAAGCCGAATTGGCGATCAATTGGACCCCAGATCTCCAGCTGTCGATATTCACGCACATACCTGGCAAAATATGACCCTGGTTCAGTTAATGTCAGGCATTCCACAAGATTATGATCCCGTCCCAGCGGAGGTAATCTGCTGTAATTTCTGGCTGTTATCAGCAAGCAGATGGCGATAAAGAAGTAAACCATGCCTGGTATAAACCGGATTCTAGTCAGCTTCCGGTAGTAAATCAATTAAAGGAGTGGGTGGCAAATGGGAGAACCAATCCATCATTATCCACTAAATCTATGCTGTCCTCAATGTCGAAATTTAGCGACATGAGACCTATCTCTCATTACCTGTTACTGCCAACATTCGAATGGGGTTCTGCGGATTGGCACCTCGAAGCAATTCAGCCGTTTATTAAGAAGTATCAGCCAACAATCGGTTTTTCACCGGTCGAAGCTTCTCACGCAAAACGAGTGACAGTGATCGGTGGAGCTTCAAATGTTCCAGAATCGATCATTGATGGTCTACTGGCTGCAGGCTGCGTTGTTGAACAGATCAGCGGAGATGGTATGAATATTGCATCACACATGGCATCCCATAATTGTAAATAGCACCTTGTAAATTTATACCCTGATCAGGTAAATTACCCAAATTATCATAAAAAAGGTGACCTAATGAATGACATGATTTATAACTTCCAACGAAAAATTTCTCCTCCCTCCAATCCTACAGAAATTTCCAATCCATTATTCTCAAATATTCATAAACCATCCCTTAAAGTGCTGGGGTTAGGTGGAGGTGGTTCGAATGCGATTAATCGCATGATTGAGCTCGGGCTTTCCGGTGTGGATTTTATAGTCGCCAATACCGATGCCCAGGCATTGAAGAACAGTCTTGCACCCACAAAAATCCAATTGGGACCAAGGACAACTCGGGGATTGGGGGCTGGTGGCAATCCTGAAGTCGGACAAAACGCGGCTGAAGAATCTTCAAAATTGATTGCTGCTGCCCTTGAGGGAGCTGATATGGTCTTCCTGACTGCGGGTATGGGTGGAGGAACCGGGACTGGCTCAATCCCGGTGGCAGCAAAAATCGCCCGCTCTGTAGGTGCCGTTACCATTGCGGTTGTGACGATGCCCTTTTCATTCGAAATGGGTCGCAGACAACGAAATGCCAGTGAAGGGATCAAAAACCTCAGACCAAATACAGATACGTTAATCGCCATTCCTAATGACCGGCTCCTTTACGTCGCACCGCGCGATCTTCCCCTTGATACCGCATTTCGCCTTGCAGATGATGTTTTACGGCAAGCTGTTCAAGGGATTACCGAATTGATCACAACTCCAGGGATGATTAACGTTGATTTTGCTAATATCCGCAATTTGATGAAGCTGGGTGGTGGGGCATTAATGTCAATTGGTCAGGGAGAAGGTGAAGATAAAGCCATGAAAGCAATTGACCAGGCTCTTCACCATCCACTACTGGAGGCAACTTCGATCTACAGCGCGGCTGGTATTCTGGTGAATTTCACCTGTGGTGGAGAATTATCTCTGATTGAGGTCGAATCTGCATTGTCGCATCTCCAGGCTCAGGCAGGCGGTAAAGCCGAAATTGTCCTTGGGGTTGTCAACGATCCTAAGTTGCAAGATCGTGTCGAGGTTATTCTGGTAATCACTGGCTTGGGGTCACCAACACTCGAAGAGACGCTATCAAAAGTCGATAGCATGAAGAAGCCCATTGAGCGTCCGAAGATGCCTGCACCAGAACCCATTGAAGTAAATACAACTCAGTACCCTATGGAATCTAATTGGGATGAGGAATTGACCGTTTCTTCCAATGACCTTGATATCCCTGCCTTTTTGAGACGTAGTCGAAGAGTTGCAGTTAAAACCATGGGATAACTCGAATGAGCCTAAACACGAATGCTTTCTTAAACCGTGTAGAAATCATTTTCTACTCCACTATTATTTCTTGTTTAAGTGGAATCAACCATATACGGACCCATGCTGATCACATTGTGGATCTTCCTTTCCAACCCACAACAGATGAGAATACGAATAGCTTCCAGTTCACCCGCGAACTTCCTGGAAGTATGCTCTTCAATAATTGGACAACCATCCGCCAGGCACTGGCTCCCCTACTCATCTGGACGATCTTGGGATTTGCAGCAGGTTTTTTGATCGGAATGATTAAACCCGGGTAAAGAATTAATGAAAAAGCGTACTTTTCTTAGTCTGATCATCTTTACTTGCTTCCTGGTAATGGGCTATTCGGTAAGCACCAGGTTCTATCATTCCAATTACGGGTACTCTTCGAACCCGCTAATTTCGACAACAAACGCTAGCTCAAATATCATCCAGTCGATGAATAATGGTCAGCGCAGCCTTTTGCTTATTGGTGTAGACACCTTGAATACCTCCAAACCCGATCTGGCAAGTCTTTGGTTGGTAACCTATTTACCTCCCGATTCGACCTTCCATATGCTGCCTATCTTCCCTTCTGGAAAAGATAGCCTCTCCGATTTCGAAAGACAATTAAATCGTTCTTTCAGCCTGGATAGAAAGAATGGCGATGTGGTCCTTGGTCAGAAATTTACCCACCTGCTGGAACAGGATAATTATTGGTGGGGTGGTTATTTCATCATCGACCATGTCGCGATGACTGAAATCATAAATCTCCTTGCCAGCAATGCGTCCAATAAAGATTCAATTGCTGGTAATCAAAAGATCGAGCAATTGCCTGACGTGATGGATGATCCTCAGAAAGCTTTTTCAACCCAGCTAGATATTATTCAAACAGCTTGTCATCAATTGGTTGGATCAGACCAAAATCCTGATTGGTCACAGGTCATTGCCCTTGTTCCGGACCATCTTCTCACCAATCTGGATTTACACCTGTTTCTAATGGAATGGAACGCCCTATCGTCGCTCGACCAGAACCCAAATTGCAGGTTTCCAACGCTGGAAATTTCGGGGATCGATCAATGAAAGACGATGAACTTAGTCAGTTTGCACATCAAGTGAGGTAATCATGGAAAATTTAAACCCGAATGAATTACAGTTGTTCATGCTCATCGGCACCTTTATATTAGGCAGTATCACATTCCTATTGGGTCTGGCAATCCTGATGTATGGTGCCTGGGGTAAAGACCTGCGCACGATTGCAGATCAAACGACCAAACTGGCTCAGAAGGGTATGGCTGAAGAGATAGCCGGTCTGGTCGGGAATGCGTCCACGTTGATGACTACCCTTAATGACTTGATGCGTACTTCCAATGGCATTGGGTTCTACTTGACCATCATCGGGGCATTGTTAATGCTGTTATCCAGCTTTGTTTTATTAAACAGAATCTAAATCCATATGACAGCCAACAAGACGGTCGATCAAATAACAGAACTGCTCCGGAAATCTAATCTGGCCTGGTTATTACCCAACCTGAGGCAGGATTTTGTGGTTTGGAATAACCTGATTGATCCCGAGTTCTATGGTATGTTTTCACAGCTGATACCTGCTGGATCCGAAATCAGCCCGCGTGACTTCACCCCCAGCAGACTGGCTCTCATTGCACTGAATCAATCAGTAACGGAAAATATTGAATCTAGAGAGTGGCTTGATTCAATTGACAGCCAGGTGCTTCAATTGGCTATACGCAGTTTTAATGATCAGACTCTTTTACAAGCTAATCCGCAAAACCTTGCAACCGCAGGTCTCATTGCATTAGCATTGGCATACAAGTTCCGTGCAACTAACAATTGGAATGGACTTCTGGATTCACTTCAAGACAAACCAGGATTACATTGGTTGTCTCCCCTTGTCTGCCTTTATGGACTTGTTGAAGACACGACTGGAATGCTTCATTCGCTGGTGCAACCCGGCGCCTCACCGTTTCGGTTAGAGCTTGCTGCGCATGTCGTGCTAAGCAACCCGCTCCCAAGTGATGAACAGGTGGCAATTTTTATGGATCTTTGCCATGGAGACATATGGTGACCTGCTTCCAGCCCGCGAGCGATACCTGTTGGTCAGATCATTGTGTGAGCAACGCCCCCAATCCGCAGTGGAGTTCTGCTCGAGCTGGCTTGAGATCCATCCAGAGAGGTCCAATCCTGCAAAGAAAAATCGCAATATTCCGATTGATAATATCAATCAGTTGGCAGAAAATTTATTCCAAATTGAAGTCCATGAAATCGCTGGTGCGACTCAAACTCTACCAGAATTATTAGATGACGAAAAAGAGATAACTCATCACTTGTCCAATTGTCTCATCAATCATTACGCCTCCCGGGTAGCTAAATATCGAACGGATAAATTCATTACCGCAGAATTATCAAAAATTTGTGATCAGATACTTCACCCCATCGGACTTTCCGGACATTTAGATAAATTTTCACCCGATCAGGCAGAATTGGCATTAATATTAGCTGAGCAAGGTTTTCAAGACACAGCCAGTCAGCTTCTTCCGCCTCCTGGAGACAACCTTCCGAAGGATCCTGAAATTCTATACTCAATAGCTATGCTCTCTGAAAAAGCGGAAGATGATCAACGTGCAATCGAAGCAGCTACCCGGATTGTGGAGCTGCTTGATCAAAAGCCATCGATCTACACACTTCCTGTGTGGGGAGATCATTTGTCACTGGTTAACCTGGGAAAATTGCTTTTGGAGTTACACAAAGCTGATCAGGCTTCCCACATTTTCGAGCTTGCGCTCGAAACCTGTCCAAATGAGGCTTCCATATTAATATTATTGGCTGACAGCTATAAATCCACTCAGAAGGAACAGGAAGCAACAGAGATTTTGAGAACCCTTGTATCTCTAAACCCGACGAACACGGATTATCATCGTGCATTTGCACAATCGCTGGAAAGTATTGGCGATTGGGAATCTGGTCTGAATGAACGCTCCCATATCGTCGAATTTATTCGAGAACAATCCAAAACGCCTCCAACAGATGATATTTACGCTTATGCAAATTGTGCTCTCAACGCCAATCGTCCTGATTTAACTTTGAACATCTGTGGTGATCTCCTCACGAGAGATAATGAGGACAGTCAGGCTCTAATTTATACTGGTAAAGCTTGCTTAATGACGAAAGAATTTGACCAGGGATTGGAATTCTTGATCCGAGCAACCCAGGTTTCCCCCCATTGTTCCGAAGCCTGGTTGGCGTTGGCTGAAGCACAGAAGGAAATATATCCGCTAAAAACAGTGATTGATACCTTGAATAACGCCTCCCAGGCAGTACCAGAATCGTCACAAATACATTTTGCACTGGGTGAGTACTATCTTCAGGACAATGCCCCCACCCTTGCATTACCAGAATTAAAATCAGCCGATAGCCTCTCACCCGGAAATCCCCAGATCCTGTTTACCTGCGGGATTGCCTTGGAGATGCTTGGTCACATCGAAGAGAGCCGTGATGTGCTTGCTGAAGCATATCATCTCGCCCCCACCCTGCCAGGATTGGCTCAGCTGTATGCGAAAATTCTTGTTGACATGGGAGAGTTAGAAGAAGCTATCTCACCTCTTGAAGTGCTCATCAATTCAAAATCCTTAAATGATCCAATGGCTTATATGGATTATGCCCGATGTGTTTTATCCTTGAACAAACTTGGCTCACCGAAGATTTCGCCGATGAGAGCCTTGATTGCACTCAATGAAGTCCTTCAGCTTGATCCAGACAACGCTGAAGCAAAGGCGTTGATTGCTGAATCTTTAGCTGCAAATGGGGACAAAGAAATGGCATTTCAGGCTTATCGTGAAGCGTTGGATACATCCTTGACCGAAGATAAAAATTGGCTCGAACGATTATCGTTTGGATTCGGTTGTGTGGCAAGTTCAATCGGAAAACACGATATTGCCATTGCGGCCCTTCAAGATGCTGGACAGGTCAATAGCAATAACCCCCAAATATTTATGGCTCTTTCAGATGCATACCTGGCTGCAGGCCTGCCGGAAGATGCCATTCGATCTGCCCGGAATGTTTTGGTGATCGACGGAGAAGATCCCAACAACCTGGCATGGTTCGCCAGACAGGTCGCTAATTTCATCAGCAAGGAAAAGTCTGACACATCCAATTCAGCGGCATCTATTTCCAAAACGCTGCCATCTGAAGCTCTGAACGCCCTTACAAAAGCAATCCAATTGGCACCCACACGGACCGATCTATTGATCCAGCTGGGGAATTTCCAATCCAGTACTGGTGCGCTTGCCGACGCTCAGGCAACATTCACATCGATTGCCGTTCTTGATTTTGCCGAGATAGAAGATTTACAAAGTGCATCGGAGTATTTAAGTGGAATGGGTGATCATATGGCTGCAATTGCCTGTCTTGAGAATGGAATCTCACAAGACCAGGAGAATGATACCAGGCACGACCCTTCACTTTATGCCAAACTTGCCCGTGAATACGTAAAAAACAACGATCATTCATCTGCAATCAACACCCTCGATAAAGCGATTGAAATCATACCTGATGATGACGCATTAGTTGCTCTCAAAATCGATATTCTATTGGGTTTAGGACAATCCATCGAGGCATTGAATTGTATCGAGACTGCGATACAGAAACAAGATGGAAAATCGAGTATTGATCTTCTCATCCTTGGATCGAGAATCAATCGCTCAATCGGTGATTTCTCTGCAGCGATTAAATATGCTTCAAAGGGTATCTCCACAGGCAGTAAAGATGGTTATTCAGGCAACCTACCTCTGGTGCCTATCCAGTATCGGACTTACCTCGCTGAAATCTACCGGGCGCTTATCCAGCCAGACCAGGCCTACAATATCATCCATGCCGAAACAACAACCGCTATATCTGATTTCGAAGATGAGCAATCCTATCTCGATTTCATCTTTCTGCACACCGAGCTGGCCTTGGAAACTGGAGAACAGATTAGATCAGATTTCCAGGAGATAAAGCTTGATCCATCCGATCCTTCCTTCTCCCGCTTGATGGCGATTAAAGCCCGCTTGATGAACAAAGCGGGTAATTATAAGCAAGCGGAACAGATCCTTCAAATTGCTCAGAAATCTATCGCCAATCTTGATCATCCGGCTGATATCCCTAGCTGGACTGCTACATACGCGAAATACTTAGCCATGAATTCCATTGTCGAGGCTTGCCTCGATTTGGGATTATGGGAGCAAGCGGTATTGGGTGCTCAACAATTCCTGGAATCCTCCCCTGGAGAACCCATGCCGTATTTGAACCTGGCAAAGGCAATTGTCCTTAAAGTGGAATTCTATAATCTATGTAATATCACTCAAGTTATCAAGCATAAGCCTGCGGTGGATTCCATTTCCAAGGAAACATTCAACCAGTTCGTCACCTATATTGATAAGGCTAAATCAGTTTTAGAACCATATCATTCTGAAGAAATTATCGCTGAACACGAGCTGACAGATGACCAAATTTATCGGTGGCAGGCGCGGGCTGATATTGCCTTCAACGTGGATGAGAGGGCGAGCTTTGATCCAATGGATATCCTGGCTCACCGACTCACTCCTGGAGATGCAGCCGCACTGATTTATCATCTCCACCAAATGGACTTACGTGACGCTGACAGTGATTCGGTTACAAGAATAATAAAGATTGCCAGGTCATTTCCCAGGAATCTGACCGTTCTCTTGCAGGTAGCATTGGCAATACACGATGACAACCCCGTAGATGCCTTGAAATCACTGCAATCGGTCTTGGAGCAAAATCCATATTCTAAGGGACCGATCGTGGCAATCTGCAACCACCTGTTGGCAAAGATTGGTTTTACTCTTGAAGAATATGAAATTGCCCAAAAAGCAGTTGAAAATGCCATTGAAATCTGGCCAGATGAACCTGAGTGGCATAACCTCGCAGCCCGAGTTTTCAAGCAAACTTCTGATACGAATGCTGCCGTCAACCACTTATTGGAAGCCACAAGACTGGATTCTAAAAACATTTCTTACCATATGGAATTGGGAAAAGCATATTTCGAGAATGCCAATGATGATCCACGCATTTTAAAGCAAGCACTCAAATCCTTTGAAAATGCACTTGGAATTGACTCAAAAGATGTACCGGCATTAATATTACTGGCTAATACGCAATCCCTCTTAAATGATTTGGAAAATGCTGAAGCGAATGCCCGTAATGCATTAATGTTGTCTCCAAATCGGGCGGATATTTATCAATTATTGAGTGAGATTGCAATTAAAAATAGCGATTACCAGGGAGCTTATGAATACGCTAATAAAGCCATCCAGCTCAGTCCAAAGGATCTTCAATCGACCATTATCCTTGCGCGCTCATTATCCGCACTTGGAAGACATGATGATGCTCTTGCCAAAATAAATGCCATGATTTCTGCGCTACCTGAAGCCAGATTGCTTCACCTGGAACGGGTTAATATTTTACGAAAAATAAATGGACCTAAATCTGGTCTGAATGAGCTGAAGACATTGGTTAATTCTTATCCGGACGATTTCAATATACTCAGCGCTCTTGCCAAATCATATATAGAGGCCGGAGAATCGGATAACGCATTAAATATTGCGCAATTAGCCTTAAAAGCCTGCACAGAAAAAACTTCCCATAATGATCAAGCAAATATCCATTTGTTAATTGGACAGGTATTACGGCAATCTGGCCTCTTAGATCAATCCATCCAGCACCTCAGCGAAGCAATTCAGCTGGCACCTGACAGGCTCGAGCCATATCTCGAACTTGGCTTGGCTCGCAAGGAACGACGTGAATACCAACAAGCACTTCAAATCTTTGAGCAAGCGACATCTATAGCGCCTGACGATCCACGTGCTCCCTTTCAGGCAGGTTTAGCACTTAAAGAAAGTAAGGATTACAAGTCGTCAGAGACAATGCTTCGTCGCGCAGTGAGCCTGGCTCCAAATGATCTGAATATCCGCCGACAATTAGCAGCAGTCGTGGCATTAAATTTGGTCCACAATCCCCGAATGGGAAGGAACTAATCCTGATGAGCGGGATAACGCAGACTGCCCCTCCTTCCAACCAACCGATGTCTCGTGATCTTCTTCTCACTCTCCTCGAGACGGCCCTGAGGACTGATGAGTTACGCTATGCACGCAGGTTATGCAATGCCTGGCTGGCGATTTATCCGGGGGACCTTCAAGTCAATTTACTTTATGCCCAGGCATTTTTTAACGAAAAATCTTCTACATTACAATTACAAGCATTACCCATTTTGGAAGAATTATGCAAGCGGGATCCTGAGTATCTTGAGGCTCAAGAACTACTGGCTGATGTCCGGTACCTCTCAGGTTCTAGCAATCATTTGGTTGCCAAAGCCTGTGCGCATGCATTGGCTCAGGGTCATACAGTAAAAACCGGTATAAACGGGCACGTGACTTCTTGGTCAAAAAATGTACACGAAGCACGGAGCGCATTGATAAATGTCAGATCAGGTGATTACCAGCAGATAGAGAAGGCTGAATATTTTATCCATAAAGCCCTGGTAGACAACCCTGATACTCCGTTGGCGGCTGTCATTCACTTGAGATTGATGGAATCCAAAGGGTCAATGCCGAAATTGGCGGTTCGCAGCCTGGCCCAAATTTACCATGAGCGTTGGCCAGATTGCCTTCAATTCCAGCTTTCCCTTTCTAATGAGCTGATGGAATCAGGTGAGTCCAGTCTCGCTGTCACCATGCTCCACCATGCTGTCTCGAAGGATATCTACGGACAGGTCGCAAAGCGGATGTGGGGTAATCATCACCAGTACTTATCAATATGGCCCGCAACCCTGGTTGCGAGCAATACGGGACAAAACAGCCCGCAGAATATTCCCATTCCTGCTGCAGTCGCTTCCAGCCTGGGTTGGAATCGGATTCCTGCTTTAATATCCGGGGTTGAAAATAGCTTTATCATCAGACGGTCATACACCTCCAGGACTTTCTGAATATATAATGTTCGACACACAAAAATCAAGACCCCAGTATGTACCTCATTCTTCACAAATTGATACGGATACCCGAATATTAAGCGCCTTAGCTCAGGGCGTGCAAAATGAGCTGGAGCGGATGGCGGATGAACTCAAAAGACCCCACCTGGCACGCGAAGATGCGCGTTTCCCAATTTATGTAGTTTTTACCACTCGAGGCGGGTTGGAAGCACAATATGGTCCGTCCGCATTGAATACTGTTGATGGAGAATTAAAAAAGCTGGTCAAAGCTATCCATGGGCATAAAATTAACCAGGAATTTTGGGGTTCCATGTTGCTTTACGCTGACGATGTTACTTATACCCAGCCTTATGATCTTAATCCAGCCCCATATAATGATCCCTCGCAATTGAAATTACTCATCGCTGATCTGGATACAGCCCTGGAAAAACGTGGTGAGCGTATTGGTGCGTTACTTATTGTCGGCGGTCCAGAAATTGTCCCCTTCCATAATCTACCCAACCCGGTGGAAGATGCTGATGTTGATGTCCCTTCAGATAACCCGTACGCTGCCAAGGATAGCAACTACTTTATCAGTGATTGGTCGGTAGGTCGCATCTCCGGAGGCACAGGGACGGATTCAGGCTCCCTTACCAAGGTAATAAAGGAAATTACCAATCGTTATGCTTCAGGGTTTAGTAAATTTACCTGGTACCACCAGCTTATTCTATTTATCCAGGAATTGATGAGACGAGGCATCTCAAAGAAACAATCAAGCTTTGGGTACACAGCGGCTGTTTGGCAGAGAGCATCCATATCGGTCTTTCAACCCATCGGTAATCAAGGTGATTTACTGGTATCGCCTCCCGTTCACGCTTGCGAATCTTTTAACCAGGCAGCTGGAGAGAACCTTCCCTTGAAAGACACTGCCAATCACGCATCCTGCCTTAATCTTCCGGAGAGTCGCCTGGCATATTTCAATCTCCATGGAGTTCCGGATGGCAGTGAATGGTATGGGCAATGCGATCCAGCTTGCCCTGAAGATGGTCCGGATTTTCCCATCGCATTGCGACCCCAGGACATTCGCAATAGCGGCTCAGCACCACGGTTGGTCTTTACCGAAGCATGCTATGGAACCAATATCACCGGGAAAAAAGTTGACGATGCCATAGCGTTAAAGTTTCTTGCATCGGGTACACAAGCCGTGATTGGCTCCACGTGTATCTCCTATGGTTCCCTATCAACCCCATTAAGTTCCGCTGATCTACTGGGAAGGGTTTTTTGGAGCCTCTTACAGGAAGGTTTTACCGCTGGTGAATCTCTTCGAAGAGCAAAAATCCATTTAACCCGCGAGATGAATAACCGCCAGGGTTTCCTTGATGCAGAAGACCAAAAGACACTGATTTCATTTGTCTTATTTGGCGACCCCCTGGCACAACCATTTCAAACCAAAGTCAGCCCGAAGATCACACCCCACCTATCCGACTCCGTTATATTTGTGCCTACCGTATGTGAACATACATGGGCAAGTAAATCTGAAGAGCTGGTTTCTCTGGAAACGATCGCGCACCTAAAAAATATCGTATCGCAATATTTACCCGGTATGTCGGATGCAAAGGTCAGTTTATCTCAGGAGCAGCAATCTTGCTCGAATTTTTGCAACCATCATGCTTCAGGCAAGACATGTGTCCTCTCTGAAGCCAATGCTAAGCATAATGCCAAAATAAAAACACGCCGGAATGTAGTAACCTTAAGTAAGAATTTCGAGCGAGCACAACATATTCACAGGCAATATGCCCGTTTGACGTTAGATGAGCAAGGAAATATTGTGAAGATGGTAGTCTCCCGTTAAGCATCACACAAATCCGCAAAACTACCTCAAAATACAAAACCGAACCTTTCGTGGTATCATTTCTCCGGCAATTTATATCCTAAGCAGATATCGATAACAGGAGAAAGATTGCGCAATAAAGGTTCGTTTTCATTTCTTCGATGGGGATCTTTAGTTTTAGTCCTGCTTGCTGTTGTAGTCACTGTTTTGCAATTGGTGAGGTTCAGCCGGCTATGGATCAATTTCCCATCCAATCTATCCATTGCAGGTGTACCGGTTGGTAAGCTTCCCCGCCAACAAGCTATCGAAAGGTTGTTGACGATTTATTCCCAACCGGTTGAGCTTCATTACAATGAAGCTATCATACACATGGATCCCACGACAGTGGGATTCAACTTGGATACTGATTCTATCCTGGCAGCCGTAGAGCAGGAACGCACACGAATCTCATTTTGGGAAGCTTACTGGAATTACTTGTGGGATCGACCTGTACAACCGGTCGATATTCCTTTACGGGCAACGTATTCTGAAGACCGGCTAAGAACTTATTTACAGAATGAAATTGCCACCCGTTATGACCAACTGCCAACACCCGCTATTCCAGTGGTTGGGACCATAAATTTCCAGGCAGGGATTTCAGGTTCTGAATTGGATATTGATCGGGCCATCCCCTTGATAGAATCAGCATTGTTTTCAATTAATCAGCGCTCTCTCATACTCCCGATTAAAAAAACTTTACCTCCCCACCCAACCTTCCAAAATTTGGATGTTCTTCTGCGTCAAACCATCGCCCTATCAGATTTTGATGGAATTATTGGGCTTGACGTTCAAGACTTGAAAACTGGGCAGACCATCAATTTCATCCTGGATCATGGGGATCAAGTAACCACTCCTCCCGATACTGCCTTTACAGCCAGCAGTACGATTAAAATTCCAATTATGGTCTCAGTTTTTCGACGCATCGGTGAAAACCTTGATGCAGAGACCCTAAAAAATTTGGAGGATATGATTGCCAGATCCGTAAATCCTGCTTCAGATTGGCTCATGCAAAATAAAATTGACCACGACAGAGGCCCCCTTCTGGTAACCGACGACATGCAAACGTTAGGGTTGGAGAATACCTTCCTTGGTGGGTATTTTTATGTCGGTGCACCCTTATTGGAAATCATTCGCACACCTGCCAACCAGCGTACAGATATCAGCACTGAGCCGGATCCATATAGCCAATCGACACCTTCAGAAATGGGGCAATTATTGCAGGATATTTACCTGTGTGCCAATTTCAATGGTGGATCATTGATCGCAGCGTTTCCGGGTGAGATAACCCAAACTGAATGCCAATCCATGATAAATTATCTGATTCAAGACCGGATTGCACTATTAATTCAGGCTGGTGTGCCGGACGGGACAAATGTAGCCCACAAACATGGCTGGGTGACGGATGCATACGGTATTATTCACGACATGAGTGATGCTGCAATTGTCTTTACACCTGGGGGAGATTTTATCTTCACGATATATATGTATCACCCTGTCCAAATCGTCTTTGAACCTGTTAATCGGCTGGTTAAAGACCTCTCGCGTGCAATT
Source organism: uncultured Chloroflexia bacterium (assembly GCA_963774275.1). Taxonomy (GTDB): domain Bacteria; phylum Chloroflexota; class Anaerolineae; order Anaerolineales; family UBA4823; genus FEB-25. Next base: position 2,146 of record CAVZEP010000016.1, on the reverse strand, counting down.
TATAATTATTACAATATCCCCATCCCGTAATGGAACTCAATAAGCCAGCATAGGTGCATTTTACAAACTCGTTAACTCTTCACTTAATTGCCACAGTCGTCGAGCAATCGCCATGTCATAAGTGATTGGATCAGAATTTACTGGTTTTCGATTGACATAATATTTCCCGGATACTCCCTCCACTTCAGGGGATGTAGCTAAATAAATGCTGGTTTGAGCTCCTTCTTGAGGAGTTTGCCCAAACCGTCGAATAACAGGATAGATCAGTGGGTTCAGCCAGCGGTTTACTTTCTTCCAGATATCCGTTGCTACCATTCCGGGGGTCAAGGCATTGGCAGTAATGTGGGTACCTGCCATCTGGCGTGATAGTTCATATGTAAACAGGACATTTGCCAGCTTTGACCGTCCGTAAGCCTGCACCGGGTTATAGAATCTCTTTAATTGCAGGTCGTTGAAATCCAAATGCTCATGCAGGTGGCTGCCAGACGAAACATTAATCACCCTGGCACATGAGCTGGCCTTGAGAGCCTCAATCAGCAAGTTGGTCAATAAGAAGTAGGCCAGGTGATTGAGTGCGAAAGTCATCTCAATCCCATCCACGGATAATTTCCGGCTGAGGAAGAATCCACCGGCATTATTCACCAACACATCTAGATGGTCATGTTTTTCATAAAACTTGCTTACACTCACCCGGATTTGTGCTTGGGAGGAAAGATCCGCTAACAGGTACTCGACCGACGGATTGCCGGTTTCTGCTTGGATCGCATTAACCGTTGCGATACATTTCTCATGGCTCCGTCCGATAATAACCACCGATGCCCCCATTCTGGCGATTTCTAATGCAGTGTGATATCCAATCCCTGAAGTGGCACCTGTCACCATGCATATTCTATTATTCATATTTCCCATGGATAAGATTACTCCCAATACAGTATTTTGATCACCAGCGTGCTTGATGTTCCTCGGCGAACCCTATGAGATCATTTATTTGTATGCTGATTCCCTCGTCGGTGAGTACTGTACCTGAGTATCTCCCAAATAGCTGGTGTACCTCGCTAAAGATGATCCCAAGATTGGTCCTGGCTACCCGCTCCTTGAATGGCACGAAATCCATATCCAACCGGTTCTCGGAATCGGTGAATTTCCACGGACGCATAAAATCATTCGCCTCGTAACCAAAATTCACCTGGGAAAGTTTTTGGATTTTTCCGTTTAGAACCAGGCAGTTTTCAGTCGCAGCGGATAGATCGCCGAAGCCACAACCCAGGTTAAGCCCGACAGTGCGCCCGTCTTCCATGAATCCTGAGGCACTCGCCCAATTCCAAAAGCTTTTATATTCCCACACACCCCGACCCCAATCCAGTGACCCAACGCAGGTTGCAGTCGAAAGACTCTCACGAATATTTCCGTATTGCAGGCTTCCTTCAGCTGGCATGCAGTTGATCTTGCGGTTATAGTAGAAGCGCTGATTTTTGATTGGGATGACGATGGTCATCGATTTATGGTCAGGCACCTGGCGGAGCAGGATATCTGCAGATATTCCTCGCCCATTATGAAACCCCGGCCAGGAAACCTGGATATGCCTGCCCTCTGGGAGAACCTCGAAATGCAATTGGGCACGCTTATCAGCGAACAGGCTGTCTCCCTGATCGCTGTTGCGAGGAAGCGTTACCCCTTTACTCAATGGAATCACCAGTCCTTCCTCGTGCAGCTCATTCGTGGCAAAATCCAGAAAATAGACGAAAATATTCCCTGCATATCCCAAATCGGCGATGGTGGCAGAAAAAAAGTGCTGCGGAGTGAAGATGGCGTAGTAGTCCCACCTTTTGATTCGAAAACGTTGAAATAGTCGAAGATTATAAAATCGAGCATTCTCCAGGTTGCAATCCAACACCGGACGGCGTGACCACCCCACCTGGGTCAGGTGCCCATTCGAATCCAATAATTTCCCATTTTCTGTCAGTTCAGTCTGCATATCGACCCTCCACACATTATTTTAGCATGCTTGCGTGTGCTTCACTCCCATTTCACAAACCGGTGCCACTCCATTATCTCAGTGTATAATATCAATAAGCCCCCGTAGCCCAATGGATAGAGCATCTGACTTCGGATCAGACGGTTGTGGGTTCGAATCCCGCCGGGGGCG
>CAVZEP010000015.1:0-36327 GCA_963774275.1 uncultured Chloroflexia bacterium | reverse complement strand
GCAAACTCAGGGAGTGATTCCCCCTGTGCGGTGGTGACATTGGTGAGCAACAATACGATAACCAGAACAACGATGCGAAGCGAATGCGTCATTAAGTCCATCCTCAACCATGCAACTCAAATACTCCCAGACCTGTTGCAATCATCGTGCCAGGCGTGAGAGCGGGTATAATCTTTACGTATGCAGGAACTGACCCGCCAAATCCAACGCCAGCTAGGATTGCACCTGACGCGTGCGCAACTCTCGGCCCTCTCCCTGTATGAACGCGAGCTGGTTGATTGGAACGCACATTTCAACCTGACCGCCATCCGCGACCCGCAGGAGATCCACATCAAGCATTTCCTCGATTTACTCACCTGCTTGCTTGTACTGCGTGAGAAAAGCATCGGGCGCTTGATCGATATTGGCACAGGGGCAGGCTTCCCTGGCATACCGATCAAAATCCTTTACCCCAAAATGCAATTAACTTTGGTGGAATCAGTGGGTAAGAAAGCTGAGTTTTGCCGTCATGTGGTCAGGATACTCGACCTTCAAGGGGTGGAGGTGGTACAGGAGCGCGCCGAGAGCCTCGGGCAGAATCCTTCCCATCGTGAACAATATGATTGGGCAGTGGCCCGCGCGGTAGCCATCCTGCCTGTGCTGGCAGAATTCTTATTACCGTTCGTGCGTGTGGGTGGAAGTATGCTGGCTATGAAGGGGGAAAGCGGTCCGGCAGAAGCGCACTCCGCTGAGCGCGCTCTACGGGTGCTCGGTGGGCATCTACGCCAGTTGTTGCCGGTGACGTTACCAGGCGTGGCTGAAGAGCGCTACCTGGTGGTCATCGACAAGGTGGCTGCAACGCCCAATGGGTACCCACGCAAGGTAGGGATACCATCCAAACGCCCGTTGTAAGTTGAGTCAGGCTTTTTCCACCCTGCCGCCTGCAATGCGCCAGACTACTGCATTCTTAACGTAATCGGGAGTAAACAAATCCAAATCGGTGGTGGATAACAGCACCTGCTCCGACTGGTCCAGCCTAGCCAGCAGGTCGAAGCGCCGCTCCGTATCCAGCTCTGCCAGCACCTCATCCAGTAATAAAATTGGCCAATGACCGCTCTTGGAGTTCATCCAAGCCACTTCAGCGATTTTCAAGGCCAGGATGGCAGAACGTGCCTGCCCGCGTGATCCATAGATTCCCAAATCGATGCCGTTGGCCAGGAAGCGCAGCTCGTCCCGGTGGGGTCCAATGGTGGTTACACCCCGGGCAATCTCCTCAAAGCGCAACTTTGCCAGGCTTTCCAGAAAGCCTTTGCGGATCTGTTCCTGCGAAAAACCACAGCGATCCACGGCTGCATTCAATGGCAAGGTGAATTGACCGGGAGCCTGCGGGAGGGGATCATATGCTGGCTGATAGCTCAGGCGCAGCACCTCATTGGCGTGGGTAAGCTCACGATGCGTACGGGCAGCCAAGCGCTCCAGCTCTTGAACGGCACGAATGCGGGCATGGATCAGCTGAGCCCCATAGGTGGCGATCTGATCGTCCCAATAATCCAGCTGGGAGGTATCACCCTTCCGCTCGTAGAGCTGTTTCAGCAGTGCATTGCGCTGCAAGAGTGATTTATTATATTCCGCCAGGGCGGCCTGATAATGTGAGATTACCTGTGCCAGGGCCAGGTTCAGGTAGCGGCGCCGTTCTTCCGGACCACCCTCAATCACTCCCATCATCTGGGGTAGGAACAGGACAGCATTGAACTGCCCGATGACCTCGCTGGGCTTGCGCTTGATACCATCCAGCAGCACTTCCTTGCGCAAGTGTGAACCCCCGTTTTGACCATTTGGTTCCTGAATGATGCGCACCTCGATGCGATGGGTTTCCGCTGCCCGGGAAAAGTCGGCCACAATCCGTCCTACCGCCACATCCTGGCGCGCTTCGATAAAGTTAATCAGCTGCCGGTCAGTGCTGGCGTGGAAGGAGGTTAACGTTGCCAGAAAATAGATTGCCTCCAGCAGGCTGGTTTTACCCTGGGCGTTATTGCCCACCAGCATCACCGTTCCTGCCGGTACATCCATATCCAACCGGGTGAAATTGCGAAAATTGGTGAGTGAAAGATGGGTAAGCCGCATTTCGTGAGCCAATCATACAAATGCCACGGAAGAATTTCGCCGTGGCATTCCAAGTGTACTTAAATTATATCAAATAGCTGGGTTTCATGGGTCAGCTACGAAGCCGAAGAGGGATTGGTTCAGACACGATCTGGAGAGACCTGCCCTTGATGTTCCTCCGCCTGCCAGAGCTTTTCAGCCCGGTCGACGAACAGGACGCCGTCCAGATGGTCGATCTCATGCTGGAAGATGCGCGCCAGCCAACCTTTAGCTTTGACTGTCATCGGACGACCATGCCGGTTCAACCCCTTTACTGTCACGGCAGCCAGGCGTTCTACATCCCCCTGGATGCCCGGAATGGAGAGGCAGCCCTCGGTTCCCAGGACTGTGTCTTCGGAGGAGCGGGTTATCTCAGGATTCGCCAGGACATAAAGCTTGGGCGGAGTTTCTTCATTTTCCTCATCGCCATATTCAACAACGATCAAGCGGGTCGATTCTCCCACCTGGGGAGCAGCCAACCCAACGCCGGGAGCCTGGCGCATGGTCTCAATCATATCCTCCACCAGGGTTTGGAAGCCGGGTCCAAAATCACTCACTTTACGAGCTTTATGCCGCAAGATGGCTTGCGGAAGGGTGACAATTTCTTTAACAGACATGGCGGCTATTTTACCCGAATTTGGTCAACTTTGGGGAGGTTTTTTAAAAGATTTGCGGATATCTTCAGCCTGGCGGTGGTAAGCAGCGATATAGTTCGAGACACGTTCCTGTTCCTGCATGGTATCGGTTTGCTGTTTCTTGCGCCGGTGTGCAAACATATAGTTGAAGATATCCCTCTGGGCGCGAGCAGGGTTATGGATTCCGTAAAAAATGAATTTATTGTCCGTCCCAATATTAATTACCACATTACCAAAATTCAACACGACACCCAAAATACCCAGGCGCTCATAATCCAACCCGATAATATTCTCGAGTGGAGCAGACTTGGATATTTCATCCCCGAGAGGCTTGCGCTCGCTATCTATAATTTTATCGGGGGTAACCCGGTAGATATCGTTGCTCCAATCCACAAATTTGTACAACCACCACAGAAAAGCCATCACCGACAGGGTGATGCCAAGGAACAGGACTACACCCGGTGTGAGCAGGCTGATCTGATCTGTTACGCGCCAGTAATAAAGCACTCCTGTGCCAACAAAAAGCCCCAGCGCACTGGTGGCAGGCAGCCAGGTCATGGTGAAAAGCACATACAGGTGTTTACGGTAGGTGATCATTCCATCGGCTTCCCGTCGGGTTTGGAAGCGCGCCAGGAGTGATTGCCAGAAAGATAACCGTTCGGTAATGGGTTTTACTTCCTGGGCAGGCGTAGAGTTAGACCTCTGGGTAATGGCGGTGGCATTCACTGAGGATGGGAGCGTTGCAGCCTGTGATGGCTCTATCTTTTGTCGGATCTTCCCCTCGATGGTATGTATGTCGGTTGTCATCTGGCGCTCAACTGCCAGGGTGCGTTCCTGATCAATCACATTTTTAATCTCGGTAGGGTTCCCAATATGGCGGAAGAATACCTGGCCCATAAATGTCTGGGTGAGCAAATCACCATATCCCAATATGCGCCCTATGAAGGTGGATTTTGTCTCGCCGGCTTTGATCGCCACGAGAGGGGCTTCCTGCCGGCTATCATAAAGCGCAAGCGTGCGCTCCAGCCAAACGATGCGTTCATCAGTGACAATGTAAAAGTCGTTTCCCCAATCAAAAAATCGCCAGAGAGCCCACAGTGCTGCCACGCACACCATGGCTGCCGCAAACCAGCCCAGTGCCATGCGGAAGGAGGCGGTTGAGATCTGAGTAGCGAATAAAATCAAAAGCACACCTACCCAGGCCACCACAAGTGGAGCAAGCTCAGTGACAAACAAGTATGCCGGATGTTTTCGGCAAATCAGTTTAACAGTCTCTTCCTCCCCCAGCCAACTGAATGGCTTCGAACGGATGAGACTATACCAGGCTAACTGTTTTTTTATATTTTTAGTCAATACAGGGGTGGTGTTTAACAATGTCCGCAGCGGTTCCACCTGAAAACTAAAAAGCAGCGCTGGTTTTAGGGCGTTAAGGCTGGTTGATTTCGGCTTGCCGTGAAATATAACATCTGCACCGAAAAAATCTCCATGCTTAAGCACATATGCCTCACCCTCACTGCCTTTGTTTGAACGGGTTAAGCGAACTTTCCCTGAAACAACAATAAAGAACGGGGTGCTGGTCGCATCAAGGTGCAGGGATTCCCCTTCTTTCAATAGAACCGGATGCGCAAAGGCAGCCACCCGATCGAGCTGAATACTATCCAACCCATCGAATAGCCTTATATTTTTAAGCATGGCGATGATTTGCTGATTATCCTGAGGCATAGCATGATTGTAGCATGAACGTTGCTTTTCGTTTATTACGATGCAGGATGTATACCAGATCAGGGTTCACACCAGTCTATGGAAAGAAAAGCTTATGATAGAATAACACCCGCATTCATCCACCTTTGGAGGGTAATTTCATGCCAATCCACTTCGGTACTGATGGCTGGCGGGCCGTCATTTCAGATACCTTCACATTTCATAACTTGCGTCTGGTCGGGCAGGCGATCGCGGACGCAGTCGGGTCGGAACACTGGCTGAATGGAAAAACGACGCCCGCGAGTGTCGACCCGCACAAAATGGTGGTCGGCTATGATACACGCTTCCTATCCGACCGGTATGCGGTAGATATGGCCCGTGTCCTGGCAGCCAATGGCTACAAGGTCCTCCTGGCACAATCGGATGCTCCTACTCCGGTGATCTCATTCGCGGTTCGCCAACTAGGTGCGATCGGCGGAGTGATGATCACAGCCTCCCATAATGCTCCCCGTTACAATGGGGTAAAGTTAAAAGCAGCCTATGGTGGCTCTGCATTGCCCGAACAATGCCGGCGGGTGGAGGTGTATTTAAATGATAACGAGTCGCGCGGCCGCGGCCCCAATCAAATGGATTTTGAACAGGCACGCCAGGCCGGGTTGATCCAACGCTTTAACCCTCTCCCGGCTTATTACGATCATCTGCGTACGCTGATTAATTTTGATCTCATCGCTGAGAATCCGCAACGCTGTGTGGTCGATTCAATGTATGGCTCAGGACGAGGGGTAATCAAAGGCATCCTGCAAGGTACAGGCTGTGAGGTTCAGGAGATCCGGGCTGAGATGAACCCTGGATTCGGTGGGGTCCATCCAGAACCCATCAGCCGCTACCTGGGAGCGCTTGCCAGCGCAATCAGTAACGGCATGGGGGACCTGGGATTGGTTACGGATGGAGATGCAGATCGTATTGGAGCCATGGATGGACGGGGAAATTTCGTCGACCCACATAAAATCATGGCCCTGGCTTTGCGCTATCTGGTTGAAAAACGTGGCTGGCATGGACCTGTCATCCGCACAGTATCCACCACCAGCATGATCGACCGGTTGGCAGAACGATATGGGCTTCCAATGTACGAAACACCAGTGGGTTTCAACCATATCGCCGATTACATGCTCAAGGGAGATGTATTGATTGGCGGCGAAGAGTCGGGAGGTATATCCTTCCATGGTCACATCCCTGAGGGCGATGGCATCCTGATGGGACTCTTATTACTGGAAATCGTCGCAACCTCCGGAACCACTCTCTATGAGCTTGTGGAGAATCTGCTGGGGGAGGTGGGGCCTGCATTCTACCAACGGTCTGACCTGCGTTTAAGCCATCCCGTCTCTAAAGAGGCGATGTGTGATTTGCTGGTGGAACAAGCACCCACTGAAATTGGAGGAGAGAAAGTCTCAGGTGTTTCCACGATTGATGGGGTCAAGTATCTTATCGCCGATGGTTCCTGGCTGTTGATCCGCCCATCCGGCACAGAGCCTGTTTTACGGGTTTATGCCGAAGGTCGCACACCTAAAATGGTTCAAGACTTACTCGGATACGGTGAACAGATAGCCACCAAGGTTGCCTGATATTTTAAAAACATTGAAGATTGGGATCGCCCTAGCTTAGACAGTGGGTGCGATCCCAATCTTCAGTTTAACGGGGGAGGCATCCGTCAGGATGCAGTCCGTAGTCTACGCACTAAGAAGATTATCACCACCAAGACAAATGCCGTAGCAAGGAGACCAGGCGTACCCAACTCATCGGCAATACCTGTTTGTGGAAGAGCGGTGGAGACTGGTCTGGCAGGAGTGGCTGTTGTTTGTACTGCGGTTGCCTGCACTGCGGTCGTTTGTGTCGTGGTTGGTTGTATAACGGTCGTTTCTGTCGCGGTTGCTGGTACCTCGGTTGTTTGTACCTCTGTTGCCTTTACCTCTGTTGCTTGTATAGCAGTTGTCTGAGCCGCTAATGTTTGGGCAGCTTGTGTTCGCACAGCCTGTGTGAGTATTGCATTACGGGTAGCCACTATAATATCGACCGTCGGCGTTTTGGTGGGGCCTAAAACAATCACCGGTGTATTCGTGGGAACTCGAGTATTCGTCGGGATAACGGTCGGTTGCAAGGTTGCGGTAGGTGGATGTACAGCGGCGGTCTGGCTGGCAGCAATTGAACTTGCGGTTGCCTGAGCGGCATTTGCCACCATTACACTTTGAGCGGTGCTCGTCTCTTTTGCGCTTTGGTCAGTTCTCTGGTTTGGTAAATATCTAAATAATGCCAACCCGGCAATACAAAGCAACGCCAGAACCATAATCCCACCTAAAACACCTGCAATGATTAAAAAAGTCCGATTGCCAGATTTCGATGGTGGTTTCTCTTCTCCAAGCTCCTGTTCGACATCATCCATGTCTGAAAAGGCCATTGTACTCTCTCCTCACTCTTCCATATCGACAATAGATCTTCACCCAATTATTTCAAGATTTGCCAGTGGAATCTCGACCGATTCCTCATTTGATAAACGGACTTCTGCTACCTGCGCTTGTATACCACTTTTAAGCACCGAAAAGCCCTGTTTCAGGTAGGTTAGTGTGCCAACTACGCCTTTATAGGGAGAACTGACCACTCGCACTGTTTGACCTACGGCAAAAGCAGCCATTTCAGTAGGTTCCTCGGGAAAAGTCCCCTCAGGTACCGAAACTACCGCTTCAGGACGTGTGTTCCCAATCCGGTTCCATGGTTCAGCATTCACAGCAACTTCCCGCATTGCACTTGAAGACAGGATCTTAAAAGCTACCTGGTTCATGGGCAGTTTCCCGAAACCCTCAATCAGCACAATTGGAAAATTCACACTCAATGCAACAGGCACCAAGGCTGAATCCATACTTGCAAGAATCATTCCGCGAACAGGCAGCTCTTCTGCAGTGTGCAACACTTTTTCGTCTTCGCAAATACAAGCCATGATCACTGAACCACGGAAACTTACATCCATCAAATCTGATGTAACTACTTCCCCAGGGGCGTGTGCAAGGATATTCAATAATCCAAAGTTGATCTTGCCATTGCCCCAAACCCCCTGGATAAGGGAACCAATAGATTTAATGACCACGCCGCGATCGCCAATAATATCAGTAACCACACCGGTATAGCCTGCCTTGAGTTCAGTAAATTCTCCTTCCAATTCCAAGAGCACCTGCCCATCGCCTGCCACCACAACTGTTCCAGATCTCGGAGCCCGCACGACACGCCGCCCAATACCAACGGGACCCGCAAGCACATCGCCTTCCCCAACCTCATCCCCAGCTCTGCATTGGATATAATGATCAGCATCTTTTGGAGGTAAACCCAAACCACGTCCAATATCCAATAATAGATGCTCTGGGCGAATCACCGCCTCAGCAACCACATCAGAAGGACTCACTTGTTGTCCCCGGCGGGCAATAATCCGCCCTCCTGCGGACATTAATCTTTCACGCCGGATTACAGCTGCCGGCAGGATATGCGTAATTGGAGCTTGCATGCTTAGTTCTCCAAAGCCATCATTGTGTGATGCAGCGTAACATACATTCGATGCATATTGAAAGCCATTACTGCTGACCGGAGCCTGCTATTGTCAGCCATTTATTAAGTGAATCCCGCCGTCTGGAAGGCTCTGCTGGTAAGCGTAACGGTCGACCACGCGCATCGATCACCACTCCCAATACACCGCCAATCACCTTCACGGTCCCGCCTCTACCGAACCCTCCCATACCCACATCGAAGCGGTGTAGTGGGGTCAGGTGCAACGTCCCGGACTGCCCGGCGGGTAATCGAATGGTAGCCAAGGAACCATGTCTGACCTCCAACTCAGATTCTTGCCCATCATCATTTTTCATACGGACACGCAAGATAGGTGTGCCAAGAGGGGCTTTACCAACGGGGGAGATGATCGTACTTAAGTTAATGAAGTTGGCAGCGTCTAAGGACTGAATGGTAAGCAATGGAGCCACGCTCGCCGTGGCACCAAGGGAAGAGGTTAAATTATTTCGGTCCAAGGCAATAGTAGTCACGCCAGTTGGTTGAAGCCCGTTTAATATCATCATCAATACCTGGTTACGGGTGGGCGCTCTAGACAGCACACTGCCTGAGGCAATGATTGGCTCAAACCATGGGAGAAGCCCAGGCAGTGAACCGAGAATATTGGGTGGGTACGCTTTACTGGCTTGACTGACTGCCAACTGCATCGCCTGGCAGGCAAGTGCTTGTTCGATTGCCAATTCGTCTCCGGTAATGGGGAGACTGCTGGGATATGAAGCTTTATTATGAATATAGTCGCGCAGGTCTTTCCCGGATATGTCGACTGGCAACCAACGCAGGATATCTTCCAAGGGGCACAGATTAAGGATATCCGGCAGGTTCTCTCCCAAACCAAGCCGGGGGTGGATGCTTAATATCAAGTCTCCAGAGAAAGCGGAAGCCACCGTGGTGGCAGAAGCACCAACATCAATCCCCAGTACACCTTTATGGGTATTGGCATATTCCTTGCTGATATAACGGATGGTCCTGCCAAAAGCAGTGGCAGCTGGCAATAAACTGTTACCCGTCCATAAATCCACATCACGGATGCCTTGGATCTGGCGGGAGCGCACAAGGCGAAATATTTGTGCTAAGGCGGGCTGTGAAGGCGTCAACTGTTCGCTTTCATAGGACTGTCGAACGTTCGGAGCAATGTGTAAATTTGCCAAACTGCCGATGGTGGCTTGCACATCCGTGACCAGTGCGGAATTGCCTGCATACAACACTTCAGGGCGTTGTTCCTTGGGCATCAGATAACATGCCAGACCAACCGCTTCGAGAAGGTTGATGACCGATCCAGTTGCACCACCTTCTATCCCTCCGGCTACGATGATCAGGTCCGGACGTTGCTGCAGGATAGCGTCCATGCGGGCAACGGTTCGACGTCGATCATTCAGGCTCATTGTCTCTACGACCTCGGCATAGGTGGTGGAAGCCAGGTTTTTAGCACTCTCGGTAGAAATATCCTCTAATAGGCCAATCGCCACCACCTTTAGCGGAGGTCCGACGGATACAGTGGCGACGCAAGCGTCCACCCCGGTACCGTTGGGTTGGGATGGAATTATTATTTGCCCGTCGGAGTTAAAAAACACCCTTCCGGTTATGTCATGTAATTGGTCTAATGCTTCTTTCACACCCACACTGACATCGTTTATAGGCGCATAGGCGGTGGTTGGTACGTTCCCCTGTCCCAAAAAACGATATCGTCCCTCGACAACGTCAAAAAGGATTACGCGGGTAGAGATAGTTCCAATTTCAATTGCGAGGACCGAGTCAGCATCAATAAGTGAAGTTTCCATGTCGATTAACGGTTAGAAAAAACGGATAAGGGTGTCCCAAAGGAAACGAACACGATCGATTAACGCCGATAGTGTGGCGATATATACCCCAGCAAACAAGACTCCCAATGTGACAACAATGAAACCATGCCCAATAGTGGATAGATAATCCAGGACGACCGAGCGTTGAACCGGGGCTCCTTCCTCCTGTGGCTTGATGCCAAACTGGAAGTAGATCAGGGTAGTCACAGTACCCACCAAAACAACCAGTCCATTCATGAACCAGCCCACCAGCTCGCTGATCTCTGAGGGTGCCGTTTGGAGGTTAAGCAAATTTACCGATGCACCTATCTGAGGGAATATCGTCCCCCGAACTGCACCCGCAATCACTGTGGCTGCCCCCACACCGGTGAGGAAAGCCAACACCGGCGTTCCCCAGCGCGCCGTACGCGCTGATAGCTTGGTCATCATCCAAATACCCAGTATCACCGCAGGCACCACACGTACAGCATAGGTTACCCAATCAAACTTTCCTGTGCTCAATATCTGGATGACTGGCACCAGCACCTGGTGCCATAGCACATTGTAAAGGATCAATACAGCCGCGTACCCTGAGGCAGCGCCGATGAAAATAGCGATTGCCAAGCGGAAAAAGAGGTTGTCTCCGATAACATAGCTAAGCACCATAATCGTGAGCACAAAACCAATGATTGCACCGATTGGGTCAGCCAGCTGGCTGATTTGCTCCAACATGGTCGCTCCTAATTTTCCATCTTCTTGCCAGAGGCGAGCATCTTTACTGTCACTCCAATAATACTGCCGATTAATAGGACCAATATGGATACTGTGATGCCGATACTAAAGGCATCCCATAAACCATTTTGCTGGACACTTCCCACTGTACGACTATATGCCAGGCCTCCAACAAGACCGGCCACCAATCCTTGAACTTGAGATGGAGCTGCTTTGTAGTACGGATAAATCAACGGTTCGGCCTGGGAGCTGGTAATGATCAGGAGCGGGGTGCTTTCCGGCTGTAATAGTGTTCCCACCTGCTCAATCCAGACCCGGGCAGTATCAGGATCATTGGTCATCACGATCACGGCGCGGAAATCACCAATACTGGAGATTGTATTCAATGGAGCAATCGTCCATACATTGATTCCTTCTATCGAATACGGTAATACAGCCTTGGGTGACGTTACTAAACCAAGCAGACCTATAGTTCCACCGGGAATATAACCCAGGTCAGCGTAATTTGTATAAGTTCCTGAGCTCCCATTAAGGCTCGTGCTTACCTTCTTTATAAGGTTCTCTGCTAAAGCAGGACCAGAGGGAGTCGTTGCGACCAGGGTCATATAAACTTTCTTAAGCATCAGCTGAGTGATCAAGGTGTCAATGGCAACATTCATTTCCCCAGAGAATCCGGCCTCATAATCAAATGCCAGCAGTACGGGTGACCCGGCAGGGAGAAGTTGTATCTGTTGGGTAAAATCGACCACGCCAGGAATGTTGCCAGGTTGCGGGTCTGAGGTTTGTTGGCCTCCCGCAATGATCATCCAGGCAATTGGCACTATTAAAACAACCGCAATGATCAAGCGAAAAATATTCCGAGAAGAAATGATCGGTTGAGAGGGTAATGGCTTTGGTTTCTGTTCGTCTGCCAGCAATGCTTCCATCATCTCCACCCGGGAGCGTTGCTCGTCGGTAACACGCAGCTTTATCGAGTAGGTGGGCGGTTTGCGCGCTCGAATGGCTGATGGATGCGCAGATATCACGCCCCGCAGACCTACCAATGGTCCTGCCGTGACGATTTCGGCAGTTGAAACATCCTCAACCGGTTCTGAGGGCGAAATTGCATCCGTAGGGCGGAGGGCTTCCAACCAACCAGGCAACTCGGCGGGGACAATCAGGGGCTCAGTTTCATTAATACTAGGTGGTTTGACCTGAAGATCCGGCATTTTAACCCAATCGGGAATATCTGGCTGAGCCAGACCTTCACTGTCTTCTGTTTCTTCAACTGGGGTGACCCTGCCATCTGGCACGTTCTGGGGGATTTCAATTTCCTGTTTAATCGTGGAAGCTGCCTCCAAAGGATGTAACCATTCCGGCTTCTCTATTTGGTCAGGAGGCAAATTCTGCTCATCTTCTATCTCAGCGTCGAAGGGAGGTACAGTTTTATCCGCATCGACCGCACCAGTTTCTACCAATGGCACTTCCTGTGGAGTGTCCGGAGTGGGCTCACCAACGCCAGCTCCAGAAAGCAAGCTCGCCAGCCAATCATCATCAATGACAGCTTTCTCAGCATTATCCGGGATGGATGATTCGCTTAATAGAGAAGCGATTTGCTCTGACACCAGGTCAGGAGCGGCTTCACCAGGCTCAACCTGCGACCCCTCAAGGAAATTGGCCTCTGTTTTTTTTAGCCAATCGGGGATGGCTTGCTCAAGAGGCGAGATCGATTCTGGCTGCTTTTCCTGATCTTCCACTTCACCTGCATCACCGGGTTGGAATGACGGTGGAACAAACTCTTCCTGGCCTTCGGAGGGAGCAATAAATCCTGATGTTTTTAGTGGCGCATGACAATACAGGCACTCGTCCAGGTCGGGTGGATTAGGCTTTCCACATAATGGACAGATGATATCGGTCATGTTCTATCCACCGTATGGGCGGTCCACACCCATTAGAATGCGTAAACCTGTGGCGACTGTTCCTAATGCCACACCCAATAAAAGCCCTCGTGCTCCCGCAACCGCAGGAACCTGGGATAACCAAACTCGAAATGCAGTGAGTGGAGCGACCTCGCCGATCAAGAAAAGCGGAACCGATCCCAGTAACACCAGCAGGACAGTGACCAGGAATAAAACGGTATACCATTTAGGTCTACGGCTGAGCAACCGCGCTCCAGCAACCAGAAGAACAATGGCCAAGACGGCTAACAAGCTGATTTCGATAGGCACCTGAAATGTATTAAATATCCACAGAGACCAAGACCCACTAGGTCCACTAATACTGGCGATGATCATGGTGAGGAACAAGGAAATCAGCAGAACGAGGCTATATATATTTTTATTTCCCTCAAGGCGAACCTTTTTGATATGAACAATGGCAAGGTTGAGTATGCCTAATAGCAGGGCAAAGGCAGCCAGGATAATTGCCCAACCAATCAGAATGGATTGAACACCCCCGAACACTCCATGGAAAAAATATCCTAATAAAACAAGCACACCAGAGAAAACCGCAATAATTGCGTTCGTGATGGGTAGGATTTTCTTCACATTCAAATTCCCAATAGCTTAAGGATTGCCCCGAGAACAATGACGATTACCAATACCCAGCGCAAGATATCTTGCATGCGTAGGCTGACTGAATGTACCTGGCCTGCTCCAAGATATGCACCCGCTGCATAAAGTTCCTCCCCGAGTAATGGCTCGTCAGAAGTGGCGTAAAGAACCGCTTGAGCAGGGATGCTGTCGGTACCAGCTACAGTCAGTGAACGACTGCGCTCACCTGCTTCGGTCAGTAAGGCAATCTCAGTCCCAAAATGGCCAGCAAAGAAGTTAGCGCTGACATTTTCATCATGGATCGTGGGTATGGCTCCAGCTGCATATGCCATGGGGGTAAGACCAGTCAGGCGTGCATTGGTGGGATCATAACGCTGCTCAGTCGCCAGGCTGCGGTAAGTGTTTTGCAGCGTATCCTGACTAAGGATCGTCAGCGCCCCGTCTCCGGTGGTCACCATAGGTGGACGGTCACTATTAGAGGCCGCCCTGGCACAGCAATCCAAGACGGTCAGCCCGATAAAAGCAGCTCCACCTGGCACATCATTGATCGTCCCACGACCCAGTGAAATATGAAGCCGCTTGCCAGCTTCCACGGCCAGATCAACATCGCGCCAAAAGTGACGGAAAGCCTGTATATCACGCAAGCTGATCTTCGGCCGATCACGACCCAAGGTTACGTAGAACAGGATCAAACCCAGACAGAGCATGATGAACAGAAAGCCGAGGTAATCCTGTAACCAGCTAAGAACCTGATCCACCGGAATGCGCCTCCCGTAAATAGGAAACAAATGCCTGCTTTTCGGCAGGGTTTTCAAGCACCTGAGCGAATGCATGGAGCGAACGAGAAGATATTACACCAGACAACACAGGCTGGCTGAGATACAGCAGCTGGGCAATTAATAAACTAAGAGAGCCAGCTCCTTCGAGGATTGAAGCTGCTCCCTCGCTTATCCCCCAACGATGTAATGCATGCGACCAACCCAACCAGAGTGACTGGTGCTCATCCATGTTCAGAGTATAGCACATAACTGCTCCTCAATTTTATGGGGGTGCAATTTTATTGCCAGGTAACATATCAAGGAAAGATATGACCACCGGATGAGATTGAAATATGACAGGGGACAGGTGATTTTTATGCCTTATATAACTGTCTGTTTCATTGTTGAGCAGCTAAACTAGTAAATTGGTTTCTTATAGCAATTTTGATATCCAACGCAGCCCGCGTATTCCAAATATGGAGCAATGTTAATGAAAAAACAAACTGCCAATCTTGATGGTAACGAGGCAACCGCCTATGTTGCCCATAAGTTAAGCGAGGTGATTGCAATCTATCCGATCACCCCCTCATCCACCATGGGAGAGTTCGCTGATGAGTGGTCAGCGCAAAAACGACCAAACCTGTGGGGAACTATCCCCCTGGTGGTTGAAATGCAGTCTGAGGGAGGTGCAGCTGGTGCTGTGCATGGGGCACTGCAAGCCGGTGCGCTCAGCACTACCTTCACCGCCTCACAGGGATTGTTGCTCATGATCCCCAACATGTACAAAATCGCTGGCGAGCTGACTTCGACGGTATTTCACGTCTCAGCACGCTCCCTGGCAGTACATGCCCTCTCAATCTTCGGTGACCATTCGGATGTGATGGCTACCCGTTCCACGGGGTTTGCCCTGCTGGCCTCCTGCTCTGTACAGGAAGCGCATGACTTCGCTCTGATCGCCCAGGCTGCTACCCTGGAAGCACGCATACCCTTCCTGCATTTCTTCGATGGCTTTCGCACGTCCGCTGAGGTTAACAAGATCGAGATGCTCAGTGATGACGATATTCGTCAGATGGTTTCTAATGAGCTGGTGCATGCCCACCGAGCACGCGCCCTTTCACCAGAGCATCCATTCATTCGTGGCACTGCCCAGAATCCCGATGTGTACTTCCAGGGACGCGAGACGGTTAACCCCATCTACACGGCATGCCCGGAGATAGTACAAAAAACCATGGACAAGTTCGCCTCCATCGTTGGGCGGAAGTATAACTTGTTCGACTATGTCGGTGCTCCCGATGCCGAGCATGTGATTATCATCATGGGTTCGGGTGCGGAAACTGCTGGGGAAACTGCCCTCTTCATGAATGAGCAAGGCGAGAAAGTTGGCGTGGTTAAAGTGCGCCTATATCGACCCTTCTCAAATGAACACCTGTTAAAAGCACTGCCGGAGACCGTCAAGACGGTGGCAGTGCTCGACCGGACGAAAGAACCCGGTTCAGCGGGTGAGCCGCTTTACCTGGATGTAGTCAATGCCATCTTTGAAGGTGGGCGGCAAATCAAAGTCCTTGGTGGGCGGTATGGTCTTTCCTCCAAAGAATTTACGCCCGCAATGGTGAAAAGCATCTTTGATGAGATGCACAAATCCCAGCCGAAAAATCACTTCACCGTGGGCATCAATGATGATGTTTCCCATACCAGCCTGGAATATGATCCTGAGTTCGATATTGAATCACCTGCAACGACACGCTGTGTGTTCTGGGGATTGGGTGCCGATGGTACAGTGGGTGCCAATAAAAACTCGATCAAGATCATCGGCGAAGAGACAGACAACTATGCCCAGGGCTACTTTGTGTACGACTCTAAGAAATCGGGGGGTAACACCATCTCGCACCTGCGTTTTGGTCCGAAACCCATCCATGCCCCATACCTGATCAGCCATGCCCAATTCGTTGCCTGCCACAAATTCAACTTCCTCGAGCGCTTCGATGTGCTCAGGTTCGCCATGCAGGGTGGAGTTTTCCTTTTGAACAGCCACTACGGACCGGAAGAGGTATGGGACCAGCTTCCACGCGAGGTACAGGAAGTCATTCTACAGAAAAAACTACGCTTTTTTGTCATCAACGCCCACGAAGTCGCCAAGGATACCGGCATGGGCGTGCGCATCAACACCATCATGCAGACCTGTTTCTTCGCCATCAGCGGTGTGTTACCACGGGATGAAGCCATTACCGAGATCAAGAAAAGTATTAAAAAGACCTACTGGAAGCGCGGCGAAGCAGTAATCAACAAAAACTTCGAGGCAGTTGACCAAACCCTGGCAAATCTGCATGAAGTGAAGGTACCGGGCAAGGTCACCAGTACCATCCAACGCCGCCCGTTTGTTCCTGAAAATGCCCCCGCGTTCGTAAAGGACGTGTTGGGAAAGATCATAGGGCTGGAAGGCGATGATTTGCCCGTAAGTGCTTTCCCTGTGGATGGCACATATCCTTCCGGTACCACCCAATGGGAAAAGCGCAATATCTCTCTGGAGGTGCCCGAATGGATACCTGACCTGTGCATCCAGTGTGGCAAGTGTGTTTACGTCTGCCCACATGCGGTCATTCGGGCAAAAATCTATGCGCCTCAGCAGCTTGAGAAAGCACCCGTTACATTCAAGTCTATGGATGCCAAGTTCAAGGAATTCCCCAACACCAAATACACCATCCAGATTTCACCTGAGGACTGTACCGGTTGTGCCCTGTGTGTGGAAACCTGTCCGGCAAAGGATAAGACCCAGGTGGGTCGCAAGGCGCTCAACCTGGTTGAACAATTACCTATCGTTGAGCAGGAGCGCGACAACTGGGAGTTCTTCCAGACGCTACCCATTGTCGACCGTTCACTGCTCAACACGCGCACGCTGAAGAATACCCAGCTCCTGGAACCCCTGTTTGAGTTTTCCCTGGCTTGCACTGGTTGCGGTGAGACGCCTTACGTGAAGCTACTCACCCAGCTGTTTGGCGATCGTCTGATGGTGGCGAATGCCACTGGATGCTCCTCGATTTATGGTGGTAACCTTCCCACTACGCCATGGACAGTGAATCAAGATGGCCGCGGTCCGGCCTGGTCCAACTCGCTCTTCGAGGATAACGCTGAATTCGGTTTCGGCTTCCGCCTGACGTTGGACAAGCAGAACGAATATGCGCGTGAGCTTCTGCCCCAGCTGGCTAACCTGGTAGGTGAACCCCTGGTAGCCGGCCTGCTCGCTGCTGATCAGAGCACCGAAGCCGGCATCAAAGAGCAGCGCGAACGCGTCAACCTGCTTAAAGAACGCTTGCAAGGGGTGAAAGACCCTAGAGCGCTCGATATGCTCAGCCTGGCAGATATATTGGTCCGCAAGAGTGTGTGGATCGTGGGTGGCGATGGCTGGGCCTATGATATCGGTTATGGCGGCCTGGACCACGTGCTGGCGATGGGACGCAAAGTCAATATGCTGGTGCTGGACACCGAAGTGTATTCCAACACCGGTGGGCAATGCATCCAAGTCTACGCCGCGGGCGGCAGTGGCAAAGTTCGCTGCCAATGGTAAGGGTATGCCCAAGAAGGACCTGGGGCTGATTGCCATGTCGTATGGATACGTCTATGTTGCCCGTGTGGCCATGGGTGCCAGTGACCAGCAGACCTTGAATGCGTTTCTTGAGGCCGATGCGCACGAAGGCCCATCTTTGATCATCGCTTACAGCCACTGCATCAACCATGGCATCGACATGCGCAAGGGATTGGAACAGCAGAAACTTGCCGTCCAATCCGGCTTCTGGCCACTCTACCGTTATAACCCCAAGCTGGTTGAGGAAGGCAAGAACCCACTCACCATCGATTCAAAGGATCCCTCCATCCCGCTTGAACAATATGCTTATAACGAGACCCGGTATCGCATGCTGGTGCAAAGTGATGAGCAACGCGCTGAGATGCTGCTAAAACTGGCTCAGCAAGACGTAAAATCTCGCTGGGAGCTCTACAAGCAGATGGCTGCCATGCATTATGGCAATAATGACAGTAACGAATAATCATTGGATAAGATCGGAGAATGAACATGGCAGACCTGACGACTACATACTTAGGACTAAAGCTTAAAAACCCGCTGGTGGCCTCACCCTCCCCGCTATCAGAGAAGGTTGAGAATGTAAAGCGCATGGAGGAGGCAGGCATTGCGGCAGTGGTGCTGTACTCGTTGTTTGAAGAACAGATCATCCACGAGAGCCTGGAGCTGGACCACTTCCTTAACCAAGGTACTGAATCTTTCGCCGAGGCTCTCACTTACTTCCCGAACATCGGCAAGTACAGCCTGGCTCCGGAAAGGTACATCGAGGCTTTAGAAAAGACCAAGCGGGCGGTCAACATCCCCGTGATGGGCAGCCTGAACGGGGTATCCACGGGTGGGTGGATCGAATATGCGCGCAAGATCCAGGATGCCGGGGCAGATGCGCTCGAACTTAACCTGTATTATTTGCCCACGGATTTCAATCTCACCAGTAACCAGATCGAAGATAATTCTCTCAAGCTGGTCAGTGATATCCGCGCAAGCATCGAAATTCCGTTGGCAGTCAAGCTGGCACCCTTCTTCACGGCTTTACCCCACTTTGCCAAGCGCCTGGTGGAAGCCGGTGCAGCAGGAATCGTGCTCTTTAACCGTTTCTACCAACCTGACCTGGACCTGGAAAACCTTGGAAGTGGTTCCCAACCTGGTGCTGAGCAGTTCTGACGATCTGCGCCTGCCACTGCGATGGATAGCGATCCTGTATGGCAAAGTGACAGCGGACCTTGCCCTGACCAGTGGCGTACATACCTCCGAGGATGCTCTCAAAGCCATCATGGCAGGTGCCACTGTCGCCATGAGCACATCAGCCCTGCTCAAGCGTGGAACCAATGCCATCCAGCAAATCCTGACTGGCATGGAAGAATGGATGACCGGGCATGAGTACGAGTCAATCACACAAATGCGGGGCAGTATGAGCCAGGGTGCAATCGCAGATCCTGCGGCTTTTGAGCGAGCTAATTATATGAAGGTACTCAACTCGTTCAACCCCGAGGTTGGCTAGGCAAAATAGCTCAACATAACTTAAAACAAACGAGCGGGCGCGTAACGTCCGCTCGTGCTTTTTAATAATAACTCGGTATGGAGGCTAGAGGGTTTCCGGTTCGCCTTCGTGGGCCTTCTTATGGCGGTAAACAATCCGGCCGCGGGTTAGATCGTAGGGTGACATCTCCACCCGCACGCTATCTCCCAACAGGATGCGAATATAGTACTTGCGCATCTTCCCGGAGAGATAAGCCAAGACTTCATGACCCGTCTCCAGGCGAACTTTAAATTGCGTCCCCGGCAAGGCTTCAATTACCGTGCCTTCGACAATAATCTTATCTTCCTCTTTAGTCATGCATGCCTCCAGACATACAGGTCTTCTGCCTGTGTATGGCAGCAGAGCCACTCACCCAAACGAGCTTACTCGGACTCTGGGCGTTCCTTTCGCCTGATGCGGCGAATGGCCTTTTTCTTTTGGATCCGGCGCAGCTCGCTTTTCGAAACGAACCAGCGCTTGCGGCGTACTGTGCTCAAGATCCCGCTTTTGGCAACTTTCTTGCGAAAGCGTTTGAGCATGGAGTCTTGCGACTCGTTCGGGCGCAGATTTACCGTGGTCAACTATCTCACCTCCTTACACTTTCAATTCCTGGTTTGCCGGGCTTGGGACAAAAAAACCCGGCTGACGTTCACGCTCTCAGCCGAGCCAGGTATTGAATGCACTCCTGTGATCAGTCTTAGATAATAGTTAGGTTCACCATCCATCCAAAAGAGCTATCGCTAAACGTCGTCGAGGATTTTAACCGATGTATGGGTTTCTGTCAATTTTAATGAAGCAGCTGATTTTTGCACCACAAATTACCCATTGAAGAGTTAACTTCTGGCCTGGCTCATCGAGTTGAATTCATAAAACCTACTGGCTATGGCCTAGATTGACAGGGAATTACACACCAAGTCATCGGCCCTACTTCTCGCCGTGGCGCAATAGCAGGTAGCGCCTTAATCGGCTGGGCTTATTGGAATCCGCTTCCGGTGTGATCCTGGTTTTGCAGTTTTTGGCAGCTCGGTGACGGTGGTAACGGATCGCTGCTGTTCGGAACAGCTGGCAGACACCGCGGTGATATACTGCCCAACAACTTTCTCCATCCAGGGACTAACATTCCAGATCGGATCATCCAGCACCAGCGTATAAAGCTCCACAGCTTGCAGTACCCTGCCTTCTCTGGCCAGGATCGAGGCCATGGCTGCCAGGGAATGCTTTAAAGTATGATGTGCGCGTGTCTTTACCGCGATCTGAAAAGCTTCAGACATGGCAATCATTGCGTTCTCGGCCTCACCAAGGGTAGTGAGGATATTCGCCTGCACCGCAAGCGCCCAGCCCAGCTCGTCTTGGTGGCCCACCTGGCGGTACAGGTTAACGCTCTCCTGAACAAGTTGATGCGCTTGCTGAACTTTTTCTTGTGCTAAGGCTGTTGCACCTAAAATCCAATAGGATAGTGCCGTCTCTCTTCCAAGGCCGTTTTCTTTCGCCAGCTCGATTGCCATTTGAGTATAAGGTTCCACTTGCTCATACTTTCCACCCAACATTTTCCCTAACCCAATGATCGTATATGCGAAAGTGGAATTATAGCGATCACCCAGGTCGTGATACAACGGCAGACTTTGTTCCAGCAGAGCGAATGATTCTTCAAATTGGCCTTGCCAGACCAAAAGCCTGCCCATCCACATCAGCCCATCAGCCACACTGGCTTTATCCCCGAACGATTGATTTATCGACAACGACTCACGCATCACTGAAACGCATTTCTCGAGCGAACCAACCCGGCTAAAATTAAAAGCCAGCCAGGTGAGCGCGTAGGCCAGCCCGCGTCGGTCACCCGACACCCTACGCATGGCAATACATTCCGTCAATGGCTCGGACGCCTCAGAATAATTCCCCAAATGCTGCAGGTTGATCCCCAAATCTGCTAATGCAGCTGCCAGATACCAGGTATCGCCTACATTCCGATAAAGCTGAACGCTGCGTTGCAAGTGCTCACGTGCCATTTTGAGGTCAGCAGTAAAGATGGCTTTACCAGCTTCCAGCCAGATAAAGGCTTGCAAGGAACGAGTATCTTGACCGAAAGATGCAAGACGGTCGACAAGCTCTATTGCCTCTTCCCACTGCCTGTGAGCTGGCTCGAGCTCACCCAGCAAACGGCTGAAGCGACTCTGCCAGATGCGTAGCAGCGCCTGCAGAGAGCATGCTTGTGGGGAATCCACACCTGCCACCCCGTCTGCGGCTGCCGGGCATGCACCCTGCCCTTCTTTGAAGCGGGCACTCAGCTCAAAATACAGGCACAACCCCTCTAGTCCATTGGTTAAAAGGTCGATCTCTGCCTGCTGGCAAGCCCAATCCCAGGCTGCCTTCACATCGTCGATCTGTTTATCTGCTTGTGAAAGGATGGGAATTTGGCCCGGTCCTTTGAATAAACTGCTCCACCCAGCTGCCATTCCAAGAAAATATTCGGCATGCCTCTGTCGGGCTGTCCTTTCATGACCATCCCCAGCAATGGACAACTTTTCCTGGCTGTACTGGCGCACCAGATCATGCATTTGATAATGACCCTCAACTGTGCTCCCCAATAATGACTTGCCAGCAAGCGCGTGCAGCCCTTGTGGGCTGGCACCTGCCACCTCGAAGGCAGTATGAGCACTGAATGGATTACGGAGTACGGATAAATTCATCAGGTTGTGCTGTTCCACAGGGCTAAGTAAGTCCCAAGAATATTCATAGGTTGCCCGCAGGCTGCGCTGACGCTCGGGGAGGTCGGCCCAACCCGCCGACAGGAAGTCATAGCTGCGTTCGATCTGCACCGCGATTTCTGGGGTAGAGAATTCCGCCACCCAACTGGAGGCCAACAGAACGCTCAAGGGCATGCCTTCCACCAACCGGCATATTCGGCCAACCTCAACCAAGTGATCAGGCTGATATCCCGGCTTCACCCGCCGGGCTGCCTGCAAGAACAGCTCAACCGAGCTATAGTCTAGCACCTGTCCTTTCGAATTTACAGGTGGAAAACTCATCCCTTCCAAGGGGTAGATCTGCTCTCCGCTCAGGTTCAACCTCACCCGGCTGGTCACCAGCACTTTACTCCCCTCCGATGCCGAGAGGATCTCTGCCACCAAGCCGGCACTTTTCACCACCATCTCAAAGCTGTCCAAGACCAGCAGCAACTTTTTGTTGCGCAGGTAATCCAGCAGCTGCTTTTTTTGATCTCCAAAATCCCGGAAGGTGAAGCCTAGCCCATCGGCGATGGCTGCCAATAATGAGCTGCCCGCACCTAGGGCGGATAGATTCACAAAATAGATACCATCCCTGAAGTAATAGCGCTGTCTCCGGGCAGCTTCCAATACCAGGCGTGTCTTGCCACACCCACCTTGCCCCAGAATGCAAATCAAACGGCGACCAGGATCACGCAACCATCCCCACAGCTCGTTTAGCTCAGTCTTGCGCCCGATGAAGGGCGTCAGGCTGGCAGGCAGGCTCTCCGGCGCGGTCCCAATTTGCTCGTTACGCAGGCACTGGTAAAGCAGCCTGGTTTTATTGCTTGGTTCGGCTCCCAGCTGGATAGCCAATGCCTGGCGGAATGACATGTATTGTGCCAGTGCCTCATCACGCTTGCCCAGCAATGCCAGCAGACGCATGATGTGAGCATTGCCTGCCTCCCCTAGGTCGTCCAGCACCACCATCCGACGCGCATACGCGAGCGCCTGTTCCAGCTCTCCCTGTCGCTCGAATGACAGCACCAGGTTCTCCAATACATCCATCACTTGCAGGCGAAGCTGCTCGCGCAAGACGGTAGCCCATTCCTCGAAGGCTAGACACTTTGGCAGGTAAAAGCCATCCAGGAAATCGCCGCGATAGAGCCTGGCTGCTTCCTGATATAGCTTCAGGCAATCCTCACATATATTAAATACAGGATGGGCATGAGCTTTGCAGGCTGCCACCTGCGCTAAAAAAATAGCTACATCAGTTTCAAAATCACTCTTGGGGTTGAGCTGGATCTGCTGAGGAGTCACCAGCAGGTAGAGTTCCCGGGCTTGGAAATGGGTTTCAGCGGGTAAAACTCCTGTGAGCAACCGGTCTCCTAAGATACCGCGTAACTGGTACACCACCTGGCTTAAGCTGCCCCTGGCATGGGCTTCGTCTTGCTCGGGCCAGAGCAAGCCAACCAACTTCTCACGCGGGTGGGCTCGGTCCTTTTCAATTGCCAGATATGCCAGCAGGGCACGCACTTTAACTGACCCGATATTGTCAATGGGTTGCCCATCCATACTTAATCGGTACGAACCCAACAGTTTTAAGCTCAGGTGTGCCATGCCATCCTCACCACAGTATGCAGCCGAGATATATCCTATATAAATAAATTGTCTCGTCATAGTATATCAAAATTCTAATGATAAATTAATCTTAAATCAGAGTTTAATGAGAGTGGTTTGTTACAAATAGGATAGAGCCGATCTGAGATTGGTGTGTATTAATTTCCTCAGCAGATGTGGGTGAGGTTAAAGTCTGCTCATACGCTAATTGCTGAACGATCAATTAATGGAGGTTTATGATGAACAAATCCTTGCGTTTATTTATTCTCATCATCCTATTATCCCTTCTTGGAAGTACCATTGGATCGGCGAAGCCTATCCAAGCTGCCTGGTCACCCCCACGGCTCCATTACAAAGGAACGGAGGTTCGGATAGGCAAAGCCCTCATTGATCCGAATATCTATCTCACCCTGGAGCGCCAGGGCAGTGCCCGGGTGCTGGTCATTTTGCAACAGCAGGCTGACCTGAGCGGAGTTTCCCGTTTGGAAACCAAAGCTGATAAAGGCGCTTTCGTCTACGAACAGCTGACCACCATTGCAGAGCAATCCCAGGGTCCACTGCTCACTTTCCTGGATTCCAGGGGTGCTGAATACAAGGCTTACTGGATCCAAAATATGTTCATGGTCACTACAGATGTCGTACTGCTGGATGAATTAGCCCGGCAGCCCGGGGTTGAACGCATCGAGAGCTATGCCCAACCTTATACTGAACCATTTGGACGTTACCTTGGACCGGAGTACGGGGCTGAGTTTGGCCCGATCCTGCCAGCGACAACATCGATACAAACTGGTCACAACCTGGGTGATTATGGCACGGAATTTGGTCCAGCCTCACCTGCAACCGTGGAATGGAACATCCAACGCGTGGGGGCACCCGACGTGTGGGCGATGGGCTTCACCGGAGATGGCGCGGTGGTCGGCGTTCTGGATACAGGCGTTGAATGGACCCACCCTGCCCTGGTCAACCATTACCGGCCGCAGATCCCGGGAGCGCCGGGTAGGCATGATTACAACTGGTATGACGGTGTGAGTGGTTCAGCGGTGCCAATCGATTATGGCTTTCATGGCACTTTATCAATGGGTCACATTGTCGGGGATGAAGGGGGGCAAAATCAAATCGGCATGGCACCGGGAGCAAATTGGATCGCTTGCGCGGGCAGCGGCAGCCCTTATGCTAACCCACTCGATTGCTACCAGTGGTTTTTGGCGCCTACAAAATTGGATGGAACCGACCCACGCCCAGACCTGGCTCCAGATGTGATCAATCAAATTGAGCCCTCCCCAAAAGACTATCATGCAGCTACCCAGGCACTGTATGCAGCTGGCATCTACATTACTCAACCAGCCGGCAACAACGGACCCCAATGCAGTACCCTAGACCTACCCATGAATAAATATCCGGAAATAACCGCCACCGGAGCCTTTGATATCAATGACAACATCTGGCTATATTCCAGTCGAGGACCAGGACTCGTTGGGCACGATTCGCTGGTCAAACCGGATATTACCGCGCCGGGTGTGAATATTCTTGTCAGTGTTCCAGAATTCTGGGGCTTTTATATAAATGGAATAAGTGGAACCAGCCTGGCTGCCCCGCACGTCGCTGGAGCGGTGGCGCTGCTCATCTCCGCCGTACCGGAACTGCGCGGTAGGGTCGATCTCATTGAAATGCTCTTGAAAACCAATGCTGAACCCAGGGCATCCACCGAATGTACCCCTCGTGGGGGTGTACCCAATAACGTGTGGGGTTGGGGCATGCTGAATGTCTATCAGGCGGTACTAGCCGCGCAGGCGCTTGAGCTGGGTGCCATCGAGGGGCAGGTGGTTGAAGCCGGGTCTCTGGAGCCTGTTGAGGGAGCAAAACTCACCTTTGCGGATACAGCACTGGATTGGCCTTACCCCGACCGGAGCGACAGCCTGGGCGAGTACGAACACAGCTTTGCCGGTGGGTACCTATGTCATCACCACCACCCAGTATGGTTACCTGGATAGCATGGTCAGCGGGGTGGAAATCAGCCCGGGAGTCACCACCACGCAGAATATTGAGATGTTCCTAGCGCCGATCTGGAACATCTCGGGAGTGGTCACGGATTCACAGACAGGCGAACCGCTGTTCGCTTCCATTGCTCTGGAGGACACGCCAGCCTCGACTGAATCCAATCCCGAAACCGGGGCATATTCGGTAGCCGCAGCCCAGGGAGAGTGGTGGCTGGTTGTAACCAGCCCGGGCTATGCGGAAGAGGCGATCAAGATCAAGCCTGGACCAGGACCTGGTGCAGAATTTCAGCCTGGATCCGATATTCAACTACTATATGCGCCGTTCGGTGGATGGCGGGTGCGGTCCCCAGTTTAATTGGCTGGATGCAACGAACGGAACACCTCGACCGGTAGATTGGATGACGCCTGTATTCGTCCCCTTACCCGCTGGCAAGTCATTCACCTTCTACGAGAATACCTATAGTGGGTTCTACATCAATGCCCATGGCATCCTCATGTTTGATCCTGGTTTTACCGATATGGGTAGCTCCATTCCCGACCCATCCAAGCCTAACAATGCTATCTATGCATTCTCCACCTTTCTAAACCCAGGTGAAGACTTTGAGGGTGGTGGTACCGTTTATACGAAGTACATAGATAACCGCTACTTTGTGATTGAATGGCACGAAGTAAAACATTGGGTAAATAGAGCTCCGGAGACTTTCGAGATCATCCTTGACCTGTTTACCAACCGGATCAAGCTTCAATACCTGACCGTCGGCGATGCCACGGGGGTTGTTGCCGGTGTGGAGAATTCAAGCGGCACTGAAGCCACCCTGTACGCCTATGATCAGCCTGAGTTGTTCACCAATAACACAGCGGTTGAGTTCTACCCATGGTTTGGCGTTCCACCCCCCTCCGGCGGTGCGGGCGAGATGCTGGGCACGGTGACGGATAACGACACCGGCATTCCCATCGCTGGGGCGCTGGTTACAGCCGAGGCTTATACAACCGGGGAGACCTTCACCTATACCACGGACCTGACGGGAACTTACTCAGCCTCAGTGTGCGCGGACTGGTATGATGTGATGGCGGAAGCATATGGGTATGAACCAAGCCCAGAAGTGCACGCCTCGGTATATCCAGATATTCAGACTATACAGGATTTCGCGCTCATTTCCAAAACACCTCCCAACGAGGTTTCCATCACCGGGCCGACTGACGGCTGGGTAAACACCCTCTACTCCTTCACTGCCACGGTCGAACCTTTATCCACCACCCTACCGCTTGAATATGTCTGGCTGGCGAACGGACAGGCACCCATCACCCATACCGGTGGGCTGACGGACACAGTCAGCTTCACCTGGGACATGCCTGGCATGCAAGCCATCACTGTCACCGCCAGCAATCAAGTTGGCTCGGTCTTCGATACACATGCAATTACGATCACGGATATACCCCCCGAAGGTCTGGTCGCCGATAACGACAGCCCGACTGAGCTGGGAAATACTACTCACTTATCTGCGACTGTGGCGACAGGCAGTAATGTGATCTTTACCTGGGCCTTTGGCGATGGCATGACGGGCAATGGTGATGTGATTATGCATACTTACCCGGCTGTGGGCGACTACACGGCCATCGTCACTGCCACTAATGAGGCAATCAGCATAACTTCAACCACCGATGTGACCATCACGGATATACCCCCCGAAGGTCTGGTCGCCGACAACGACAGCCCGACTGAGCTGGGAAATACTACTCACTTATCTGCAACTGTGGCGGCAGGCAGTAATGTGAGCTTTGCATGGGATTTTGGCGATGGCATGACGGGTAATGGTGGTGTGCTTATGCATACTTACCCGGCTGTGGGTGACTACACGGCCATCGTCACTGCAACTAATGAGGCGAACAGCATAACTGCAACCACTGAGGTGACCATTACGGATATACCCCCCGAAGGTCTGGTCGCCGACAACGACAGCCCGACTGAGCTGGGGAATACCACTCATTTGTCTGCAACTGTGGCGGCAGGCAGTAATGTGATCTTTACCTGGGACTTTGGCGATGGTGAATCTGGAGACGGAGCGGTAGTCACGCACACATTTCCTTTTGCGGGAATTTATACTGCCACAGTAACCGCCACGAACTCAGCCAACACCATCACAGCAGCTACGAATGTAACCGTCACTCACCCGATGGAAAAATTCTATCTGCCATTGGTCACCAAGGCACAGACCCTTGAAATGATTGACCCAAAATCCGTACTTCCCCCGGGTCTCACCGCAGGAATTGCTCAATCAGATCGTCGCTGGGTCGGGACCCCAGTCTTTCGAAAGATCGCAGCGCTTTTCCGATAAGGTTCTCCGGGAATACTGAGGAGAGCTGGCATGTCATCGGCTATGCACTAATCCTACCTGCTACGATTATGGCAGGTGATGCAGGATCGCAAACAGGATTGAGGAGCCTCGCTTGAGAATGTCGAGACTGGTGAGATGCATGTCTTTGCCAGCCTGGAGGAATTGTTGGTTTTTTTGAAGCATGTAGCGATAAAAATGGGTGGAGCAACGGGCCAGGAGATGCAGAGCTGAGGAGAAAACTCTGCACCTCCTGTCTCCAATTCGAAAATTATTAGCCGGATGCAGCTCGAGACGTGCGTCAGGTCACCATGGACCAGGCACCCACCTCCAAGTTCCTGATGCAAGTCCACAGAGTTGCACCCCCAGTAGGGGGGAAAGGCAGGAGGTGTCGCTTATAAATACGAAAAAACTCCCTTACTCAATAATGGCTGGGGAGCTGCGTTTAAAACTATAAAGTCTCTTGGCAATGACCTACTCTCCCAGAGAATTATCCGCCAGCAGCCATGCCCCACGAGTCAATTTCCTGCGCTAATCTACCCAGCACGTCAAAGACATCCCCCACCCGCCCACGACCTTCGGCAGCCAGACGTTTATCCTCAGGCAGGTGCTCCCTGGCTAAATCGAGCCTGTTGCCAATCATATCGGCGAACCAGCGCGAGTTTGCCACGATCGGGTCCACCATCAGGGCAGTGTAAGCCTCCGCAACCTGCTCCCACTTTCCGTTATCCGCCAGAAGAACAATCAATGCAGCCGGTAGGGTTAAAAAAGTGAACCGACTATGGGTTTTAACAGCGATGCAAAGTGCTTCCTTGAGTGAGTGCCAGGCTTGTTCCGTCTGCCCCTGTATGTGCTGAGCCAGCGCCAACCCGCCAAGTGCCATGCCCAGCTCACCTGCGAAACCCATCTGTCGGAAGCTGGAAACACCATTTTCTATATCGATCAAAGCTTTCCCAGGGTCTCCCTGCACGAGTTTCAGGCATCCCAGCTGGACGAGATCGAATACTTCCTCACGTTG
Organism: uncultured Chloroflexia bacterium; assembly: GCA_963774275.1. Classification (GTDB taxonomy): domain Bacteria; phylum Chloroflexota; class Anaerolineae; order Anaerolineales; family UBA4823; genus FEB-25. The sequence continues at coordinate 7,708 of CAVZEP010000015.1, read as the reverse complement.
AAATCCATCTTGCCGAGCGGCTTTTAAGGTTTCGTTTAATGTAGTAACAGCCTGCTCATAAAGACCACTGTACATTTCAATGATTCCCAGGGCTCCCTGACCATAGACCAGATAATAACGATTCCCCACCTGATGCATCATATCAAGGGCACTTACCAACAGCTGGCAGGCTTCAGCATAACGTCCCACCCAACCAAGAGACACACCCAGGTGTAGCTCAGCCTCGCCCAGGATTCCCGGGTCATCAAGCGCTTTGTAAGTAGCTGCAGCTTCTTCCATCAAGTGAGCACCTGTTTCCATATTCCTAAAAACCAGCTGATCATAGGCGTTGCACTTCAATACGGTCCCCAGCTGGTAAGGCTCACCTACCACACGGCTCAGCTCCAGTGCCTCCTGCAGCACCTTAAAGCTCAGTTCTCCCTCTCCAAGACGGTTACAGATCTCGATGGTAATTGCCAGCACTCCCACTTTCCACCAGAGCTCATCCAATGCTTGATAAAGTGCAGCACTGCGCTGGAGGCAATTAAGCTGCTCCGATAAATTACTTGTGAAGTATCTGCTTTCCGACCAGAATAACGCCTGACCACGGTAAGCGTTCTCTCCGCCTGCCTCTGCCTGCCTGAGCTTTTCCCAGCCGGCCTCCATCGATAGCCTGGCTAAATCCATTTTTCCCAATACCCGATAAAAACTGGCGTGCCAGACCAATAGATAGCCTTCGAGGTTCAAACGCTGAGCAGTCTCCTCAGTGGTCGCCAGAGCCTCCAATGCCCGCTGACAAGCTTGTGCTCCTTCGAGATAACGATATCGCAGGTTGTAGTAAAGCAACAAACCCTCTGCCGCTCGAGCCAGCCTCTCACCCTCCCCCTTTTCAACCGCCCATTCCCAGGCTGCCTGAACATCCACGATCTCTTTATCCGCCTGCACCAGCACGAGCGATTGCCGTGGACCTTTAAATGCGCCGATCCATCCCGCGACCTGTTCCAGGAAATAGTCACAATGTTTTTGGTGAATTGTCCAATCGTTAGTTTCTGGAATTAGGGCTGATTTTTCGGCACTGAATTGATGCACCAAATCATGCATCCGAAAACCCCCATCAGGAGCACTTTCCAGCAGCGATTTACCCACCAGAGCATGCAGCTCATGATCCCTGGCAGCTGCCACCTGATAAGCTGCCTGGGGGGTGAAGGCTGAGCAAAACACAGCTAAATTCATCATCAACTGTTGCTCATGGAGGTTGAGCAAGTTCCACGAATACTCAAAAGTCGCCCTCAGGCTGCGCTGTCTTTCAGGCAGGTCAGCCCATTCCACCGACAGGAAATCCAGGCTGTGGCTGATTTGTATGGCAATTTCATGCACCGAATAATCGCTCACCCTGGTGGACGCCAGCAGCAGCCCCAGGGGCATACCGCTCACCAGCCGGCAGATCCACCCAATGGAAGCCGTGTTGCTGGCGTCCAGGATAAAATCGGGTCGCGAGCGCCTGGCCCCAGCCAGGAATAGCTGGACCGCACTGCTTTGCAATGCCTGGTCGGGGTCGGCTGTCTCCCGGTAATCCATCCCACCCAGGCGGTAAACCTGCTCATCGGCCACGTTGAGCCTGGCCCGCGTGGTGACTAATGCGCTGACTTGCGGAGCAGATTGCAACAGATCCACGACCTGTTTCCCGGCTTCAAGGATGGTCTCAAAACTATCCAGGATCAACAGGAGCTGCTTGGAACGTAAATAATCCTGCAGTTGTGTTTTTCTCGGCAGAACGCCTCGGAAAACGAACCCCAACGCCTCAGCGAGGGAGGAGGTGAGCGCTTCTGCGGAGATTAATGCCGAAAGGGGGACCCAATAAACCCCGTGTGCGAACTGATAACGCAGACCGTGCCCAACCTCCAGAGCCAGTCGGGTTTTTCCGCTGCCACCTGGACCAAGTACGCTGATTAACCGGCAGGTGGGGTCCAGCAGCAGTGCGGTCAGCTTTGCCATTGAGTTGCGCCGCCCGACCAGGGGCGAGAGCATTTCAGGCAGGTTACCCAGGGTGACCCCGGACTCTGCTTCCATACGCAGGCGCTCGAACAGCGAGCGGGTTTCCCGCTCCGGTGTGACGCCCAGCTCCTGCTTTAATCGGCGCTGGAAATTCGTGTAGACCAGCATGGCTGCGGTCTGATCCCCACTGAGCGTCAGCAAACGCATCAGCTGGCGGTGACCCGCATCATCCAGCGGGACGAGTGTAACCCATTGGCGGGCGTATTCCAACGCCTGCTTGAACTCTCCCCGGCTGATGTGGAACTGCACCAGGTGGTTCAGGGCAGCAATTGCCTGGAGATGTAAACGCTCGCGCCAGATCGAAGACCATTCATCGAAGCTGACGGTATTGTGGATCGAAAACCCCGCCAGGAATTCACCTTTATAGATGCTTACCGCCTCAGCCATACGCTGAGTGCATTCCGGGCAGCTTTCAAGGCGGGAATGGGAGTGACTTGCGCAGGACTGGAGCAGCTCGGTGAAGATGTGCACATCCAGCCAATAGGAGGCATGGGGATTGAATTGCACATCCTGCGGGGTGACCAACAGGTATCTATCGTTGCTACCAGACAGGACACCCGTGCTACCAGCTTCACCGATAGTCTGGCGCAAGTTGTAGAGCGCCTGGCTGAGGCGCTGGTGGGCGATATTTTCATCCTGCTCAGGCCATAGCAATCCGGCCAACTGCTGGCGGGAATGCGGCTGGTTGGGTTCTACCACCAGGTAAACCAGCAGAGCGCGCACTCGGCCAGATTCAAAGCCTATTGCTGGCTGCCCATCCAAAGAGATTTGCAAGCCGCCAAAGAGAGAGATCGCCAGGCTCTTCACACCCATGCCTGTGCCCCACTTCGCAACATCATCCCGTTACTCTACCTCGCAACGGGTTAATCTCACCCGATACCTTCCAGCAACATGGTCACTATTCAATGTGGAAAGGTCAATGATGATTATATAGAATTATTAAATGTAAATGCAATAAGCTGCCTTTTTATTCATTATAAGTCAAATTCATCATATTTTAATCTTCGAATGTAAAAATACAGCCGTTTTCCTGAGAGTTTCCTGAGAGTGGTTTGATATAAAGATATTAATGATTGGGACCACTGCTTGTTGAGCGTCCGCAGCGCTTTTCCGTAAGGTGCTGCTTGGACTACTGAGGAGAGTTAGCATGTCATCCCCCACTACATACTACTCCTACCTGCTGCGACTATGGCAGGTAAAGAAGGACGACGAGCAGGAGTGGAGAGCCTCGCTGGAAAATGTGGAGACTGGTGAGAAGCACGGCTTTGCCAGCCTGGAGGAATTATTTGTTTTTCTGAAGCAGGTTCCCATACATATAAACAATACATCGGGCGAGGGAGGTCCTAATCAGGTGCAGGGCGGAGGGGAAAGCCCTGCACCTCATGACCCATTCAAAGGGTAGTAAAAGGAGGAAGAATTGCCACTGGAAGGAAACCAACCTGACACTAGAAGGTCTTTCATTACTGTACAGAATATTAGTTAGGTCGACGATTCTTTTAGCTCCAACATGAAATCTCGGAAGATGTGGCTATTGGTTGGAGAGGAATCCCCTCGGCTCTACCTGATACAAAGAAAAATAAGCTTACGTGTTTTAGTGAGGAGAAATAATAAAATGAAACAAACCAAGCGATTTAGCGTTCTCATATACCTGGTCCTGTTGGGCGTTGGCATGGTGCTGCTGGCGGGCTGGGATATGCAGCGCGCTGCAGCAGCACCTGGACCGGAAACCTGGAACGAGGGAATGCAATTGCCAGAAGCCACATTGGGATATGCCCGAGCCCAGTGCAGCGATGACTCAAACGGTTTTTACATCGTCGGGGGAGTCATCGATAACTGGGTCTGGTCTAACAACTTTTTCTATTATGACGCCACAACCGATCAATGGACAACATTGCCACCCCTTCCTGCTAATGAATGCTGCATGCCGGCCACATGCTATCAAGGCAAGATCTATGTGGCGGGTGGTTGGCAGGGATATGCGAGGCAATCCCTTTATATCTATGATATCGCCAGCCAGACCTGGACATCAGGGGCGAACACACCTCGTCCGGTTTCAACCGCTGCACTGGGCACATGGGATGGCAAGCTCTACATGGCGGGAGGTAGTCCGGAGGCTTTACCAGCACCACCTGTATCCGACGTAGATATCTATGACATCGCCAGCGACACCTGGCTCGCACAGGGTGGAGACCCAATGCCGGTGGCAGCCTCCGCCCCAGGCTACGTGCAAGCCGGTCAGTACTTGTACCTGACGGGTGGCATGTCAGGCGACTATGAGTATAACATTGATGTTACTCAGCGTTATGACATGGCTTCCAACACCTGGGATGCTCCCGTACCATTCCCCAGCGCCCGTGCCAACTCTGCCCTGGCACTTACCGAAGGCACTTTGTATGCGGTCGCCGGTGACGCAAATGGTGGTGAACTAGAAGGAACTGATTTGGTAGAAAGCCTTAATCTAACCACCTGGCCATCCAGCAACTGGCAGACCGTCGCTGATCCTCTACCCATATCAGTCCTTGGTCTTAATGGCTTCTGCACTGAAGCTGTAAGCGGAGGGGAAATATGGTCGCCTGGTGGGGGATATCTGGACGAATATGACAATACAATCGAATACGATACCAATTACTACCGGATCACCGGAGAAGCCTGTTACGACTTTTTCTTCGGCGACCTGCAGCCGGAGAGCCTGGCGACCACTGGAAACCCCGGCGAGGTGATCACCTACACCCTGTCCATCCATAACGACGGCACGCTGAGTGATACCTATGAGATTACTGCCAACGCAGCCTGGAACACCACCTTCCCGGCAACTGTCGGTCCGCTGGTAGCAGGGGAGAGCGCCGAGTTTGTGGTCAGCGTGGAAATCCCAGCTGGGGGTTTGCCGGGTGAAAGCGATACCGCCGTTATCACCGCCACCTCACAGGGCGACCCGGCAGCAGTGGATCAGGCTAGTATAACCACCGCGGTCACTGAATGGATGGAAGCCACTGCGATCCCCCATCCGACAGGCCTGGCTGGATATGCACAATGTCCCGATGATCCGGATCATTTCTATGTGGTCGGCGGGGCTGATGATTGGAGCAGCCCCACCAGATTGGTCTGGCGCTATGATATCTTATCGGACAATTGGGAATCCCTGGCACAATTCCCCGCATACCGCCTCTTTACATCTTCTACTTGCTACCAGGGTAAAATCTACTCCTTCGATGCAGGCTTGTTTATTTACGACATCGCCAGTGATACCTGGAGCATAGGACCCACACCTCCACGCTTCGTCGATGGGAATGCATTGGGTGTGTGGGATGGAAAATTGTTCGTTGTGGGTGGGGAAATGAATAGTTATATTCCCGATCCGCAAGTGGATATCTACGATATCGCCACTGGAACCTGGCTCTCCGAAGGCGGAATGGATATGCCCATCGGCACGGATTTCTCCGGCTGGGTGCAGGCAGGTCCCTATCTCTACATATCTGGCGGCTGGCTTTCTATCTCTTCGGGGACGGATGTCACTCAGCGTTATAATATGGCTACAGATTCGTGGGAGGTGGCTTCAGCAACTTTACCCGCCAGCATGGGGACTTCCGGTTTAGTCATCAACGGCGGGAAGCTGTATAGCCTGGGAGGAAGTACTGATTTCGTTTACGCCCCACTCGATCAAGTTTTAGTCATGGACCTGGCTGAGTGGCCGGATGGGGAATGGGAGCCATATTACGACTTCCTGCCCTTCGCCAATGGTGGGATGGCTCCCTTTTGCTCGGAGGGGAAAACCGGCGGTGAGATCTGGTCGGTGGGTGGGGGATATAGTGATGAATATGGCAATGCATATATCTATGATACCAACCTGTATCACCCCACCGGCGAGCCCTGCGTACACTATGACGTGGACCTGCCCGCCCCCATGCAGGGCTATGGTGAGATTGGCAGCTCAGTCAATTACAACCTCTCCATCACCAACACCGGCACCATCACCGATTATTACTACTTGACCATCTCCACCACCTGGCCATCCAACGCAATCCTGGGTGGACCTGGTCCGGTCGGACCAGGTGAAACCATCCAGGTGGTCATCGGCATCGATGTGCCCCCGGATGCCATGCCAGGTGACCAGGGCATCTCTCTGGTCACGGTGAGCTCGCTCCGAGATCCCAACATCATGGACTCCACCCTGATCACCACCATTGTCCCCAAATACGACTTAGTACTCGACCCAGACAGCCTGGCGCTCGATGGTTTGCGTGGTGAGACCATCACCTATACCCTGACGGTAAGTAACCTGGGTAATATTGCTGATACGGTCAACTTCACCTATACTGAAAACACCTGGGAGGTGCTGTTACCGGTGACGAGCTTTGACCTGGACATCGGCGAGATCAAAACCGTTGTCGTCTATGTGACTGTACCGGTGGATGCAGGGATAGGGGATACGGATATGCTGGTGCTGACTGCAACCTCAGCCGGCGACCCGTTCGTTAGCGACAGCGCCACGCTGACCACAACTGCCATCGGCTATGAAGTGGGTCTCAGCCCAGACAGCCTGGCACTCGATGGTTTGCGTGGTGAGACAATCACCTATACCCTGACGGTAAGTAACCTGGGTAACATCGCCGACACGGTCAGCTTCACCTACACTGGTAATACCTGGGAGGTACAGCTGCCCGTGACCAGCCTCGACCTGGCTATCAGCGAGAACAAATCGTCACTATCTATGTGACTATACCGATGGATGCGGGGATAGGGGATACAGACGTGCTGGTATTGACAGTAACTTCGGCTGGTGACCCGTCTATTAGCGATAGCGCCACGCTGACTGCAACTGCAATCGGCTATGAAGTGGGTCTCAGCCCGGACAGCCTGGCGCTCAACGGCTATCGTGGTGAGACCATCACTTATACCCTGACAGTGAGCAACCTGGGTAATATCGCCGACACAGTCAGCTTCACCTATACTGGCAATACCTGGGAGGTGCTGCTGCCGGTGACGAGCCTCGACCTGGATATCAGCGAGAGCAAAACCGTCACTGTCTATGTGACTATACCGATGGATGCGGGGCTCGGGGATACTGACGACCTCATTCTGACTGCAACTTCGGCTGGTGACCCATCTGCAAGCGATAGCGCTACACTGACGACGACCGCCATTGGCTACGCAGTGGGCCTCAGCCCCGACAGCCTGGCGCTCAGTGGTTCTTGGGGCGAGACCGTTGCCTATACCCTGACGGTGAGCAACCTGAGCAATATCGCCGACACGATCAGCTTCACCTACACTGGCAATTCCTGGGATGTGCTGCTACCGGTAACCAGCCTCGACCTGGATATCGGCGAAAGTGCGGAGGTCGTCGTGTATGTAACCGTACCGGAAGATGCCTGGCTTGGAGATATAAACACGCTCATTCTGACGGCAACTTCGGCAGGTGACCCGTCTGTCAGCGCCAGTTCCACGCTGACTACCATGGCCACCGGGTATCGAATGCTGCTGCCATTGGCGATGATGAATTTTCCGTGATGTGGCTCTGGACGTGCATCAGGAATAAAAAGGCCAAAGGCCAACCTCCGAGTTTCCTGGTGCACTTTCCATGAGTCGCACAGACACCCTCTGCCCTTGAGTAAGGCAGGGGGTGTCACGTATAAATACAAAAACTCCCCTGCCCGGAAATGGGTGGGGAGTGCTGATT
>CAVZEP010000014.1:0-36783 GCA_963774275.1 uncultured Chloroflexia bacterium | reverse complement strand
CTATTAATTATACGGAATATTTGCAGTATATCCAGCCAGATTTGGTAATTTTACGGATTCATTATAAATGTTATTTATAAGAGTGTTTATCGGAACTTAGCAGTTAATGGTTCAATTCCAGCCAGATCGGTCTCAAGGAAACCGTGGGGACCGATCTTTTATGACTGGCTGCAGCTAGAGGGGGTGAATTATTCACTATATCTCCCAGGTTTCATAAACTATTCATAAGGTTTTCCAAAAAGTTCACACAGGCTGAATCTGAATGCACACTGGATGTGCTTTTGATATGCTTTAATTTGGTCTTTTGAGTGAAAATTTTGGAATCAGCTTAATTTTATCGAGTAAAATTGGCGCCTACGACGGGTTGCTTGCTTCACCTGGTGATGCTCGGTGCAGGCGCGGCGCTTGCTAGGGCCGCTCGCGCTTGCCGCCTGACAACGGATTTGAACTACCTGATCAACGAACGATCGGGACTTCGCACAACCGTATGATCCGTAGGTAATTGTTCGTAATAAATTATGTTTCTAAAAATGCCCTGCAGCTTGTAGGAATTCTTTTGCCTGGTCAATCAATTCACGCGCATCCTGGTCTATAACAAGTACATCAATACCATAGTCACTTTAGATGCATTGATCAAATGCATCGAGTAACCATCTATGGAATTTTACATCGAATATACTTGCTTTTATGTAATGTTCCCCAAAAGCACTATGCACACCTCCGTGCTTTCTAAAGCGCAACCCTTTTTCGTTTAATAGCGCTTCGGCAGTATACAACATAGCCTAATAAGCTCTTCCAGTAGAGAATTCGTTTAATCCATTATCAAGAAGTGTATTAGCAGCTTCTATCGCCCGAGAAGCTTTCTGCAACAGATGCTCCGAGCTTTCCTTCATACTGCAATACCCTCTTCACGGATATTCCGAAGGAGTGGAGAGTCGTAGGTTCTCCAATCATGCTCTCGAACAAAGTACCGGCTGATCGTGATACCAAATTCTAAGGAGAGGTTACTGATGATTTCGCTGGTCCGCTTTATTTCTGACGGGTAGCTATCCAGCTCAGTTAATACGATCAGGATATCTAGATCTGACTCTGGGTCCTGTTCCTGCCGCGCATAGGAGCCGAACAAATAAACTCCTCTCAATCTGGTAGCATAAATCAGGGATAATTCCTGTTTAAGTATCTTTAGTAAGCGATCATGCTGCAATATTTTCATGGATAGCCCTATCTCATTATACATGAAAAACTTGGTGCCCCGGTGGGGCTACCTGCCGTGTTCTTCGGCGGATTCGAACTTCCCGATCAACGAACGATCGGGACTTCGCACAACCGTCTGATCCGAAGGTAGATGATCTTTATGATTTTTAAGTAGATTTTTCTGCTATAATCTCGAACGAACGCCCCAGTAGCTCAAAGGATAGAGCGAAGCACTCCTAACGCTTAGGTTGTGGGTTCGACTCCCACCTGGGGCTCCAGTTATTGAATAAAACTAGCCCAATTTACCCTTGCCAAAATTTATACATTCGTGTAAAATTCTTAGCGATGAACGTCTGGGTGCCCCCCTCACCCAGGCGTTCATCGCTTTAACCCGCCAGATAATCCTGTTTATTCACCACAACAGCGCTTAAGTCATACTCCATCGCACCGGTGATGCGCACAGGTAAAAGCTCACCGGTGGGTGCATTTCCTTCCACGATCACAAGACCATCAATCTCGGGGGCATCCCGATAACTGCGTCCCATTGAAATCCCATCGCCCTGGCCTTCGATCAATACATCCAATGTTTTACCCACGAACATCTGGTTACGCTCAAGCGATATTCCCTGCTGGAGAGCCATCAGGCGATCATAGCGTTCTTCCTTTACACCAGGAGGGATTGGATCGCCCAATGGTTCGCTGGCGGTCCCTGGCTCAAACGAGAATTGGAACGTGCCCACCCGGTCAAAGCGGATTTCTCCAGCAAAATCCAGCAACGCCTGGAACTCTTCTTCTGTTTCACCTGGATATCCAACAATGAAAGTCGTACGCAGAGCCAGGTCAGGCATGGCATCCCGCATTTTTTCCAATGTGCGATGCACCCAATCCATGTTGGCGGGTCGTTTCATACGTCGCAAAGTGTTGGGATGGGCGTGCTGGAGAGGGATATCCAAATAAGGTAGGATCTGGTGGTTAGATGCCATGACATCGATCAAGCGATCGGTGATATAGCCCGGGTAAGCGTACATGATGCGAATCCAGTCCACATCAGGCACTGCCGCGGTTAATTTCTCCAGGAGCCTGGCCAGTCCATCTTTCATCCCAAGATCATATCCATAATCGGTGGTATCCTGGGCAATCAGGATGATCTCATGCATCCCCATATCACTCAGTTGACGTGCCTCGCCAATGATCACATCTTCAGGCCGGCTGACAGAGGTACCTTTGATCAGCGGGATGGCACAAAATGCACACGGGCGACGGCACCCATCGGCGATTTTAACAAACGCGCTTTTTCCTTGAATGCCGGCACGCAGCACACCATGCTCATCACAACCAACGGTGGGGGCATCTGGAAGATGGTAAAGGGGCTTGGGATGTTCCCCCTGACGCACAGCCTCCACGACATCAAGGATGTCCATCCAGCGGCGGGTACCCAGGATGCCATCAATTCCAGGCACACGATGCACAACTTCTGCTCCATATCTTTGGGTAAGACATCCGGCGGCAATTAACCATTGGCCTGGCTTTTTTCTGGCAGCCAAGTCCTGGAGAACCTCGAATGACTCCTCCCTTGCTGGTCCAATAAAACCACACGTGTTGACAATCAGCACCCTGGCCTGTGAAGGCTGGTCCGTGGATTGGTACCCGGAAGCAGCCAGGATTTGTGCCATGGAAGCCGAATCAACCGTATTCTTGGCACAGCCAAGGGAAATCATGTGAAACGATTTATTCTTCATAGTGCCGATATCTAGGGTCTGGGGGTTGGGGAGGGAGCGACGGGCACACCGGTACGCGTAGAAGTGGGGGTGGGGGTTACCATACCTGTTGGAACAGGGGTGCTGGTGAGCGGTACGGCCAGTGTGGGGGTCTGGACACCCTGGATGGAAAAAATGCGCTCGACCACTTCACCAAACGTCCCTAAAATGCCCAAGTCCTGCTGGTTGTAGTACACCTGCAAGCCTCCACCATCACCCGTCAGCAATTCAATCCGGTCGTTGGCGGCAAATGAATATACGCTGCCGGGCATCACTCTACCTTCGAAAGCGATTTCTCCATCCACAGTAACCCGCATCCAGGCTCGTTGTTGGGCAACAATATTTACCTGGATGGGCGCGTTCCCGATGGCAGGTGTGGGCTCGAAAACCACGGGCGTCTCCGTTTGAATACTTTGAACGGTCCCGGTTATCAGGGAGGATTCCACAACAGCAGGGGATGGTGTCGATAACTGATTCGCAGGCATGAGGGTCAAAGTGGTGGAAAAGGTCTCATCGGGTGTGGACAACAGAATTTCAGACACAGGCGGTGCGGTTTGTGAAGGTTCTTTTGAAGAACGAAGCGCCGAGACACGCAATGCGCCCCAAATGATGAAGCCCAGCAAAAAAATAATTAAGAAACCAGCAGCAAATATATCCATCGAAAACAACCGGCGAAATTGGGATGGTCTGGCGGGTATCCTGCCTGGCTCTCCCTGAGATGGTTTTGATACGTTTTTGTTTCTGGCTGCCTGGCGGTCGTACAGGCTGGCTTGTAACCCATCGGCAAATTGAAGCAAAATAACTTCGGTGTTGAGACCGAGGAAAGCGGCGTAATTACTTAACATCCCCCTTCCCTGAACGGGTGAGGGAAGATGAGATATGTCTCCTTCCTCCAGGGCGCGCACATAATGCATACGTATATGCGTGTGGCGTTCAACATCCCCAAGGGAAAGCCCCATCAACTCACGTTGAGAGCGCAACTTCTGGCCAAGCTCAGCAAAAATGGCATCTGAACCGGTCACAGCCGGGTTAATTTCGTCTAAAGATGGAGGAGGATACTTTACGACCGGGCTTGCCTTTAAATCTCCTTCCAATGCCTGGACAAGCTCACTTGAATTTAGTTTTAGATATTCCCCATAGGCACGTAAAAAACCCCGCAGCTGCGTGGTGGACGGAAGCAAATCAAATTGGTTCGCCTCCAGAGCTTCCAAATAGTGCAAGCGAATATGAGTCACTTGGGCAGCCTGATCGAGGCTAAGCGACTGGACTTCACGCGCCTGGCGAAGTTGATCACCGATGGACATCGAATGTATTATACAGCAGGCTTAAACAACCCTACGGGTGCTTTACTGGGAGCATTCCTTCACAAAGCACCCGTTGGCACCTGAATGAGTGAGAGACTCACTCTACTTCTGGTTCAGATTCTGGATCTGCTTCTGTTTCAGATTCCAGTTCTGTTTCTGGTTCAGTAGCGGGTTCTGCTTCCACCACAGCTTCAGCAGTCTTTTGAGGGGCAGTTTTAGCGGCAACCGGTGCAGTGTAAGCCTCGCCCTCGCGATGGACAATCACGTCGATCGTGGGGATAAGGTCGACTGTAAGCCGAATGTGCACCTTATATTCGCCCAACATACGCAATGGCTGTGAATCAATCTGGCGGCGCGCAATTTCCACACCTGATTTGGCTTTGATTGCATCGGCGATCATCTGGGTGGTCACCGAGCCATACAGCTTGCCTGTCTCTGAAGCACGCGCAGGAAAGATCAGGGTCAGACCCACAATCTGCTTTGCAACAGTGTCCATTTCTTGATTAATAATGGCGCGCTGCACATTGGCTTTTTCTCGGATGCGCTCTGACATTTTTAGCGCTTCAACAGTGGCTAATACAGCCATCCCATGAGGAAGCAGGTAATTCCGGCCATACCCATCTGCCACACGCTTGACATCGCCAGCCCGGCCTAACTTGTATACATCTTTCAGGAGGAGTACTTTCATTTCTCAAGCCCTTTCTTTTTTGCAATATTTTGCCTGGGCGAAGGGTACAACGCCACAGGCAGGGTGGGATTTTACCAGGAATTAGCACCCAAGTCAACGATTATAATAAAGCCATGCCTTCACGTATACGCTCACAACGTGTCGAAGCCATCGTACTGCGCCATTCCGATTGGGGGGAAGCTGATCGCTTGCTGTGGCTGTTCACACGCGAGATTGGTAAGGTACGGGTCGTTGCAAAAGGTGTGCGTAAACCTCGCTCACGCAAAGCCGGGCACCTGGAACCGTTCACACGGGTCGAATTGTTGCTGGCACATGGACGGGATTTACTGATCATCACACAAGCTGAAGCCATCGATGCCTACTTGAAACTGCGCGAGGACCTGCTCCGGGTGGGATATGCATCCTATATCATCGAGTTATTGGACCGCTTCACCTATGAAGAAGGCGAAAATATCAATCTTTACCGATTGTTGACTGAGACCCTATCCAGGCTGAACACAGAAGCGCAGCCTGCTTTTGCTGTGCGATATTATGAGCTCAGGCTATTGGACCTGGTGGGTTTTCGACCCCAGTTATTGCATTGTGTAAATTGCGGTGAGGAGATTCAAGCCGAAGACCAATACTTCTCATTCGAAAAGGGTGGAGTCATTTGTCCAAAATGTGGGGTAAATGAGCCGGGTGTGCGACCGGTGAGCATGCCAGCTTTGAAAATATTGCGCCATTTCCAGCGTTCCAGGTACCTTGAGGCACAACGCGCCCGGTTATCCTCAAGCGTCGATCTCGAGCTGGAGAACCTGATGGGGTACTATCTCACCTATTTGCTCGAGCGTGGGCTCAATACACCTGCGTTTCTAAGAAATGTAAGAAGGATTTCTGGGACAGAGACCGTGTAACTTTCGGATCTCCTGTGCGAAAATCTCGTTAAACCTCAACCAGATCGTAAACCAACTTTATATGAATTGGGTGCATTTGTCACTTTCATCCTGTGTAATTTGTGCTAAATTACACTATTTTGTGCATCCTTGCACAAGTATGCTATAACTATAAACACATACAGAAACCGCTGCTTATGGGTATACAAATGTCTGGTTTCTGTTCGTTCTGTCGCTCACATCAATTTATTGTCGCCAAGCGACAATTTTGTAATTGTGCAACCATCCATGAAATATGGACCCTGTATTTAGGTTTTTGACCATTTTGCCAGATGCATCATTCATAAAGGAGAAGCACGGGATGAAACCAACAAATAGAGGCAGCCCCAGGATCGGTGTCTATATTTGTCATTGTGGCACCAACATTTCCGGTATGGTGAATGTTGAAGAAGTGACCGAATATGCCGCATCATTGGGCAATGTATTAGTCGCCCGTCACTATGCATATATGTGTTCTGACCCAGGCCAGGCTCTCATCAAGGACGATATCCATACTGAGGGCCTGGATCGTATCGTGGTGGCTTCATGCTCGCCTCTGATGCACGAAACAACTTTCCGGCGAGCATGTGCTGAGGCAGGGCTAAATCCGTTCTTATTCCAGATGACCAACATCCGCGAACACTGTTCGTGGGTGTCGGAAGACCCGATCTCAGCAACACAAAAGGCCAAGGCACTGGTAACCGCCGCAGTGAGGCGTGTGCAATACCAAATCCCGCTCGAAGCACGGCAGGTGGAAATGAAGCAATCTGCCGTGGTGGTGGGGGCGGGCATCGCTGGGATTGAGGCCGCACTTCGCCTGGCGGATGCTGGAAAGCACGTTTACCTGGTGGAAAGGCAGCCCACCATCGGTGGGCACATGGCCCAACTTTACAAGACATTCCCGACCTTAGACTGTGCAGCCTGAATTCTCACTCCAAAAATGGTGTCCGTTGGACGCCACGAAAACATCACGCTGCTGAGCTATAGCGAGGTTGAATCAGTCGCCGGGTACGTTGGCAATTTTACAGTAAGGGTGCGTCGAAATCCACGTTATGTAGATGAAGACACATGCACAGGCTGTGGTACATGTGTGGAAAAATGCCCATGGAAAAAGATCCCCTCTGAGTTTGACTTGGGATTGGGGAATCGCACGGCAATTTATTTCCCCTTTGCCCAAGCAGTGCCTCGCGTTCCAATCATCGATAGCCAAAACTGCGCCTATTTTCAAAAAGGTAAATGCCGCGCTTGTGAAAAATTCTGTCTAACCGGGTCGATCAATTTCGAGCAGAAGGAAGAGCTGGTTGATCTGGAAGTTGGGGCAATCATCCTGGCAACCGGATTCAAGGATTTTGAAGCTCGGCGGATTGAACAATATGGCTATGGAGAATTGGATAACGTTTTAACTAGTATGGAGCTGGAGCGTCTGATCAACACCGGCGGACCAACAATCGGTGAGGTGCGGCTTAAAGATGGTCGTAAACCTGAGAGCGTTGCTATTGTTCATTGTGTGGGTAGTCGCAATAAAGAGTATCACGAATATTGCTCGCGGATATGCTGCATGTACTCGCTCAAGCTGGCGCAGCTGGTGCGCGATTATGTGGGTGCCGATGTGCATGAGTATTACCGCGATATGCGTGCTTTTGGAAAAGGATATGAAGCCTTTTACGAACGTGTTGAGCGGGCGGGGGTCCATTTTGCCCGCTTCGACCAGGAGATACCCGGTGGAGGTTTACAGGTCAGCCGTCATAACGGGCAGCTAAAGATATCCACGACCAACCTCTTCACGGGACAGCCCAACGAATTGCTCGTGGATATGGTGGTGCTAAGCACTGGGGTTGAGCCCCAGTCAGATGCAGCCCAGGTGGCACAGACCTTCAGCATCAGCCGGGGTCCAGATGGTTTTTTCTTGGAAAAGCACCCCAAGCTGGCACCGGTGGAAACCACCACGGATGGTGTTTACCTGGCTGGTACATGCCAGGGTCCTAAAGACATCCCAGATAGTGTCGCCCAAGGTGGCGCGGCAGCCTCGGTAGCCCTTTCGCTGATGGATGCCGGGTATGTCACGTTAGAACCATTCACCACCTACATCGACCAATCCAAATGCGGTGGCTGCCGCACTTGCGAGGGGCTCTGCCCATACCATGCAATTGAGATGGTTGAATTGGACGGACGCCAAGTGGCTTACGTCAATGAAGTACTATGTAAGGGCTGTGGGGCCTGTGCGGCGGCTTGTCCAGCTCAGGCTGCCATCCAGAATGGCTTTACCCAGGAACAGATTCTGGCAGAAATTGAGGGTATATTGGACTCTCGCCTCGTAGAGATGCTTAGATGAATCTTGTCAAAGTCAAAACCGGGGTCTACATCTGCCACTGCGGCACCAACATTGCCGGGAAGGTGGACGTGGCAGCCGTGGCGGAGTTCGCACGGACCCTGGATAATGTTGTGCTGGCGCGGGATTACACCTACATGTGTTCCGACCCCGGACAAGACTTGATCAAACAGGATATCCAAGACCAGGGGCTGAACCGGGTGGTGGTGGCTTCCTGCACGCCGTTGATGCACGAACCCACCTTCCGCAGGGCTTGCCAGGAAGGCGGACTGAACCCTTTCTTCTTCCAGATGGCAAACATCCGCGAGCACTGCTCGTGGGTAGTCGAAGACCCTGACCTGGCAACGGATAAAGCCAAACACATGGTCAGCGCAGCAGTAAGGCGTGTGCACCATCACCGCCCGCTAAATATGCGTCCGGTTGAGATGCAACAATCTGCGCTGGTGCTGGGCGGGGGTATCGCCGGGATTGAAGCCGCCCTGCGCCTGGCGGATGCCGGGAAGAAGGTTTACATGGTGGAGCGTGAGCCAAGCATCGGCGGACACATGGCCCAGCTCTACAAAACCTTCCCCACTTTAGACTGTGCAGCCTGAATACTCACACCGAAAATGGTGTCCGTCGGACGCCACGAAAACATCAGCCTGCTCAGCTACAGTGAAGTTGAGAACGTCTCCGGCTACGTTGGGAATTACCAGGTGCGTGTGCGTAGGAAGGCACGTTTTGTGGATGAAACCAAGTGTACAGGATGCGGAAAATGCGCTGAGGCTTGTCCGGTGGAGGTTTCAAATCCTTTCGACCAAAATCTTAGTAGGCGCAAAGCCACCTATCGCTTCTCTGCTCAATCGGTCCCAGGAGCATATGTTATCGAAAAACGTGGCATCGCACCCTGCCGGGCAGCCTGCCCCACCGACCAGCGTGCCCAAGGATATATTGCCCTGATCAAGCAAAAGCGTTACGCTGATGCTTATTGGGCTATCCGGCGCGAGCATCCCTTCCCCTCGGTTTGTGGGAGAGTATGCAACCACCGCTGCGAAGACGTCTGCTCGCGTGGCAAATATGATGAACCAGTGAATATCATGGGACTTAAGCGTTTCGTTGCCGATTGGGCTTATGAACACCGGGACGAAATCCCCGACATGCGCGATAAATCCATGGTAGGAACACCGTTTTCTCACACACCCACACCGACGGGCAAGAAAGTAGCCATTATCGGATCCGGTCCGGCTGGTATGACTGCGGCATTAGACCTGGTGCGGATCGGTCATCTAGTAACTGTGTTTGATTCACTCCCCATCGCTGGGGGTATGATGCGGGTGGGAATTCCACCGCACCGCCTGCCAACAGAACGATTAGATTGGGAAATAAAACAAATTCTCGATGAAGGTGTAAAGCTGCGTCTAAATACCTGGGTGGATGATATACCTGCCCTATTGGATAATGGCTATAATGCTGTCCTGGTTGCCACCGGTGCACATCAGGCAAAAAAGCTCCCCATTCGCAACTCGAACCATCCTGATAACTGGTTGAGCCTGGATGTGCTACGTCATGCCTGCTTGGACGAGAAGCTTAACCTTGCAGGTAGGACAGTCGCAGTATTAGGGGGTGGGAATGTAGCGTTGGATACAGCGCGAACCGTTCTCCGCCTTGGCGCTGATCAAGTACACATGGTTTGCCTGGAACCGCGAGGTGAGATGCCCAGTTTTACGTGGGAAATTAGTGTTGCTGAGCAAGAAGGCATAATCGTTTGTCCGGGTCGGACATTTAAGGAAATTATTGTTAATGATGAAGTTATTAAGGGCGTGCGCTGTGCAGAAATTGTTTTTCGTTGTTTCAAACACGGTCGCCCAGATTTCGATGAGCTCCCAGGTACCGAGCATGTTATACCTGCCGATTTAGTCATTTGGGCAGTTGGTCAGGCGCCGAATTTCTCTTTCTTGCCTCAGGATGGAAGTATTAACACCCGTTACCCAGTCGGTGTTCAGAGTGATGCCGAGATGATGACAACCATGAGAGGCGTTTTTATCGCCGGTGATGTGCGTCGTGGAGTTACCTTCTTCGTGGTAGATGCAATCAATGAAGGGCATCATGCAGCACGGTGTATTGACCGATTCCTGCGCGGCGAAGATGGCATTCAAGAGCCTCATAAACCGCCAACTGTAGAATTAAGCCAGGATGACATCAAAGCCAAGTTCGATCATGACGAAGCATCCAGGCGAACGCGTATTCCTATCTCCAGCATTCCTGTCGAAGAGCGCATCCACAACTTCCGCGAGGTGGATTTAACGCTTACCGAGGAGGAAGCTCTGGCTGAAGCAGAGCGCTGCCTGAGATGTGGTATCTGCTCTGAATGTCTGGAGTGCCTGTCTGCCTGTGAACGCGGTGCCATTAACCATGATATGAAAGATAGCTTCCTCGACCTGACGGTGGGTACGATTGTCCTGGCAACCGGTTTCAAGGACTTTGACCCATCTCGGATCCCAGAGCTGGGTTATGGACAGCTGGATAACGTGCTCACTTCGATGGAATTTGAGCGCCTGATCAACGCCAGTGGACCAACCAGTGGAAAGGTGACGCTTAAAAATGGCAAGCCGCCCAAGAGCGTGGCTATTGTGCATTGCGTAGGCAGCCGGGATGATAAATATAACGAGTACTGTTCACGGGCATGTTGCATGTACTCACTCAAACTGGCACAGCTGGTACACGATTACGTGGGTGCCGAGGTGCACGAAATCTACCGGGATATGCGTACTTTCGGCAAAGACTATGAAGAGTTTTATAACCGCACCCGCACGAAAGGTGTCCATTTCTACCATGGGCGGGTGAAGGGAATCGAGTCTCAAGATGGACATCTCATCGTGAGATGGGATGAGTCATTCCATAACCAAGTGGACCACGTCGAGGTGGACATGGTGATCCTATCCACGGGTTTTGAGCCGCAGGCTGATACAGCCCAGGTAGCCAGTCTCTTCGGTGTCAGCCGCAGCCCGGATGGATTCTTCCTCGAGAAGCATCCCAAGCTGGCACCCGTGGAAACTGCCACGGAAGGGATATACATAGCTGGCGCCTGTCAAAGCCCGAAAGACATCCCCGACAGTGTTGCCCAGGCGGGTGGTGCAGCGGCAGCCGCACTGTCCCTGCTCGACCAAGGGACAATTGCGCTTGACCCATCAGTTGGCATGGTGAACCAGACGCAATGTACTGGGTGTGGATTGTGTGCTGCTGCATGCCCTTATAGCGCGATCGAGCTCAAACAGAGTGTGGCCTCGGTCAACACCTACTTGTGCAAGGGGTGTGGCACCTGCACAGCCACTTGCCGTGACAAAGCCATCACACTCATCCACTTCGATGACCAGCAAATTGTCAGCGAGATGATCGGTGCTCTGGCAGCCGATATATTGCTTGTATCTTCCTCTCACATTGCAGCAAACATTAACCCTCAGGAGGTGATGACGCATGAATCTCGTTAAAGTCAAAACTGGGGTCTATATTTGTCACTGCGGCACCAATATCGCTGGCAAGGTGGACGTGGCAGCCGTGGCGGAGTTCGCACGGACCCTGGATAATGTTGTGCTGGCGCGGGATTACACCTACATGTGCTCTGACCCCGGGCAGGATCTGATCAAGCAGGATATCCGCAACCAGGGACTGAACCGGGTGGTGGTGGCTTCCTGCACGCCTCTCATGCACGAACCCACCTTCCGCAGGGCTTGCCAGGAAGGCGGACTGAACCCTTTCTTCTTCCAGATGGCAAACATCCGCGAGCACTGCTCGTGGGTGGTCGAAGACCCTGCCCTGGCAACTGAAAAAGCCAAACACATGGTCAGCGCAGCGGTAAGTCGTGTGCACCATCACCGCCCGCTAAATATGCGTCCGGTCGAGATGCAACAATCGGCGCTGGTGCTGGGTGGGGGCATCGCCGGGATTGAAGCTGCATTACGCCTGGCAGATGCCGGGAAGAAGGTATACATGGTGGAGCGTGAGCCAAGCATCGGCGGGCATATGGCTCAGCTTTACAAGACTTTCCCGACTCTGGACTGTGCAGCCTGAATACTTACACCCAAAATGACGTCCGTCGGACGCCACGAAAACATCAGCCTGCTCAGTTATAGTGAAGTCGAGAAAGTCTCGGGATACGTTGGGAATTACCAGGTGCGTGTGCGCAGGAAGGCACGTTTCATCGATGAAAGCCAGTGCACAGGCTGCGGAAAATGTGCCGAGGTTTGCCCGGTGGACGTGACCAACACCTTTGACCGTGGTCTGAGCACACGCAAAGCCACTTACCGCAATTCAGCCCAAGCTGTACCGGGAGCATACGTGATCGAAAAACGCGGTATCGCTCCTTGCCGGGCAGCCTGCCCCACCGACCAGCGTGCCCAGGGATATATTGCCCTGATCAAGCAGCAGCGTTATGCCGACGCTTATTGGGCTATCCGGCGTGAGCACCCATTCCCGTCAGTATGCGGAAGAGTGTGTAACCGTCGCTGTGAGGAGCAATGCAGCCGGGGTCTGTACGACGAGCCAGTCAGCATCATGAAGCTCAAATGGTTTGTGGCGGACTGGGCATTTGCGCACCGGGATGAATTGCCCAACATGCGCGATAAATCCCTTGTCGGGACACCATTTTCTCACACACCCACACCTTCCGGTAAAAAAGTAGCCATCATCGGTGCTGGTCCGGCTGGTATGACCGCAGCCCTAGACCTGGTGCGTATCGGTCACCATGCAACAGTTTTTGACTCACTGCCCATCGCCGGAGGCATGATGCGGGTGGGTATTCCGCCGCACCGCCTACCCTATGATTGTTTGGACTGGGAAATCCAACAAATCGTGGATGAAGGCGTGGAGATGCAGTTAAGCACCCGCATCTATGATCTTCCCGGGTTATTTGACAAAGGTTATGAGGCCGTGGTAATTGCCACGGGTGCCCACAGTGCCTGGAAATTGAATATCCCGGGCACCGAGCACCCCGATAACTGGCTTAGCCTGGATTTACTTCGCCGCGCATGCCTGGGTGAGAAAATCGATTTGAGTGGTCGAGACATTGCCGTGATCGGTGCGGGTGACGTAGCCCTGGATGCCGCGCGTGTGTCTGTGCGCCTGGGTCATCCCAAGGTGAAGATCGTCTGTCGTGGCATGCGTGCCTCATTCAACGAAATCGATGAGGCGAACAAGGAAGGGGTTGAAATTATTCGCAACCGGGTCTTCAAAGAAGTTGTAATCCAAGAAAATAAAATCATTGGGATCCGTTGTGTGGAAGCCAAGGTTGGTGCCATTATCAATGGCAAACGGCAGGTGGAGGAGATCCCCGGTACTGATCACATCATCCCATGTGACCTGGTCATTTGGGCAGTCGGTCAGCAACCGGATTTTTCCTTCCTGCCAGAAGGAACCCTCATTCGTAAGCTCAGCTCGATGGGGCTCGAGACGGATGACGAGATGATGACCAGCATGCCGGGTGTATTTGTAGCTGGTGATGTGCGCCGTGGGACAACATTCTTCGTGGTGGATGCGATTGGAGAAGGTCACCATGTAGCCAGGTGCATCGACCGCTACCTGCGCGGTCCGGATGGAATCCAGGAACCACCCAAACTGCCCATCGCCAGCTTTACCAAGGAAGAAGTAGCGGAGAAAATGGATATTGGTTGGGCAGTTGACCTTCCACGAGCCAAGACCAGGACCATTCCAGTAGAAGAGCGTGAAAACAATTTCAAAGAAGTTGACCTGGCATTAACTGAGGAAGAAGCCTTAGCCGAAGCGGAGCGCTGCCTACGTTGCGGAATTTGTTCTGAATGTTTGGAGTGCCTGTCAGCCTGTGAACGTGGTGCCATTAACCATGATATGAAAGATAGCTTCCTCGACCTGACGGTGGGTACCATTGTCCTGGCAACCGGTTTCAAGGACTTTGACCCATCTCGGATCCCAGAGCTGGGTTATGGACAGCTGGATAACGTGCTCACTTCGATGGAATTTGAGCGCCTGATCAACGCCAGTGGACCAACCAGTGGAAAGGTGACGCTTAAAAATGGCAAGCCGCCCAAGAGCGTGGCTATTGTGCATTGCGTAGGCAGCCGGGATGATAAATATAACGAGTACTGTTCACGGGCATGTTGCATGTACTCACTCAAACTGGCACAGCTGGTTCACGATTACGTGGGTGCCGAGGTGCACGAAATCTACCGGGATATGCGTACTTTCGGCAAAGACTATGAAGAATTTTATAACCGCACCCGCATGAAAGGTGTCCATTTCTACCACGGGCGGGTGAAGGGAATCGAGTCACAGGATGGACATCTCATCGTGAGGTGGGATGAGTCATTCCACAACCAAGCGGACCACGTCGAGGCGGACATGGTTATCCTATCCACGGGTTTTGAGCCGCAGGCTGATACAGCCCAGGTAGCCAGTCTCTTCGGTGTCAGCCGCAGCCCGGATGGATTCTTCCTCGAGAAGCATCCCAAGCTGGCACCCGTGGAAACTGCCACGGAAGGGATATACATAGCTGGTGCCTGTCAAAGCCCGAAAGATATCCCCGACAGCGTTGCCCAGGCGGGAGGCGCAGCTGCGGCTGCACTTTCACTGCTAGATCAGGGCACAATAGCCCTGGATCCATCCATCGCTACGGTAAATCTGCTCCGTTGTGCTGGTTGCGGGCTGTGTGTGAATGCTTGCCCCTATTCGGCGATCGAGCTGAAAGAAAGCGTTGCCTCGGTCAACAGCTACCTCTGCAAAGGATGCGGTACCTGCGCATCCACCTGCAGGGACAAAGCGATTACCATCATCCATTTCGATGACCAGCAAATTGTCAGCGAGATGATCGGTGCTCTGGCAGCCGAGCCATTGGTTCCCGGGATCCTGAATCCATAGGAGGAGGCACCATGCCATATGAACCCAAGATCATTGCCTATCTCTGCACCTGGTGTAGCTACACCGGTGCAGATACAGCCGGTATTGCCAGACTAAAATCCCCAGCCAATATTCGCGATATCCGTGTGCCCTGTTCAGGGCGAGTTTCGCCAGAGATCATCATGCGCACCTTTGAGCAGGGAGCGGATGGTGTTCTTGTGTTGGGATGCCACATTGGCGAGTGCCACTATAACACTGGCAATCACCGCGCCGCCAAACGCCTGCCTGTCTTGCGTGCCTTAATGGCATACGCTGGCCTGGAGCCTGAACGAGTGCGGCTGGACTGGGTATCTGCGTCTGAAGGCGAGCGATTTTCTCGCATTGCGACTGAATTTACCGAAGCTGTACGCACTTTAGGACCGATACACTGGAGGATCGCCGACCGTGACACACGGTTTGTATGGGCGCAAGAACCCATCAGCCACCGTTATTCAGCCTTCAGTGATGAACAACCGAAACACGCCGTTTATTTCACACCCGTCCATGAACAGCAAACCCAGGCAATCCGATCGGCTGCGCGTGGGCTATTGGAAAACAAGCAGGTGGATAATGTTATCGGCTATGAAGTCGGACCCAGAGGCCGAACCCGCCCGGCATTCATCCACCAACCTGAAGACGTTGAACGCCTGGTATGGAATCAGGATTGCACCCACAACCTGTCGGCTTACTTAAGCAAGAAATTGGGTTGGGGCACCGATGGGGGCAAGAAAAAACAACCTGACCGGTTGCCAAAAGCGGCAGTGGTGGTTAAACCCTGTGACAGCCGTTCCATAAACGTCCTCCTGGCAGAAAACCGCTTTTTGCGGGAGCAGGTGTATATTATCGGTATGGCATGCGATGGCATACGCCAGGGAGCAGGATTTACCGCAGATAAAAGCGGGGCGATACAAACACGCTGCGCAGCCTGCAACGTCCGCACACCCGTCGTATATGATACCTTGATCGGAGACCCAGAGGCAACTTATCGTGAAATCCCACCGGAGCATATCTACCCCGGGATCGAGCGCCTGGAAGCCATGACCCCACCCGAGAGAATGGAATTTTGGCTCAGCCAGTTCGATCGCTGCATCCGCTGTTATGCCTGCCGGCAGGCGTGCCCGATGTGCGATTGCCCGATTTGTCTGTATGAGCGCGACGATTCGCTTTGGGTGGGCATGGGGATCGATGTCGACAATAAGCGGGCTTTCCACCTGGGGAGGGCATATCACCTGGCGGGGCGCTGTGTTGGATGCAATGAATGTGAGCGTGCCTGCCCGATGGATATTCCACTCAGCTTGATCCATCGCAAGATGGCGCAGGAAATGGAAACTATTTTTGGTTTCCAAGCCGGAATGGCTGCAGTACCACCGCCATTTGTAACGATCCTGGGCGGAGAGGAGAATTTACCATGAACTACCTTACCCGTCAGGAACTAGCTGCCTGGCTAGACCGCCTGGCACAGGAACAAACCCTGGTCGCCCCACTTGACATCGCTGGTAATATTCTTTATCGCCCGGTGCCAGACACCCACGAAGTGGTATGGGATTTTGTACGCTCATTTATGTCGGTAAAAGAAGTATATTTCCCACCAACTGAACGCTTGATGCTGATTGAAAAGACCGGCTTACAGGTAAAGCTGACCGAAACCCTCCCGGATGAGAAATCGATCATCTTTGGAGTGCGCCCATGTGACGCGAGAGGCTTACTTACTCTGGATGCACTGTTCATAGAAAACGATCCAGTGGACCCCTATTATGCACAGCGGAGAGAAAACACAACCCTGATCGGGCTTGCCTGTCAATCTTTGGGGCCAAGCTGTTTTTGCACGAATGTGGGAGGGGCTCCAGATGATCCCACGGGCATGGATATCATGCTGACTGCTTCAAATGGAGGCTATGTAGCTGAGATCATCACCGAGAAGGGGGAGAGAATCAGCAGAAGATTCCCGGTGTTTGATGGTCTATCCGATATCCGCCCTCATCCATCACCCGTTATAAAGCGTGAACTAAAGATTGCTCCCAAGGAAGTTTGGCCGGCAAAGTTCAATAACGACTTTTGGGCCGAGATGGCTGAACGCTGCCTTAGCTGCCGTATATGCGCGTATGTGTGCCCGAGCTGCCGTTGTTTTGATGTGCGGGACGAGACTTTGCCAGGTGGCAACGGAGAAAATCAATCTGAGCGCATCCGTTGTTGGGATTCTTGTAACGGCATACCCTACCGGCGTGTTGCTGGTGGGCATAACCCACGTTTCATGAAAAACCAACGCCTGCGCAACCGGTTTTACTGTAAATTCTATTATTTCCCATTACATTATGGACCGGTTTCATGCACAGGCTGTGGTCGCTGCATCGATGCCTGCCCGGTGAATGTGGATATCACCGAGGTATTGGGGTACGTTGGCCGGAGGTAATCTATGACAGATAAAATCAATACCAACCCCATGCTACCTTTCCTGGGAAAGCTGGTGGAGGTGAAAGACATCGCCACTGAGATCAAATTGTTCCGGATAGAGATGCTCAATGGAGGCGCAGAAGCTTTCCACGACTATAAGCCAGGACAGTTTGCTTTTGTTTCCGCTTTCGGGGTGGGGGAAGCGCCTTTCGGTATTGCCAATTTCCCTAAAAATGGTGGAAATGTGGTGGACTTCGCCATTAACCGCCTTGGATCAGTGACAACTGATTTACATGAGCTGGGGGTGGGTGATATGGTAGGTGTGCGCGGCCCGATGGGAAATGGATTCCCCATGGAAAAGTTCAAAGGGAAGAACCTGGTTGTGATTGGTGGTGGGATCGGAGGCGCTCCTCTACGACCTGTCATCCAGGCGGTGATGACCAACCGTGCCGATTATGGTTTTTTTCAAATCCTTTGGGCAGCCAGAAACCCATCCTTATTGGTCTTCACGGATGAATACGATGAATGGCGTGGGACACCTGATACCGAGCTGCACCTGACCGTGGACCAGGCTGATAGTACCTGGCCTCATAATGTTGGGTTGATCACCCAGCTTCTGGAGCAAGTGGCTCCTGCCCCAAGGAATACCATTACCATCACCTGTGGACCACCGATCATGATCCACTTCGTCAATCGAGTGTTGGTTGATAAGCTAGGGTTCAAGCCTGAGCAGAATTATGTCACTTTGGAAGCGCGCATGCATTGTGGCATCGGTAAATGCGGACGCTGTAACCTTGGCACCAAGCTGATCTGCGTGGATGGACCTGTCTTTAGCATGGCAGAAGTAGGAGCATTGCTGGAAAGCTTCTTGTAAGATATTCTGGATCTGTTGAGTAAACCTGGCTGGGATACCTCGTGAGTGAAGGTGACCCTGCCAGGTGTTTGTTTAATAAACCAAGCGGGCACGACATACCATCATCCCAGGGTGAAGGTAGTAATAGTGTATCAAGTATAATTGCCCATTAAAGGGATACACGGCATTTGTAATTCCACTTTTATGTTCCAAGGGATTTAAATGGTAAAGCGCATAACCCATCGTATTTTGGCAATATTTTACCTGGGTGTAATTGTGGTTTGCGTCCTGCTGGTGATCAAACCAGGGGCATCCATCTTTTATTCCAAGATGACCATCGATAACCAATCGGTCGTTCCAGATGCAGGATTTGCCTATCGTTACGATCTGAAAGTGAGCCCATTAATCTTCCGAACTCAAAGCATTTTAGTGTATGAAGATGGACATCTGCTGAACCGCACCGAAGGAAACATCCTGGTCGAAGCTGGTACAAATGCATTTTCA
Source organism: uncultured Chloroflexia bacterium (assembly GCA_963774275.1). Taxonomy (GTDB): domain Bacteria; phylum Chloroflexota; class Anaerolineae; order Anaerolineales; family UBA4823; genus FEB-25. The sequence goes on along the minus strand of CAVZEP010000014.1, from coordinate 17,970 downwards.
ATCGGTGAGCAGACCGGAGAGTTTGCTCATATTTACTTCGCTGCATCGGATAATAGCAATCCCATCACCAACGGGAGAAAATACACCCTTTACCTGCCAATAACATTCATCTCACGACCAACAGGGATCATCATCCTGATCATCCTCTTACCTGGTTTAGCCTGGTTCCTGTATTTTGCGCTCGCCCTTCCCGATCATCGCAAGACACTATTGCACTCCTCCAATGGTATCGGCATCGTGCTGGATCATTTTTTTGAAACGATCTCCGAAATTCTCAGCACAGATACCAGCTCGGTCTGGCAGCAGATAAGAACCAGAATGGTGTATTGGAAAACGCTGTTCACGATTACCATTCTGGTGGCTTATTTTTATATTTTTATGGAATGGGTTTTCTTCGTCACCATGCCTTCCTTCATGAGCCTGTTGAATTTATCGGATAAGCTTGAGGTGTTTCTTTTATCGGGTCTGGGATTGGCGCTCTTCTGTTTAGGTGCCATGGCGATTATCATCGTTATTGACACTTGCGTTCGTTCACTCCACTTTCCACCGCTTACCGGTTATCTGGGTATTGCTCTCCCCTCAATCATTTTGTCTTTTTTAGGCTTAATCCTGATAGATAACTTTACCTATACCGTATTCAAGTTCGGTATTAGCACCTCCGTGGGAATATGGCGGGGAGCATATGGATTAATCTACCTTATCCTATCGGTGTATATTTATCTCCAAATGATAAAATTTATGGGCATAAGGGTGAAGGAAAAGCTCCATAGAAAAACAAGCCACCAGCTATTCTACATATCTCTGGGTCTCCTGGTACTATCCATAGGTCTGGCATTGGTAAAGCTAGATTCTTCAAAGATAAACCAGGCTGATGCAAGTACAGGAACGCAACCGGCTGCCAATCATCCTAATGTCCTCTTGCTTGGCAGCGATGGACTGAGCGCTGATTATTTATCCGCTTATGGATATACTAGAGATACTACCCCAAGACTGCGGGCATTGGCACAGAGCTCACTCGTGGCAGAGAATGCATTCACGAACTCAGGAAATACCGCCGGTTCGGTCATTTCTATCATGACCAGCAAATTACCCACCCAATCCAGAGTCCTGTATCCTCCAGACATTCTCACCGGATTGAGCGCATATCAGCATCTCCCGGGGATGCTCAAAAGTGAAGGCTACAAAACCATCGAGTTTGGCGTGCCATATTATGTGGATGCATATAGTTTTAATCTACAAGATAGTTTTGACATGGTGAACAACCGGACTAAAAGTGTAGGCAAGATAAGCGCCTTGGGGCAAAAACTGGGTTACGAAAACACGATATATTTTTTAAACAAGTCGAGTGAGCGGATCTCAGAACGAATCCTGCATCTATTCTATATCCATGATATGGAAAATCCATACCATCTCGTCACTCAACCTGTATCGAATATAGAAGACGAGAAGAAGATCAGCCAATTACTTGACCAATTCGACCAGAATGAGGTTCCTCTATTCATTCACGCACATTTACTGGGCACCCATGGTGGTTATTATTCGCCGCCAAGGCGAGTCTACTCGAAAGGCGAGAGGCAAACCGAACCCTGGATGGAGGATTTTTATGCGGATACAATCCTTGCCTTTGATAACTACATCGGAGAGGTGATTGATCAGCTTAAGGCAATCGATCAGTTTGAAAATACCATTCTAATCATATATACAGATCATGGTCAGAATTTTCAGGTGAATGAACGTATCCCGCTCATCATCCATTTCCCTGAAGGTAAATATGCTGGCAGGCTCACAGGCCCTACAGAAAACATAGACATCGCCCCGACTATCCTGGACTATCTTGGATTATCGATACCCGACTGGATGACAGGCAAGTCACTGCTGCAAGGCAATCTTGAGAATAAACGACTTGTTTTCAGCATGGGGACTTCCAAGGTAAAGCAGAATGAGCACGACATCAATGTTCTGGATCCTAAACGTACCCTTCCACCTTTCTATCAATTTAGTTTTATCAATATTATCAACTGCCAGAAATGGTATTTATTTGATCTGACCACATTCCACTGGTCATCAGGAGATGTGTCCGGATCTACTAATTCTTGCACCGGAAATGATCTGCTCAGCTTTGATGAGATCAAACAAGAGATGGCAAATCGTTTAGCAACGGATGGATTCGATATATCCTCCTTGCCATAAACATCGAAAGTAAAACATGAAACGTTCCTCAAGCATGTAACATGGATGAGAGCAGCGCCAATTCATAAGGAGGTGGATATGCCTTATAACCAGTACCTCGCTCAACGCATTCAAAGTTTCCTGGGAACACGACCGGAGGTCATTGAGAAGAAAATGTTCGGTGGGGTGGGATTTATCCTGCATGGCAATATGGCTTGCGGTGTGCAGGGAGACAGCTTAATTGTCCGAGTGGGACTGGAGAATAATGACTCGGCACTTTCGCGGCCCTTTGTACGGCCTTTCATGGTGACTGGTGGCAAACCAATGGCAGGCTGGGTGTTGGTGGCTCCCGAAGGTGTGGAAACTGACCCAGATTTACAGGGATGGGTTGAACAGGGATATAGTTATGCCCTGTCGCTACCCCGGAAAGTATGACCATTATTTCCAAAAACAACCGAAGACTGGAGCAAAGTGTAATCAGGTGAAATCACGCGGTTATTGGCTTGTCTTGATTGCAGCCTGCTTGTGGGGAACCAATGGCACAGCCCAAACGCTTGCACCCCAAGGTTCACAGCCCATCATCATTGGAACGCTGCGGATTGCCTTGGGCGGGTTGACCTTACTGGCGATCGCATTAATCCACGGCACCTTGCGCGATGGGAAGCGTTGGGCGTTTCTGCCGACCATCTTGGGTGCGTTATCCATGGCAGCGTATCAGATGTTTTTCTTCGCCGGGGTGGCACGCACCGGAGTGGCAATCGGGACCATTGTTGGTATTGGCAGCACACCTATCCTGGCAGGCCCGATTGGTTACATCGTACGCGGTGAGCGACCCACCCGCCATTGGGTAATTGCCACTGGGCTAGGGATTATTGGTTGCGCCTTACTGATTGCGGCTGGCGAGAAAATTCACATTGACCTGCTGGGTATTTTCCTGGCAATCTGTGCAGGGGGCTCATATGCAATATTCACAACGGTAAGCAAAGGGTTAATCGAGGAACACGCACCCGATGCAGTCATGGCAGTCACATTTTGCCTGGGAGCATTATTCGTTCTTCCTCTGCTCATCGGTGCAGACTTAAATTGGGTCGTTCAACCAGCGGGGATTTTGGTCATCTTACATCTCGGTGTGATCACTGCGGCTTTTGCATATACCTTATTCGCCCGTGGATTGCGCCTGGTTCCAGTTTCAACGGCAGCCACTCTCACCCTTGGAGAACCTCTCACTGCCGGATTATTGGGGGTGTTCTTCTTGCACGAGGTATTAACCTCAATCGCAATACTGGGTATCGTACTGATCTTTATTGGCCTGGTAATTCTCTCTACTGAGAAAATCCCAGCACTTCCTGCCAAACTATAAACCAGGAGCTCGATGAGCCCGGTCCAATCTCACGGCTAAGCCACTTTGAAAGCGCGGGTTATTCACCCAGGTATACACGTGGAACGCGGGTATTGATATTGGTGAGGATCTCATAAGGGATCGTCCCAGCCCACTCTGCCAGATGCTCACATGTGATGGACGCACCAGCAGACTCCCCGATCAGGATGACTTCGTCATCGTTATATGCGCTATCCCATTCGATGTTGATCACAATCTGGTCCATAGAAATCCGCCCAACAACGGGGTACGTTTTACCGTGCAGGATGACTTGGGCTTTATTGGACATGCTGCGAAAGTAACCGTCACCGTATCCCACAGGGACGGTAACCGCACGCACCATGTGGTCTGCTTGCCAGGTGGAGCCATAGCCCACGGCATGACCCGGCAGGATAACCTTGAAGTACACCACGCGTGATTTCCAGCTAAGTGCCGGGCGAACGATAATGGAGTGAGGAATTTGTAATGAAGGATAAACTCCGTACAACACAAGACCCGGGCGAACCATATCAAAATTGGCTTCTGGCAGCTGGAGGATAGCAGGTGAATTCGCCATATGGCGGATGGGTGGCGGAGGCAGGCTATGCTTCTCATAAAAGGAAAGCACCTGATGAAAGCGCTCAAGCTGATTGCGAGCATCGGACAGGTCGGGCAGATCAGCATTGGCAAAGTGGGAATAAATGCCTTCGAATTCGATGAATTTACATTTCAAGGCAGCTTCAAGGAAACTATCGGCATTGTAATAATGAACCCCGATCCGCTCCATGCCGGTGTCCACTTTCAAGTGAACTTTAGCCTTCACGCCCATGTGTGCAGCAATTTCATCCACCTGACCTAATTTATCTACGGATGAGGCGGTGATGGTTAAATCATATTTCAGGAACCCCGGCACCTGGTTCCCCAGGATACCTCCCAATACCAGGATGGGCATGCGGATGCCCATTTGGCGGAGCAGGATGCCTTCCTCAAGGACGGCAACACCAATATAGTCTGCGCTCAGGCTTTCCATCAGCTGTGCCAGGCGCAATAAACCATGACCATAGGCGTTTGCTTTGAGGATGGGCATCACCCTGGCAGGGGTGACATGTTGACGAATAGCTCGAAAATTCTGGGCGAGCCGATTTAAATCCACCTCCACCAGGGTTGGGCGGACAATTTCGTTCGAGCCGATCGTAGGATCATTAATAGATGGCATAAATTGGATCGATCTGGGTATCAGGAATTCTCACCAATAATCTAAAGTATACCAATAAAACAGCAGCGAGCAGGTGATTGGCATCTGCTCGCTGCCGAATAAAAATCCCTATAAATTATGGGGTTGGGGAAGCTGTTGATGGGTTGAGAAGGGCTTCAATGGTTGTTTTAAAGGAATCAAAAGTCTGCGCGCCTACCACAGGTTGCCCATTGACTGCAAATGTGGGGGTGGATTGTACACCCAATTGCCGGCCAATATCGGTTTGATCATTGATGGCCTGTGTGTATTTCCCTGAGTCGAGGCAGGTGTTGAAAGCATCGGTATCCAAACCCATATCGGCTGCGAACCCCTTCAGGTTATCCTTGCTGAATGCGCCCTGGTTCTCACCACTTTGGTGGGTAAAAAGGTAATCATGAAATTCCCAGTAGGCGTCCTGATCACTGGCACACTCTGCAGCTTCAGCTGCCCATTGTGATTCATCCCCCAGGATGACAAAATTGAAATATCCAAAACGTACCTTGCCTGTATCCACGTAAGTTGTATCGATCTGACGACCCGCGTCAGTGGCAAAACGCCCGCAGTAGGGTCATTGATAATCGCTAAATTCGATGATTGTGACCTTGGCGTTGGCGTCGCCTTTAAAATGGGTGGTATGGCTGACCAGGTAATCCATCAGCTGCTGCTGGCTGGCAATTGCAGCCATGGTTGGGTCTACTGCGGTCGTCGCAACGGGGGCCTGAGTTCCGGAAACCGCAACTACGGGCGTTGTCTCAACCGCAACGACCGGAGTGATCTCCGCTGATTTATTCAGCAACGGGCGACCAAAGTAACCCGCCAGTAGCCCAACCACCAGCATGAGCACTGCCAGTGCTGGAGTCCACCAAGACTGGATGATCACAGTCAGGGCAGGCTTTACTCCTTGAGGTTGATCCATCATGTATCTACTCCTATCAGAAATGTGGCACAATTTTATCACATCCCCCGAGTTATCCAACGGTTTGAGGGAGGCGCAAATCCATACATCACCAGCGAAAGCTCGTGTAATTACCTGGCGGTGCAAGCAAACTTGTTGGGTGGCTGGTTTGCCTGAAGCATGTCCTACTACGATTATGAATGGGTGCAAACTGTGGTCGACTTTCAGAACTGGACGCTGGCGCGGTTTACAAAAGCCTTGAACCCTGATATTATTATTAATAACCCATTAATGGCAATTAATTGTCGAATATCCACACCCATTACCCAAATACCATCAGGGATTATTGAATGCCCCAGCGGGAGTAGAAACGCTGGGTTTATGGAAAATTATTAAAACCCAATGAGGAGAAGAAATGCAAAATCATAGAAAACATAACCTTCAAAGTATGAGCATAATGATTCGTGTGATCCTGGTGCTCATGCTGATCCTGCCAGCTTTTTCGCCTGCCTCTAGAGCAGCAGCAATGGAGAGTGCGTCGCCCCAGACTCCGCCGTTTTTACAAGGCGGGTCAGGGATACAGGCGGACCCACTTCTGGATGAGAATTTTGACTATGGCGGAACTGCGGGCAACCTGACCGCAGTGAGCGGTGGGAACTGGGTCAATCATTCTGGCACCAGCAACTTTATCCAATATATTCCAACAGGCCTGTCATTTCCCGGATACGCATCATCGGGGATCGGTGGATCGGCTGCCTTTGTTGGTTCCGGTGAAGACGTCAATCGTTCCTTCACTGAGCAAAGCGCTGGAATCATATACTATGCGTCTTTGGTCAATATATCCTCGGCTACCGCAACAGGTGATTATTTCCTGCATCTCAAAGATACTGGCACCTTCAATTTTCGAGGACGAGTATTTGCAAAAAGTTCAGGTACACAGTTTGTATACGGTCTGAGCTCGTCAACCAGCACAGGTACCTATGGCGATACCAATTTTAATTACGGGACGACCTATCTGGTGGTAGTCAAGTATGACATTGTAAACGATGATAGTGCTCTTTATGTCCTTGATACCTGCGCACTCACAGAACCTGGAACGCCGCAGGTATCCGTCAACGGTACAGGGACATCGTATGCTATGTCTGCTGTCGCAATTCGGCAGGGAGGCGCCTCTACCGCTCCTTCCGGAACGGTGGATGGCATTCGGGTAGCAACCAATTGGGCTGATGCCGCTACGTGTGTACCCCCACTCAGCATGACCAAGAGCGCTGACCCCGACACCAACGTCCCTTACCACGGCGTGGTCACCTATACTGTGAACCTGGCAAACACCGGGCTCACCGCTCCGAGCGTGCTATTCACCGACACCCTCCCAGCAGAAGTGGATTTCGGTGCCTGGATCGATCAACCCCCTGGCGCAGATGTCACCGCGGATGAGATCACCTGGACGGGTCCAATCACCGCCACCACGGCAATCACCTTCGCCTTCACCGTCAACCACGTGGGTAACTATGGTGACGTGGTGACCAATATCGCAGAATTCACAGACGGCACCACCACCGGGACAGCCGAAACAGTATTCACAGTCGAAGAGCTGACCTTCTATGATATCGGCATCACCAAGACCTGCCCGCCATCTCCGGTAGATCCCGGCCAAATCATGAGCTATATTTTGAACTACACTGTCGCTGATACTGCGGTCGATGGCGTGGTGATCACCGACGTACTTCCGGTGGATGTGACCTACGCCGATGATAGTAGCGGCGTAATACCTGCTCAACCCGTTGCCGGAACGTTGGTCTGGAATCTCGGCACTGTTTCGGCTTCCGGCTCATTTGTTGTTACCGGCACCCTCAGCTCAGACCCTGAACAATATTTCCAGGTTAATGAAGTGCAGGTTGGCGCCACGAATGATGAAGTTCCAGAGAATAACACCGCATCCTGCAGCAATACTCGAACCGGCCCCGCCTCCATCTACGATATCCAGTACACCACCGTGCCTGGCACCGGCAACACTTACCCATCGCTGTTTCTTAACCAGCAGGTAACCACCACCGGTACCGTATGCGCTGTTTTGGGTAGCTATATATTCATTGCAGAAGCGCCTGGCGCGTGGCACGGCCTATTAGTCTACTACAGTGCGAACCCGAAGCCGATTATTGGCAACGAGGTGGAAGTCAACGGCACGATCACCGAGTATTACGGTATGACTGAATACTCCAATCCCACAGTCACTACCCTGGGTCCGGGCGACCCGGTTTGTGACTTTACACAAGTAGATGGGTCCTTCGTTCCAGATAATAATGCTGTGAGCGAGCCGTATGAGAGCGTGCTGGTTCAATATCAGGATCTTACCATCAGCTCCACATCAGATTCGCGTGGCATGGATTTCAACGATGCAGGCGGACCGGGCAATTGGGGAACCAATGGCTACACCCCGAGCCCTAAACCTGCAGTCGGGACGCAGTATGAGTTCGTGCGAGGGCCAATCAACTATACTTTCAATCTCTACCGCGTCAATCCGCCCACGTCTGCAGATGCTGTGCTGCTCGATGTAACACCGCCCACAGTAATCAGCACCGATCCGCCAGATGGAGCGACCGGCATCAGCATTTACAAGCCGGTCTTTGCCACCTTCAGTGAAGCCATTAACCCGGACACGCTGACCACTTCAACCTTTATCCTGACTGGCCCGGGTGGGGATGTGGTTGGCACTGTCAGCTATAACGCTGCTACACTCACTGCTTCTTTCCTGCCTTCATCTGCACTCACACCGAGCACCGGCTACACTGCCACACTAACAACCGGCATTCAGGATATCACCGGCAATGGATTGGCAGCAGATTACATCTGGACTTTTGATACCGGAGAGACCGATGTCACTCCGCCGTCTATCCTTGGACAATACCCGGCAGCTGGCGCGATCGATGCTCCGCTCGGTGCTACCATAGTTATCACTTTCAGTGAAGATCTGAACCCGGCAAGCGTTATTGACAGCAACTTTGACCTGATCGGCCCTTACGGCGCGGTGCCATGGGGCAGCATCAGTTATGACAGCAGCCTGTTCCGGGTCACACTCGACCCCAGCGGCCTGCTTCTACCCACCTCGCTTTACAATGTGATGGTGAGCGCTAACGTGGTTGACTGGGCGGGGCTCTCAGTGCCTGAAGAACAGCGTTCCTGGGTATTCACTACCCAGGCTGAGCCGCCGATGTATGCTTTCCATGGCGACCTCCACAACCACACCTCTTACTCCGATGGCTCGGGCACACCTGAACAGGCGTTCACTGAAGGCCAAAACAACGGTCTTGATTTTATGGCGATCAGCGATCACTCCTATGCGATCGATGACACCGAATGGGCTGATATCCTGACCCAGGCGAATGCCCATAACACCCCCGGCGAGTTCGTTACCCTGCGCGGCTTTGAATACACTCAAGGCGGCGAAGGCCACGCCAACGTCTACAACACAGTGCGCCATGCAGTGCGCACCGATACCACGAGCACCTGCACTTTCTGTGATTACACTCCCAATCTGGAAGCCGGCGCTACTGTCGATGGCTTCTATCACTGGTTAACTATCCAGGGCAAAGTGGCCCTGGATGGCAACGGAACGGTCATGCAGTTCAATCACCCCGGTTGGATCAACTTCAACGACTGGGCATACCATCCCGAGGTCGAAGATGTTGCCCAATTGGAAGAAGTGGGCAACGGCTGGGGTAGCTCCTATGTATTCTCATGGGACGAGTTCATCCGCTCCCTGGACTATGGCTGGCAGGTTGGCGCGACCAACAACACCGACAACCATAACGTCGATTGGGGTGCTATTGGCCCCAACCGCACCGGTGTCGTCATGGCGGGGCTCACACGCGAGGACCTGATGGAAGCCCTGAATGCCCGCCGTACCTTTGCAACCGAAGATAGCAACGCAGAACTGTTCTTCAAAGCCAATGGCTACTGGATGGGTTCCGAAATCCCCAACACCGGCAGCATGGCTTTCCACACCTGGGGCTCGGACCCCGATGGTGAGCTGATCGTGAGCGTGGAGCTGGTTACCGCTGGGGGGCAGGTAGTCGCGTCTATCACACCCAATGCGAGCGATTTTGACTGGTCACTGACCGATGTGATTGATCCAGGTGTCCACTACTACCTGATCCTGGTGACCGAGGCCGACGGCGACCGCATCGTGTCGTCACCCGTGTGGACGCAGGGCGTGGAGGATGTACGCGTCACCGATCTAACCATCCAGCCGTCGCTGCCAACCATCTATAACCCCAGCTTGCTGAGCGCCCGCATCACCAATCGTGGCGCTTCCGCACAGACACTGACCGTCAACTTCGATGCTGATGGCGTTTTAATTGGCACCACAAATGTCACCGTGTCGCCGTGTACTTCCGGTCCGTGCAATGATGGCTATGCCATCATTTCCTGGCAACCGACCATCACTGGCCCAGTCACCATCACGGTGTCGCTTGAAGGCGTCCCCGCTGGCGACAACCCCGACGATAATAGCCGCTCCCTGCAGCTAAACGTCACCGACCAGCATATCCCGTTGATCCTGATTGACACAGGCCACAACAATATCGGTGTCGATCAGCAAGGCATCAGCAAGTTTGTAGATGACATGACGCAGCACGGCTATAACGTGCTCTTCAACCTGGATGAGCTCAGCGCTTCGGACCTGACTACCGATACGGTGAAGCTGCTCATCCTGAGCGCCTACGGCCCGAATCAGCTCCCTGCCAATGAGATGCAGGCGGTCGCCGATTATGTGGCGGCGGGTGGCAACCTGTGGATAAACGGCATTTCTGACTATAACAGCCAGGTATACTGGCTCCACAACGCAGCAAATCGCTTGAACGACTTAGTAACAGCCATCGAGACAAGCGCCGGCCAGCAGATCCCGGTTCGCTTCAACGATGACGAAGTACTGGACGGGAATGACAACAACGGCTACCCCTGGGGAATCCTGTGGCACAACTTCCCTGTCAGCGACACAACTGGCGTGGGCATGAACGTGGCCCGGATCCAGTCCTGGTCTGACTCCTCGCTCATAGACCGCGACGGTGGAGCGCTGACCGTGGAAGATCTGGGAGCGAATGGCTTTATGATGGTCCTGGGTGACGAGGACCCCGGTTCCGGAACCTACGGCGAGGCCAATCGCACCCATAACACCGATGCTGAGGTCCCGGGCTATCCGACCAACGACGCTTTCATCTACACAGCAGGAAACACTCTGCCGGGCGGCGCTGGTTATGATCTCACAGGCAATGCCGGGCGGATCATGTTCTACACCGATTCGAACGATGTATACAACACCTTTGCCTACGTCTCTGGAGACGGCAAACAGAATGAGCTGTTCAACCTGGAGACGGTGATGTGGCTGCTGGGTGAGCCTTTACAAAAGTCCACCATTGCTGAGGCGCGTGCCCAATCGGCAGATGACCAGCCCGATAACCTGGACAAGCTGGTCTGGGTAGAAGGCGAGATTACCGCGGCATATGGTGAGTTCTTCAATGTGCTTTACGTGCAAGATGAAACAGGCGGTATCACGGTCCATGCACCCGCGGGTGACATCGACCCGTCTGCATATGGGCGCGGCACACAGGTGCGGGTAGTTGGTACTGTGGGAATCTACAATGGGGATACTGAAATCGAGTTCTTCGAAGCTGAAATGGTACAGGTGATCACCCCAACCCTTGGAGAACCAACACCCTTACCAATGAACACCTACCAGGCATCGCTTGAAGAAAGCCAGGGATGGCTGAGCGTGATCACGGGTACAGTCACCACCAAGGTAGGCGTGGACACCATCTTCGTGGATGACGGCACTGGTACGGTACGCATTTTCCTGGACGGTTATAACGGTAATTTCAACAATGTCCAGGTGAATGACCTGGTGCGAGTGACCGGTCTGGTCTCTGAAGACGGAGTTGGAGGACGTATTCGGGTGCGGAATTACGAAATGCACCTGCAATACCCGGATGATGTGGTGGTCCTGGACCAGGTATTAGAGCTGGGTATCTCGAAAGCTGTAACCACACCCGAGATGATACTTCCAGGAAGCCTGATTACGTATACGATTGTACTAAGCAATACTGGCACCGGAGCGGTCCTGCAGACGGATCTCACTGACACCCTGCCTGTAGAAATCGACTTTGGTGGTTGGATCCTGCAAAATGGAGCGGAGTTAACGGATGGCGTCATCACATGGACAGGTACCATGTGGACGGATATGGAAGTCAATCTGGTTTTCACCGCTACAGTGGATACGGACTACAGTCTATACGGTGAAATCATCACCAATACGGTCGAGTATGCTGCGCCTTATGCAGGCAGCGGGAATGCTCAGGCGGCTTTCACGGTAGCTGAAGCTCCTGTTGTTACCATCAGTAAGAGCGTGGAGGCGGTTGAGCCGCTGAACCTTGGAGATGTGGTGACCTATACCATGTCGCTCAGCAACTCTGGCGAGGTAGCTGCTCTCAACCTGACCATGACCGACACCCTGCCAGCGGAAATCGACTTTGGTGGGTGGCTCCTGCAAAATGGGGCTGTGAAACAGGATGGCGTCATCACCTGGAATGGAAACCTGCCGGGTGAGATCAGCTTTATCTTCACGGCAACGGTGGATGTTGATCCGTCGGTATATGGCCAGAGCATCACCAACACCGCCACATTCACTTCCGACAATGCGGGGACCGGCTCAGCCTCCGCGATGATCGCGGTGGGAACACCAGTTCTGAGTATCGCCAAGAGCGTCGAGATAGCGCACGATCCAGCCTTGCCTGGTGACCCGATCACGTACACTATCGTAGTAAATAATAATGGTAATGTGGATGCGGTTGCTGTACACATGTGGGACGCTTTGCCGGAGGGTGTAATTGGTGAGAATGTCGATACTACCGACACCATTCTGGCTAACCAGGCTTACACCATCACCATCCCTGCCACACTGGCTGACGACCACAGCCTGTATGGTCAGACCATCACCAATACTGCCGAATATGCCACTTCTTATGCAGGTGGAGGCAACGCCCAGGCAGTCTTCACACTAGCGGAAGCACCGATAGTTACCATCAGCAAGAGTGTGGAAGCGGTTGAGGCGCTGAATCTCGGAGATGTGGTGACCTATACCGTGTCGCTCAGCAACTCTGGCGAGGCAGCTGTTCTAAACCTTAACCTGACCGACACTCTACCAGCGGAAATCGACTTTGGCGGGTGGGTAATGCAAAATGGAGCGGTTGAACAAGACGGGGTGATCACATGGAATGGAGACCTGCCGGGTGAGATCAGCTTTATCTTCACGGCAACCGTGGATGAGGACCCGTCGGTATACGGCCAGAGCATCACCAATATCGCCACGTTCGCTTCCGACAATGCGGGAAGCGGCTCAGCCTCCACGACGATCGTGGTGGGAATACCGGTACTGAGTATCACCAAGAGCGTCGAGACAGCACATGTCCCGGCTTTACCCGGCGACCCGATCACGTACACCCTGGTGGTGCGCAATGATGGTGATGTGGATGCTCTCGGTGTGCACATCTGGGACGTGTTGCCTGAGGGTGTGATTGGCGAAGGTGTGGACCTCACCATTACAATCGCTAGCGGCACAGCCTATACCATCACCATCCCCGCTGTGCTGGCAACCGATGTTATGCTTGGGTCGACGATCACCAACACCGCATTCTATGAAAACGGCGATCTGAACGGCGAATCAAGCGCCAGCTTGACCATCTGGGGGGGTGAGCCTGTGCTGAGCATCACCAAGACCGTCGAGGTGGCACATGACCCGGCATTGCCCGGTGACCTGATTACATACACCATCGTGGTGCGCAATGACGGCACTGCCGATGCAGTAGATACGCGCATCTGGGACGTGTTGCCCGAGGGCGTGATCGGCGAGGACCTGGATGTCACTGTAACCATCCATCCCGGAACCGCCTACACCATCACCATCCCTGCCACACTGGCAACCAATGTCGCGCCGGGGTCGACAATCACCAACACCGCATCCTACGAGAATGGCGATCTGAATGGCGAATCAAGCGCCAGCTTCTCAGTGAAAGCGGTCTACAAAATATATCTGCCGTTTACGTTGAAGCATTAGCAACACAGTTCGACGGTGGTACAAGGGACTGTCCAACAATCGGACAGTCCCTTCGCTTTTTAAGCAACAGAACTACCTGGAGCTAACCACCAGCTGTTGGATGTGTGATAGATGCGTGAAGCAAAGAGCCAAACGATATTAATCCTTGAGATTAAGGAATCATGATAAAATGATAAGGAATCTTGTTCGTGGAATTAATTTTACTGGTGTAACCTGCGCAATGGAGCGTGTGGTGACCCAACTGGCACAGAGTAGCCGCACGCGAATGCCGCCTGCGGTTTGTTTGTTCGTCCTGCCGCAACCTTATGGGCAATGGCTGTTATATATTGACCGAATTTCTGCTGCATCAACTGTCTATCGATCTTTGGGAATATTCCACCAAAAACTCACCTCAACTTTCCCATCTGTAAAGAAAGGAGTCTCTCAAGCCAATATTCTCTCGTTCGTGATCGAAAACCAATGACCTAATCATCTCATTACTCTTTTCCTAAGGAGGGAAGCCATGAGTAAGAAAAACCTTTGGTTATTCATTTTCACCCTTGTGTTATCCCTTGGACTGGTGAGTGCGGCGATGGCAGCCGACCAGCCTGATAAAGGAGAACCTCCGAATGACACAGACGGGGGTTCCGTGTGGGGGAATGGTGTAGAAACGAAGGACAGCCAATCTGCCCCTGAGGCCGCCTGGGCTGGACCGGATGGATACGGCTATGTTGGCGAATATACCAGTTATAACTGGATCGATATCAGCGCCAGCGGCACCCCGGTGGCAGGCCTGGGAGATGACGATTTCCAAGGACCTTTCCCGATCGGTTTTGACTTCAACTATTACGGTTCCGTGTGGAGCGAATATTTTATCAGCAGTAATGGCTTTCTAAGCTTCGGCGCTGGCTCTAACTACTTGACGAACCAGTGTCCGCTACCGGACGTAACCTCACCGAATAACATCATCGCACTAATGTGGGATGACCTGGATCCCGGGGATACGAGCGACCTGGTCTACTACCAGAGCTTCACCAGCTGCCCGGTTGGGGCAGGACAGTGTTTGGTGGTCCAATATGAGAATTTCCACCATTATGCTGGCGGGATCGCTGGCACGTTTGAAGCCATCCTGTACGAGGATGGCAGCATCTTGATGCAGTATCAAGATGCGGGCTCAGAACAAGGCTCCGGCTCGACCACCGGCATTGAGAACAACAACGCCACCAGCGATTGGGGCCTGACCTATGCTTGTAATTCGGTAGATATGCTCGTGGATGGCCTGGTCATCCGCTTTGAGCAACCACCTGCCTTTGGTGAATCCACGGTTGAGGCACCGGTTAAGCTCGCCCCGGGGGATGTCTATACCTATACGATCACGTTGCGGAACACCAATCCTGTGGGTGCCTGGGAGGTCACCATGACCGATACGCTCCCCGCTCCGGTCACCTTTATCGATGGCTCGTTGCAGTGCAGCAGCGGGGACTGCTGGTATGACCCGGCGGCTGAGACGGTGTTCTGGAACGGCGACCTGGCTTACCCGGGCATGCCAACGCGCTACTTTGCCACGGCAGCTTATGATAGCAGCACTTTATTCGAGATCGACCTGGTCAAGAGCGGAACGTGGTGGACGCCTAACCGGTGGGGCACGCTCCACACTTGCGTCATCCCCGGTCTGGGCGATAACACGGGCATCGATTTCGACGCCCAGCACGGCTGGCTCTACCACTCAGACTTTGCTTCCAACAATATTGTCGTCACCGACCTGAGCTGCAATGTGATCGGCGGCTTTGCCTGTGATGGCGGGGCTGGATTTAACTCCGGTGTGACCTTCATCGAGGATTCATCACCACCCGAAGTCTGGGTCACCAACTGGATCAATGGAATGACCACCCGTTGCGAAGCCTGGGGTGCACCGCTTACTGAACTTACCTCCCAGCAGCCGCCGGCTCCCCCGGATGGAGAAGTAGCCAGCCTGGTTGAGCTGCAGCCCTTCCTCGACCTGCAACAAATCCCAGAAGCCCCGGGGAACATCATCGAGCAGTTCGCCAACACCCCGATCACAAACACATTAGGCCTGGTGTACGATCCGCTGCGCGGCTATGTGCGCTACGCTCACGAAATCTCACCGAGCATTTATGATGTCGCTTACGCTCCCCCGCATAGCCTATTGGGCAGCTACTCGCTTTCTGGGCTTAATCCCGGCTGGCCAGCTGGACTAGATTATCGCGATGGGATCGAATACGACTTTACCACCGACACCTACTTCATGCCCGATTACCAGGGTGATGGTATCAACCATGACGACAACATCATCGAGGTCACCCCGGATGGGATCATCCTGAATGCCTGGGAGATGGACGGGGCGGATAACGACAGCTACGACGGAACTGTCATTAACAGTATCATCGACATTGCCGTCGCCCCTCCCCCACCCGAGGAAGTGGTGATTAGCTTCCAGGTGCAGGTGGAGGCGGATACCTGCGGAGACACGGCGGTCAACGAGGTGCTGATCGATGATCCGGATTCGGCGCTGCCCCCGACCCATGTGACTGCTGAAACTGAGGTCTGGGAAGAGGTGCTGCTGCACGAGGACTTCGAGGGCACCTTCCCGCCGGCCGGCTGGAGCGTGGTGGATAATACTGGAAGTGGTTATGTCTGGACAGACACTGATCCTGGAAACCGGGGCAACCTGACGGGTGGCAGCGGAAAGTTCGCCATTGCTGATGACGATTGGGCTCCTCCAGGTGCGCTCGTTGATACTGAGCTATGGACTCCCCCGGTGAACATCCCCGTCTGCCAGTGGAACTACCTGAAGTTCGATACAGATTACTGGAACTTAGGAAACATCGACACGGCTGACGTGGACTACAGCCTGGATGGAGGTGTTTCCTGGACCAACCTGATCCACTGGGATTATGACGTGAGGGGTCCGTACACCTCCCAAACCCTGCTGCCATTAGAGCTTTCCGGGCAAACGGGGGTGATCTTCCGCTTCCATTATGATGATAACGGCGGCTGGATGTGGTGGTGGGAGATCGATAATGTCCAGGTGGTCGGCTGCGTCAAACCAGACGTTGTATTTACTTCGTCCAACCCGTTTGGCTTTAGCTGGCCGGGTGAGGTGATCACCTACCCGCTGACGGTTGAATATTGTGGTCCATCTACCGATAACATCGCCATCAGCGCCACCGAATTCGACTACCCCACCTGGGCTGACCCGGATAGCTTCGAGATGGCTTACGGGGAATGGGTGACGACCACCGGGTATATGCAGAGCTGGTGTGATGCTGAAGAAGGCTTCGGGATTTCACAGCTGACTGCAGAATGCCTGACTTCGGGCATCACCGACACGGTCGATCTGTGGGCATTGATCAATACCACGCCCATCCCCGACGTGTGGGAAGCGATTGACCCGGTAATCAGTGCCCGGTCACGTCCAGCGCTTGCAACAGTCGATGGCAAGCTGTATCTGATCGGTGGCGAGATCCCTGGAGGCCGTGAAGACAACGTGGAGATGTATGATCCCGCCAGCGGACACTGGTCGGTCTTGTCCGATCCAACTTCGCTGATGCCCACCCCGGCGAGCAACATCTGCGCAGCGACTATCGGTAACGACATCTATATCCCCGGTGGATATGATGCTGGCTCAATCTATATGAATAACCTGCAAGTTTTCCACACCACCGACGAGAGCTGGGAGACCATCTCTACCGACCCACTGCCTGTGGCGACAATTAGCATGGGCTGCGCGTCTATGGATGGCAAGTTGTATATCTTCGGCGGTAAGCAGGCGTTAGCCACCACAAATAAGGCATACATTTATGATCCAGCTGCCCCAGCGGGGTCACGCTGGTCAGCCTTGCCAGACATGAACCTCTCCCGTGCCTACCTGGCTGGCCTGGCAGTGAATGGTCAGATTTATGCCATCGGTGGAGTTGACGATGCCTATACAGATTTCCCAAACGTCGAAGTCTACAACCCAATAGCCAATCAATGGTATACCATGTCATCTATGAATACAGCCCGGGGTAGTCCGGGAGCGTATCTGTCCGGCAACCGGTACATCTTCGTATGCGGTGGTGGTTATTCCGCTTATTACAATACCTGCGAGATGTACGACACCACCCAGGGTTTGTGGGGTGATTGGTATTCTCTGGACTTGAATATGATCACCGGGCGGCGTACATATGGCTTTGCCCAGCTACCGGATGGTTTTTATGCCGTATCAG
>CAVZEP010000013.1:0-25680 GCA_963774275.1 uncultured Chloroflexia bacterium | reverse complement strand
GCTTTTTGCAGGTCACCCAGCAGAGATGCTCTGAACTGCAGCTCTTCAGAGAAGGCATTTGTGGCTGCAAAAAGCAGTGCAGCAGGGAAAAATGGCAACGCTTTGGTCAATAGTTCAGCGGAGGGCAGGCTTTCCAGCCCAAAGAAGAGCAGCGTGAGGTGAGCGATACAAATTCCCAGGATAGAGTCCCAGGCGCCTCCATGAAATGGAACGCTTGCCGGGATTTTCTCCGCCCGTCATGGACCGGATAGGTGCATCCAGCTGACCCGGCGTAAGGAAAAACTCCTTGCGTTGCTTGCCCATCCGCAATAAGACCAGGATCATAATGAAAGCGACGGCTAACTTAAGCAGCTGGAAGGCGCTCATTGCCCAGAACCAGCCAATCTGCTGCTGCCACTGGTCGTAAGCAGCAGTCCCCATCAGCCAGTTCATACCCCATAATGACAGCATGAGCACCAGCAGCAGAAAGAAATAGGGGCGTACGCGCTGGATCGGTTTCCATGCCAGGCTGATCAAGATTAACACCACCAGGAACCCGATTTTTACCCAGAAAAGCCAGGCCGGTGGCTCACCGATCAACGCCTGCCAGATGGCATTGGGCAGGTCCGAAACCAGCAGGACGACTGCCCAGGTGAAGAGGCTTATTCCAAGGGAATTGGGTTTGAGAATAGGTGAAGGTATGTCCATGATTTCTACCTTTTAGGAGAGTGCTCTTCTGATTCTTTAGGTGTAATTGGTTGATAAACAATCTTCGACTATTTTTTTCTATCCCGGGATCCAAATAATCAAATGCATTAAGTATTATTGTGATTTGTATGAGGAAAGGTGTGGTTGACGACCTTACACAGTGCTTTGTTTAATTTAGGAGGTATCATTGCTCGACTGGATATAGGTTATTCATGAGTAGTTAGCTGTGATAAGGATTTTTAGAACAGGCTAATTTTATATGCAAGTCACTGGATTGGGCTTATAAATTAAGCTTTGAATCATGCGGGGTAAAGCAGCGAGACCCGATCAGTCTTTCAAACGCTAACCGGGTCTCGCTGAGCAATTGATCAAGGGCTAACAATTTTATCGGCCGTTAACTATAGGATAGATCTAAGGCTGATTTTTTATTCCAAGTGGCAGATAATTCACATAGTTGGAGATGGCGATATCCACAAAACCAGTCGTAGAACCGGCAATAGCGGATATAGTAGCAGTGCCTGCTTGGCTGCCGCTAGTCAGCGTGAGATGAATAAGCCCGCCACTTGTCATACCCTCATCTATGGACAAGGTCCCGAGGGTGCTAAAAAATTTAACCACCGTTCCATCTGGAGTAAAAGCTCCGTATTGATCTCTGACTTCAACTGTGATAGCTGCGAGGTTTCTGCCTGTGTGCACTGTCGTAGGATAGGCTTCAAGAAAGATCGATGCTGCTTGAGTCTCATTTTCTGCAGGACGCACCTCATCGATGATACCATCCTTATTCAAGTCAACCAGGACATCAACCTGGCTAAGGGTGGACCAGTCATTCAACATTACTAAAGAATTTGAGTTAGGATCTAGAGTAATACCCTGATGACCGAATACCGAGTATCCACTGCCACCGGAACGCTGCATTGAGAGATCATAGGTTCTTGAAATTGGACTGTTGGTGCTAATAAGGACAGTGTCTGTATATCTCAGCGTATCGCTCACGACGAGTTGTAACGCTACAACTTCACCCGGACTTACTGCCAGGTTGCCTACAGTCACATTTCGATCTTCGCCAGCCAGGATTTGGTCCACCGAAAGAGATAGCTGGGTATCACCGCTGGCGGAACCAAATGTGAGCATGCCACCGTCTGCTGATACATTGAGCGATGATACTGTGCCAGTCACTACCTCCAAGTTCGATATCTCCACCAGATGTCCTGAGCTCCAGGCACTTATATTAGCTTGGCCTTCCCCAGTACCGTGGATCTTCAAGTCGTATTGGATATCAGGGTTGATGTAGTAGAGCCCGGATGCATTTGTGAAGGTTTGCTGTAGTGTTGGTATGTAGGTTGCGCCTGGTATTTCATCGTAAAAAGCGGCTCCGTCCCAACCCAACCGTCGGCCTTCGTCGTCAGTGAAAAGTAGCTTGGCTGGACCCGACGTAGTGAATAGTTGAAGTAAGCTACTGTCAGTACCAGCTCCCTGGGAGCTGATCAACCCTCCACTTGACCATGGAACCACGCCTTTGTATCGAAAGAGGTCTATGGGGATTACATAAAACTGGCACTTGCTGGCATCGCCTTCTATAACGATGTCAGGCCACAGAGGCACTGGCCAGCGGTAACTCCATGTGTTGTCTGCGAGGTCAAATTCGAAGCGGTGATCTTCATTCCCGGGGATATTGCTGTCATAGACATATACATATGCATGGTTGCTGTCCGGTTCCTCAAATCGGTATGGAACGACCGCGTGCCCCCCATTAGCCTCTAAAACCTTTTCCTTTGGGAAATATGCATAATAATCCTCATCCCAAGTGAATGCAATCACTGACGGGCTGTTATTTTGAATCAATGACTTCAAATATCGATAAAAACCATTCGGCGAATGGTCCAGCATAGTACACATTGTATTGATGTAGCTACTTATCTCGAGTCCCTTTTGGGTGCCTTGATAGAAGGTTATAGCTTCTCGCATGTCTTCGTTTGTGGTTTCGTCGAAAAGATCCGAATAATTCGACATGGCGAACTTACCAGCATTCGATTGGTCAAGATTTCTCCAATTGATCAGACTGGCTCCAGAGAAACCGAAACAAGACCCTCCCTTGCCTACATCTCGATACCCATCATCCGGGAGTATGAAAAATTCATCGGCAGCGTGAATTCGATTTCCGTTCGCGTGCTCTACCTGGTCAGCTCCAAAATACTGCCGGAACATCTCCCAAGTCTGGGTTGAACCGAAATTCCTCGCTTCGAATCCATTAGGGTCAGGCCGGAAACCCAGATCGCTTATGGGAGAGTCTGATGGCACTGTCACATCCACATGCGTCATCCCCAGGATCGTGCCATCGCCTATCGTAGTGAGCGCAAATGGATAGAACCCAGTCGCAGTACCTGTAGGCACGCTAATTACGACTGTGAACGTCTTGGTAATATTTGAGCCAACCTCCTGGTATTCGGAGGGCTCGATGCGGACCCAATTTACGTATTCATCGGTAACTTGTATTGAGAGATGATCGATTACCTGGGTTTCCGAAATAATCAATTGAACTGTAGCGGTTGGGATTTGGTTGCTGTCTTGGAGATTAAAGTATAGTCCATCTGTCCCAGATGAAGTGTCGTAACCGATGGACATCCCCTTAAACGTGGCTTCGGATGGAAGATAATTTCCACTGTCAACAGCGATTACCGAGATACCTTCATCCGCGACCTGTTGCACTACCGTTTCAAAGTCCAGGTCATCTGCCGTCTCAGCAATGGCATCTCGACCAGGGTCTCCTCCATAGTTATAACCTCCGAAACTCAAGTCGTGTGTAGGCGCATCACCAAACACCATGGCGATTTTCTTGCTGTTGGTTCGCCATGCAACCGACTGGACTTCGTACAGAACGCGGGTATAGTCTTCAGGTTCGTCATTTCCATAGCCTAACCAGAGTGCATTAATAGAATTAGCAACATCAGTAATGACGCTCGTTGGTTGAATGTCCAACTCCCAAGGTATATCACCAATACCAGGGTCGCCATAACAACCAGAGTATCCAGGGTAGATATAGCAGGCAGGATAGTCCATGAAACTTCCAACTCCAAACCATGCATCTGGTAGACGCTGACGGATAGCGTTCATGATTTGAATAGCCGATACTTTTGCCTGGCCGATTTCACCGCCCATACTTCCAGTACGGTCAAACAGGAACATAATGTCTCCCTTGCTGATGGGAGTGGCTCCTGTGAAAACGCTCACAGTCGCTGTGTAGCTCTGACCGGGTTGTAGGCTGATAGAAAGCTGGTATGGGGAAATTTCTGGGGGTGCGCTTTCTATTTCTTGATGGTCATAGCCTCTCCCGGCACCTTGAAGGTATGGCACTACAGGCAGCCGGGAGGTTTGTGAAACAGGTCGGGGGATTTGACTGTTTTCCTCGCTAACAAACGGCTCTGGTGTGATTATTTCTTGAATAGTGGATAATTCTTCTGCATAGTTAGCTTCTACTACCTTTGGTAATACTAAAATTACGAAAACGAAAAGAATAATAAGTAAACCCTTGTGCCGCATGACCTTGTTCATATTTTGTCTCCTTTGTTTGTTAGATTGTGTGTATTATTACAATAAAACAACTATAAGCCCTTGGGTTACTATCCTAAGGTCTAAAGTGAAAAACCAATCATCTCCCTGGGTATAAAATCATACCCCTGTGGAACTTGGAATACCTTGAGTTGTAGCTCTGATGGTTCTTGAAGATCAATCTCGACCTGACCGGTATACCCGTGTGCCATTCGGCTCAAGTATCGTCTGGGTAGCAATTGGAATGTAACTAGGCCTGCATCGTCGATCGGCTCACTTGCAATTACATGGTTCGAGGTGTTCGTAGTGGTATCTACTGACAAGACCTCAACAGTACCGGCCTTTATACGCGCTCCATCAAGTAGGCTGACAACATTAACTTTGAGGGTGACACGATCTGTTTCAGTTTGGCATTGGGCAGCGATAAGCGTCAATAGAATTATCGCTATACCAATAGTGCTCATCATCCTCAGCAGCTGATTGCTCCGAGTTTTTAGAAAGACACCCAAAGATATAATGTGCTGTTTAGTATTTGATTGGAGAGGGTGAATTGGCAGAGCAGGTTTCCCATTCAAGATATTAAATCCTGTGCGAAATATATCACGCACAATGCGATTAATAAAACCCTGTAAATTGGGAAACGTAATACCGATTTAAAAGTTGCGAAATAAACCCCATAACCAGGTCACCCCTGTGTAATAACTGGACTGGTTTTTTTATTGACTTATGTTACTCACGAGATTTTAATCTTATCATATCCCCATTAATGAGTCAAACTTTATATGCAGTTTATATGCAGTTTGTTATTCAAACTTGAAAAGTGAACAGTATAAAGCTACATATACACCCTCAATATTGGATGATATATAAAGGTGTTGGAGCTTGGTACGTTCTTGGATCTATACATTCCCACATGGGCATCTAGCATGCTAGCTATAAGTACGGTTGCCACAATATCTCTGCCATTTATCGGGGTGGGTTTGCACGCCCTTGCTGTAAATGAACATAGTGGCGAGATTTATATCGGGTTGGAATGGATGACCAATCGGAGAAGTATCCAAAATCGGTGCTATTTATAGGATAAGTATTCCTCTAGGAAAATTACACAAAGTAGGCATAAAAACCACAGGGTTGATTTATTTACCTCTAAATGGGTTAACCCTTAGAAATTAACATTATTGGGATTGTAATTTGGGTTGATAAAAATCCTTTCAATCTTACTGATCAGATTAATCAGAAGAATATTTTACTAAGGGTAAATTTCACTTCACGAATTCCGCAACATCTAATTGATCGCCGTTAATTACCTGGTTATATTATTATCAGGAAGATTTATAATGAAGGTAGAAATAGATTATTAGCCTTCAACTGTTTGCGATTCAGGAGCATGATGGAAAAGAAGCTGGCATTTGTGCTAAGTGGAGGGGGTGCACGTGGAGCATTGCAGGTGGGAGCCCTGTATGCCTTGCTGGAAACCGGCATTCAGCCTGATTTTATGATAGGCGCCTCCATTGGAGCTGTAAATTCCGCCTTCCTTGCCATGAATGGTTTTTCAAAAGAAAGCCTGGACCAGCTTTCTGCTGCCTGGCGCAATGCAGGCGCTTCCGATCTCCTGCCCGCGAATTACGTCTGGCTGACTGTCCGGGCGATGTTTAAGCGCTCTTCCAATGATCCCTCCCGCCGGTTGAGAGATTTTTTTATCAGCCAGGGGTTGACCCCTGAATTGAGTTTTACAGATATCCAAAAGCCAAACCTGGTGATTGTCTCAGCGGATCTGAACACCGGGAAACCGATTTTACATGGAACGATGGAGGAGGACAAAATCCTGGACGCCCTCTTGCTCTCCACCGCATTACCACCCTGGTTCATGCCGGTTAGAAAGCAGGATCGCTACCTGATGGATGGGGCAGTAGTGAGTAACCTGCCGGTTGAGCCTGCCATAAATCTCGGGGCAACTGAAATTGTCGCCCTCGACCTGATCGAACTCACGCGAGCTGCTTGGGACAGGCGATGGTGTTCGGGGATTTCTGGACCGGTTGCTCTATTCGGTGGAAAAACGACAAATCGACCTCGAGCTCCAGCTGGCTGAGGCGCGTGGAATTCCGCTGCTATATCTCGATCTCACCGGTGAAGCCCCTGTTCCGATCTGGGATTTTAAGCAATCCGACAGTTTAATTAACCAGGGGTATGATCTCGCTCGGCGTGTCATTGAGGAGCAGAGATTCACCAATCCCATTCTGGCAATGGACAGCTGATATCTGTAATCGCGTACCTTCGATGCTCTGGTTTTTCGAGTAGCTCACTTCCCAATAATCTTACGCCTCGCAGGTCACCGGGTGGTCAGATCTGTTGGTCTTGTATGCCGGGGCTGGTAAACGCCAAGTTTTCCTCCGCCGGGCAGTGTGATATGGGTGAGGTATCCCCACTCTGCTCCCACCACGTTTTCACAATCAACCCCGCGCTGCT
Organism: uncultured Chloroflexia bacterium; assembly: GCA_963774275.1. Taxonomy (GTDB): domain Bacteria; phylum Chloroflexota; class Anaerolineae; order Anaerolineales; family UBA4823; genus FEB-25. Next base: position 18,981 of record CAVZEP010000013.1, on the reverse strand, counting down.
CCATTTCTACGATAAACCCCTCGATATCATCACACATCAGATAAAACTTGTGGACATCATTGCGTTTGTAAGGATGCACCGCCAGTTCTGCAGGAGGTAGCCCAAGAATCAGCCAGCCCTCTCCTGCATCGACGTTCGGCAGGTGAAGCACATCTCGCAGGAAAGCACGGTCCGCCTCTGGATTTTTACTGAAAATAATGGAATGTGCACCAATGATCATAATAAGTCATCCTCTTTTATCGTGACTGGTTATATAACAAGGCCGGCAATGCCTTCAATATCAAGTACGGAGTGGTTGACCTGCTCAATACCAGGAGCTTCGACGGGTAAATTGCCATCATGCAGAATTCCGCGTTCGAAATCGGCACCAATTATAGTATAAGCCATTCGATGCTCATGGTTTACCATTGGATCTGGCTAAATTAATCATTATCTGTTCTGTACTATAATTCATTAAGCAATAATCACCCATGTATCCCATAATATTTATTAAATCCTCATGGAGAGAACTACAATGAGTGCGCTTGAAAATAATAAGCCCCGTTTGAAATCCTTTAATTATGCTGTGGGTATGTTTGGCACCTCCATCCCGATCAATATGCTGAAGACTTACGCCGCCATCTACTATGTGGACAGCCTGGGCATGACAACGGTTCAGTTTTCACTCATGCTGCTGATCTATACCTTCATCGATGCCCTGGACAACCCCGTATACGGCTTTCTCTCCGATCGGACGCGCTACGCGTTGGGGGCGCAGGCGTCCATGGCTGACCATTGGGACTCCACTGTTGGTACTAGGCTTTGTTGCTTTCTACAGCCCTCCAGCATTTCTGGCTGGCAATTCCCTGGTGGTCTATTGCATGCTCTTTTATATGCTTACCGGCACGCTGGACTCGGTCATCAATGCCAATTACGGCGCCCTGTTCCCGGAGCTTTTCCGGGGTGATGCCGATCGAGCCAAAGTAAACGCCCTTCGGCAGGCGTTTCAGCTGGTCGCCATGATTATCAGTATTGCCCTGACCCCCATGGTGGTAAAAGCCCTGGGCTACAGCCTCACCTCCATCCTATACGGTCTGCTGGGTGGCGGGGTAATCCTGTATATGGCCTTCACCAGCCGGGAAACGAAAATCCAGGTCGATGAAGAAAAGCCCCGGCTTTGGGACAGCATCAAAAACTTGCTCACCAACCGGAAGTTCTGGATAGCCGGATTCGCCAATGCTTTTTATAGTGCTGCCATGTCACTCGTTCTCGCTTCGATGCCTTTCTTCGTAAAATATGCCTTGAAACTCTCAGAAAGCCAGACGACATTCCTTTTTGCAGCTGTTCTGCTCATCGCCATTGGCTGCGTGGCAGTGTGGGCACGTTGGGTCAGGAAATACTCCCTGATGCCGGTATGGAGGGCTTCACTGGCCACGCTGGCAGTCGCTTTTATCCCGCTCTATTTTGCAAATTCCCTGATCACCGGCATCATTTGCAGCGCTTTGGTGGGGTTCGGATTTGCCGGGGTGATTACCACCATGGATTTGATCGGTGCGAAGATCATGGACGAGGACACCCAGAAACACAAATTGCGCCGGGAAGGGATCATCTCGAATGCGCTTGGATTCATGAACCGGCTGAACGGTTTGTTCACCAGTGCCGCATTTTATCTGGTCTTCATCCTGTACCAATACGAGAGCGGTTCGAATCCCGGGCCACAACCCGATCAAGCCTCCCGCTTCCTGCTCACCATATTTCCCCCGATATTAATGGTCATCAGCTTTATTTTCTCGTTCTTCATTAATTTCGAGAAAACTGGGAGTGTTCCAGCGATGGCTGAAGTTGAGCAGGCAGGATAAATATGGCTCTCTTACGCATCGATCACGTTCCAGAATCTGTAAAAGTCAATCTGCCTTTGAATATCATCTTACCCGGTCCGGGGGAAATGCGAGGTTTGCCAGTTTCAAAGCGCAAAGTGCTTTACCTGCTGCATGGTCTCAGTGATGATGCCAGTGCCTGGCAGCGCTACACAGCCATAGAATCGATGGCTTCTTTGTATGGTTTGGTGGTCATCATGCCATCGGTAGGTCGCAGCTTTTATATAGACCAGCCAAATGGTCAGAATTATTTTTCTTACCTGACGGATGAGCTACCGCGTTACCTTGAGCAGGTCTTCGGGCTGTCTCCTCGCCGTGAAGATACCCTCATCGCCGGCAATTCCATGGGCGGGTACGGAGCATTCAAAGCTGCTTTTCTGCGCCCCGAACACTATTCAGTCGCAGCCAGCTTCTCGGGAGTGCTTTCTGTTGCCTTCCTCACGGCTTATCCCAACGACCCGCGCCGGGCGGAATTTGAATATTTATTCGGGAACCTGGATCATCTTGCCGGCAGTGAGCATGACCCGGCAGTCTGGCTGAAACGGGCAGCCCAAAAGCCCTCCAGCCTGCCCCGCCTGTTCATGGCTTGTGGGCGTCAGGAGGACCTTTACCCTCTCAATACCCAATTTTATGCGGCTTGCCAATCCCTTGGCATCCAGGTCGATTACCACGAGGAAGATGGATTCCACGACTGGTTCTTATGGAATACGCAGATTCAACGCTTCCTGGCAGCTAACTTGAAACCTATTTAAAAAATTATGGATAAATCACCCACCGAAACCCGAATTCAGATCCCATTCTTCATCGAACACGGCAGGCAAGGCACTTACTTTACCATTCCATTCAGCATGCCCGAAAATACCGAGTCATTCTCTCTGACCTATTCCTATGAACGCCATCATAAAAGCGAAAATAGGGTGGAGCATGGCAGTTTTATCTCCCGCAAAGAGCGGAGTATCATCGATCTGGGTCTCATTGCATCTGACGGGAACCAGGTGGGCGCCTCCGGTTCGGATAAATTGGATATTTTCGTCAGTGAAACCCAGGCTACCCCGGGCTACCATCCTTGTGCTCTTGTTCCCGGCGAATGGCAGATCATTGTCGGGGCGTATAAGGTAGCCGATGAAGGTGTGGATGTCCTCTACGAGCTATCCTTCAAACCCAAATACCTGCGTTTGTTAAAGGGAGATTTGCATACCCACACCCAAGGCTCGGATGGTGTCCTTAGTGTGGAACAGCTGGCCCAACATGCATCCAGGAATGGCCTGGATTACCTGGCTATCACCGACCATAACCAGATGGTCTCAACCGATACTCTGCTCGAACACGCCCATCTTACCCTGATACCCGGGATTGAATGGACCCATTATCAAGGTCACGCCAACTTTCTGGGAGTGGATAAGCCTTATGACGGGCCATTTCTTGCCAATACGATGGAGCAAGTTCAAGCCCGCTTTACCTCTGCTCGCTCGCGTGGTGCCTTCATTAGCATCAACCATCCATGTGATCCTGTTTGCCCATTCTTGTTTGACATGCATTCCCTTCCTTTTGATTGCCTCGAGATCTGGAACGGTCCGATGCGCGGGTCCAACCTGCAAGCCATTGGATTATGGCAAAGCATGCTTGCGGCGGGCAAAAAGGTCCCCATTTGTGGAGGGAGCGATTATCACCGGGATTCACTGCTTCTATTCCCCGGTGGACCGACCACTTGTGTCTATGCCATGTCAGCCAGCCCGGCGGATCTCCTGTCTGCTTTGAAGCTTGGGCATGCTTACCTCACCTACAGCGCCAACGGACCCACGCTTGAGATGACCGCTGGAGATTCCATCTTGGGAGATAGCGTGGCATTCTTCAAGGTGAAGCAGGTCGAGTTTATTGCTCGCGGTTTGTTGGCCGGGGATGTGGTGCAGGTGGTTACGGCGGGCGGGAATACCCCCCTCGTAAAAGCCGAATCGGATGGAGAAATGCATGGTGCATATACCATGCATGCCGCAGGGTTTGCCCGGATTGAGATCCTGAGGGGATTCCTGCCGGGTTTGCCCCTGCTGCCTGCCTTGATCTCCAATCCAATCTATTTTGATGCCTAGAACGAACGGGTAATTGGCCCAAACTGACAAAAGACTTGTTTGAACCCAATTTGAACCTGAGTATGGATATGTCAAGGTAGGGTGGTGTATTATTTTGTCGTGATATCCAGATAGGGAAGTAGAAAAAACCGGGATGAACAAGCCATATACGTCAATTCTTTAGCGTTGCCACTTGTGTTAAAATTAACATTAACTAACCCTTTACCCAGTATGTGAACCTGTCGGGTCGTGTGTAAGAAATGCAACGTGTAATAAACGGCATTCATCAACGTTTCCAACGGATGAACTTGTCACAGCGGCTCATCCTGAGCCTTGTGCTTGTGGTGATTGCCATCATTGTTTTCAGTGGTTTACCAGCCAATATTGCCATGTGGCGGGCACTCGAGAGTCAGGTGTGGCTGCGCGTTCAAGATGCACAATCTTCCACCCAGGGGCTTTATAATGCTGAAATCACCCGCCTGAAGAAACTTTCCGGGTTGATTGCAGGACGACCGACACTTTACAACCTGATCCAACAGGGTGATGTGGCAGCGATGGGACCATACTTGGACTCTCTCAAACAGGAAAGTGGGAACCTGGATATCGTTCAGGTGATTACGCCTGGCCTACAGGCTGGTGATCAGTTGCCAGTACTGCCTTCCTCACAGGCTTTCCTGGTTGGACATGAGCCTTATTTCGCTGATTTTACAATCGTGGGGGATCCGGGCAGGCTCTTTATCGTGGGGGTCAGCCAAATTCAATCAACAGAGGCAAATAATCCCGTTCTGGGATGGGTGCTGGTGGCGCGTGAGCTCAAGTCAGACTACATGGGCACTCTGGAAAATCAAACTGGTTTGGCGCAAAGCTTAATTATCAATGGTAAACGGGTTGCCACCAGCTTACCAGCCGCTCCCGATTGGTCACTCGATCCCCAATCGGCCTTGAGAGTGGAAAAGACCGGTCAGGCTTGTTGCACGATGGGGGCAGCATTGGATCAAACATATTATGTTGGATTAATGCCACTCAGAGATGCACATGGTAATGTGGTGGCATTAAGTGAGGTTGCTCTTCCAGGCAACTCTATCCGGCAAGGGATGGTCAACACAATCATCGTCTCGGCAAGTTTTAGCCTGCTTGTCATGCTGTGTGGTTCGTTACTGGTGGCGCGTCAAGCACGCTCCATTGCCGACCCGTTGTTACAATTGAGTAAAGCTGCCGACCAGATCAGCCAAGGCAACCTGGATGTTTCCACCCCGGTTGAAAGTGGCGTGCCGGAGATCAATCAGCTTAGTCGCCATTTTGAGCTGGCCCGACGACAGTTGCGCCATACCCTGTCAGTGACCCAGCGCGAGATGAAACATGCCGAGCGGTTATTATCCTTGTTGCCTAGGGGAGTAATCGCCATTGATGAAAATGATCGTATTACTTTTTTTAACCCAGATGCAGAGGAAATCCTGGGCTACGATCGCCGGAACGTGGAACGCCTTCATTACACCCATATTTTCCCACCCGCCCCCGGAGAGACTGTGACCGTGGGTGAATTGTTGCAAAAACCTACTGATGGACCCATAAAACAGCGTCTGAATGTGCTTGATGCACACGGAAAACCACTCCTTTTGTTTTTCACAATTTCACCACCAGATAATAACCCTCCTACTGGTTATAGCTCTGAGCGCGTGTTAGTAATTCGCGATCTCACTGAAGAGGAAGCTGTTAACCGATTACGCTATAATTTCCTGGCCAATGTTGCCCATGAATTTCGTACACCACTGGCCGGGATAGCTGCCACTACTGAGCTGTTGGTGGAAGAAGGTGGTGATCTGACACCGAATGAGCTAACAGAATTGGTGGAAACCATTCGCCTGAGTACCCTGCACTTGCAGACCCTGGTGGGGAATCTATTGGAAAGCACCACTATTGAAGCAGGCTGTTTCCAGGTTCATCGCCGTCCAATCAATCTTCCGGGTGTTGTCCAGGAATCTGAAAATCTAATGTCCCCCTTGCTAAAGCGCAGAAACCAGAGCTTGGTATTGACCATACCAGAGGCTATCCCCACCCTTTGGGCAGATGCCAATCGCCTGACTCAGGTACTGGTCAATTTACTGTCCAATGCCAGCAAGTTTAGCCCAATGGGTGGCAAGATAGAACTGAATATCACCCAAGACCCCGAGTGGGTGATGATCGCAGTGCTTGATAGTGGTCCCGGGCTTCCCACCGATCGCTATGCTGACGTATTTAAACGTTTTGTGACTGCCAACCAGTCACATGATACCCAATATGGGATTGGCTTGGGCCTCTCGGTGGTAAAATCAATCGTGGAAATGCATGGCGGGCAGGTTGGTGCAGAGAACCTCCCCAAGGGAGGCGCCAAAGTCTGGTTTACCATCCCCATCCATCCCCCAGAGGAGAAAGATAACCTATGACTAAGATACTTGTCGTCGATGATGATCTGGCCTTATCAGACGTGCTGGCATTTGCCATCCGCCGGGCAGGTTTTGATGTAGCCAATGCCCATGATGGATTGAGCGCGCTTGAGCAGTTCTCCAAGGATAACCCCGACTTGATCGTGCTGGATTGGGGTTTGCCACGCTTGGATGGGTTGGAGGTCTGCACGCGTATCCGAAACGAGTCGCAGGTGCCCATCATCATGCTTACTGTACGCGATACGGATGACGATGTAATTGCTGCCTTGGAAGCTGGAGCTGACGAGTATATTATCAAACCCTTCAGCCCGCGCCAGCTGATCGCGCGCATCCGGGCATTGCTTCGCCGCGCGGTAAAGGAGCCGCAGGAAATGTTGCAGGCGGGCCCACTCACTTTCGATGCAGAGAGGCGGGAGGTCCACATGGGAGAGGCCGGCCCAATCCGCCTGACTCACCTGGAGACACGCTTGCTGCGTGCCCTGATGCAGAATCCTGACCGGGTGCTTAATAATGATAGCCTTATCCTGCGGGTTTGGGGTCCTGAGGGTGCCACTAATGAAATGCTCAAGCAGTTGGTGTACCGTTTGCGTAACAAACTCGAAACAGAATCTGGCACCCCTTCGCTGATCGAGACCATCCCTAATGCGGGTTATGTGCTGAATACACCCAAGAACCATAATTAGCAAGTAACTGACGGATAACAAAAAAAATAAGGGGGATATATTGTAACCACTTTGTAACCAGTGGATGCTTGTTATTGTGACCCTCTTTTAGTATAAATTACATAGTGAATTAATGCGCAATCAATCAAAGCTGGGCTAAACCATATGCCCTGGGCGCTTCCGTCATAAAGAAACACTATAAATTGGAGGAAAGGAACCATGCCAACATCAATTCAAACCAGAGCCACACTGATCTGCCGTTATCCAATTGCCAGCTCCGATATGTATTACAATGAAGTCGGTCAACGAGATGTTTATGTCCGCGACGATCTCTTGGACGGCTTTCATATTTGGGGGGAGTTAAGCGGAGCGGGGGAAGAAACCGCCATCTCACTTTGTGAGATATTTCTGGAATACGCCATGTTCTGCCAGACGGGCTACGAGGAAAACCAGGCTTATGCTTTCATGGAGAGCTTTGGTAGTGGACTCGGACAGGCGGTTGCTATGTACATGTTGGACAACATCTTTTTAGATAGCTTCCCCAACCCAGGTGTGTGTGCATTGGAGTGCGTGCTTGAGACGTTGAAGGTGAACTTCACCATTCACCAGATTGGACCTGAGTTGCGTTTTATTATCTGTGACTGTCCATTTGATAAAACCGCCGGGCAAACCGGCCTACCCCAATCAGAGCTGGCACACGTCGGACTCAACGCAATGTGCCAGGGATTGCTGAAAGTCATTCAGCCCGAGCTACCCGTGGCTTCACCCGTTGACGAGCGATATGATCATATCTTCGCCATCGATACCGAAATTGCTGCCATAGCATGAGGTGATTATAATGTTTTCTACATCCACACATACACCCAAAGACGGTCGACAGCCAACCAAGGAAGTTTCATTCGATGCTTTGCTGCCTGCTGAGATGGCAGTCAAAGCAGCAGAGACGGGAGTCAAGAAAACCGGGATAGATACTTTGCGCATGTTCCTGCTCGCCGTCCTGGCGGGTGCTTTTATTGCCATGGGTGCCATTTTTGCCACCACGGTCAGCGCTGGAGGTTCAGCGTTGCCATATGGTATTACCCGCCTGTTGGCAGGCCTGACCTTCACCCTTGGCCTGATCCTGGTAGTAGTATCAGGCTCAGAGCTTTTCACTGGTAATAGTCTGATCATTATCGCCTTTGCCAACCGGCGAATATCCGTGGGTGGTCTGTTACGCAACTGGGGAGTGGTGTACCTGGGCAATTTTGTTGGAGCATCGCTGACTGCCTATCTGCTATTCCTTGCCCGCCAATACACATTTGGTGGTGGTGCGATCGGTTTAGCAGCCCTGAGTACTGGTGAGGCCAAAACGAGCCTGGGATTTGCTCAGGCTGTGGTGCTTGGGATATTTTGCAATGCCCTGGTCTGCATGGCCGTCTGGATGTGCTACAGTGCCCGCAGCACGATTGACAAGATTCTGGCAATCATTCCCCCCATCTCCGCTTTTGTGGCCGCAGGTTTCGAGCACAGCATTGCCAACATGTACTTCATCCCGATTGCCCTGTTCATCAAGCAATTTGGAACCCCGGCATTCTTCGAAGCCATCAAGAAGACCCCATCCGACTTTCCTCACCTCACCTGGAACAACTTCTTCATCGTGAACCTGCTGCCGGTTACGATTGGGAATATCATCGGTGGCGTGGTGATGGTGGGCTTGGTGTATTGGTTTATCTATCTCGGCAAGGCTGGGAAGACTACCGCAACCACAGAGACCGCGGCACGTATTGCCGCGGCTACAGCACGACCTGAAGTGCCTGCGCCGATTTTCTTCGTGAACCGAGAGCCACCTCTGCGCACGATCGAGCCCCAATTACAACCCATGAGTGGAAAGACGAATGAAGGGGAGGCAGCTAGTAGGCGCTTGTAATTGGGTTGGTTTGGAATTAGCTGATGAATGGTTTGAAAGGAAAGGCATCCGAGATTGGCCTTTCCTTTCTTTTTAAAATAAAAGTGCCCCACGAAGATGTGAGTCGAACTGCGTGATGGTTTTGTTGATCTGTTAGCCTAATGGTTTGCGTGAGTGGCGTGTGGGCGGGCGTGGATTCTGCTTGGGAGCAGAAATGAACCGAAACCAGAAAAATGCTTAAAAATGTCACAGACTCCCACACATCTATTGTACGCTTTGTTGGGCCAATGCTGCAATTGCAACACCGTGGTGGCGCTGGTCCGAAACAAACAGCTAATTGCAAATCCAAAATCAATGACTGAGTTCGAAGTGGGCGATCACATTGGTGTCATTGGGGGAAAAGATCAGATCAAAATCGTAAAAAGTATGATGGATGATTTACCATGACGCTTCTGATGTGTGAATACAACACTTGGGCACAAAGTATATTTATATTGCTATAGAACAGACTATATGATGCGCCTATTATCCCAGGCCTTAAAGTATCTACTTGTTTTTTAATTCCTGGATAACCCTGTCCGCTGCCAGCTTACCAGTCAGGATGGAGATAGGCAATCCGGATGGGCTATATGTCCACTGGCCAGCCTGAAATACATCAGGGATCGGTGTTTTGACAGCATTTAGGATTTTTGGCAGTCTGTTTTCCGCTGGCATGGGATCATTACTAAATGCCCATCCCGTGATGGCTCCATCAGTGTTGCCAGCAATCTTCGCCATAGTTACTGGAGTGGAGATAAATTTGTGCAGGATAGCATTCTTGATGCCTGGATATATCGACTCTTCCAACTTGTTGATGATGCATGTCTCGCAGTTTGAACCATGCGTGCATTAGCAATGAATTGCAGCTCTTCCGGTAATTTCATTTTTGCAGCATTACTATCCAAAATACCTGTGCATGAATTTCCAATACAAACTCCTCAGCCTGGGGATGCCGTTGAATATAGTTCCCCAAAGATCGAAATAGTCCCGCTGGAAAACGATCCTGTTGTCATCGCTGAGAGTAAGCTTCGTGCATCCGTAAAGCGGGGTGCTGGGAAATTTCTTAAACTTCATCACCATCTTCCACTAAAAAAAACATCCTGAGCATCCATAACAATAGAGAGGATATCCATGTTGAGCTGCTCGCAGCGTTCGGCTATCCGGTTGCACATAGCAGTGAATTCCGTAATGCCTTCTATCCTCTGGATGCTGTCTTCGAAGATGATATTTTCGTGATAGTAAGGGAAGAGGTGCGACCAGTCAGGTTTCCCATTCCGATTATAGGTCCGTGACCAAAGATCACGAATCCGTTCAATTGCAATCGGTTCCATGATAACAGTTGTTTTACGATGGGGTGCATCAAACATATCCGCTTTTTTACCCTGTATTTTAAGATTTCTTTGTGGATGATTTTTGATCTTGAAAGCAGGTCCACATCTTTGTCCTGGGTTAATATTAAACTATCTGATTTACCGTCAGTTTAAAACGCGAAAGCCAGAAAACCCCCAATTTTTTGTGAGTTTCTGGCTGGTTCTCCTTGTTTTTGTGCCCCCACTGGAGTACCTTATGTTAACGTGTTTTATGGTGAGAGGGTGTATCTGCCAGCCGGTCTTGTTGGATCTCAGGAACTACGCACATTAGCCAAGAACCTTGCCCCAACGGTCTACCGGGCAGCGAATGGAGGCGGGAGGGTGTAGCTTGAGGGTGTGCAGCGTCTGCAGTGTGTGGAGTTGGTAGGTGATGACCGCATGCAGTTTTTTCCCGTAGGGAGATTTGTTTTCGCCCTGGAGCGTGCTATACTAAGAACCACCCAAAAATGGTGGCACGGAGAATCTAAAAAGAAACTTGAAAGGAGCCGTTCATGGCTACAGTAATCTGTGACCAACCCCGTTACGCTATCAAAACCCCCACAAATCTTTCCTCGCGCATCCAATGGCTGCGCGAGTATTATTTCCGGGGTGTTCGGCGTGCCTGGAACAATGAGTACACCTCCTGGACCACAGGCACACCCTGGGATTTCCAGTATAACGAGCTGACTTTTTATATCGTCCCTGAAACGTACTCTTTCCTTCAGACTTTCCGCTCTTCTTTTAAGCAGGTGGCGCATACAGTGGATTTGGACCGGGACTTCTGGACATGGTCCCTGCCCGAGCGTCGCTCCTGGTTCAACCGTGAAGTCATGCTGCACTACTTGCCCCAGGAAATCCTGCCCGGTGATTTGCTTGCTGGAGGACGTTTTAATATTATGACCTCCGCTTGCCTGACGGAGAAGGAAACCAAAGAGCGCGATAGCCTGGTATATGGACCAAACGGCAGCCGATCCAACATGTTATGGTTTCATAACCACGGCTATGGCAATACTGGAGCCACCTCCGGGCATCTCATCCCAGATTATGGGCGGATTATCCGCCAGGGTTGGAAGGCAATCTATGCAGAACTGGAGGCTGCTTATGCAGCCCTCACCAACGCCGATAAAGTCGGCCAAAAGGGGGGGCAGCTGATGGCGATGATGATTGCTGCAACGATGCCGCGCGATTTGGCTGCTGAATATCGCCGCGAATGCGCTCACCTTGCTGAAATTGAGCCGGATGTGAGCCGGCGTGCCGAGCTGGCTCAGATGGCAGATAACCTGGCTCGTGTGCCATGGGAACCTCCCCAGACTTTCTGGGAGGCGGTTCAGGCACTTTGGCTCACTCACATGCTGGTTATGGCTGACGAGAACTATCCCGGTCCAGGCGATTCTTTTGGCAGGCTTGACCAATACCTGTACCCTTTGTGGGAAAAATCCATCCATGAGGGTATGGATCCGGAATTTGGCAAGGAGATTCTAAAATGCTTCTGGATGCACTGCAACACGGCATACGATAGCATGATTCGAACCGGTGGCAATCAGGGCATCACGGCTGGTTATGGACAGCTTTTTACGATTTCGGGTATGGGACCCGGCGGGCTGGATATGTCCAATGATCTGACATATATCTTGCTGGATGTGATTGACGAGATGTCACCCATCCTGGAACCCAAGCCTAACGTGCGCCTGCACCGCAACACACCCGAAGAGCTTCTCACTCGCGTCGTGGATATGATTGCTTCCAGCCAGGGCTCGCCTTTCCTGCTTAATTTTGATGAGCGTTCGATGGCCGGGATGATGCTCCAGGCAAAAAAATCAGGAGTGGCCCATCTCATCAACGAAAATAACGTTTTCGATTACGCACCGGTGGGCTGCCTGGAAAATACCATGGTTGGTAATGATCGCTCCGGCACGGTGGACGCCAACCTTAACTTACTGAAGGCCGTGGAGCTCACCCTCACTGGTGGATATGATCTACTGCCTTTTACTGACCCAATGACCGGAAAGGTGGAGCAGGTCAAACGTTGGGGTGAGGCTACCGGCGATCCCACCCAATTCGGAAGTTGGGAAGAGTTTTGGCAAGCCTACGCTGCCCAGACGCGCCTCATCATCCGCCGTATTGTGGCACTTTACGAGCAGAGCGAATCCCTGCGGGCGCGCTTTGGCCTCACGCCATACCTCTCCTGCATGGTCAAAGGCTGCGCTCAGAAGGGGTTGGATATTACCCAGGGCGGCGCAGAGTTGGGCTACGTTACCATCGAGGCGGTTACTTATGCCACCACTGTGGATTCACTCCTGGCAGTGAAGTATCTCGTGTACGATCACAAATTCTGTACGATGGCTGAGCTCGTTCAAGCGCTGCGCGATAACTGGGTGGGTCACGAAATCTTGCAGGCGTGTGCCCTGCATAAGGCACCCAAATATGGCCGCGATGATGACGCCGCCGATGATCTGGCGCGCCAGGTAATGGATCTCTGGACGGAAGAAACCTGGAAGTACCGCACCCAATCCACAGGTCGCCAGTTCCGTCCCGGCATGTTAAGCTGGAATTACTGGGTGGCTGATTCCTTTATCCTGCCAGCTAGCCCGGATGGGCGTCCGCAAGGCAAATTCCTGTCGAATGCTCTGTGCCCATCCAATGGGGCAGATATCAATGGCCCAACAGCTAACGTCAACTCGGTTGGTAAGGTCCTGGGCGGGAAAGCCGCGAACGGCAAAGGCGATTGGGGCGAATACCTGAACTTGCTGCCCAACGGTGGCAGCCACACCATGACCTTCAACCCATCCATCTTGCGTGACCTTGAGCACCGTGAAAAATTTAAAGCCTTCCTGCGTGGCTACATCGAAAACGGCGGTTCAGCGTTGCAAATTAACCTGATCAATGCTGACCTGCTGCGAGATGCCCAGAAAAATCCCGAAAATTACCGTCACTTGTTAGTACGTGTCACCGGTTACAATGCTTATTTCACCTCCATCGGGCGTGAATTACAGAACGAAATCATCGCCCGCGAAAGTCATCAGATGCAATGATGCCCCCGACTGGACGCATCCTGCACCTGCAGCGCCTTTCTACTGAGGATGGCCCGGGTATTCGTACCACGGTCTTCTTCAAAGGTTGCCCTCTGCACTGCGCCTGGTGCCATAACCCAGAAAGCTTCTCTACCAAACCGCAGACCCAATGGTTTGCAATCCATTGCCTGGGCTGTGATTCCTGTCTGTCGGTTTGTCCCGACCACTGTCTGAGCCGAACAGATTCTGGACTTGACATTGACCGTGCTCGCTGTAAGGGTTGCGGACAATGTGCATTAACTTGCCCTTCCGGAGCCATCGAACTATTGGGCAAAATTATTTCCGTGGATGAGCTTCTGGCTGAGCTGCGCAAGGACCGGGCATATTATGAGACTTCGGGTGGTGGGGTGACGCTCTCTGGGGGCGAACCAACCCTGCAAGCTGATTTTGCTGAGGCATTACTGCGTGGGCTGAAAGCAGATGGCATTGCCACTGCCCTCGACACCAGCGGCCTTTGCTCCACGGATACACTGGACTGCCTGCTGCCCTTCACTGACCTGGTACTGTACGATCTAAAACTGCTCGATGCTGACCTGCACCGCCAGTTTACTGGCAGCTCGAATCGGCAAATCCTGGATAACTTGCTTCACCTGCGTGATGTGCAGCACAGCCAGCTGCGGCCGTTCCAGCTATGGATCCGCACCCCACTTATCCCAGGAACAACTGCCACCATCGAAAACCTGACCGCACTGGGACATTTTCTCAACCGTGAGCTCAATGGAAGCGTGGAACGTTGGGAATTGTGTGCCTTCAACAACCTGTGCCGCGATCAGTATACCCGCCTCGGTCTAGAATGGGCTTATGCCCATACGCCGCTGATGACCGAGACAGAACTGTCTGACTGTGAACAAATCGCAAAAACCGCCTCCAATTACCCCGAAATCGTCCGTGCTACTGGCTTAACCAGGCAGATTGCGCCACCATAGGAGTCGAACATGAACCTATCCTTGACCACCTTTTCACCCGAAGATATCCTGAGCACTCAACCGGCGATGAAAATTGGCCTGCTAGCCACTGTCACCCCTGATGGACTGCCGCACGTCACGTTGATCTCATCCCTGATGGCATGCGCCTCACAACAGTTGGCATTTGGGCAGTTCACCGAGGGCCTTTCCAAGCAGCATATCCTGAATAACCCTAAAACGGGCTTCCTCATCATGGATCTGGATAAAAACCTGTGGCGTGGCAAGGCGACCTTCACCCACTCCACGAAAGAAGGCGCGGAATACGATTACTTCAATAATGTGCCGATGTTCCGTTACAATGCGTATTTTGGAATCCACACGGTTTACTACCTTGATCTGCTCTCCCACACGGGTAAAGAACCCCTACCGATGAACCGGATCATCTTTGCAGCCATTCAGACCATGCTGGTGCGCACTTTGGGCCGCAAACCTGGCAAAGAGGAAGTGCTTAATCTCTGGACGCGCAGCTTCCTTAATAAGCTCGATAACTTGAAATTCATCGCCTTTGTCGGTGTGGATGGTTACCCAGCCATCATCCCCGCTATCCAAGCTCAATGCCTGGATAATCAGCACATCCTGTTTTCGACGTCTGTGTATGCCGACGAGTTGAAAGCCATCCCGACTGGGGCAGATGTGGCAATCTTCGGCATGGCACTCACCATGGAAGATGTGCTGCTACGGGGAAAATATCTGGGTATGCGCCGCTGCGCAGGGATCAAAGCTGGCATGGTGAAGGTGGATTGGGTCTATAACCCTATGCCTCCCGTGCCAGGGCAAATCTATCCACCGGTAAAGTTGCAGGCAGTGGAGAAATATTAGCCATAGAAAAATCGCCGGATATCCCGGCGATTTTTATACCTTTAGCTAACTTCAAGGAGCAGGAACAGAGCAGGATGGTGAGAAATCAGATATAGCCCCCACCAGTTCATTTTCTGCTGAAAATATCACCGTGAAGCCATCAATTTCGCAGAGGTACATACCATCTGCCAGATTCTCTTTGGCAAATGTGATATATTCCGGGTCCGAGAGGATATAAATAGTTTGGGCATCAGGTCTATTGGCTTGTAGATCTTCCCCAACTTTTTTGCTATATTCTTCGAAAGCCAGCGTATCGTTGCGTGCAAAATAGCCCAGGTTAAGGGTTAAATGATTTCTTACTGCGTATAAAGCAAACGGCTCATAAGGCGGTCTCAATCTCTTCGCGGGAATAATAACAATATGCTTATTGGTCAGTGCTGCTGATTTCCAAAATTCTGACTGTAGGGGAGACTGGTAACTGGTTAAGCCGGTTAATATTTTGGGCTGATAAAGCGGTTGTATATCACCATATTGAAACAGCACTACCACGAATAGAAGCAGCACAGGAAAACGAACATTCCGAATGATGACGATTATTCCAAATAATACCAGGAAGTAAAAGACTGGCCAGATGAACCGCCCAGATGCACGGAATAGGTTTAGAAACATTAAAACGGAGTCAGGCAATTGAATATCCCATAAGGGCAGTGCATCTAGAAATGCCCTGTTAGAGAGTGAATAAAGTGTATATACAATCGCAGCCGCACCAAAAGGCAAAAGAAAAGGCAACTTACGGCGGAAATATTTTTTCTCCAGGAACAAATACACCGCTGCGGGGATAATCATCAGGTTTCCTAAACCTAAATAACTGAAACCCTCATATTGTGTGTCTACACCTGTATCCCTTCCTCTTATGAAGTTCGAAGAATAGTCGTATGGGTTGATAAATCCGTTAAGGTTCCAGGAGAAATCACCATAACCATCCACCGACAGAGACTGATAACTTAAGCTGAATAAACCTATGCTATATCCAACCAGAAAGACCGCTAAGAATATCGCAACGCCGTTCATAAGAATGTTAAGCATTAGCCTCAAGCTCTTCTTCTCCCTTATAACGCGGAAATAAATGCCAATCAGCCACAATGGTATGAGCATTGGTATGTAATAAATATTTATCAACACGGACACTGTAAAGAGGCATATCCAGGCTCCCCACCATAATTTATGGCGATATTCGAGAAGAATAAACCAAATCGCTAACAGCAGAATCCAATGAGCGGTTAATGAACTATGATAAAAAGCGCGAAATATCATTGGCGGCGAAAGTACAAGGAGCGAAGCGCCAAGGATCTTCACCTTGTATGAACGAGTAAATTCGTGAAGGATCAACAGTCCTGCCAGCATTTGAACGACCACGGAGGACAATTCCCATACCCCGAAGTACTGATGATTCTGCTTAAACCAATGTGAAATTAGTTTTAAGGGAATAGCCAATAATGGGATTGAATCCATAAAGGTTACTGAAGTACCAAATGGATAACCATAAGCAGTAATCTTTCCTAAAGGAAATTGCCAGGGCTCTTGACGAAACCACTCCCATCCAAGTTGATGTTGTAATACATCCCCACCGGCTTGATATATCCAATTTACATGCGTGAAGTACAGATGGAAAGGACCATATAATACCCAGTACCAAAAAGCCCCAAAAAAGAGGCCCAAAACGACATGAAAGAGAATTATTTGAACCGGTGAGGATATTCGCAAGCGAGGGAGGAATTTCATAGAGTATAAACAGAGCGGTCAAAGTTCATACTAAACAAGAACGTTCCGGCTAAACTGTTTGGCATACGGGAGCAGGATTGGCGTTCTATGTAAACTGCAATGATTGTAGCATGTTTTCTGGCGTGCTTCTGTCATCTTAACGTCCCATCTCCCTCATTAACCCTGATTCTTGGAATGGTTCGCACCGCAGGGCGGGTAGGGTATGTGGCTGCTCACCAGCATCTTCGGTCGTTATGGTATCAGCCAGTCCAGGCATAGGGGAAGCAGTTAGGGCATACTTTGTATGAAGATATCCCGAACACTCATAAAGCTGCAGGCAGGGGAGAAATATTCGAAATATAAAAATTGCTGGAGGCCCCTATGGCTGGTTTTTTACAGGGAAGGCATACTTCTTTGTTAATATTACCCTGGGAATAATCACTGGTCAGAATCAATCTGACAAGGCAGCCCGTTCCAAGACGGAACTTGCAGCAGCTTTACGAAAAGCATTCACATCGATTCGCCCAAATAGGAAGACTGCCGCCAACAGCATTGCAGCTTCGATGGCGAATACAATCAGGTATCCAGCCAGGGCATTATCACTGGCGATGGTGACTAAATCGCGCACTGCCCCTCCTAGTACCGAGCCAGCCAGGCGCGAAAGGGCATTCGAGAAACCCCAGGCGCCGATAAACAAGCCAGTCTGACCAGGCAGGGTTAAGTCGAACATCAATGCAAGATTAGCAACAGTAGAGATACCTGTACCAGTCCCGAGCAAGACCACACCTGCATAGAAAACCAACGCCTCCCGCAATCCACCACCTGCCAGGATCAACAGAAAGCCGGTCAGCGCTCCAAGGTTGCCGATCTGGGCGACTATTCGGCGGGGAAGACGCCGCTCCAAGATACCGGCAGACAAGATGGCAATCAGTACGAACCCGCCCCATAGTGAGGTCAGGCGGGTGGTTTGGGTGACTGTCCAATTGAAAGCCTCAGCTGCGAAGGGTTCGAGCAGTACGTCCTGACCAAAGATGGCTGCCAGGAGCAGCAGTAGATAGACGAAAAATCGCTGAGCTTGCGGGTTACCCAGGATGGCATTCGACATCTCGCGCAAGGTGGGGTTCTTTACAGATGCTCTGTAAGGCGCTGTGTGCGGTTCAAGCCCCAGCAGGGCAATCCCACCCACCAACAGGGCGGTCAGACCGATATTGCGAAAGGCGGAAATCAATGCATCGGGAGTATAGGGGTCCACCATCCGGCTCAAACCAATCGCAGTCAGGATGATGCTGACGATCATCATGAACCACATCACGGCGATGGTCTTGCTGCGTCCATCTTCGCTGGAGATCTCGGAGGCCAGTGATAGATATGAGACGGACGAGATGTTGTAGCCCATACCCCAGGCAAGGAAAGGCAGCAGTCCTGCCAGGATCCCGGCAGCACCACCTTGTGCCAGGCGGAACGCCGCCCAGGGCGAGATGATCACACCCGCAACACACAGGAGGATGCCAATCAGGATATACGGCGTGCGTTTGAGACCAAACAGTGGATGCCGGTCGGAGAAGGCACCGACCGCCATTTGGAGTGGAGAAAATAAATACGGCAGGGAAGCCAGGACCGCCACCAGGGTCGCTGATAGGGCTAGTTCGCGTATCATCACCCGGTTGAGGGTGCTGTTGATCGGGACCAGGGTCATGGCGACCGCTACATGGATCAGGCCTAATTGGATGCGTTTCAGGATCATTGGGTCAATCCTACCAGAATATCATGAAGAGAGGCTTAGTATCTAATAAAAAATTCTTGCATGGATGGTTCATCTTGGAGTTGCAGAGCGGCCCGTCTTATCCTAATTAGGAGGCTCCAACGAATGGTACAAGTAGCCGTCAACCCCGGTTGTTATACCTGTACCCAACACTCGAGACCCCATGACACAGGTTCGAGCAGGTTTATCCATCTGCATTGAGTCTGATATCGCTAAAAAAACAGCTCATTAGACCGGAAACAGTGGCTGAGGAAACAGGGTAGGGCTATTAAATAAATACACCCTTCATCGGGGCGTATTATATGTTCGGGCTCTATGGAACATATTGACCAAATTATCGATAT
>CAVZEP010000012.1:0-249804 GCA_963774275.1 uncultured Chloroflexia bacterium | reverse complement strand
TGCCTCGGGATATATCACCGAAGCCGAACGCCTGCCCTTCGAGCTGCCGCCGCCCGCCCGCACTGCGGACCTGACCATCGATGCCGCAACCACTGCACTCAGTCCAGTTTCCCGATGCGCTCAACACCCTGCAGGTGACCCTGGGCAACAGCGGCAGCTGCCCGGCGGTGTACAGTGTGGCGGAAATGCCACCTGGGGCGAAGTTTTTACACAAGGTGCCCAACGTGCTGGCCAAGCTGCCACCCGAGCTCAGCCGCGCCTTCAGCGGTTCCAGCCCAATCATCCTGCCTGGCACTGCCGACACGCTGGCAGCCCTTGACCTTGACGCTGGTGTGTCACCCGGGAGCATTGCTTCGCCACCTCAACCGATGGTCGAATCGCCAGACAGAGTCCCAACACCCTGAAGCCGTCCTGTGGGACCAACCGGTCAGCACCGTTTACACCGCTGCCTTGGAAGTCCAGGACTACGAGACTATCTGGGATGAGGCCGACATCTTCATCGCCGACGACTTCGACACAGGAGCAGCATTCTGGTCCATCGATACCATCTTCGTGCCGGGTGAAATGTGGAATTGCGTCAGCTGCACGCTGACAAATGCCATCTCCCTGACCTGGCAGATTTACGCAGACGATGGCGGAAAGCCGGCAGGCGACCCGTACAGCGGTGGCGCACTGTGGAACCTGACACGCACACCGGATGACGAAGACGTCTCCATCACGGAGGGATTGTTCGGTAACCCAAGCAACGTCACCCTGACCATGGAACCACCCCTGGTGGTCTCACCCGGGCACTACTGGCTGGTGTTCTACCCGCGCATGGATTGGAATGGCGCATACTTCGGGCAATATGGTATGCATGCTAGCGAAACAAATAACCTCGGCGAGGCACAGGTGATCAACCCTGGGAACTACATTTATTGGGGACAATTCGGTAACCAGTGGACGCCCATGTAGGTTGCATATGGGATATACCTCAGCGATGCTGCCTTCCGCCTGGAAGGCACGTCGTATGACATCCCCTGGTTGAGTGAGAAGCCCCAATGCCAACTTCATCCTGCCCGACAAGTCACTCCAGGTGGACGTGACCTTTGATTCCACAGGCCTGAGCGTAGGCGATTACACCGGCATGTTGGGCATCGTCAGCAATGACCCCGACACCCCCACCTCCACCCTACCGGTGACGCTCACCGTCTTCACCAATGCCGATCTGAGCCTCACCATGCTGGATGATCCCGACCCGGTGAATGTTGGAAATACGCTCACCTACAACCTGGTGGTGCAAAACCTTGGACCCCACCAGGCTACCAACGTCGTGCTGGTTGACACTTTACCCGATGGAGTGAGCTTCGTCGCTGCCAATCATGCGGGCTGTGATGAAAATGTGGGCATCGTCACCTGTGATCTGGGCAATCTTGCCAGCGGAGATTCCGTCAACATCGCAATCACGGTGATAGCGCCGGATAGTGGTGGGACGATCACGAATACGGCTGAAGTGAGCAGTGATATCGAGGACCCCGCCCTGGCAAACAATACTGCCAGCGAGGCTACCACGGTTGTGATGTACCAGTCTTTCTTGCCGCTGACGAGTAAATAACCGTTAGCAATTAAATCAGAAACCTGACCGGTCCAGAATGCGTCAATCGTAGAACCGGTCAGGTGAAACCAAATAAGTGCCTGGGGCTGTCCCAAAGATGGGCAGCCCCAGGCTCTCGTTCTAAATCAAACCAATTGGGATGCCTACTCACATAGGTACATTGCGTAAGTACCCAAGACATCGTTCTGCATAAGCCGGGAGCAGCCTGATCTAATCTCTTAGTTCAATCCGGGCACAGGTGCACTTCAACCGTTGTATGCACAACCCCGGTAGTCGGTGGGATCAGGGCTTTATAGGCATTGGGTGAATCAGGGAACCTGGTGACCAGGGTAACTTCTGAAGAGTAGATTCCCGGTCCGATGGACCAGATATGAAGATCTGAGACCTTCGTATCTTTATAGCTCTCCAATATACCAAGAATTGTTTTCCGCACTTCCATCGGGATTTGGTGATCCAATAGCACCTTGGTCGTTCCCTGGATCAATCCGATGGACCAACGGACCACCAGGATGGCGCCCACAATACCCATCAGCGGGTCCATCCACACTAATTTCAAGTATTTTGCGGTGAGTAGAGCAATGATCGCAAGTACCGAAGTCATGGCATCCGTCAACACATGGATATACGCCGCCTTTAAATTGTGGTCATCACCGGTGCCAACATGGGCATGCTCATGGTCATGATCGTGATGAGAATGGTCGTCATGCTCATCTGTGGCATGGTTGTGTGCAGCATGGTCGTGCGTCTCATGATCTTGATCCCCGTGAGCATGGGTATGGCCCTTATCTCCCAGGACCAGCATGCTGACGCCATTCACTACCAAACCGATGATCGCCACGATGATCGCCTGGTTGTAGTGAATCGTGACCGGATTGACGATGCGTAAGATGCTCTCATAAGCCATGAACAGGGCAATGAAGATCAGGATCATGGCGCTCGAATAACCAGCCAATGCATTCACTTTCCCGGTCCCAAAACTAAAGCGCTGGTCATGGGCATGGGTGCGAGCATAAATATAGGCAAAGTAGGTAATCCCAAGCCCAACCATATGTGAACCCATATGGATGCCATCGGCGGTGAGTGCCATTGAGCCAAAAATGATCCCGGTGGCGATTTCAGCCACCATCATAATTCCAGTCAGGACAATGACAAACTGCGTACGCCGCTCCCCAGACTTGATCTGATCCTGTCCGAAGACGTGGGTATGCTGCCAATTAGAAATCGTTTGTGTGTGCATTTATCTTTTCCAATTTCATGTATAAGTAGACCATTTTACCGCAGAAGAAGACATGGACGAATAGAAATATTCCGGACTCCGGCTAACGAACAAGGGTAGGTAAAAGTTCGATTGCAGATGCCACATATGCGTTAGAATATACGCAGGTACAATACGAAACTCAAACAGTTTATGGCCGTCCAATTTTCGATAAATCCACATGGAGGAAGATATGACTGAACGTAAAAAAGTTACCATACCTTACTTATTTAACAAGGTCCAAAATAATGAGCCGATCACCTGGCTCACCTGCTATGACTACCCCACTGCCTACCTGATGGAGCAAGCCGGGCTGGATATGATCCTGGTTGGGGATAGCCTGGCAATGACCATGCTCGGATTCGAGACCACCTTGCCGGCCACCATGGATGACATGATCCGCCATGCTGCAGCAGTCAGACGAGGCACGCCCAATACGTTCATCGTTGGTGATATGCCCTACATGAGCTACCAGCCCAGCGTGGAGAGCGCCATCCGCAATGCCGGGCGATTCATGGCTGAAGCTGGCTGTGATTCGATCAAGCTGGAGGGTGGGGTGGAAATGGCTGATCGCATCCGTGGCATCGTCAATGCCGGAATCGCTGCCATAGGCCACCTGGGGTTAACCCCGCAGAGCGCAGCTGCGTTAGGCGGTCACAAAGTGCAGGGACGGGCTGCCAAATCGGCCAAAAAGATCATCGATTCTGCCAAAGCACTCGAGCAGGCGGGTGCCTTTGCCATTCTCCTCGAGATGGTTCCCGATCGCATCTGCAAAATCATCACCGAGCGTGCAGAGAACTGCATCATCATGAGCCTGGGATCTGGTCCAGTTGCTCATGGCCAGCTATTGATTTACCACGACATGTTTGGCCTGTACCCGCGCTTTAAACCGCGCATGGCCAAGGTGTTCGGGAATGCCGGCGAAGTGATTCTAAATGGCCTTAAACAGTACGTATCTGAAGTCTCAGACAAGACGTTCCCACAGCCAGAACACTGGTTCACCATGAAAGATGAAGAATACGACGAGTTAATGGGCATGCTATGAGTTATGCAAGCAGGACGCAGCACCTAAAACCCGAAGGGGCTTACCAGGTGCTGGCACACGCCCAGGCTCAAGAAGCGAATGGACGCAAGATCATTCACCTGGAAATTGGCCAGCCAGATTTTGAGACTTTTGCCAACATTAAACAGGCGGGGATCAAAGCCATCTCGGACGGGCTGACACGCTACACACCTCCCAGCGGGATGAAATCCCTGCGTGAGGTGATTGCAGAGGATGCTGGTAACCGGCGCAGTCTGGAATTCCATCCCGACCAGGTGGTGGTCACCCCAGGAGCTAAACCCAACCTGTTCTTCCCAGCCCTGGCGTTGATTGAGCCCGGTGATGAGGTGATCTACCCCAACCCGGGCTTCCCAACCTACGAGGCGATGATCCGGGTGGCAGGGGGCATCCCGGTTCCAGTGCCCCTGGTGGAAAGTAATAGCTTCTCATTCGATCTAGAGGCATTTCATCAGCTGGTCAATGATCGCACCAGGCTGATCATCCTGAATTCTCCCAGCAACCCGACCGGTGGCGTGATTCCTCGGGCTGACCTCGAACGGATCGCAGAGGCGGCTCAACGCCACGATTGCTGGGTGATGTCGGACGAGATCTATGCGCGTATCGTATACGACAAGGCGAGCGTTCCATCGATTGCTGCCTTGCCAGGTATGCTGGAGCGTACCATCATCGTGGATGGGTTTTCCAAGACGTATGCCATGACTGGCTGGCGGTTGGGCTTTGGCATCATGCCAAAAGAGCTGGCTAATGTTGTACAATTATTGCTCACCCACTCCGTGGGTTGCTCTGCACACTTCGTCCAGATTGCAGGGATCGAAGCGCTCACCGGACCCCAGGAACAGGTCGACCTGGTGGTGGCAGAATATCAGCGCAGACGGGATATCATCGTGGATGGGTTAAATGCCATCCCTGGAGTGACCTGCCAGCGCCCCCAGGGTGCGTTTTACGTCTTCCCCAACTTTAAGCCCTTCGGACGCACTTCATCTGAATTAGCGGATTTGCTCCTGGACCATGCCGGGGTGGCTGTCTTGCCCGGGTCTGCTTTTGGGGAGTATGGTGAAGGTCACCTGCGCCTGGTCTATTCCAACTCGATCGAGAATATCCAGCTGGCAATGGATAAAATCAGCCAGGTTTTGCGATCCCTATAGACTTAGCCTCGAAGGGTTGAAGGTTGTTGCTCATGGAATCTATATTGATGTGATGCTTCCAGAGGTCGACTGGGTCATTCATTATTTTTGCGAAATCGAAAAATGGCCAGAGTGGGGAATTAAACGCAAAAACCAGCCTTGCGGCAGGTCTGGATGGGAGAAGAGATCGTCGGTGCAGCGACTGCAACATAATACAACAGGTGGTTATCTGACAATTCTCCGAAGAGTGCCTGGAATTGAATGGGGAAGAAGATGGCAATTGCCCCTATTCCCCAGGTGATGGCGTACGTGATGATGAAAAATGAAATCAGGGAATCTTTTGGCGGGTGGGGGGAATCAATGGACATATTAAAACTCTCCTTTACGTATTATCCATCTGGCCAAGGAAATGTTGAACGAAGCCATGATCATTACGCTTATGCGCTGAATTCTTCCAATCAGAATTCCTCGGGCGAAAATAGTTTTCCAAGATGGATTGCCAGTTTAACAATACAACAAAGGGCCTGAAGAATCAGCCTCTAACCAGGTATTGATGGGGTATTGAGAAGGGTGTTATCGATAGGTGGTCTTACAGCAAGTCTAACTCACGGGCGCGGATAATCGCTTCGGCACGGCTGTGCACATCCAGCTTACCGTAGATATTCTTGAGATGCTTGTGGACCGTCTCGCGGGCAATGATCAAGTCGGTCGCAATTTTCTTATCCGAGTAGCCGCGCGCCAGGAGCTTCAACACTTCCATTTCACGCTCTGAAAGCGGCTCGACCAGAGCACCGATGGCGGTAGGAGGCAATGGTTGGTTTTTGCGGCGGGATTCAAACGCTGCCAACAGCCGTTGAACGAATGCTATGGAAATGGATTTCGCCAGAGCCAGGTGGAGCAGTTTTTCCATCGCTCTGCCCTCACGCACAAAGATAGCCACCCGGTTTTCAGGTTCGCCTAACTCCAGCGCCTGTTGCAATGCACTCAGGGCTTGTCGTTCATTTCCCTGGGCTTGAAATGCCAGGGCACGTAACGCATAAATCCAGACCGTATCGAACGAGGGTTGATCCCCCAGATCCAACTGCGCTTGTTCAAGCCTCGTAAGCGCTTCGCCGGGTTTACCCTCCCGCAATACCAACCTGGCTTTCAGCAGGGCGGGAACCTGCACGTCACTATCTTGAAGTTGGCGTATCAGTGAATTGATTTCGCTGGCATCCGTTGATTCGATGTCCAATAGCGAATCAATGGCAAAGAATACCCGATCTTGCCAAATCCAGGGCGAGATTTTCCTTGCTACGCTGACGCCACGTTGGATAAGGTGGCGTGCCTGATCCCAATCGTTATTAAACACCAGGGCGCGCCCAAGGTAAAACAGACAAAGCGATTGGACCATGTCCATTCCCCAAGTTTCGCTCAGCATCAATCCTTTTCGAGCATATTGAATGGCTTTTTCGTTCTCACCCCACTCCGCGAGACCACGTGCCAATAACGAATAAACTTCGGCGGTCGCCCGTAAAGGGTGCTGATAATGCTTCTGAAATTTTTCTACAACTTCAAGCGCCTCCAAGCAGACCCGCTGAAGATCGTGTATCCTTCCCGTGTGCAGGTAGGCATTAGCCAGGGAGGCTGCTGCGTTCATGGCCGCGTGTGGTTTTTCCGCCAGTAATGCCTGCGCCAGAGCCTGCTCCAGGATTGGAATTGCATCGGCAGCATTATTGCTTCCGATGAGTACATCTCCCCAAGTTGTCAGACACATGGCACGAACAGCAATTTCGTCCGAGGGCAACAGACCGATTGCAAGCTGGACCTGTGCAATTGCAGCACCGGAATCTCCGCGAGTGCTAAGCAATCGTGCTCGCACAGCAGCGATATGGCCTCTCAGCCGCTGGTGATTGATACCCTCTGGCGCATTTTCTATGCTTCTCTCAATAGCATCCAGGATCTGCTCAGACTTTTCGATCTGTCCGGGTCCAATAATCCAGGCACGGGCAATTCCCAACCAGGGCAGGGCAATCATTTTATCTTGCGGCAGCGAGTCGATTTTATTCAGTGAAGGTACAGCTGCATCGTTTTCTACAAGCACCAATACATTGGCAGAGACGATATGTGCCACCAATTGCATGTCATCCGACGATAGTGCGTGCTGTAATGCTTCGGACAGCATTCCTTGCGTTTCGTACCAACGGCATGCCCGGCAGTGGAGTTCCTTCGAAAGCCCCGGATGGTTCTTTTCCAGCATCAATCTGAGCAAGTCGGAAAAAAGATGGTGATAGCGGTACCATCGTCTCTCGTGGTCCAGGGGTAAGATGAATAGATTGGCGTGCTCTAGCTCTTCTAAAATGATCGGGGAAGAACGAGTAGGTGTGGATCCTGAATCCTCGGTAAGCAAGGCATCACACAAAGGCGCAGTAAGCTGGTCAAGGATGGATGTATATAGCAAGAAGCGGCGAATTTCAGGGGTTTGCCGTCCCAGGATTTCTTCCAGCAAGTAATCAAATATGTAATGATGGTTACCCGTCAGGCTGGTGATGAAACTGGAAATATCATCGGTGTTTTGCATGGAGAGAGCCGCCATTTGGAGACCGGCTATCCACCCTTCCGTACGCGCCGAGATGTTAGAGACATTTTCTGGTGAAATTTCCAATCCCATGCTGTGTTTTAGAAAATCAGCAGCTTCCTGTATGGTGAAACACATGTCAGCCTGGCGTAACTCCAGCATCTCGGAGTGCGCCCGTAACCTTGCCAGCGGTAGGGGTGGATCAGCCCGCGTGGAGATGATCATATGCATCGACGCTGGGCGATGTTCAATAAGAAAACCAACCAACTGATGAATGAATTGGTTTTGGATCAGATGATAGTCATCCAAAACCAGGTAAAATGGGCGATCAACCTGTGCAAGCTCATTCACCAGGGGCGTGAGTAGCATTTCAACGTCCGGTAAGGCTGAGGAGCGGAGCGAAATATCCAAGGCTTCACCAACCAAAGGATCAATCTTCTGCAAGGCAGCATTGAGATATGTCAGGAAGCGAACTGGATGGTTATCTCCATCATCGAGAGAAAGCCAGGTAAAAGCCAAATCTGCCCGTTCCAACCAGGCACTTAGCAAAGTAGATTTTCCATATCCGGCAGGCGCAGAGATCAACACAAAGCCGCAATCCAAACCCCGGTTCAATTCATGGAATAACCGCGGCCGCGCGACCAGGTTTGAGCGAATGGGAGGCATAGATAGCTTGGTCGATAAAATCTGCGCTGGCATCAAACATCCTGGAGAGCAGAAAGATCAAGCTATATCCTAACGTATATTAGCTGCCCTGACAATAGGACGGCTTTAGCTGAAAATTTATGAGACATACCGGGCTTGCGTGTCTCGGGAGATATACTTGAATTGTTTATCATGGACCAAATGATGATA
Source organism: uncultured Chloroflexia bacterium (assembly GCA_963774275.1). Taxonomy (GTDB): domain Bacteria; phylum Chloroflexota; class Anaerolineae; order Anaerolineales; family UBA4823; genus FEB-25. Next base: position 241,356 of record CAVZEP010000012.1, on the reverse strand, counting down.
TGTAATAAAAATAAGTAAATGGATGGGTTTTAAAGTAAAAACCTGTTCGTCGATTGATCACCAGAGTTGTATTGTGCGTACCGAACCGTGCATCATCCTCTATTGACAGAGAGTATCATTTTTCCTATAATGCTATTTATTAGGAAATTTTAATGTTCCTTGGCGGGGAGGCGAAGATGAGAGTTAAAGCCAATTTATCTGCCATTGGTTCAAAAAAGGTAAGGTTTCAGTGCTGAACAATGCGGGTCACTTCCTCTGTGATTTACATATTTAATGTCACAACTTTCTACATATCCAAGTTAGTCTTTGAAGATAAAGTTCGATAAAATGCCCGGGACAAGAGGAAGGATCTGGCGCTGATCATCCGTCTTTACTCACCTATAAAGAGCCCGGAGACTTTGAAGAATGAAAACCTGAGAGCTCTAGAAGCCTCACAGATAGCTAGTTTTACATGAACCCGCATCCGCCACCTCGAGCAGCCAAAGGCGAAGATTAAACAGGGAACTCCAAAAGGTGTCTGGCATGCCTGAGACAAATCCAAAAACTCTGACCGGTGTGGCTGAGACCTTACTCGTCACACTCTACCTGCGGGCGATGGCATCACTACGCCCGGACGCATTGATCAAGGACGAGAAAGCCGTGGAGCTGGTTTCACGGATGAGCTACGACTTCGACCGGGTCAGGCAGATCCCATTGAGCGAGGCGAACAAGCTGGTGCTCATCCTGCGCAACCGGGAATTCGACCGCTATGCACGGGATTTCCTGAGTCGTTGTCCGGAAGCGGTAGTGGTTCACATCGGCTGCGGCCTCGATGCGCGCTTCGAGCGCATCGCAGAGCGTAACAGCCTGGTGGAGTGGTACGACCTGGATTTTCCGCAGGTCATTGATCTGCGGCGGAGGCTTATTGGCGATGAAGGAGAGCGCTATCATCTGCTGAGCTGCTCGGTATTCGACAACTCGTGGATGGATACGGTGAGCGTCCATTGCCAGCGCCCCTTCCTGTTTTTGGCTGAAGGTGTTTTCATGTACTTCGAAGGTGCGCAGGTCAAGCGCCTGGTGCAGATGTTACGTGACCATTTCCCGGGTGCAGAGCTGGTTTTCGACGCTTATTCGCCGCTGCACGTTTGGAGACACAACCTGCAAACATCCAACAGCAAGCTCAGCTTGCACGTCCGTTGGGGGCTGTGGCGCGGCCAGGAGATCGAAAGCTGGGCTGATGGTATCCGCTTGCTTGATGAGTGGGGTTTGTTCGACCGACCCGAGCCGCGGCTAAATCACATTCGATGGATGCGCTTCATTGAATCCCTGGCGAGGACGTTTCGTATCTATCACTTCCAGCTTGGAGAGGCGGCAGGGTGAAACATATTAATACGGGGACAAATAAAAGTAACTACCGGCTAAATTAGAGACACGAATTCGTAATTGCGCAATAAATTAGCTCTTTACCCCTGCGGATTGCTCGGGTGCCATCATCAATGAAACTATAAAATAGTGGACCGGGCAATTAACCCGGTCCATAAACTGGCTTGAAATATCAGCTTGTATAAAAGCTTACTTCTTAAGCTGGAATTACTTCATTATATTTCTTCTGCCCACCACACTCAATCTCAGCCGATTGCAAGTGCCTCAGCGTCGTGTTGTCGCTGTGACAATATCAGTGAACGGTGAGACGCTCGTCGCCGAGACGGTCCGGATGCGGTATGTGTACATCGTGGCAGGCAAGAGCCCGGTGTCGGTGAAGCGCCCAGTTGAGGCGTCGACCTGGCCGATGGTTAACCAGCCGTAGCAACCGGTAAAGACATCGCAATTCTCCCGCTGCACGGTAACCTGGGTGCCTGCTGCAAATTTACCCTTCCACGTCACGCGAATCGAGCTCGGTGAGCCCGCTTTCGCTTTGACACTGGTCGGGGCGTCGATTCCTGTTCCCGTCTGGACGTTCACAACGATTGGTGCTCCACCGAAGATATCGAACCGCCATGGAACCACCCGGTAATCGTAGCTGGTGCCGCGGAGTGCCGTGGTGTCAACGAAGCTGGTGGTGTCGGGGGCGACCGAGGCAATCACGATGAATTCCGTACCACCTGCACCAACCTCGTAGCGTTCGATCTCGAAGCGGGTTTCGTTCGTGGCATTTTCTGTCCAGTTGAGTTCCACCGCACCGTTGGTGAACGTTCCAGTGAGACTAGTCAGTTGTCCATTCGGCCGGGCATAACTGGTGGTAGCTGAGGCGACATTGCTATACTCTGAAGCGCCAGCTGCGTTCACTGCTCGGACTCGATACGAGTAGGTGGTGACCTCAGCCAGCCCAACGTCATTGAACCAGGGTCCATAGATGCTGGAGTCTCGTGTCGCGTATAGCACGAAGTCGGTGCAACCTGAACCAATACAACGCTCGATCTCGAACCCGGTCTCATCGAGAGAGTTGTCGCTCCACGATAGTGAGATGGCAAGGTCGCCGGGGTAGCTCGACAGGGCCTCCAGCTGCGATGGAGCGGCAGGTTCACCTGCGGCCTGCGCGATTTGCATTGGCACAGTTATAAGAATCAGGACCAATACAATTGTCAACGATAAACCTTTGAATAAAGTTTTGTTCATGCGTATTCTCCTCTAAATTATATTATTTTTCTTTACGGCCCAAGATACAGGAAGTTCCAGGGGTCAGTACGATGTACTTCTTTCCACGAACTTGCTATTTTAACCAGCTGAGTAAAGGACCGTTATAAGATGCCGGATTTTATTGTAAATCTAGCTGATTGTCAATAAATTTGCCCTTATTTATCCAATATTATAATATTGTTCTAATGTGATTGTTGATTTTTACCGGCACACGCTGCATTTGCATCACTGTAAGCAAGAACACTTGCCTGAAATGATTATTCACCGGCACTATACCGGAGCCAGCCTTTCCTACTTATCCCGCCATGCGATCATCCGTAGAAAAAAGGTCCTCACTGGGGAGAGATAAAAACGACCTGCTAATCGCAGGTCGTGTAAAGTAAGTATGGAGCAGCTCAAACGCGAGAACCTTTGGCTTATAAGGATGATCGCTTAAAAACAAAAAACAATTCGAGATCAGGAATCACCCGAGATAAATAAACCCCCAAGAAATGCATATTAAGCATCGTCAATAAGAAAATAAATACCTAGAATAATGATCAGGTAATATCGTCGCATTTCTTCATTTGATCCAGTGACTTCCAGATAAACTCTTGATCGACCGGCAGACAATCTACTCGTACACCGACAGCGTTATAGATGGCGTTTATGATTGCCGGCGCGGTGGGGATGCCTGCAATCTCACCCACCCCCTTTGCCCCATAGGGGCCGTCTTGGGTCGGGTGCTCAACTACGAAGCTGATAATTTCCGGGGTGTGAAGGATGGATGGAGTACGGTAACGTGCCATCCTGTCGGTGAAGATTATGCCATTGTCAACAATGAAATTTTCCATCAAGGCTCCCCCGATACCCATCATCACACCCCCTTCAGCCTGACCTTGCAGTCCCAGTGGATTCAAGCACTTGCCAACATCGTTTGCGGTGATCACTTGTAACACCGTTACTTCACCTGTGCGCGTATCCACCGATACTTCGGCTGCCTGTGCAGCAAATGAATAGGCAATATGTATATCGCCTTCTTTACCGAGTTCTCTGGTTGTGGGTGCCTGATACTCATATCGAACACGGGTTTCGTGCCCTTCCGCATTCATCATCTCCACGATACTCTCCAATGGAAAACGATGACTGCCAGCCAGCACCACACCATCTGAGAATTGAATTTGATCTGGAGGCAAGTCGATTTTCTCAGCTAAGACGCTGATAATAGCCTGGCGAAGCGAGCTCGCAGCCAGGCGAACTGCATTCCCGCTGACATAGGTCTGGCGGGAAGCGGTGGTTGCCCCACCATCCGGTGTCAGGTCAGTGTCCATCAGGAGCACACTCACTTGTGAGGGAGATACATCCAGCTCCTGCGACACAATCAGCTGAAGCACAGTTGATAAGCCCTGCCCGAGTTCTGCTGAAGATGTGCGCACTTCCAAAGTGCCATCGGCGAATATTTCAACTTCCGCACTGGCAACATCCGGGGCACCAACTCCAAAACCGGTATTTTTATAACCCACTGCAAATCCCCAGGCTTTACGAAAGTTACCTTCGAGGCGTGAAGCAAATGGGTGATCCCCGCCGCGCTTTATCCATCTCTGCTTCAACCTTATCCATACAATCCAGCAGGCCTACGCTATCGCGTAGTAACTGCCCGGTACTGGTTATGCCTCCCTCGCGCAGTGCATTCTTTCGGCGCAACCGAATTGGATCCATGCCCAGCTCTGTGGCAAGCATATCCATCATGCTTTCAATGGCAAAGGTGGACTGAGTGACCCCAAAACCACGAAAAGCTCCCGCAGGCGGGTTATTGGTGTACATGGCATAACAATCTGAGCTCACATGCGGTATTTCGTAGGGTCCGCTGGAATGGGTCGTCGCCCGCTCCATTACCTTTTCACCCAGGGAGGCATATGCACCGGTATCACCATACAATTCAGTCTCTACCGCGGTCAGGCTGCCATCCCGTTTTACACCCGCCTTGACACGGATCTGGGTAGAATGTCTTTTGGGATGGACCAGCATGCTCTCGTGGCGATCAAAAAGCAGCTTAACTGGTCGCCCCGTGGCTTGAGCCAGGAGAGCAGCATGGATCTGCCCGGCAATATCCTCTTTACCGCCAAAGCCACCTCCTACGAACTGGCCAATGATCCGCACCCGTTCTTCCGGCCAACCAAGCGCCTGAGCCACCTGCTGGCGGTCGGAATAGGGGATTTGCGAACCAACGTAGATTTCCATCTGCCCAGCCGGGGTCAGTCGTGCGATGCTGCATTCCGGTTCCATAAATAGATGCTCGGTCGCTGGTATCTGGAAAGTATGCTCAAGGACCAGGTCTGCCTCATTAAAACCTTGGCGGACATCCCCCTTACGGACCTGAATGTGCTTAAGTTGGTTACCTCGTTCGTGCAGGCTGGGTGCTCCTGGGAGAAGCGCTTCAAGAGGGGTTTTAACCACCCTCTGGGGCTCAAAATCGATGGGTATTAGATCCAATGCCTTGGAGGCGATATCTTGCGACTCTGCTGCCAGGATGGCAACCGCATCACCGACATACCGGATGCGCTCACCCACCCCAACCAGGATGGGCCAATCAGGAGTAACCAGACCGTGATAGCGTTCACCAGGCAGGTTCTCCGCCGTCAACACGGCACGGACGCCGGGTAGTGCTCGAGCCTGGCTGACATCGATCTGGCGAAGGAAGGCATGCGGAACCTCCGCCCTCTTGACGCATGCATACAGCATATCAGGAAATTTGAGATCATCCGTGTATTTTGCTTCGCCAGTGACCTTGCGGAGTGCATCGGGACGGACCTGTATTCTTCCAACTTTCCGATGCTTTTCTGCAGAAAGCTGATCAGAAAGTGGAAGGGAGGGCGATGAAATTGAAGCTCCGCGCTGAATAGAATCAGAAGCAGCCAGAATAGCACGTTCGATCGCCGGATAGCAACCGCAGCGGCAGAAGGCACCTTTCAACGCCAGGCGTACTTCTTCCCGGCTTGGATCAGGATTGCGTGTCAGCAGTGCATAAGCGGTCATGATCTGCCCGGGGGTGCAGAAACCGCATTGCACTGCGCCATAAGCTACAAAAGCTTCTTGAAGAGGGTGTAAACCGTGGCTTTCATTTCCAACCGACGATAGCTGAGCCAATCCTTCAATGGTCGTAATCTGTTTCCCTTGGGCGCGTGCAGCAGGATAGGAGCAGGATAAAATTGGCTCCCCATTCACCAATACCGTGCAGGCACCACACTCAGCTTCGTTACAGCCGATCTTGGTGCCTGTCAAACCCAGGCGTTGGCGTAAAAGCTCCGCCAGCATCTCTCCAGGGATGAGAGGCAGGGAATGTGAGACTCCGTTTACGATCAGAGAGAGCAGTTTTGTGTTGGGCATTATTTTTTACAATTTCAAGCAGCCCTTTGCCACGCCATGCTGAAAGCTTCTTGAAGCAAAACGCCGGCAAGATGGCGCCGATACTCTGCGGTTGCGCGATGCAGGCTGGTGCGAAAATGGGCTTCTTTTAGCAATACATCCAGGGCACGCGCCTGCACATCTGGAGAGGGTGCCTGGCTGATGAAAACCTTTTCAGCAGTTAGCATTCTCAATGGAACTGGCCCCGAGGGGCCAACAGCGATGCGGATATCGATGATCCGGTCCGCTTTGCGCTGCAGCCATACAGCCATATTCAAGATCGCCAGGGCAATTCCCTGAGGGTTGATGCGTCGTGCAAAGGCTGAGGCCTGTCCTTTTTGCTGTAAAGGCAGATAAAACCCAACCAGCAGATCAAAATCTGGATCCAGGGTTGATTCGCCAGGTCCTTTGAATAAAGCCTGGAGAGGAACCCGGCGCCTGCCATTCACATTCGCCACTTCAGCCTGGGCATCAAGAGCCAATAATGAAATCGTACCATCCGCAGCCGGCAAGGCATGGGCTACATTCCCTCCAATGGTTGCCACATTACATACGTGTGGGTTGGCCATCAATACAGCTGCATCCGACAGTGCCTGGGCGTGTTGTTTAATGATGGGGGAATTGACCAGCCGGGAGAGGGTGACAGAGGCACCGATGAACAGGGCTGCCTGGCGGATTTCCAGCGCACACATTTCTTCAATCTCGGTCACATCGACCAGCGTCCGGACGGGAGGTCGACTTCCTTGCTGCAGCTCCAGCAGCATATCGGAGCCACCGCTCACGATGCGCGCGGAACCACGGGCAGCAGACAATATTTGTAAGGCTTCTTCTATAGAATGGGTAAGGATGTATTCTTCACAAAGGCTTTTCATGGGGCATTGTAAACAACAGCCAGCTGGCTTATGGATATTTTACCAGATGTGCTTTTCCCAATCATGTTGCAGTCACGCTTAAGTTGCGTAGTGATCCTGGTACCGGCAGGTACCCCGCATGGTGCAGTAATCGCAGGTCCGGCCGGAAGATTTCAGATCCGCACCGATACCCATCACCATGGTCAGGGATTTACGGGGAATCATTAGGTAACTGGGGGTAAGATTTACAATTGACCCGGCCTCGCCAAGCAGCTGGAAGATTTGTGGTTGCCCATCGGACACCGACCAATCCACCATCCCCGGACTGAAAGGGATGGAGGCCTGCAATCCGTCTTCAGCAGCCTGCTTTTCGAAATATAAGCAGGCTGCATTGGCCAGTGCCTCCACCGAGGCTGAGCCAGCTCCGTCCAACGCCAGGGCATAAACCATGTTGGAATCCCAAATCTTCGAGACCTGCTCTTCCAGCTCATCGCCGATAGTGGCAAGGATGACAATGACCCGGCTGGCTCCAGCCAGGTGCTGGGCGAGCAGCTTGCTATCAATCTTTCGCCCTCCTTGCAGTAGCAAGCGCTCATGCTGTATCCCCTCGACTGTGAATTCCTGATAAATCACTTTGGGAGCCAGAAGGGGCAAGCTTTCCTGCAAGGCTTCCTCGGCTACTTTTACCAGCGCTGGCCTGCGGAGGCGCAGAACAGCTGCGTCGGCACCCTGCCCGCGCAGCACAGCATCCACGTCAAAAATCAACTCAAGGTTTTGCTGGAGCTCCATCGGTAACCAAACCCAGCGTCTGCCGCTTACGAAAATCCTTGATGAAACGTCCTGCGAAGGCATCACGACCCAAAAGTAAATCGGAAGCGCGGATGATTGGGGTCAGTTTCTCCGGGTTGGTGATGACGCAACTCGCGCCCGCGCCCGCTCCCAGCGCCAGAAAAGCCTGGTTAACCGTATGGCGGTCGGGGAGACCGAAAGATACATTGCTGGCGCCCAGGTTTATGTTGACACCAAATTCCCGCCGGATCATTTCTATGGTTGTGAGCGTCACACGCCCAGCTTTCTGGTCAGCACCTACCGTCAATACCAGCGGATCGATAATCACATCCTCAGCAGGGATGCCAAGCCTGGCAGCCCTTTCCAGGATTTTGGCAGCAATCCGCACACGCACCTCGGGATCGGTAGAGATTCCACTCTCATCCATGGTCAGTCCAATCACCGCCGCACCGTATTCCTTGACGATGGGTAGCAACGTATTCAGGTTAGCTTCCTCACCATTGACTGAGTTGACCAGAGGTTTCCCGGGGACTACCCTGAGCGCGGCTGCGAGAGCTTCACGGTTGGAGGAATCCAGGCAGATTGGCACATCAAAGCGTTCAATGACCGCCAGGGCAACATGAGAAAGCATAATCAATTCATCCACACCAGGCGCACCAACATTAATGTCAAGCACGTCCGCGCCTGTCTCAATCTGGGCTGTGGCAAGCTCGAATATGTAATCTAACTGGCCTGAGAGCAGTGCTGCGGTGAGTTTCTTGCGCCGGGTAGGGTTGATATTTTCGCCAATAATAGTAATCGGCCCATCTGTGGTTATTTTGACTTCATTATTTTTGCTTTTTAAAATAGTTTGCATTTTAATCACTATTTTCCATAGTATCCATCAGGGTTATCCCGCTGATGGTCTTTACAATATGAGGCTTGCAGGAATCTTTTCTAAAGAATATTTACTCATACGGTCCATGAGTGAACGACAAGCCCTGCTTACCAGTGTCTCTTCGGCACGCCGGTAACAATCCTGCCAATTCTCTTTGGGGGTGATAATCTGGGTATTATACAGTACCATGTACAAACATAGCAAAAATCACCGATGAGCTCATCCTAATCTCTAATGGAGAATGAATTACTGTCCAAACGTGTCCACCAACAGCTTCACATCGCCGCATACGGGATACAAGATCGGGCAGCTGCATCCGTGCTTGCGGTACTCGTTGACGCACACCCGCGCTTCTTCAGGTGTGCCTGAGGCAGTGATGCAGTCGATCAGATCGTCGGGTACCAGGTGCTTGGCCTTATCAATCTGTTCCTCGGTGGCAGGCCAGCCCAAAATGGACTGAATCTGCCTGACGATGTCTTCGGAAACACCGGAAGCTTTAGCGATGTGCGGCTGTTGTGCCAGGTACTGGCAGAGCAGACCGCGGGTGGAGTCAATTGCCACGTCATGGTCCTCATCCACCGAGCAAACAATCAGCTGTGGGCGGTCGATGTCTTCCAGGGTGCGACCGCTCTTCCTGGCGCCTTTCTCCAGTAATTCCAAAGTGTGGTCATTGTGGTCGGGTGGTGCACAATAGTTCAGCACAACACCATCGGCGATTTCACCTGCCAGTTCCATCATCTGATCGCCAGTCGCACCGATCATAATCGGTACATGGCGTGGCTCACGGCGACCATGCACCACGTCCAGCTCGATGCCGTTGACGTGGATAAATTCACCATCGAAGGTGACGCGCTCCATGTTCAACAAGCGGCGCAGAGTGAGGACGGTCTCTTTCATGGCGGTCAGTGGCTTTTTGCGCTCAATACCCACGTTTCTCGCCAGAGGATCCCACCAGGCACCGATGCCACAGATAATGCGGTTGGGAGCCAGGTCATCCAGTGTGAGGAAGGTGGCTGCCAACAATCCGATGTTGCGCGTCCAATTGTTGATCACCCCCGAGCCGACCTTGATGTGTTCAGTCACTGCCGCATAAGCCGCCATCGGCACAATGGCATCTCTCACCAGGCGGCTTTCAGCCTGCCAAACAGCTTCAAAGCCTTTACTCTCCGCGTACTTGACGTAATCAAGTCCATCGCGAAGATCATGTGTATCTTGCAGGTAAAGTGCAACTCGTTCCATTTCAACTCTTCCTTTATCCTCCTGAAGGTTCTTAACTCGCAGGAGAAAATGGGAACTCTAGAGCTCCTGCAGCCGCTCCCACATTTTGGGTGCCAATTCACGCGAACGGGCAGCGATTCGCTCTTCGTCCATACTCAGGATCTGTTTCCCCTTCATTAGGATTTTGCCCTTGCAAACCGTCGTGTCAACAGTAGCGTCCACCAGGCCGAAGATCAGATGCCCAAGGAAATTCGCTTCATTGAGCGGTGTAGGAGGCTGATAATCGATGATGGCTAGGTCGGCAGGACGACCCACGGCGATCTCCCCCAAGCGCAAACCGAACTGTCGCTCGGCAATCGCTGCGTTGTTGTGCAAAAGCAGTTGCGGGGCTTCTACGAAGGCAACCCGCGGGTCGTGGTTGGCAAGCCTGTGCAGCAAGTAGGCACAGCGCATCTGGGCAAGCATGTCCGAGCCCATGCCATCTGTGCCCAACCCAACCAGAACACCTTTTTTGAGCAATTTTAATAAAGGTGTGACGCCAACCGCGTTATTCATATTCGATTCGGGGTTATGAACCACACTCGTACGGGTTGTCGCAAGCAGGTCCATCTCAGCATCGTCAATGTGAACGCAGTGGACGAAAATCGAATTTTCCCCTGTCACACCCAGCTTGTGCAGACGGTTCACGGTTGGCATGTGGTATTTGGAGAGAGAATCTTCACGGTCGGCTGCATCCTCAGCAACATGGATGTGGCAACCTACACCCGCCTCCCGGGCAATACCAACGCTTTCATCGATAGTCGCATCAGACAATGTAAATGAAGCGTGCAATCCCATCATGGCAGCAATCTGACCATCACCCTTGCCGACCTTCTTGATAAATCTTTTATTTTCTGCAATTCCAGCACCGGCAACATTGCGGTCGGAAACTTCATAACACAGCGAAGCCCGGATGCCCGCCTGTCGAACGGCATTCTCAATCAAGTCTAAAGAGCCATCCCGCATAGCCGGGGAGGCATGATGGTCGATAACCGTGGTTGTGCCATTGCGGATGCAGTCAATCAAAGGCAGCTGTGCCGAAAGGGTAATGTCTTCTTCAGCCAGTGCCATATCCACTTTCCACCACAGTCGTTCAAGGATCTCAACAAAATTCGATGCTGGCTCACCGGGGATGCTCATCCCGCGCGCCATGGTGGAGTAAAAATGGTGATGGGTGCAGATGAACCCGGGCAGGATAATTTTCCCGGAACAGTCAATTGGTTCGGCATCCGGGAACCGCTGCCTCATTTCGGAAGAATTGCCCACTGCAGCGATCCGTTCACCATCGGTGATAACTGTCGCATTCCAGAGCAGGCGGTTCATTTCTCCAAGCGTAACTACAATTCCGTTTTCGAAGCGAGTAGGCATAGTTTTCCTTTCGTGATTAATTCTCCCTCAGCATAGCAAGTTCTTCGGTGCTGCGCCTCCGCATGGTGATGGCGCCAACGAAACATTTTTTGGCACAAATCGAGCAGCCGATGCACAGGCTTGGGTCAGTGTGAGGCAAGCCTTTCTCATCCAATGTGATCGCCAGGTATGGGCAGCGGGCACAGTTCCCGCATGAAACGCATACATCATGATTGGCGTCCGAGATCGTCTTGATTGGCGTCAGCGCCATAAAGTCGGTGATCGGGTTCGGTTGGGTAATACCAATTAGATCTTTCATCGACCCGATACCCCGCTCCTGCATCAGGAATGATGTGCCCGATTCGAGGTCATGGATGATGCCATAGCCCTGCTTCATAACGATTGTACAGAACTGGACGGTTTTGACCCCCAAGGCAAGGAAATCCATAGCAGCTTTGTAATTCATCGGACCGCCATTGCCTGAAATTTCAATCCCTTCCGGAACAGACTGGGCAAGGGTCAGGTATGAGATCGGGGTGACACCTTCACCGCTCATCCCCACGATAACCCCTTCTTCCCAGGCTCTGCCCGTAGCCGGGCGGAAACCCAAGGTGGGGAAAGAGTTCGCCAGGGTGATGCCCGCCTTCTTGTTGGGGTATTGATTGAGTACTTTGCGTATCGCGCGTAGAATGGGGACGATTGAAGTAACTGCGGCGGTCAATTTGAACAGCTTCGGAACCTGAGGGTCGCCAACCTGCATAATCCAGTCAATTATTTTGGCAGTCAGAGCAGCATTTTGCGAGACAATAGCACCCTCTGTCCCATCGCCTCCCTGCGGACAAGATAACGAGTATTCTATCCCCATCACCCCAGCGGCTTCCAGTTTTTTCGTGTTGGATTGCCATCCAACTGCGTCGGTTTCATCATTGCCTGTGACTGGACCACCCGTAGATGCCATCGTCAACCGGTCGGGCCACTTCTTGACCAGTTGCTCCACCTCACCACAGACCCGGTCAAGCGGATGACCGGAGACATTATCTGCATTGGCATAAGTGTACGGATTATAGGTGAACATATATTCAGCCGGGATATGGATGGAGATGTTATCAAAGGCCGTTTTCATCACACCACCCGCCCAACCGGCCTGGTAAGCTTTGGTCATCTGCTCCAATCCATCTGTGGAGGGAGAAGCGGAAATCAGGAATGGAGAGAGAATCGGACGGCCGAAGAACTCGGTCGCCAATGGAACCGGCACGGGTTTGTAGCCAGGCAGGATGGTATAGGATTTGGTGGGATTTTCAATCACCGGCTTCTTCCTGCCCATGAAGTAAGCATCCATCTCGAGCGCGGCGTTCTTGCCGGAAGCTACTCCCTGAACAACTGTCTTCGGTCCGGTCAGTACATCACCAGCGTAAAATAGACCGTCGTCCTGCTGGCGAGGTAGCGCCGTTCGCATCCCGATTGCCACAACAACGGCAGTAAAGCCAGTGCGCCTTCCTTCAGTACCGGGTAAATCACAAATATTGGCCGGGCTGAAAGGTTTCCCTTCCGGAAGCTCAACCTTAATGGTTTCCAAGCCGGAGATTTTCTTGCCACTCTTGGTGATCTTGCTCACCCGAATGCGTCCGTTCACTTCAATATCAAAATCCAACAATTCCTTTCGTTCTTTCGCGGTCAACGGCATCTCGGCGAGTTTTTCCAACATGAAAAGCTCGACCTGGCTGGCACCACATTGCCTGGCTGTGATGGCGCAGTCTATAGCCGTCGCGCCCCCACCAATGACTGCCACTCGCCCATCAAACTTGTGCGCGTAAGGTTTATTCAACAAGTCAACCATCTTGGTCGCCAGGTCTTCATTCTGAATACCAAGTTCGATTGGTTTCCATAAACCCGTGGTGACACATACCGCCTCGTATCCATCCTTGAGCAGTTCCTTGGGATCCTCAATATTGGTTCCCGTTTTTGTAGTAATGTCTCCCAGTGACATGAGGAATTGAATATCCGACTCGACCACATGCTTGTCCAGGCGATGGTTAGGAATCAGGTGCATCATCCCACCAATGCGATTGCGCCCTTCGAAGATGACCACCGAGTAGCCCATCTGTGCCAACACTGCAGCAGCACCCAACCCAGCGGGACCGCTACCGATGACTGCCACTTTTTTTCCATTCAGCTCAGGCCTGGAGAATTCCGGAATACCTCCCATGCGTTTGGCCATTTCTATAATCGTTGCCTGAACAAGCGGGATATTGATCGCACCGTCAAATTTTTTGCGTGTGCAGGCTGCCATGCACAACGTGTCCGGGCAGACCATCCCACAGACCCCGCCCAGCGGGTTGGCATGCATGATCTCGGCCGCGGAGCGCCGAATGTCTGACGGATACCCAACTCGAGCAGCCATGATGAAATCAGCCGGTGAGCAGTTGGCAGGACAGGCTTCTTTACACGGCTTCTCCTCACAATATTCGCACCGTAACAGCTCTGCCTGAAGTTGTGCCCAAGACATGATGAGCGCATCGGTTCTTGCGTTTTCCATCGTTCACCTCTTTTATAAAATCCAAAAGTTGAAAGTATTATACTCTGTCTCTTATTTGCCTCGCTCCACGCCTCGAAGCCACTCTACCTGTTCCAACCATGCAATGCAAAAGCGCGGAATATAACCCAAAGACCTGCCATTAAGCAGGTCCTGGTGGGAAAAATGCCTTTTTTTATATTTTAAGATGAGCGTGCCACGGTTCGAACGCTCACTTAATGGATTATATTACGCATGCAAACAGTCAGAAAGCTTTCGGTATAGGCTATCCATGCAGATGTGGCTAATGCTTGTGTCTCCCATCAGGGATGGATAAACACAGCTCAGCAGGCGATAAACGCCAGAATGTAATAGTGCAGGGTGTGAAAGCGAGTGTGACCTTGCAGGTGGCTACATATTCAGATATTTAAGCGCCTCAAAAACCAACAACGCTGGCCAGACGATACCTTTAAAAAAACCCAGCACACCGATCCAGAATGTGGTGGCGTGGCCGATGAAATACACCCATGCGCCGATGAGACCCAATCCATACACTGCTCCTGATGTGCCGTTCCGGTAAATAACTTTTGGTCTATGGTACTCTTTTACAATCGGGGTAGGTTCAGTGTTCATTATTTCTCCTTTTGGATAACTATTTGCTCATATTGCATACGTTGTTCAATCAGCCAGAGTTGCACAAGCCGCTTTCCTTGTTACATCGTAAAACGCTTTTTGGGGTGTAGATAGGTAGGAACAGGAGTTACAAAACCACAGCCTGCTTCCCCTCAATGCTCAATGCTTTTTTATCCACCATCCGGCACATCTTTTCCTTCACCACCGCGGTTGCGAGAGGCGGATCAGCACCATTGCGCGTCAGTCCTCCAAGAAAGCGGCCATACCTGCCCTAAGGTTGGTAGCTTTTTGATCCGATGTTGCACGATTCCCTGTAGTAGGGCAGTTTACCTGGGAGTACTTAGCATGTTGGTGCCTCAACCAACACGCCTAATCGGATATTCATGTCTGTCTGGTATACTCTGGGTTCATTCTGCCATTATGGAGATAATGTTCGTGTTGACAGCTGCTTCCTCCACATTGAATCGCCTGGTTCGTTGGAATCTACACGACAATGAATGGATACGTCTTATGTTCGGAGTCAATAAAGTAGTGATGAGATTGCTCAACAGGTATCTGTATGCGAATATCCAAATATAATTCTGTATAAGATCGGCATAGGGTTGCTCATTGCCGTCTTGTTAGTGACGACTGTCCTTTTGATCCAGAAGAGAATCAGAGCAAAATCCGCGGTGCTAAATGTTCCAACATATGTGGAAAATACCTCCACCCCTCAAGCCGCAAACTCAAATCTAACCGTTAACTTACCAGATTTCCCAACACCTGAGAGTGTCTACATTAATGGCATCCATCGGTTGACTTCACTTGATACCACCATACCAAAACGTCCTACAGTGGACGTGATGACATACGAAGTACAGCCGGGAGACAACCTGTTTATGATTGGCGAGAAATATGGTATACGCCCGGAGACTGTCTTGTGGGGGAATTATGAAGTCCTGCGAGACAACCCACAATTGTTGAGCATAGGCCAAGAATTAAATATCCTGCCAACGGATGGGGTTTACTATCAATGGCTTGAAGGTGATAATTTAAATTCTATCGCCAGCTTCTTCAAAGTAGAACCGGATGTAATCCTAGATTACCCGGGAAACCGGCTTCTTCCTGATATGACCAATCCTACAGCTCCGGAAATTGCTGCAGGCACATGGCTGATCATTCCTGGCGGTAAGCGCGCATTAAAAGATTGGGGACCTCCACCCATCACACGCGCAAATCCAGCTGCTGCGGCTTATTATGGTGAGGGCTATTGCGGCAATATTTATGAGGGTGCAGTTGGTACTGGCAGTTTTATCTGGCCAACAGTAGCAACAACACTCTCTGGATACGATTACAGCCCACCGATTCATAATGGGATTGACATTGCCGGTGCAGAAGGCAACGCAATCTTCGCAACGGATAGTGGAGTGGTCGTATTTGCTGGTTGGAGTCAATATGGGTTTGGATACCTGATTGTATTGGACCATGGAAATGGCTGGCAGTCTGCATATGCACATCTGAGTGCAATAAGTGTAGTTTGTGGACAGAGTGTGGGTCAAGGAACGGTGATTGGCGCGCTTGGAACAACCGGTAATTCTACTGGTCCCCATCTGCATTTCGAACTTCTTAATAATGCATATGGTAAAGTCAATCCATGGGACTTTTTAATTAGATAACATCTACCTCTAAACCATCTGGCTTTACAGCTAACAAAATTAGTTGACCGTTGTTGACCATCCAGAAAATTAGTTAAAGTGAATATATTGGAATTAGTCATTTTTTACCAAATTTTGCGATATCAATAAAATCGACCAAAGTGGGGGGAAAACGCAAAAACCTGCCTTTCAGCAGGTCTGAGTGGGAGAATAATGCTGTTATTAGCCCTTTCTGCCCGTTTTCAGTGAGCGTGGAGCAGCTCAAACGCGAGAACCTTTGGCTTAAAAGGACAGCACAAGAAAAATGATTCTAACATCCAACTTCCTGTATCTGACCTGGTCCAATGGACAGCAGCGGAGCAAGTAGATTGGATGTGTTATTAAGGTCCAGGCAAGTTAATGAAGAAGGCAGCTCCAATTTCACCACACTTTGTAAAATTCTTCCAAAATTGCTCCAAGCCAGGCTCGAACCCAGTTTCCCAAATCCGTGGATCAAAAAGCCTTGCTAATTAATATTCGTTAGAGTGTCCAGGATGCACTCGGTTTATTGAACTGAACCTGATAACCCGGTCTGGAACGCAGGGAAACGATTAATTCTTCCAGGTAAGGCTTGGACAGTCCAGGCGAGAGATATACCACCCCGGAGAATAGGGAATGATCCGCCCGTAATTCTCCGGTCCTGAGGAGGTCACCCACGATTTCTTGATATTCTGTCCACAAGTACACGCCCAAGGTGACCCAGACACCATTGGGGATTTCATAATCGTTCAGCAAGTCCAAGGTTTCGGCGATCGTCTCAGGGGTCTCTCCCGGCGCTCCGAACATCAGTGAAGCACCAAAAGGTATTTTTGATCGGCCCAAGGCTTCCAGGGATACCCGCACCTGTTTGATGGTATAGCCGCGTTTCATATGCTTGAGCATCTTTTCGGAGGCTGATTCTATGGCGAGATTGGCATAGAAACAACCGGAATCTTCCATCAGGTGGCAAAACGCATCATTGACACCAACCGGCCGCAGGTCTCCCGTTCCCCATTGAATGCCAGGCTGCTCTGCGATCCATTTCCGGCAGATAGCTTCTGCATGCTGTCGAGGTGCGTTGAAATTATTATCACAAAACATTACCTTGGAGCTTTTCGTATTTCGAGATATGTATTGGGCTTCTGATAGCACACGTTGCGGGCTCTTCAGCCGGTAGCGCTTGCCCTCCAGCTTGCTATAAGGGCAGTATGTGCAGGAAAAGGCACAACCGCGCTTGGTAAAGATGGCAGGGGTGATTTTTCTCCCGGCATACGGCTGCCAATCCAGGAGGTCATAAGCGGGAAGCGCCTGCTTGTCCAAATCCTGGACCAAACAAGATGGAATAGAATAATAACTGCCGTCCTTTCTGAACACGCAGCCTGGCACCGAATAAATATTCCCACCCTCCGACAGCTGCTTCAGGAACAGTGGAAAGGCTTCTTCCCCTTCGCCGTGGATGCCATAATCCAGATCCAGGTACTCCAGCCAATCCTGCCCATAATAGTTAAAGCCGGGCCCACCCAGGATAATTCGGGCATCCGTGTTTTGGCGGACGATATCGGTAATCTGCTTGACCCGCGGTCGTAAATCAGTATGCCGGGTACCCAGAGGCGCATCTATATCCAATTCATCCCCGAATACCAGGCGGATCGAGACGCCAATCACATCAGGTCGAAAATCCGCGAGTACTCTGGTGAGCTCAACTTCCAGGTCGTTGGCAAATAGACGCTCATAGATCTGCACATCATGTCCGTCCTCACGAACTGCCCCCGCCACGTAGACAGGTCCAGTTGGGGCTGCGGGTAGTGAATTGGATGAGATGATGAGCACTTTCATTTTTTGCGCCTCCTGATGATAGATACCGGAAATCCTGCTTTTTCTTGCACAGGGATACCCGTTGTTTCAACATCGCGATTCAAACCATCGGAAATTGAAGCAGACAATGAGCTTGCCACCCTGTTTCATGACCCGATACCTTGTGGATTGGTCCAATTGCATTCCAGCTCAACAGATTGGATTATTTCGTCTCAAGCTGAAGTGCTGCCGGTAAAGCTGCTGCCCAGGATCGGATCGCGATCCAATTACGCCGCTCGCCAGGTGATGCCTGGATGACCAACAAAACGAACAGCATCGCCCACCATTTCAACCGGCCGAATTCCAGGCGTCCACCAAAAAAGCCGATATTCACCGGCTTCACCGGATGGGTCGCACGAATAATAGGCTGAAGGTAATTCGAAAGCCGGGCATAACGCTCCCTGAAGTTCAAGCTCCCTTCCTGCTTTGGTGGTTTGGGCAGGTTTTCGTCCGTAAAAACCGGCACGCCGTCCACACTCGTCTCACCAGTCTGTGTCAGGCTCATCGCCAACACAAACACAGCCAAGGGAATCCGTTTGAAGTCTTCCCGGTGTTTCTTTAAGAATCGCAATGCAGCCCGATGCCAACCCATAATCATTGGACCTCCTACCACCACAGCCTCGTAAGGCTGGAGATTCCTGACATCGCTCAGAGGCAGGACGTCCACCTGGTACCCACGATTCGTTAGCTCCTCCCCCACAACCTGGGCGACTTCAGCGGTCGAACCGGCCATAGTGGCATAGGTAACCAAAATTTTGTTCATCGGATTAGCTCACCTTGTGAAAACCCAGCGTGCCGAACATCACTCGCATCAAGGCATGACCAAAATCTGGATTCAGAAATTGGTTCGGGCATGCCCCAGGGATCACCGCGATCCCGTTCTCCTGGCATATACGCACCGCATCCTGGGATACACTGGTCATGCTGGCTGCCAAACCGGGTTTCGTCCCCATCAGGCAATGCATCCAGACGTGTTTGATGCCCAGGTCCACACATTGCTGGACGATTTGCTCGGTCACTTTAGGGTTTGCAAGGATGAACACGGCATCCGGCTTATCGGGTATTGATTTCAAATCCGGGTAGCAAGGATCGCCTTTAAAAGTCGTCAGGTGAGGGTTGACGGCAATGACAGTGTATCCCGCCGCCTTGAACCGGTTGTAGGCCGCATTGCAGCCCGTCTCACGCTTATCTGAAACACCGACCACGGCAATCTTTTTCTGCGCTAAGAAGTCTTGTACAAGAGGTTTTATCGTAGACATGGGATCTCCTTTTAGCATGTAGATGATTCTGAATCACAAGAAACAGCCTGACCTATACCGTTTCCAATGGTAAATCAAAACCCGTGAGAGATAAAGGGTGATGAATAATTCGTTTGGTTATAAAGCCCCTATTCCAGGCCGTTGCTCATACCGTCTGTGCTGCATCCGGTTCGGGGTCATGCGCAGTGATGGATCTGATCCACGTCCAAACCATACCCGCTCTCGACCAGTTCCACCAATCGGCGCGTAAAGCGGGCTGCTGGAGCTCCGTCGATCAAATCGTGGTCAAATATCACTGTCAGGCTGAGCAGCTCGCGCGGCTCGATCCGTCCCTCCACTTCCGCCAGCTTGCGGGCGGTACCCCCCACAACCAAATCTAGCACGTGGGAACCAGTAGAAATTCCCCAGCCAGCATGGCCCTTGCCAAACATCCCTACCGAAGAGATGCCAACTGTGCCTGCCATGGACGTAACAATCGTCGGATCGCGGCTTAAGATCAACCGAAACAAAGCCTTGAATATCCCCGACAATGGCCACGGAAGCAGCAAGGCGGAACGGAACCAGGCTGCCTTCTCAGCACTCACCGGCTCCCGATTAGATTGTACCGAGCGGATCTCCTGGTGGATCTCCCAGAATGTCTTATGATTGGCACCCCGGATGACATGACCCGTCAAGACACGTTTTTCTCCCTTGTTCAGCTCGATCATGAGCCCAACGTCCACATCGTCAAACACTACGAGCTGTTTGCCACCTTTCCTATAAGCCTGCACTGCCTTGTCCTCATCCACCGCGCAAGCCAAGCAAGAGATCAGGTAGCCGGTGAAGGATAGCTGTTCACCGGTCTGGGCTTTATAGTCCTCGATGAATTTCCTGGCGATTGTGACATCTACCTCCAATAAAGCGTACATGGAATGCCTCCCCGCCTTAAGCTCGAGGAAGGCAGGCATGGCACGGCGCTCTGGTGGGAAGTCAATGAGCTGATAGGATCCGGTAACTTTATTCAAGAATGGATGCCTCCATTGGGTAATAGAAGGGTATTATACACGAAGGACAATCTGCCTGGCTTCACCACACACCTTGGCCCCTCAACTCTATCATGGCAGCTTTATGGATCTCGATTAGCCGTGTGATGTCCTCGTGTATGTGTGCAGTACACATGAACCCATGATGAGGCGATATGTGCAGCCCGTTCTTGCGGTACAGCAGTCTCAATCCCGGACTGGCGAATCGATCCCCCTGGTGTGCATCCCGGACGCTATTGATCGGCCCACGCGTTGCGTGCATCCAAAACATGGATCCAACGCCGGTTGCTATCGCCGGATAGTCCTCTTCCTGAGCAAACTGGTTGATCTCGGTCCGAAAGCGATCACCCATGACGTTCAAGCGTGCATACAGACCCGGCTCCTGGCTCAAGCGCCGCAAGACAGCACTCCCGGCTGCAGTAACCATTGGATTGCCATTGAATGTCCCTGCCATGAGGATAGCACCTGGTTCAGTATCGTATTCCATCAGGCGCATCGCTTCAGTTGTTCCACCCACCGCCCCAAAGGGAAGACCACCACCTGCGACCTTACCGAAAGTACTCACATCAGGAATAACTCCGTAGAACTCCTGGGCACCACCGGGGGCCAATCGGAAACCGGTTATCACTTCGTCAAAGATGAGGAATGCTCCGATCTCGTGGGTGATCCTGCGCAACTCTAATAGAAATTCCGTATTCGCTGGGATTGTGCCAGCCGCGCCCTGCACGGGCTCGATGATTACACCGGCCAGCCGGGAGGCATAGCGTCGGATCTTATCAAAAGCCGCCGGGTGATTGTAAGGCAAGACAATTGTGTCCTTCCATGCTCCCTCGGCAAGCCCTGGGCTTTCTGGGATGGCCGTGGGATCCTCGATGGGTCCAAACAGATCGGCATTCGGGCTCGGTCGGCCGAGACTGACAGCCAGGAGATCATGAGTTCCATGATAGCCTCCCTCGAATTTCGCAATCAGGGGTCGCCCTGTCGCAGCCCGCGCCAGCCGGACAGCGTACATGGTAGCCTCCGTACCAGAGTTGCAGAAGGTCACCTTATCCACGCCCGGCACCATGTCGCAGAACAGCCTGGCAAATTCATACTCGTGCTCGTGGCATTGTCCGTATGAGGTTCCACGTGGCAAGGCCTCCCTTATCGCCGCTTCCACCTCCTCCGGTGCATTCCCGAGGATCATGGTCGAGAAACCAAGCATGCAGTCAAGGTATTTGTTGTCATCCGCATCCCACATCCTGGCACCTCTCGCCCGTTTGACCACCATGGGAAAGGGATCTGCCAGCCGGAAGAGACTTCCAACACCGGCTGGCATGACGGTGCGGTTAGCTTGCCAGATCGATAGTGACATGGGACTCTTGGCCATGATCTCCTGGCGGTACTGGTTGAGAAGACTTGCTTTCGTTTCATTGTCAGCCATCATATGCATTCCTTTCAAAGAGTGGTCACAATTTAGCTATTCTCCACCATATCTTACCCATTCAAAAGTGAGCTTTAGCACATTTAACAGCGGCTCGATGGACAGGACCTCAGGGGTATCCCGGTCCTGGTGGTAGAAAGCAAATTGCTGCTGCGGTATCTTGAAAGTTGCAGCGTTAAAGCCTGTAGACCAACACGGCTAAAGGGAGCTGCGTCACTTCCCGCTCCAATGGTCGCAGCACCAATCTTATAGGGTACCCCGGAGCGCTCAGCGGCAGCCACCACGCTTTTCACCATCTCAGGGGAATTCTTTACCGTGCCATTCACATCTGAGGTGAGGATAGAGATGACTGGATGGGCGATAATCTCATAATTTAGTACCCGCGCATCCAGACGTTTAAGCTCATCCAGATGGCGCTCCACGTAACGCCGTGAACCACGCAGGCCGGCCTCTTCACTGCCGAAAGATATGAACCGAATTTCTGTGTCATCTGGAATAAAATCGGAATTTGCTACCAAGAACCTGCACATTGCCGCTAAAACCGCGCATGCAGAGAGATTATCCGCCGCACCCGGCACAATGCCTCCGTTTTTCCTCCCCCTGTTGAGAAATAATACATAGATCATAGCTGGCGCAATCGGGAAAACCAGTAACACCCATCCTATGGTGCCAAATGCTACAACAGCCTCATTGCCAAGGATCAAACCCGTCAGCTGGATGAGGCACATGACCAGTAATGTGATCAATCCGATGAAATAGATCGCAGAGAGGATATAAAATCCAATGCCAGTGTACCGAAGCCAGGTATTCTCTGGAGCACTATCATGGTGACCACTCAATATGAGAAGGCATTTCACATCCATTGCTTCGGGCTTGCGTAAACTACCGATGACATTGAGCGACTTTTTCTTCGGGAATAATGGATCAAATACTTCAAGGGAGAGAAGGAACTCAAGGATGAACATCGATGGTGAGAGCATAGCAAACACCAAAGCCGCGATCGAGGTGATCCAGAGTGATATCCCCGTGAAGTACCCGGCTGAAATATTCAGCAGAACTGCAAGAAGCATGCAAAGCACTCCCGGGTAGGTACTCAAAAAGGCATCAGGAGCGCAGATGAATTCCTCAACGACCACATTCTCGGAACCCAGGTGCGATTCCAGTTCCTCTTTGATGATTTCAGCCCGTTGTCGTTCCTGGGGAGTGCCTGGCAAGCCAGGACCGACCTCACTGCAGATTTTCTTGACAATATCCAGGGCATACTGGGCATCAAGGTTAGTCAATCTCTCTGGCATTGGACGGTCTTCCCATTTATATTATGTGTTCACTCTTTTTGATGATGGAGGTCTGAGATTATCACTGGCTGCTCCAGTCGGGAATGTCTGGTTTTTTTAAGCTTCGTGCGGTTGGATTTCATGTTTTTCTCCTGATTTTTTCTGATCGGAATCCTGGGAGGTAATTTCTCAGGCATTTACCGATCCTCCTTTCCTCGTGTTATCTCCTTTGGTAACTGGATGATGGCTTACCAATCTCGACGGATGCGCCACGTCCACACACACTGCACGGTCCGCGCCGCCGGAAATAGTAACCCAACGTCGCCACCGCAAGCGCCACTCCCCAAACTGGGAACAGCAAGGTGGGGCCGAGCTGGAAGACTATTTCCCCGATGATTCCTCGATACCCTCTAGCCCACTCGCCCTCCAGTTTGCGACCATCTGGGCTAAGCCAGCCCAAATCCCGATGCCACCCACCATCAGCAACACCGATGCAAGCGAAGCCGGGACCACCGCCAGACCGATGGGCACCCGGCGTCCGGCAAGGCCGATCATCCAACGTGGGAACACCTCACCCCAGTGCTGCACCAATCCGAGCATGAGCATGGCCCCTACCAGGCCGAAGCTCGCCAGGAAGAGTCCCCGAATCCACGTTCCACTCGCTTGACCTTGACGCAGGTACTCCTCGCTCATCCCCAGCGGGAATCCCAGCGCCCAGGCATAACGGGTGAAGCGTAGAAGACTGGCGCTACCATCGCTACGTATACGGCGATCCAGCCCCAGCGGACAGCTTGGTCCGGGCTATTCCAACCTTCCGGGCCATCTCGGCGGCCGCAATATAAGCAGGCGTCCGTGCTCCGGCGAGCATAGCTGACGGTAGCCGCCAGCCAGAGAAACCCACCGATCAGACACAACAATTGGTGGATCGTCACCCATTGAGTCCAACCCTCCAGGTAGTCCTGGCCGAACTCGGCGCCAGTGATGAGGCTGCGGATGGCATAGGGGGTATAACCGAGCAGGACCAGCAGGTTGAGGCTGGTCATGAGCAGCAGGAGAACCCCAGCGAGCAGTACTCCGGCGATTATGAAGAGAGGCCGGAGCACCCTGCCTCGCACCCCACGTAGCATCGCCACTCCCACCGCCGCCGCAGGAATCCCTACCATGATCACAATGATCCAGGCCATTCCCGGTCCGAACCGTCCTAGCAGTGGCCCCATACCGTCGGACACGTTTTCGGTGGTGTAAGGGAACCCGCGCCCGCTCACCGCCCAGTAGAGCCCCAGCGCGGCGTAAATTAGCGACCATGCCACTGCCACGTAAGGTGCCCAGCGCTGCCAGTCGCGAATTCCTCCACCACGAACGAGCCCGACACTGGTCATCCCATTTGAACCAGTGAGTTAGAGTTTTTATGTTTTTCTCATCGGAATCCTGGGTGGTAATTATCTCAGGCATTTACCGATCCTCCTTTCAGCCGGTGATCTTCACTCAAAGGCCTTCCATTTCGCTTAGCCCATACCCGCTCTCAATCAGCTCCACCAACCGGCGCACAAATCGGGTGGCTGGTCCCCCATCAACGATATCGTGATCAAATGTCACGGTCAAGTTTAGGATCTCGCGCGGCTCGATTCGTCCGTCGACAACAGCCGGCTTCCAGGAGATACCTCCGACGACCAGGCCAACGGGATGCAAAGTGGGACTCAGCCCCCAGCCGCTATGGTCCCCACCAAACATACCAACCGATGTAAGGGCGACCGTGCCCCCCATGGATACACTGATCATTGGGTCTCTCCGGCCATTCCAACGGAGCATGGCGACGCCAGCTTGGACAATGGCCACGGCCACAGCATCATGGAACGAAACCAGTTGGGCATACCCCTGCCCGGTGGCACCGGCTCAGACTGCACCCTGCGAATCTCGTCGTGGATTTCCCTCAAGTTCTTCCGGTTCGCCTCCCGGATGACATGCCCCATCAATGCAGTCTTTTCTCCAACTTTGCGTTCGACCATCAAGCCCACGTTGACGTCATCAAACAAGATAAGTTGTTTATCACCCTTCCGGTGAGCCTGGATCGACTTATCTTCATCCACCGCGCGGGCCAGGCAATAGGATAAAAACCCGGCAAAGGAGAACGTCTCACCAGTACGCCCCTTATAATCTGCGATGAGGCGGCGTGCAACGGTCACGTCCACTTCCAGCAGGCCATACATGGTGTGGGCTGGCCAGGATAATTCAAGCGTGTTCACCCAAACGCGGCGTCCCTTGGGTAGATCAACAACTTGATAGGGTCCAGTTTTCGTATCCATAATTCGGTGACCTCCGTAGAAAATTCTCAGTGTCTTGGATTTCGTGTCGTAGAGAGGATCAGTATGGTGCGTAGGACAGACCAGATGGCAGCGAACCCGCCACAGATGCGGGCGATCCAGGAAAAGTCGGGCATAAAGAGCAATATCCAACCGCGCATTTTACTTAACATAGGAACCAAAGTGAGGGCAACGAGCAGATTGGGAATAAGGGGTAGCAGGATATGGCAACCCCACAGACGACCACGGGATGGGCGACTTTCAGGATTAGAGCGCCAGTGCCTCATCCGACTCATCGTGGCGATGACCCCAGTGACCTGGAGGATTGGAATGAGTGCCATGCTGCGCATCAACCATGGGGCACTTCCGAAGAAGGTTTTCGAAGGGATTTCTCCAGCGAGGCGCTCTGCGGCACCCATACCGAACTCGTCAAAGGTCAGCTTGATCATGGCGTGGTTGACATTGTAAAGCAGGATCAAGCCTCTTTTCTGATCGGGTACGAGCGCTGCAAAGGCACCAAAGTCGGGCACGATGCCACTATGTGAGACGATGTTTGACTTTCCTGTCACCCGGCTTTCCCAGCCCATGGCGTAGGAGCCAAGTGAAAAGCCCATCTCGATAATTTCCGCTGTCCCACGGTGCGTCTCGTCTATACCGGCGCTGGATAAGATTTGCTCATCGCCGTAGCAGCCACCATTAAGCTGGGCAATAAGGTAGTGCGCCATGTCTTCAGCGCAGGAGATAAGCTGGCCAGATGGAAGTGAGCCAATGGGTTGGGGAAAATTAGGCGCTGGAATCGGGAATCCAAACCAGTAGCGGTAGCCCATGGCAAGGCCATTTTGCTGTGCTAAAGCTTTGGAAATATAGCTATGCTTCATCTCCAAGGGATTGAAAATGTGCTGCTGGATATAGTCGGAGTAGGCTTCTCCACTCACGACTTCGACAATCAAGCCGAGCAGGTTGTAATTCGTGTTGTTATAGGCGAACTTTGAGCCGACCGGGTGGGAAAGCTTGAGGGTTGATAAAGCCCGCAACTGCCGCTCAGCTGCGCCTGGACCATCATCGAAATCAGATAGGATCTCCTGTCCCTGTAGAACCGATAGACCGCTGGTATGGTTGAGCAAATGGCGCACCGTCATCCGGGCAGACGCATCAGGATCCGCCACGCGGAACCAGGGCAGGTAGCGCTGCACCGGGGCATCCAGCTCGACCTTACCGGCTTCCACCAGCTGCATCACCGCCAGGGCGGTGATGGATTTGGTGAGCGAGCCAATGAAAAAGGGTGTGTTGGGGGCCGGTGTTTCACCACCTGGGCGGGCGCAACCAAAACCGTGTAGGTGCACGATCCGGTCACCCTCGACGATGGCGAGAGATACTCCTGGGATTTTCAGGCGGCTCATTTGTCCTTCGATGTAGGCATCGATGGCAGCATAGGAAGTGCTGCTGGAGGCAGGTTTTGTAGAAGCAGGCTTAGCAAATAGCAAGCGGGTTACGGATAGCACGCCACCGACGACCAACGAACCGAAAAGGAGTTTCTTTATGTTCATTGGATGTCATCCTTAATCATTCAAATATTCTGGATATAGGACAATTTAAATCAAGCTATCAGGCATTACCGGGTTTCAAATCTGAGAGGAATTCCCTGACCGCTTTAAAAGTTTTTGCAGGCTGCTCATCATGTGGATTATGACCGGCACGATCGATGATTACCAGGCGCGAATTGGGTATTCGCGTGGCAAGCTCTTCCTGGTGCTCAGGCGGAAAAATAAAGTCATCCCTGCCTGCTATCACCAGGGTGGGTACGTTGATCTCACCGAGCCGGTCCAAGACTGTCCAGCCCTTGAGAAAGTGGCTTTCACTATAGACGAATGTCTCGGGCTGCAGCTTCGTTTGTACACCCCAAATAAGCATCTGCGGGAGCTGCGATAGGTTGGTATAAGGGTTGTACGCATTAGATAGTTTCATCAGGGACGGAAACATCTCTTTGGGCTCAATCTGCCCGTTGAAGTAGCGTCGGGCGAGGTCCACGATCTCCGGCTTGAAGCCGCGTTTAGCCAATTCTTGCGGAGCCTTCTCCTGTGCCCAGCTGTTTGCAGCACCCGTATCCATCAGCAGCAGGTGAGACAGGTTTTGGGGATAACGCAGCGCATACTCCATAGCGACGTATCCACCGAAGGAATGCCCAAGAACGGCCCACTTTTCAAAACCCAGCGCCTGGCGCAGCGCATCTGCGTCCGCGGTGAGGTTCTCCATCGTCAAAGAGGTGACTTCCGCCCCCTCGGAGCGTCCATTGCAGCGATGGTCATAAAAGATCAGGGTGAATTGATCCGCGCAAGTCTTGAAGGACATCAAAGTATAGAGATCTGCACCCGGCCCGCCATGCATGAGCACCAGCGGATATCCTTTTCCCATTACTTTTACGTTCAGGGAAATTCCCCGGAGCGACATTTTTGTCATAAGCTACTCTCCAAAAAAAGATGTGATAAGCCTGGTCAAAATATTGATCATTTTGAATTATTCTCACGCAAGGAGAATATTCCAAGGTATGGGATAACCAATATTGGAAGGTATAAATATATCGATAATATTACCAATAAGGGGGAGTATGTTTATTTTAGATTAAAATTCTCGCTGAGACAAGTAATAAATAGTATATTCTCAGAAGTGACCTTGTGCATCAGGAAGAAAAGGAGGTTCTCAACACCGGTGAAATAAATGAAACAGAATGGTTCAAGAAGGACTGGTAAGGCAGCTAGCCGATTGTTAACCATCAGGTACAATAAACAAAAACAGAGAGGGTTGGATGACCAATACGATGCAAAACCAAACGCAGTCATACCCACAATATGACGACTTTGCACGGCAATACGGCTACGTCTTCCCGGATGCTATGTTTGGACTTTGTTTTGAGTACCTTCAGCCTGGTCAACGCTTGCTCGATATCGGGATAGGAACCGGGCTTTCCACCCTGCCTTTCACAAGGGCGGGTATCAAAGTATACGGTATTGATAATTCACTGGAAATGCTGAGTATGTGTCAGTCCAAGAATATTGCCGTTGAGCTCAAGCAAGTGGACATCGCTGTAAAGCCATGGCCATTCCCAGACTCCTACTTTGACCATGTGATCGCTTGCGGGGTCTTGCATTTTATTCCCGCGCTGGAGACAATCTTCCAGGAGGTCGCCAGGGTGGTTCATCCGAAGGGTATATTCGCATTCACGGTAAAATCTCCCCTTGCTGTAACGAATGCGGAAGGAAATCCAAGCAGGTACATAACCGAGATGATTGAGGGTGAGCAAATATACTCACACTTTAGTACTTATTATGAAGAGCTGTCATCATCATGCGGTTTTGAGATGCTGAAGAGGCTTAAGTTCCTGCTCCCTCGCGGCGTCGTAGACCAGGATGATCTCTACATAGCCTGCATAGCTCAGAAACTGAGTGGTTGAGCATAGGCGTTACTAAGATAGCCTGGAAAAAAATTCACTGAAATTAAGCATTTCTGGGTGAATTGTGCGGTTTCTCAAAAACAGTCAAAGAGGCGGATTTAACGTAAAACCAGTCTTTCAGCAGGTCTGGGTGGAAGATAAATGCCATTTTTAAGCGATTTATTGCCCATTTTTAGCATTTACTGTGAGCGTGGAGCAGCTCGAACGCGGAGACCTTGGGTTTAAAAGGACGATACTAAAAATCGGCTTCTACTAACCAATGTCCTGCTCTTTTTACCCAATCTTCTGGACGACTAGTGAGGCTAGTACATTGGATGTGGTCAGTAAGGTGCTGTCAACGGTTTAATGTCCAGTGGTTTCAGTTAACAATGACGAGTAAATAGAATACCAGTTTAAAAATATTGTTCCACTAATCAAGAAACTGTTTTACAACTCGTATGTTCAACACACAAGTGCAAATAAAGGATTGTGTTATTTGCACTTGTGATGTAAAATGAAAATAGTGCGTATTCTTATTTACAGAAATCCTATCAATGGATCCCGATAATTTTTCCTGCAATTCTCCTGGGCGAATCCTGCGGACAACCAAAGGATTTTGGGTATTTATTCCCAAACCATTACCCTCTCCCATCCAATGGGATACAACCTTGATTTCCTCTTTGGGAGAAGCCGAGCGTACCCTGGGGCGCCTCGCCAGCCTGACGGACACTTTACCCAACCCACATATTCTGGCACGACCATTCATCCGACGTGAAGCTGTGCTCTCTTCCCGCATTGAAGGAACACGCGCCTCCCTGGTGGATCTATATCAATACGAATCAGCGCAATTGTCTTTTCTGGAAGATATACCCGATGTTCGTGAGGTGCATAACTACGTGCGCGCCATGGACTATGGTTTACAACGCCTAAAGACATTACCGGTCAGCTTGCGTTTGATCCGGGAGATCCACAACATCTTGATGGAAGGTGTGCGCGGTGAACACCTTACTCCGGGAGAGTTTCGCCGCAGCCAGAATTGGATTGGTCCACCAGGCAGTACCATCCAGAGTGCCACCTTCGTTCCCCCACACGTTGACGAGATGCATCAAGCTCTTGATAATCTCGAAATGTTCATACACGCTCATTCAGATATCCCACAGCTTGTGCGTGCTGGGTTGATCCATTATCAATTCGAAGCTATCCATCCTTTCCTGGATGGGAATGGACGCATAGGCCGTTTACTGGTGATCTTATTGTTGATCGAATGGGGATTGATCTCACAACCGCTGCTTTACCTGAGTGCTTTCTTCGAAACTCACCGGCTGGAATATTATGACCGCTTGCTGGCTGTCAGCCAGGGCGGCGAGTGGGAGAACTGGTTAATCTTCTTCTTGAAAGGAATCAGCAGCCAAGCTCAGGATGCGATAAACCGTATCGAACGTCTGGGGCAGCTGCGTTCAGCTTACCAGGATCAACTGCGGACTGAGCGTGCGGTCTCGCGATTACTACAAACCCTGGACGTCCTTTTTGAGCGCCCAATCTTGAACATCCGCCAGCTAGAATCTGCCCTGGAAGTGCCCTACCGGACTGCTCAGAGGTATGTGGAGCGACTATTGGATATGGGCATTCTACGCGAGGTGACTGGCCGAGATCGTAATCGCGTATACCGTGCAGATGAGATTGTCAAGGTGCTTGAATCGTGATAGAGGCAATGCTCTGGAATTTATGCACTGAGATAGTCTAATTCTCCGAATTTACTCTGCTTACTAAACTGCATATTGTATAAAGCAGTAATAAATTATTTTTTATTTTTTTTTTTTTTTTTTATATATTATCTCACAACCGCTGCTTTACCTGAGTGCTTTCTTCGAAACTCACCGGCTGGAATATTATGACCGCTTGCTGGCTGTCAGCCAGGGCGGCGAGTGGGAGAACTGGTTAATCTTCTTCTTGAAAGGAATCAGCAGCCAAGCTCAGGATGCAATAAACCGTATCGAACGTCTGGGGCAGCTGCGTTCAGCTTACCAGGATCAACTGCGGACTGAGCGTGCGGTCTCGCGATTACTACAAACCCTGGACGTCCTTTTTGAGCGCCCAATCTTGAACATCCGCCAGCTAGAATCTGCCCTGGAAGTGCCCTACCGGACTGCTCAGAGGTATGTGGAGCGACTATTGGATATGGGCATTCTACGCGAGGTGACTGGACGAGATCGTAATCGCGTATACCGTGCAGATGAGATTGTCAAGGTGCTTGAATTGTGATAGAGGCAATGCTCTGGAATTTATGCACTGAGATAGTCTAATTCTCCGAATTTACCCTGCTTACTAAACTGCATATTGTAGAAGAGCTAGTGAGGATAAATTCAACTCACAAGTTGCACTTGTGAGTTGTACTTGCCTTTCTTATAAACAAAATATCCATCCGAGTAAGAGAAGGTCTCGTATTTCGAGATCTTCTCCTTAATAACTAGACTGATAAAAACCGAGAGTTCAATAACCCTACTTCGGTTGTTCTTCTGTATCTCCGCTAACTCTGGTCTTGGAACCTATTTCTACCGCCTGAAACTGAATCTGGTATCGTTTACCATCAATTTCAGCTTTATCCATCCCGTAAAAACCACGCGAACCCGTCTTGAAAGTTTTTGGGTTAGCAGTTATCACTTTTACAGTTTGACCATTTTTATCTTTGATTTCGACAATCAGCATCAGGCACCTTCCTTCCCGGTATCAATTATATGCTACTACCAGGCTGACACTCATTCCAGGCACCTAAATATTCAGGTATCGGGAATAAAGGTGATCCATCGCCCGTGATATCTATAGTAAATTCCAAATTTTTAAGCAACTTTTCAGCGCACTCCCGATAATTAGGCTCCTTGCTCATTAACTACATTATGATAACTTGACCAGGAAATGGGTAAACGTATCCAACCTTAGATTGGGCTGGTTTGATTTCTTATATACATATTTTATATCGGAGAGTAAATGCGGGTAAATTGCGATTAAACAAAAAGTGAGCGTGAAGGGGCTCGAACCCTTAACCAATGGCTTAAAAGGCCACTGCTCTACCATTGAGCTACACGCCCGGATTGCGAAAAATATTCTATCACGCGCGGTCTGCAATCACAAGCCTTGACTTTTCACATTGCTATTGTTAATATCCTGGTAATTCTACGAAGAGTTTAGGAGTCACCGATGGCGGAAATCCCAAAATTAACTGAGGCAGATTTCGAAGCAGAAGTGCTAAAATCCGCCATTCCTGTCATTGCTGACTTTACTGCTGTCTGGTGCGGGCCTTGCAAGATGCTGGATCCGGTGATCGTACAGCTATCCCAGGATTGGCAGGGTAAGGTGAAAATCGTCAAGCTGGACGTAGATGACAACAGTAACCTTGCTGTGCAATATGGCGTAATGGGTGTGCCAACCTTGATCTTGTTTGTCAATGGCGTTCCTGTGCAAAGATTGAGTGGTTACCAGCCCAAAGACCGCATCATCTCAAAATTCGGCTCATATATCTGATCCATCTGCAATTATTAACCTCCCAGGCAGACAAATGTCTGCCTTGATTTTTTTAAATCTTATTCACACAAAAAATTCGCAGTATAATCTTATTGCAATTAGTTGCAATAAGGTGGAAGGATTTATTTTTAGATTCACACAGTAACCGGGTGATTTTTATGTCTCCATACCAAACATTTATTGAAACCTTACGCTCGAATGGCTTCCGCCTCACCCACCAACGCAAGATGATCATCGAAGCCATTGCCCATAGCGGGAAGCATATCAACGCGGAGGAAGTGTTTGTGCGCATTCGTGAGCGAGCTCACTCAATCAATGTTGCCACGGTATATCGCACCTTGGAGCTGCTGGTGGAGCAGGGACTTGCCAGCCGCATTGACCTGGGCGAAGGACGGGTGATCTATGCCACGAACCAACATGGGTCTCACATGCATTTGGTGTGCCGGCAATGCGGTCAGGTGATCGATGCTGACCAGAACCTCCTGCTTGACTTGAATGAGCGGCTCAACTCTGGATATCAATTTGCAGCTGACCTGCAACATATCTCGGTGTTCGGGCTATGCAGAGACTGCCAGGCGAAGCAGCTGGTTCCGCGCGAGGTATAAAATGCTGCCATCTCCCATCGCGATGCACATTCCAGATGGTTTCCTGTCCATCCAGGTGTCCATTTTATGTTGGCTCCTTGCGATTTTGGTGATCGCTTATTCTCTCAAGCGGGTCGGCACAGACCTGGGCGAGAAGCAGGTGCCAATAATGGGCATGCTGGCAGCTGCCATCTTCGCAGGGCAGATGCTCAATTTTGCGGTTGCCGGAGGAACATCCGGGCACCTGATCGGGGCAGCTCTCGCCACAATTTTGCTGGGCCCATGGGCAGCCATGCTGGTGCTCACATGCGTTATATCCATCCAGGCGCTCATCTTCCAGGATGGAGGGTTGCTGGTGCTGGGTGCCAACATCTTGAACATGGGTGTGGTCGGAGTAGCAGTTTCCTACATGGTCTATAAAAGCACCTTACGGCTTGCAAGAGGTCATTCGTGGGGAATTTTCGCAGGTGGGTTTGCGGCTGCCTGGTTCTCGGTTGAAGTATCAGCTTTGGGAACAGCCCTGGAGCTGGCATTATCAGGTACTTCTCCGGCAAACATCGCCATTCCAGCCATGGGAGGCATTCATGCATTGATCGGTATCGGAGAGGGCTTGATTACCATCGGTGCGTTGGCTTTTTTACACTCCAGCCATAGTGGGCTGCTTAAAACAAACCAAGCCAATCCAGTACGTGGCAATCTGGTATGGGTGATTGGATTGATATTAGCGCTGCTACTGGCGATTGCATCTCCATGGGCATCCGGGCACCCCGATGGATTGATGTCGGTAGCCAGGCAATATGGTTTCCTGAGCAGCGAACAAAATCCTTTTTTTACATTGCTTCCTCACTATCTCGTTCCGGGGGTAAAGGATAAAACTCTGGCAACCATCCTGGCTGCTATATTCGGTACGTTGGTCGTCTTCATCGCCGTATTGGGCGTGGCATACTCTCGACGCCGCCAAAAAAACTCGGAAAAAGACCAACGGGATTGACATTTAGATGCTCGAAGGTGATTGATGCACGTCCATTTCCTTGACCCCTACCGTCCACGAAAGAGCCTCATTCACCAGCTCGACCCGCGTATAAAGTTAGTGCTGACAGTCGCCTTCATCCTGACCAATGCCCTGATCCCAACCGGTGCCTGGCCAGCTTACATCCTTTTATTTACCTTGATCCTTTCGGTTGAGATACTTTCTGAGCTGGGGGTGGGTTACGTTCTCAAGCGAGCAATGCTGGCTCTCCCTTTCGTCCTGGCTGCCCTTCCGCTCATCCTGACCATCCCAGGGAAAGCTTTATTCAGCCTGCCTGTTGGAACTTTGACATTCACCGCCACGTACGCCGGGCTCGAACGCTTTGCCAGCATTGCCTTCAAATCATGGCTTTCCGTACAGGCAGCCATCCTGCTGGCAGCCAGCACATCCTTTCCTGAATTGTTGGTAGCCATGCGGGCAGTGGGTGTGCCACGCATGATGGTATCCATTTTTGGTTTGATGTGGCGCTACCTGTTTGTATTGGTGGACGAAGCCACGCGACTGATACGCGCCCGATCTGCACGCAGCGGGCAGAGCGAGCAAAAAGGTGTCAAAACAGGAGGCAGTCTGGTCTGGCGGGCAAGGGTGACGGGCGGTATGGCAGGCAGCCTGTTGCTAAGGGCGTTCGAGCGCAGTGACCGTATTTACATGGCCATGGTCTCTCGAGGTTATGATGGCGAGGCGCGCAGCTTGCCGCTGCCCATTCTTAAACTTGCACATTGGGTAATTTTGACTGTCGTTATAAGCATCCTGACCTTGTTGATCATTTTTGCAACTTTATTTTGGGGATAAAACATGCACCACTCCATCGAGGTCGAACACCTGACGTATACCTACCCTGATGGGACCATCGCCCTGAGTGATGTCTCATTGAGCATCGCACCGGGAGAGAAAGTTGCCCTGGTGGGACCCAATGGTGCAGGAAAATCCACTCTGATCCTGCACTTAAATGGCATCCTGAGCGGCAAGGGGATGGTGCGGGTATGCAATCTTGAGGTGGTCAAAGAGAACCTGGGGCGAGTACGTTCATGCGTGGGGTTGGTCTTCCAATCACCGGAGGATCAGCTGTTTTCGCCCACTGTGTTTGACGACGTAGCTTTTGGGCCTCTCTACCAGGGTCTGCCTCTCGCAGAAGTTCAGCAACGTGTGGATGAAGCGTTGGAAGCAGTTCACATGGTTGGGTATAAGAAGCGAGTATCTCACCACCTGAGTATGGGGGAGAAGAAACGCATTGCCATCGCCACGGTGCTATCCATGCGCCCGGAGGTGTTGGTTTTAGACGAGCCGACAGGTGGGTTGGACCCACGTTCACGTCGCGCACTGATCCAGCTGCTGAAGGAGCTGCCCCTCACCATGTTGGCATCTACCCATGACATGCATCTGGTAAGCGAGGTTTTCCCTCGCATGATTATCCTGGATGAGGGCAGGGTGGTGGCGAATGGTCCTACGTTGATATTAATGGACGATACAAAATTGCTGAGCGCGCATGGCCTGGAAAAGCCATAAACACCTGCGGAAAATAAAACGGATTGGCAAAGAGTTTCACCAATCCGCTCATCATCTACCGGCGTAAAGCCTGGATTAATCGCATCCCAACCCGGCCGCTTTACGTAGTACCGCCACTCGATCCGTGTTTTCCCAGGGGAGGTCAAGATCGTCGCGACCAAAGTGCCCATATGCAGCCGTCTTGCGAAAAATGGGACGACGCAAATTTAAATCATTAATGATCGCTCCTGGACGAAGGTCAAAGTTCTCGGTAACGATGCGGGCAATGTCGCTATCAGGGATGCAGCCTGTACCGAAGGTTTCCACGTTGACACTCAGGGGGTGCGATATACCAATGGCATACGCCACCTGGATTTCCACCCGATCAGCTAACCCCGCGGCAACAATATTCTTGGCAGCATAGCGGGCGGCGTATGCCGCCGAGCGGTCCACCTTGGTGGGATCTTTACCGCTAAAGCAGCCACCGCCATGCCTGCCCATCCCACCATAAGTATCAACAATGATCTTTCGCCCGGTCAAACCTGAATCACCCAATGGACCACCGACGACAAACCGCCCGGTTGGGTTGACGTAGATCTTGATCTTATCGTCCACCAGCTCTTCGGGCAGGGAAGGCATGATGATGTGCTCGATCACTGATTCGCTGATCTCAGCATGGGAAACATCCGGCGCGTGCTGGGTACTGACCAGGACAGTGTGTATCCTTTTGGGTTTTCCATAACTATACTCCACAGTTACCTGGGTTTTCCCATCCGGACGCAACCAGGGTAATGCCCCATTCTTGCGGACTTCCGCCAGACGGCGTGCCAGCTTGTGAGCCAAATAAATGGGGAGTGGCATCAATTGAGGAGTTTCATTGCAGGCAAAACCGAACATCATGCCCTGGTCCCCGGCACCCACCGCATCCACCGCAGCTTCGCTCATTCCACCCGCTTTAGCTTCCAAGGATTTATTCACGCCCATGGCGATATCGGGAGATTGCTTTGAAATCGCCACCTGAACCGCACAGGTGTTTCCATCAAATCCCTTCTCACTCGAGTCGTAACCAATCTCGGTAATGATTTTGCGCGCCAGCTCATCGAAATTGATGTTGGCATGCGTGGTGATTTCACCAAGTAGCATGACAAAACCGGTCTTGGTTGCAACTTCGCAGGCGACGCGAGAATATGGATCCTGTTCCAAACAGGCATCCAAAATACCATCACTGATCTGATCGCACAATTTGTCGGGATGCCCCTCCGTCACTGATTCGGAAGTGAACAGTAAACTGGGGGAATTCATGAAAGTATTGCTCATCTATGCCTCCAAAAAAAATGCCCCTTCTGGTCAGGAAAGGGCAAGCAACGAGCGTTCACTTGAACTGCCCTCTCATCTTCCAGAAAACACCTCTGCCGGAGTTGGCACCTTGAAAGCGATCAGACTGAATCGATTAGCCGATATCGCTGATAGGTTGCCGAGGTTTCACAGGGCCGGTCCCTCCACCTCTCTGGATAAGAGCGCCTTTAGGGGCGGTTAAATTATCGGGCGGATAATACCACGGTTAGAGACAACTGTCAACTTGAGCCGGTTTCCCTACCCGTGAAATTGGGTCCATGCAAAGACCTGCTGTTCAGATCCATAACCAGAGGATCATGTAATATCCTATTACTACAGCCCACAGCCACGAGTCTACCCGGTCAAATGCTCCGCCATGACCCGGGAGCATATTTCCTGAATCCTTAACCCCCATTTGTCGTTTAATCATGCTCTCGCCCAGGTCTCCCAAGGTCGGGAAGACGCCCATCACCAGACCAACCAACGCGCCACGCAATGGGGTGATGGCAGAATTTGGGCCCGCCCCCACTCGCCAGAGGGCAGCGAACAGGGCAGTCAGAATCACACTCACCATAATTCCACCAAGATAGCCTTCCCAGGTCTTCTTAGGGCTCAGGCGCGGGCTGAGCAGGTGACGACCGAACCGTTTCCCGATGAAGAATGCACCTGAATCTGCAAACCAAACCGCTGGCAAGACAACCAGCATCCACCACAGACCTTCAGGCAGGTTGCGTAGTGAAATGAAGTACGCCCCAAGCCAGCCAATATAAAACATGCCCGCCAGGGTCACTCCAAAGTCGGTCCCTGCCTGGTCACGACCGCGTTCGTATGCCACCAGGTGGTAGGTCATCCCGAGTAAGATGAGCAGGCTGAACATCCATGGGGCGCTCTCGAATCCATTTATATTGCGCCCAATCAGAAGCAATAATGTGCCTCCAACCACCAAAACGCCAGCGGGTTTGAACCCACCGGCGTGAAATAAAGTAACGTATTCCCAGGCTGCCAGACACATAAAGAAGGCAACCAGGGCAGTTAAATACCATCCTCCTGCAATAATCGCTACCATCCCAAGTGGCAGCAGGACGATTGTCACCAGCAGGCGCTTAACGAGCATGAGGTTTCTTGCGCTTGACCTGCTCTGTAGTTAGCCCATAGCGCCGCTCACGCTGATTATATTCTTCGATTGCCTTCAGTAACTCCTGACGGTCAAAATCGGGCCAGTATGTAGCAGGGAAATACCACTCCGAATAAGCACCCTGCCAGATGAGGAAATTGCTTCCACGCAGCTCACCCGAGGTGCGAATGATCATGTCAGGGTCAGGAACCCCAGCTGTAAACAGGTATTGGCTCACCAAATTATCCGACACATCCTCCGCTTTCACGCCATCACGGATCATAGCCTGGATGGCGCAAACAATCTCATCTCGCCCGCCATAATTAAAGGCAATGTTCAGGATCAAGCGGTCATTCTCGCGGGTGAATTCCATCGCCTCCACCACTTTTCTTCGAAAGGATGGGCGCAGTCGGTCCAGCCTTCCAATATGGCGCAGCCTGACGCCCTGATCGTGTAGCTCCTGGATCTCACTGTCAATTACATTCTCAAAGATCCGCATCAACCCCTGCACTTCTTCCGTGGGTCTCCCCCAGTTTTCAGTTGAAAAAGCGTAGATCGTCAAATATTTAATGCCAAACTCGATACATGCTTCAATAATCCGACGCAAATTTTCGGTACCTGCCCGGTGACCTGCCATGCGCGGTAATCCGCGCGCCAATGCCCAGCGCCCATTGCCATCCATGATGATCCCAATATGGGTGGGGATTTTATCCGGCAGATGGCCTTCTTGTTCCGGGCTCATACTTCCATAATTTCCTTTTCTTTTCGAACACCAACTTCGTTAACCAATTCGATATACTTATCCGTCAACTTTTGCAAATCGTCTTCGCCCTCTTCAAGCTCATCTTCTGAGATCAATTTCTCGTGTTCAAATTCTCGCAAGTCCTTAATTCCATCTCGCCTAACATTTCGAACCGCTACTCGCGCTTCTTCCAACCGGTTGTGTACCAGTTTCACCAGATCATGGCGGCGCTCCTCGGTGAGGGGCGGAAGATTCAAACGAATGACTTTGCCATCATTATTAGGTGTCAAGCCCAGGTCAGAAGCCTGGATGGCCCGTTCAATGGCGCGCAGGGTCGTTCCATCAAAGGGTCGAATCAACAGCATGCGCGCTTCAGGGATACTGATGGTTGCCAGCTGCATTAATGGTGTCGGCAATCCATAATATTCGACAGATAATTTTTCCACCAGTGCTGGGGATGCACGACCGGTCCGGATTCCTGAAAGGTCTTCTTCTAGCGCCTCAACAGCTCCCTTCATTCGTTCTTCGGCTTCAGTATTTGATTCTTTAAGCATAGAGGCCTCCATGTTCGTTCATCTTGAATTCCCAATCAAACAAAACTGCACCATGGTTTCGATTTTGTTCGCTCCCTATAGCATACTCGAAAATAGTCGGGGAGAATAGGGTAAATTCATCGAGATCCTCCAAAGATTACAATGTCTCCATAATCTGCTTGAATAGTCAGGTTGTCTGATAAATCAGCGAACAAGCTTACCTCATCAGGGGTATCGCTATTCTTCAAGCCAAACAAGACCAGGATCGCCTCTCCAGCCCGCACGCTTCGTTGCATTTGTGACAGGTCGTCGTTGTAATTTGACCTGGATTGACCGGTTACAGGATCCACTGGCGTGGGGACAACGTAGGCAGACTTGCCCGTCAGAAGGAAGATCGCCCCTGGTTTGTTCGAATATATCACGGTGGGTGGCATGAGGCGGATGGCTTGAATTCCAATAGAGTCGCTGATGCCCCGGTGTGCAAAGCCCTGCCCTTCCCGCCCGATTTGGTTCATCGCAGCATATCCATCCTTCACACTGAATATTGCCAGCACCAGGCAAAATGCAGCCAGTATCCAACGCAACCCTGTCATTCGCCCGCTTAATCTTTTCCATAACCATGCCATGGCGCTGGAGAATAGGATCATCTCCGGCAAGTAGACCACAGAAAGAATACGATCATTTAATGGGGTGCTGGCATCAAAAAAAGTGAGCGTGATGACCAGGAAACCGAGATATACCACTACGTGCAATATCTGGGCAAAAATCAACGCATAATCGCCACCAAGTTTTTGGGGTAGCCTGGTAGCCCTGAGATGCTGTTTTATTGCCCAAACCAACCAGGCGACCAGGCCGGGTAAGAGCAGAAGGGAGATCAGGCTCAATATTCTGCCCCAAAATAGCCCGGCGGTCAGGAGATCGTTGGGGGCAATCCAGGTCAGCAGGTTCTTCAACGCCTCGATAAGGGTTTTGATGGGGATTGGATGCCACAGAAACTGCCGGTTGCCCAACGAGCTGAGCCCGCTGATCGTCAGGCTATAGCCCAGCCATGCCAAAATGGGCAGAAAGGCAGCGGCCAGAATGATACCGATTCTCTTGATCACTTGGGGTGGTTTTAGCAGGAGCAGAACCAAAACAACGGTGAGAAACAAGCTGGACCCAGCATAGCGGGTAAGATAGGCAAGGCTCAATAAAAAACCCGTCAGCGCTGACCAAAACCAGTGAGGTCGGTCAAAGCTTTCACCCAGGCTAATGTAGGCAGCCAGCATCAGGGTTAAAAAGAGCGGCTCACTGAGTTCAAATGAGTACACACCGAGATGGAGATCCGAGACGGCCAAAAGAAGCGCTCCCAGGCAGGC
Organism: uncultured Chloroflexia bacterium; assembly: GCA_963774275.1. Taxonomy (GTDB): domain Bacteria; phylum Chloroflexota; class Anaerolineae; order Anaerolineales; family UBA4823; genus FEB-25. The sequence continues at coordinate 201,179 of CAVZEP010000012.1, read as the reverse complement.
GAAAGCCATCGAGTGGCTGATTTTATAGACGCTCAACCCAACCAAAAGAATATCCACCCCAAATAATAGGGTGATCAACACCCGTGCCCCATGAAGCAAATCCAGACCAGCCAAACCCAATCCTGCCAGCAATCAAGGAGAAAAGAGGAGGAAAATGGGTGATGGGCTTTATCTCGCCACCACCCGAAACCCGCACGTAACCTTTACCCGCCAGCAAGCTGGTTGCCCCTTCAACATAGGTGGCTGAATCGTTAACCAAGCCCAATCCGTAAGGAGTGCTGCGCCAGAGAGCCAGCATGCCCACCAAGGATAAGGCAGCCAGGATAATAAGGAAGATCCATCGCGTTTGCCCTTTCATGGGATATCCTTCACCAGGCAAAATACTGCACCTTCCCGCCCAACGCTGAGCAATTCCGGAGCGTTCGTATGCAAAATGAGGTCCACATTTGCACGTGTGGTCAGTAAAAGCAAGGAGCCCTGGAAAGTGCGGTCATCCTCCGGATCAAAACGCTCAATGAGCAGTCCAGGTGAGGCATAGTATTGGGCTATGGAGGGTTGGCGATGCACGAATAACGTGCTGCCAGGTATCACCTGCGCATCCACTTGAGCCATGAGCTCTTTATAACAGGTCAGCCAGAAATCCGTCTCATAACTCCGGAATGCGCCCCCCGTCCCACCGACCAACAGGTTGTAATAGGTGTATTCATATGGATGCAACCGGATCAGGCCAATCACTCCCGGAATAATCAGCACGGACAGTGTCAAGACATAATTCCACCTGTTTCGCAAACGCTGCTCAATTGCCTGGAAGACCAGACCAGACAGGATGAAAACTGGTGGCAGAAGGAATAAAAAATGCCGGTAACCATCATACATCGGTGGGCGAACGATCAGCACATATATGAAGGGTACCAGAAACCACAAAAATATTGGAAAAAAACTGCGCCAGTCCACGTGTCTGGACTTAATTTTTATCCCAAATATAACCAAACCCGTGATGAACAACGGCCATACAGGCCATGTCAGGGTTATCCCAAGCATCACCGGTAAATAAGTTATGGGCAGCTTATCGGAGGGGTAAACCACTCCATTGAAAAGTACTGGGAGAATTTTGGGATTGTGCGACATGTGCTGAAGCACTTCGATAAAACGAGCCAGGGGAGCGGACCATAGGTATGGCCAGGAGATATATAAAGCCAGGATAGCCGCCAGCCCATATAGTACCATCCCTGCAAAAGAATGCCGTCCAGGCTTGAAAATGAAATAAAGGCAAACCAATACCCCCACCAATGGACCGATGACACGAATGGATATCACCAGCCCCAGCAGAATGCCCGCCAGCAGGGTTTTGAGAAGTACATTCCATGAACCCAGCTTGCTCCACCACCAGACAGGCTTTACTGGAAGGGGAGACAAAATTTCTGCAATCAAATGTATGCTCCGCCTGGTGAAAGGCATCCAAAATGTGAGAACAATGGCTGGAATCAGGAACACCACACTGAGAGCCACCAGGGCGGTTTTCAAGCGCAACAGCAGTACCAGCCCCTTGTTAACATAAGCTTCGACAGGGATCGATGGAGCATTAACCGCCATGGCATTGAACAATCGACCCAGCAGGCTTTCTGGTGTAGCCAGGTAGGCACTGTGGATCAGGTCACTCAACAAGCCTTGAATCTGGGGATAGAAAATAAAGTCGACCAGGGTAAACGCACAGAAAAATAAAGCCAGCCCCTGGATGATTATCCGCCCCGTCCGCCAACGACTGATAGAGGCTTGGGAGTTATAAGGCTCCAATGTACTGTTGGAGCTCACAGGCTCAGAGAGGGCGTCAACCATCTTAAAACCAAAGTACAAAGCTGCCAGGAAGAAAACTGTAAACGGCACGTCTTTGGGGTTGATCCAGGCGTGCCCAAAAAGCACCGGCTGGGTGCTGAACAGCAATGTAGCGCCAAACGCAGCCCAGGAGCTCATCCATCGCAGGCATAAGGCGTAGAAAAAGAGCACTCCAACCTGGAAAGTGATGAAATTAACCAGGTGCCACAGGTCAGCTCGGGAGATGGGTAGCATCCAATCCAGGAAGTCCACGGCGGGCTTTGCCAGTAGCAGGTAGACAGGGCCATAAATCTTATGGTCTTCAGCACTTGGACCATACGCTTGTTGGATATCGAACTCTCCGCTCAGGCGGGCAGAAACAGAATACGCATAAGGGATTGCCTCAGCGTATTGATAAAAAAGGGGTTCATCCCAGCTAAGTCCATAATCACGGAACGTAAATAGACCTGCTATTAGATTGGCGATCAGAATGAGAATGATGGGGAAGTAGGCCTGGCGAGTGAATTTAAGACGCCTTGAGGTGATATCCTTCACAATTTCTGATTATACCCTGGAAGCCCTGGCGAATATTTCCATGGACTAACGCAAGATAAACGGCACTACCAAACGATAATTTATCCGCTTGGGTTTGTCTGAGCCAAAACCCGGTAGTTATCCCGAGCTTACCAGGGTTCCAACGGGCTCACCATAAATCGCTTTAATCAACGCACCGGGCGTCCACATATTGAGCACCAGGATGGGCAAATTGTTATCCATGCACAGCGAGAGAGCAGTGCTATCCATAACTGCCAACCGCCGATTAATCGTCTCCATATGCGTTAATTGGTCAAACTTTACGGCATTGGGATTCCGGATCGGGTCTGAGTCATATACCCCATCGACCTTGGTAGCTTTGATGAGCACATCCGCCCCAATTTCCATGGCGCGTAAAGCGGCCGCGGTATCGGTAGAAAAATATGGGTTGCCGGTTCCACCACCAAAGATTACCACCCGGCCTTTTTCGAGGTGCCGTATCGCTCGGCGCCGGATATAAGGTTCAGCGACAGCTCGCATCTCCACAGCAGATTGGACACGGATAAACAACCCCATGCGCTCCATGGCATCCATGAGGGCGAGTGCATTCATCACCGTCGCCAGCATACCCATATAGTCTGCCGTGGCTCGGTCCATCCCTCGCTGGATGCCTGTGCGCCCACGCCACAGGTTTCCAGCACCAATAACAATAGCAACATCCACATTTAGCTGGCGCACTTCTGCGATGATCTTCGCCACCGATTCCGCTTGTTCCGGGTGGATCCCCAATCCGTCTGCCCCACCCAGAGTTTCACCGCTCAACTTTAGCAGGATACGCTTGTATTTTACATTTCCTTCCATTTAGACCTCCCAGATCAAGCCAGTGCTGGTTGCGTGCATCAAATGTAGTGTGCCTATATTTTAACAAAAAAGCCAACCCGAAGGTTGGCTTTGATCACTAAGATTGAGTCTCTTCGCCCACTTCCCAGCGGGCAAAACGTCGGATAACGATGTTCTCACCAAGAGCGGCAACGTGTTGGTTGCGCAGGTCCTCGAGGGTAATGTTTTCATCGCGGACGTAAGTTTGGCGCAGGAGGCAGTTATCGTTATAAAACTTTTCAAGTTTGCCCTCGAGAATCCGCTCAATCACATTCTCGGATTTTCCTTCAGCCAGGGCAAGGGTACGCGCTTTCTCACGTTCCTGGTTCAATACTTCAACCGGAACATCTTCCGCGCGGATATACTTGGGGGCACCCGCTGCAATCTGTAATGCCACTTCATGGGCAAACTTGCGGAATGATGCTGAACGGGCAACGAAATCCGTCTCGCAATTCACTTCGACCATCACTCCCACGCGCCCATTACCATGGGAGTATAGCTCCAACATACCTTCAGTAACCTCGCGATCGGCGCGCTTGGCAACTTTCGCCAACCCTTTTTCGCGCAGATACTCAATCGCTTTGGTAAAATCTCCATTATAAGTTTCAAGCGCCTTGCGGCAGTCCAAAACACCTGCTCCGGTTTCTTCACGCAATTGCTTGATCAGTTCGATACTGATTGCCATGTTTATTTCTCCCGTCCTCTAATTCTCATCCGCAGGTTTATCAACTACATCAGTATCTTCAGTCTCGGTAGAGATATCGCCTTCAACTTCATCAGTCGCAGCAGTCTCATCAGTCTCAGCAGAGATGTCGCCTTCAGCTTCATCAGTCTCATCAGTCTCATCAGTCTCAACAGATGTAGCCTCAGTCAACTTCATCAGTCTCAACAGACTCAGCAGAGATGTCGCCTTCAACTTCCTCAGACTGATCCATCTCTCCCACTTCCGTTTCTTCTTCACCGACTAACTCAGCAACTTCTTCCTCAGCAAGCTCGAATTCATCCCCTTTTTCTTCTTCCAGCTCTTCAATATCTGCGATAGGGATGTCCTTGGGGTGGGTAACCAGCTTTGCCAGGGTAGCTTCGCCGAGAAGCTCCTCATCCGATAGTTCGGCTTCGTCAACGGCGGCGCGGGCGACTGTTCGAACTTCTTCTTCAACAATCTCTTCCTTACGCGCGCCCAAGCCTTCCAAAGCTGCATCGGCTATCTTGCCAACCACAAGCTTGATGGCGCGAATGGCATCATCATTCGAGGGGATGACGTAATCCACATCCGATGGGTCACAGTTCGTATCCACCATGGCAACCACGGGGATTTTAAGCAGGTTAGCTTCATGGATGGCAGTGCCTTCACGTGAAACATCGACTACAAATAGCATGTCGGGTGGTCGTACCAGCTTGCGAACACCGCTGAGAAGACCCTCGAGACGCTCGATTTCACGCATGAGGATCAGCCCTTCTTTCTTGGTAATCCGCCCAAAGTCGCCGCTATCGCGCATGCGCTCCAGGCGCTCAAGCTCGTTAATCCTTTGGCGAATGGTACGCCAATTGGTCAGGGTGCCACCCAACCAGCGCGCGGTAACATAAGGCATGCTGGAACGTACAGCCTCGAGCTGGATGGTTTCCTGAGCCTGACGCTTGGTACCTACAAATAAAACTACGCCACCGTCTGCAACGGTATCACGGACCACGTTGTAGGCTAAATCCAATGCTTTTGAAGTTTTTTGCAGATCAATGATATGAATTCCATTGCGTTCGGTAAAAATATACGGCTTCATGGCTGGGTGCCATTTGTGGGTGCGATGTCCAAAGTGCACACCTGATTCCAATAAAGCTTTCATGGGAACAACTGCCATATTCTTATATCTCCTTTTGCGTTTTTCCTCCGCTTCCCTCATTCCAACCGGGACCGCGAGTGAGACGTCATCTCACTTATTCTGCGGCACGCACCGGTTAGTCAGGAAACGTGTGGGATGTGATTATGCCTGTTCACAGGCATAATCGCTCCCGCCTGAGGCGGGAGCGGGTTGGAGTATACCATAAAGAGGCTTGATTCGTCCAGAAAAAGGGACATTTCTACTTTGCATTGACAGAATAATTCTCTACCTCGAAGGTGAAGTGTCTGAATCCAGCTCACCCATCGATCCGCAGGGCTTATGGGGTCAGCACGAGATGTGCTTTGGCGGCATCTTCCACTTGCTGCTGCTCCCAAAGCATGGGGTGGTATTGAATCGTTCGCCAAAGATCAATCTGGTCGTCATAATTAGGGTGAAAGGCATGTCCCGACTGACCCGTGGTATTCAAGGAGACGGAAACAGGCAGGTTGCTCATATCGACAGTCATGCGCATGGATGGCAGCCATGACACCTGGTAAGCTGTCACCGGGTCAGGTTCAGCTGCAACCCAGTACGTGGCATTGACGATCGAGCTACCACCCGATGTCCGGTACGGTCCTCGGTTAAAGATGGCTTCGATGGGGGCAATACCCGAGACACCTAAGGTTTGGTTATGAAATGTGACCGTATGCATATCACCCCACGTCCAGCGGGAGCTGTCTTTACCCAGGGTCTGCTCCAGCTCGGTCACTGCATCCGTAAACGCAAGGGTCAATAGTTCATCCCGTGTTTCAACCTCAGCAGTGTTCTTATCATCCCACCAGGTATTGTCAGGCTTTGTAACCAGCTGCCGCATGATCTCAAACCAGACATCACCACCATCGGGCCAATAGTCTTGTGGCAGCTCGTCGTGGAAGGTACGTGCCAGGGTTGCCCGCCAGAAAGCATTATAAACAGCCGGCGCAGTCAGATCCATCTGGTCCTGGTAATCCCAACCCGTGAGCAGGTCGCGCACCTCAATCAGATGTTCATCAAGCAGGGGAAGCTGCATCAAAAGTGGCACCATGTAGGCAGCCGAGGCATTGTAGTCATCCCCGTGCATCATCTGAATATATGCTGCATCGATGGGAGTGGGGGCACTCTCGATCATTTGGACGATCCGGGCCGCGCGGAAACCATAATCCCAATCCGGAGCGAGGTTATACGGGTAGCTCGATCCAACCACGGCATTATTGGCGCTGGTTATATAACCCTCGGGCGGGTTGAAAGCGGTCGGTAGTTGATCATAGGGGATATACCCCTGCCATTCATACTCGTCGGTCCACCCGGGAACTGGATAGTTGCCATCGTGACCAGCGAGACGGATGGGGATGTTCCCTGGCGTCTGGTAGCCAATATTGCCATCAATATCCGCGAAGACCATGTTTTGCGAAGGGACTTTAAAATCAGCTGCTGCCTGGCGGTATTCCTCCCAATTTTGAGCCCGGTCAAAACCAAGCACGGCTTTTACGATATTGACTGGCTCGAGGGCAGTCCAGCGCACGGCGATGGCAAAGTTGGCCGGCAGATTCAACTCCCCATTTTTCCTGTGTTATTTTCTGAGACTCAGCATCATCCCATATTATCGGGCCATGCCGGGTGTAACGCACGGTAAGCTCAATGGGATCCGAGCCAGCCACCTGGAGGGTCTCATGCACCAGGCTCATATCTACCCATTGTCCATCGACCTCATATTGGTTGGGGTTATCGGGATTGATTTTCTCGATGTACAGGTCAAGCACGTCCGGACCCACATTCGTAAATCCCCAGGCAATGCGGTCGGTATGCCCAACAATAACCCCTGGCACACTGGCAAACGAATATCCAGTGACGTTATAAGGGCAATCAAGACCCTTGGGAGTGCAGTGCAGACCAATCTCGTACCAGATGGAAGGCATTTGCTCAGCCAGATGCATGTCATTGGCAAGCAATGGCTTTCCGGTTGCAGTGCGGCTGCCTGAGATCACCCAGTTATTGGAGCCAATCCCGCTTCCTGATGGACCCAGAACCGACTCCACGTTCGAGATGCTAGCCAGGATAGCCTCAAAAGCCGGGGACATATCAGCCAGGGTTTGCATGCCCTCTGGCTGATCCTTGAAGCCACTGGAAGTAGTGCTGGCGGAAAAATTAGGTACCACAACGGGGTGGTCGGACGGATAAGGCGGGAAGAGGTCGCTTATTTGTTCAGGGGTAAAAGTTTTCATCAAGATGGCATGCTCGACCTCAGCATTTAAGCGACTGGACCCTAATTCCCACGCCATGGCTTTCGCCCAGGTCAGGCTATGCAGGGGTTGCCAAGGCTCAGGTGAATATCCAGGGGTGAGCAGCTTGAGGATGGCATATTCCAGGCTGAGTGCAGCTCCTTTATGGTCACCCAGGAAGGCATTCACCCCATCTGCATAAGCTTGCAGGAGCGCCAGCTCTTCCGCATCCATCCCATCCAGCTCCTTCTGAACCACGCGCGCCCAGCCCAGAGTGCGTAAGAAGGTATCGGTTTCCAGCTGATCCTTTCCGAACATCTCAGAGAGCCTGGCGGATCCAATGTGGCGCCAAAAGTCCATCTGCCAAAAGCGATCCTGCGCGTGCACATAGCCCTGGGCAAAGAACAGGTCATGGGAAGTTTGGGCATAGATGTGAGGAATGCCATAGGTGTCACGGTAGATATCGACCGGGAAATTCAAATCACTGAGTTTCACTTCACCGGAGGTTTGTGGAAATGAGCGGCGGGTGAGATACACACCCACTGCCCCCAGTACGATAGCAAGCACAACCAAGACGCTGATGATGGAAAACAGCACGCGACCGAGTCTGGATAACATAACGCCTCCTTTGGCAAGGAAAATAGAGTTTAGATCCAATATTCAGTTTTTAAATAGCGGGAAAACATGGATTACCCGCCTGGATGAATATTATCCGCCAGGATGATGGAATTCGCAAGAGAAAATGCGAGAATACCTTGCCATTCATCATGGGGTTAAAAGCAAAATCGGCTGATGCCGACTTTGCATTAACAGAGTTCAGAATATCACAGCTCTTGATTTTTAAAGATCAACCAGGCCGCCAACAAAGGGATTACGATCAGGCCAAAACTGGTCCCGAGTGCAATCCAGGAGGCGCTGGTATCACCCGCCATCAGTCGTGTGCCCCAGGTGATCAATTCACCTGGCAGATACTTTCCTAACCCCAGGATAGAGCCTATTGAGCCAGGGATGATCAACAAACCCAAAGCAATACCACCTGCAGCCACTTGCGATTTGGTAATTGTGCTGCAAAATATCGTAATGGCAACAATAACCATCACATAAACGAATACGAGCGCATTCAATACAAACCAGTGCAAAATATTCATCGCTTCGAAGAGCAGCAGGGTGTAATAGTAACAAGCAATACCAGCTGCAGTTAGTGCAATGGCAAACATTGTCGCCAGGCCAAGGAACTTTGCTCCTAAAAAGGCACCCCGCGGCAAAGGCTTTACCAACATCATGGCAGCCGTGCCTTTGTCCTTCTCCTGTGCAACGCTGCCCATGGTGAGCAGGAGCCCCAGGATAATTCCAAATTGTGCCATGTTCTTGATATACTGGCCGATGGCAGTCATCACCGTCGCGGGTGGCATCGAGATTGTGATTTCACCGGTAGGAATAAGCGTCATAAGTTCTGGAGTGAATTTGGCCAGTAATGGAGAGGTCAATCCAAAGAAAACCAGCACGATAGCCACAACCAGCAAGCGGGAAGAGCGAATTAATTCCAGCCATTCTTTACGCAATGCAATAAATACGCTCATGGTTGCCCCTCCTCCTGGTTTACCAGCCGCAGGAATACATCCTCCAGGGAAGGGTGGACAATTTCATAGCGGGTCAGGACCAGCCCAGCCTGTGTGGTCGAGCTAAGTAATTCTCTCTTAGCTACTTCTACATCGCTAACAATCACGCGTGCCACGAGTCCATCCGCGGAGACTGATTTTACCCAAGCCGCTCGTCGTAAAGCTTCACACCAGGGGACGAACCCGGCTGCAGTCTGAGTATCCACTTCCACTTCAAAAGCCGGTGTGGCGTATTGAGCCAATAGTGCTTCACGTGGCGCAGCCGTCACCAGCTTGCCACGATTGATGATCCCAACTGTATCGCACACACGATCCACATCTGCCAAAATATGGGTGGACATAAAAACTGTGCATTGCCCGCGCAGCTGCTCGATGAAATCAAGCACCTCTTTTCGACCCGCAGGGTCCAATGCACTGGCTGGCTCATCCAGGAAAAGTACCTGCGGGTGGTTGAACAGGGCTTGTGCCAACCCCAGGCGTTGACGCATACCCCGCGAAAAACCTCCAATGCGTCGTTTGGCCGCCTCTTCCAACCCGGTGAGCGTTAACAGTTCTTTTACCCTGGCAGAGCGCTCAGGGGCAGAGACACCAAATATACGCCCGATGTAATCCAAGAATTCGCCTGGATTCATCCAGGGGTAAAAGGCCGGCTCTTCAGGCAGATAACCGATCTGTTGGGCGATCGCATGCCCATTCATGGCCACCTCTTTCCCTAAAACCCAGGCGTGGCCGCTTGAGGTATGTGCCAAACTGGTGAGGATGCGAATGGTAGTCGTCTTCCCAGCCCCATTGGGACCAAGAAAGCCAAACACGACACCCTCATTCACGGATAGGCTCAAGCCATCCAAGGCTACGAATGTCCCGAAAACTTTTCGTAGCTCCTCGATACGGACTGCGGTCATATGATTATTCCTCGCGCCCAAAGATGAAATAGATGATAGGACCGACCAGCTCGCCAAAGATGATCACCAGTGCCCACACCCATTTGGGTCCACGCGTCTTTTCGCGCCGGATCAAATCCACCAGGCCCACGATCATCAGGATGAGCTGAAGCAGGACAATCGGAATGATATAAGGAAGATACTTAAGAAACTGTTGAAAGGGCGTGAGTACGGTTTCCATCCTTCGATCCTTTCTTGACCTTCATGGCAGTAACCATTTTTAATTACTCTAAGAGATAACAACGAAGTTGCCGCAAAAAGCTGGATAAATCTTATATCTGGTCTCCTAATGCCACCACAAATGCGATAGCAAGGACCTGGCTGTGACTCAGGCTGAGCGACCAGTGATTAAGCTGATGCTCTTCTGCCATTCTCTGCGCTTTCCCATAGAGATGCAGGACGGGCTCGCCTGAGCTACCCCGACGAATTTCAATCTCATGCCAGCTGATAAGACCAATGCCCGTGCCAAATGCTTTAGCAACAGCTTCTTTGGCCGCGAAACGGGCTGCCAGAGAAGCCATATTCTCACCATTTTCAGCTATCTCAATTGGAGTGAACAATCGCTGCAAAAACCGTTGGTGATACCGCTGGTATGCAGATGTGAAACGATTAATTTCGATTAAGTCAACGCCAGTCCTAAGGCTTGGCATGCTGATCCTTTTTGACTAACCGGATGAAACGAAAGATCCCGCAGTTGCAATCGCCAGGCAATCTGGATGCAGGTAACGCTGGGCAGTCTCCAAGATCTCAGCGGGAGTCACTGCATGGATAAGATCTGGATAGCGCAGGTAATAATCAAGCCCCAAGCCATAGCGTTCCAGGTTGATTAAGGCAGATGCGACCCCTGCATTGGATTCAAGCGAAAGGGGTAATCGACCGACATAGTTCGCCTGGCTATCCTCAAGTTCTTCACTTGTGACAGGCTCGGTGACAAATCGGGTGATCTCCTGGCGTATGAGTGTGATCACCCTGTCGAGGTTTTTGGGGTCAATCCCGGCGATAAACAGCCATGGACCAGGACCAATTCCCCCACTCAAGCTGGAGGAGGCATGGTATGCCAGCCCGGAACGCTCCCGGACTGATTTGCCAATGCGCCCAAACATCCCAAACTGTCCGAGGATGCTATTCCCCAGGGAGGCGGCTATAAAGTCGGGAGAACGACGCGGAGGTCCGGCTACTCCCATGACGATATCAGCTTCAGATTTCCCTGGCAAATTCACCTGGCGGGATATTGTTTCACTCAATGGCTTTAGCGCTGGGAGGCCAGGGGGTTCTGGCTGCGCAGGATTTTCCCAATCACCCAGGAAGCGGGTGACAGAATCCACTGCCCGCTCCGGGTCAACTCCTCCAACAATAGATATGACCATGCCCTGCGGTCCGAAATATCTCTCATGAAAGGATACAATGTCCTCGCGCCTGATGGAACGAATTGTTTCCGGGAATCCATCCTCTGGACGGCTGTATGGATGCCCGGCATAGACCAGCTCATCGAATGCAAGTGAAGCGACTTCGGTCGTATCTTGAGCGCGTATGGCCAGGCCAGTGAGTAGCTGATCTCGCAAGCGTTCAACCTGATCGGATGGGAAAATAGGATGGCGCAAAGTTTCTGACAGGGTTCCGGTGAGCAAATCCAGATCCTCTGCTAATGCATGACCATAGAATCCAATCGTATGGGTGCCACCATCAATGCCAAGACTGGCCCCACTCGCTTCTAACGCTTCATAGATCTGTTGAAAATCGCGCTGTGTGGTTCCGCGCATTAAAGACAGCGCAGTGAAACCAGCCAGGCCAAGTTTGTCATCTGGCTCAGAAATAGCCCCAGCACCTAAGTAGCCAGTCACGACTACTGAGAGGCTACTTTTATTGGGACGGACCAGGACGGTAATGTCATTGGGAAGCTCGCGTCGTACGATATCATCGGGACCGGGGAGTGAGTGGCTGTACAAAGGTTAATTGCTCCTGTTTTGTGCGTCTATAGACGATAAAGGATTGATTTCATGATTGAGAGGTTGTGTTTGGTAGATATACACCCAAGGTGCGATTCTGTGATCGCAGGCACGTCTGGGCCAGGCGTTGAACATCCGCTGGAGTGACTGCGGCCAGCCGCTCGAGATATGTAGTGAACCAATCGACCGTGGCAAACATCTCCGAGAATCCCATCCAGTATGCCTGGTTTGAAATTGACTCACTGCCATAGGCAAAGATGGCGCGCGCTTGTTTCATAGCTCGCTCGAGTTCCTCGATCGGTGGAGGGGCCTCCTGCAATTGCTTGATCTCTGATTCAATCGCGGCGATACAATCGCTGGCAGTCCGCCTGGGATGAACTGTGATCATGGTGGTATACAGGTATGGATCGATGGTAGCTTGCACACCCCCATTGACACTCACTGCTATTTCCTTCTCCACCAGGGCCTTATACAAGCGGCTGGTTTTATTGGTAATGCCGCCTCCGAACATATTCAGGTTGGTCGGGCCGGTGAGCAAGCTATCCAACACGTTTAGCGCGAAGAAATCTGGGGTGTCTGCAGCAGGAGCGTGGTACGATATCTGCAGATAAACAGTCTCGCCAGGTCCTTCCACCGACACACGTCGCTCACCGGATTGTGGTGGCTCGGATCGCACCAAACGCACGGGGACGGGACCAGCAGGAAGGGGCTCAAAGAGCTCTCGAATCCGGTCGAGCATGGTTTGAGTGTCAAAATCTCCTGCGAGGGTAAGCACTGCGTTGTTTGGGATATAGAAAGTCTGGTAATGACGGAACAAATCCTCGCGCCGCATCGAATATAAATCAGTCAGATCACCAATAATCTCATGGTGATAGGGATGGACACGGAAAGCGGCAGATTGCACTTCCTCGCTCAAACGAAAAAGGGGTTCATTTTCACTTCCCTGACGCTCCGAAATAACCACCGTCCGCTCCGAGCTGACTTCGTTTGGGTCGAACAGGCTATTGAACATTCGGTCTGCTTCCAGTCGCAATGACAGGTCGATCTTGTCCGCTGGCAGGGTCTCGAAAAATGCTGTCCAATCCAGAAAGGTAAAAGCATTAAAATAGCCGCCCTCCCGTGAAATTGCCCGGTCTTGCACGCCTGGTGGGAATTGCGGAGTGCCTTTAAATAGCATATGTTCCACCCAATGTGAGGCACCAGTCAATCCGGGTACTTCATCGCGTGAGCCGACTCGGTACCAAATCCATTGGCTGATGATTGGCGAGGTGTGTATCTCTTTTAACAACACCTGCAGGCCATTTTGAAGGGTCAATTTTGTGAGCGATTCATCCATAGGTTAGGTCAATCAGAGAAAGGTTTTTATGTGTATAGTGAAGGAGACTATATCGTCGAGAATCATTGCTTTCCAAAAAATATACTGCACAACCAGCCTGACCACCAATCATTGCATATTGAAATTTCTTCTGGTGAATTAAAACTTGATTCCATCAAGCCCTTATATGGCTCAATGGCACTTTGTAAACCAACGATGGATTGATGCAAGTCAGTCTGGTTAATTGCCAGGTCTAAAGGCACCAGCAATGAAACTGGGACGTTGAAATTGACTGGAACTGTCTGGCTGACCGGAATAGTCATATTAAAGTCAACCTGAATGGGCGTGCCTGCGGGTAACGTGATACTTAAGGGCACCGGTGCAAGGTTAATTAATGTAGTCCCATCAATGGATGTATCTTCGGCGAGGACCACGCGCGTGTTTTCCTTGATTGGCAGGTCAAAAACCACAGGAATATTATCTTGCAGCTGAACCGTCGTTTCTATCGGTACAGTTGTGACGATGTGAGCCTTGTCCATCAATGCCAGGTTTTCGGATAATCCTGATACCAGCCCATCTGCGACGAGTGCTTTAAGCTCAAAGAAATGATGCCCAATGGAAACCAACACTCCGATTAAGAGTATATTTACCACTAATGAAAAAATGCAGGCGACGGTCCAGAAAGCTGGCAGAAACCTGCCTTGATAGGTGACCTTTTGAAGCTTAGGAGAACGCTGGTAATAATCTTTAGCTTGCCCCAACCCCGTTTTTGCCCGGTCGTATGCATGCCTGATCCTTTCATTGACATAACTCCCGGATTCAGCCTCAATCGAAGGCTGAGACTCGGGTAGGGATTCGAGCTCTGCATCGGGGCGGGATTCCGGTTCCAGCTCCGGTTCCGGAAAGATTGGCTTCGGATTATCCATGAATTACCTCCTTCGAGTTTATAGACTGAATATAGCACAAACAGGCTGATTAGGAAAGCCAATTTTATGGATGGGTGATGTGATTTAATTGGCTACTAAGTTCGTATATCTCTTGTGAAATTAACCTCCTCAAGCTAAAATACTGGAGCGCGCCTGCTCTGGCGGGAAACAACACTTGCCTCAAATTGCAGGAAGCAGGCAAGCAAGGTTTAATCACACAGACAGCAAAAACCGTCTTTTTGAGGAGAATATCAATTGGCAGAGGAATCAATCGCGAAACACCTCGTAGTAGTCATTGGCGCCGGTCCTGCTGGTCTCTTTGCATCCAGACTCCTTGCCGCAAATAATGTACATGTCATGCTTATAAACCGGGATATCATCCCGGGAGGTTTGGCGGAATATGGGATTTATTTTGACAAATATAAGATGAAAGAAGGTCTTCGCCGGCAGTTCCAGCAAATCCTCGATCTTCCCATGGTAGATTATTATGGCAACGTCATTGTGGGTGAATATGGGGATTTTAGACTGCCAGATTTACGTGCCATAGGTTTTCAAGCCTTATTGGTGACCGTTGGAGCCCAAGGAACCAAGTGGTTGGGACTGCCGGGTGAAAATCTGGTGGGGGCTTATCATGCAAAGGACCTGGTATTTCATTACAACTTGCTGCCACCCTATAGCAGCATGGATTTCCGAATTGGTAAGCGCGTCGCATTGATCGGTGCCGGAAATGTGATGCTGGATATCGCACACTGGTTGATTCGTGAGCTAAAAGTGGATGAAGTGGTCTCCGTGGTGCGTAGAGGTCCAAACGATGTCAAATTTTCGAAAGAAGAGCTAAAAATCGTGGTGCGGAACCTGGATTTGGCTAAATTGGATGCTGAGATGGCGCGTACCCGGCCCATGGCAGCAGAGGTGGGTCAGAATGTGGATGAAGCCAAAGAATACTTTTTATCCACCCTACCCAAAGGGTTGGAACCGATTTCTGACACACGCTTCTATTTCGATTTTCTGGCTTCACCAACGCGCCTCCTGGGAAACGGCCAGGGGCAGGTGAATGGCTTAGAGGTCGAGGACACCACCCTGGAGTGTGTAGAAGGAGATGTGCAGGCTAAACGATTGGGTACCAGGCGAACACTGGATGTAGATACGGTGATATTTTGTATCGGTGACAAGGTGGATGAAGCCTTTGGATTGCCTGTGCGGAAGAATGCATTCGTTAAGCACCCCAACCCACAGTATCCTGTTGATGGCTTGTCGTTCGAGGCCTATGATCCAGATTTGAATCGCCCTATTGACCGAGTATTTGTTGCAGGCTGGTCACGTGAAGCCAGCAGTGGGTTGGTGGGTGTGGCGCGCAAGGATGGCGAGAATGGAGCCAGGGCGATTTTGGAGTACCTGCAGTCTGCTCCCCAGTTAGTGGATCCCGGCAGCATCATGGATGAATTTAAGGCCAAATTGAACCGGCTGAATAAACCCATCATCCAAAAATCTGATTTGCAGAAGCTGGTTGAAGCGGAAATAACGCAAGCGGGAAAAGCAGGAATACCAGCTTATAAGTTCTCTACCAATGATGAGATGCTGGCAGCAATGGGATTTAAAATCCCTGAATAACTGAGGTTTACAGCGGTCAGATTAGGGGAGATCGCCGATTTGGGGTTGAGGTTTTTTAAACGGAATGAGCAGCAGCAGTCCGACTGCGATAATCACTTCACCTGAAATCACACCAATTTGCTGGTAGATGCCAAATACCGGTATCAAGGGGTAATTATTGCTACCGAAGCCGAATATATCTGCCATACCGCATGCAACCGTGATTACATAGCCTGTGCTAACCAGCCGTAAGCCAATATCTGAAGCAATTGATTTCGGCCCGCCGTTCCATAAAGACGCCAGGCTGATATACCCCCCCAGGCAAATAATACCCAGCCCCACCAGGAAGGTGGCAATTTGCACAAAACCAACCACCGGGCTGCGATCCAGGAAAAACAGGCCGGGTTCAGCTCCTAATAAATAAATAATAAAACCAAGGATGGTTGCCCCCAGACCGAAACGGATGCGGAATTTCCCATTCGTTTTGCGAACAGGCGCACCATCTGTCATGAGCCCTCCGGTAAGGTGTTCTGAAGATGAACCAGCCAATTCCCGCCCAGGATGGCAGAAATGTCGACTTCAGTATACCCCTTTTGAGACAGAATTGGAATAATCTTGCGTAAATCAGCAATCGTTTCAACATCCGAGGGCACAGACTGCAAACCAAATCCCCCATCGAAATCGCTACCAATACCCACGTGGTGTGCATCCCCTGCCATTTGGCAGAAGTAATCAATTTGGGCAACGAAATAATCCAGGTTAACGCTCGATCGCCCTCCAGACTCCTTCCAATTGGGTCGCAGATAATTATTAACTGGCACAATCCCAATCGTACCGCCTCTTTCCAGCAAACCCTGGATCATCCGGTCTGTCAGGTGCCGGTTACTGCTCGTCCCTGGTAATAACGCCAGGGCATTGGCATGCGAAGCGATGATTGGACCCGGATAGATATCCAGCGCCTGCAAGGTAGCCATTTCGTCCATGTGGCTGAGGTCAAGGGTGAAATTAAATTCAGCCATGCTCTCCAGAAGTGCAAATCCTTCTTGAGTGAGCGGACCCGGCTCACACGTTCCTCCACAGAAGCGTGTCCCCGCCCAGGCTGGTCCGATGATGCGCACACCCCGCTGGTACCAGTGCTCCAATTCGGCTGGTTCACGCACACCTTCTGCCCCTTCCATCAGTATCACAAGACCCACCGGATGCTCATCGAAGTCTAAGAGCTGCCAATGTTCAACCAGTGATTGTAAATCAGCAGCTTTTTCGATCTTTCGAAACATTGCAGGATGTTCCTCGACCAAACGGTCGTAAGCATCCAGCTGAATGCTATAGCGCAGATGGGCTTCTTCTGCATTGAAATAGCATTGTTGGTCCCAGTCCCCCAGCTTGCGTCGAGCAGGGGCTGCAAATAAGGTGGAGAATATCAGACCGACCTTGCCCAGCTGATAATCCGGCCAGCCAAGCAGGGTGCTTCCATTTACCTGGGGTGCAAGGGTATCAAGCTCACGCCTGCGCGTTTCGGCTGCAGAAAGGGTGTAATCCCGCCCGAAGGAAAGCATATTCCAGGCCAGGTCTTGATGAGCATCAACAAGCAAAAAATCGATCATTGGGAGCTTGATGATATCAGAGTTTGCGAAATCTGACGGTCAATTTTCCCCATTGGATATTGTGATAATTCAGCCAGTGAGACCCAGCGTACATCCGCCGCCTGGAGGGGGCGAGGCTCTCCTGCCAGCAAGGTACACCAGAAGGCGTACAAAGTAACCCGAAAGTGGGTATAGGCATGCTTATATTTTCCCAAGTGAGCACCAACCTCAATCTCTACCCCAAGCTCTTCCAAAATTTCGCGGCGCAAACAGGTGGGCAGATCTTCTCCATCTTGCTGCTTGCCACCCGGAAATTCCCACAAGCCCCCAAGCAGCCCATGGGGAGGCCGGCAAGCGATCAGCACCTGCGATTCCCGTCTGATCACAGCTGCAGTGACAACCAGGTGCGGGATGGCTGGCCGGGGAAGATGCACGGGTCTTTGCTCTTGAATTCCAAGCGCGCGTGCCTGGCAGCCCTCTTCCAGCGGGCATTGAGAACATCCCGGAGACTTCGGAGTACACAAGCTGGCACCCAGGTCCATCAATGCCTGGTTGTATTCCCCTGCCAGGCCGGGTGGAAGGTGTAGTGCTGCCAACCGCCATAATTTTTGTTCACCCGCCGTTGAATGTGCCTCTTCACTGACGTTGAAGTAGCGTGCCATGACACGGCGAATATTGCCGTCCAGGGTAGCCTCATCGCAACCGAAGGCAATGGAGGCAATCGCAGCTGCCGTATAACGCCCTATGCCAGGGATTTTGCGCAGTTGTTTTATAGTTCCAGGAAGCAGCCCATTATTTTCCTGCATCACGATTTGAGCGGCCCGATGCAGGTTCCGCGCCCGGCCATAGTATCCCAGCCCTTCCCATACTGCCAGCACTTCCTGAAGCGTAGCACAGGCTAACGCATTAATCGTCGGGAAGCGCTGCATCCAATGCTCAAAGTAGGGGATCACCGTCTCCACCCGCGTTTGTTGGAGCATAATTTCTGAGACCCATATGGCATAAGGGTCCGGGGTACCTCGCCAGGGAAGAGCGCGCCCATGGCTTGCATACCAGCCAAGCAAACGCGTGGAAAACAGGTGGCTATCCAGGCTTATCCGTTCTGGCAATGGAGCAGCTACCACAGATCCGGCCGTCAGCGATAGAAAATGAAGCCAAGAATGGCTGTACCCAGGATAATAATGGCTGGATTGACCTTGGTAAAAGTCAATAACACAAATGCCGCAGCCATAAAAAGCAGCTTATCCCACCCTTGGGCTAACGCCTGACCCCAACCCAGCTTCTTGGCACCAAAGACGGTGTTCGCCATATCATAGGCCGTCCATAACAACAACCCAACCACCACCGGTCGGACTGCCTTGAGCATGGCTTTAACCGCCACGCTATCCTTAATCCCAAAAAAGAATACGATCAGGATGAGCATCAACAGTGTGGTCGGAATAACTGTTCCAACCGCGGCAGATACTGCACCCGGCAAACCGGCCAGTTTGTAGCCCACATAGGCAGATACCTGCGGTGCGATGGGGCCTGGGATGGCATTACCTAACGCTACGGCATCGGCAAACTCATCGGAAGTGATCCACGGCACAGGCTCAGTTTCGCCAGGTGGGGTCCAGGTGGCGCTGGTCGTCTCGCGCTGCATCAGGGCAAGCGAAGCAGGCCCGCCACCCCACGAGAACATCGCCACGCGGGTGAAGAGAATGAATATTTGCCAGAGCAATATCATGTTCGTCATATACCTCTAGGTTGGAATAATTATAGTAGGATCTGCGCGGGGGGATGCAAAAGGAATATACCCCTGATAATTGCCCATTTCACATCTGGAAACCTGTCCGGGCGGGGACAATTTTAAATTGGTAGTTTTCGACGTAATCCATCAGGCGATTGATCAGCCCCTGCCACTCCGTCGTATCCAGAATGCCTTGCATTCCCGCCAGATCAGGCATCTGGGCGGAGGCCATGATTTGTGGTTGATCACCATACATGGTGAGCCAGGCATCTTTAAGCTCCATCCCAAGCTGCTGCACCTGGGGGATGAACTCGCGTACCACAAATTCAAAGTATTCTTGCTCGCGACCGGGGGTGATATCCCAGGTCATGATTAATTTCACGGTCACGGTACTACTCCAATTCGCTCAATGTTGGTATTCCAGCACAACCACACGGGTATCTTCAGGGATCATGCTTTTGGTGACTTTAAGAGTTGGCTGAGGCTCAATATTCCCCAGGCCCATCTCTTTAAGGAACTTGCTGAGGGGCGCCAGCTTGAAATTGCAAGACGAGGTGCCATAATGCATTGGAATAACGAAACCGGGTTCCAGCAAGCTGACCACTTCGGCTGCCTTGGCGGCATTTAGTCCACCTCCACCACCCACCGGCACCAAGACGATATGCACCGTGCCCAGGGCTTCGATCTCGGTTTGACTGGGCACACGACGCAAGTCCCCCAGGTGTGCCACCGTCACCCCTTCATAATCGAAAACGTACAGCGTGTTGCGTGGCTCATCTGATTCATCCTTCCCGTAGCCATCTGTTTGGATGCCGGTAATAAATACACCACCAATCTCAAATTCTCCCGGTGTGTTGATCAGGTGCGAGTGTCCTTTAACCGCGGAGATGTAGCTATGACCTGGTGCCTCGTGGCTGACGGTGACAATATCCCCTTTTAATTTAAGCGGTTCATAGCCAGTGACCTGGCTATCGAACGGATCAGTGACAACCGTTGCCAGATTGCGTTCTGTCAAACGAAAACACGAAAGACCATACCAGGTGATTTCCATGCCACCTCCAATGATGGTGAATTATATCATTGGCTTTAATCAGGAAATTCCTGGCTGGTCGTCTGTGTTACCTACGGAAGTGGTATGATAACTTTTCAATGACAACACGAATTCCTGATCTGCACATTCGCCAGACGCCCACCGCCAGGGTGGCAAAACTTGGGGAAGGCGCCTGGCACCTGGAGATCCCTGCGAGTGGTAAAGGCGGTTATCGCTTGGCACAGCTGGATGACTATGGCTCGCACCGTCGAGGCGATTTTTCCTGGAAGGCTCCCTTGATGTTAAGCCTGCAGGCGCGGGTTTCAGCACAGGAAATCCCTGGCACATGGGGCTTCGGTTTGTGGAACGACCCGTTCAGCGTAAGTATGGGACTGGGTGGAATGGCGCAACGCCTACCAGCATTGCCTGACGCTGCCTGGTTCTTCCATGCTTCGCCGCAGAATTACCTGTCTTTCAGGGATGATTTGCCAGCCCAGGGCTTTCTGGCAGCCACTTTTAAATCCAAAAAAGTGTCGGCTCTCTGGTTGGCATTAGCATCCCCTGCCCTGGCGCTGACGTTGATCCCCGGGGCAGCCCAGGTAGCTGACGCAGGTTGCTGCGTCGTCTGATCCAGCAGGATGCAGCCTTGATCCACACCGATATGACCGGTTGGCATACCTACTGCCTGGAATGGGAATATGCGCAGGTCAGGTTCAGCCTCGATGGGGAGGAAGTCTTGCAGACGGATATCGCCCCAAATGGACCATTGAGCCTGGTGATATGGGTGGATAACCAGTACGCTGCCTTACCGCCCATGGGCAGGCTGAGAGTTGGCACGCTGCCCAACCCTGATCCAGCCTGGTTGGAGATCAGGGAGTTTTCGATGCAGGAAAAGGGTTAGGCATGGGAGCTTCGAAAATATCCCGGGAATTTTTTCAGGTGCAACCTTCATTCGTGGTAGTATAATTGTCGCTTGCTGATAATTGACTTATCCCAAGGAATATAATGCGACCAGTTTATCCGTTTACAGCCATCGTCGGTCAGGAACGCATGAAGCGTTCCCTGGTGTTGAATGCCGTGGACCAACGCATCGGCGGAGTACTCATCCGTGGAGAGCGTGGTACCGGCAAATCCACTGCTGCCCGCGGCATGGCAGCCCTCCTACCCGATATCGAAGTCTTCGCCGATTCGCCTTTCAATGACGACCCGCAGGCACCCCTCACCTGGTCAGACTGGGTGAAGGAGCGCAAAGCCCAAGGCATTGAAATGAAGGTAGTCAAGCGACGCATCGCTTTCATCGATCTGCCCATCAGCGCCACGGAAGATCGCGTCGTTGGCACCCTGGACATCGAGATCGCCATCCAGAAAGGTGAGCGCATCTTCGAGCCTGGCGTGCTGGCAGCCGCCAATCGAGGCTTGCTGTACATCGATGAGGTCAACCTGTTGGACGACCACGTGGTCGACCTGCTGCTGGACTCAGCCGCCATGGGGGTGAATGTGGTTGAGCGGGAGGGCATCTCGTTTGCCCACCCGGCGCGCTTCATCCTGGTGGGGACGATGAACCCCGAAGAAGGTGACTTGCGCCCGCAGCTGCTGGACCGCTTTGCCCATTCCGCGGAGATCTACGGCATCCGCGAAGCGCGTGAACGTGTGCTGATCATGGAACGCAACCTGGCGTTCGAGGAAGACCCGGAGAAATTCCGCAAGCGTTGGCTGGACAAAGAAAAAGAACTTTCTCACCAGATCGAGGTAGCCAGGGGATTGGTGGATAAAATCACCTACAGCAGCCGCGACTTGCTGTCGATTGCCGCATTGACGGCCTCGCTCAATGTGGAAGGTCACCGGGCCGACCTGGTGATCCTCAAAACAGCCCGTGCTCAGGCAGCCTTCGAGGGTCGAATGTCCATCACCGATCGCGACATTGCCCTGGCAGCTGAGCTGGCTTTGCCTCACCGTATCCGGCAAGGACCATTCCAGCAATCCGTGATTTCGGAGGAAGAACTCCAGGAGCGGATTGAGCAGCTACAAGGCGCAACAGCCAGCGCAGGTGAGCCAGAACCAGTGGCGGAGGACGAAGATCATACTCCACACTTCGATAAAAAAAAAAGACCTAAACCTCACCTCGGAGCAAGATCAACGGAGTCAGAACCAGAGTGAGCCTGCCCGGCAAAGTGTCTTCGACGTAGGCAATGCCTATTGGTGGGACGGGGGCGAGAAAGTCAAAGTCGGCAAATCCTTCCGGCCGCGTAATCTGAATACCAACCTGGACCAGCTGTACCGCAAACGGGCGGGAAGGCGCTCGCGCACCCACACCGACCGCAAACGCGGGCGCTATATACAAGCCCGCCCGGCTAACGGGAAAACCGATGACCTGGCATTTGATGCCACCATCCGGGCAGCTGCCCCCTTCCAAAAGGAACGGGCGGAGCAACGGAAAAGGGTGGCTTTTGCCATCCACCCAAGCGACTTCCAGCGCAAGGTGCGGGTGAAAAAAACAGCCAATTTTGTCCTGTTCGTGGTGGATGCCTCCTGGTCGATGGCGGTCGCCGAGCGTATGTCGGCTACCAAAGGGGCGATCCTTTCGTTACTCACCGATGCCTACCAGCGCCGCGACCGGGTGGGCTTGATCGTGTTCCAAAAGGACCGTGCAACGATGGTGCTGCCACCGACCAACTCGGTCATGCTGGCGCAGCGCGCCCTGGCGGATATCCCGGTGGGCGGTAAGACGCCGCTCTCAGCCGGTCTGTACATGGCGCACCAGACCCTGCAGCGCGAGCGCATCCTGCATCCAGACGTCCAGCCATTGGTCATCCTGCTTACCGACGGGGCGGGTAACGTTTCCATGTCGTCCATGCCACCCCAGGACGAATCGCATCGCCTGGCGGACCAGATTGCTGCGGATAACATCCACTGCGTGGTGGTCAATATGGAGCACACTGCCTTTGACCAGGGGCTGGCACAAGCCCTGGCGGACCATTTGGAAGCCCCTTGCTACACGCTCAGCGAGCTGAAAGCCGAGACGTTGTACAAAGCGGTGAGGGAAGAGATGGAAACAGGCCGGGGGTTATAAATTTTCGTCATTGCGAGACCTGCCGTTTAGCGATCTTCGCTGGCAGGTCGTGGCAATCTTCTAGATAGACTCGATCCAACTTACCCAAGAGGAAGATTGCTTCGCTCGCTGGGGAACGCTCACTCGCAATGACCTATGACTGTGCTGTCATTGCGAGACCTGCCGTTCAGCGATCTTCGCTGGCAGGTCGTGGCAATCTTCCAGATAGACATGATCCAACTTACCCAAGATGAAGATTGCTTCGCTCGCTGGGGAACGCTCACTCGCAATGACCTATGACTGTGATGTCATTCGCCATTGCATGGAACAATCTCTATTTAGCCTTTTTCCGCGGATTTTTCAACCCCGTCCGCAGCTTGCTGCCCACCTCGCGCTTGACCCTGCCTGCTAAAACCTGCTCATTCTCACGTAAAAAACCTTCCACCGCCAGGGGGTCGAAGAACACCAGCTCACGCAGCGCCCAGGATAGGGCTTTGACCACCATATCCTCCTGATCAGCCACCAGCAGGCGGCAGATGGCCAGGGTGCGCGGCACATCCCCCACACCGCCTTGCGAGCGCACGTTGAACGCCACCGTGCTCACCAGGGCTGCCCGCCGCCACCACAGGTCGGGTGAGCCTGCCCACCTGACGATCAGCTCATCGGAGACCTGACCATCACGCCAGGCCGGACCGGAGAGGGTGCGGGCAAAGGCATCCGTCGTCCACCAGCTGTGGATGCCCTGGCCGAATTGCTCCAATTCAGCCGCACCCAGGCTGCGAAAAGCCGCTTTATGCGCCGCGATCAGCTCGTAAGCCTGCCAGCGGTGATCATGGCTGAAGAGCAGCGCTCGGGCAAACTCGAGCACAAATTCGGGAGGTGATTGGCGGATCAGGTGGGAATATTTTTTACAGATGGCTCGTTCGGTATCGGTTTTGTGAATTGCCAGCGCCTGGTGTTCTGCATCGAAGGCTGAGGCCAGCTCAGCCGGGGAGGTGGATTCAGCCAGGCTCACTTCTCACTCTCGGTCAATCCCATATCGATGGTCACCTCCCAAATCCCATCCACGTAGCGCGTGCGGTGGAAGAGGCCGCTTCGCCTCACCAGCTCCAGCATGCGGTCGTTGCCAATCTGCATGTTGCCGCGCAAGTAATGGATCCCCTTGGCACGCGCATAGCTGACCAGTCGCCAGAGCAGCAGCTTGCCCAGGCCGCGCCCCTGGTATTCATCTGCCACCACCACAGCCGACTCGGCCATATCCGGATGGTCCGTGTCGAGCATGGCATAGCGTGCCACGCCCACCACAAAATCCTGGCCGTTTTCCTTGGTCACCGCCACGAAAGCCATGCGGGAAGTGTAGTCCACGGTGGCAAGAAAGAGCGCCTCCTCATCCAGCAGCTCCTTTTTAAACGACAGGAAGCGCAGGTAGATGCTTTCCATCGAAAGGCGCTCGAAGGTGGCTTGCAGGTGGTCGGCATCCTCGGGGCGGATGGGCCGGATGATTATCTGCGTGCCATCCTTGAGCGTGAGGCTCTCGGGGTCAAGCAAAGTGGAGGTTGGAGTGGTCATGGGAAATCCTTGGTAGAGAGGTGTGGGTTGAATTTGATTGTAACAGATGAGCATGGAATTATGGAACCGTAGATGGTGCGCAAAGAGGTGAGTAAAAGGAATTCGTAGAAGAAGACTGCTTTATGGAATGACTAACTGGACTTCTCTTAGTATTTCCATAGAAATGAGAAGTAATAATTAGGTATATTCAGCAGATTAAATTCGAGTTTTAGAATAAAATAGGATTTACATATAAGATCGCACTGCAAAAACGACCAGACCGAACTGGTCTAATTTCAACCCTCCTCAAAAGGGAGTTTCTTTAATATAATCAGACCAACCCACCTAAAAGGTCTGAAGCATGTATAAAGCCAACAAACGCCATCTACAGCCCATGTTAATCAGCAACGTCAATGATTTGCCGGAGAAGAAACGCAGACGTTTAGCCAACTCCTGGGCAGACGACTTTTTCCGTTACTTCTTCAGCCGCATCAACGAAGAAGCCTTTGCCGTGCTGTATGTCGATTATCCTTCCAGGCCAAACGTGCCGATCAACTGGCTGGTCGGCCTGGAAACGCTCAAGGCCGGTTTCGGCTGGAGCGATGAAGAGTTGTATGACCACTTCTGCTTCGATCTGCAGGTGCGCTATGCACTGGGCATCCACGATCTGAACGAGGGTGACTTCGAGCTGCGCAGCTTGTATTACTTCCGCGAGCGTCTGAGCCGCTACAATTTGGAGCACAGCGTAAACCTGCTTACGCAAGCCTTCGAGCAGATCACTAATCAGCAGGTAACGGCGTTGCAGGTCAAGACCGGCAAACAGCGTATGGACAGCACCCAGATCGCCAGTAACATCCTGAAGATGAGCCGCTTACAACTCCTGGTGGAAGCCGTGCAACGCTTGCACCGCAGTCTCTCGGAAGCCGACCAACAGTGTTATGCCGAGACCTTCGCCCCTTATTTACAAGGTCACTCGGGGCAGGTGGTCTACCGCATCAAGGGCAAAGAAGCGACACAGGCACACTTGCAGCAGATTGGAGAAGTGATCTATCTGCTCCTGGAAGAACTGCGGGCAGGCTACGCTCAAGAGCCAGCCTACCAGGTGCTGGTGCATTTCTTTAGCGATCACTTTCGCTTGGATGCGCAGGCAGTGCACCCCAAGATCAACCAGGAATTGCGAGCCGATAGCTTGCAGTCGGTGGACGACCTGGAAGCTACCTACCGTCGCAAAGGCTCGAAAGAATACATAGGCTATGTGGCCAACCTGAGCGAGAGCTGCGACCCGGACAATGCGCTGCAGTTGATCACCAAAGTGCAGGTGGCTCCCAACAACACCAATGACCGCACGCTGCTCTTGGAAGCCTTACCCGACTTGAAGGAACGTACCGGCTTGGAGACAATCTACACAGATGGACCCTATACCGGTCCGGAGATCGATCCAGCCCTTGTGCAACATCAGGTGGAACAAATCCAGAGTGGGATCGTTGGCAAAATCCTGGACCCTGGCAAGCTCTACCTGGCTGATTTCGAGATCGAGCAAGATGAGCATGGCGTTCCCGTTTGCATTACCTGTCCTCAGGGACAAAGCGTGCCGGTCAAGCTGAGCAGTCGCCAACAGGGGTACCTGGCGGACTTTGACCCACGGCTTTGCCAGACCTGTGTGGATCATCTTGGAGGGCGCTGCCCGGCCGGGCCTGGGAAAAAGCGTCCCTCCTTCCGCTTGACCTTTCGTGCCTTCCAGATACCGGTGGCTAAACGACGACGCAAGATGCGGCAGAGCAAGCAGGAAGGTAAGAACCACCGGGCTGCCATCGAAGGCACGGTGCGGGAAGTGAAGCACCCTTATCCGGCTGGTAAGTTGTCGGTGCGAGGTCTGTTTCGTATGACCTGCGTCATGGTTAGTTCGGCGGCCATGACCAATGTACGCCGTATTCACCATTACTGGGAAGAGAAAAGGAAGGAAGAAAGGCGCAATAAGACGAATGAAAGGGGTGGAAAATTCGCCCCAAACCAGCCTGGCTTTTCTTTTTCTTCATTTATAAAAGGGCTTTTATGCAGCCAAAGATCATTTATGGCGCTTTCTAAAGTCTACCTTGTTTGTTAAAGAACTGTTATTGCAGTGCGATCATATAAGGAAATTATTAAATTAATTTGATGACTAATAGACATGATGGTGATAAAAACAAGAATGTTATAAATTCTGATCCTAAAACGGTTAAGGAAGTTTTCTACGGGAAAAAATTTCTGGGGATTCGTTTACTCATTATTGGTACATCTCTAATTACATTGCTAACATGGATTTCTAACAGTCTCTCAGTTAGTTGTTTGTTGTCTATTTTTCAAAATGCGTTTATGGTATTTATAATTACTACAATGGTTTTGTCTCGTCTGAATATCTTATCTTTAAATCAACGTGTCAAGAAAGGTATAATGGTAGGATCCGTAGTTGGAGCAATTTTCGCTACGGTTTTGTATTTAACTGAAAATATTCAGTATTATTTTTTGGGTGGAAGGGAATTAGCATTTACTGAAATTGGGAAACCAGTTCCGCCACTAAATTTTTATACGATTAGAGCTGAACTATTTTCTGGTATGTGGGCTTGTGTATTATTAGTTATGCTTAGTGCAATTACTGGCTTTATTTCAGGTGCAATATCAGGAAAGGTAAGTATAAGTAAAGATTTAGAAAAATAGTTTGTCTAATATTGGTCTGGTTAATAATAGTTAAAAAGTGAGTTGTTAATTACAATTCCAATATGCACTGAGTATGGTATGGCGGTGGTGCAGCTGATGAATTAACAAAATACTTGGGCGGGAATCCGAGGTGGCTAAGGTTTGAAAACGGAATGAGACGCATTCCATCAGAATATCAATGGGATGCCGAAAAGTCAGGTAGAGGATATGGTAACATCTCCATAGCAGACTATTTTGCAGAATCCTTTGGCTGGATGATTTATAATAATGCTGCTGTTCCAAATGGAAAAATCATCACCTGGTTACAAGCAGTTATTTCTTTATAATTAAATGGGGATCAGCCATGATAAAGAAGGCCTTACTGATTATATTTATGTTTTTTTTATTCGATCAATCAGCTTGTACAAGCAAGCAGGGTCCCTTTGAAGAATTAAGTTGTCAACCACCATGTTGGCAAGACCTCACACCCGGTGAGACCACTAAAACGGAATTAATTGCTTTTCTGAGTAATTCACCAATTATAGATAAAGAATCAATAATTAATAAAGGCGGATATAGTGATTTTGATGAGGAAGTATCGTTTAAATTATCCTCAGGAATAAAAGGGGAAACTTATTTTATAAGTGATTTACTAACTATCCTGTATTTTGAGGGTAATTTGGGTATTAATTTAGATAATGCTATCGAATTATATGGGGTGCCGAAGGATCTTCTAATATATACAGATTGGTGTAACCCTTCTCCCATATTTTCCTTGGGAGATGTTTCTTGTAAAACAATTCATGTATTCAATCCAGATTCAGGTGTGTGGTTTGGATATCAAACTTTATATTCAGAAAATATCGAGATCAAACCGAATATTCGCGTTACTCATATAGGATTTTATAACCCGGTTACATATAATGATCTAGTAAAAGGACAAGCATTTTATGGTTTTACAAGCGAAGAATTTCTCAAATATACAAGACCATGGATAGGATATGGTAAGTTAACAGACCAATAAATACTTGTTTACTAATACCTCAATTATAAAGAAAAAATTTATTTGGTGGCTTATTTGGTTGCCGTTTAAGTATTTTAATTGGAAAATCTAGCGGGGTGATGCGCACGGGCAGCAGCACGCTGAACTACTTGCTTGGGGATCATTTAGGCAGCACCTCAATAACCACAAATAGCAGTGGAGTGATGAGTGCAGAGATAAGGTATTACCCTTGGGGCAATGAGCGCTACAGCAGCGGGTTTACTCCCGCCACATCCCATAGCTCCTTTAGCTCACTTCAGAATCCGCTGATTTTTCCTCCCCCATTTCCGTAGAAAATGGGGGAGTGCGAGAGGGTCTTACCTGTTTACCACCCAGCCTGAGAAATCTAAAAATATCGCTGATTTTCCTTAAACCCCTTGTGTACTAGAACATCAGTGTTCTTCTGTACCGGTTGCTCTTCACCGGTATGTGCTCTCCAAATCTATTAGGTGCTATTCTTTTCCATGATGGATTTTATGAGAATTCTTAAAGAATTCATATATCCCTTGTGGGTAATTACTCACCGCAAATCGGAATTGGAAGTGAGGGCGGACCAAAGAGAGCGTGGATCGCATCAAAAGCTCGCACACCGGACAGTTCAGCTGTATCAATGACTGATGCCAAGGCGGCATAGGTATTTGTACCCCAGATGGAGCGAAATCCATTCGTGACCTTACGATGCACAACCGAGTGACGCAAGGCACGTTCAGCGACGTTATTGGTCGGCTCGACATCATTTCGATGCAAGAACACAAACAGACAGGCACGATATTTCAAATAACGACGCTGTAATTTCTGTGCTTCAGGTGGGGCTAAGTCTTGGTGCAGCAAGCGGTCACAGTTACGCTCAATATGAGCCACTTGTTTATCAAACTGTGCAGGAGTCATCTGACCGCGTTGGCGATGAACTTGGATGGCATGTTGAAATAGCTTTCGCAGGGCGTGGGCCCAGGTCAAATGAGGCTGAGCATCCAAAATATGCTGCAAGGCGCGCAATTGATGGGCCATACACAACTGTCTTTGCCTGGCAGGGGCTTTCAACTGTCCCCCATAACAGTCGCTCACCCATACTTCCGCCTGTAAGTCTTGCATGACATCCCGGATCACTTCCGCACTTCGGTTACGACGGATCACATGTAAAACACTCGTCAGAGTGCAAAAAACCCATTCCCACGCATTGGCTCCGTTTATCCGGTTGCTGGTTTCATCACAATGAACCACCTGGCTTTGACGAATGGTGTCCTGGATCTGGGCGATCTTACCTGTAGCCCACTTTCCAGCTCGTTTCATGATCTCATCGATCCCACCCTGGCTGATCTCAACCTGATGCAGGTCAAGCAATGCCTTTTGAGTGCGGGCATAGCTCATGTGCTGCTCTTGGCGGTAATACACCACCGTTGCTTCCAACCTGCTTCCGAATGCACGGTTCATCTCCAACCCAGCAGGTGGTTCTTCAACTTGAGACGTACCGCACTCAGGACAGGTCACGCTATACTGCCGTACTTCAATCACATGGGCAGGTGCTTGAGGCAGCTCTGTGATCTGGTTCACATCAACCAAACGACCCGCTGCGCTGCCTAGCTCGGTGTGACATTGACAACATGACTTTGCATGGAGCTCAATGGTGTGATCTGCTTGGGCCACAAACTTACGCTCATGTTTTTCATGTCCAAAGGGTGGTCCATGTCGATGCTTACGTCGACCTGCTGGTAAGCTGCCTTTTTGATCACGCGAGGGTGGCTGAGAGGAGTTTTTTGATGAGGTGGGTGGCTTTTGATTCTTCTCAAACTTCAATTTCAAAGCTTCCAATTCGGCTTGGAGTGTCAAGTTCAATTGAATCAGTTCTTCCTTTGTCAATCTTTCAAGATCATCTTTTCCCATACGCGCATCTTACCAGATATCGCGAATTTTGAGGAGGGGTGAGTAATTACATATGGTTGTTTTATTCTCGCACCTTAACAATTCAATATCTTCCTACCAGCGTCCCCAGGAAGGCATTCGTTCCGATTCGTTTTTTTGAGGGTCGAATATCTTGCTCTCCTAACACCCTATCCTATCTATCCATCACAAGTGGGTTTCATGTTGCGTCACCTCACTCGCCAGTTCTTCTCTTGTCAGGAAACTATAATTGAATGCTTTTGTTTTTAATCTAAAACAATTCCCTCTTCCCATATATGCTTCCCAAGGTCCTTCTGCCCCAACCCTCACACACCGGGGTAAATAAAAAAATTCGAGCAATTGTCCATCTCCCCCTTCTTGGGTTACAATATACCATCCAAAGGCGGAACCCCTTGTGGTGAGGAGCAATCAGAGATGGATTTTACCGAGGTGATCAGGAGCCGGCGTTCGATCCGCATTTTTACGGACCAACCGGTGGAAGAAACGAAATTGCAACAAATCCTGGAGGCAGCCAACCTGGCTCCATCTTCCAGCAACCTTCAAGCTTATGAAATCTACGTGGTCACCGATGCAAAAAAGCGGGATGGGCTTTCCTGCGCCGCACTGGCCCAGGAATCCGTCTCCAAAGCGCCTTTAGTGCTAGTCTTCTGCACCCATCCTGAGCTGACCGAGGGACGCTATACCGAACGCGGCATGCGCCTGTACACCGTGCAGGATGCCACGATTGCGTGCACCTTCGCCATGCTGGCAGTTACCAACCTGGGGTTGGGTTGCGTGTGGGTGGGAACCTTCGATGAGAAAGTGGTGCGCATGATCATCGGCGCATCCGAAAGCCAGGTGCCGGTGGCTATCCTACCCATCGGTTACCCGGGTGAATTCCCCGATGCGCACCCCCGCCGAGAAATGAACCTGCTGGCCCATTGGGTGAAGTAGGGTGAAGATTTACGCAGAAGTTATACTTGGATTTAACCGATCATCCATCCATTTCCTGGGATTGGACTCGATATAATTCCAAATAGACTCGTAATCCTTTTCATTGCGAATAATATGATCGTAATAATTTCGTTGCCAGACTGGTGGGTTGGTAAAACCACGCATTGCATTGATGCGGTATGTCACCGCAGCTTTATATGCACGCACGATGGCTCCCAATGAACCGGGAATTACATTAGGGACAAGGTAGGGGCGCAGGGGAGTAATTTGAACATCATCTGTATGGGATTCCTCCCCTGCGCCCCTAGCAATGCATATTATTCCGTGGAGATGGTTCGGCATGATTACAAACGTTGAAAAATCAGATTGGCGGAAGCGTTTTGCCAGGCGTATCCATTGCTCGAAAGCGATATTCCCATATGGATTTAATCTAATCGCGCTATTAAATACCTCGCCAAAAATGCATATCCGTTGATATGTAGCGATTGTAACGAAGTACGCACCTGCTAAGGAATAATCATATCCCTTCATACGGGTGGAGTGTCGGCGCCGTATTAATGGATTGAATTTTGGGGTCTCAGCCATTGGAGATCATTATTCCTTTAGAAAATGATAATCAGGTATTGGCGCAGGGGAATGATGTAAATATCAGTCGTTTGGATTTCCTCCCACCGATCTACGATCAGACCGGACTGGGCACATCCCTACAAAATGGACAAATTCCTATTAAATCGTCAGCACCGCTGCACCGTCCAGCTTGCCTGAGCGCAGGTCATCCAGTGCCCGGTTGGCCTCCTCGAGCGGGTAGGGGGTGACCTCGATCTTCACTGGCACCTGGGGGGCTAGCTGCAGGAATTCCTCCCCATCCTGGCGGGTGAGGTTGGCCACCGATCGGATGGTACGCTCTTCCCACAGCAGGTGGTAGGGGAAAGCCGGGATATCGGTCATGTGAATGCCACCGCTCACCACCACCCCTCCCTTGGCGACCACTTTCAGAGCAGTCACCATCAGCGCACCGACCGGCGCCAGGACGAGGGCAGCATCCAGCTCCTCGGGAGGCATCTCATCCGAACCACCCGCCCAATACACACCCAGGCGGCGGGCAAAGGCTTGGGTAGCCACATCGCCTGGTTTGGTGAAAGCAAAGACTCGCTTCCCCTGGAAATTGGCCAGCTGGGCAATGATGTGACCGGCAGCCCCAAACCCGTAAATGCCCAGCCGCTCCACATGTTCGCCCGCCAGCCGGTAGGTGCGGTAGCCGATCAGACCAGCACATAGGAGCGGCGCAGCTTCGATATCACTGTAAGCTTCAGGCAGGGAGAAACAGTAGCGCTGGTCTGCCACAGCATACTCGGCATAACCACCATCCAGGGTGTAGCCGGTGAACTCGGGATGGTCGCACAGGTTCTCCTGCCCGCGCAGGCAGTAGCGGCAGGTTCCGTCGGTGTAACCCAGCCAGGGCACTCCGATGCGCTGGCCGAGGGCGAATCGATCCACTCCCCCGCCCAGCTGGACGACGGTGCCGACAATCTGGTGCCCCAGGATGAGGGGCAGCTTGGGCTCAGTCAGGTCACCATCCAGCACGTGCAGGTCTGTGCGACAGACGCCACAGGTATGCACCTGCAGCAGCACCCGACCCTCCCCCGGCTGGGGTACAGGGACTTCAGCCAGCTTCAGCGGCTGGTGCGGGGATTCCAAGAGCATGGAGCGCATCTTCTTGGGGATATTCATCTTCACACCTGGCAATGCGGGCAAAGGTAGCATGCTCCACCCAGATAAGATATCTTTTGGATGGTTGTTCTGCAGACAGGGCACGGACCACCTGCTGTCTGGTTGCCCATCAGGCGGGTGTATCCGCCAGGCTGGTCAAACAGGTCACGCTCGTCCTCGCGACCACCCAGTTTGATTGCCTCCGCCAGAGTATCCTGGATGGCAATATACAGATTTTGGCGCTCATCTGCGGTGAGGGTGGGGATCTTGCGAGACGGATGGATTTTGGCTTTAAACAGGATATCCTGCAGGTAGCCATTGCCAATGCCATTGACATGCTGACTGGTGACCAGGAAACCCTTGATCCCCTTTTTGGTCTTCTCGGGGTATTTTTCCAGCAGCTGGTCGAAGCGCTCGGGGGTGAAACCAACCGAGAGCGGTGGAGTGCCAACCTGAGCGTATGGATGAGCCTGGAGCTCGGTTTTCGTCAGCAAGCCCACAAAGCCCCACATTTGCAGGTTGAAAGTCAGGCTGGAGGCATCGCTGAAATCCCAGCGCAGATGGTACCTGGCAGGCTGGGGCTGCCCGGGCAGTTGGTACAGGATGCGTCCACCCAGCTCGCCGAACCAGACCAGGTGCGAATCGCCTGCGTACAGGTAGATCGAACGCCCATAGCTGCTGGCACCGGTCACCGGCATGCCGGCGAGAATGGTATCGTATTCTTCAGCCGGTTTGCTCATAAAGAGGAATTTGTGCATCAGCTCACCACGCGTAAAGTGCTGGAAAGTCTTGCCGGTCAGGGTATCGTTCATCTGGCGGGCAATGGTTGCGGCTTCTGGCATCTCAATCATCGTTACCTCCTTCGGTTACTTTCGCAAGGTTCAACGCTGAAACTCGGAATGAGCATTTTAACGGATTATTGTAGAGCCGGCAGAACCATCCGGGCGAGCAGAGACAACTTGACCATCCTTTTCGAGCGTGCCATAGTAAGCCTGCTCAGCGGCATGTGCCACCCAGCCGCTCAGCACCATGGGCAGTGGGCCGTCGGCTGCCAACCACTCGCCGTTATATTTGCGCGCCAGGTGGAGGTTTGTGCCGGTGGCATTCCCGCCCTCGCAGGATGGGTGCCCCAGGGGTGTATCGGTTTCCACGCGGGTGCCCAGGGCAACCCGGTCTCGATCCGCAATGTGCATGTACACCAGAACCCAGCCGGTCTGCTCCAATCCATCCCCATCCAAGTCCAGGGCAACGACTCCATCCCCAGTGCGAACCACCAGCCCTGGGGCGGAGGCTGTTACCCAAGCCCTTGAGACCGTGCAGTGTGGCTCACCGGTGATGGGGGCAAAATCCAACCCACCGCGCGGGGTGCCCGTGATCCAGGCAATATGTGGGCCAGCGGTCAGGCTCCATAGCTCGCCAGGTGAAAAGGGTAATTCCAGCGGGGGTTGTGCCAGGTCGGGCGGGAAAAGTGGCTCCACGTGGGCAGCTGCCAGCCAGGGATCGCCGAACATCTCGTTATATAGCGCCAGAAAACCTTGGGGTCCATAGAGTGCATCCAGCCAATCTTGCTGCTGGTGGTAGAATTTGGAGGTCAACGTCTGTAATGCCACTGAGCCGGCGTTTAAACCCGGGCTGATGCGCACATGGGTATAGTTAGGGAAGGTCAAATCAGTCAGAGTGCCCTCCCGCCAGCCATAATAACCCATGTTGAGCTGCTTGGCGACCAGGGAAAGCTCCAGATACAAACCCCGGTACTCAGGTACATAGAATCCAATTGGGTAGAGCGTCTGGGCGGGGTCAGCCGGCTGGCCGCGTACCCAACCCGAGCGGAACTCCAGGAAAGCCAGCAGCACCTGCGGGTTGACCGAGGTTTGCTGTGCCACCCGTTTGACGACCTCCGGCCCGCTCATCCATTCGCTTGTACCCACCAGCTGCCGGTAAGCGTTTAGATATCCACCTGCCTGGGCGATAAAATCGTCACTATTAAAGCTTGCCGCCAGGGGTGAATAAACAATGGCGCTATCTGGCAGCAGGGCACTGGGGTAGGCCGGGTGCCCCAGCAGGTTGGGGATGGTGAGCTGCTGACCAGGAAGTAACAAGCTGGTCGCAGGCTGAGGCGGGCTGACCTGGTCGGAGGTGACGCCGAAGCGAGCAGCCAAGGCGGGGAGGGTGTCTCCAGGCTGGGTCAGATAGGTGGATGGGGGAAGATTGACCCCCGGATCGGGTGTGAGCCAAAAAGCCGGTTGAATTGGGCCGGGTGTGGCAGTTTGCAAGCCCCAAAACGGGTATGGAGACTCGCTCGGAGGAGATGTTGCCGGGGGGGATGTAGGCGTCACCACAAGGGTAGGTAAAGGGGTCCCTTCGACGGTGGGATATGGCAGTTCTACATAAGTGGATTGAATTTGAGCGGTAAGCAGAAGTTGGCTGGTGGGAAAAACCAGACTTTCCGGTCGGCGAGGGGGCAGGTTGCACGCCAGAGCAGGAGCCAGGAGCAGCGCAAGGCAGCCGAGGCAGATGATCATAGCGGGGTGAACTTTTAAACTGAGTTTCGGGTTCTGAAGATGCTGGATATCATTCATACCGCCACTCACCCACTAGCCTGCCCGCTTTTCCAACCAGCCCACCAGACCGAATTCGACAGCGAATACTTTCGCATGCAGGTCTGGGAAGATCATGTCAATGCCTGCCATCCGGCAGGGTATCAGCGTTGCATCAGGCATGGCGAGCACGGCTATTTATGCTTATCCATGGCCAGGCAGTGTTCACGAAAATGCTCACAGGTATTGGCACGGATGAGCTGTACGAGGGTGAGCGCGTCATCCGGAAAGTCATATGTATAGGACTGGTTGAGCAGGTCATCGCTCAACGCCTCAATAATGGTCATCACACCACGGTACAGGCTGCGAAACTCAATCACCGCGGAGCTGAGCGGGCGATCCTTGTTCTGGGTATACACCTGGGCATTAAAGCGGTGGACATCATCCCAGGAGGTCATGACAGGGTATAACGCAGGCTGCCCGGTCAACACATAACCCAGCCGGTCTAACAGGTACTTCTCCCAGGCAGAGAGGTGGCAGAGGATATCCTTGACCGACCATTCACCTTCAACGCCGGGAACCACCATATCCGCCTCGCTCAATCCAGCACAAATACGTTCGACGTGAGCCCATTCCCGGTCCAACTCAGCCAGGAGCTCAGAACGGGTGGTGGGAACGGTGTTTTTATCCATTAAGCTGCTCCAATCTATCCACCAGACCAGCCAGTACAGAGAAGGCACTCTCAACCGGTTCGGGGGAGGTCAGGTCGACCCCGGCCTGCTTCAGGGCATCCAAAGGGTACATGGAGCCGCCCAGCTTCAGGAAATCGAAATATTCCTGGGCGGCGCCTGGCTTACCAGAGAGGATACCTTCCACCAGGGCATGGGCACCCGAGATTCCGGTGGCATATTGATAGACGTAAAAATTCATGTACATGTGCCCGAACTGAGCCCAGGTGATTCCGATCCGGTCATGGTCGAATTCCACCTCATCGCCATAGCCTTCCTTGAACAGGTCAGCGGTCAGACCGATGAGAATATCAGCATTAATGGGCTGACCGCGTTCCGCGCGGTTGTGCAACTCCAGCTCAAAGCGTGCCAGGGTGGGCATGATAAAGAAGTAGCGGTGATAGTTCGACATGGCTTCTTCGATCAGGCTGATCTGGAATTCAGGGGAGCGTTGGGTCTCGAAAAGATGCCGTCGCACCATGGCCTGGTTAAAGTTGGAGGCCACTTCAGCCACGAAGAGCGAATAACGGCTGTAGATGAACGGCTGAAACAGGCGGCTATGGTAGGAATGAAGCGAGTGACCCAGCTCGTGGGCCAATGTGCTCAGGCTGAATACATCATCGGCATAGCTCATCATGATGAACGGTCGCGTGCCCATCGATCCACTGGAAAAGGCGCCTTCGCGTTTACCCTTATTGCGGGCATAGTCTACCCAGCGATCTTCCAGGCAGCCGCGGCGCAGGATGCTCACATACTCCTTGCCCATGGGTGCCATGCCTTCGGTGATCCACTCGACTGCCTGGTGAAAGGGTACCACCGGCTTTTGGGAGGTGAGGGGTGCCTTGATATCGTAAACGTGGAATTTCTCGTAACCTAAAAGCTTCCTGCGCAGGCGCCAATAGCGGTGCCAGGTGGGCAGGTTCTTCTTGAAAACCTCGATCAGGTTGTTGAAGACCTCGACCGGGATGTTATTGGGAGCCAGTGAGGCATGCAGAGAGGATTCATAGCCACGTGCCCGGGAGTTAAATACGTCCTGCCGGACGGTAGCGGTGAGAGTGGCTGCCAGGGTGCTCTTGAACTTGAGATAGCCATCGGAATAGTTCTCCCAGGCAGTCCGGCGCACTTCCCGGTCGGGGTGGGTGACCAGAGCGCCAATGCTGGCCTGACCGACCTCCAGCTGGGTGCCATCGGAGGCCAGTGCGGGATGGAAGGTGAGCTCGGCATTGTTGAGGGCATTATAAATGCTGGTGGCGGCAAAGAACGGGTCGTTGACCATCGCCAGCACTTCTTCCACCTCGCCAGAGCGCACGTGTGCCTGGCGCTTCTCCAGTTTATCTACATAATGGGCGAAGAACGCCAGCTCTGGCTGCTCCTTCATCCACAGGCGCAGTTTAGGAAAGCCGATTTGCATCAGTTCCGGGTCAAAGAAGGCCGTAGCAGCCCCAAATTTGGCCATCAGGCTGCGCCCCTGCCCATTACGGGCAGACTGCGTCCTGGTCGAGAGTGTTGACTGCATAGGCATTGTTGGCGTATACGTTGATCTTACCTATCAGCGTGCCAGCTTCCTGAAAAAGCTGGATGTATTCAAGCAGTACCTGCGGGCTTTCACCCAGGTGTCCCTGATAGGCAGATAGAATGGGCAGCATACCAGTCAACTGACTACAGGCAGCCTCCCAATCGGAGGGGGCGGGAAAAATGGAGGCAAGGTCCCAGGTCTGATCGAGGGGGACTTCACTGCGGGATGGGAGGGTGGTTGAATTTGTCATGTTAGACTCCTGGGGCTAATCGGTGATATTTGGGTGCTAATGAAGAGGGTAGAAACATCACTGGCTATTATAATCCGTGAGAGTGCAGGCAAACCAACATGGACATCGACGATTAATCCCAAAATCTGGGCATCCCGGATCGTCATTCTTCAAGCATGATAATGATAAAATCGTCAGATAGGTCTGGAGAGCGAGAAGGTACTCCTCTCCGGGAGATAAGCCGGGCAGAATGAGATTAAATGGGCCGAATATAAAGAAAATATGCCTGCAAAGATAGATTATTGATTTGAGGAATATCAGGTACAGAATGGCATAAGGTGACCAGGACAAAGAAGGTAGCTCACAACGAGATTAAACAATGGCAATCCTTTCTGAACAACCCAAACTGATTGAAGACGGTGTTTACGATCTTCCGCTTCAGTTGGATGTGACGCTCGAAGCGCAAAGATTTAGCCTTCAGAAAACACTGCTAGCGGCCCAAAGACGATTGAAGATATTTGCGCAAAAGCACGGCTGGTACGCACATGTCCAAGAACCTTTTGCAGTACGGGCTCACATTTATGGCACCAAGTCTAAATTCGACCATGACTTGCTCGAAGTAAGTGGCATGGATACCACCATCCAGCTTCCCAAAACTTATTGTGCTGCCCTCGAAAAGGGTATCCTCCTGTGTGTTTCTCCTGCAGCTCTACCGGGAAGTGTATCCGGAAGGTGCCGAGGAAGATGCCTTTGAAAAATTAATCACTCACGAGATGGCTCACCGGCTGCATATCCGAATTCTGGGCGGAGACGAAGAGGCCATGGGGGCAGTGTGGTTTTACGAGGGGTTTGCACTGTATGCGGCGGATCAATTTACACAAACCATGCCAGACCTTTCCGAGGAGGAGATATGGAGGGTAGTGAACGCACAAGAAAGAAGCGATTACCGGCGATATGCTTCCGTGTTTCGTCATTTTCTACGCAAGGTGAGCATTCATCAGCTGATTGAAAATGCTGGCACGCAGGACTTTACGAATTGGTTAAAGCTAATATCGAAATGATGAATATTCCATCAAACAAGAAGCTGCCTTCGCGTCAGGGTGACCAACAAATGAGAAAGGAAACAGATCATGCATGCTCCGATTGACTGGCTGCTGGAAGGTGAGCCGTGGGTTGAATATCGCACCAGGCTCGATTTGCTGGGTGAACCCGAGGATGACCCGCAAGTTGTGTCAGCGCGTGGATATATGCTGGCACACCCCAGGGTACAAAACCTTACGGCAGAGCTATCACTCTGGCCAGGCACGGTCATCTCCAGCCATAAGAGTGCCGGGCAGCCGTTCCATAAACTGACCTTCATCGCTGACCTGGGACTCAAAGCAGGCGATCCAGGCATGGATCAAATCATTGCCCGCATTCTGGAACACCAATCGGACGAAGGACCATTCCAATTGACTGTGAATATCCCCACCCAGTATGGGGGATCAGGCGAGGAGCGAGGGGCATGGGCGTTATGCGATGCCCCGCTCATCGTGTACGCCCTGGCTAAATTTGGTCTCTACAACGAGCCGGCGGTAAAGGCAGCCATCAACCACCTGGCTGGACTTGTCCATGCGAATGGCTGGCCATGTGCTGTCTCAAAGGAGCTGGGTAAATTTCGGGGACCAGGGCGGAAAGATGATCCCTGCCCATTCGCCAACCTGGCAATGCTGAAGGCGCTATCCGAGGTGGAGGGATGGCGTAACAGCCCCGAATGCCATACTGGAGCCGAAACCCTGCTGGCTTTATGGAGCGCAAGCACCACACAGCACCCGTACATATTCTATATGGGGACCGACTTCCGTAAGCTCAAGGTACCCTTCGTGTGGTACGACCTCATGCATGTGCTGGACGTCCTGTCACGTTTTGCCTGGCTCAGGGAGGATCCTCGACTGCTGGATATGCTGGGGATAATGATGAGCAAGGCAGACAGTGATGGGCGCTTCACGCTCGAATCAGTCTGGACTGCCTGGAAGGATTGGGAGTTTGGACAGAAGAAGGAGCCATCCCGGTGGTTGACCCTGATGGCCTGGCGTATCCTCGGAAGAGTGGAAGCCATCCGGCAGTAATCCGCTAACGGACAACGGCGGCAACTAATACCATTAAGCAACCATTATAAAAGGTAAATCGGGTATTAATTGTGGTAATATTTGGGTGTAGCCATGCGATCATGGATAACGAAGGCATGCCATGTGACCATAGGCAATAAGGAGGATAATATGCGTATTAAATTCACCAGCGTCATGGTCGAGGATCAAGAGAAGGCTTTGAAGTTCTATACCGAAGTGCTGGGGTTTATTAAAATGGCGGATATGCCGGTCGGGGAATACCGTTGGTTGACCGTCGTCTCTCCGGATGGACCTAAAGAAATCGAACTGGTGCTTGAGCCGATGGGATTTCCACCAGCCAGGGACTATCAAAAAGCTCTATTCGAAGCGGGAATACCGCTGACTGCTTTTCACACGGATGATATCCAGGGAGAGTACAAACGGCTCAGGGAACATGGGGTGATTTTCCGCAGCGAGCCGCAAACCATGGGACCCATCATATCCGTGTTATTCGAGGACACATGCGGCAACCTGATCAATTTAGTGCAGCCCACGGGGATCATGCCCTGAAAGTGATCCAGGCAGCAGGATCATTGGATCAGCCGATGGGAATCCAAATAATTCCTGCTAACCTGTGTCAAAGCCAGATGTAAAATATGCCAGTCAGGCGAGAGCATCTCATATTTTTAATAAATACCAGCCAGGTGAATTTGCCTCAGAAGGGAGAGCTAACATGAGCAAAGTAAGGGTTTTAGTGGGTACGCGCAAAGGCGCATTTATTTTGACTTCAGATGCCAGGCGTGAGCAGTGGAAGGTCAGTGAGCCATCCTTCGCAGGTTGGGAGATTTATCACCTCAAAGCAAGCCCGGTTAACCCCGACCGTTTGTACGCCTCTCAAACCAGCGGGTGGTTTGGACAGGTGATCCAGCGCTCCGATGACGGCGGTAAGACCTGGGAGCCAGTTGGCAATAAGTTTGTGTATGAAGGTACTCCCGGTACACACCAGTGGTACGATGGCTCACAACACCCCTGGGAGTTCAAGCGAGTCTGGAAGCTCGAGCCCTCACTGACCGACCCGGAAACTGTGTATGCAGGGGTTGAGGACGCAGCGCTGTTCCGCTCGAGCGATGGTGGCATGACATGGCAGGAACTTTCGGGACTGCGCCAGGTAAAAGGCAACTTATGGGCTCCAGGCGCAGGTGGAATGTGCCTGCACACTATCCTCCAGG
The DNA here is from genome assembly GCA_963774275.1 of uncultured Chloroflexia bacterium. Classification (GTDB taxonomy): domain Bacteria; phylum Chloroflexota; class Anaerolineae; order Anaerolineales; family UBA4823; genus FEB-25. The sequence goes on along the minus strand of CAVZEP010000012.1, from coordinate 160,020 downwards.
ATCCAGCTCATCCCGGGCGGATGTTCACCGCTATCTCGGCGGCAGGCGCTTTCCGCACCGATGATGGAGGCGTAACCTGGCGGGCAGCCAACCAGGGCTTGCAATCCAATTTCGAGCTCCCCGACCCACAGGCTGAGGTCGGTCATTGCGTGCACTGCATCGATATGCACCCATCGCGACCCAACGTGCTGTTCATGCAGAAACACTGGGATGTGATGCGCAGTGATGACGCGGGCGAATCATGGCATGAGGTAAGTGGCAACCTGCCCACCGATTTTGGATTTACCATTGCAGTGCATTCGCATGAGCCGGATACCATCTACGTCGTCCCGATCAAGAGCGACTCAGAACACTTTCCACTCGATGGTATGCTGCGTGTCTACCGCAGCCGTACGGGTGGAAACGAATGGGAAGCACTGACCAAAGGATTACCGCAAAGCAATTGCTTCGTCAACGTGCTGCGCAGCGCCATGGCGGTCGATTCGCTCGACCCCTGCGGGGTGTATTTTGGCACCACTGGCGGGCAGGTATATGCCAGCGCTGATTCGGGTGATAACTGGATGCCCCTGGTGCATGATCTGCCACCGGTACTGTCGGTTGAGGTGCAGACGCTGCCATGATGCGGGTAGTGCTCCCCATGCAGCTGCAGGCGTTAGCCAGGGTCAGCCGGGAAATTGAAATCCAGGTTGAAGGTCCCGCCACACTGGAGGCGGTATTGGATGCCTTGGAATCCAGCTACCCGATGTTGCGTGGGACGCTGCGCGACCAGGAGACGAAACAACGGCGGGCATTTATCCGCTTCTTTGCCTGTGGGGAGGATTTATCCCAAGAATCGCCGACGGTCCTGCTGCCCGAGGAGGTGGCGAAGGGCAAGGAGCCGCTCAGGGTGGTGGGTGCCATGGCGGGTGGGTGAAGGCAAAGAGAAAAGCGATGGTTTTAGTGACTTTATGGGTTCAGCCGGAGATGTGAAGGTTTCAAGCCCGATTTAGCGTAGCCTCAATCGAACAAGGACTGCATACCCAGCGTATCGACCATCATCTGCATTTCTAAATCGGAGGGCTGCTGCTCAAAACGGTCGGCTGCATCCAGGACCTTCGGTAAGACATGAATATCTCCTACTGAGTTCAGGAACAATCCCTCATGCCCCAAGACATAATGGGCTGCCCGGTCGATATGGGCCTGATTTTCCAGCGGACGATACCAGGTGTTCCGTGTGGGTGATTCCTCCCCCCATGGACGATACACGATGGACTTGATGGTTTGAATCGCCACATCCCGGGACTGGCACACCCCGACAAGGTTTGAAAAATCTTCCATATAGCGTTTATTTTGAGCCAGAAGGTAGTTTAGTGGCAGCAAGACAGAGTCAAAATCAAAGCACTCAAGTGCCTTACGGTGCATTGCAGGTACCGTCAGACCGTGACCCGTGATGCCGATAAACTTGATTAACCCCTGCTCGCGGGCGGTGATGGCTGCCTCCAGGGCACCGTCTGGTCCCAATGCCGTTTCCCACTCTGTTGGATCGACCAGGTTGTGTAATTGCAGCAGATCCACTTGATCCACGTGTAATCGTTCAAGGGAACTGTAAATCTGTTCGCGTGCCTTCGAAGCCGTACGTTCACCCGTTTTCGTAGCCAGGAAGAAGGTCTTCCCGTGTCGTTTGATCCAGCTGCCGAGGCGAATTTCCGCATCGCCGTAGCTGGCGGCAACATCGATGTGGTTGACCCCATAAGAAAATGCCAGCTCCAAGGCTGAATCGGCTTCGGCCTGGGTTACATCCGAAAATGCCGCTGCTCCCAAGAGCAGGCGTGTGCTTAAGTGTCCGGTCCTTCCAAAACCATGTTTGGCGATCATTTTCCTGCTCCTGTGGCTAACAAGCGATAAGTGGGCATCCACTCACCTGCTGCGTCCATTTACATGTTCAATCCTAAATGTCTATTCTACGAAAAAACAAGGTATCTTTTCCGTTTTCACAATTGGAACCAAAGGAAAATATCCAATTTTCTCAGGAGTTGATGCCATTAGAAAAAATCATGTGCAATTATACTAAAATTACCTGAAGGTTTTATCTGGTTTCCCATCATGTGTGTGCTATTCCGGCCAAGGCCTGCCCAAATTGCCTGATCTCCTCCAGCGACTCCAGCACATGCCTTCGAAATTGCCGGTACTGTTATCAAACTTGCCCCGGGGGTCTTTTGGAACTGGTTGAGCAGGTCATAGCACCCGTAGAGTATGCCCATATGCGGTTCAAAGAAATTGTTCTGTGAGGCTCAATGAGCAAAAGAATGGTTTACATTTGGCGACCAGGCAGGCAATTACTCATCTACCGGGCTGCGTACCGCCTTAGAACCGCAATTGAGGGCGTAGGTGGAAATCATGGTAATTTTGACATCGTTATAACCAAGCATTTCCTGCACAGGACGAATGTCTACTCCGTTTCAAGCAGGTGAGTGCCGAAGCAATGGCGGAACGTATGTTGGCGGTTTCCTTGTATTTTGTTAACTTGTGCTGGGAGGCTTTTTAGTTGTACAATCAATATAAATCTACCAATTTGATAGCAGATTTGACCTGACATGCGTGCCTTAAATCCCAAATGGTCAGGCATGTTTTCTAAGACGGCTTAGTTCAACTCGGATTAATGTGGCGGTGCATTAAACCGGGTTTAGACATTGGCTCTGGCCGGCTCATTAATCCTTAAATCGTTAGGTCGCTTTTCTGGGTGGAAGGAGAATAATCCTATGACCACAGAATCAATCTTTCGTGTCGCCTTTTGGGTTCTTTTCGCAGGAGTGCTTGTAATGCGAATATACTTTGCGCTTAAGGTTCGTCAGGCTGGGGAGCGAGTAATGCCAGACCATGAAGCGGTTGAACGCGAAGGACTTGGTATGTTCGTCGTTCGGGTTATTTTGTTCTTTGTCTTGATCGGTTGGCTGGCACTCTATGCGATCAATCCGACTTGGATGAGCGTACTCTCTGTACCATTACCCGCCTGGCTACGCTGGATAGGGTTTGCCTTAGGACTCGCCAGCCTTGGATTTTGGTCATGGACTCAGGTTGCACTTGGGAAAGAGTGGTCGCCTCAACTACAATTGCGAAAAGAACACCACTTGGTGACCACAGGACCTTACGCCCGAATACGGCACCCACTCTACACAGCTATGATTGGTTATGGAATAAGCCTTGCATTGGTGACTGCGAACTGTTTTTTTATCGTCTTCGCAATCACGATAATTGTTGGCATATGCGCCCGTGTCCCCAAGGAAGAGCAAATGATAATAAAAGAGTTTGGGGAGGAATATAATGCATACATGCAAAGGACAGGAAGGTTTTTCCCGAAATAAAGCAGCTTAATATAGCGTGCAGCGGATGGTGGGGATTCCGGATGGTTTACAAGCATTTTTCGGCTTCGAGTTTTTCCTGCTCCTAAATAGAATCTACACCCGCCCACCAGCGGGTAACGCATACCATTAGGTTTCGCCGATATCTAACTCATTATTCCATTTCTGGCAGGGTTTTGGAAAATTCAAATTGATAAGGAATAATACTATGACTGGAATTATTACCACCCTTGGTCTTTATAATAATACCGAATTGGGAATGATTTTGCCTCATGAACACATCTTTGTCGATCTTCGAACCTGGGACACTCCCGGTTATGCCCAGGCCGAGGTTGACGATGTTATCCAGTTAATGGTTCCGGAAATAAAAAAGGCCCAAGAAGTCGGTGTGACAGCCATTGTAGAATGCAGTACAGTCGGCGTGGGACGTCGGGCTGATATTGATCGAGCTGTATCTAAGGCCACCAATCTACCCTTGGTAATTCCAACTGGTATTTATCGTGAACCTTGGATTCCTGATTGGGCTCACACAGCCAGCGAGGCCGAATTGACCGATTGGATGCTGGGCGAATTGCAAGGCGAAATTGAAGGGAGCGGTGTGCAAGCCGGTTGGATCAAGTTGAGCGCAGGTGATGACGGATTAACTGCGTGTGAAACTAAAATCTTACGGGCAGCTGCAGCTGCTGGTCGCGAAACGAATGCGGTTATTGGCAGTCATACGATCCGAGGTCGGGTTGTTCAGGACGAACTCGATATTATCGAAGCGATGGGTTATGATGTTGAACGATTTATCTGGATCCACACCCAGGCAGAGCCGGATTTCGAGTTACATCTTGAGATGGCTCGACGCGGGGCCTGGCTGGAGTACGACGCAATTGGTAATATCGATGGCGAAAATGATGAGTACTATTTACAGCATATTCAACGCCTATTAGACGCTGGTCTGGGTGATAAATTGCTGCTGAGTCACGATCGAGGATGGTATGACCCTGCGTTACCGGCTGGAGGTGTTCCCAAACCGTATACATACCTCGCAGAACAATTTCTGCCGAAGCTGCGGGCTACCGGAGTGGATGAAGTTACGATCCATCAACTAACACACCTCAATCCCTTTCGGGCATTTGCTCGTTGATTCCTCTAGTAGAAACCTGGCATTGGCTTCTAACCTACGCTGCTTTGCGGCAGTGAGGCAATTTACCAGTAATGTACCATAATGAGTGTGGAGTTTTGCGTTCCCACCAATCACAAAAACACACCGTCTGGAAACGCCTGCCGTGATTCTCCCAAGCGCCTTCCCAAACTACTTGATCTCCACCAGCGTGTTCTAGACAACCGTATTGGTGGTACCGGTCCGACGCGCACCATGCCGCCGCTTTCTTCCAGCCCCAATGCGCTTGGTGACCTCCAGGGCATAATAATTCCCGTCCCACACGTAGATATTGGCTGCATCCAGCTCCAGAGTTTATCCCGAACGGAGTGAAGGACCACCTACGCGGGTGCCTGTCATTCATATCGAAAGAATCAGTCATACAAACCTTATCGCTTGACAATATTATCGAGCAATGATATTATTTTGTTGTGATCGAATCCTTCGCGTCCAAAGAGACGGAAAAGATATTTCATGGTCAAATATCGAAGAAATTACCGTTGGAAATCCAACGCACCTCCCGTCGTAAACTACTTTACCTGGATGGTGCAAAGGATTTACAGGATTTGCAGGCTCCACCTGGAAATATGCTCGAAAAACTCAAGGGAGATCGAGCGGGCCAATACAGTATTCGAATAAACGACCAGTGGCGGATCTGTTTCGAGTGGTTCGATAACAAAGCTAGAAACGTAGAAATTGTTGACTATCATTCTTGAGAGGCAACCAATGGATAAAATTCTTTCCCCCATTCACCCGGGTGAAGTGCTCATGGAAGACTTCATGAAGCCACTTGGGCTGAGCCAGTATCGGTTGGCAAAAGATATCGGTGTAACGCCCATTCGCATTAGCCAGATTGTAAACGGTCAGCGCGCGATTACTGTAGATACTGCGATGAGGTTGGCGCGTTATTTTGGCACAAGTGCAGAGGTATGGCTACATTTACAGGTACGCTATGAACTTGAAGTTGCAGAGAAGCAATTGCGTAAACAGATTATCCGTGAGGTGAAGGTCTTCCAACAGCATGCTCCCAATGTTCGATAATAATAATGCAAATCGTTATAATCGACGAAGCGTCACAGGAAGTGAGGCACATTGCCACCGCAAGGGCCACGCCAACAAGCAACGCATACCATTGGGCGGTTGCTGTACAACACGAAAGGCTTGAGCACCTAGAAAGGAATCAATGACACACCCCAAACGGCATGTAATTCTGCTAACCTTGATTGCTTGGCTATCTATGATCGGCTTTGATTTCTTCCTGCACGCTGGTCTGCTGGCAAAACTGTACCTTCAGCCCAGCCCATTCCTTTTGTCGTCTAGAACTGCTTTCGTGTTGATTCCCGTTGGCTATTTGTCATTTCTCTTAATGGCAATTGCCCTGGTTTGGTTGATGCCACAACTAAAGTTGATTGGATGGCGCAAAGGTGCGCTCTTCGGCCTACAGTTCGGTGGCTTGATGTGGGGTTCCTTTATCTTGGGATTACTTTCCATCTCGACCGCCAGTTTCACTTTACTATTGGCTTGGTTTATCGGACAGACGCTTGAATTGGCAATTGCAGGGGCGGTGGTAGGAAGTAGTCTGGCAGGTACGCGTTTATCGCGTCTTTTTGTAATCGTGATTATTCTAGGCGTGCTGTCAGTCATCACAACAATCATTTTGCAATCTCTGGGCGTAGTTCCTACATCACTTACGCCATGAGTGCCGCCCTACAACTGCTCCTCCTGACCGCCTACAGCGTGGGTATGCTGGCGTAAAAGTCAGCTTGGGTATTGGTTTTGGGAAGTTGTAGTGCCATAGGCAATGGCTGATGTAGAGCATTATCCTTCGTTGCTTGCCATCCTCCCCAACGCTTCCCCAAACCTCCTGATCTCTTCCACGGTGTTGTAATGCACAGGTCCCACCCGCACCATGCCGCCGGACTCCTCCAACCCCAGGCGCTCGGTGACCGCCAGGGCATAATAGTTCCCGTCCCACACGAAGATATTAGCTTCATCCAATTCCTCGGCCACCTGGCGGGGGCTTTTGCCCGATAATGTGAACGCGCAGGTCGGTACGCGCTCTTCCATGCGTTTGGTATCCGTGATGCCATAGACTGTCACCCCTGGCGTCTCCGCCAGGATGTCCAGCAGCGCCCTGCTTAACTCGAATTCATAACTACGGATAACGGACATACCCAGCTTGAAGTGCAGGCGCCTGCCACTATAATCACCAGCATAATGCTCGGCGTGCTCCGCACCAAAGGTCTCCCCCACCCAATCGATATATTCTAGCGCACCCAGCACGCCGCACATACCCTCGAAGTTGCCCGTGCCGGTCTCGAACTTGCCGGGAGGATCCGAGGGGGCGGGTCGTACCTTGTAGGCAGTGAGCTGGTCCAGTAAATCATATCTGCCATACAGCACGCCCACGTGAGGACCAAAGAATTTGTTCTTTGAGAACTCAATGAACAAAAGATGAAGATGCTTTTAAGGACAAGGTTGGCGATCACTTAACACGAGCTACACACTGCTAAAGGGCTAAGCTCAGTATATGCTAAGAAAGTAATGACCAAAATTGTTCCCATTTCAGTCGGCTTGCATTATTTGTAAAACAAAATTTAATTCTCTGATCCATAACAATTATAATTTCTACAACGAGTGAGCGTAATTCGATAAACCCAACTGCCATGGTTCTGGTTAATGGTCTATTTTCATTGGAATCATGGGTTAATCCTTGATTTGCTAACACAGAATTATCGATTTATAATATTCATTAGGATTTATATAGCTATATTTATATTACAAAGATGCGTTATAAGCACAATTTATGAGGAATCTTGCTTAGTCCTGCATATGAGGCATTATTCCTGTAAAAATTCGCATCCCGGAGGATATGGTGGCCATCCTAAGCTTCGCGATAACTAAGGAAGCCTTCCTGAGCGGAAAGAAGACCGTTACTAGAAGGGACTGGTCTGATACTCATTTCAAAATGTGGATCCATCTATGGGAGAGCAATCGATTGATCCATGACGCCTGGGACAACTCACCCAGGGCTGGCGGCAAGAAGATAGGCCGTCTTCGCCTAACCCAAAAGCCTTACAGGGAGAAACTCGCCGAGATGCCTCCCTCAGACCTAAAGGAGGAGGGGAATCTCTGCTCCAGTCTCGAGGAGTTCTGTTCCATCATTGGCAAGTCACCTAGTGACTATGTAACGGTCATCCATTTCGAGAAGCTGTAGGGTAGCCCCTGCATCATGAAGTTCATGTACCTTCCGCCATTTCTCAGCCAAGCACGAGTCCTTATCACCGTTAAAGCATATCCCAAGCCCTCAGGCAAGTACGAGGAGTTGGTATGTACAGCAGGCTTCACAGAAGACGGCAAGTGGATACGGATTTACCCCGTCCCGTATAGATTCTTGGCAGATGACCAGATGTACCCAAAATACAGCTGGATCACCCTAGATTTGGTTCGAAACACAAGCGACTTTCGGCCTGAAAGCTACCGTCCCAAGCAGGGCCTTGATGAGCACATCCAAGTAGGCCAAGTCTTGGGCACACGGGATGCTTGGGCAGCTCGAAAGCAGCTGGTCCTTCGAGAGGTTTTCACTTCTATGAACGACCTCATCGCTCTCGCCAAGGGTGATAGCAAGAAGTCTCTTGCCACGGTCAAGCCAACCGAAATAACAGGTTTCAGTATCCAAGATACAGACCGAGAATGGAAGGAAAAGTGGACAAATCAAGCTCTGCAATGCAGCTTCCTTGAGCTAACTACGCCGATGACCGGGCAAAGGCGGCAGATCATCCAAAAGGTACCCTATGACTACTTCTATGAGTTCACGACGGAAGGCAACTCTTCTCCGAGGAAGCTCAAGATCGAAGACTGGGAGATCGGCGCCCTCTATTGGCACTGCCTCGCCAGCACCCACGGAGATGAAAATGCGGCGAACGATCTAGTCCGTCAGAAGTACTTCCTCGATTTCACGAAGAAGAGAGACTTACACCTGTTCGTCGGCACAACAAAGCAGTACCACAATGTAGCACCAAATCCCTTCATCATCATCGGCGTCTTCTATCCACCAATATCAATTCAGTCATCGCTCTTCGTTTCAGCCTAACAATTCGATGGAGCCGGCTTGGTCAGCCTGATGTAAAACATTTACACGATACTAACTGGGGGATGAACAGACTGTTTACTTGAAGGATGTTAGCGTTCATTGCTCGCAATCCTCCCCTGCGCTTCCCCAAACATCCTGATCTCCTCCACCTTATTGTAATGCTCCGGACCCACATGCACCATGCCATCTTTGTTTTCTAGTCCCAAGTGCGCGGTCATCTCCAGGGCATAGAAGATCTATCCCAATTGATCTGGTTTCTCGGCTACATAAACGTACATCTTTTATCGCAGCTGATCGAAAACATGTTCATGTAGTCTGTTTTAGGTGTAAACTTGCTAACCTCGATGTATAATGTTTACTAGGCCCTGTATATTATTAAATACACCACAAATTATAGTGTCAAACACTAGTTAGGCAATAAAAATGGAGATGAAGTATGTCTTGGAAGATGAATAGATTGCCGAGTTCAATACATGATCGATATAGTAATAATCCAAAGGGAATAATTGAAAATCGTAATTGCTTTATTCGTAAAGAGCATGAGTGCGGAAAAGCGTTTGGAGCATCAAAATCATGTTTTATCGCATGTCCTAATGATAGCAATTTGGATCCAATTTTAGAATTGCTTTCAGAAAAGTTATCAAAACATGGAATTGATCCTGTAATTGCCGTAAGAGAAAGAGCTTATGGGCAAGATATATTTTGCACCAAAATTTGCGGAAAAATTATTGAAGCGAAATTCTGTGTTGTTTTCTTGGATGATATGATAAAAGATAATGTTAATATCCCCAATCCGTACTGTATATTACGAATATCGATTAATGACCTCATTAAAAAAACACATAATACCACTTCAAAAGGATAGCCAATCATTAGCATTTAATATTCAAAGTTACGACACAATAAAATATACGCCTAATAATATTGCTATAGAATTAGAAGAGCTATTAGAGATGCAATTCAGATGACAAATGAGAGAATTGATACTCAAGAGCAGTTACCAATAAGGGAAAAAATGATCTCAGAAAACTAGAAATTACTGGTTTTATACCTCAACAAGGTTATGATTACTTCCTGAAGAATATAATTGAAGATACATCATTTAAAGCATTCGTTAATGAAAAAGAGCCTTCAATATTATTGTTGGGAAAAATTGATGATGACAATGATATTTATCTTTACCAGGAGGATTTGGACGTAGTTGTCACAAGAATAGAGCGGGAATATGAATTTAGAATGAAAAGAATCGAAGTATTACTAGATTACTCGATTTGTCAAGGAATCAAAAGGGTACCTTGATTATGATATCCGTGAAGAAATTAAAAATTACCAACATTAAAGTCTAGATTAAAAACAATGGACCAATATCCATGTTGGATTTGTTGTTTGTTTTGATACGGACATCGTCCCATTAGAGGTAGATATCAGATATCATAAAGCAGAAATCAAAGATATTCAATAGTAATTTCGGAAAAGATATTAAAATTTGGAGAGGTTGCAGTAGATTTTAACGGGTAGACTTTACAAACTTTCGCTGAATCGCATCACCGTTCCTCTATCGCTACATCTCACCCATGCTCGATGCTACATTCCCCAGCGCCTCTCCAAACTGACTGATCTCCTCCAGCGTGTTGTAAACCACCGGATTGGTGGTACCGGACCCACCCGCACCATGCCACCGGACTTTTCCAGCCCCAGGCGCTTGGTGACCTCCAGGCGAATAATTCCCGTCCCACACGTAAATGTTGGCTTCGTCGAACTCCGGAATTTATCCCAAACGGAATGAACGACCGCTGGCAGCACCGGTCTTTGGTGGTTCAATCTTTGGAAATTTTTTGTGAATAATTCAAAAACTGGCCATGCTATAATCACATTATGAACGAGGACGATCTTATCCCTTACCAACGATAAAATCTCACTGCCAGAAGCGCCATATCCGCAGCCTGGCCATCTTCGGCTCGTATGTACGCAATGACTGTGGTCCAAAAAGCGATATGGATGTTCTGGTTGATTTCGAACCAGGATTTACCCCGGGATTCGATTCTTTCTCGATTGAGGCTGAGCTTTCCGAACTCCTTGGGCGCAAGGTGGATTTACCAACAACCAGCTTTTTAAGCCCAAGGTTCGGCAATCCGCATTATCTGAAGCTGTGACTGTTTATGAGCAAGCATAATCCCGATGTATCAATACGCCAAATACTGGCTTACGCCAGGGAAACGGTGGAGATCTCCAAGGGGAAAACCCGTCAAGACCTGGATCTAGTCGTCTATTAAATCTAGCGGTGACCCGTCTAGTGGAAATGCTAGGCGAAGCTGCTAATCGTGTTTCTGAAGGAGTACGCGCTCGATATTCGGATTTGCCTTTGGCTTCAGATGATTGCAGCTCGCAATCGCTCGATCCATGGGTATGATAGCGTGGATTTTGATATTCTGTGGAAATCATCCAGAATGACTTACCAGTACTGATTGTCCGGTTACAAGATATTCCGGGTAAAGACCAGCCTGTTTAACACGTAGCAATCCTCCCCAATGCCTCCCCAAACCTCCTCAATCTCCTCGAGCGTGTTGTAATGCACCGGGGACACCCGGACGATGCCGCCGGACTCCTTCCAGCCCCAGGTGCTCGGTGACCTCCAGAGGCGTAACAGTTCCGTCCCACACGAAGATATTAGCTTCATCCATTCCTCGGCCACCTGGCGCAGTGATTTACCTTTCACGTGAAAAAACAGGTGGGCACGCGCTGCTCCAGGCGTTGGGTATCCGTGATGCCATAAACCTTCACCCCCGGCGTTCCCGCCAGGATGTCCAGCAGCGCCCTGCTTAGCCCCCAATTCATAACCTACCGGATAGCGGACATACCCAGCTTGAAGTGCAGGCGCCTGCCACTGTAATCGCCAGCATAATGCTCGGCGTGCTCCACACCAAAGGTTCTCCCCCACCCAATCGATATATTCGAGCGCACCCAGCACGCCGCACATAACCTCGAAGTCGCCCGTGCCGGTCTCGAATTTACCCGGCGGGTCTTGAGGCGCCGGGCGCACTTTGTAGGCTGTTTAACTTATCAAGCAGGTCATAGCGTCCGTAGAGCACACCCATGTGCGGGCCAAGAACTTGTTCTTTGAGACTCAATACTCAAAAGAGGACTGTTTTCGTTTGTCAGACAGGTTAGTGATCAATCAGTGGGTTATGCGCCATATTGATGTCGCAGATATGCACATGGGCATAGATAATGTATAAGGTAATCCATTTATCGAATAAATGCTATACTATTTTTAAGAGCACAAGAATACTTTTGGCGCCGGGGTTGGTGTCACTACGAGCGATACGCGATTATTATTCAAGTTTTTACCGGGTAGTTCAATATAGGAGGAAATATGAGAATTCACGGAGATAGCAGGAGAGAGCCGGATTACAGGATTCGAGCACTCCAGTTTTTGGCGTATCGTGGAATCCACCGAAATCTGAGGTCGCAGTTGCGAGGAGGGTACTAGCCTTCTTTGAAGATCGCCGCGTTCTTTTCAATCCTTACCATCTGGAGGTCGCCGATCATTGCATTGAGTCTGTGGTACAAATTCGACAAAAGCTGACCGATGAAATCGGTCGCCTTCCCCAAGACTCGAAGCTTGCCGAGCACTTGCCGCGCTATTCGGGCAGCGTGTCGTAAGTTCCTCGACAATATGAATACCAACAATAATTCTCGCAGAATTCTGCATCCACATTGGCCTGGGCCTTTCGAGTCCGAGTTCTTCACTGATCTAGGTGAATTGCGTGGGGCAATCGGCCTACACATTGGAGCGATAGCAGTGATGTATGGCGTCGACGTCGAGGGTGAACTGGCCAACACTTTGCCTGCTCGAGAGAGGATGCCGTCTAATAATAGCATGCAGCGTACAGCGCTTCAAGCCGCAGCTGAAGTGCAAACTTGGGCTGCAAATAGACACATTTATGTCCTATATTAATGAGGTGGATTGGAATGCTGATAAAAGTATCATAAGCAAAGTCACGAATGGAGTATGTGCAGTTGGGTATTTGAGTGTCCCGCTAACAGAGTATCGAAAGGATATACGGTCTCCGTTTTTTCATGTTGTTGGTACAGGCTTTTTGATCCGGCCAACCACAGCTATTACAAATCGACATGTCATTGAGGGTCTGTTTCTGAGCCAAGCAGGTCTAGGCTTTCCCTCAACTCAGTTCTTTTTATCGTTTTTTGTCCCTGATGGAAAAGGTTCATTTCGAAATACCGTTCGCATAATTCGGCATTTCGGTACTTTGGACAATCCAGATATTGGCTTCATCGAATTTCACATTGTCCACGAGAAACATTTTGAGAATATACATCCTTTACCTTTGGCACCTAAACTAGATTTCAAATTGACTGAAGAAGTGGCAATTTGCGGGTATCCCTACGGCACGGCAATGCTCAAGCACGATATTAAAATCTATCGTTGGGGTCCAGTAATCCAACAAGGATCAATTTCTGCAATTTCTCCCTTTGATGGGGCAGTAAATCCAGATGAAATTCTTCTTGATGTTCGAACGGCGGATGGCATGAGTGGCGCCCCAATCTTTCGACCATCAAGTGGTGAAGTTATTGGAATTCATTATGCAGGATGGGAAGCTACGAGAGCACTAGACTCCCACTAACTCAATCCGATGTTGATAACTGGCTGGTCTTATTCGATGAACAACTAAAAACATTAAGTGCAGGCAATGGTGCGGGCTAGCAAAGCGTGCAGCGAACGGCTGGGACTTTGCGTGTTATTGGGGCTTGTTTCTGATCTATTGCGTTTTTCCGTTTTCAAGCCTTTTCTCACCAGCCGCCGGTAACACAAGCCGTTATGCAAAGGAGACAAATATGAAAACTGAACTACAGCAGGGCGAGAAAATCGTTAAAGATGGGTCAGCAAACCTGCAGAAGAACATTGAGACCGTAGGCGGCAAGCTATTCTTGACCAACCAGCGGCTCGTCTTCGAGGCGGACAAGACCAATGTTCAAAGAGGTACGACTGAGGTAGAGCTTTCAAGTATCCAGTCATTGCGTACACGTTGGACAAAAGTCCTAGGGTTCATTCCTTTGTTTCCAAATTCGCTGGCTGTCTTCACGAAGCAAGGCAAAGAATACCGGTTTGTCTTATTTGACCGCCATGCTTGGGCCGCTGCAATTGAAGCTCAGAGGAAAAGATAGGAATGCCTAACAAGACGCTGGAACCGACGCTAACCACGGCTGAGCGCTAGCGTTGGGCTCCACCGACGCAATCCTCCTCATCACCTCCCCAAACTTTTTGATCTCCTCCATCGTGCTGTAAACCACCGTATTGGTGGTGCCGGTCCCGCGCACACCATGCCGCCGGTGGCCTCCAAGCCCGAGGCGTAATTATAACCTTCACAAATATCCGCCATGTGTAACGGGACAGGTATAATCATTGGCGGATGCAGACAAACAGGTATAATCAATGTATGGAATCAGATTTATCCCACATCTTGAGCAGGCTCAGGCAGTTATTGCCGGTACTTTCCGATCGATATAAAGTGCAAGAACTGGGTGTATTTGGCTCGTATGTACGCCAGGAGCACCACGATGAAAGTGATTTGGACATCCTGGTCACATTTTCTGAAACACCAGGCTTATTGAAGTTTATCGAGCTGGAAAATTATCTGAGCGATGTTTTCGGGGTAAAGGTGGACCTGGTAATGAAAGATGCGCTCAAGCCGATAATCGGTAAACAAATACTCAAGGAAGTCATGCGAGTATGATGGGGCAACATACCTACATCGACTATTTGAAGGACACCCTGGAAGCAATCGAAAAAGCTGCAATGTTCGTTGAGGGCATGGGTTATGAAGAATTCAGCCGCGATGCGAAAACGGTTTATGCAGTCATCCGTGCTTTAGAAATTGTTGGAGAAGCTACCAAGAAAATACCTCAAGAAGTGAAAGATCACTATCCAGAGATTCCATGGCGGGAAATTGCGGGGATGAGGGATAAGCTTGTCCACGATTACTTTGGGGTAAACCAGGTCGTTGTATGGAAAGCAGTTTCTGAAGACCTTCCGGGGATAGAGCCATTATTGCGGAGAATGCTGGCAGACGTTTTATAGCCCCGAATTGACAGGTTATATTTTAGTCTCCACAATCCTCCTTAACACCTCCCCAAACTTCTCGATCTCCTCCACGGTGTTGTAGACCACCGTACTGGTGGTACCGGACCTACACGCACCATGCCACCAGAATCCTCCAGACCCAGGCGCTATGTGACCTCTAACGCATAATAGTTCCCATCCCAGACGAAGATATAGGTTTCATCCAATTGCTCCGCTACCTGGCGAGATTTACACTCAATGGGCTTGCCTGCATCTCCTCTATGTTGAGTGTGCCGTCTTCGGGATGGAGTCGACCCAGGTGATGTTGCAACCATGATCTTCTGCTGCCATCACCCTGGGAGAGATATTGGCGTCATGATCCAGGCGGGTAATTACGATTTCGTCTCCCGGGGTCTATGCGCCTACATCTAAGGCGTAAGCTACCGCCTGATCCAACGACATCTCCCGACCTTTTGCCCAGGCCCGGATGAATTGTGCCTCGTCGAGCTGATTGCGGGCTTCGATTATGGTAAGTTCATATTCTTCGCGCCTGACTTGTGGCAAGGGTGAGGAGGTGATTTCGCATAATTTCTCACTTGCGCCCAACAATGTAGCGGCCCGGATCGGTTGCCTGTTAATGCACGCCAGATCAGCCAAGGATACCAAATTCCATACGATTCCCACCATTCCTTTTATATAATAAAGAGCCGTTATACTTTTTTTATAATGTTCTTGTGCCGTCTTAACCTCACTCTCCAGATGAACCAGACGTCCTAAATCGAGGAGAGCGAGCCCGATTCCATACTTATTATCAGACTCACGGGAAAGGTTCAGGCTCTGCTCGAAAAAGCTCCTGGCATGTTCGTGATCACCTTGGTTGAGAGACAAGTTACCCAAATGGTGTAAAGTATGAGGAATGAGAAAGAAGTGTTCCCCCAATTCTCGCGATAACTTCAGGCTTTCCATCAGGAGAGTCAAAGCTCTCGTATAATCACCACGATTCTCTACCAGCAATCCCCCCAGATTGTGCAGGGTTAACGTAAGGCCAGCAACATTCTGTAATTCACGGTTCAAAACCAGACTCTCTTCACAGAGCGAGATGGCATACTCGATATCCCCTTGATCGGCTGCCACCAGCGCCAGGTTGCTGAGTGCAGTGGCAATGCCTTTCTTATCCCCAAGTTCTCGCTTGATTACAAGGCACTCCTCTTGGTAGGCTCTGGCTTGAGCCAGATCCAATTGTTCACGCGCGACAAGTCCCAGGTTTCCTAAGGCGGAACTGATACCGGCTTGATCACCTGTCTTTTTTCTAAGCGCCAGGCACTCTTCAAACCGTAAGATGGCAAGTTCATAATCTTCCTGTATCCAGGCGAGCACTCCCGCTTGGTTCAGTGCATTTGCCCGTACATCCAAGGGAAGCGGGTCAAATTGAATCAAGTTTAAGGCTTGTTCTAACCACTTGCGCCCTTCGCTCCAATAATTAGGATCATAGATATACCAGAACTTCCCCAATGCGCTTCCCAGGCGTAATGCAATCTCAGCCTTCCGGGAGTCCACTGCATATTTTAAAGCCGCACGCAGGTTGTCATATTCCTGTTCGAGCCGGTTTACCCAAAACACCTGTTGCGATCCAGACAGATGCGGCTTGGCCGCCTCCGCTAATGCAAGAAAAAAATCAGTATGGCGGCAGCGCACTGCATCAATTTCTCCACACTCCACCAACCGCTCCAGCGCATACTCGCGGATGGTCTCAAGCATGATGAACCTGATCTCGCCACTCCCTTCAGATTGTTTGATCAGGTTTGCGTCCACAAACGAATCAAGCATACGAGCAATCGGTGAGCCTGATGAGGACACCGTTGTCGGGTCATAGCTCTCAGAAAGTGGCTCCCCGATTACCTTCTCGGCTGCATCTAGTGTCCATCCCCCAACAAAAACTCCAGATTGTCGGAAAGCTGCTTGCTCATTTGCATCCAAAAGGTTATAACTCCAGGCGATGGCGTTGCGCAAGGTCTTGTGACGATCGGGCAAGTCACGTGGACCGTCAGTAAGTATCTGTAGGGGAGATTTACCGCTTCCATCCGTCCATTGACCCAGCATTGCCTGGGGGGAAATACGCCCCACCCATGCTGCAGCCAACTCAATTGCCAGGGGTAAACCATCCAGACGGGTGCATATTTCTACGATGGCTTGGATGTTCTCCTTGGTAAGTCCGAAACTGGATCTCACCGCCCGCGCCCGTACGGCAAAAAGTTGCACGGCTTCGGATTGAGCTACACTTTCAAGTTGTGACCCTCTACCTGGCTTGGGGAGTGGCATTGGCAGAATTGGATGGAGGTGCTCCCCATAGATATGGAGTAAAGTCCGGCTTGTTACCAATACTTTCACGCCTGGGGCGGCGGAAAGCAATTCAGTCACCAACGGGGCGGCTTTGGTCAAATGCTCGAAGTTATCCAACACTAATAATAATAGCTTGTCGCGCAAATATTCCTTTAAGGTTTCAGCCAAAGGTATGTTCCCTGATTTACGAACACCCAGCACATGTGCAATCGTTTGACCGACAAGTGTTGCGTCGAGAATTGGAGCAAGGTTAACGAAGAACACCCCATCTTCATATTGGTCAAGCAATTGGGCAGCAACTTCCAAGCTTAGACGGGTTTTGCCCACTCCAGCGGGTCCGGTGAGGGTAAGCAGGTGGACATATGGACGGGATAATTCTCCTTTTACCCCTTCCAGGTCTGCCAATCGTCCGATGAAGGATGTGAGTTGAACAGGTAGGTTGTTGGGCGTGCTTGATTTGGAAATTGATTTTTGGGGAGGTGAGGAAAGAACAGGCGTGGGGAGGTCTTTCTGAGAACGAATGTGTTCGTAGAGTGCAGTGGTTTCATCCAATGGGGGCACGCCCAATTCCTGCTCCAAGATGCGAACATATTCCTGATATTGAAAGAGAGCCTCGCCACGCTGACCGTTCCAGGCATATAGCTGCATCATAAAACGGTGGGCTGCCTCGTCAATCGGATCGAGTACCAACCAGCGGCGGGCTAAGTCGATCGCCAAGATTAACTCGCCGTTCGCCGTGCGACCCATCACCAGCCACCTAAGTGCATCGATCAATTCGCGACGTAATATCTCGGTTTGTAAAATTTGCCACTCATCAAATTCGGCGCTATCTCTCAGCGTGAATCCGGTAAGAAAATCACCCTGGTAGAGCGAAAGGGCTTCGGTCATTGCAAAGAGGCAATCGGGGCAAGGATCCTCGGGGTGATGTCCATGAATGCGATAAGCCACCAAGCGGTTTCGGAATTCGTCTATGTCCAACCAGAGATCATTAGTGCGCTCCAGACCAAGAGAATCTTGTTCAATATGGATCAACTTCTCCCCCAGGATTTTTTGAAGATCAGACAAGGTGCGACGTAATGCGGCGCGAGCACTCCCCTGGTCATGTTCAGACCAGAACATGGTTGCCAGCGAATCGCGGGGATGGCTCTTTCCGGTCACTGCCAGATAGCTCAACAATGCCATCACTTTGCGCCGATGGATTTCTACCCGTGTGCCATCGCGTTCGAGGCGCGGCGTACCGAACAGATGAAGTATCAGCTGGGGCATCGCCTGTTTCCTCCTGTTTTATATTGTAATGGAAAAAGATGAAAAAGGTATGAAAAGGGGACGTTTTTGGGACGCTCGTTGGTTATATTGAATGTATTACTCTCAGCAATATAAGCATTATTCAAACCCAAAGGAGGCTTCTCATGAAAGGATCACGTTTACGCAATCTGTTTATCATCCTGGGTCTTATGCTGCTTGCCCTATCAGTGGGATGGGCGCAGGCACAGGGACCGGGTACGGAGGAGGGTCAGCTGCAAGGTGGGAACGCGGTAACTGCTATCCTGGGGGATGCCATTCCCATCCAGGGACAGCTAACCGATGCCAGCGGGGTCGCTCTCACAGGCGACCATAGCGTCACATTCAGCCTGTATGACGACACAGCCGCAGGGATTCTCTTGTGTTCGACGAATTACAGTCCGCTATCCATGACAAACGGTTTATTTAACGTCACGATAACGGGGTGTTCGGACTTGGAGATTTCCGGCCAACAACTCTATTTGGGCGTTCAGGTAGATGCTGATGCTGAGATGGCTCCCCGCCAGCCTATCTACGCCGTGCCCTATGCTCGCAGTTTGCGTCCGGGGGCAGACGTTGCGGGCGTGGTGGATTCTGGCAGCATATTGGCTTTAACCAATTCCAGTACAGTGGATGGCACCAAGGGTTTGTGGGTAGCCGCTGACGGTGCCAGCGGTGTCAACTACGGCGTATTGGCTCGATCATCTTCGCCGGACGGTTACGCTGGATGGTTTGCTAACTCTGCTGTCAATGGAGTTGGCCTATATGCAAAGGGCGGCAGTAGTATTGCAGCAGATTTGGTGTTGGCGGGTACAGCCAGCGGTGGCAACGATGACGATGGACGGATTCTCTCTGACCCAGCCTATGCCAGCAGCGACATTTACCTCATCAGTAATGATGCAATCCTGCTCGATCTGGATAGCGATGATAACGAAGACGGTGATTTGGAGGTGCGCAATAGCAGCAAAACCACCATCCTCAAAGCTAGTGAGAATGGGAATGTCCACCTGGGTATCGATGCTGGTGAAGTCATGACCATCACCGTGGGTGACCGCTACCGCGACAACGCCATTGTCGCCTGGGCAAAGATAGCGGGGGGAGACCCCGGCTCTATCCAGGCGGAATTTGGTATTTCCTCGGTGGATCATTACGCCGTGGGATGTTATAAAATCTATGTCGATGTTAGCGCTATAAACGCGTCCTCTTTGATCCCCATGGCTATCGCTGAAATTGACACGGCTCCCGTCAATGCAGGTCAAATCCGGATCGTTTCGATCAACCAGTTGGCGTCCAATATATTTGACATTTACATCAATGATGGCAATGGGAACCTGGTGAATAATGACTTTGTCTTCATGGTCACGGCAAGGTAGGTGTGCAATGAAACGCGCCACGATCTTTCTGATCTTGATTGCCTTGCTCCTGTTGGCGGGCAGCGCCCGGGCAATGTCCTCCCCAAATTTCGGTTTGGACTGGTTCACACCTATGACCGGAGGCGGTGGAGGACCGACCAGCTCGGTCAATTATGCCGCCAACTTCACGGTAGGGCAAACCGTCATCGGTGCCTCTGCCAGCGAACACTTCGGGTCTGGGCTGGGTTATTGGTATGGTTTTCTATCTTCTATGATCCGCGATTTTCTGGATTTCCTGCCGCTGGTGATGAAGTTTTAATCAATTGGTGGAATTCTCCAAGGATATGACCGGCTTTGGGGGTGTGAGCGTTCGCATGCAGGCTCATGCCTCCAAAGCAGGGGTCTATCATCGCCTTTCCCAGCTTAAGGTAAGGGGCGGCGACCTGGCGGTCACGAATCAAGCTGTTTTTTACCATCGAAAGGGTAATTCTATGAGCCACAAACCTAATCCAAATCTTGCGATAAGCCTTCTGGCAATGATATTTGTGCTTTGTACAGCCGTACCCTGGCACGCAACCTCGACGGGCGCGACGAGTGCACAACCCTCAAACCTTAGTTCCCCCAATCCGCAATCCGCAACCGAGTTCTCCCCAATCCCCAATCCTGAAGAACCCAGCTCAACCACCGCCGCGGGTGATCCACTGCTGTATTTTTCCGACATTACCAGCGGTCCAAAGTCGGGCAATAGCGACACCTCGGATGGTCGCAGCGGGCTGGATGGTGCCATCGTCACGTTATGGGGGCGCAACCTGGGTGGCGCGCAGGGCAGCAGCAAAGTATACGTCAATGGGGGAGAAGCCGCATCAACCTATACCTGGGGAAATGCTGCCACTCCCGCTGACCTCTACACCTACCACCAGATGCAGATGATCTCCATCCAGGTCAGCCGTTTCGCCCAGGATGGATTGGGCTCTATCTATGTGATCGTGAACGGCAGACAGTCCAACTCATTGCCGTTCACCGTGCGGACGGGAAATATCTATTTTTCCACCTTAGGCGGTAACGATGATACGGGTGATGGTAGCTGGAGCAATCCCTGGCGGACGATCCCCAAAGCCGCCAACAGTCTGTCGCCTGGGGATATTGCCTATATCGGCGACGGCGTAGACCAGTTCGCTGAAACCAACTATGGGGCGGCGGTCAACCTGGGCAGCGATGGGGAGCCTGGCAGACCTAAAGCCCTTATTGTCTACCCGGGGGCGACCTCGAATGTGGGTAATGATACTCTCGGCAAAGCCTTTCACGTCTGGAACGAAAACACAGGCGGGTATTCTGTCTATTGGGTCATGGCCAAATTCCGTATGACCACCGCCGAGGTCGGCGTGACCGCCCAGGCTGGTTTCCGCGTGATTGGCAATTACGTCACCGCCCCGAATGGGGATGGCATGGATGGGGCTGTTGGCGGGAGAAATGGCAGCGACATCTACATTCTGGGCAATGAGCTTGAGAATGTCGGCTCGGCAAATTGCTCGAAGCTCTACCATTCCATATATATTACCGGTGCCAGGCAGGATAACCCTCCCCGTGCGCCGACCGAATCCAACCGCGAGGTGGCATGGAACTACGTCCACGATAACCTGTCGAACCGTGGCATCAATATCTACAGTGAACAGGAATACTCAGCCTACATCCAACAGAATCGCGTCCATGATAACGTGATCGTCAACCAACGAGGCGATGGCATTCTGCTCGGATACTACGTCATCGGTGATAATTGGGTCTACAACAACCTGATCGTCAATGCCGGGCGGGGACCGGAATGGTCAGATGATGCCTCCTATCATACCGGCTTGCGCATCGACACTGGTCACGAAACGATCTCACCAACGACGGTATATATTTACAACAACACGCTCTATGGCAACGGCTGGTCAGGGGCTGTGTTACCAGAGGAATCCGGCAGCCTGCTGGTCAGTCCGGAAGCGTTGACCCGCTCAACGACGGTGTATTTCAGTAACAATATCCTCTATTCCACGGGTGAGCCGTATATCGCCGGTGAATCTGCCTCCCTACCCATGGGGGACTATCGGAATTGCTGGTATGGCGATGGCAGCGCCCCAGGTTGGGACACCACTGCGATAAACGATGATCCCGATTTTGTCGGTACCGGTATTTTCAACATCCAGTTACAGAATGGCAGCCCATGTATGGAGGTTGGTAAGAATGTATCTGCGGTAGTTACCAGTGATATCTTGGGAGTGCCGCGGCCGCAGGGTTTGGCTTTCGACATCGGGGCGTATGAATATGTCACGGCTACAATAGTGTTGACCACAGCTATTTACCTTCCGCTAATCTTGCGCGCTGGTGGAGCGCCGATCCCCACTTCCACTCCTACTGCAACGCCTACGACCATCTCCACTCCGATCGCAACGCCTACAGCCACCTCCACTCCAGGGGCGGACAACCCCAACCCACCCGCCAGCCCGGTCAAACTCATCTTCGTGCATCATTCTACCGGCGGGAACTGGCTAGCCGATCCGGCCGGGAATGAGCTCGGCGGCGACCTGGGCCGGGCATTGAGGGACAACAACTATTTCGTCAGCGCCACCAACTATGGCTGGACAGTCAACGGGGATGCTATCGGCGACCGCACCGACATCGGCAACTGGTGGGAATGGTTTCGCGGCCCCACCAGCGCCACTATCCTGGCCGCCTTATACGTTGAGACCGGCCAGAATTTCGACAGTTATGGTTCCTGGCCGCGGCTGGCAAGCGACCCCGGCGGAGAGAACGAGATCGTTGTGATCAAGTCCTGCTTCCCCAACTCAGCGCTGCAAGGCGATCCTGGCGCCGCGCCCCCACCAATCGCCAGCAATCCTCTACGCGGACAGGATGCCTACTCGCAGTACCACACCGTCGCCAACGCCAAGGGCATTTACATTGACCTGCTGGAGTATTTCCGCACGCGCCACGATAAACTTTTCGTCGTCATCGCCGCCCCACCACTGATGGATGGCACGTGGGCAAGCAACGCCCGCGCTTTCAACGACTGGCTACTCAATGATTGGCTGAGTGGCTACCCTTACGCGAACGTGGCGGTCTTCGACTTTTACAACGTTCTAACCAGCAACGGCGGCGACCCCAACACCAGTGACTTGGGATGGGACAGCGGCAACCACCACCGTTGGTGGAATGGGGCAGCGCAGCGCCAGCAGACAGTGTTCAGTGACACTGCCGCTTACCCCAGCGGCGATGACCATCCAAATCGCGCCGGGAACGAAAAGGCAACCGCCGAGTTTATCCAGTTGCTCAACGTCTTCTACCACCACTGGGTCGGGCCATAATGAGGCCCAGCATGAAGGAGGTTTACCATAAAACCGATTCGATTGGCTAGAACGCCAGCTTCTATGCCTACCTGGTGCAAACCTCTTCCTCGCCGGCCACCCTGGATGTGGAGCTGAAGCGGATCAACGCGCCCTAACCCATCACCGAGCTGCTCAACGGCACACACCAGCCGCCGCAAAGTGGTCGGTCGGATGCGCTTGTTGGGTGGCTTGTTGTCACTCACGAATGCTGGTTTGCCTGAAAGCCAGCGGAGGTACCCATAATATAGAACAGCCCATAACAGATGGAGGAGACCAATGAAGACGAAACTAAGAACTAGAGTGATCTGTTTTTTGGTGGTGAGTTTATTAATGTCAGGGTATGGGTCAGGTCAATTGCTGGGTCCGACTGGAGTTAGCAAGGCTAATGCCAATAATACAGAGGCAATTCCCTACCGCTCCTTGGCTGACACCCCTGCCCCCGCATTGTTTTTTACTGACCTCACCAGCGGCCCCAAGAACGGTGGTCAGGATAATCTTGGAGCCTTCATCACCCTTTATGGCGAGGGCTTTGGCGCTCAGCATGGCAACTCGACTGTAACTATAGGTGGCATAGAAGTAGCGAATTATGTGATCTGGGGTCAGGACAATGGGATTGCGCGCAGTCTAGACATGATCGTAGTACAACCTGGTCCCAACGTGAACACAGGAAACATCATTGTCACTGTCAATGGTAAGGCGAGCAACCCACAACCTTTCACCTTGCGGAGCGGATCAATCTACTTTGTCATTCCAGACGCACCGAACGCGGATGATACAAACCCCGGCACGTATGCCGAACCTTTTAAAACCCTCTATCGTCCGCGCCAGGTGATGCAAGCCGGCGACATTGTTTATATCAAGGGAGGCACCTTCAGCACCGCCGATCCCGATCATCCCGGTTGGGACGCCATTTTGTTGCTCACTCCTGACACCGACGCCCAAGGTACGGCTGATCGCCCGGTCGCTTACATCGGGTATCCTGGAGACCGGCCTGTTTTGGCGGGTCCCTCGCCTTTGCGCAGGGGGATCCTTATGGATCAAGCAATGTTATATTACGTGATCGCCAACCTCGGATTTACTGATGAAGCGGGTACATTGGAATTAAGCGGCAGTGGTCATCGCATCGTCGGTAACTATTCGCACGACGGAATTTTCTCCGAAGGCGGCGTGATCGGGGTTGCCGGAGAGAGCGCACATTTGAAGATCTTCGGCAATTTTATGCGTGACAACGGCGGAACAGTCGACCTGGCTGGACATGGTTTGTACATTCAGGGTTTCGGAACCAACCAGGATATTGATTTTGGCTGGAACCAGATTCAGGATCAACGCGGTAGACGCGCTATCCAACTTTATGGCCACCTTGACGGTGACCGTATGGAAGACATTCGCATCCACGACAACCTGATCTCTGGTTCTATGCGGGATAATATCATTCTCGGGGGCAGCGACGGTGTAACGGACGTGTTGGGAACGATCTATATCTACAACAACATCATTGTTGGCGCGGACTGGCAGGGACTGCACATCAACGATCCGCAGGGAACTGTAATCATCCAGAACAACGTACTCTATAACAACGGCTCGCGGGGGGTAGACAGTAATGCACAACTCTATATTGAGCGAGCTGGGACTGGTTTAATAACGCTGCAGAATAACATCGTATATGCTGAATCTGGACAGACCTACTATGAATTTGGGATGGGCGTAGATTCTTCGGTGTTCAACGCCGCAAGCAACAACCTGGTCTACAACGCCGGTGCCTGCCCCGTTTGGGACACGGGTTGTGTCAATACAGACCCGTTGTTTGTAAACAATGCATCTGGGGACTTTCGTCTCCAAGCCCAAAGTCCTGCGATCGATGCCGGTATTAATACTGGCATCAGTCGGGATTACGCCGGGGTGTCAAGACCGCAGGACGGAGCATATGACATTGGAGCGTATGAATATATTACCGGAACGGTGTTAATTCCACAAGAATTGTATCTACCGTTGGTGATCCGTTGAGAATAGCCCAATAAATCCCGGTTTATATGAGAATGGTTTAATTGACTCTGGTGGACTATGGATAATTACCCCGAAAATCGTCGCATCATGTTTGTGGTATCCATGTGGGCAGAACAACAGTATGGCAGGAGCCTTACCTGGCGCGGCTCGATTTGCACCGTCGATGGTCAGAGTTTGAACTTCACCACACTCACGGGTCTTAATCAGCTATTGAGTGGCCTCAGCGGCTGGTTTGACCCACCAACAACCTCGGTCGAGGAACCATCCAGTGAGTAATATAACCCTGACTAATGGGGGGGGTCGCACTTTGTATGCCGTCAGCTGATCGAACAGGTCATAGCGACCATACAGCACCCCATCTGGGGACCGAAGACCTTGTTCTGTAAGACTCAATGAATAAAAGACTGTTTTACCTCTGGCGACCAGGTTGGTGATCGATCAACGAGGGGGTAGTTCACAGCCTATGGATCGCGTATAGGTACATGGGTAGAGATTGTACAAAAGCTGATCGATTTATTGAATTAATGCTATACTAATTTTTGGCGTGCAAGTGGTTCTGATGGAGTATAAAACAATATCCTTGTAATTACGCGGTATATTACACCTCAAAAGCCTTGCCAATCTGAATTCTTGCAGTATAGCAAGAGTCCGTACATTCTATTGTTAAGCCCAAATCGAATACCATATATCATAAAAGGAGAAAATACGATGAAGACACGACTATTTAACGCGTTTATTCTTATTGTGAGCCTGGCCCTGATGTCGAGCGCATCGGGTACTCTGGCTCAGAGACCATCCCCCACGCTGCAAGGGGAAGGTGGGATGGTGGCCTCTCAGCAGCAGGCGCAGAACGTGGTGTTGGAGGGCCAGATCGGCGGCGGGACCTCCTCCGTCGCGATACAGGGCCAGTACGCCTATATTGGCGTCGGCCCCCGCCTGGTCATTCTGGACATCAGCGACCTGGCTCACCCTGTTTTCGTGGGACAGACGGACGTGCTTCCCGGCTATGTGCAGGGCTTGGCCGTGGTGGGGGACTATGCCTACGTCAATGTCTTCATCAACGGCCTGCGCATCATCGATATCGCCGACCCGGCTATGCCCTTCGAGGTGGGCTTCTACATGACACCGGGGAACCCCCAAGGCGTAGTGGTGGAGGGAGACTATGCGTACGTCGTTGATCTCTTAACCGGCCTGCACATCATCGATGTTTCAGCCCCAGCAGCGCCGTTCGAGGTCGGCCAGTTCACTACGCCAGGGTGGGCCGGCAGCGTGGCACTTGCGGGGAGCTATGCCTACCTCACCGAGGGGGGTGGCCTGTGGATCATTGATGTCTCCGACCCGGCGGCGCCTACCCAAGCCGGCACCTTTTCCATGGGGAATGCCCGAAGCGTGGCGGTGGTGGGGGACTACGCCTACGTCACCGCTAAGGAGAGTGGCCTACGCATCATTGACGTCTCCGTCCCTTCAGCGACCTTCGAGGCCGGCTTCTACGATACGACAGGGCGCGCCTTGGGCGTGGCGGTGGCGGGGAGCTACGCCTACGTCGGCGATGACTGGGCCGGCCTTCACATCATTGACATCTCCGACCCAGCGGCACCGTTTGAGGCTGGCCAGTTCAGCACGCCGGGTACAGCCGGCAGCGTGGCACTTGCGGGGAGCTACGCATTCGTTTCCACTGGCGATAGCGGCCTGCGCATCCTCTCCGTCTCCGACCCGGCAATGCCGAGCGAGGTGGGTTTTTACGACACACCGGTGTCTGCCTCCGGTGTGTCGGTAGCTGATGACTATGCCTACGTCACCGCTTGGAACCGCGGCCTGCGTATCATCGATATCTCCGACCCGTCAGCGCCATTTGAGGCCGGCTTCTCCGAAACACCAGGGAGTGCCCGGGGCGTGGCGCTGGCGGGGAGCTACGCCTACGTCGCCGATGGAGGGAGCGGCCTGCGTATCATCGATATCTCCGACCCGGTGACGCCCACCGAAGCCGGCTACTTTGACACCCTGGGGTATGCCCGGGGTGTGGCGGTTGCAGGGAGCTACGCCTACGTCGCCGATGAGTTAGCCGGCCTGCGCATCATCGACGTATCCGACCCGGTGACGCCTACTGAAACTGGCTACTTTGATACACCCGGGCACGCCTACGGTGTGGCTGTGGCGGGTAGCTATGCCTATGTTGCCGATGGGGAGAGTGGCTTGCGCATCATCGACATCTCCGACCCGGTGACACCCGCCGAGACTGGCTACCTTGACACACCGGGGGTTGCGTATGGGGTGGCAGTGACAGGGACCTACGCCTACATGGCCGATGGGGAGAGCGGTCTGCGTATCATCGATATCTCCGACCCGGCGGCGCCCTTCGAGGTCGAGCTTCTACATGACGCCGGGGAACCCCCAAGGCGTGGCGCTAGCCGGCAAGTACGCCTACCTTGCGGATGGGGACCTGCGTATCATCGACGTCTCTGACCCGGCGGCGGCTTTTGAGGCCGGTTCTTACCATACGCCAGCGGACGCCGTGGGCGTGGCTGTGGTGGGGTCCCATGCCTACGTCGCAGACTGGGATTCGTTGCTAATCCTGCGTTATGTCCCGCCCCGCACCTTCTACCTGCCGCTGCTGCTGCGCAATTAACAAGTGATCAAGATTGGGGTGCCGGGGTCGGCTGTGGCTTGCTTCGGCGCCCAAACAATCAGACGACGCATTGCACCTGACAATGGATTGCAGCCGACGTGACTCCGCTGAGCTACGCAACGCGGCTGAACCCGACCATTAGGTTTCGCCGTTATCTAACTCATTATTCCATTTCTGGCAGGGTTTTGGAAAATTCAAATTGATAAGGAATAATACTATGACTGGAATTATTACCACCCTTGGTCTTTTTAATAATACCGAATTGGGAATGATTTTGCCTCATGAACACATCTTTGTCGATCTTCGTACCTGGGACACTCCTGGTTATGCCCAGGCCGAGGTTGACGATGTTATCCAGTTAATGGTTCCGGAAATAAAAAAGGCACAAGAAGTCGGTGTGACAGCCATTGTAGAATGCAGTACAGTCGGTGTGGGACGTCGGGCTGATATTGATCGAGCTGTATCTAAGGCCACCAATTTGCCCTTGGTTATTCCTACTGGTCTTTATCGTGAACCTTGGATTCCTGATTGGGCTCACACAGCCAGCGAGGCCAAATTGACCGATTGGATGCTGGGCGAATTGCAAGGCGAAATTGAAGCGAGCGGTGTGCAAGCTGGTTGGATCAAGTTGAGCGCAGGTGATGGCGGATTAACTGCGTGTGAAACTAAAATCTTACGGGCAGCTGCAGCTGCTGGTCGCGAAACGAATGCGGTTATTGGTAGTCACACGATCCGCGGTCGGGTTGTTCGGGACGAACTCAATATTATCGAAGCGATGGGTTATGATGTTGAACGATTTATCTGGATCCACACCCAGGCAGAACCGGATTTCGAGTTACATCTTGAGATGGCTCGACGCGGGGCCTGGCTGGAGTACGACGCAATTGGTAATATCGATGGCGAAAATGATGAGTACTATTTGCAACACATTCAACGCCTATTAGATGCTGGTCTGGGTGGCAAGTTGTTGCTGAGTCATGACCGAGGATGGTATGACCCTGCGTTACCGGCTGGAGGTGTTCCCAAACCGTATACATACCTCGCAGAACAATTTATGCCGAAGCTGCGGGCTACCGGAGTGGATGAAGTTACGATCCATCAACTAACACACCTCAATCCCTTTCGGGCATTTACTCGTTGATTCCTCTGGTAGAAACCTGGCATTGGCTTCTAACTTACGCTGCTTTGCGGCAGTGAGGCAATTAACCAGTAATGTACCATAATGAGTGTGGAGTCTTTGCGTTCCCACCAACCACAAAAACACACCGTCTGGAAACGCCTGCCGTGATTCTCCCAAGCGCCTTCCCAAACTGCTCGATCTCCACCAGCGTGTTCTAGACAACCGTAATGGTGGTACCGGTCCGACGCGCACCATGCCGCCGCCCGCCTCCAGGCCGATGTGCGTGGTCACCTCCAGGGCATAATAGCTCCAATCCCACACGGAGATAATGGCATCGCCCAGCGCCAGAGTTTATCCCGAACGGAGTGAAGGACCACCTACGCGGGTGCCTGTCATTCATATCGAAAGAATCAGTCATACAAACCTTATCGCTTGACAATATTATCGAGCAATGATATTATTTTGTTGTGATCGAATCCTTCGCGTCCAAAGAGACGGAAAAGATATTTCATGGTCAAATATCGAAGAAATTACCGTTGGAAATCCAACGCACCTCCCGTCGTAAACTACTTTACCTGGATGGTGCAAAGGATTTACAGGATTTGCAGGCTCCACCTGGAAATATGCTCGAAAAACTCAAGGGAGATCGAGCGGGCCAATACAGTATTCGAATAAACGACCAGTGGCGGATCTGTTTCGAGTGGTTCGATAACAAAGCTAGAAACGTAGAAATTGTTGACTATCATTCTTGAGAGGCAACCAATGGATAAAATTCTTTCCCCCATTCACCCGGGTGAAGTGCTCATGGAAGACTTCATGAAGCCACTTGGGCTGAGCCAGTATCGGTTGGCAAAAGATATCGGTGTAACGCCCATTCGCATTAGCCAGATTGTAAACGGTCAGCGCGCGATTACTGTAGATACTGCGATGAGGTTGGCGCGTTATTTTGGCACAAGTGCAGAGGTATGGCTACATTTACAGGTACGCTATGAACTTGAAGTTGCAGAGAAGCAATTGCGTAAACAGATTACCCGTGAGGTGAAGGTCTTCCAACAGCATGCTCCCAATGTTCGATAATAATAATGCAAATCGTTATAATCGACGAAGCTTCACAGGAAGTGAGGCACATTGCCACCGCAAGGGCCACGCCAACAAGCAACGCATACCATTGGGCGGTTGCTGTACAACACGAAAGGCTTGAGCACCTAGAAAGGAATCAATGACACACCCCAAACGGCATGTAATTCTGCTAACCTTGATTGCTTGGCTATATATGATCGGCTTTGATTTCTTCCTGCATGCTGGTCTGCTGGCAAAACTGTACCTTCAGCCCAGCCCATTCCTTTTGTCGTCCAGAACTGCTTTCGCGTTGATTCCCGTTGGCTATTTGTCATTTCTCTTACTGGCAATTGCCCTGGTTTGGTTGATGCCACAACTAAAGTTGATTGGATGGCGCAAAGGTGCGCTCTTCGGCCTACAGTTCGGTGGCTTGATGTGGGGTTCCTTTATCTTGGGATTACTTTCCATCTCGACCGCCAGTTTCACTTTACTATTGGTTTGGTTTATCGGACAGACGCTTGAATTGGCAATTGCAGGGGCGGTGGTAGGAAGTAGTCTGGCAGGTACGCGTTTATCGCGTCTTTTTGTAATCGTGATTATTCTCGGCGTGCTGTCAGTCATCACAACAATCATTTTGCAATCTCTGAGCGTAGTTCCTACATCACTTGCGCCATGAGTGCCGCCCTACAACTGCTCCTCCTGACCGCCTACAGCGTGGGTATGCTGGCGTAAAAGTCAGCTTGGGTATTGGTTTTGGGAAGTTGTAGTGCCATAGGCAATGGCTGATGTAGAGCATTATCCTTCGTTGCTTGCAATCCTCCCCAACTCCTCCCCAAACCTCCTGATCTCCTCCACCGTGTTGTAGACCAGCGTTTTGGTGGTACCGGTCCGACGCGCACCATCCCGCCGGACTCCTCCAACCCCAGGCGCTCGGTGACCGCCAGGGCGTAATAGTTGCCATCCCACACGTAAATATTGGCCTCGTCTAATTCTTCCGCCAACTGGCGGGGGGACTTGCCCTTCAGGGTGAACGCACAGGTGGGCACACGCTCCTCCAATCGCTGTCGGTCTGTAATTCCATATACCGTTACCCCCGGTGTCTCCTCCAGGATATCCAATAAAGTCCGGCTCAGCTCGAACTCATAGCTGCGGATGGTGCTCATGCCCAGCTTGTAATTCAAGCGGCGACCTGAATACTCGCCCGCATAGCGCTCGGCAGACTCAGCGCCGAAGGTCTCACCGACCCACTCAATGTATTCCAATGCCCCCAGCACGCCGCATATCCCTTCAAAATTACCCGTGCCGGTCTCAAACTTACCTGGCGGGGCTGAGGGCGCGGGGCGCACCTTGTACGCCGTGAGCCGGTCGAGCAGGTCATAGCGACCATACAGCACACCCATGTGGAGACCGAAAAATTTGTGCTGTGAGACTCAATAAGCAAAAGGATAAACTGGCATTTGCAGCCAGGCTGTTGATTGAGTAATTGTCTGAATAAGCTGTGAGTGCGTAACCGGCAGGTATTATTTGAGCTCTACCTGCATTCCATGGATATTTACCCTGAATTCAAGGAGTACCTATGCCACTCGATCTTCCAATGATCCGCTCGTAATTCCCCGCCCTGCGACGTCCGGCGATCTTATTCGACAACCCCGGAGGCACACAGGTCGCTCAACCTGTCCTTGACCGGATGAATGTTTATCTAGTAGAGCACAATGCCAGCCACGGCCACGTCATAAGCCTCACCCAATTAGTAGCCCATCTCTCCTCCAGTATAGATCCATTATTGCGTTCCGCCCATGGATACCAGCGGCAGATACACCCTCTGCCCGGGAAGGGTTGTCAGTCGGAACACACCCGAACCGAGCAGGGTTGTGCCAGAAACAGACTCCTGGTTCAGTAAACCGGGTAGCGTAACCACACTCCCAGAAATGCCGATGTAGACGATCACTCGCTCGCCGTCGGTGGCGGTCGCCAATCCCCTGACATCCCCTTGGGACATCCCTGCTGCAACATTCCAGGTCTGCCCCCGATCGTTGCTGAACCACACCCCATTGCCAAATGTGCCACAATACAAGGTCGGAGGATCAGAGTTTGCAAAAGCCAGGGCAAACACAGGCCCACTGGTAACTGCTGGATCTTCCAGGCGGGTCCAGGTCTGTCCGCCATTGCTGGAAACGTAAGTTGCGTTTTCACATTCTGGATTGGACCTACCACTACCACTGCTGGCGAAAATCCACCCAGAATTAACAGGATCGAGTGCTAATGCGTTCACATCGCACATAGTTGGAAAGGACGACACTTGTTCCCAGGTATCCCCGCTGTCTATGCTTTTCAGCAAACCTCCTGCTAAAGTCCCGGCATAGACAACTTGGGAGTTGACCGGATCGAATGTCAGCACGTTGACGTGACTAATCGGCATACTCACGGTGATATTCGCCCAGCTCTCACCGTAATCCTGGCTGAGATAAATGCCCCCCTGTGGAGTAACCCAACCATTTTCCCAGCCCGGTGGGTAAAATCCAACACCTGCCAGCACCCTGCCCGCCTGGCCTGGATCAGGTGAAACTGCAAACGTACGCCCTCCCCAGCCATCCGTATAGGGTATTGTTAGTTGAATGGTTTGCCAGCTTTCCCCGCTATCTGGGCTGATCCGCACGCAGGGTTGGCCGTTTTCTACACAGCTTAAATAGACGCGTTCAGGCAAGACCGGATCCACCACCAGATTAGCCGACCAACCCGGCGAGGGCACATCCAATGCCTGCCAGGAATGTCCTCCGTTCGTACTCCTGAGCACACCGCGGCTTGCTGTAGAGGCATAAACCTCTTCCACATCGTGCGGTGAAGCGGCTACTGCCCATACAAAGTTAGCTGTCATGCCCTGGTTAGTCTCCTGCCAGGTGGCTCCACCATCCAAGCTCTTGTACACGCCTTCGCCGGTCCCGGCGTAAAGCGTGGGGGTGATTGGATTTAGCGTGACATCCACCGCAAAATTGAGAGCGCCGATCATGAAGTTGCCCCCAGGCGGAAGCCCCACACCGACCGGTTGCCACGTCTCGCCGTCATCTCTACTTACATATCCGGCGTCCGCAGCAGCCCACAGGGTGCCAGAGATTGTGGGGTGGAAAGTGAGCGAATCCGGTTTGCCCGCTCCTGTAACTTGCTCCCAGTTAGCCAAACTGGGATCCGTGCTCCTGAAAACGCCATACGCTGTTCCAGGTGCTTGACCCAACGCCCAGAGCTCGTGCGCACCGAAGGGATTCACATACAGTCTACCGAGCACGGGCGCGAGATGTGCCGCCCAGTTCCATAGGGCTCCGCCATTTGTACTGTAGAAAACATCCCCATCGCCGGTTGTTAGGTACATTCTATCGGCATCCTGAGGGTGGAAGGCGATCGCTGCGACGTCTGTGTCGGTCAAACCGGCGGTCATCGTGATCCAGGTAGTCCCCCGGTCGCTGGATTTGAACACACCTTCCGGTGCAATACCTCCATCTCCCTCGACTGCCAGGTAAACCGTATCCGCCATAGTCGGATGGGCTACCGGTCGGAAGTAAGAGTTACCGATTGCCCCTTGAGGACGGACAATCTCCCAGGTCTGGCCGCCATCCTGTGTGCGATAAAGACTGTTGGAACCTCCAATGTACATCACATTGGGTTGGTGTGAGTCAATCGCGAGGCGGGTAGGCATCGGGTTGATCCAAAGTGGCTGCCAGCTTACGGCAGCATCGGAACTGATGAATAATCCAATCCCTCCTGCCATGGCGTACATGCGTGATGGGGTGAAAGGATCCAGGACGATATCCACAATACATCCCCCATACGGTCCACCGCTGGTCCATACGCCGATACCCTGGGTGACAGTGAAAGCGTTAGTGAGCAATCCTGTCCCCCCCTCGGGGTTCACAACTGTCAGAGTGTAGATTCCCTCATCCAAGCCCCAAGGGACGGTGGCGCTCAAGGTTGTACTGTTCACCCAGGTCACGTCCGTCAAGGAATTACTGCTGAGGGAAGCAAGCGTGCCAGACACCCCGTCTGTGAAACCCGTCCCCGTGATGACAATCGGCGTGTCCAGATCATTAGGGGCGGAAGTCGGGGCAACACCCATCACCAGCGGAGCGTCCAGGTTTGCTGCCTGAGCATTCTCTGAAAGATGGTGAACCGTTTTGTCGAGCAGAATGAACCAAAGAAATAAAACGGTTGCGGAGGATAAGACAATCACCAATAAGGATAGCTGTTTCCTTGCCATGGCGACCTCCCTATATTCTATTGTTATCTTCGCTTCGCGTTGCCGGGTGATTTGCTGTCAGGTGGGCTGACGAAGTGGTTAGTTGCGAATTTGTGACTCACAGCATGTGAACCTGTGCAGTCTAATCTTCAATAATTTTGGGTTTAGGCTGCATTTGGTTAAAATAAAATGAGTATTCTATGGAGTATAACATAATCTGAGATAAGGCATGCTGCCCCCGCAGGGGGGCTTTGTAGTTTTTGTTGGTGCCTGACAGCTAGAGGCTGGGGTTAATCCATTGCATGCTCGGCAAAGCTGCTAATCGTGTTCCTGAAGACTTAAGAAATCAATACCCGGATTTACCCTGGTTTCAGATGATTACTGCTCGCAACCACTTGCTCCATGGGTATGTTAGCGTGGATTTCGATATCTTGTGGGTAATCATCCAAACCGACTTACCAGTCTTGATTATCCAGCTGGAAGAGATCCTGGGATCTGACTAGCTCTCTTAACTCTCCACAATCCTCGCCAGTGCCTCCCCAAAGCGCTTGATCTCCTCAACTGTGTTGTAATGTACCGGACCCACCCGCACCATCCCACCGCTGTCTTCCAGCCCCAGGCGCTCGGTGACTGCCTGGGCATAATAATTCCCATCCCAGACGAAGATATTGGCTTCATCCAATTCCTCGGCCACCTGGCGAGGAGATTTGCCCAATAATGTGAACGCACAGGTCGGCACGCGCTCCTCCAGCCGTTTTGTATCCGTGATGCCGTAAACCGTCACCCCCGGCGTCTCCGCCAGGATGTCCAGCAGCGCCCTGCTTAACTCGAATTCATAACTACGGATAGCGGACATACCCAGCTTGAAGTGCAGGCGCCTGCCACTGTAATCACCAGCATAATGCTCGGCGTGCTCCGCACCAAAGGTCTCCCCCACCCAATCGATATATTCGAGCGCACCCAGCACACCGCATATGCCCTCGAAGTTGCCCGTACCGGTTTCGAACTTGCCCGGCGGGTCTTGAGGCGCCGGGCGCACTTTGTAGGCCGTCAACTTATCAAGCAGGTCGTAGCGCCCGTAGAGCACGCCCATGTGCGGACCAAAAAATTTGTACTGTGAGACTCAATGAGCGAAAGGATAAACTTACTTTTGCAGCCAGGTTGTTAATTGAACAATTGTTTTAAAACTTGGCTAGCTTGAATCAGGCAGGATAATTTGAGCGATTAAGTTATTCATGGAACGACATCCAGAATTCAAAGAGTTACAATACCCCCGGTCTTCCAATAATCCACTCTAAATTCGCTGCCCTGAAACACCCGGCCATTTTTTTTCGATAATCACGGCGTCACACAGGTCGCCCAACCGGTCTTGACCGCAAGAACACCTATCTGGTCGAGCACAACGCCAACTACAGTGGTGCCTCTAAGACCATCCAACGTAAATGCGCCTTTGGTTGTACAATTAATTCATATCCACCCTTTAATGAACTTGACTTCGACATTGGCACTGGCCGCCACATCAATCCTTAAATCGTTTGGCGCGTTCCTTGAGCACTTCCTGCGCTTTGTAACTTTTTAGCTTGATCTGCATATTATATATAGAAAAGGTCACATGTTAGACTTCAATGATTTGTACGAGTTCATATGGGCCTGAGGTCTATCGCTTCGCCTACTGGCTTGCGGGTAATACTGCTGAAGCAGAAGATATCACATCGGAGACCTTCATCCGTGCCTGGATCAACTTTGCTTCTATCAAAACAGAGACACTTAATGCCTATCTGTTTCAGATTGCACGTAATATCTACCTGGAATGGTTGAGAAAACAAAAGTGCCAGGTAGATCTGGAAGACAGCTACCCTGACCCCCATCCCAGGCCAGATAAGCTGGCTGAAGATTATGCTGAAATGGAAATGGTCAAAAGGGTTCTTCGGGCTATACCAGAGATTGATCGGACGGCGTTTATTCTGCGAGTTCAACATGAGCTGCCATATGCCGAAATTGCTCGTGTTCTGCAACTATCTGTAGCCGCCGCGAAGGTTAAAGTTCACCGCACGCGTAAGAAATTGCTAATCGCTCGTATGAGTAAGGAGGCGTTATGAGTATGGAAGTCACGCGAAACGTCATTCTTGACTTATTGCCGTTGTATCTGGCCGGTGAGGTAAGCGCCGACACGGATATACTCGTCAAGAATTACCTGGAGACAGATCCAGAGCTAGCGATGATGGCCGAACAAGCGGCTGAAACTGGTTTATCAGAAGTACCTATTCCCCTCTCTAAGGAGCTCGCAATGGAAGCCTTTATCAAAGCAAATCAACGGATGCTTTACCGGACTCTCGGATTGGGTGCGATATTTGTTGTTGTAATCGTGGGGTTAATCGCGCTTGTTATGGCTATTTTTTATGGCGGCTTTAGATAACCTCACGAATAGCACCTCTCCCTTCGTTGTCACACGTAGGCGCCTAGCATCGGCTGCAGCGGACAGCGGCTCTTCCATTCGGGAATTGTGAGGGTGATTAGCAAACGTCAGTGCTCCGCAGAGTGGAGAGCCATGCGCGTACCAGTAACTTGGCGGAGAATCCTCGTCAAGACCATAAACCGCGAAGGTAAATTAGACTTCAAGGTGTTGTGGGAGCGCTTTTTTCTCACGAAAAAAGCGGCTGCATTCTCAGTTTGTCCACCTGCCTTTGCATTTCGTCGTCCGTGGGCGGTACGACAAAACGATCAGCCGCATCTAATACTCTCGGTAGAATGTGCACATCTCCCACCGAGTTTAGAAACAGTCCCGTATGCCCCAGAACCCAATGCACCGCTCGATCGATATCAGCTTGTTTTTCTAGAGGGCGGTACCAGGTAGCTCGATTAGGCGAATGTTTCCCCCACGGAGTATGCACGATGGATTTGATGGTTTGTACTGCCACATTTCGGGATTGGCATATTCCAATTAAGCAAAAAAAATTGCTGCAATATTGCTCATTCTGCGCCATCACATAACTAAACGGCAGCAAAATGGAGTCAAAATCAAATCGCTCAAGTGCCTGACGGTGCTTTGCAGCCGCTGATAGCCCATGGCCTGTAATGCCAATAAAGCGTACCAGCCCTTGCTCGCGCGCCTCGATAGCGGCTTCCAACGCGCCACCTGGACCTAACGCTGTTTCCCACTCTTGTTGATCAACTAGGTTATGCAATTGCAACAGATCCACTTGAGCTACCTGTAAGCGCTCCAAAAACCGATGGATCTCCTCACGCGCTTTATTCATTGTGCGTTCCCCCGTTTTCGTAGCAAGGAAAAAGGGCTTGCCGTGCCGGTTGATCCAGCTTCCGATGCGGAGCTCCGCCTCGCCGTAACTGGCGGCTACATCAACGTGATTAACCCCAAAAGACAATGCTAACTCTAAAGCCGCATCGGTATCGGTTTGAGAGACCTTTGAAAAAGCCGCTGCACCTAGAAGGATGCGTGAACTCAAATGACCAGTGCGCCAAAAAGCTTGTTGGGTAATCAAAAAACACCTCCTGATTGGGGCGA
The DNA here is from genome assembly GCA_963774275.1 of uncultured Chloroflexia bacterium. GTDB lineage: Bacteria > Chloroflexota > Anaerolineae > Anaerolineales > UBA4823 > FEB-25. Next base: position 122,468 of record CAVZEP010000012.1, on the reverse strand, counting down.
AGTGACGTTAAAGCAACTCCTGCTATTATATTTCATCCTCGCACTCACCCGCAACCTTGACTTTCAGCGGGTCATGGTTGGAGGAAAAAAAGCTTTATGAGTGAGCGCATCTCATGCACATCGTTAGTTTCCCTTTGCTGCAATCCTCCCCAACGCCTCCCCAAACTTCCTGATCTCTTCCAGCGTGTTGTAATGCACGGGTCCAACGCGCACCATGCCTCCTCTCTTCCCGCCTCAGTCAAGTGGTAATCCGAGTCGTTCATATGAAACAGAATCCGGGTTTCGTAGTCGTCAACCTAATCCATGGACTTAGAGAACAGAGGAATTCGGTTTATACCACATACCTACATGTGAAAATGCTTTGATTGTTACCTGAAACTTGACATTTTGATGATAGTATTATATGATTTGATGCATGAGAACAACGATTCGTGTTGAAGAACAATTGCTTAAAGAGGTAAAACAACAGGCTGCCCGGCGCGGGAAAAGCCTGACCGCAGTTATAGAAGATGCCTTGCGAGAATCTTTATCGCGCCAACATGAGGCTGGTCAACGTGATAAGGTCCATCTGATCACTTTCAGTGGTAAAGGGATGCTCCCTGGCGTGGATATAGATGACTCTGCCGCCCTTTTGGATTTGATGGAATCGTCAGATGATCCTGACTGATGTGAATGTGCTCGTTTATGCCCACCGGGAAGATGCACTCGGTCATTTGGCTTATCGGGAATGGCTGGAAAATTTAATCAACAGTGATCAGGCTTATGGGTATTCTGATCTGGTGCTCAGCGGGTTTCTCCGGATTGTCACTCACCCCCGCGTTTTCAATCCACCCAGCGATTTAACCTCTGCATTTACATTCGTCCAAATCCTTCGCAGCCAGCCGAATGCAATCCCGATTTCACCTGGGTTGAGGCATTGGGATATTTTCAAGAGCCTGTGCGAGGCAGCCGGCGTAAAAGGTAACCTATTCCCCGATGCTTATCTGGCAGCGCTGGCAATCGAGTCGGGCAGCGAGTGGATCACAACCGATCGTGATTACAGCCGGTTTCCGGGGTTGAAATGGCGCCATCCGTTGATTGGCGCTACCTAGTAAGGCTTAGCCTGGTAAAGCAATCCTATTAAGCACCTCCCCAAACCTCTCGATTTCCTCCAGCGTGTTGTAATGCACCGGACCAACGCGCACCATGCCACCACTGCCTTCCAACCCCAAGCGCGTGGTGACCTCCAGGGCATAGTAATTCCCATCCCACACGAAGATATTGGCTTCATCCAGCTTCTCAGCCACCTGGCGGGGTGATTTTCCCATCAAAGTGAATGCGGCCGTCGGGACGCGCTCCTCCAAACGGCAGGTATCCTTGATGCCGTAAACGGTCACGCCGGGTGTCTCTGCCAGGATATCCAGCAGCACCTGGCTTAGCCTGAACTCATAACTGCAGATGGCGGACATGCCTTTTTTGAAGCTCAAGCGCCAACCGGTGAATTCGGCTGCGTAGCGCTCCGCATGGTCCGCCCCAAAAGTGAACACAGGGGGTGAACAATTGAATGACCTTTTCTCTTGGTGCTGTAATCCTGTAGGATACTCCCCGTGAACCAGAGAGCCGAAGTAGGTCCCTTGCTGAATGCTCTCACGCTTGCCGCTTTTTCTGCTGATGATCGAAAATATATTTATATCCACCCGTTGTCTCGCGTTTTACCAACGAGCTGTTCAATAAAGTGTCTATCACTAGCAGCTTTGGGTTGACATATACACGTCTTTCTCTTGAAACGGTTTTTCGTGATTAATCTGATTGGTTTTTTGATTGACAAAAACAAGCATGCAATGTATTACTCTTATTAGCTAGTAAATTTGATAAATTTGATGTGGCATCTTTTGTATAATCAATGATCGCACTGCAAAAACGACCAGACCGAACTGGTCTAATTTCAACCCTCCTCAAAAGGGAGTTTCTTTAATATAATCAGACCAACCCACCTAAAAGGTCTGAAGCATGTATAAAGCCAACAAACGCCATCTACAGCCCATGTTAATCAGCAACGTCAATGATTTGCCGGAGAAGAAACGCAGACGTTTAGCCAACTCCTGGGCAGACGACTTTTTCCGTTACTTCTTCAGCCGCATCAACGAAGAAGCCTTTGCCGTGCTGTATGTCGATTATCCTTCCAGGCCAAACGTGCCGATCAACTGGCTGGTCGGCCTGGAAACGCTCAAGGCCGGTTTCGGCTGGAGCGATGAAGAGTTGTATGACCACTTCTGCTTCGATCTGCAGGTGCGCTATGCACTGGGCATCCACGATCTGAACGAGGGTGACTTCGAGCTGCGCAGCTTGTATTACTTCCGCGAGCGTCTGAGCCGCTACAATTTGGAGCACAGCGTAAACCTGCTTACGCAAGCCTTCGAGCAGATCACTAATCAGCAGGTAACGGCGTTGCAGGTCAAGACCGGCAAACAGCGTATGGACAGCACCCAGATCGCCAGTAACATCCTGAAGATGAGCCGCTTACAACTCCTGGTGGAAGCCGTGCAACGCTTGCACCGCAGTCTCTCGGAAGCCGACCAACAGTGTTATGCCGAGACCTTCGCCCCTTATTTACAAGGTCACTCGGGGCAGGTGGTCTACCGCATCAAGGGCAAAGAAGCGACACAGGCACACTTGCAGCAGATTGGAGAAGTGATCTATCTGCTCCTGGAAGAACTGCGGGCAGGCTACGCTCAAGAGCCAGCCTACCAGGTGCTGGTGCATTTCTTTAGCGATCACTTTCGCTTGGATGCGCAGGCAGTGCACCCCAAGATCAACCAGGAATTGCGAGCCGATAGCTTGCAGTCGGTGGACGACCTGGAAGCTACCTACCGTCGCAAAGGCTCGAAAGAATACATAGGCTATGTGGCCAACCTGAGCGAGAGCTGCGACCCGGACAATGCGCTGCAGTTGATCACCAAAGTGCAGGTGGCTCCCAACAACACCAATGACCGCACGCTGCTCTTGGAAGCCTTACCCGACTTGAAGGAACGTACCGGCTTGGAGACAATCTACACAGATGGACCCTATACCGGTCCGGAGATCGATCCAGCCCTTGTGCAACATCAGGTGGAACAAATCCAGAGTGGGATCGTTGGCAAAATCCTGGACCCTGGCAAGCTCTACCTGGCTGATTTCGAGATCGAGCAAGATGAGCATGGCGTTCCCGTTTGTATTACCTGTCCTCAGGGACAAAGCGTGCCGGTCAAGCTGAGCAGTCGCCAACAGGGGTACCTGGCGGACTTTGACCCACGGCTTTGCCAGACCTGTGTGGATCATCTTGGAGGGCGCTGCCCGGCCGGGCCTGGGAAAAAGCGTCCTCCTTCCGCTTGACCTTTCGTGCCTTCCAGATACCGGTGGCTAAACGACGACGCAAGATGCGGCAGAGCAAGCAGGAAGGTAAGAACCACCGGGCTGCCATCGAAGGCACGGTGCGGGAAGTGAAGCACCCTTATCCGGCTGGTAAGTTGTCGGTGCGAGGTCTGTTTCGTATGACCTGCGTCATGGTTAGTTCGGCGGCCATGACCAATGTACGCCGTATTCACCATTACTGGGAAGAGAAAAGGAAGGAAGAAAGGCGCAATAAGACGAATGAAAGGGGTGGAAAATTCGCCCCAAACCAGCCAGGCTTTTCTTTTTCTTCATTTATAAAAGGGCTTTTATGCAGCCAAAGATCATTTATGGCGCTTTCTAAAGTCTACCTTGTTTGTTAAAGAACTGTTATTGCAGTGCGATCATCAATGAGTAATACTTAATTTATGTGGAGGGGAATGATGACCTGGACAGATCAACTGAAAGCGAACCCAATCGATTGGCTGCTGGAGCCGGAGATGCCTGCTGTGCGCTATCTGGCTTTGCGCGACCTGCTAGGCACAGACGAAGCGGAGCTGGCTCCGCTTCGTCAGGAGGCGCATCAAAACCCGCCCATTTCTTTTATCCTCTCCAAGATGGATCCTGAGGGATTCTGGGAAAAACCCGGAGCCGGTTACGGCCCCAAGTACCATTCCGCGGTCTGGTCCATGCTGTCCCTGGCACAGACGGGAGCCTCTATCGAAGACGGGCGCGTTCAGACAGCGTGTAACTACATGCTCGAACATTCTCTCACCCCTACTGGGCAATTCACCGCTTCGAGTGCACCGGGCGGCACATTTGATTGCTTGCAGGGGAACCTGTGCTGGGTGCTGACCGAACTGGGCTGCTGGGATGAGCGCCTAGATAAGGCGTTTGAATGGATGGCACGCACCGTCACCGGCGAGGGCATTGCCTCGAAGGAGGAGAAAAAAGCTCCGGTGCGTTATTATGCTTACAAGTGCGGCCCAAACTTTGCCTGCAGCGCTAACGGTGGTTTACCCTGTTCATGGGGAGCCGTTAAAGTCATGCGCGCGTTTGGTAATCTCTCGCTTGAGAAGCGCACCCCCTTGATCCAAAAGGCAATCCAAATGGGGATCGATTTCCTGTTTTCGGTTGATCCGGCGCAGGCAGATTACCCCATAGGTGCCGGCCAGCACATTAGTCAGAATTGGTGGAAATTCGGGTTTCCCATTTTTTATGGGAGCGATACCTTACAAATTATTGAGGCGCTCACTTCTCTGGGCATGACAGATGACCTGCGCATGCAAAATGCGGTCAAGTTGATTCGCGAGAAAGAGGATGAACAAGGGCGCTGGAAGCTGGAATATGGCTATTCAAGTAAGGCCTGGGGAAGCTTTGGAACGAAGAACAAACCGAATAAATGGGTAACCCTACGGGCTTTGAGGGTGCTGAAAGCCATCGGTTAACTGAAAGGTTATTCTCATCATCAAATCACATTGACCTGCCTGTCCTGGTTACTTGGGTCCTCCGTCGGGATTATTGAAGGGCAAACAAGTTGATGGGGTTACCTTAATAGAGTATCATGCTGTCTTATCATCATCGCTTAATACACTGGGAACAGCATGATTTATAACATCTTCATCTGGAAATCTTTTCTTTTTCAACTACAACAGCACATCAAACATTGGGCTAAACCTGCCGAGGGTGGTGAGCCGGTCGTGCTCACATCAGATGGCATATACACCCATGGCGCTTTGCAGCCATAGCCAATCTAGTAGTGACTACTATGATGCTTGCCTGACCGCCATCAGCCATGCCACCAGAATGTACAAAATGGGTCGGCTGATGGTGACTGCTATTTCACGCTTCCTGCGATCCTCCCCAGCTCCTCCCCAAACCGTCTGATCTCCTCCAGCGTATTGTAGTGCACCGGTCCCACCCGCACCATGCCGCCGGACTCCTCCAGCCCCAAGCGCTCGGTGACCTCCAGGGCATAATAATTTCCGTCCCACACGAAGATATTGGCATCATCCAATTCTTCGGCCACCTGGCGAGGGCTTTTGCCCAATAATGTGAACGCACAGGTGGGCACGCGCTCCTCCAGCCGCTTGTTATCCGTGATCCCGTACACGGTCACGCCGGGTGTTTCCGCTAGGATATCCAGCAGGTGTGGCTGAGCTCGATACTCGTAGCTGCGGATGGCAGACATACCCAGCTTGAAGTGCAGGCGCCTGCCACTGTAATCACCAGCATAATGCTCGGCGTGCTCCGCACCAAAGGTCTCCCCCACCCAATCGATATATTCTAGCGCACCCAGCACGCCGCACATACCCTCGAAGTTGCCCGTGCCAGTCTCGAACTTACCCGGCGGGTCCTGTGGAGCAGGTCTCACCTTGTAGGCAGTGAGCTGGTCCAGCAGGTCATATTTACCATACAACACCCCCACGTGCGGGCCAAAAAATTTATAGGATGAGCAGACTAAAAAATCACAGCCCAAACGCTGAACGTCAATGGGACCATGCGGGGCATACTGCACCGCATCAATATAAACCAGCGACCCAGCTTCATGTGCCATTTGGGTAATCTTCCCCACCGGGTTAATCGTCCCCAGGGCATTGGAGGCATAACCGACTGCCACCAGGCGCGGTTTACGTTCGATGGCTGCCTGCATCTCGTCCAGGTTAAGCGTACCATCTTCCGGGTGGAAGTCGACCCAGGTGATGTTGCAGCCGTGATCTTCCGCTGCCATCACCCAAGGGGTGATATTGGCGTCATGGTCCAGGCGGGTGACGACGATCTCATCGCCCGGGTTAAAAGTGCGCACCAGCGAGCGACTGAGATTAAAGGTCAGGCTGGTCATGTTGGGACCAAAGACAACCTCCTGTGGGTCGCGGGTGTTGAGGAAATCCGCGGCTGCCTGGCGGGTTTCTTCCACCAGCGCGTCCGATTCACGGCTGGTGGCGAAGACACCTTCGTGATTGGCGTTGTGCTCCACCAGATAATTGCTTATCCGGTCAAGCACTGTACGAGCCACCTGGGTACCAGCGGGATTATCCAGAAATATGGCATTGCGACTTAGGGCAGGGAATTGAGCGCGTATGGCAGGCAGGTCTAGAGGCATGAGAGAGCTCCAAAATTCAGTGATCTGTCATCAGGGTTTGGGGTTTTGGATAATTATGTTGTAATTGTAAAGAGTCCAAGAATTGACTCGAAGGAAATCCATCCCGCAGGGGTAATATACCAAACTGGCTAAACTCAATGGGTGCCATTCCCAAGTACCGGGTGACGCTCCGCGGCCAGGTTGACCAGCAAGCTAGCAAAAAGCCCGTAGGGATACCCGACCATCTCAGCTGCCTTGATCAGGCTGTTATCGGGGCTTAGATCGGCATTGTGGTTGACATCCAGAACGTAGAAGATACCGTCGCGCATGCGTACATCCATGCGGGCATAATCACGGCAATCGGTGGCGCGATAGGCTCCCAAAACTGCCTTCTCCATGCGACTCAGCTCATCGGGCGTAAAATAAATCGGCAATTTGGCGAATGAATTTTGGTATGCCAATGTTTCTGGGACAAAGTTAGCATCATAGGTACATAAACGGTCGTGGATATCATCAAATATGGAGAAATCGATCTCGGCAGGTGGGAGCATCTGAAGCCTTCCATTTCCAACCACGCCCACATGAAATTCACGTCCGTCGATAAATTCCTCCACCAAGACGGGTTGTTGGAACTGATCAATGACATAGCTTACCCGCTTGATCAATTCAGCCTGTGATTCAACGATGGCTTCGCGCGTAATTCCATAGCTGCAATGCTCAAAAGCAGGCTTGACAATGGCTGGAAATATATCCCAATCCTCCGTATTAGCAGAATAATAACTATTCCACACGGGGGTGGGAACGCAGGCATCCTTCAGCCTTTGCTGAACCTGGCGCTTATCCTGACTTAACACCAGAGCGGGGTAGTCTGCCCCGGTATAGGTAAACCCCTGGCGTTCCAACTCCTGCGCCACCATCCAGCTGCTGCGGGGGATACCAGGAACCTCCTCGCACCAATTGAATACAACCAGGTTAGCCGGCTCGTACTTGCTTAGCAGGGCAGACAGCTGATCGTCCTCCAGCCGGGCACGTATCACCGGGTGACCGGCTGCTTGCATGGCATCGAACATCATGTCACCCAGCTCAAGAGCCAGGTCAATATCACTCTGTGGCCAGGAATGGTCAAGGTTATGGAATAATAATACCGGTATATCGGTCTGGAGAGTTGGAAAAGTCGTGCGAGCTACAGGATGCTCCACGTGTTGTACCCCTAGGGGAATAATCTACCTTTCAATCGAGTTGTGTGCATGATGATTTAATTATAATCGTTTGAGGGAAAAAATCGTATCCACTTGACAAAGACCATCCAGCAAAATCCGTCGAGCTCAGTTTGGGTTTTCAGGCATGGCGCTCTGCCTTGCAATCTCTTCCGCTTGCCTCAGCTCGTCGAGTGTGTTGATATTCAGAAAGGCAAGTTGGTCCGGGTCATACGGGAGCATTTCAGCCGGAGCCAGATAACAGATATTCACCTGGGAAAACCAGGCGTCGACGCGCCGCTTGCCGGCCTCTAATGCAGCCCGAACGTGAGGCAGGCAGGTTTCACACCGGTAAATGGCATGGAACGGCTCCAACCCTGCATCTGAGCGGGGAATGATCGCATCCACGCCAGTCTCTCGTAATATCGATAGCTCGAATGCAAACAATTCAAGGCTGGCAAAGGGCATATCACAGGCAACCACCGCCACATACGGATGACTGGCAATGCTCAGGGCAGTGTAAAGCCCACCCAGGGCACCATAACCTGGCAGCAGGTCTGGATAGGGGCTGAGACCCAAAAACCGGTAATTCTCAGGCTGGTTCGAAGTAACCAGTACTTCATCCGCCAACCTGACCAGGCGTGTGAGCACGCGCTGGATCAACGGCTGGCCGAGGAATGGCAGCAGCGCTTTATCACTACCCATTCGGCGGGATTCACCCCCAGCCTGGATTGCCAAAGTCAGCATGTCGAGTTTCCGGTCAATTTCATTCCAGTCATCATCCAATTAATCCTGCAGCCAAACATGATTATAATGGGTTTATCGCTAAGGAGTTGAATATCATGAAAACCATGGCGGAAACACTGGATACACTGACTATCGAAAATATGGAGCTGGCAGAAACCTTGCCGGAGAACTCCGTACGCTGTCATGCCTGCGCTCACCACTGCCTGATCCGTGAAGGCAGGCGCGGTATCTGCCAGGTACGCTTCAACCAGGGGGGAAAGCTGCACGTGCCTTGGGGCTACGTGGCGGGGTTGCAAGCCGACCCAATCGAAAAGAAACCATTCTTCCACTTCCTGCCCGGCAGTGACGCGCTGACCTTTGGAATGCTGGGCTGTGACTTCCACTGCGCCAACTGCCAAAATTGGGTCAGCTCGCAGATGCTGCGCGACCCGGCAGCCGATGAGTCGATCGGATATATCCGGCGCATAACACCCGAACAGATGGTACTGGCAGCCAAAAGGTCAGGGGCGAGCGTGATTGCCTCGTCCTATAATGAACCACTGATCACTTCCGAATGGGCAGTGAGTATTTTTAAGCTTGCGGTGCAAGCGGGGATCAAGTGCGTCTATGTTTCTAATGGCAATGCCACACCTCAAGTGCTGGAATACCTGAAACCTTATCTGACCGGTTATAAGATCGATCTGAAAACAATGAGGGATAAACAGTACCGCCAGCTGGGTGGAGTGTTGAGTAATGTCCTGGATACCATCCAAATGGCGCATAAATTGGGTTTGTGGGTAGAGGTGGTAACGCTGGTAATCCCGGGTTTCAATGACAGCACCGAGGAGCTGATGGAGGCTGGACGCTTCATCAGCTCAGTCTCGCCAGAAATCCCCTGGCATGTAACGGCTTTTCATCCCGATTACAAGATGACCGGGTCGCACCCAACCCCAGTGAAGACCTTGCAGCGTGCAGCAGAGATCGGGCAGGAAGCAGGTCTGAAATTCGTCTATGCTGGCAACTTACCGGGGAGTCTGCGGGAATATGAGAACACCTGCTGCCCCAAATGCCAGACCCTGCTGGTAGAACGCACCGGTTACGTCATCCACCAGTACCGGCTGACGGAAACAGGGACTTGCCCACATTGCGGGACAAAGATTGCGGGGATATGGACCGACCATCCCGAGTCGGTGAAGCTTGGCGGATCGGGGATGCCCAGATTATTCGGTTGATGGTACTGGGGAATGAGCCACTGGGGGTGTGTCTCCCGGTTTTCGTACCATGAGGCGCACCACCTGGCGGTCAATCGCGCCAAAATGATATTTGTACTGTTCATCACCGCGCATGAAGTCAAAATATTGGCGTTTGTTTTCATTAGCCCACTCTAACAAGTTACCCAACAGCACCCAGCCAAGCGAAAGCTCACTGAAGCGAAAATCCAGCCCGGAGTTATACACCCAGACGTGATTGTTGTAATCAAAGTTCAGGTAACCGGCAGCCTTCTCCCCGTTCACGTCGATGAATGCCAGCTGCAGCCAGCCAGCATGATACGCTGCCCACGCAATTGAATGCATCTGGGTGCGCATGGCAGGGGTGAGGAATTTGGCTTTGTCAGGGTCACCAGCCATTAGATCCAAAAAACCATCGATCTCCTGATCCAGTTGGGTGCCGTCTTGAACGATATACCAGCGCAAGGGTAGGTAATACTCATTGGCACGGCGCATCTTGCGACGGATCTCGTGGCGCTGCTTTTTATCAATACTGCAGATGTACTTTTCCCAATCACCGGGGAGAGGGATGAAAGGGCAATGCTGGAGGGGTTGCTGTGAGACTATCCAACCACGCTTTTCCGCTGCAGCTTGCATGGAGGGCAAGGTCGGGCTGTCTTCTAATAAATTGTGCCAATCCAACAAACGGAAAGTAGGTGCCTGATCACCCGCCAAATGGTCCAGGAGAGCTTCTAAAAAAGCAGGCAGGTCTTGAGGGCGGGCAATTATATCCAGATAGTCGGATATCTCGATGCTTCCAAGCAGCATCAGGGCAGGCTCCCCATCGCGATTATCGGTCAAAAAAAGTGGGGCAATCCCAATCAAACCACCATCGTCGTCACGGGCAGTGACAACGTATAAGTCTCCATGCGACCATTCACCCCCACCTAATCCTTGCCACCAGGCAAGGATATACTCGTGGCGTAAAAACGGCACATGACTTGCACTGAGGGATAGTAAATCGTTCCATTCTTTTTCAAGGCTAATCAACTCTGGCAAGGAGCGGATGGTGGCAATGTGCATATTATCTCCTGGTGGTATTTTCCAAGTTAGATTTTACCAGTATAATCATTCGATATGAATTCTTCCCTTGATCTCAATTTACTTCTACTTGCCAGACAAGCAGGGAATGATAAAACCGAGCTTCCGGATTTATTCGCCGTAACTCCTCCACGCCGTACTGCCCACGGCCGCGAAGCCGATAGCCTGATCATCTATTTGAGTATGGCAGGTAATTCTCCCCTAGCCTCCGAGGACCAAGCTAAATTACTCGAACAACTGGCACAAAAATTTTACAAAACCACTGGCAGCGTAACTGCGGCACTGCGCACTGTCGCAGAAGGACTAAACCAGCACCTGCTCGATCGTAACCTGCGTAGTACAAGTATGGGTCGTCAGGGGATCGGGCAATTGATCCTGGTGGCTTTACGAGCTGATACTTTGTATATGGCACAATGCGGTGCCGTGCATTCCTTTTTAGTGACGTCGAACGAATCGCACGATCTTTATGACCCCCAGAGCTCAGGGCGCGGGCTTGGTCTCAGCCGCACAACGCTCATGCGCTTTCTGCAAGTTAAAATGGGACCGGATGATTTCCTGGTGCTCGCCACCCTCGTCTCTCCGAGCTGGACAAATATTCCACTCAAGCATCCTCAACGAGCAGGAATCGAAGCCCTCCGGCGCCAACTACTGGAGAATGGCAGCCAGGATTTCAATGCTGTGATCGTTCAGGCGCAGGCAGGCACAGGCAAGCTGATGCTGCTCAAGCGGAAGGCGGAATCACCCGCCATGCAACATCCGGGGTCAAATAATCAGCCTTCCGAAGCTGTCAACTCCACGACCATTGAAGCGGATACCGCCTTTCAACCTGCTGAGGATAGAAGGCTTGGATTACCTCCTAGCATGCCCACTGCAACCAACATGGCCGGACAATCCGCTGAGGATAGGAAGTTTGGGATTCCCCCTGGCTCACCTGCCTCCATGAGAATGGGAGTAGAGCAGGCCTTGACAGCCGCTGGGGAACAATCGCAGCCAGCACCAGCCAGGGCTCGAGTTGCCAACCAACCACCCATTGGATATGATCCTGGAGCAACTCGGCAGAATGCAATCCATGGAGATACAGGCAATCCAGCAGAATCGATTCCCAAATCGACCCCCTCTTCCGTTCACGGCCAAAAAGCCCGCTCAGCATCCCCTCCACTTCCCTGGGCAAAAGTATTTAGGCCCTTTACGCAAAACCCTGGCAACAATTGGAACAGCCATCTTGCGGGCCTTTCGCAGTGCCATGGGAACGCTTGGGGGAGCACTGTTGCGCTTGTTAAAAAACCTTTTACCAGACGCAGACGTGCTCCGGTTGCCGCCTTCGATGATGGTATTTATCGCTCTTGCAATACCCCTCGTCTTAGCTACGATTGGCGGCCTGGTATTTCTTCAACGCGGGCGTGCCCAACAACATGAAGTATTTTACCAAAAGGCAATGGATGAAGCTGCGTATGCCGCCACCCTCTCCAACCCGTTGGAACAACGCATGGCCTGGCAAGCCGTCTTGGGTGACCTGGATAAAGCAGAAAATTACACCGTCACAAGCCAATCACAGACCCTGCGCGCCCAGGCTACCGAGAACCTGGATAATTTGGACTCAATCAAACGATTGGACTACCAGCAAGCGATCGTCGGTGGATTAGATACTGGGGTGAGGGTGAGCCGCATGATTGCCACCGCCACCGACTTATACATGCTGAATGCAGAGCAGGGCAATGTTCTGCGCGCCATCATGACCGGGCGAGGCTATGAGATTGACCCATCCTTCCAGTGCGGTCCGACCTACGGGCCGATTAATGTTGGACCCCTGGTAGATATCGCCGAGCTATCTCCCGGATCGTTCGAAAATGCCAGCCTGTTAGGAATGGATAAAGATGGTAATTTGCTTTATTGTGTGGTCGGCTCCCAGCCTTACAGCGCAGCCATGGCAGCTCCCAACACCGGGTTCGGCGAGCCAAGCGCAATGACCCTGGATCGTAGCGATCTTTTTGTGCTGGATGCAACAGTTAATGCGGTCTGGATTTTCCGTAATTTGGAAGTCCGCCAGCAGCCACGCCTGTTCTTCGGTGATTTCGTTCCTCCGATGGAAGATGTAATCGACCTGGCAGAATATAATGATGACCTGTTCCTGTTGCATGCCGATGGGCATATTACCAAATGCATTTATAGCGGACTGGCGGAATCACCCACGCGCTGCGATGATCCCTACCCATATTCTGACAACCGTCCTGGGAGAGTTCATGGACCCGTGATCGAGGAGGCAGTTTTCAGCCAGCTCTATTTTTCGTCGTTTCCGGAGCGCTCAATCTACCTGCTGGATCCGCAGAACCAATCCATCTATTATTTCAGCGTCTTACTGAACTTGCAGTGGCAGTATCAGCCTTTCGAGCCAGTGGCGGAGGGAAAGGCGACTGCCTTCGCCATCAGCCCCAACCGGATGGCTTTTCTCGCTATCAGTAATTATGTTTATTACGCTGCTATGCCTTAAAAGGCATCATCCAGTTCGTTGGAACCCGATCATACCCATAAGGCATTGAATAGCATCCAATCGGTTTTGCCACGCCTGCTCTGCAGGCATCGTGCTGACATATTTGCTTTTCTACTTGCCGTAGCTGGTTTCCTGGCATCAGCTATCGTCACCCAGCGCGTCTTTGAGCGTATTCCTCATATAGAAGATGAAATAGCGTATGTATGGCAAGCCAAGGCGCTGGCTGAGGGGCGTCTGACAATCGCTTCCCCACCCAATCCGCATAGCTACCTGGTTCCCTTCGTGATTGATTACCAGGGAGAACGTTTCGGTAAATATCCACCCGGCTGGCCGGCGATATTATCCCTCGCCATCCAATTAGGGATACGGGCATGGGTCAATCCGTTATTAGCCGGGCTGGGTGTCTGGCTGACATTTATACTGGGAAAACGCTTTTTCAATGAGCTAGTCGGGCTGTTGGCAGCAGGGCTGACTGTTACCTCACCATTCTTCTTAATGAACTCTGCTTCATTATTGTCACATCCATTCGGGCTGGTCTTGAGTGAATTATTTGCCCTGGGTTGGCTGGGTGCATTCTGGGAAACCCAGGACAAAAAGGAACACGAAATTCCTGGCAAAACCAGAAAGCAATGGTGGTTCACCATACTATCGGGACTGGCATTAGGGGTCTTGATCCTCACCCGTCCAATGACCGCAGTGGCTATCGCGGTGCCGTTTGCCATTCATGGGTTGATTTTATTGCTGCGCAGCGATGGTATCACCCGCTTGCGGTTGCTCACCTTTTGCCTGGTGGCTGTTTTATTCGTGGGTTTATATCTCTTATGGCAGTATATCCTGACGGGTGATGCGTTGCTTAATCCATATACCTTATGGTGGACATATGACAGGGTGGGATTTGGACCAGGACACGGTCGTGGTACCAATGGTCATACCTTGAACATGGCATGGATCAACCTGCGCCAAAGCGTGAAGGCAGGCAGGTATGATTTATTTGGTTGGGGAGGGTATTCGTGGGTGTTCCTGCCCTTCGGAATTTGGGCAATCCGGCGTAACCCAAAAGGCTTGCTGCTTGGCAGTATCTTCGTGAGCATGATGTTCATTTACATGACTTATTGGATCGGTGCCACACTGTTTGGACCCAGGTATTATTACGAATCCCTGTTCAGCCTGACATTGATCAGCGCTGCGGGTATCGCCTGGATAGCAGGCTGGCCTGGCAAGCTGAGTGAGACTTATGTGCGTTTTACAGGCTGGCGCAAGCTGCGACCGCTCTTGATCACTTTGGTACTTGGCATTCTGGTGGGAATCAACCTGACACTTTATATGCCTATCCGGCTCGGGGGTATGTACGGGTTATATGATATTGAACGGGCTGACCAGGAGGCCTTCCTGACACCATCTGCACAATCCCACACCCCGGCACTGGTCATAGTGCATGCCGATCGATGGATGGAATATGGTGCCGTGCTTGACCTTGAAAACCCTGAGCTCACTACCCCCTTTATCTTTGCATGGAGCATTAGCCCTTCCGCCGATGCCGCCCTTGTAAATGACTTTCCCTTCCGGAATGTATATCACTATTATCCCGAGCGCACCTTCCAGCTCTACCCGGAACCATTACCTGAACCCCCATAAATTATGGAGAAGGAGTAGTGGCAGGTTGTTGCGTGTCTGTAGGGATGGCAGTATCAGGTGGGGGGATAATCTGAGACTCTGTAGGGGCTGGGGTGCCTGTTGTCGGGGTTCCCTCACCACCTGGGGTACCCGGGGCACCAGCACCTTGAGCGCACTGTTCGGCAACAAAAACTGCAGTTGGCTCAACCTGTGAGCTTGCCAATAAAGTCATATAGGTATCGTATTGCGTTTGGGCATCACACCATTGGCCTTTATTCGCCAACCATTCACCATATCCCACCAAGGCATCTAAATAGCGGTTGGAAGCTGTCCAACCTGAGATATCACTGAGATTGGGAGCTGTGGTGGCTAACTGCGAAAAATAAGACAGTGCTTGCCCCCAGTCCACATCCCAAAAACTGGCTCCCCGTATATATAATTCAGCCCAATCACGCCAATTTCGGGCCTCTGAATCCAATGGACCGAAACGTTCCGCCAGGGTCAGGTCGTAGTTACCGCCCTCCAGGTCGTGCAACTGGGCAATCTTATCAACCCCCCGATTGCGTAAGGCTACGAAAAGCATATCGTCCACCTTCACCGCCATGAAGTCGGGGTAATTCTTTCGTAACAGCAACAGGGTGTCTATGGTAGTAGTCCATTCACGCGCAATGAGCATGTTCTGAGACTGGGCAAAGAGCTCATCTCGAGTGCGAAAATCAGGCGTGGGGGTCAGGGTGGGAGTCGGGGCAAAAGTAGGGGAAGCAGTAATGCGTTGTTGTGTCAGAACAAAAGCCAGCTGGTCGGATACATTGGGGTAATTGGGGTCAATCTGGATGAGGTATTCAAGCCGCTGGCGAGCGAGATCATATTTGCCTTGGGCAATATCCTCTTGAGCTAATACATATTGGTTGGCTGCCTCACCAGCCATCTGGGTAGACTGGTGGCGGGTACGCTGATCGATGGCTGAGTTGTAACCAGCAAAGCCGCTTCCACCAGCTATCAGTGCCAGGAGTAATACACCCAGGAAAGCCCATAATATCCAGGTACGCCTGCCCTTGGGGGCATCTGGTGGCAGGTCGGGGATTTCAGGAGGCAAGATCAACCCTTCATCACTGACCAGCGAAGGTTGAGTTTCGCTGAGTGATTGCTCTTCTGCATCAGGCGGCTCTGTGGGCATCTCAGAGGGTTCTCCGGAGGTTAACTCTATACGCTCTTGCAGCGGTGTGACGGTGATTGACTGAGGAACTCCAGCTTCAGATTCTCCGTCGATGGGCTGGATATCATTAATCGTAGCGCCTTCACCATCAAGGTCAGATGCTTTGTCAGGGCTCATAGAACCTGGATTATTTTCGTCTAATTTCGGTGATTCCATTCCGCCTATTATACCTCAGCAAAAACTGCGACCTGATGTGGTCGTTGTTACCCAGGATTCCGTCGCCTTTCAATGAACCTCTAGAGGAGGACCCAGGAGCTCAGCTAATTTGGCGGCTTGGGAGGCATGTACCAGGGCAATGATTTCATCCACCGGGGCAAGCTCAGTGTTTCCTTTGGGCACAATCAGCTGGCCCTTACGAATCACAGCCACAAAGACACATTGCGGTGGCAGGACAATGTCCCGCAACAGCTTGCCGACTACAACAGCTTTTGGATGTACCTTCTCTTCAACGATCGAATACTCCCCTTTACGTAATTTAAGCAGGGTCATCATATCCCCAAGTGACATTTCCTCGGCGATCAATTTCGCCAGGATGTCAGATTGGCACAGGGCTACATCCACACCCATCTCAGGGGTGAATAGCCAGGTATTCTTGGGATTATTAACCCGCGCAATGACCCGCGGCACGCCAAACTCAAAGCGTGCGAGGGTGGTAATCACCAGGTTGTCCTCATCTTCACCTGTAACTGCCGCCAACACCTGGGCGCGTTCAATCCCGGCACCCTCCAGGATGCTTGGGGAGCTGCCATCACCAGCAAAGATGACTTCATCGGGTAATTCCTGCCGTAATCGCAACAACACTGCCGGACGATCCTCAATCAGCTTCACTTGATGACCTCCACTGATCAGCTGGGAAGCAAGCTGTGAGCCAGTCTTACCACCGCCAACAATGATGACAAACATCTTAACCTCCTTCCGATAGCCCGAACAGGGTTTTAAAACGTTCCAATGCTGATGCCAGGATTGCCACGTGGATAATATCGCCATCCTTAAATTGGCTACCCCAGGTAGGAATGAATGCAGCTCCCTGGCGTGTAATGGCAACCACAGTAATCTCGTTGGGAACAGACAGATCTTTTACCATGCGTCCATCCAAATGGGGTGGGATTTCAATTCCAACCAGACTCACTTCTCCGCTGCCAAAGCTGAACACAGGGTCAATCTCAGCTGAAGTGATCAACTCGCGTATGCGTTCGGCGCCCCAGGTGGTCGAAGATATGGTCAACATCCCAAGCCGGCGATAGATCTCTGCACGCTGTGGATCAAACAAGCGGGCAACTACACGCGGAACGTGAAAAATGTTGTGCGCAATCCGCGCGGCGATGATATTGGCGTTATCCGACGAGGAGGCAGCGGCGAAAGCATCCGCCTGCTCGATCCCTGCCTGGATCAAAATATCACGGTCAAACCCCACTCCAACAATCTTCTGCCCTTTAAAATTAGGTCCCAAGCGTGCCAGAGCGTTTGCATCATAATCGATAACAACGACCTGGTGACCTTCGTCGACGAGCAAACGAGCCAGTTGCTCTCCGACACGGCCACATCCGATAATAATCACTTTCATATTTCCTCCTTGCTTACAGAACTGTTTATCACTTGATGTAGAAAACGCTCACGCCAGCGAACAAGCATCTTGCGCATCCAATCCAGGCTGTAGATGATCAGCGGGAACAGGATAAGCCCGATCCACAGTATGGGTGGTATAGCAATATGACCAAATAAATTAGCTAAAGGCGGGATATAAATCAGCCCCAGCAGGATTGCCAGCTCAATGGCGATCCCACGTAACAAGGGTGGATTGCTTAACCACCCCAGGAAGCGCCCGCGGTTGCGATCGGTGCGGCAGGCAAAAGCATTGCCTACCTGGGCCATGACCACCCCGGCATAATAGACAGAAATTGCCAGGTTGTGCTGGCTTGTGTGAGATATGTTGGAAAAAATCAACGCGTGCAGCGATTGAAAGGTGGGAAGATTAAGCCAGTTATCAATGAAGTAAAAAGCAAGGAAACACAGACCGGCTTCGATCAGACCCAACCATAGAAAGGCACGCTGTAGCAGGTGACCATCCACTAAATGTTGAGTCTTACGCCGGGGTGGGCGTGACATTACATCTGGCTCAGGGTTCTCACTCCCCAGCGCCAGGGCTGGAAATAGATCCGTCCCCAGGTCTATTGCCAGAATCTGTTTGACTCCTAAAGCTAGCGGCATCACCTGCGGTGTAAGAAGAGCAGTCAGGATGAAGGGTAAAATCTCGGGCACATTACTTGAAAAGATATAAGTGGTGAATTTCCGCAGGTTATCATAAACCGTGCGCCCTTCTTCAATTGCACGTGCGATGGTGGAGAAGTTATCGTTGGTGAGGATGACATCTGCGGCTTCTTTAGCTACATCGGTTCCCACCAGACCCATCGCCACGCCCACGTCCGCTTTACGTAGAGCAGGAGCGTCATTGACTCCATCGCCGGTCACAGCGACTACATCTCCCCGCGCCTGAAAAGCAGCCACCAGGCGCAATTTATGCTCCGGAGCCATGCGGGCAAAGATAACCTCTTTTTCCAGCATTCCCTGCAGCTGAATGTCGTCGAGTTGCTCCAGTTCTGCGCCCGTGAGAATTAAAGGGTTTGGAGCGGTAAGCATACCGATACGACGGGCGAGTGACTCTGCGGTCAATCCATAGTCACCGGTGATCATTACCATGCGCACACCGGCTTTCCGGCATGTGCTGACTGCCTCCGCCACTTCAGGACGTGGTGGGTCCATCATGGCGGTTAGGCCCAGGAACACCAGGTTCACCTCAACCCGATCCGCTGAATAACTCCCCACGCGTTGGGGTAGGGCATGGTATGCCAATGCCAGAACCCGCAGTGCATTGCGCGCATAGTCATCATTGGCAGATAATACGCGGGTGCGCCAGCTATCATCCAACGGGATTACTTCACCATGCATGCGGATATGAGTGCAGAGCTGCAAGACTTCACGCGGGGCACCTTTGACAAAGGCAACCTGCTGCCCGGTAGTAATATCAGGGAACGAACCATCCTGCCAATTTACCTGGTGGATGGTACTCATCATTTTACGCCGGGCATCAAAGGGGATTTCGTGGATGCGCGGAAGGGTTTTTTTTAGGTTTTCTTCCGCCACCCCAAATTTTAATGCCACCACGCGCAGGGCAGCTTCAGTTTGGTCTCCTAAAACCGTCCATTGAGGATGGTCAGGTGTTGGTGGGTTGAGACGAGCATTATTACACAGCATACCAGCAGTGAGCAAGGCATTTATATCGCTTGTCGGCGGCCTCACTTCCCGGGCGGGGCACGAATTCACCTTTCGGTTCATATCCATATCCGGTGACAACCAGCGGCTTGCCACCCCCCCACACCTGGCGGACGGTCATCTGGTTCTGGGTAAGGGTGCCACTTTTATCGGTACAAATGACAGAGACGTGTTCCAATGTTTCCAGAATGGAAAGTTTCTTGACCAGAACCCCCTTTTGGGCCAGGCGCTGTACCGAGACCGCTAAGGATAAGGTGACTGTAGCAGGAAGACCTTCTGGGATTGCAGCTACAATGATCCCTAATGCAAGTAAGAAGGCTTCGTTTATACCCAGATCGACGTCCACAATACCGACCGCAAAAACAATCGCACCCAACCCAAGGGCAATTAAAGAGATGGTGCGCGTCAGTCGAGACATCTCCTGCTGCAAGCGGCTGGGTTCCTCACGGACAGCCTGGGTGAGGCGAACGATACGCCCGAACTGGGTGAGCATGCCAGTCGCATAGACTATCGCGCGACCCGTACCCGAGACCACTGAGGTGCCAGCAAAGACCAGGTTTGGGCGCTCCACCTCACTGATGCCATCACGCAGCGAGGCATCGGCTGTCTTCCGCGCCGGCACTGCTTCCCCTGTCAACACCGCGTTATTCACCCGTAAACCATATTCTTCGACCACGCGCGCATCCGCAGGAATATTATCTCCTTCAGCCAGTACGAGCATGTCACCTGGTACCAGATCGCTGGCAGCCACTTTGATCTCCATACCATCGCGGACCATCCGGGCAAAGCTTGGCAGCAGGTGCTGGAGTGCAGCAGTTGCCTGCTCGGCGCGGTACTCCCGCCAGTAAGAGAAAGCAGCATTCACCAGCACCACGATCCAGATGATGACCCCAAGCGTGGGCTCACGCAGCCATAATGCGATTGCCCCTGCCGCCCACAAGAGGAGAGCCATGGGATGGGTGGTGAAGCCAAGAAATTTACGCCAGGCGGGCTCACGCGGCGGCTCGGATAGCTGGTTGTTGCCATAGAGCGACTGGCGCGCTTCAACTTCGCTGCTATCCAGCCCATTGGGTGAAGTTTCGAGCGCGCTAAAGGCTTCAGAGACGGGTAGGGCGTAAATGGGTTCGGAAATCATAAAAAATCGCTATGCGTTTAAAACGCATAGCGATTGTATCATAACGGGTGAATAGGTTTTTTTAGCCGGTACGGTCTTTCTTATGGCAGATGACCTTCTTGCACCGGAGCAGTTTCCTTGGGTTTACCCCCCAGGCGAGGCGGCTCTTTCTTCTCCAGATATTGCGCCAGGAAAGAGGGCGCTTCCGGATGATCGCTATGTAAAGCATGATCATAGTCACCGGCCGGGACAGGCAGTTCGTATTGCACCGGTCGACGCACGCCAAGTAATTCGAAGAAATGGGTGATGGCCATTAGCACAGTATAGCGATATTCCTGCATCTTCAAGGATTGCCATTCTACTATGGAAGCCATCGAACCCTGGACGCGGGCTTTTTCGCGCACAATGCGGTGGATTTGCTTTGGTGTACGAATGCCTATCGGAGAGATGAGCAAAACATTGGACGCCAGGATCAATAAACTAAACGAGATCAATACTGCCCAGCCACCTTCCTGCCATTTGCCAGCAATCTGACCGATAAAAACAATCCCTGATAAAACTCCAGCAGCCCCAGCTCCCAAGCTGCCCCAACGGCGGACACGTCCGGTGAAATGTTGTAGGATGTGCTTGCGGATCGAGAAACCCATGACCATGATGGGCATGAATACACCCACACCATAATAGGGAATCGCTGCCGAAGTATTACCCTTGACGACGAACATGATAATAATCGTTATGATATAGCTGATCGTCACAGAGCGGGTAAAAGTACCCCGTCGGTCGCGGTAAACAATAATTTCAGGGATCTCACCAATGGCGACATCACGCCATTCGGTGGCTTGTAAATCCTGAAAGGCGGTCATCGAAGCGGCGGTTAATAACATCACTGCCAGGATTTGGTATGCCCAGAATAGAATCATCCCACCGGGGACTTGTGAAAAACCGATATATGAAAGATTACCAACCAAAGTACGGCCTAGTGTTCCATCAAAAACGTCGAAACGGATGGAAAACGCCGACAACAACAATGTGGAGACCCCACCATAGAACAGGAACGAAGTCTGGACGAGTCGTCCGATACCCGACTTTCCGCTGTAAAATTCCCACACCTTCTTCCAACGCGGAAAACGCCTCTTTGCCCAGGAAATGATTCCGGGATCTTCGTTCTTGACGAACTGGATGCCATTCGACATGGCTTCCAAACCAGTCAGCGCTACCAAACCTTTCATCGATGCGGTTAGCAAGTGATAAAGTGCCTGCCCCATGGGTACAACTTTCGCAGTTTCTGTGACTGGTACAGCCGGCACTCCATTGAAATGAGCTATGAACAACCCCGTAGCCATGGCAATGGTCAGCATGATAAAGATGCCTAATAAAGTGAATACCACCTTCCCGGATTCGCCCCGTCCACGGATGGTCAGGAACCAGTTAACGGTCACAAGAACTGCGCCGATGATGAAATGCCAAATCCAAGGTAATCCAGTGGCGTTGCGTAGGGACAGCGCTTGATCAACCCCAGATAAGGTGGATACAACGATGGTAAAAATATAATCCTGGATCAAAACAACGGCTACTATCAAACTAATGCCCGCCGACAAATAACGCATTGATGCAGTATAGGATCCACCGCCTTCATTGAAGACACCCAACGAATACATGTAGAGAAAACCAAAAACTGCATTGGCGACGGCAATGACTGCCACCGCAATAAATCCCCATTTCTGCAGCCCGTAGGGGTGTAGCGCGCTCATCATCTCACCGGTGGCATAATAGAACGAGGTAAAATAATCCACCCCAAAGAGTGCAATAGCTGCCAGCAGACCAACCTGCCCGGCACCATGAACGTGGGCATCCTCAGCCCGCTCGCGCGGCGCTGCACGGTATGCCAGAAAAACGATCACAATCAATAACGCAATTGAAAACAACATTCGATCACCTCAAAAAAGCCTGTTCCAGTTTGCTAAGCTCTGTCAACAGATGCCTGCGCGTGGTCCGGCTGAAATGTGTATCCTGTGCAACCTTCGCTCCTTGATGTTGCACCGCCAGCACCACAAATGCCGGCACGAACATAATCCGCCCCGCTGGGATTATTTCAAAGTTATAAATCTCCATCGCCAGTGTCTGGTCGTTGAAATATGGCAGGCTCAGCCTCAATCCGCGGTCCAGTTTATGCTCAGCCACACGGTGTTGGATGGTTTGGATAATCAGCTGACACTGGAAGTGAGCTAAAGCGCGTCCCTGGTTGACCAATTGCCCAAGCATGCCATAACGCTTTTGCTGGCATATTTCGTCAGCGATCATATACGGAGCCAACACGATCGCTGAATACAGGATGGTCCAATAATGTTGCATCGAGGCGATGTAGGCTTCAGCCTCGCTTACCGAGCCTGGCAACAGATGACCTTGATTATCGAAAGCAACCCATTGGGGCAAATAGAACCGGCGGGCAGCTTCCACATACGGCACCAGCAGCTCGCCACGACCCTTTTCTACCTGGCTCTCCTTGCCAAGTGCGTCATGGCTGGAATTGATTGCAGACCCCTGATCAAAATCCGGTTCCACAGGCCGGTTGGGAATGTCATCACCATCGGTGGCAGCATAAATCACCGATTTTCCTGCAGGTAGCATGTTATAAATCATATGAATAGCAATAGCATACCGAAGCAGACCCGCACTGACCGACACTGCCTGTTTCGACGAGCCTTTCCAATTCCGAGAGGCGCCGAGAGAGGGCGGTACGCAAGCCCGTATGAGTCATTCGTCCCAACAAACCCCCTGCCATTTGCGCACGGTGATCCGTGGGAACACTTTCCAGCTCCATAGAACCCGAGGAGGTTGGCAGACAAGCCACAAGATCGGGGAGTGAAAAATGAACCTCTGGTATTCCCTGCACAACCGCCTCAGCCAATGCGGCAGCTTGAGCCCCAAGAAATTGCTGTACCAGCGAAGATTGAATCTGGAACAGGCCCTGATAAGCCTGGTATTCTTGTCGCAGCCGGCTTGTCGTGTTGTCGGTAATTCCTGGAGAGGATAGTTTTAGCAAAAGGGACTGTTCTAACATAGTTTTCTCCTGCCAATTGGGTTCAAAATTATTTTGCTCACGATTTCATTGTACTGAACCAAAATAAAATGGAGACAAAAGTTTGGGGCAAAGGCATTAAAAAAGAATAAAGACCTCCCAGTCAATGGAAGGTCTTTTATTCGCATTTAGCGAGAAATATTAAGGCAATTTTGAAGGATCGTCCCCGGGGGCGGTTTCCTTTGGTTTGCCACCTGCCTTAGGCTTTTCTTCCTTTTCCAGGTATTGTGCCAATAATGAGGGCGCTTCCGGGTGATCGGAGTGGACAGCCTCATCATATGTCCCAGCTTGAATAGGAGGTTCAAAGCGAACCGGTCTGCGGACACCCAAAACCTCGAAGAAACGGGTAATGAATACCAGCAACGCGTAACGATACTCCTGCATCTTCAAGGACTGCCATTCGACAATCGATCCCATTGAACCCTGAACACGAGCTTTCTCGCGCACGATGCGGTGAATTTGCTTAACATCTCGATAACCAATGGGAGAGATTAGCAACCCATTCGCGGTCAACACTAGCACACTAAATGAAATGAGCACCACCCAACCACCCTCCGTCCATTTGCCCACGATCTGACCGACAAAAACAAGCCCGGCTAAAATTGCAGCGAACCCGGCTCCCAGACTGCCCCACCTACGTACTTTACCTGTAAATTTCGCCAAAACATGCTTGCGAATCGCCAATCCCATGACCATAATAGGCATGAACACGCCGATGCCATAGTAAGGAACAGCAGCTGACTGTTTAGCACGCAAAATCAACATGAGTAGCAAGGAAATGATATATCCTGCGGTCACCGAGCGCGTGAACGTCCCGGCTGGATTGCGATAAACCACGATTTCGGGGATCTCACCAATGGCGACATCGCGCCATGCCGTTGCTTGTAGGTCTTGGAAGGCTGTCATCGAGGCAGCAGTTAACAGCCCGACAGCAAGGATCTGGTATGCCCAGAACAGAATTAAACCGCCCGGGAGCTGGTCGAATCCTATGAAAGCCAGGTTTCCGACCAGAGTTCGCCCCATCGTACCGTCAAAGGCATCGAAGCGAATGGCAAAAGACGCCAGTAGGAGTGTGGTAATCCCACCATAGAACAGGAACGAGGTCTGGACAAGCCGCCCAATCCCCGACTTTCCGCTATAGAATTTCCACAGCCCTTTTAGACGTTTAAAGCGCGTCTTCCCCCATTTAACAATCCCGGCATCCTCGTCCTTGACGAACTGGATACCATTGGACATGGCTTCCAGACCACTCAGAGCAACCAGACCTTTCATCGAAGCAGTCAACATGTGGTAAAGCGCCTTGCTTAGTGGAACGGTTTTAACTTGCTCAAGCATGGGTAAGGCTGGTACTCCCACTGCACTGGCTTTGAATAATCCAAATGCCATCGTGATGGTGAGCAGAATAAAGATGAATAGCATAACGAAAACCACCCGCGCCGATTCTCCTCGCCCACGAATCGTCAGGAAATAATTGACCGAAACCAAGATTGCGGCAATAAGAAAGTGCCAAAACCATGGTATTCCTGTGGCATTGCGTAGGGATAATGCCTGATCAACCCCGGACAAAGTGGATACGACGATGGTAAAAATATAATCCTGAATGAGCACAACAGCTACAATCAGGCTCAGGGCAGGTGTAAGGTAACGCATGGATGCAGTATAAGATCCGCCACCCTCGTTGAAGATACCCAACGAATACATATATAAGAATCCGAAGACAGCGTTTGCGAAGGCGATGAAGGCAACTGCGATATAGCCGTATTTCTGCAACCCATATGGATGCAACGAGCTCATCATCTCGCCCGTGGCATAAAAGAACGAGGTGTAATAATCCACACCGAAGAGGGCTATCGCTGCCAATAAACCTATCTGCCCGGCGCCATGAACATGAGCATCTTCCTGTCGCTCTCGCGGTGAGGCTCGGTAGGCAAGGTAAGCTATGATTATCAAAAGACCAATCGAAAATAACATATCTGTTACCGATTTGAATTAATCATTATGGTTTGGAAAAGGCTTGTTCAAGAGTACGCAACTTCGTTAGCAAATGCTTGCGCGTGGACTGGCTTAAGCGTGTATCCTGTGCAATCTTCGCTTCCTGCTCACGCGCTGCCCGAACCACGAAAGCTGGCACAAACATAATCCGCCCAGCCGGGATCACCTCGAAGCTATAATTCTCCATCGACAGGGTCTGGTCATTGAAGTATGGCAGGCTCAGGGTCAACCCACGGTTTAGATCATGGGAGGCTGCCCGGTGTTGGATCGTGCGGATGATCTCCATCACTTCATAACCCGCCAAAGCCCGCCCCTGGTTTACCAGCTGACCTAATATCCCGTAACGCTTTCTTTGGTAT
The DNA here is from genome assembly GCA_963774275.1 of uncultured Chloroflexia bacterium. Lineage (GTDB taxonomy): Bacteria > Chloroflexota > Anaerolineae > Anaerolineales > UBA4823 > FEB-25. The sequence continues at coordinate 96,675 of CAVZEP010000012.1, read as the reverse complement.
TCCTCATCCGCCACCATGTACGCTGCCAGCCCCACTGCGGCATGCAAGACTGACAAATACCGCTGCATTGAGGCGATATCTGCTTCGGCCTCATTTACACTCCCAACCAATAAATGCCCCTGATCATCAAATGCCACCCACTGTGGCAAGTAGAACCGTCGTGCTGCCTCCACATAGGGAACCAACAATTCTCCACGGCCTGCCTCGCCGCGTTCCTCTTCCATGACGATCGCATCGGTTGCAGCCGTTATGGCTGATTCAGGCTCCAGCTCGGCATGAGCCGGGATGCTGGGAATTTCCTCACCTTCAGCCACCAGGTATTGCACCGTTCTCCCGGATGGCAGCATGTTGTGCACCAAGTGCCTGACCACCGCATGCCGTAATAGATTTGCACTCACCGAGACAGACCGGACCGAGGATTGTTCCAGCTCCGCCAGACGCAATCGCAGCGCGGTACGCAGGTCGGTCCGCATCAGGCGATCCATCAAGCCACCTGTCATCTGCTCACGTGACCCTCCCGGCACGGGGGTTGATTTGGCTTCCCCTTCCTGCTTCTGCAGGATCACCCGGTCGGGTAGGGTGAACCGGACCTGAGGTAAATCCTGAACGACCGCTTCAGCGATGGATGAGGCCTGCGCCTCCAAAAATCGCTGCACCAGGGGAGGTTGTATATACAGCAGCTCCTGGTAACTCAGATATTCCTGCCGTAACTGGCTCACGGCACTATCCGTAAGACCTGGATATGGATCTATTATTTTGACGGGTTTAGGTTTACTGGCCATAATTTCTCCCTAATTGTACTCGACTCTAAAGTTTCGATAATACCCACACAGCAAATGGTCTAATCTTCGAGCAAGAAGCGATACCCAATGCCAGGCTCGTTGCGAATGATACTTGGGTGATCGGGGTCATCTTCCAATTTCTTGCGTAATTGGCGGATGTAAACCCGCAGATATTCTACCCGATCTGCATCTGCAGGATCCCACACATGTGACAGGATGGACCGGTTGGTCAGTACCCGGCCAGCATTGGCAGCCAGGTAAGCCAGCAACTTGAACTCGGTGGCGGTCAGCTTGACCTCCTCCCCAGAACGCATAACCTGATGCAGTGCCAGGTCAATCACCACAGGTCCAGCTGTGATGATCTGGCTTTTTTGGCTGCCCAATGTTTGAGCTGAATGCCGTAATGCCACCCGGATACGCGCCAGCAGCTCCTCAATGCCGAATGGCTTGGTCAGATAGTCGTCAGCCCCCTTATCCAGGGCGATGACTTTGTCCCGCTCACTCTCGCGCACCGACAGGATGATAATGGGTATTTGGGTCCACTCACGCAGGCGGGCGCAAACCTCCACGCCATCCATATCCGGCAAGCTGAGGTCAAGGATGATCAGATCAGGCGGCTGAGCGGCAGCCAGTGCCAACCCCTCCTCCCCCCGGCTGGCTACCGAAACGCGGAATTGTTTGGCGGTCAGGATGGTGCGCAATGCCCGCAATATCTGGGCTTCATCATCGATCACCAGGATGTGCGGCTGGGTACTCATTCGTCATCGATCTCCTGCCCGGCCTTGAGTGGAAAGCCCTCCACGCTTAGAGGCAGAGTGAAATTAAAGGCAAAGCCGTGGGTCAGGTTCTCCGCCCAGATACGTCCGCCATGCGCCTCGACAATCCCTTTGCAGATGCTCAACCCCAGTCCGGCACCGGTGACTCTGTCAGCAGCAGTCACGCGGTAGAACTTGTCAAATATGCGTTGTAAGTCTTCAGCCTGTACATGTGGTCCCTGGTTGCTCACCGTCACCTGAAGCATATCTCCGTCAGCACGCTCTGCATGAATGACAATCGTGGTAGCTTCGGGTGAATATTTGATGCTGTTGCTGATCAGATTGATAAACACCTGCTCGATCTGGAAATAATCGACGGGTATAAGTGGCAGGTCAGACGAGACGTCCACTTCCAGAAGGTGTTTCTCGGTCTGTTGCCGCGTCCGCTCAATGGCGCTGGAAACGATCTCGGCCAGTGAGTTCCAGCTGCGCTGGGGCTTTAACGCTCCCGCCTCGATGCGCGACATATTGAGTAAATTGCCCACCAGCTGGTTCAGGTGGTCGGTTTCCTCTTCCACGGCAGCCATCAAGTCAGCCCGGGCTTCAGTATCCCACGCCACCGTCTCGCTGCGCAGGCTGGTAACCGCAGCTTTGATCGTCGCCAAGGGTGTGCGCAGCTCATGGGAGACAGATGATAACAGGGATGATTTGAACCGGTCACTCTCCTCAAGCAGACGCGCCCTGGAGGCAGCCTGCGACAGGCGCACACGCTCCAGTGCCAATACTCCCTGGCTGGCGAAGGTGCTCATCATGCGCGCCTCAGCCGGCGTGAGCGGAGCTGTTTCACGCCAGACCTGGATCTCGCCCAGAAGGCCACGCGCAGACTGCAATGGGTTTAAAAAGGTTGGTCTTTCATTTTGAGCCTGACCTGGCTGTGAGCGATCCTCCATCCTGACGTGATGGGCGGGAATATTTCCCTGGGCTTCCACCAAGACGTCCACCCGCATGGCTCGCAAGGCAATCAACGTCTGCTCTGCCAGGGCGGAGACGATTTCCTGCTCATCCTGCAAACCCGCCAGATGCATGGTTAATTCATACAGGTGGATGGCTTCATGCTCGCGGGCGTGCGACTCTGCCAGGCTTTTACTTACCCTGCCAACCAATTGTCCGATGGTGATTGAGACACCCAAAAAGACAATTAACACCAGCAAGTCTTGCGTGCGGTGCACAAGCAATGTGTAGTAGGGTGGGACAAAGAAATAATTCAGGGCTAAAAATGATGCCAGTGCCGCCAGAGCGCCGGGTCTGAGTCCCCATAAAACCGAACTCAGCACAACCGGTAATAGATAGAGCAGCGAGAGGATGGTATGGTCCTGCCCACCCGCTGAACGGAAGGGAATGAAGATCAGGGTGAACACTGCCGTCACCAGGATGGCGAAGCAGGTATTCCAGTCCACGGAATGTCCTGAACCTCACGAAGGGATTCAAACGCATCATCAAGGTAATTATAACTTCAGGGAGAGAAATCTTCTCGCAGAAATCATGAGGGAATTGAGTTAGCGATCACGTACTCAAGATTAAGCTGCGATTGGCTCAAGACGGCTACAACAGATAAGGGTATAATTTCAAGGATGACAGACTTCCGCTTCTACCACCTCATTGAAGTTCGTTATGGTGATCTCGACCCGCAAGGGCACGTCAACAACGCAAAATTCCTGACCTATGTGGAACAAGGGCGCGTTTTTTACCTAAAACAACTTAAATTATGGGAAGGCGGCTCTTTTTTGGATATTGGAGTTATCCTGGCGGATGTTCAGCTGACCTTTCGCAAGGCAATTCAATTTGGCGACCCCATCCGGGTTGGCGTGCGTATCTCGCGCATAGGCAACAAGAGCATGACTTCAGAATATCGCATTGAGGATGCGCGGGATGAAAGTGAATATGCCACGGGGTCATGCGTGCTGGTGACATATGATTACCGCAGCAAACGCTCTGTACCCATCCCTGAGGAGTGGCGGAAAGCAATCCTGCAGTTCGAGGGACTGCCAGAATAAGGTTCATCAGGACACTCTTCCAGTCATAATCCGAGCGGGGTAAACGAGATGAGCATATTGCCCTGCTTTGGATGACATCTCAGATCACGGAGTACATTAATGGCACTTCCAAGTATCGATACTGAATACCTGTTGAGTTTTCTCCAAGGGCTCCTAAATACTGCCAGCCCAACAGGCTACGCTGAACCAGCGATTGCCTTCACCGAGCAGGCGCTGATGGTGTTCCCTGAGCTAACCCTGCAGCGCACACGCAAAGGCGCATTGGTTGCCACCTGGCAGGGAGTAAAAAATGAAACACCCCGGGCTCTCACCGCTCACGCCGACACACTTGGCGCGATGGTCAAGGAAATTAAACCAGGCGGCCGCTTGAGGATGACTAAAATTGGCGGTTATGCCTGGAATACCGTTGAAGGGGAAGGCTGTATGGTTCTTGCCAGCCAGGGCGAACCGGTGCGCGGATCGATCTTGTTTCAAATGGCCTCCGGGCACATCTCATAGCACCAAGGTAAATGAAACCAGGCGTGAAGATGACAATATGGAGGTGCGGCTGGATGCTCACACCACTACTCAAGAGGAGACCGAGGCGCTGGGCATCAGGGTGGGCGATTTTATCACCTTCGACCCACGCGTGGAGGTCACCCATGGATTCGTGCGTTCACGCCATTTAGATGATAAAGCCTGCGTGGCATGCCTGGTGGCAGCGGTCAAATCATTGCATGACGCTGGCTTGAAACCCTCACAGACCGCTCATCTGCACATCAGCAATTATGAAGAGGTGGGGCATGGAGCTGCTGCAGGCATTCCACCCGAAGTGACCGAACTTCTCAGTGTGGATATGGCAGCTGTAGGCGAAGGGCAGACTTCCGACGAGTTCCATACCACACTATGTGTGAAAGACTCTGGTGGGCCTTACCACCATGGGTTGAGCCAGAAGTTGCGCCAGCTGGCAGACGAGCAAGGCATCCCATACAAGGTGGATATCTATCCCTTCTATGGCTCGGATGGCGAGGCCTATTGGAGAGCTGGCGGTGATGTCGCTGTAGCGCTCATCGGTCCGGGAGTGGACGCCTCGCATAATTATGAGCGCACCCATCTCGAAGCCCTGGTGGCAACAACCCAGTGGGTGATGGCATATCTGATGAGCTGAGTATGATATTCGATGCCACTCTTCCTCCCACTGGTTTATCCGCTATTCCGTCCATCGCTCGCGCAGCCGAGACGATGGGCTTCAATGCCCTATGGTCAACTGAGACCATGCATGATCCCTTCCTGCCGGGGGCATTGATCGCTGAGCATACCCACAAACTGTGTTTTGGAACGGCGGTTGCCATAGCTTTTGCACGCAGCCCGGCAAATCTGGCTTACACCTCCTGGGACCTGGCAGGGGCATCGGATGGACGTTTCATCCTTGGGTTAGGGACGCAGGTAAAAGCACACATCGAGAGGCGTTTCGGCATGCCATGGCCAGAATCGGTGGTGGGCAAGCTGCGTGAGCAAATTGATGCTGTGCGCGCGTTCTGGAATACCTGGCAGAACAACCAACCATTCAATTATCAGAGCGAGCACTACAAGCTTAACCTGATGTCACCCTTCTTCAACCCGGGTCCAATCAAATATCCGGATATTCCCATCTATATCGCCGGGGTCAATCCGGGTTTGGCCAGGCTGGCAGGCGAGACGGCGCAAGGCTTCCATGCCCATCCATTTCACACCACTCGCTATTTGCGGGAGGTGATCCTGCCTGCCATCGAGCAAGGCGCCGTCAAAGCGGGACGTCACAGGACTGAGATTAAAGTTGCGACCTCTGCCTTCGTAGTGACCTCGCCAGAAGAAGAGTACTTTGTCCGTGCCCAGATCGCCTTCTATGCCTCCACGCCTTCCTACCGGCCGGTGATGGAGCTGCATGGTTGGGATGAAACCGCCAGGCAGCTCTCTTCCCTGGCGGCACGTGGAGCCTGGGCAGACATGGCAGGATTGATCCATGATGATATGCTGCGCGAGTTCGCGGTCTCAGCTTCACCTGGCGACTTACCCGCTGCGCTCCTGGAGCGCTACCAGGGTCTGGTGGACCGATTGGGTTTATACCTCCCATTTGTGCCGGGTGAGCGGGATGAGTTTTGGAAAACCTTGCTGCGTGGTGTATGATTTGAAGTCTGATGGAAGACGAAGCCTATTATTCCAACCTTCGTAAATCCATGGTCAACGAGCAGATCATCGCACGTGGCATCCAGGATGAACGTTTACTGGATGCATTACGCAGCGTGCCGCGGCATTTGTTTCTTCCGCAGGAATACTTACACCTCGCATACACCGACGGACCGTTGCCTATCGGGCATAGCCAAACAATCTCCCAACCGTATATCGTCGCTTTGATGACAGAATTATTGGAGCTGGAGGGTGACGAAAACGTGCTGGAGGTGGGCACAGGCTCAGGCTATCAAGCGGCTTTGCTGTCTTGCCTGGCACGGCAGGTGCATACCATCGAACGGCATGAAGCACTGGCTGAAAAAGCCGAACAAGTGTTGGTGAGATTGGGAGTCACCAACGTGACCGTGCATGTAGGTGATGGGTCGCTGGGTTTGCCCAAATATGCTCCTTTTCAAGCCATTATGATTACCGCAGCCGCGCCGCGCGTCCCGCAACCGTTGTTCGACCAGCTATCTGATGGGGGACGGTTGGTTCTCCCTGAAGGTGCGGCGGGTGAACAGATGCTGGATCGCTGGCGAAGACAAGGCGACGATTACAAACGCGAGCATATTACCCCAGTGGCATTTGTGCCATTACGAGGCCAATACGGCTGGAAGGAAGATAACTGGGGGTTCTTTTAGAGTATGAGCAGTTTTCTGAAATCAGCCAATGTTTTGCTGAGGCCAATTCAAGCGTAAATCACATGCCGTTTCAAAAACTTATCAATGGTTGAGTACATATGCTCGATGTTCTCCGCCTTGCGGAATCCATGACCCTCTCCTGCGTAGAGATGGTACTCGTGGGGGATGTTGCGCTGCTTAAGTGAAGCCACCACCTCATCTGACTGAGCCCTGGGCACAACTACATCCTCCTCGCCTTGAAACACAATCAGTGGGTCGCATATTTGATCGATGTAGAAAATGGGTGAGCGTGTGCGGTATACATCCGTTGCCTGGGGGAGAGGTCCAAGCAGTGTATCGGAATAATGCGCCTCGAACTTGTGTGTTTCAGATGCCAGGGTGAACTGGTTGGAGACCCCGTACAGGCAAACACCTGCTTTGAAAAAGCCGGGGTAATCCTCCAGTGCTTTGAGCACGGTAAAACCTCCCGCACTTCCACCCATGATCACCATCCGCCCTTTTTCCACCAGCATTTGGTCAGCCAGGTAACGAGCTCCACTGACCGAATCTTGCACATCATAGATCCCCCAATTTCCCCGCAGCATGTTGCGGTAATCACGCCCATAACCGGTACTACCACGGTAATTAACATCCAGTACGGCATAACCGCGGCTGGTGAAGAATTGCACTCCCGCATTGAAAGCCGCAACGCGTTGGCTGGTTGGTCCACCGTGCACCATTACCATCAAGGGTGGCAACCCAATCCCATCGAATCCATCATTTTTCGGTGGGTAATATAATCCATATACCCGGCCACCATCTATGCCTGTCCAGTTAATGTGCTGTGGTACGGCATAGGATGTTGCAGGTAAATCTTCCGGCATACTTCTTCGCCAGATGTGGGTATTCCCATCTGGCGCATATGTAATGATGCGCGGTGGTGTGTTCCCACTCGAAGCGATCAGGGCAATATGCTCTCCATCCCTTGAGACGGAAGGCTGAGCCAATGAAGTGTATCCTGGCAGTGAAAGGACATTGTTCTTTACCGGTATTCAGCTGAATCTGCCATAGGCTTTCGACACCTTCCTGGTTGCGAACGAAGAACAAACTTTTGCTATCGGCAGAGAACCCATATGTGCGTAACCCCTGCACCCAGGCTGGATTGCCATGCTCGGCAGGGGCATGGGTAAGCTGGATATGCTCACCTTTATCCAGGTTGTAACTGTAAATCTGCCACCAGCCAGTCTGGTCTGAGACATATGCCAGCCAATGCCCATCCGGAGAGAATTGAGGTTGGAAGATAGAGGTTTGTTCATTCCCGGCCAGGGTGGTCGTTTCATGCAGGATTGGTAACCCGTTTTCTACATTGCCTAACCAACCCAGGCGCAGGAAAGTCCCATCCCAGGGCATGTTTGGGTGGCTCCAGGCAATCCAGGCAATGCGCTTTCCATCGGGATGCCAGCAAGGCTGCATATAAAAATCATCCCCGGAGACCAGTCGCACAGGCCAATGCTTCCCTTCCACATCCACGATTGCCAGTGCATCATTCCCCTCGTAGGTATGGACAAATAACAGCCAACACCCATCCGGCGAAAGAACCGGTGCCCCTGCTTTTCCAAACGCTGGCGTGATGGGCTGAGCAATACCAGATAATAGTGGTTGGCGATATAAACGACCTGAACCCGCCTCAACAAAACAGACGATTCCACGCTCAGCGGTAAAATCACCACCACCATAACCGACACCCGCACGGATGGAATAGTCGCTGTTCAAGTCGCGAGGAGCCTGATCATCCGGCGGCTGGATGACTACCACGCCCCGGCCTGAACGACCTTCATGCCATACCAGCGCACCACTTTCGTCCCAGACCACGTCATTGAAGGTAATACCCCTCCCCACGCTGGTGGGTGTGATCGGGCTATCCCATAAACCGTATTGGCGAGAAGTCTTGTTGGATGTCATGATATTCTCCAATGAAGAGATAGGTTTTTATATCACGGATGGAATGAAAAGCTGAGGCGGTGAACAGGGCACGGACCCAAACGCTGCAAAGCCTCCCGGTGAGCCTGGGTACCGTAGCCTTTATGAGCAGCAAAGCCATACCCAGGGTAAGTCAGATCAAGCTCGCGTAACTGTGCGTCCCGGGAGGTCTTCGCCAGGACAGAAGCAGCTGCAATGCTCAATGAGCGGCAGTCACCCTTGATCAATGCAGTCTGGGGCAAAGTAATTTCAGGCAAAAACAGGTAGTCCAACAGCAAGTGAGACGGGGACGGAGTTAGATCTTGCAAAGCCCGGCAAGCTGCCAGGCGTGTTGCGGGCAGGATGCCCATCCGGTCAATCTCTTCTGGTGTTGCAAAACCCACTCCCCAGGAGATTACATATTGCAGGATGCGTTCGCGGGCCGACTCTCTCTGACGGGGAGTCATCTGCTTGGAATCGCGCACCCCTTTTAAGAGGTTAGCGATGCTTGCCAATGGTGGCAGAATGACTGCACCTGCAGCTACTGGCCCCGCAAGAGCACCCCGTCCAGCCTCATCAATGCCAGCGATATATTCCTGCCCGGTCTGCCATAAAACCTGCTCGAATGAAAGATCAGGCTCTGTGGGCAGGAGGGAAGCATCAAATGCGGGCATTGGGATGAGCGTAAACTCCGCGCAGGGCATTCAGACGAATAGTGAGCAGATCCACCCCCATCTTGAACGAATCACGAACCACATTGATCTTGCTGTGCGGGCTGTAATACCAATGGATGGGAAGCTCAATAATTTTGTAACCCAACAGGCGGGCTATAAACAGGATTTCTACATCGAAGGACCATCCAGTGAGGGTTTGGAGCGGAAATAGCTCTTGTGCCACCGCACCTCTAAAGCATTTAAAACCGCATTGTGTGTCTTGTAAGCCCGGCAAAGCCAGGAAACGGATCAGCCCATTATAGATACGCCCGACAAAATGGCGATAATAAGGCTCTCCATAACGGATCGCCCCCTGCGCTTCACGCGAGGCGATGGATATATCAAAATCATTCAAAGCGGGTGGCAGGAAGCGGTTGATCTCATCAACCCGCATGGATAGGTCAACATCGCACATGAAGCGATATTCACCCTGTGCAGCCAGCATCCCCTGCCTGACGGCTCCACCCTTGCCAGTCTGGGAATTTTGTAAAACGCGTATCAGGGGATGAGTTGTGGCGAAGTTTTGAGCAATTTGGAATGTACGATCCATGCTCCCATTCTCAACCACCACCACTTCCATGCTATAAGATTGCTGTTCAGCAAACGCAAGTACCTGCTTGAGGGTATCAGGAAGGCGGGTTTCTTCGTTATGCGCTGGAATGATGAGTGAGAGAAATGGTGTGGGCAATTGCTCCTCTTGGATACTTTCAGTGTCAATCGAAGCTCAATACATATAGAATGGCAGCCAGCAAGACCACGATGGTCAGCACTAATAGTACTTCCAGGATGATCCACTGCTTTTTGGAGAATTGCAGCTTCTTTTCAATAGGTGGCAGAGGCATCTCTTTTGGAATGGGAATATCAGGGATTTTTGGTTTGGCTTTCTTTTCGGGTAGTAATAAATCCCGCCCGAAAAAGTCTTCCCCTTCCCCCATGGGGATGGCTTTTTCAGGATTTGCCATTACTTCGAGATAATCGGATAAGGTATTGATCTCTATTGTCTCGAGAACTTCCTGGTTGGAAATGATATTTGAGATCAGGTTTTCGACGCCATCCATCCGCACGATCCGAATTGCCGGGTTGGTTGTTTCGACGTTGACCCCAGGATTGGCAAAGATCAGGATGGGGGTGACTTCCGGGTGAGACTTGCCATTCTCATCCAATATCTTTACAAGTTTCCTGGCATAATCCTGACTTTGTTTAATCAAATTGGGAAGCGCTGGATTAAACCGATGAGTCTTTTTATCAACCTCCCACCACGAAGTCTCCTTGGCTCTAAAAAATCCCTTTGCCTGGCTCACGTTGAGAAGATACAGCCCGGTAGGGCCAACCAGGATGGGCGGGAAAGGTGCACCCGGGCCTTCAAGCTGAAGGTTTCGCAGCATGACGAAACGATTATCCAGACCCAGCGAGAACCGCCTGATAATGACTTCTTCGGGTTGCTCGCCGGCATTACCTATCGGCAGCAACTTCTTGATTTGATCGAAATAATCTAGAAAACGATCCTTCTCGACCGGTTTTTGGGTGTGCTCAATTATTTTTATGGCTGGACTCCTTGAAAAATACTTTTTTTCGTAGGTGACACAGCATCATGCATGATTAATGCCAGGTACCCCGATATCAGGCGGGTATTTTGATTCAGCACCCGCTGACGATAACCTTGCACCTGCTCGAGTGGGAGGTGGCTAAAAACCTCTTGTTGCATGCGCTCCTCCGATCCAAGCAAAGCCTGGAACTCAGGTGCGGATATTCCCTGGCGGGAGGAGAATACTTCAACCGTTTGAGTGGAGGCACCGGGCTGGAGTTGGGGAAATAATAAGTCGCGCCATTCGACCAGGTGATGATCCTTTACAAATGGCAACCAACCATCAGGTTTCACCAGGAGCAGGCAGGTATCCATATCTGGATGCAGCTCCGGTAGGATGCGTACGTCAAGGTAAGCACGCAATACATTATGCAGGTATAGGCGTTCGTGAAAGGTGCCCCAAGTGCACCGCGGGCCGAATGTCGGAGTAAATATTTCCATCACCCACATCCAGTCTGCCTGCAGATGGCACAAGTAACCTGCCAGGAACGCGGCTTTAAGTGCAGGGATTTTCCGGACTTCTGCTAGTTGGGGATATCTAGACAGAAGAAGCTCCCAGGCAGGAGGGTCACTGGTCTGAATGGGTAGGCTGAAATAATGCGTTTGCTGGCGTGGCTGGCCTGAAACAACCTGGACATCCGGGGCGGTATTTCCAAAAAGGAATGCACAGCGGGATGGTTGCAGGAACCGGCGTACCTCTTCCGGCAACGAGGGATGTCGCAATAAGTCTTCTGCCAGGCTTAGATGATAGAAAGGAGTTGGCACAGGAAAATTATACCAGCCTGCTGGGAGTTCCTAAAGCTAACAAAAAAGCGGCTATCAGAGCCGCTTGACAAATACCCATCGAATTCGGGAAGCATGGTTATATTATCGGCATGCCCGACAACTCATCCCTGGTGGCAGGAACATCACCCACTACGATGATCCGGTTGCCTTCTTGCTGCAACAAATGCACTGACTGGGTGACGTTGAATTTTCCGCCCATGTTTAGGATTCGCTCACCAAGCATGAAGCGTTTACCCGATTTAAGCTGTTCGATGAAAGCCTGCCGGCTTAGCAGGGTGCGGTCACCGAAGACTGGGCCATGACGTAAATAGACACGCACCCAATCAAGCTGTCCATCCGGTGTAAAATGGCCAGCCTCAAGCACACCATCATAGTTGATTTTCGACATAAGTCGGGGCGGGCGGACTCGAACCGCCGACCCCCGCGTCCCAAACGCGGTGCGCTGCCAAACTGCGCTACACCCCGGCGCGGGTGAGTATACTGTATACCTTCTCCAAGGTCAAGGACGCAAGGGACGATTACGCATGGCTTGGCGTGCCAGGTTGTCCACCCGCTGATTATAACGGTCGCCAGCATGTCCGCGCACCCAATGCCAGTTGATGGTGTGCCCTGCCAATGAAGCATCAAGCGCTTGCCAAAGGTCAATATTTGCAAGTTTTCCACTCTTGCGTTTCCAACCACGCTGCCGCCAATCCGGCAGCCACTCGGTGATACCCTTGCGCAGGTACTCGGAATCGGTGTAGAAATCCACCCAGGCTACCTGGGTCAGCGCACCAAGTGCCTGCAACGCTGCGGTAAGCTCCATCCGATTATTCGTGGTCCAGGGTTCAGCACCGCTGAGCTCCTTCTTGTGCCTGCCATAAAGCAATAAAACTGCCCATCCACCCGGGCCTGGGTTGGGTTCACAAGCTCCATCGGTATAGATCTTGACATGCGGTAAATCGGTCATCAGCGCACCTGGGTTAAGATTTCCAACGCCACGCGGTCCAAATTCTCCAGCATCAACGGAATTTGGTCAGCGCTAAATTGAGGGTCAAACAGCTGCGCCATCGTATCGTTGAGTGCCCAGCGCATCATACTCCATGAAGCAAGCAAAGGCTCGCTCCGTGCACTGGGCAGCAGCTTCAGTGCCTCTGCCCATTGGGGGTTGGTACGAGCTGCTTCAGTCAGATAACTCATCGCACTTTGACGCGTTGGGTAGGTTTCGAGTGCACTCACCCAAACAGCCTGGTTGGGAGGGTAAACCAGCCAGTCGATCACCAACCAGGCAGCCAATTGCCTGGCGGGGTTCGAATGGGTGAGTAGCAGAGACGGGCCATAAGTATCCACAACTGGCTCGGTGTTAGATGGGAATGGGATGACCAGCCAATCATCTTTACTATTTTCCTGGTCGAAAACTTGTTGCTGATTGGGGATATCGAATAAGCTGCCCACAACGAATAGTGCCTGCCGCTCTGCAAACTCAATCTGCGGGTTCACACCTGTTTCAGACCAGGCACAACCACTCGCTTGCAAATCCTTCAGATACTCAAATGCCTGCTCTGTTTCCGGGGTGTTGAATAAGTAACCCTGACCACCCGGTTGGGAGATATTTCCACCAAAAGCATAAATCCATCCAACCGCAGCCCCTGGCTGAGGAGTGATCAGCCAGCCGCCTCTGCCTGGATTAGACTTGTCACCCTGCTCAGCGAAGGATTCCGCGGCTGCACAAGCACGCATGCGGAAATCCTCTAGCGTGACAGGTGGGGTGGGGTAACCCAGCTCGCCCGCCCAAGTCTGATTGTAAAACAGCACGTAAGCTGATCGATAAAATGGGATCCCAAGCCGTCTCGTCTTGCCTGAGCTGCTATTGGTGGCCAAATCTTCTTCCCAGAAAGCCGGGTAGAAGTCAGCTTCCTCTTCGCTCGCAAACCCCCAGACAGAGTCAGTGACATAGGGTGTCAGGTCCACCAGGACATGGTTATCATCCCAATGTCGCGCCTGATAGCCATAATCTATCAGTACATCCGGTAAAAAATCCGAAGTCCTGGGTCGAGACCAGGGCAGCCTCCACCGCCTCATCCAGCCTGCCAAAGCCCTCATAAGCGCTGGCCTGGATAGTGACTCCCCATTGGTTGGTGCGGTTGAATTCATCCAGGAGAGACTGTAACACAGCACCCATTGACCCGCTCCAGGGGTGCCACAGGCTCACCTGCAATCCCCGTAGCTGATCCGCTGTCAGTCCCAGGGCGGAGGGTGTCTTCACATTGGGTGTGGATGTTATGGCGGGGAGGGGGGTGGAGGTGCTGTCAGCATGGTTCTGCGTGCTGGCCTGGATTGGAGTTATAGTTTGAGATAAAACCACCTGTGTGACAGTAGCAGCACCTGGCGGTACATTCACGCGCTGGACAACGGCAAGGAATGCCAGAACCAGCGCCAGCCCTAGAGTAAAGCCATAAAATAGGGTAAGATAACGCCTTAGCGGCTGAGCGGAGCTGAAATAAATATGCACCAGTTTCTCCAATCCCGTGATTATATCAAAAAGAACCTTTTACTTCTCCAATGCCATAATAATGACTGACACCACTGCTGAAATACTTCGCCACCTGAAAACCCACCGTCTGCCAGGGCTGGACCTGGATGCGAACTTCATCCATCCAGATTACCTGGGCGGTTCGATCCTGAACCTCCCCTCCAGTATCTGCCATTGGCTGGGTGCCCAGTCATTTGGAGCATCACCTCTCAGCACACAGCTGCTCTTCCCAGATTCTACCGACCTGCGGCGAGTGATCCTGGTGCTGGTGGATGCCCTTGCGCTGCATCGCTTGCAACGCTGGATGACCGACGGCACCGCCCCGGTATGGTCACGGTTGGCAGAACAGGGTCGATTGGCCGCGCTGACCTCCATTACGCCCTCCACTACATCTGCAGCCCTCACCTCCCTGTGGACCGGGAAGAGCCCGGCCGAGCATGGCATTGTCGGGTATGAGTTGTGGTTGAAAGAATACGGGATAGTGAGCAATATGATTTTGCATACTCCCGTAACCTTCGAGAATGATTCCGGAAGCCTGGCCAAGGCTGGATTCAAGCCAGACCAATTCCTGGGTTTACCCACATTAGGCACTCACCTGGCAGAAATCGGTGTCAGGTCACATGCCCTGCAGCACCGCAGCATCACCCGCTCAGGGTTATCGCAGATGTTCTTCAAAGATGTGGCTGTGCATGGTTTCCTCACCCCGGCTGAGATGTGGGTCAATCTGCGCTACCTGGTCGAATCCAACCCGCGCCAAAAGCAATATTTCTGGGTCTATACCGGCCAGATCGACCACTTTTCTCACTTCTACCACCCTGATGATGAGCGCACTGCGGCTGAATTTGCTGAATTTAGCCGCGCCTTCGAGCAGCACTTTCTGGATCAGCTCTCTCCGGCTAATCGTAAGGGCACCCTCGTCCTGCTAACTGCCGACCATGGGATGATCGCCACTCAAAAGTCATCCCGCTACGACCTGCGCAACCACCCGGCACTCTTGCAAAACTTGCACATCCTACCTACCGGCGAGCACCGCCTGATGTACCTTTTCCTTAAACCCGGGAAGGAGGACTTCGTCCGATCTTACTTCAATGCTACCTGGCCAGGTCAGTTCATCTTCCTAGACCCTTCCGAGGCTGTGACGAAGGGCTTGTTCGGACCTGGAACCCCCCATCGGTATTTATCAGACCGCCTGGGTGACTTGATCGTGGCAGCCCGTAATGACGCCTATCTATGGTGGGCGGATAAGGAGAACCTGCTCGTTGGCCGGCATGGGGGGTTATCGGAGGAAGAGATGATTGTGCCGCTGCTGTCGGTGGTATTATGAAATGAAAAAACTGTGATAATCTCAAATCATTGGATTATCCATTTACGAGAATTCCATGTCCCCTACCCTCACTGACCTGATCACCCTTGCCCATCAGGCTGGAGAAATCCTTCGTACCAGCTTCGGCCAAATCCTGCACGTCGACCACAAAGGTGTGATCGACCTGGTAAGTGACGTCGATCGCCGCTCAGAGCAATACCTGCTCGGTCAAATTCATCAGCGTTTCCCCGCACACCGCATTGTAGCTGAAGAGAGTGGTGTATTGGCAGGCTCAGGTGACCATACCTGGTACATCGACCCGCTGGATGGCACAGGCAATTATGTGCATGGGTTACCTATATACTCGGTATCGATCGCTTATGCGGAAAGGGGAGGGTTTTCCCTGGGTGTGGTCTACGACCCCATGCGCGATGAGTGTTTCAGCGCTGAACGTGGCCAGGGTGCCTGGTTGAATGGGCAACCCATCCACCCATCTTCGACACCCGACCTGGACCATGCGTTGCTCGTCACGGGTTTCCCCTACGACATTCGCACCAATCCGGAAAACAACCTGGATCACTATGCTTACTTTGCCTTGCGCTCACAAGGCGTCCGTCGGCTAGGTTCAGCTGCCCTGGATCTTTGTTATGTGGCTTGTGGGCGTTTGGATGGCTTTTGGGAATTGCGATTGCAAGCCTGGGATGTTGCGGCGGGTGCGCTGATTGCCCTGGAGGCAGGGGCAATTGTTACCAACCTGGCTGGCGGGGAGGACGTTATCTCACCACCTCAATCCGTCGTGGTAGCCAATCCACAACTCCACCCTATGATGCTTGCCGGGCTCGGACTTAAGCCAGGCTCACTTGCCTCGTAGAAGCCGGTCAAAATCCCGCAGGCTCACCCGCGAAGTTAGATCCAGGCTGAGGGGGGTGACCGAGACCAGCCGCTTCACCCGCAGGGCGTACACGTCCGTATCTTCCCCCGACCCACCCGGGTTTTCAATCCTGCGGTACCCCACCCGCTCCGGAAGATCCCAGGAGGTTCGTTTGGGTGTCACGGGCATAAAATACGTCTGATGCGAGAGCCGGGTGACCTCCCAGGGAGTACGCGGGGTTGCATCACGTGGCACATCCACCTTGAGCAAATCCACATCCTCCGGCATTCGTCGTTCCAGCAACATGCGCCCGAACAAGGCCGTAAAGTAGGCTGCCGCGCCAAAATCGATGGTAGTGGAATAGGATAGATGGTCTGATTCATCCGTTTCCAGGGATACCGCAAGTGCAGAAATACCATTACCAGCCCCCTCCATGGCTGCCCCCACCGTCCCTGAGACAGTCACGCCCACTCCCATGTTCTCGCCATAATTTATCCCCGAGACGACCAGATCCGGGGGTTGGGGCAGGATCTCGCAGATGGCATGCAGCACAGCCTGAGCTGGTGTACCACCCACACTATAAACCGTCCACAGCTTACCATTCACCTGCATCTGTTGCGGAGTGATGATGCCATCCGAAGTGGACGGCAGGCTGCGCCCCGCACCTGAGAATTGGTCACGCGGTGCCACCACGTGAACGTACCCGAGCTCCGAGAGAGCCCCCGCGGCTGCCCACAGACCCGGGGATTGGATGCCATCATCATTGGTCAGTAAGATTTGAAAGGGATTATCCATATCTACACACCATAGTTGAAAATTAAAAGCGACTCGCTCAAGGAGCGTTCTTTGCGACGAAGCCTTGAGGGCATTCTTCGGTCTGTGAAGCCCGAAACATCGCGAGTGCTCTTTACGAGCGATGAAGAACGTTCTATATGAGCGAGGCCAGGAGGCGTCCCTGGGGCAATTCGAACGCCCGACCCTTTGCTCCGCAAGCAAATGCTCTGATCCGCTGAGCTACAGGGACGTATGCGGAAATGATTTTACCACCAACTATTATTTAATCAAGGAGCGTTCTTTGCGACTTGAGGGTGCTCTATGCCCGAAACATCGCGAACGTTCTTTGTGAGCGATGAAGAGCCTCTTTTGCAAGCAATGAAGTGTGCGCTTTTCGAGCGATGCAAGGAAGTTTTGTGTGACGCAGCGTGGTGAACATTCCATAGAGTAAGGTAAAGCATATGCCAGACGAGAGAATTTTAATCTACCTTGTGTATATCTTGATTCTCACTTCAGGCGGTGGTAATATGAAACCATGTACTTGCGTGGCGGAAAACTGAACATGAAGAAACGCACCCGCCGCCCTTCCAACCCATTTTGGATCGCTTTCCTGGTGGTGGCAATCGGCGGTTTGATTTACTTTAATCAGGTGGTTGTACCTGAGGTGCCTACACTGTTCATGCCATCGCCCACACCCACACGCAGCCAGGAGTCGCTGATCAATGAGGCTGAGGCTTTCCTCACGGAGGGCAAGCTCTCCCAGGCCATCGACGCCTACAAACAAGCCATCCTGGCTGATCCTCGCAACCCCTCCACATATATCGACTTGGCCCGCATACTGATATTTACCGGGCTATACCAGGAAGCTGTCACCAATGCCGAGAATGCCTTGCTGCTAAACCCGAACAACTCCATGGCATATGCCATTAAGGCATCCGCATTGGATTACCTTGGAAACTATGCCGATGCCGAGATTGCGGTGAATAAAGCTATCGAGCTAGACCCGAACAATGCCGCCGCCTATGCATTCTACACCGAGATTTTGTTGGATCAGGGCGACTACGAGGACATCCAGACTGCCATCGATATGTCGCAGAAAGCCCAGGCTTTGGATCCAACCGCTCTCGAAACCCACCGGGCGCGCGGTTATGTGTTCTTTAACACCAATAATCTTCCTGAAGCCATCCGGGAATACCAGGCTGCCATTGCCATTAACGATAAGCTGTGGGATTTGCATTACTCGCTGGGTGCGGTGTACAAGATGCAGGGCGAGTATGACCTGGCTGTCCAGGAAATGCTGACCGGAGTGGCACTCAACCCCACCAACCCGGATATCCTGACGGAGATATCCCGCACCTATGCCACTGAAGGACAGTACGGTAAGGCCATCCAATATGCCGAACAAGCCCTCAGCCTGAGCCCATCCAACGCACGCCTGCATGGCAACCTGGGCGTCATGTTGTACCAGAATGACGAATTTACCCGGGCATTAGACGAGCTGAAGCTGGTGGTGCGTGGAGGTACCACAGCGGATGGCGTGGTGGTCGAAGGTCTGCCGCTGGCACCAGGCCGGATTGCCGATGATTATTATTCGGTTTATGCCCTCTCGCTGACACAGCTTGACCGCTGTGCTGAAGCGGTTCCCATCATGCAGACCATCCTGACCAATATCGCCGAAGACCAGGTGGCATATTACAATGCCGCCCAGGGAATGGACTATTGCCGCGGCGTAGCTGAAACCCCCTCTGCAGCGGTCACACCCACACCTTGATATGAGCCAAATCCAATCAGGCAAGACCTTTAATCTCCACCCGGTGAAGCCCCGCTCAAACCCGTACCGCATCCTGCTCTGGTCCGGGCTGATCCTGGGAGCAATCTGGTTGCTGCTTCAGCTAAACCGCGGCCAGGTGCAATCTCCTTTCAACCCCACGCCCACTGCCACCCGCAGCCCGCAATCTCACATCCTGGCAGCCCAGGCTTATTTTGCGGCGGGTAAATTGGATGACCCCACTTCAGACCAGGATGCCATTGGCGCTTACCAACAGGCATTACTGGTTGACCCAGAGAATGCCCTGGTGTGGGCAGAGCTGGCCCGCATCCAGACCTATTCCTCCAGCACGCTCAGTACCGATCAACAACGCCTCGACCGGTTGCAGCAAGCCCTGGATTCGATTGAAAAAGGGGTCGAGCTCGCTCCCGACGACAGTACCGTGGCTGCCATTTATGCTTTCGTGCTGGATTGGAATGCCTCCAGCAACCTGATCAGTGCCAATGAAAAAGAGGCTTACCTGGCGCAGGCAGAAACATCTGCCAACCGGGCTTACCTGCTCGACCCCGAAAATGCCACCGCCCTGGCTTATTACGCCGAGGTGCTGCTCGACCAGGATAAGTGGGACCAGGCCAAGGAATACGCCACCCGGGCAGTGGAGCTGGCTCCCGATTCGATGGACACCCACCGCGTGATGGGCACCGTGCTGGAAGCCTGGGGCTACTACCGTGACGCCATCGATGAATTTAATAAGGCTTCCCAGATCACCCCAAACCTCACCTTCCTTTACCTGCGCATCGGTCTAGGCTACCGTCAGCTGGCATTAGCTTCAAATGCTACACAGTCACAAATGTATGTTACTGCCCTGGAGTTCTTCGAGAAGGCTGCCACGATCAATGAGACATTGGGGATCAAGGATCCCCTGCCCTACATCGCCATTGCCAAGACTTACGCCCAGCAGGGTGAGTTCTTTATTGCCTCCCGCAACGCCGAGAAAGCACTCTCCTTTGACGCTACCAACGCCGATACCTACGGCCAGCTGGGCATGGTCTACGTCCAGGCACGCAACTATGAAACCGCCTTGCCTACCCTGCGCTGTGCCGTGGATGGCTGCACAGCAGACGAGAATGAAACCGCCAACATTTTTAAGGATGAAGGTATCCTGACGGAAAGCACTGCCGTTCAACCCCTGCCGCTGACCAACCTGAACGTCGCTTACTATTATGTGCGCTATGGCTCGGTGCTGGCTTACCTCAGCACACCCGAGAATGGCTATTGCTCGCATTCGCTCGAGCTGATGACCCAGCTGCGCCTGACCTTCCCGGATGACCCGGTGCTGATGCAAAATGTGGAAGATAACGAAGCCACCTGTCTCTCGTTGATGGGGACACCCTCCCCGTAGACAAGGATTAATCCCTGGATGTAGCCGGGATCGGTGATTTGTAGTTGAGGGTGTTCTTTGCCCGAAACATCGCGACTTTTTTGTGAGCGATGCTGGGATGGGTGATCCCGGATGACCGCACACCGCCATCAACGATGGCGGCTACAATAACGATGGCGGCTACAATCTCTTTGAAACTGGGAGCGGTGATCCCGGTTGACCGCGTATACCGCCATCAACGATGGCGGCTACAACAACGATGGTGGCTACAGCGCATTTATCAGAACTTTGTTAGAATCGTCAAATCCCTCTTGACGTCCCGTTTAAAATTGGGTATCATACAGTATGGTTTAGCACTCAAGGCGAACGAGTGCTAAACCACATGTAGTTAATCGGTTAATCAAACCAAATCATTCCATAATAGGAGGTGGCTATGTCCATCAATTTCAAACCGTTAGGCAGCCGTGTGGTGGTTGAACCCATCGAACAAGATGATATCACCCCCAGTGGCATCGTTCTCCCCGAAACTGCAAAAGAAAAACCCCAAAAAGGAACCGTCCTGGCTGTTGGCCCTGGTGACCGTGATGACGAAGGTAAGCGCATCGCCATGGATGTCAAAAAAGACGATGTGGTCCTGTTCGCCAAGTATTCCGGCACCGAAATCAAGGTGGATGGCAAGAAACTGCTCATCCTGCGCGAAAGCGATCTATTAGCAATTGTTGTGGGTAAATAACACAAGGAGAAATGAATTATGGCAGCAAAACAACTGCAATTTTCTGAAGAAGCCCGTCGCAAGCTGAGCAAGGGCATGGACGTTTTGGCAATGGCGGTTACAACCACGCTGGGTCCGAAAGGGCGCAATGTGGCATTAGACCGCAAGTTCGGTTCCCCGACCATCACTCATGATGGTGTGACCGTCGCCAAAGAGATTGAGCTGGAAGACCCGTTTGAGAATATGGGTGCCCAGCTGCTCAAAGAAGCCGCCACCAAAACCAACGACATCGCTGGTGATGGCACCACTACCTCCACCGTGCTGGCGCATGCCATCGTTGCTGAAGGTATGAAGAACCTCGCTGCAGGTTTCAACCCCATGCTGCTCAAGCATGGAATCGAAGCCGCCACCAAAGCCGTGGTCAAGCAGATTGGCGAGGATGCCATCGAAGTCACCACCAAAGCCGAGATCGGCAACGTAGCCTCCATCTCCGCCCAGGACCGTG
The DNA here is from genome assembly GCA_963774275.1 of uncultured Chloroflexia bacterium. GTDB lineage: Bacteria > Chloroflexota > Anaerolineae > Anaerolineales > UBA4823 > FEB-25. The sequence continues at coordinate 75,408 of CAVZEP010000012.1, read as the reverse complement.
TCATCGGTGAGCTGATCGCTGACGTGATGGACAAGGTTGGCAAAGATGGCGTCATCACCGTGGAAGAATCCAAGGGTCTGGAATTCGAGACTGAGTACGTCGAAGGTATGCAGTTCGACCGTGGTTACGTCTCCCCTTATTTCATCACCGACCCCGAGCACATGGAAGCCTCCATCGAAGATGCCTACATCCTGATCTACGACAAGAAGATCTCCGCTGCGGCTGATATTGTCCCGCTGCTCGAGAAACTGGTCCAGATTGGCAAGCGTGACCTGGTCATCATCGCTGAAGACGTGGATGGTGAAGCCCTGGCTACCCTGGTACTGAACAAGATCCGTGGCATGCTGAATGCCGTCGCCGTCAAAGCCCCTGGCTTCGGTGACCGCCGCAAGGCCATGATGCAGGATATCGCCGTCCTGACCAATGGCCAGGTTATCTCCGAAGAGACCGGCCGCAAGCTGGATGGTACCACCATCGCCGACCTGGGTCGTGCCGAGAAAGTCGTCATCACCAAGGACGACACCACCATCGTGGGTGGCAAGGGTGATACAGCCATGATCAAGGGACGTATCGACCAGATCCGTGTCGAGATCGATAAGAGCACCAGCGATTACGACAAGGAAAAACTGCAGGAACGTCTGGCCAAGCTCTCGGGTGGTGTCGCCATCATCCGTGTGGGCGCTGCCACTGAGACAGAGCTGAAAGAGAAGAAACATCGCGTGGAAGATGCCCTGTCCGCAACCCGTGCTGCCGTCGAAGACGGTATCGTGCCGGGTGGTGGGGTTGCCCTGATCAACGCCATGAAGGCCCTGGACGGCCTGAAGATGGACAACGATGACGCCCAGATCGGTGTCAGCATCGTCCGCAAGGCATTGGAAATCCCGCTGCGCAAGATCGCCGAGAACGCTGGCAAAGATGGCTCCGTCATTTTGGAGACCGTCCGCCGCACCCAGAAGGAAAAGAAGAACAAGAATATCGGCTACAACGTGATCAGCGAAGTATTCGTGGACATGATCAAAGACGGTGTCATTGACCCCGCCAAGGTGACGCGTGGAGCACTCGAGAACGCCGCTTCCATCGCCGCCATGATCCTGACCACCGAAGCCCTGATCACCGACGTGCCCGAGAAGGATAAAGCTCCCATGATGCCACCTGGTGGTGGTGGAATGGATTATTAAAAGCAAGGGTAAATTTTACCCGCAGCCTCGCCAACATATTTTGTAAGCGAGGTGACATTGACTGTAGAGATGCCCCACTGGGGTGTCTCCCAAGCAATTCGCTCAGGGACGGCCTCAAAGCCGTCCCTGTTTTTTTTAACTGGCCTGGGTAGAGAAACCGATTAACCACCCATACGCACCGATGAACGCAGATGAATGAAAGGGATGCGTAAAGAACGCACCTGAAGCATATACAAGCATGGACCAAGGGGGATGATCATCCTCTCGGATACGGGCATCCTATCGGGGATATAATATCGTGCGGTAACCTACGGGACATTTAGCATCACCCATCCACCTCGCACCGGATTCAAAAGAAGGGACCCTGACATGAGCTTGCCGATTGAAACACAGGACCTCGGGAAACGTTACAGAGACGTAAAAGCCGTCGAGCACCTCTCTCTGCGGGTGGCCGAGGGAGAAATTTACGCTTTTCTCGGCTTGAATGGAGCCGGGAAAACCACCACCATCCGCATGCTGCTTGGGATGATCAAGCCCACCACCGGGTATGCCACGGTGCTTCAAACCCGGGTACGCCTGGGCAGGTTGGAACCGTGGAAATCGGTGGGATATATGGTAGAGGATCCGCATGCCTATCCGGAATTGACGGTGTACGAGAACCTGGAGGTCGCCCGCCGTTTGCATCCTGGCACCTCACCCAAGGCGGTCGGGCAAATCATCGAGCGCCTCAGCCTGGCAGCCTACGCCGACCGGCGGGCAGGCACGCTTTCGCATGGCAATGCACAAAGACTGGGATTGGCAAAAGCCCTGCTGCATGACCCCAGGTTGCTCATCCTGGACGAGCCGGCCAACGGCCTGGACCCGGCCGGGATCGTCGAGATCCGCCAGCTTCTGCTCGAGCTGACCCGCACCCATGGCGGCACGGTTTTCATGTCGAGCCACATCCTGGCTGAGGTCTCACGCCTTGCCGGACGGATCGGGATTATCCACAACGGGAAACTGCTCCAGGAACTGAATACCATTGAGCTGGAGAAGAATCGAAAGAGGCGGCTTTTATTAAGGGCACGCCAGGTTGAGGAGGCTCAGCGGGCGTTGGTAGCCGCCGGGCAGCCTGCAGAAATCCTCCCGGACGGTAGCATTGAGCTTAAAAATGCATCTTCTATCGAACGCCCGGATGACATCAACCGCCTGCTGGTCAACGCCGGCACCCCGCCAACCCAGCTGATGGTTGAGGAAGAGGAGCTGGAGCAGTATTTCCTCAGGCTGGTTGGAATGGATGGAGGGCTCCAAAATGAATAACCTGGCAGATATGATTTGGATCGAGCTGCGCAAAGCAATCCGTTCCAGGATGCCCCTGTGGACCGCCCTGGGATCCCTGTTTATGCCATTCGGGATTGCCTTCTTACTTTTCGTATCCAAGAATCCGGAAATTTTCAAGAAGCTTGGCCTGGTCAGCGCCAAAGCCAGCCTGGTCGGGTATTCTGCCACCGACTGGCCTACCTACCTGGCCCTATCCGCTCAGATGCTGTCAGCCGGTGAGTTCTTTGTGCTCGTCCTGGCGGTTAGCTGGGTATTTGGTCGCGAATTTGCGGATGGCACCTTGAAAGATATGCTGGCTGTGCCGGTTCAACGCTCGAGCATCCTCCTGGCAAAATTTATTGTGGTGGCAGTCTGGTCGGTTGCCGTGACCGTGGTACTATTCATCGCCAGCCTGGTCATGGGTGCCCTGCTCAAGCTCCCGGGAGGCTCGAGCGCTGTGTTTATCCACGGCAGTGAGCTCGTGGCGATAACCGCCTGCCTGGTGATTGGGGTGGTGCTGCCATTTGCGTTCTTCGCCAGCCTGGGGCGAGGCTACCTGCTGCCGATCGGTATGGCGGTGCTATCGCTGTTGGCGGCAAACCTGGTGATGGTCATGGGGTGGGGTGAATACTTCCCATGGTCTGTGCCATTGTTATTTGCGCAGGGAAAAAGCTCCTTAACCCCGATCAGCTATGGGATCGTGTTTTTTACCGGTCTGGCAGGCATGCTCGGGACGTATGTGTGGTGGAAGGTTGCCGACCAGAACCGGTAGGTGAAGCAGGAGCCAAAACCGCTCAGCCATCAAAAATAAGTGCTAAGGAGCAGCCAAGATTTCTTGGCTCCTCTTCAGAGAACCCTGAGTTTGGGTGGGCATCTCGGCGAACTCGTAACTAAACGAGCCCTCAGGACCAATCCGGCTGCATCACGGCGTAGGGGATGAAGAAGTGCAGATAAAATTCTCGCAGGATCTGTACCACCTCACCTTTGTATTACCAACCTTAAATTCATTTTGGTATTACAATATTGTTGTACTATAACTAGAACACAATAGTGATGAAATATTACCGTAGAAAGTTATTACTTGCCCTGATTGAGGTTTTCGATGGCAATCTGAGCAATACAGATTGTGAAAAGTTGCTATTTAATTTCTGCAAGGTCACAGGAAAGAATTATTATGATTTTTTCCCATATTATTTTGGTCCATTTAGTTTTGTTTCTTATTATGACAAGCGGCGATTAACAGAACAGGGATTGTTAAAACAAGCCCAAGATTTTCAATTGAATACAAAACACTCTTATTTGGAAGAGCTAGAGCCTTCTGATAAACAAGTTTTAATTGAGTTGAAGATGAGTGGATTGCGTGGTAATCGTTTGATTAGAAAGACTTATAAGGAAAATCCGCTATATACTGTTAGAAGTGAAATTCTAATAGATTTGTTTGATGCACAAGAAATTAGGCAAATTCAAATTGCATGGAATACCGACAAAACGCCCCTTGTTTTTACCCTTGGTTATGAGGGGCTGACGATAGATGCCTTTTTGAATAAATTAATAGCCTCTAACATTATGGCTGTTGTGGATATACGTAGTAATCCACAGTCGATGAAATATGGTTTCTCCAAGAAGAGTTTTAGCGACTATATCGAAAAAGCAGGAATTAAATACTTTCATATTCCCGAGTTAGGTGTTCCCTCCACCATGCGTAAGGGGTTGGGAATTAACACTTCGCATGAACAACTTTTCCAAAAGTATGAAACTGATTTGTTGCCAAAACAGAAAGACGCCCAGATAAAATTGCTGGACCTGATTGATGCTTATACGCGCGTAGTGTTGGTTTGTTTTGAAGCTGATCCTTTTTCCTGTCATCGTCGCACTCTGGTTGAATATTTGCAGAAGGAAAAAGTTTTATTAAAACCTGTTAGACATCTCTAAAAAGGGGAATCATGGCTTATCTGCCTGACGAAATTCCGAAAGCTAAAGTATTAATCACTGTAAAAACATACCCTCTCCCATCGAGTAGTTATACAGAATTGGTTTGTACAGCTGGATTGCTCAATGGTGAGAAATGGATTCGTATTTATCCTGTTTCTTACCGTTTTTTAAATGATAGCAGTAAGTATCCAAAGTATTCCTGGGTGGAACTCAATTTAGTTCGAAACACAAAAGATTTTCGCCCTGAAAGTTTTCGTCCTAAACTTGGTGTGGATGAACCTATCACGGTAATAGAAAAAATCGGAACAGGATTAGCGCATGATTGGGCAATACGAAAGAGTTTTGTTCTAAAAGATATTTTTACGTCCATGATCGAATTGATTCAACTTGCTAAAAGTCCAGAAAAAAAATCTTTGGCGACCTTAAAGCCCAGTCGTATTGTCGATTTAACTATTGAAGAAGATGAACGCGAGTGGAAACAAGATTGGTTAGATCAGCTCAAGCAACTTAATATGTTCGATCAACCAATTATAGGCAAGCAGCGGAAGGTTGTAAAGAAATTGCCGTACAAGTTTTCCTATCGTTTTTTCTCTGAAGGAGATAAAGAGCCACGTACCATGATGATAGAAGACTGGGAAATTGGTGCATTATTCTGGAATTGCCTTACTCGCACTGGCGGTGATGAACAAGCCGCGTTGCAGCAAGTAAGAGCAAAGTATTTTGACGAATTTATAGAGAAAGACTTATATCTGTTCGTTGGTACAACGGCAAGATATCATAATGTTGCACCCAACCCATTTATAATTATTGGCGTATTTTATCCACCTAAGACAAACCAATTAAGTTTGTCATAAACAACCCCTCACAAGTGTGATCCTCCTTGCTACGGGTTCTAATACCCACGCTTCACTTAAGTGTGTACTAATCTGCGTCAAAGAGAGAGGATTTTCTTGTTTTAAGTAAGAACCCCGATTTATTACCCCTTTACCAAATTGATATCCTCTTCTGTCAAACCATACAACTCATATTCCTAGGCGTCGATTTGGCGGTCGGTGGAAAAAGTCTGATGAAATTAAACCCCGCCTCTATTACTCATTATGAAATTCTTTAATTCCACTACCGTTAGAGGATTACCCTTTTTGCGGTGGATCATTCGATGACAATTTGAACATAATGGGCTCAATTCCTTTACGGCGTCATCAAGAAACTTTTGGAAGTCCGTATCCTCGTATTGAAAAACAGGTCTTTGATGATGGATTTCAATAAAGCCATAACCTATTTCTCCGTACGTTTTAAAAAAATCAAATCCACATGCATGACACACTATTTTCCCATCTCTGGTATAAATTTCAATGGCTTTATCTCTCAGCACTATCGATCGTTCATATACCTGAGTTGTAACAGTTTTTTTCTTGCCTTCAGAAATCAATAAATTCTCATCATAAGCGATAATCTTTTTATTGCGTTCTCGTGCTGCAACTATTTCTCCGATACCATTAAGAGTATCTTCATAGCCAAAATTACCAGACAATATACTTTCTAAAGTATTTTGGTTTTCTAATAGATACTCTTTTCCTTTTGGGGTTATCGCTATAACGAGAATTATTCTCTTCGGGTACTTCAAGCACAGAATAATCGTATCTTTGATCCAATGTATGGTGCGAAACTAAATTACGGACAATCTGAGAAAATTTATCATCGTTCCTTCCCCGTAATTTCTCCGCGTCTTCTCCAGTAGGACTGAAAATTTCCCTGAGTTCCTGTATCAAATCTGATGTCGTGATACCAGGTACACGATTGATTATATAAAGGGCAGGTAAAATTAGATTGGGTTCAGTTATTCTTGTCATGTTTAGCGATTCTAATAGTTTGTAATTAATAAGTGTTCTGCATTTTTATTATTCCGATCCTGAAAACTAACCAAATATTTTTTATCAAATGACCTGATCAAAAAATTTGGGGTTTCATAAAGATTGAGAATAAAATCAGTATTTTTGATCACTAGTAAAAATCGCGCTTTACTCTGGCTTAAGTAGCTAGCTAATCGACGATGGTCGTTCTTTGTAAACAGATTTTGTGCATAAGTGCTAAAATCGCTATCATAGGGTGGATCGAGGAAAATAAAATCTTTCTGCCCTGGTTGTGTTAACTTAAAAAACTCCTCGAAATCCAAATTAAGTATCTCGGTTCTTTCTAAATGAGTTTTGTATTCAAGAGATTGTAGAGATTTGATTTTCTTTAAGAAAATCTTTCCTGTTGTACAGTATGCCACCATATGGAACATTAAACCCCCCTTCTCTGTTATAACGAAACATTGATGCATAACAAAATTCGCGAATAAAATAAAATATAGCCGTGGCAAATTCTAAATCAATTGAATATTTCTTGGTCTTGTTATAAAGATGCCGAAAGTGCATGTAGAACGCACTCTTTAATGCACTCTCTATATTATTAAGAACATCTTGTTCAGATAATAATCCTTTCTTTTCCTCGATGATTTTCATTCTAGTGATCTTACTTATGAGGTTACGGCGTATCTCCCGTAGAAAATTCTCAATATTGATATTAAATGATGTTTCTAAGATTCCATTGAATTCCCCTGCATGATGTACAACAAATTCAATTATCGTGTCGTCGCTTGTCTGTTTTGAGGAAATACCCAAAGAATAATCTCTATATATTTTTAGAAACTCACTAGCATGATTATCAACTATTCTCTCAATCAATCGCCAATGCTTATTAATTGATTCTAACCTTTCAAAAAAAACGGTATCTTGTTTCTGTATTAACTTATATAGGCTAATGAGTTCGCTAGATTTATCATTAATAAACATTTTTGGTTTGTCAATAGCAAAATATACAGATCCACCGCCTACAAAAGGTTCATAATAATTTTCGAAATTATCAGGAATCCTTGGCAATATTTCCGAAAGTTCTTTCTCTTTTCCTCCTGCCCATTTAATAATAGGACTCAATCTGGGTATCCTGTAATTATTGTTAGTGCCTTTGAACATAGTTGATTGAATCATAAATTTTCAATTGCATTCTCAATATTAAAGTATGTAAAATCCTTGCGCTATTATAACGAAAATAATTTCTATACTCCTCGAAAACATATGTCGCACATTAAGATCGCCCAAAACTTTCCATTCATAAATTCATCCGCTGCTTGGCGGGTAATGTGATCTTCACAGAACCACCGTTGGTTACCTAACCTGCCCGTTCCACCGCAGCCACATTTTTCTAGATTTTCCCACCGGATCACTCTGCATCCTGGATTATGAATAACAAGGGTTTTAACTGGTCGATTTGCGGTAAACATCGTCTTTTTGTCTGCCATCACATTTACCTGCGTATTTTCGATCTGGATTTAGAATTTGGGTTACTTCTTTAGAGCATAATGTTTTCGAACAAATCGAACCCAATGTGCTTTCTGGTTCACACCATCAACTTTCCAACCTGCTCCCATCCAAGCATGAGCACTGACATGTACTCCATTCTTCTCATTGCTCCACCATGCTGAGTGCTGAAATGCTGAGGGTGGTAGTTCGGCTCCAATTATTTTCTCCACCTGGTCAAATGATAGGGTGATTTCGTATTGGCCGTCAGGCCAAATCATGTAAATACTTTTTCAACGGATCATATTTTGCCATATTAATTTACTCCACTTCCTCCGGAAGCTCTAACGCTGATATTGATGGAAGCGCTGCTCCAATAATCCCCTGCAGATCACCATACATACCTGAGATACTTATTGTCACATTTTCAATGCTCTTTTCGCGTTGGCTCCATATCCTTGTCATGGCGCGCTTTTCGCTATCTAACTCTTTTTTCATGGCGTCAAATGTATTCACAACCATCTCGACCCTCTGTCTAAACTCTAGTCCAGATAGATATTGGTAAAGACGATCGATTTTCTGGTCTTTGCCTTCATACGAACGTCGTGCTAACTCTACCTGTACTAAGCCCTCCCGTAACGCTTCCGCTAAACTAAGAATATAAGGGAATCTTGTGATCCATATACCATCTACACATCCAAAATGGTGTACATCATCAGGTAGTACATCAGAAGCTAGTACTGCAAAATCCGCTTTTGCATTCAGTTGATCTGTTTTTAATTTTGATTTCCAACTATCACTCCAATTCTTAGTGTATTTTGACTCCCAAATGATCATCCCGCAGTAATTTCCGTCACGTGTCTGTACCCGTTGGTGCACATCAGCCCCCCTAACTCCTTTTGCCACTGGTTTAATTTCGTCATAAGGGAAATATTTTTTTAATAAATCTTCCACATCTAATTCAGCAGTTTCGCCCTGGAGCTGTTGTGAACCTTGATTTGCTTTACGTTGAACTGCCTCAAGTTCTTCTTGTAAATCCTTAAGCTGGTTCTCGTATTCTTTAATTTTTAGCCTGGATTCTTCTTCTGCTTTTTCTCTTGCTTGTCTAGCAATTTGCTTGCGTCCTTCATCCAATTGTCGAACTATATCAAGTTCCATACTTTCTGCTTTTTCTTCCAAATCCATTTTCTTTTTACGTAGTTCGATTTCCAATTTTTGGGATTCAGAAAGTTGATTCGTTTTTTCATCTAACTGCTTTTTTAACTCCGCTAATTCTTGCACCTTTTCAAGGTCAACTGTCTCACGAATTTCTTCTTTTATGCTGCGCATAACTTCATCTTCAACAGCTTTTGATAGGTCGACATTAGCTCCACAAGTTGGACATTTGACAATTATTTTCTGCATTATGACAATTTCCCTTCAATTGTTATTTATCTGATGATCGCGTATAACACTGCTGCGTATCATTAATAATTCCAATTCATCCACTTACATAATTTCTACCGAGTATTAATGGTAATAGTCCAATCGCTTTCTGAATCAACTTCAATAATAATTAAATCTGAACTCAACAAAACTGTTCCATTATAAGGATCGGTGGTATTTACCAATAAATCTTTTGTGCTTCCATATCCTAAGACAGCAAAATGTCTCGAATTGGCATTACCGGTAATTACAGCTGTATCTGGGGTACCACCATTAATTGCGAATACATAATCCCCGGTTCCGGAAACTTCTCCAGGTATCACTAGCTTATGTATAGATGAAAGAGGTAGAACCTCAATTGTCCATACACCAGTCGCCTTTACTTCAAATCTATAGGTTTGTTGACCATCTAGAAAATCTAATGGACGTACTCCATCATAAGTATCTGTCGTATTGACCAGCAGATCGATCTGCTCATTATTGGCATCATAATTTATGACTGCGAAATGACTGGAGGAAGCATTCCCAGTAATATGTACTAGTGCCGGTCCTGACTCTTTCTCTACATCGACAATAGCATCGCCTGTACCAGTTAAAACAATCGGAGTTGGTGTCAATGTCGGTGTATTGGTTGGTGCGGGTGTATTTGTAGGTTTAGGTGTGGAGGTAGGTGCTGGCGTGTTTGTAGGTGCTGATGTGTTTGTAGGAGCTGGCGTATCTGTCGGAGCAGGTGAATTCGTTGGCAATTGTGTATTGGTTGGTTGAGCTTTTTCAGTCTGGGTTGCCTGTAGTATTTCAGCTCTAGCCGTTGATGTAGCTTTTCCTTCCGGAGTGCTATTGCGAATTAAACCAAAAATCAGGGTGGCAATGCAACATAAAAATACGATCCCAATGATGGCGATGATGATTATGGATTTTCTCGATCTAAATCTACTTGTAATAGATACTTTGCTGGCTTGGCTTGCCATAGCTGCACCCTCCATTAGCGATTATGTACCTGATAGTCCCCCGGAAAAGTATCAGATAATAGTTGTAAATATTGCTATCAGCTCTTTTTATTGCACCAATTTTTATGTTCCCTTATTTATCTTAATCCATACAATCCCTTATATCATATTTGCACATACCCGTCGTCTAAATAGTCTGCTAAAGATTAATAATAAGGCCCTATTTCGCTTTTTAGCCCTTTTTTATGGGTTTTTATAATCTTTCTTAGCCTATCTTTGGTCGCGGGTTGCGGATCACTGCCCTTTTATGAGAAATCTTAAAATATCGCTGTTTTTGCGGGAGTTTTCCTTATCCCTCTTGTGGATTAGAACATTTGTGCTATAATTATATCATCATGGCTGCCTTTTCCTCACAACCTATCAGTCATTCTATTAACATGTCTTCGCACATTCAAGAGATATTCGTTCCGTTTCGTTTTTTCGAGGGTCGAATCACTTTCTATTCCAACTTAATTTGCCCTTCAGCCCATGCAGGAAGGCTTTGGGGTCTTAACAGCCGGGGGTTTCAACCCCCGGTGAGCTCCCCGGACAAGAGTAATTGCGAGGAACGAACCCTGGCAAGCGCAGTGGAGCAAGCGGCTTTGTGACGAAGCCTCGTGACCGTTCTGTGGGAGCGAGGAATAGAGAAGTTTCTTATAATCCTGAATTGAATGGTTTTGAATTTTTTCCAAATCAATTCCACCTCATCCAACCCGCCCCGTGGATTGTAACCCATGGCCAATGGTCGGACGCCGTCCGCCCCTACAAAAAAAAACCGGGATCACCGATCCCGCCTACAAAGGTTGGTGTATGCGACGCAGCCTTGAGAACGTTTTTCGTTCGAAATATCAAGGAGCGATCTTTGCGACGCAGTGTCGCGAGCTTTTTTTTTGCGAGCGATGCAAGGAGCGCATCAGCGCTTTATGCTGGCGACGTAGCATCAAGGAGCGCCTTTTGCGACTTGAGGGCGCTCTATGCCCGAAACATCGCGAACGTTCTTTGTGAGCGATGAAGAACGTTTTTGCGAGCGATGTAAGGACGTTCTTTGCGAGCGATGAATAGCGAGCGATATCGAGATTAAAATCTCACAGGCATTAATTGAATGCATTTGTTTTATTTTCGATACAATTAATTCCCCCTATTGGAATCCACCCGTGTGTTTGGTATATTTCCAGGTCCGAGGGTTCGTCCCCCAGTATAAAGCGGATCTTGTATACCCAAAGGAGGTTGCACGATACCCGACCGTAATAAAGGCGTCGCTTTCCGGTCAAAAACCAGACCGGACAGGCTGCTGCACCCCTGCAAGACCTGCGATTTCATCAACCAGTTCTGGCAAAGGCAGCCCGCCGGGATAGATTCCCCGGCGGGGAGTCTCTAAAACGGTTCACCTTCAGTCCCACGTCCCCGCCAGCAGCTTGATCCGCTAACGTACGTTAGGAATGGGTGAATTTAACTACGATCAGACTTGTTGACTTACTTACTACCTTAAAAATCCTCTGTAATGCCATATTAACACAACCCTGTCCTCTAAACAGTATGTTAAAGATTAAAAATAATGCCCTTTTGCACCTTTTAACCCTATATTTGGCTTTAAATTTTTCCCATTCTTACCCAGCGGCTCTTTGGAGACTTGCTTTTCGCTGATCGCTCACATCTCATCGCGGATGACCGGTGTGCCTCACAGCTTTGTAAACACAGGCGTATTTTGTTCATGGTAGAATCACCCTGTGCCCAGATAGTTTGGATGGCGTAAGAATTCTTCTCGTCTGGGATTGCGTTTTAACGATTCCATACGATTTTCAATGTTATAAATATAATAGTGGGAAGCTTAATGGTGTGAATCCTGATCTAAAGCGAGCTGAACATCCAGAACATCTAAACATGGAGAAAAATTATGCCATTTAAACGCATCCTTATCTCATTGTTCTTCATCAGCCTGATCAGCCTTGGAATCCCGATCATCTCAGCTTCAGCGGCTGAAACAGCCACCGTTATCTATAAAAGCGGGCACATCACCCAGAACGAGGTGTGGAGAGCGGGGAATATATACGTGATCCAGGACAACGTGACGGTCGACCAGGGGGTTACGCTCATCATCCAACCCGGCACAACGGTAAAATTCGTGGAAAACAAACTCCTGGGGGTGTATGGCATCCTGCGGATTGGCATGGATAGCGCCAACGCCCAATCCACCCATTCAGCGAACTTCGACCACGCCTGCTACTTACCTCTGGCGTTGAAGGGATATGAATACGCCGAGAAGTGTTCCATCATCCAGGTGTCGGTGATCATCACCTCCATCCGGGATGATACGGTGGGTGGAGACACGAATGGGGATGGCAACGCCACCTCCCCGCAGGCGGGTGACTGGGGGCATATCGCCTTCTTCGACAGCAGCGCAGATAGTGAGAATTTCGTCCAGAATGCTTTGATCCGCTACGGGGGATACTTTCATAATCATGGCAACGAATATTATGACTGCTGGGATTGCCAGTATTGGGGAGCAGTACGGTTCGACTCGGCTTCGCCCACGATCAAAGGGAACCAGCTCCGGGAGAATCGGGGATATGCACTGTCGGCCTCGGTGGACTCGTTCCCGTCAGTGAGCTGCAACCAGCTGTACCTGAACCAGGGGAATGGGCTGGAGATCCGGCAGGGAACGTTAGCGACAGTGACCCCGGTGGTGTACCACTGGAACAACACGGATATCGTATATGCCCTCACCGGTTTCACCACGATAGGACCTGGAGTGACCCTGCAGATCGACCCGGGAGTGATCGTGAAGTTGAATGAGAACCGGCTGATCGGAGTGAACGGGGTATTGAAAGTGATGGGTACGGTCATGAAGCCGGTCACGATTAGTTCACTGAAGGATGACAGAATCAGGGGGAGACACGAACGGGGATGGTAATGCCACTGCACCCGAGGCGGGTAACTGGGGACACATTGCGTTCTTCGACAGCAGTGTGGACAGTGAGAACCTGATCCAGAATGCCCGGATCCGTTATGGGGGATACTTTCACAATTATGGCAATGAATACTATGACTGCTGGTACTGTGAGTACTGGGGGGCAGTACGGTTCGACTCGGCTTCACCTACGATCAAAGGGAATACGATTAATGAGAACCAGGGGTATGCATTGTCGGCTTCGGTGGACTCGTTCCCTGTAGTGAGCGGCAACCAGCTGTATCTCAACCAGGGCAATGGGCTGGAGATCCGGCAGGGAACGTTGTCCACAGTCACACCGGTGGTATACCATTGGAATAACACCGACATCGTGTATGCGCTCACCGGTTTCACCACGGTGGGATCAGGAGTGACCCTGCAAATCGATCCCGGAGTGATGGTGAAAGTGAATGCGAACCGGCTGATCGGGGTGAATGGGGTGCTGAAAGTGGTGGGCACACCGACGAACCCGGTCACAATCACATCCATGAAGGACGACACGGCTGGAGGGGATACCAATGGGGATGGCACTGCTTCTGCACCAGAGGCAGGTAATTGGGGACACATATCTTTTCTTGACAGCAGCGTGGACAGCGAAAATATCATCCAGAATGCCCGCATCCGCTATGGGGGATACTTTCACAATTATGGCAACGAATACTATGACTGCTGGTACTGTGAGTACTGGGGGGCAGTACGGTTCGACTCAGCATCACCTACAATCAAAAATAATGTCCTAAATAAGAATCGAGGATATGCACTGTCAGCTTCGGTGGATTCATTCCCAGTGGTGAGCAGCAACCAGCTGGAACTGAACGATGGGAACGGGTTGGAGATCCGGGGAGGAACGCTATCCACAGTCACGCCGGTGGTGTACCATTGGAATAATACGGGTATCGTGTATGCCCTCCCCGGCTATACCACGGTGGGATCGGGAGTAACCCTGCAGATCGACCCCGGGGTGATCGTGAAAGTGAATGCGAACCGGCTGATCGGGGTGAATGGAGTGCTGAAGGTGATGGGGACGCCCTCGAACCCGGTCACGATCACCTCACTGAAAGACGACGCAGCCGGGGGAGATACTAATGGGGATGGCAGTGCCACGGCACCGGCGCCAGGGGACTGGGGTCACATTTCCTTCCTGGACAGCAGCGTGGACAGTGAGAACCTTGTCCAGAATGCCCTGATCCGCTATGGGGGATACTTTCACAATTACGGCAACGAATACTATGACTGCTGGTATTGTCAGTATAATGGAGCGATCTATATTCAGAGTGCATCTCCAACCATCCAGGATAGCCTGATCACTTTGAATAATGAGGGAATCAGGACAAATTCAGGCTCGCAACCTACCATCAACCATAATTCAATCTCCGGGAATGTTACCTTTGGGCTTAATAATCTGGATGTAACCGTCACCGTGGTTGCGGAAAACAACTGGTGGGGTGATGCCAGCGGCCCGTATAACCTGGCCGGTAATCCGGGCGGCCTGGGAAACCAGGTAAGCGACTTTGTAGACTTTGACCCCTGGCTGCCAGCAGCGCCGTAAACAGTAGATATTGAAGAAGGGCGCAGCGTTCCGGTCAAAAACCACACCTGACAGGCTGCTGCGCCTTTTCAAGGACTACGATTAAACAGAAACGGGGCTGGTGTTGGCAGCCCCGCAGGTTGGATTGGTTTGAGCGAATTCCCCAAAAAATCAGGTACCAACCGGTTACTGGCGCAAATCGGCCAGATGTTCCTCCACGGCCTGGACTTCGGTTTTTAGCTCGCCCAGGTAGGCTTCCAGCTCAGCGACCTGTTCAGCTTTGGTCTGGTAGCGCCGCTCAAAATGCCCGGCATGCCCACCACAATCGCAGCCGCAGTCGGTATCACAGTCGCAGCCTTGATCTGACTCACAATTACACTGATTGTTCATATGAAATCTCCTTTTATATAGCAGGAACCAAAAACATAAAACGGGGCTGGCATAACCAGCCCCGCCTAACTAACCTTGAAAGGTTATTCCAGCTAGAAGTTATCGTCCTCAGCGATGTCATCCGCCAGGGCGAAATCCTCTGAGGTATAGTCATCCTCAAATTCGCCCTCGGTGCGGTCATGCGAGACGCCTTCGGTGGTCACCTTCTCCACAAAGCGGCCGTGGATGAAGCCCGTGCCGGCTGGGATGAGCTTGCCGATAATCACGTTCTCCTTCAGGCCATACAGCGGATCTTCCGAGGCGGCAATGGCTGCCCCGGCCAGCACCTTGATGGTGTGCTGGAAGGAAGAGGCCGAGAGGAAGGAATCGGTGCTCAGCGAAGCCTTGGTGATGCCCAGCAGTGTCTCGAGGAACCTGGCAGGGCGTTTGCCCTGTGAGAGCAGCTCTTCGTTTACACGCCTGATCTCGAGCAGGTCCACCAGATCACCGGGGAGGTAATTGGTATCACCCGGGCGGGTCACCTGTATCCTGGAGCCCATCTTGCGGATGATGACCTCAAAATGCTTGTCGTTGATGTTCTGACCCTGCGAGCGGTACACCTTCTGGACTTCAGTCAGCAGGTACATCTGGCAGACATAGCGTCCCTGGATGCGCAGGATGCGGTGCGGGTTCAGCGAACCCTCGGTAATCGGCTGACCGGGTTCCACATGGTCGCCTTCCTTGACCGTCAAGCGGGCATTGGTGGGGAGCTCATACTCAGCCTCCTGGTGCACCTCATAGGAGACGATGACTTTCGTGCCTCCATCTCCCTGTTCAAGGCGGGCACGCCCG
This sequence comes from uncultured Chloroflexia bacterium, assembly GCA_963774275.1. Classification (GTDB taxonomy): domain Bacteria; phylum Chloroflexota; class Anaerolineae; order Anaerolineales; family UBA4823; genus FEB-25. Next base: position 59,554 of record CAVZEP010000012.1, on the reverse strand, counting down.
GTGTGTTGCGCGACGATGGTGGCAGTATCCAGATAAGCCACCACATCCCCCTGGGCTACCTCGGTAGCATCTTCGGTGGCAACGGTCCAGCTTTCGGGGATGGAATATTCATCGCTCACCATCTCGGAATGCTCGATCTTCACCAGGCGCAACTCGGAATAGCGGTCCGATTGCATGATATGGGCAACGCCAGCAATCTCAGCAACCTTGGCTTCGCCTTTTGGCATGCGACGAGCTTCGAACAGCTCTTCAACACGGGGAAGACCCGTGGTAATGTCTCCACCGGCAGCCACACCACCGGTATGGAAGGTACGCAGGGTGAGCTGTGTGCCAGGCTCGCCGATGGACTGAGCGGCAACAATCCCGACCGCAGAACCCATTTCGACCATCTTGCCGCGCCCCAGGTCCATGCCATAACATTGGGCACACATGCCGTGGTCCAATTCGCAGGTGAGCGGAGAGCGAACGATGACTTCCGGAACATCAAAAGAAGTGATGCGACGTACCAGGTCACGATCCAACAAATTGCCGCGTTCAGCCAGTACTTCGCCTGTCTTGAGGTCAACCACATTCTGGGCGACCACACGCCCGAACAGGCGTACACCCATGGCTTGCCCGGCGACATCGTCGCTCTTGCGGATGGGAATGCCATCCTGGGTATTGCAATCCAGCTCGTTGATGATCACGTCCTGGGCTACATCCACCAAACGGCGGGTAAGGTAACCAGCATCGGCGGTACGCAGGGCGGTATCGGCCAAACCTTTACGAGCACCATGCGTGGAGATGAAGTACTCCAGGGCGTTCAAGCCTTCACGGAAATTCGAACGGATGGGGTGAGAGATGATGCGCCCGGATGGGTCAGCCATCAGACCGCGCATGCCAGCGAGCTGCGAGATGGGACCAAAACCACCCTTGGTGGCGCCGGAAGTGGCCATGGTTGCCAGGTTGCCATGCGGATCCATGTAACGTCTGACAGCATCGGCAACCTCGTTGGTGGTGCGTTGCCAGATGTTGATGACCTTTTCATTCTGTTCCTGATCGGTAAGCAAACCACGGCGGAAGTCGCGCTGAACCAGCTCCACTTCTTTCAAGGACGTGTTGATGATCTCCTGCTTCTCAGGCGGTACGGTAATATCGGAAACTGCAATGCTATAACCCGAGCGGGTGGCGTAGGTAAAACCGATTTCCTTGATGCGGTCAGCCACATCAGGGGTCTGACTTTCTCCACCGACTTCATACAGCTCGGCAATCAGGTCCTTTAGCTCACCTTTATCCAATTTCCGGTTGATGAATTGGATCTCGGGGGGCAAAATGCGGTTGAAGATGCACACGCCCAACAGTCGTCTTGAGCAGACGCTGCTCGGGTGCCGGTAAACGGTCGCCTTTATCATCGTACCAGGTATCCACCAACACCTGAATCTCGGAGTGTAACTCGACCTGATCCAGGCTATAAGCCAGCTCAACCTCATCCATATCTGCGAAGTTACGTCCGGCCCCGAGGTGTTTACGGGAGTCGTCCGAAGTGGTCAGATAATAGACACCCAAAACCATGTCTTTGGATGGGCTAATGATGGGCTCACCATCGGCAGGTTTGAGCAAGTTCCGGGAGGAAAGCATCAATGAACGGGCTTCCTCGACCGCCTTTTGAGATAGGGGCACGTGAACTGCCATCTGGTCTCCATCGAAGTCAGCGTTGAAAGCAGTGGTCACCAAGGGGTGAAGCTGGATGGCTGAGCCTTCGATGAGGATGGGCTCAAATGCCTGGATACCCAGGCGGTGGAGGGTGGGCGCTCGGTTGAGCATGACGGGTCGATCCTTGATAACCTCTTCAAGGACTTCCCATACTTCCGGGCGATTGCGCTCGATGAAGCGCTTGGCGCCTTTGACATTGGCAGCATAATTATGCGATACCAGGCGCGAAATGACGAACGGTCGAAATAGTTCCAAAGCCATGCCCTTGGGCAGTCCACATTGGTAGAGCTTGAGCTGTGGTCCAACGACAATCACGGAACGGCCAGAATAATCCACACGCTTTCCAAGCAGGTTTCGGCGGAAACGACCCTTCTTACCTTTCAGCATATCGCTCAACGATTTAAGCTCACGCCGGCCACGGCGGGAAAGAGCTTTACCCCGCTGGGAATTATCGATCAACGAGTCTACAGCTTCCTGCAGCATGCGTTTTTCATTGCGGACGATGACATCGGGCGCACCCAATTCGAGCAGTCGTTTGAGGCGGTTATTACGGTTGATGACGCGCCGGTATAAATCGTTCAAGTCGGAAGTGGCGAAACGGCCTCCGTCCAGCTGGACCATGGGGCGCAAATCCGGCGGTATCACGGGCAACACGGTGAGGACCATCCACTCAGGACGGTTACCGCTGCGGCGGAAAGCCTCAACCACCTTAAGGCGCTTGGTGGCTTTCTTACGCTTTTGCTTGCTCTTGGATGTGCGGACTTCTTTCCAAAGCTCTTCTGCCAGCTTGTTTAAATCCAGTCGGCGGAGGATATCATAAAATGCTTCGGCGCCCATATCGGCGCGGAATACCTGGCCCCAACGAGCTTTTAGCTCACGGAAACGGGTTTCACCCATGAAGGTGAGCGGGCGAAGGTCAACCAGCTCATCGCGCAGGCTTTCGTTCTCGTCGCGCACCGTGCCGGATTGTTCTTCCAGCTGGTTGCGCAGACCTTCCATGGTCAGGTCAGCTTCTGCCCGAATGCGTTCGATATCCATACGCAGATGTTCGAGCTCGCGCTGTTTCTGGTCTTTCAATTGGGATTCCAGCTCTTCCAATTGCTCCTTTACCACCTGCTGGAGACGAACCAGATGCTTATTACCGACTTTCTCTCCAGCTTCGACCACGACAGTTTCTGTCTGGAAGGTGATGGCAGTTTTGGTTACTTTTCCCTGCTTATCGGTGATCACGCCTTCAAGGTGTTGACCTTCTTTAATGATCGGATCAAGCTCGGCAGATTCATCATAATGCTTATTTATCTGCTGTCGGAGCTGTTCCTGCTCTGCCAGGGAGCGGTCACGACCCGCCTTGGTCTCGGCAATCTTGGAGTTGATCTGGGCGGCATACTCGCGCTCAGCGGCGAGCTCATTATCATCCAGACGCTTGAAGGCCTTCTGGCGTGCGTCCTCATCTACATAGGTGACGACATATTGGGCGAAATAAAGCACACGGTCCAGGTTGCGGCGGGAGATATCCAACAGCAAACCCAGATAGGAAGGAATTCGGCGGGTGTACCAGACGTGGGCAACCGGAGCAGAAAGCTCGATATGCCCCATGCGCTCGCGGCGTACAGACGAGCGGGTTACCTCCACCCCACATTTATCGCAAATAATCCCCTTGTAACGGATATTCTTATACTTACCGCAATAACATTGCCAGTCACGGGTCGGTCCAAAGATGGCTTCACAGAACAACCCATCCTTTTCCGGGCGTAATCGCCGGTAGTTAATCGTCTCGGGTTTTAGTACTTCACCGTACGACCAGCTGCGGATGGTTTCTGGGGATGCCAGGCTGATACGAAGTGCAGTCAGTCCTTTTGTTTCCACTCAGTGCCTCCTGGAAAATAGACGAACAAAAGCCCGCGCTTGAGATTCTTCTTCTCAAGCGCCTGGCGGTAAACAGTCACACATAGGTTTCATGCAAACTTTGATTATACCTAATATGATGGGCTTTGGTCAAGAGGTATAAATAAGAGAAAGATTAGGATTTCTTACCCATTGCCCCTATTTTCCCCCTTATGCTGACGGAATGGAATTGCCAAATGAAAGGCGCTGCCTTTTCCGAGCTGGCTTTCCACCCACACTCTACCTTTGTGGCGTTCAGCAATTGACTTAACGATGGCCAGGCCCAAACCCGTCCCCTGGCGTTTCTTGGCTTCTTTTTGACCACCGCGATAGAACTTCTCAAAAATCCGGGGGATGTCAACCGGCGCAATTCCAATGCCGGTATCCACGACAGAGAAGACCATCTGATCACTATCAGGCTCGACCTTCACGGTCACTTTGCCTCTGGGTTCAGTGTATATGACTGCATTTTCTACCAGGTTATGCAAGGCTTGCTGTAATAAAGCATAATCAGCTTCGACGAGAGGAACGGCATGGGGCGAGATATCGCTGGAAATAACCACCTGCTTTTGGGAAGCCTGAAGCTGCAATGCACCAATCACGCGTTCCACCACATCCTGCACAGGAACCATCTCCGGCTGCAGGTCGACGCCTGCATCAATCCGCCCCAGGTCCAGCAGGCTGGTCACCAGCTGTGCCATACCATCGACACTGGTGAGGATTTTACGCACATATCCAGCCTGTTGCTCGTTTAGCTCGCCGACCATTTCAAGCATGGTGGCATAGCCGCGCATGGTGGTAAGCGGATAGCGCAGGTCATGGCTGACTGTGGCGACAAACTCGGATTTGAGCGTGTCGAGCTCCTTGAAGCGGGTGACATCGCGCAAGATACAGATGCGACCCACCGGCTGTCCTTCAACGATGACGGATGAGGCGGTTGCCAGGTAAACCTTGCCATCCATCAGCTCCACCTCGGCGGATTGTTTTTCTTCCGAGACGACTTTCAATAAGTGCAACAAGGAGGGCTGTTGAATGATGGTATCGATCGATTTTCCCTCGACAGGCTCTCCCGGCAAGCCGAGCACCTGCCAGGCAGCCGGGTTGGCCAGCAGTAGCTGTCCCTGGTAATCTGTCACCAGCACGGGATCGGGGGTTGAATTAATGATGGCGGCCAGGCGCTGGCGACCAATTTCAGCATTGGCAAATAGCTGGGAATTAGCAGATGCCAGGGCTGCCTGCCCAGCAATGGTGGTCAGGAAACGGATCTCGTCCTCGCTGAATTGGTGAGGGGTATCGTATGCCAGCCAAAGGGCGCCATAAAACATGTTTTCGTGGTGCAGCGGCAATGCCAAAAGCGCCTCAGGGCGGGGAGCATTGGGGGGGAAGGTTAGCAACCTTACCCGGCCCAGGTTATTCAAAGTCACGCGCTCTTTTTGACGCGTCATGGGCAGGATTTGATCATCCAGATAGGCAAACTGCTCATTCCCCCGACCGTATCCGAAGCGGGTGATGGTTGTGGCGCCGCCTTTCATCTCCGGCATCGCTTCAGGGGATAAGACCACCCGGACTGCGCTCGCCCCAGTGCTCAGGGCAGCTTCCATGACAGGCTTGACAGACTCCTCGAATTCCAGGCTGGAGGCAACACCTCGGCTGACCTGCAACAAACGGTTCAGCTCGTCGAGGCGGGCTTTGAGGCTCGAGCGCATATTTTCGAACGCGTGGCGCAGCTGCCCGACCTCATCATTACCCTCTGTAGCCAACGGGCGGTCCAATTGACCGCTTGAGATTCTATTCGTTTCCAAAGCCAGGTTCTGCAACGAGGCAGTCACCGTGCGGAGTGAGAAGCGCAGAACCAGGGCGGCAATCAAAAAGAGAATGACGATCATTATCAACAGCGGTGAAGCAATTTGAAGCGCCAGCTGCTGGGCCTCCTGCGCCGGAACAGATACAATCACCGCCCACGGACGGCCCCACACAGGCTGGTAGTACATCATGCTGCGGGTTTCATCCGGAGTGATGTCATTAAAAGCAATGCCCTGGAGTGAAGATTGACCGGCATATTTTCCCATCACCCAATCACTGGAGGAGCTATATAAAATTGTCCCACTGTCATCAATCAGCATCCCATCTCCATTGGCATCGGATAAGCTATTCAGGGAAATGATGATCGACTCAGTAAATGGATTGGTAGCCAGGTCTGTCCTGCCTACCAAAACCCCTGTGCGTGCACCTGAAGGGTCATACACAGCCGCCATGAATGAAAGGCGGGCAGCCAACCCGCCAACCGTTGGGGGTAGCGTGTACATCTGGATCGGTAATCCGTTCAAAGCCAGGGTGATGCCCATATATTCTTCCGGGGAGGGAGCGGAAGCGTAAAAATCATCCGCCGGATAACCCGTGACCGCCTGTCCTTTGGCGTCCAACAGGTAGAATTCGTTAAAATACGGGATCGTGCGGAGATTATCACCCAACAAGATATTCTTTTCAGAGAGGGTACCGTTCGTCCAGGTGGAGTCTTTGGCAAGGATCTGGATCAAATTTTGACCCATCTCCAGGAAAGAGGGAATACCATTGGCAGCCATTTTAGCCGTGCTTTTCAAACGATCATTGAGCATATTGCTGGCAGCTTTTCCAGCCACGATCCAATCGCCGGCCATTAATCCAACCACCAACACGATGGCCAAAGGTGCCAGGCTGGAGAGAAACCGGCTCTGCAGCCGGCGCTCGACTGGAGAGGGTTCCAGGGGAGTGGAGAAACCCCATAAGCGGGGGAAAACAACAGCAATCACTTCTGAAATTATGCCAGCAACCACCAGTTGAGCCCCAACCACAATGGAAGAAAACTCAACATTGGTCAGGGCAAAATCCAGGCGTCCTGCCAGACTTCCCAACGTGACCAGGGTCGTATCCAGGATGAATAACACTGGATAGATCAAAGCAAACAGGATGGTGGAGAAGAATGGATGGCGTAAGAGGCGGAAGACCCACGTGCGGTAACGTTGATGGAAAGCAGCACTAAATATGATTGCCAGCAAGGCAAATTCCAGGGCAGTGAAGGGATTATGGGTATCCAGCAGGGCAAAGACGGTCCCGGATAACAAACCCAAAGCAGCCGCAGGGAAAACACCCAGCAGCCCTGCAGCCAGTACCCAGGATAACGCCGCAAACGGAAGAATCGTCAGCACTTTGGTCTCTGGGGGGAGAACCTGGGCGGACAATGCAACTCCAGAAGGAAGTCGAATGACGAAGAATAAGTTGGTCAGAACTAAAAGGACCAACAAGGCAATAAAAATCCCCCAGTGAAGACGCACCCAGCGCTTATTTAGCTTTCTCCAGCGGACCAGCAACAAAATTACGCTGCCTAATAGTATAAGCCAGCCCATCCACCCAATTAATTCTTGTGGTTGCTGGATATACAAAGGGTTGCCAAGCAGCGTGAACTCAAGTTCCATATCTGTGGAATGACATAGCAGATTTATCTTAAACGATTATAGCATGTATGTAGACTGCCAAATATCGATCTGGCAGCCTTCTTTTACACCTTTTCCAAATTGTAAGGTTAAATTAATTCAATTGTCTCTCGCGTGGCGAGTGACAGGTCTGCATAGACACCCCGGCGATACTCCGGTAGCATGGCTGCCAGGAGATACATGGCCTCATCGGTCATCAAACGAAGCAACTCCCTGCCCGGGCGCGGATCAGAGCTCTTAAAACGAAAAGGATTTCCAAAGCGTACGTTGGCACCGGGCTCACGCCAGCGGGGAAACAGTGGAAAGGATGGAAAGCCTACCGTTCCATCAATAGCCACTGGCACAATGGGCACGTTTGCCCTGGTTGCCAAATAGGCAACGCCCTCTTTTCCCATGCGGAGCTGCGGCCCACGATGAGCTTCAGGCGCCACCAGGATAATTTCACCCGCTTTCAATACCTCCAGCGCCCCCTTGACAGCCCGCCGGTCCAGCTCCTCCCTTTGGACCGGGATGACACCATAGATGCGCGGAAATATGCCGACGATTGGATAACTATAAACCTCGACTTTAGCCATAGGAACGATATTACGCGGTAATACATGCAATACCACAAAAGGATCGACAAAATTAATGTGGTTGATCATCAGTATCGCTGGGCCAATGGCAGGTACTTTCTCAACACCTTCGACATGGTCCACTTTAACCAACACGGTGAAGCCAATCGTGCGAAGTAAAAGGCGCATAAGACGGCGACGGAACTCGAAATGCGAGTGGTCATAACCCCTGGAAGACCAGATGGATGAGGACTCACTTTTTTCAGTCATCCTGATCCTCTCGAGGCTTGATAGACGCCGCCATAATCCGACGGGATGAGTGCCGCAATCGCCTGCATGATCTGATCAGCATTGGCTTGTAAAGCTTCACGGCGGGTGGATCCATTACCCAGAACCTGTGGTAGGGTAAGTGAATTCCCAATGCGAATTTCCAGCCCTGGTCTTTGCAAATGAATAGCTCGGGTGAAGAAATCGTCGGTCGTGCCAGTGATACCGACCGGGATCACAGGTACACCGGTTTTATCGGCAATATAAGCTACCCCGGGTAAAGCACGCCGCATACCCAGCTCGTGGGTCCGGCCACCTTCAGGAGCTAACAACAAAGGTTTGCCGGATTTTAATACGGCGATCATCGTCTCCAGCAATTGCCGGTCGAACTCACCCCGATGCACAGGGATGCCACCATAGAGCTGGGCAAGAGTACCCTGTCCGGGGCGGCTCCAAATCTCTACCGCACCTGCGGCTTCAGGTGCGGTGGGCCAAAATGCCAGGATGAGGGGCGGCTCGAATAATGAGACATGATTTATACAGATGATGTAAGGTCCGCGCTTGGGAACATTTCCCTTTCCGATAACCTGCACATCACTCAGGAGGTGAAAGATCATCCTGAAAATTGGCCGGAAGACAGCACGAAACAGGCGATTGGTAAGGGGAACCGAATACGGCTTCATTTCCCAAAGACCAGGGCGAGGGCTTGCTGGAGAACCTGCTTTGCATCCAGGCCATCTGAACATAAGATGTGGGCATCTTTGGCAGGGCGCAAGGGAGCAACTGCCCGATTGGAATCGATCTGATCCCTTTTACGCATTGCGCGTAGAATTTCATCGTAATCGGCTGGCTCACCCCGCTGGCGCAGCTCTTCATACCGGCGACGCGCCCGCTCTTCCGCAGAAGCATCCAGATAGATTTTTAAGCCGGCTTTCGGCAACACGACTGTGCCAATATCCCGCCCGACCATGACGACATTCCCACGCATGCCAATGCGGCGTTGCTGGGCAGATAGAGCTTTACGCACTCCGGCGTATGCAGATACAGGCGAGACATTTCCGTCCACTTCCGGGCGGCGAATATCCCAGGTGATATCCTGCCCATCCACAATGACATCATAAGCACGCCCGTCCTGTATGGATGGGGGACGGACATCAATGGGGGTGGTCTCAGCAAGCCTGGTGATACCAGTTTCGTCGCTGATTTCCATCTTCTTCTGTAATGCCAGCCAGGTGACGGCGCGGTACATCACCCCCGTATCGAAATATAGATATCCCAATTCCTGGGCGAGCTTATTCCCCAGGGTGGATTTCCCTGAAGCAGATGGACCATCGATGGCAATGATTTTAGCAATCCGCATAGCCACTCTCAGAAAGTGATGATGTTTTAAGGAGCACTACTCTCAGATGCACCGGGTGCGCCACCTGGAAAGATATCGGTTCTAGCCCACAAGATGATCTGTTCCTGACCCAGCGGAGCTTGACGAAAAGCCAGCCAATTAATGAAGCCAGGTGGAAAAACACCCTGCCAGCCTGGATAAAGCGTCCAGACAAAATCCTGCCCACGATATTTCTCCGCCAGGCTGGGAACTTCAGCTCCTTTCATGGTTATGACAACGGGGGGCGATTCGGTGGAAGAGAGTGCAAGCTTAAAACGCAGATTCGGAAAGTTGCGCAGCTCCCATTTGAGAGCAGTCCATTGCTGGCTGGGAGAATCCACCAATGCCACGATTTCCAGCTGGTCGCTTAAGCCTGTGTTCCAGCGAGACAGGTCAGACAGAGTGGCCCTTAACGGATCAGCCTGCGCTGTGCTGGCAGGCGAGATCCACAATTCCTGGGCCCCATTGGGGCGGAGGATGGCCATCCCCCAGCTATTGGAGAATAATTGCAATCCCAACACAATACACAATGCCCAAACCACACCCAACCGGGCTGCCAAGGTGGACCATGTGGCAGCTACCAGCAAGACAGCGATCACCCCCAACAGTAATGCTCCGAAAATGATTGCCCAATAGACAACCACACTCACCTGGTAACGACCAATGGAGAGCAAATTGATCCAACCCACAACAGCCAGCACAAACAGGAGCAGACCCAAACCGGCTGCAACTAAGCGTGTGACGGTATCCTCGTCAGCGAGGAATGAACGGCTGATCTCCATGGCTGCCAGTGCCCAGAGAGGAATCAGTGCCCATGCCATGTCGGCCACTTGCCGCCCAGCATACAGCAACGGCAGCAGGAATGCTACCCCAACACAGATGCACAAACCCAGCACCATCTGGCGGATACGGGGATCATCCCAGGTGCCAAACAATAGGCGCACAACCCCAACAAGCCCAAAGATCAGCACCAATGGCTGGTATACCAGCAGGCTGGCGGGTAAGCGAAGGATGGGGATGCCAGAAGACACAACCCAGCTACTCAGGTAGGCAGGAATGGTATCTGCCAAAGCCCCCAAACCCTGTGGAAGGCGCAGAAAAAGCACCCCCGCAACCAGTAACGTTCCCAGGAAGGCTGAAAGAGCAACCCCGATTGATCTTGAGGAGATCGATTCCACAGGTGAGATACTATCGCTTTCATCCGGATGGGGTAGAGCAGACTGGCGGCTGGACAGGCGGATGAAACCCCAGCAGATCCCAAGGATGAGCAAGCCTTGCAGAAAGGCCACACCGGAGAGCAGCGCTAACCCCGCAAAAATTCCCATCCAGATCATATGCCGGTTATGGAGGCAGGCAAGTGCGAGAAGGATGAACGCCATAGCAGGCATCAGGCTGCCGACTTGCCGGGAGAGGGCCACCATTCCAGGGTCAAAAGCCAACCCGAATGCCAACACCAGGCCTGCACGGTGCAACCAGCTTGATGCTGCCATCCAGCGCCGGAAAAAGAACGGCAACCAGACGAGCAGGCTGCCTGCCAGGGCAGGGAAAAGACGGGCCAGGAAATTCGTGTCACCGAAAATGGAGAAAAGCTGGCTGGTGATGAGGATATAAGCCGGTTGAGCACCCAATGCAGGGGCACTACCGTGAGCAATATCCAATGCTTGAAGTGCCCATCCAGCTTCAATGTCTGTCAGTGGAGCAGCACCGAGCTGAAACAGGCGCATGACGATAGCCAAAAGGAAAGCCAGGAGGTAGAGTAAGGTTTCCGTGTTAAACTGTCGTGTTTTCATGGCGCACCAGACCTGATTATACTCTCAGTATTAAAAATTTTTGGGGTTGGCAGAACCTCACCAACCCCAAAAACATGTGGCAATTAAGCTTACCTTACTACCTGGTTGTAAATGGTAGGAAGGTGTAATACACCGGTGGCTCGAGGGTGTACACAGTAGCCACCGTCTCCATGGTCACTTCCCCGTCCGTGTTCGTCGCGGTCACAGTGACGTTGTAAGTACCGATGGCAGCATAGGTATGTGCCACTATCGGTCCCATACCCGTGCTTCCATCCCCAAAGTCCCAGGAATAGACCACATTACTGCCAGCTGTAACGGTGGCAGTGAAGGTAGTCTCACTTCCCAACAAGGTCGGGCTGTCATTCTCGGCAGCCAATCCCTGGATGGGTATATCGGTGATGGTCACAACGGTAGTTGCGCTTGTGGTTTTCGTCCCATTGGTGGCAGTGACAATGGCGGTATAGCTACCTACAGCCAGGTAAGTATGTGTATCCATTGCTCCACTGCCGTAAGCCCCATCGCCAAACACCCAAACATATGTAACATTCGTGCCTGTGGTAATGATCGCATTCAGCGTGGTGAGGTTACCCAGCTGGGTTGGGCTGTCATTCGCTGCAGCCAACCCCTCGATGGGTACATCAACGATGGTCACAAGGGTAGTTGCGCTCTCGCTGTTCGTCCCATTGGTAGCCGTGACTATGGCGGTATAACTGCCCACAGCCGGGTACGTATGCGAGATCGGTATACCGCTGCCCTGCATGCCATCGCCAAAGTTCCAGGCATAAGTGACATTCGTTCCGGTATCTTTGGTAGCGCTCAACATGGTGAGGCTGCCCAGTTCAGTTGGGCTATCATTCGTCGCGGCCAACCCATCGATGGGTACATCAACGATGGTTACAAGGGTGGTTGCGGTTTCAGTATTCGTCCCATTGGTGGCAGTGACAATGGCGGTGTAGCTACCTACAGCTGGATAAATATGCGCAACTGTGGCATCGCTGCCCGTTGAACTATCGCCAAAAGCCCAGGTATAGTTCACATTCGTACCTGTCTCCACAGTGGCAGTCAGATGAGTGGCAAACCCCAGCTCGGTTGGACTGTCGTTCTCTGCCAATAAGCCGGTTACAGGCACATCCACAATGCTCACCAGGGTGGTGGCAACAGCAGAGCCGAGGCTGTTGGTGGCAGTCACAATGGCTGTATAGAAACCCAAGTCAGGATAGATATGGGTGGGGTTTTCACCACTACCAAGGATTCCATCGCCAAAGTCCCAGGCATAGGTCACATTCGTGCCAGTAGCGATGGTTGCAGTCAGGTGGGTAGTATTACCCAGCTCAGTTGGACTGTCATTGGTCGCCTGCAAGCCGGAGATGGGTATCTCTTCAGCGATCACTGTCATCACCACAGGTACCACCAGGGACGGATCTCCGGCTATGATCAGGCTGGCGTAGTAATTCCCTGGAAGTGTCACACTTACTTCTGCTGTTGCAGTGAACATCATCGTGATATCCAGGGTAGAATTCGCGGGTACCGACCCGGAACTTGGTACTTCTCCTAGCCAGGGCACATTACCGCCAAAGCATCCCGCGGTACCTGGGTATGCATAGCACATTGCCAGATTATCTGATAATGAATTGGCGGTGTTACAGGCATAGGTCAATCCATAGTCCGAAGGTGCATTCGCACCCTCTATCCCCGTCGTCGAGCCCGACCCAGTCTCCAGCCCACTATCCAGGAATTGCATCAGCACACTTCCGTTTGCATACATCACCGCCTCGAATGTGCCCGCAGTGCCACTGGGATAATGGTTCCAATTGAGATATTCCACCACTGTGCATTCTCCCGCACCAATTGGACAAGTGTTAAAGTATTTATAATATACCCCTCCAGTCGAATAGTTCGGGTATAGATCATCCCACATCAGGGGTAGGATATTATCCGGGGCACTCGCATTCGGCAATGGGCACTGATTGGATATGCTTGAGTTGCCTGATCCGAGCGATACATATCCATTAGCCGATATATAAAATTGAGAGTACGCGGTACCATACAACGGGAAGCTAAATCCTACATTGTATGGTCCTGCATAACTATCATCGGTGAGTCCAGGCACAGGCGTTCCCGTCGTTGAAATGTCGACCCAGCTATAATCGACTACCTCCCCCCGGTAGCCATATCCATCCGGCCCTGGCCACAGGTTTTGTACCTCGCCTGATTCTGGAATCTCGATAAACTCGAAATCAAACGGGGTTGGCATTCGGTTCACCAGACTGGCAGATACCTGGAAGTAACTCCCTAACACCACTGTCGCTTCCAATGGGCTTGGAAGGAAAACAACTTCAGCTATCAGTACAAAGTCTTGCTGTGTCGGCTCGCCCGATAAAATGTCCACATTAGCTGTTGCAGATAAATAGTCCTTTAGCGAGGCAGTCACAACATGTGAACCCTCGTCCAGGAACATCTCGTAATAGCCAGTTCCGTCCGTGGTGCCAGTCGTGCCATTGTCCGCTGTAATTGTCACCCCTTCTAAGGCAAGCCCATTATCCGCATCAGTCACATATCCCATTAAAGTTCCTTGAGGAATGAGGCTGAAATCTATGGTTGTAACCACATCGGTGATTATATCCATATTCGTAAAAGTTGCTTCTTCATACCCAACCATGGAAGCTGTAACGGTATACACACCGTTCAACAAAGTCATGGTGTAATATCCAGTCGCATCCGTTTGGTCATTGCGACCCATACCACCCGCATCGCGGGCATCCACAAGAGCATTCTCGAGTGGCAAAGCGGTAGAGGCATCCGTCACAGTACCATCGAGCCAACCCGAACCACCACACATCGCCATGGCGGCTTGCACGGCTGCCTGGGCATCCAAAATACCCCAACCCCAGACATCATTGGGATGGTCCACAAACGGAGCACATTGAGCATCAATCTTCGCTTCAGCGGTTTCCATCATGATCTGCTTGGTAAGTGGCACATCCCCCTGGATGCAGGGGGCAGCACTCCAGATCAGCGCCACCAGACCGGTACTGTGCGGGGCAGCCATACTGGTGCCGTTCCACCCACCTTCATAACCCCCACCCGGAACCGAGGAACGGACGTTCACACCCGGTGCAGCTACTTCAGGCTTTAAGATGGTTTCGCCATAGCTAGACATTGGTCCACGGGCGGAAAAGGAAGCAATGACATCGCCCAGTCCAAAGGCGGCTGTGGCAATAATTTCAGGAACCTGCCCGGGGTTCGAGATCGTGCTACAACCCGGACCTGTGTTTCCAGCTGATTTAATCACTGCGATACCGGCGGCATTCAAAGCCTGGATGATGGGTCGATAATCAAAACCCGAAGGGTCGTACCAGGAATTGTTGATCGCATCCGGTGCCCTGGACGGGTCGGGATTTTGATGGTTTAAATCCCAGGGTGTCAGGAAGAACTCCAGACATTCCAGGTTGAGTCCGGCGCAGGCGATCCATTTGGCACCAGGAGCCATGCCAATCTGGTTTCCAGCGCCATCATCACCCACCATGGTGCCCATGGTATGCGTGCCATGTCCATCGTAATCGACAGGCACGGGCGATGGAGAGCCACCCCATGCATCCCACCAGTTATAGTTGTGGTCATAGGTCCCGCTGCCAAGGTTACCGCGATATTTGTTCACCAATGCCGGATGGGTATAGTCGACACCGGTATCATTGTCCGCCACGACCATGCCTTCACCATGGAAACCCATCGCCCACACATCAGGGGCACCCACACGGGTGATATTCCATTCCACCGCTTCTACTGCCTGATCTGTCACATTTTCGGACAATGCCGGGAGCTGAGGCCCAGGTAATGCTTGAGACACAGGCAATTCATGAGTCACGGGCTCAGTGCGTGGGTCGGGTGGGGTAACGATACGCGCAACGTCCGAGCGGGCGGTCAACCATTCAAGCGTCGAGCGCCCAGCACTCACGGATATCATGTTATAAATATAGAAGGATTGATAAGTGACTCCCTGTGACTTCAAATACGCCAACAGGGGTGGTTGCGTTTCAGCGGCGGTGCGGGTGAGCTGGTTATAGACAAAGGTAGTTTTCTCGACCTTCGTGTCCAATTTAGCTGCCCCTGAAACGTCAGCCTGGACAGCCATGATAGCAATAAATTCTGCTGTCCCATTCGCATCAATCTGGTCGAGCACACGCTGGTCAACCTTGGACCAATCAGCACTCACCGTGGCGGGATTGGAAAACCCGCTGAAAAGCATCGCCAAAATCGCGATAGCAACCAACAGCTTCTTCGTTTTCATTAAATGCATCTCCTCATTTCATTATTATATTTTTATGACCAGCTCAAATTTGACGGGTTATTCTATTCGTTACACCTCCTGCTGAAGTTGGAGCCTGACTAAAATTTTACAACAACTTTAATATCCATGAAATCATTTAAGGAACTTTGTAAACCGTCACCTGCCCAATACTGAAGACGGGCTGCAACGCCAGGCTGAATTTACGCAAGGCGGCACTCGTGTTACAACCCCACTCGGGTTGGGCGCATAAACGCTGAATGTAAGCCATCTCAGGCGAGCCAAGGATGACATAACTCACATCCCACTTGTGCAATAAATCCAACGTCAGCTGAGCATCCGAGGTGGTATATATCATGGCGATATCGGGTTCACGCTTAGCCTGCTCATCATAATTTCCACGCCACTGGCTCTCATGCACCGCCCATCCCAGAACTGCCGGGAAGCCCGTGAAAGCACTGATACGCCCCTCATAATGGTACGATCCACCCGCAGGCGGGACGCTGGGCGCTTCCAGGATGACTGGCACGCTCCCAGAAGGTATACCTTGTCCGGCATTTGCATCCAGCCATTGGATGGCAGCCCAGTCATCCGGATTATTCATGGCGATGGAGCTTGCACCATCCAGATTGGCGGGTCCTTTAAAATCAGCTGCCCGACTGGGAATTGCCATTACGGGGTAGACCAATCCAAGACCGATCAGGATGACGGCCCCGAGCAGGAACAAGATCCGGCTGGCAGGCTTTTCCAACCGGTCCAATAACCACCAGAACCCATAGGCACTGGCACAACCCAGCATGACCCAGGCCTGGTAATAAAACTTGAACACGGTGTTCATGCGGACCCCGAAACTATCCCGCAGGTAGATAAATTCCACAATCAGGGTGAGTGCCAGACCGGTAAAGATTAGCAGATAAACAAAGGATTCACTGTTAATCTTTAATAGCGGAGCAACACCGTCGGTGTGGATATCCGTGGAAGGTGAGCTTTTCCGTAACAAGCTTCCAACGCCGGCAATTGCCAATGCGAGCAGCGCAGACACCAGGAGCATGAGCCATGGGTCACGCAAGCGTGCGCTTACACTGGCACGAAAGGCATCCCCCAGGCTCATGCCACCCAAAACAGATTGAATGGTCGCCCCGAGGGTGCTCCCAGGCACCAGCCGCTGGAGGTAGAGCACCAGCGCAATGAGCAGCATGATCAGTAAATACAGCCCGATGCAAATCAACACGATGCGCCACCACCAGGTGAAGGCGGATCTGAACAGCCTGCCACGCTGCTCCCGTTGCTTGTGGAGGCTGATAACCAGGAAGCAGGTCAACAGGAAGATAAAGGTGCCAAACATGACCAGGTATTGGGGCAAGCGGGTAGGTGGGAAGACGTAAGGCAAGACACCCGCAGCTTGTGAGCTAAAACTGAGGTAAAAAAATAGATACAACACCCCCGAAAGGAGGCCCAAACCCAGACCGAGGGAGATACTGCGATAGATCGTTTCTCGATCCAGGTATCCTTTTACCATCACCAGGCCCAGCCCGTATGCCAGGATGACCAAACCCAAATAAATGGGTAAATCCCAGGTGTTCAGGAAACCCAGCGCGCCCAGGATCAGGGCGGAGAAGACGAATAACAGCCAGTCGTTATCGAGTGAAAAAGCAACCGGATTCCACCAATGATGTCTGGATGGAAGCTCGGAACCCGCTCCTTCAGTTGCGGTGGTCTGCGTATTACATATCTGACGCAGAAGCAGGTTGAAAGCCAATCCAATCGCCAACAGGACAAACGGTAGCGCCAACACATGCGGGTGGTTATCGCCAAGCAGAAAGCTAAAGAAAGGGAATTCATCTATGGGCTGGGTGATTTTCTGCCCCAATGAAAGTCCCTTGTCAGCCAGGACGCGCGAGGCGTGCCACCACCACATGAAGATATCCCCGGGGTACCAGGAATTCGTCACCGGCGACCCAGCCAGGTCTGGAATATCGATCCATGCCCAGAAGCTATCGGCCAACACTCCCCTGGCATGCAGCGATTCCAGCACACCCTCCAGGTTACCCATCACCGTCACGAACAATCCACCCAGCACCCCGGCAGCAAGCGGAGGGCCAGCGGGTGGAGCAGCTTCAGCCTCCTTATGACGAGCCTTGAGGGTGAATGCCACCAGGTTGTAGACCACGCCGAAAGAGCCGATCAAGGTAAGGGCAAAGAGCAAAGAATCATACAGGTCAAACGCCACGCCTGATGCTGCACCGGACAGGCGGGTGAGCATAGCCATCATTACGTAACCAAAATAATAATAAGAAATCCCAAACCCAGAAAGCCAGGGGTCAAGGGGTGGAAAGTGTTCGCTGCGCAGGATGGCGTTCTGGAACGCAGTCTCCATGAACTTTTCTCCACCGCTGGAATCAATCTTAAAGGGTGCATAGGCGCGTAAAAGCGCCCACCCGACCAATGCCAGGGTGAAAAGCAGCTCCACAGTGACAATCAGCTTCCATTTTTCGCGCAGGAAGGAGCCAATTTCGGGGATTATTGTCGTTTTGCAACGAAAGTAGAACCAGGCGGAGATGGCTGCCACCAGCAGTACGGAGAACAGGATGCCACCCAAGTCGTTGTTCAGCAAACCTGTGCTGGCCCCAATCCATAAAAAGTAACTGACCAATAACAACCCAAAAGCTTTGGAAAAAGAATATCCGCGATCTGGCAGCCAGCGAAATATACGCATGGCGGTAGGCAATGCCAGCCAACCCAAAATTTGCATGAGCAACCACCAGACCAGGATTTGGATCATGGAATTACCTCATAGAGGACGGTAGTCTCATCCCGGTATATCTCATTCCATAAAATGCCGTTAAACGCGGCAAATTTATCCAGCCCTGGTCCGGGATAAGTGACCTGTTCAAGCTGACCCAACACAATATATCCTGACATCATACAGACCCAGGAATCCTTTGGTGACGTCGGTATCCACGGTAGTGTAGAACTGGTCTATATCCGTCACCCGCTTGGTCACCCAGTCGGGCGAGTTCGAGGCACGCTGTTGCTGCTCATGCCACTCCCAACCCACCACGCCAGGCAGACCTGTATAGATGGTAACACGGGTGTACCAGCGATACAAGTTGCGTGAGATGGCTTCAACGATAACAGGCGAGCCCTGGAGGTTGTCTTGCATCCAGCGGATGAGACGATAATCCTGGCTTAAATCCATCAAGACACCCCGCTCTGGTGCGGGTGTGCTCTCGGTCACGTTGGGGTAGTTTTCGTAATATGTGGCATAAGGCATATAAGCCATGCCGTCAAGCGTATGGGGGGCATCTGGTACCCAGCGGTCCTTTATTTTAGCCATGGCACCGTAGAGGGTGAACAAAGCCGCAGAAAAGACTAAAAACGAGAATACCACTCTCCAGGAGATACGCCAACCCGGCAGCCAGCGGCGTACCGGCTCAAGCAGCCAGCCCAAAGCGGCGGCACCGCTCAGGGCGAACAGCGCCCAGACGTGGAGATAAAATTTAAAAACGGTGTTCATGCGCCCAATATCGCCGCGGACCACCACCACTTCGACCATTAGCGTAATGATCAGTCCAGTTCCCACCCAGAAAAGGACCAGGCGCTTGAGATCCGGCATCCCGGGACGCAGGAGCAAGACCCCTGCCCAGGCGGCCAGTGGCAGGATGACCCAGGCCATGGCAGCACCTCTTCCCAGGGGTAATTTGCTGAGCAGGCTAATATTCTCAATCCCGGGAATTTTGATGCTCAAGAGCAGGCAAGCCAGGAAGAGAATGACCAGGGTTAGAATAATCAGGCTGTTGTATTTCTCAAGCTTGCGCAGCGAGGCAAGCGGGGTGTTTGCCATCCACTCACGCGTTTCCCAGACCATCCACGAGATGACTACAAAGAGGAACAATCCCCAGTGAGTGAAGTATGACCAAAATGGCGTGTGGGTGCCAAACCAGGGGATGACTGTGCTGTATCCCTGGGCATACCATAAGCGATACGGAAGGTATAACCCGTAAGAGGCGATTGCCAACAGGAGCATCCCCAATCCAGCCAGAATCAAGCGTTTTACCACAGAGGGGATTTGGGACAGCCAGGAATACCGGACGACATCTGCATAGCGAAAGATGGCATACCCCAATACCAGCATCCCAATGGGTAAATAGGTATAGATATCCGATAAGTTGGTAGGGTAAAGGGCTCCAATTGCCAGCCCACCCAAGAGGATGCTCAGGATTCCGGCTCCAATACTCTGCCAACGGGCTTTGCCCATCAACACAGCCACCACCCAGGTGAGGGCAAGCATCACGATCACCATGGCAATCATATGGGCATGTAAGTCGCCATAGAGGAAGGTGAACATGGGAAATTCAGTGATGGGCTCCACGTCACCCGGGGCAGGAATAGCCCGGCTGGGTATCCAATACCAATCACCCACGCTGTAGGGCATACCGGCACCACGAAAGAGGACCTGATAAAACCCGGCAAACAGGCCTAGCATGCGGGAGAAGAAACCGGTGCTTTCGGTGAGCCCACCGGGGATACCCAGCTGTTCCCAGCCTTTGGCGATCATACGCAGGGTACCCAGGTTACCCAGCAGCGCCAACCCCAATGCAGATGCCAGCCCGATGAGATAAGGCCTGTTCGTGGAACCTTGCTGGATTTGATTCTCATTCGCCGGGTCTGGAGGCTTATCCTGCGGATGGCGCGGATAGCTCAGGTTGTAACCAATAGAGAAGGCACCCATGCTAACCATGGCGAACAAAGTGGGGAGAATGAGATTGTAGGCAAATGACGGCACAATCCCCAGCCATTTGACCAGCACGCCCACGAAGATATAGCCCCAGTAGTAGTAATTCAGGTATCCGCCAGCGTACCAGGGGTCATAGGGTGGGAAAGTAGTGCTTTTTAATACGGCATTGAAGTAGGAAAAATCCATCGGCTTTTCGCCACCCTTCCAGGGGTGCCATAGATCCGGATTACCCAGGCGGATAAATAGGAAGATGAGGAAAAAAGCCAGCACCAAACCTTCAATGATCAGAAAATAGCTGCGTTTGGAACGCCATTCCTGGCGCAGCTCGTCCCGCTGACGATACGCCAGGTAGGCACCTACTGCAGCCATGAGCAGGATCACGATGGTGATCGTCAGGCGGCTGAATGGAATCTCCACAGAACCCGCCAGCCAGGTGAGGTAAGCCAGGATCAGCATCCCGGCAGTGCGGGCGAGTGGATATCCATGGTCGGGCAAACCCGGCAAGGTAATGCGCAATATGGGATAGACCAACAATCCCAGCAAGCCCACACTCAGATACCAGGCGATGATCCCCAGCACCTGGTAGCGGTTCTGCCACGACCCGGGATCGAATAACTCTGACCAGGTGCCGCCGGCCTGTTCAACAACCAATCGTTGCTCAGGCAGCTTTAGATTAGCAGGATGAAAGGCTGCCTTCTTGGGGGTAATGCGTACCATCTCTGAGAAATTCGCCTGGCTAAGGATCTGGCGGGCTACTTCAGAGCTATAAGATTCGGTTTTTCGGAAGACCAGCACCTTGGGATGGTCATAAACCGTGAAGGCTTCTTCGGCAAACTGGTCGTTAATATTCAGGGAGCCGATCGATGGATCCGATTGGAATACCTGGACCAGCTCAAAACCCAGGTCCCCATGAAACATACCCGGTTGGGCAACGCTGTAGCACCATGGGATGGAACGGTCATCCGGGCAACCTAACAGATGGCGGTAATGCAATGTGGTCATCGGAAAACGCTCTGGCAGGCGTGGCAACGAACCCCATTGACGGTTGGAACTGATCAGGATGTACTCTGTCTGGTCGTAGACATTGATAAAACGCTCGAGTTTCGTGGGGTTATCATCCGTGTACATGTTAAAGTTTAATCCAACCGGATAGATGCCCCCAAAAGCATCATATCCTTCGACGCGTAAAGGTAATCCATCGTCCCATTCCCCTTCGTTGGCTACCGCGGTACCCTGTATGCTAATAACACCACTGCCAGATTCCAAGAGCAGGGAAAGACTGTAGTTTTTGCCTTTTTCAAGGGCGACCGGGCGATCGAGGCTGAGGGTATATCCTGCACCACGCCCATCAGCACCTGGAGCCAGGTCTGCGGTCAGGCTGGCGGTCGCTACGACCTGGTCATCACCGGTTGGACCGATAGTGAGGGTTAGTGTTTGCGGTCCGGAGGCGGGGGTACGGTCGACCAGCTGGCTCAGGTTGATTGATTCCAACAGCCCACTTTGTTGTGGTGTGATGGTAACGACATAAGGTGACCCAAGGCTGATCAAGCATTGATCTGGTCCGTCCTGTGCCTGAGTGATCAGCTCGGTGGAAGTTTGAACGACGATGCCCACGGGTCCGCAAACATCCAGCACCTGGTTTCCTGAAGCCAGGGTCAGGGTTAGCTCATATGCCTGACCTGAGGATAGCGTAATAGGGGTTTCGAATTTCAACGGGTATCCAGTTGAAGTTGAGGTACCCGCCACGGCAGGGGTAACGGTCTTCACCTCTGCAATAAAGGGCATCCCGTCACCAGGAGAAACCGAGATGGAAATATTTAAGGCAGTGGGCTGCAAAGCCTGGGTATCGGCAATGTGCGCCAGGTAAACATTGTTCAAAGTGCCGCTGGCGTTGGCAGTGAAGCTCATCTGATAGGGTAAATTGGGTAGGATCGTGCTGCCATAGGGGATTGAAAGCGGCTGATTGTAAGTGGCTTCCTGAGTTTGAATAAGTAAATTGATCGGGCCGGGGATATTCTGATAGATCCAATCAGACGCAGCCACGCGGGTGATGGGACGGGAATAAATCAGGCTGAAACCCAGGGCCCAAGAAAAGGTGGCGATAAGCACAACGGCACCAATCAAGACGGTGACCAGGCGCAGCCACCGTGATGGAGAAAGGTGAGATTCCCCTTGCGGGATAACAGCCTCTTTTTCCTTGCGCCGCCTAAAATTCCAACATTGCAGCAGTGCCCAACCAGCGTAAATGGCTAGAATGGGGTAAGTTGGCATCTGGTAGCGCATGGTCGGGTTGAATTGCAAGGACTGCCAGACGAAGTAGAAGCCTCCCCACAACCACAATAAGACGTGCTGCTGCCAATCGCCTTTGAGCATGCGCCAACCAGCCCACAAGAAACCCAAAAATGCCAGGATACCCAGAGGAAGACCCAGGCCCCATTCGACCATGTTTTGGGCGGAGAACCAGAGCGGACGACGTGCCCATTGCAGGGAGGGCGGATAATCGATGTCTCCGGCTGCCTGGCCGCGTTGTTCTTTGATATTTCCCACCCATTGAGGGTTGGGGCGTAACCCAAAGAAACCCGGACCATAAAAGGCATAAGGTTGTAATATCCGAAACACCAGAATACTCACAAAAGCCGCCAGGCCCAGGTAAATTGCGGCGTTCATCAGCCAGCGTGAGCGTTCGTGGGCAGGTTTTCGCCAGACAATCAATCCAAATGCAACCGGCAGCACGAAAGCCACTGGCGCAGCATTGAGCTTGGATGAGACCGCGCAGCCCAAGGCAACCCCGAAGGCGATGGAGAGTGTAAAGTACGGATGCTTGAAGATTTCCGTGAGGCGGGACAGGAGAGTTTGAGGTTGCGAAGCATGCTCCAGCTCAGGTGAGGTGGTGATTGATGTCTCGACATCAGATCGCGGCGCAGCTTTAGGCTCACACTCCACCAGGCTTATCCTGATGGCGTAATACAATGCCAACAAGGTGAAGAAGTTGGAGAATGTGTCCATGGTAAAGAAGTGGGATTGCTGTATATTCAGCACGGTGAAGGCCGAAAAGGCTGCAGCCAATAGACCAACCCGCTTGTTGAATACGCGTGACCCGATGGCATAAACCAGGACAACCGAGAATAAATCCACGATTGCGGAGAGTATCCTGCCGACGATGGTCATTTCATTAAAACCGGAATGACCATAGATCCACTGCACCAGATAACGGGTTACAAACATGGGCAGTGTGCCATACACGTAAAATGCATGCCCGCGGTTATTCGGGTTGAGCGGTGAACAGGAAGCATCAAAATAACCGCCCCAGCTCTGGCAATCCGGGTAGGTGAACTCAGGTAGTATCCTGGACGGGGTATTAATGGTGGTTGGAGGCGCTCCCAGTACTTCAGGTGCGGTGCTGATGGGCTGGATATCCGACCCTACCCAGACCAGGAAGCGCTCGTCGGGGTGGAGATATTGAAAATCACCCCATTGGATGCCGACGAAACGAAAAAAAGCCCCGATGAGAAGGATATACAGCAAAAGGATATCATATATCCATGGACTCACTAACCGCCGCTTCTTCTGCGGGGTTGGTTGGGGAGAGGAATAAGTCAAGACGTCATTCATAAAATTCGATTAATTCACAGATGGCCAAAATCACCATAGAAAGCAATATTTACGCACATGCGGCTGCCTCAGGGTGAGGATATTCCACCTGATGAAGGATTACCACCAGAAATTGTTGAAGCTGGCGGGACTGAATAAATATAAAAATCCTTGCCGACGAGAGAGGCGTAAGTCGAGAGATACCCCTGAGGGAAAAGCTGGCGTAACACGTCCAGATCAGTCTGGTCTTCAGGATTTACCAGGAACATCTTGAGGCGGGGGTCATTCAGCGTGGCAGGGATCTGCTCTGGAAAGATAGCGTAATCGCGAGTTGGGTCACCTGCATTCATGCCCACCAGGCGGGTATCCACCCAATAGGGATAAGGCACCACATATGCGGTTTCGGTGCTCCCATTCAGCGTACCAAAATCAGCAACTACTTTCCCCATCTCAGAAGTATTCCAGGAGGACAGCTCATAGGCGCGCTGGTACTGGGAAAACACCAGGTCATAATTGCCCAATGCAGAGAAGAAAATCAAGATAATGGCCAATCCCCAGGCGAGCGTGGACCCGGTTTGGGAGGTGAAGCGCCTGTGGACGGCAGACATCAGCCCATCCAATGAAATGGCGACAATCAGAAAAACCGGAACCATGGCGCCGGCTGCCCGATTCAAGGCCGGGTTCTCATCCGGGAAGGCTAACGACAAGATGGAAGGCAGCATCAGCATAGGAACCGACAAGAGCAGGACCAAATCCTGCCATGTTCGCCGCCTGATATAACGAACAAGCAACAAAACCACTCCCAGATAATATAAGGCGGCTGAAATGATATCCAAGGCAGGGCTGTTGGTGACCGAATGCACCCAAATTTGCCCATCCGACCAAAAAAACATAATGGAAGCATTCCACAAATTCTTGAGGAAGATGAGCATAGCTGGTCCGGGTAAGGGTCGCTCGATGGTTCCCAGGCGCGAAAAGGCGCGTAAATCGAACAGGCTTGGGTACTCAAGGGCAAATCTTAATAGAGGTAAGAAAACGATGAGGGATACCAGAACCAGAACCAGCAGACCAGAAACCGCGGGCAAGCGTTTGCCCTTCGACTGAGGATGCAACAGGTAGATAGCGACAGCAACCAGGATGACGATCGGCAGGATGCGAATAGGAGTGTATCCGTGCAAACCAATCCCCAGTGCCAGACCTGCCAATATATAATCGTTGCGGTTGGTGGTACGCAGCCCACGGAGAAGGTAATAGAGGGTGGGGGCAACGAACAATGGATAAAGAGGGAAGCGCAATCCTACACGCGAGATTACATTCGGCCAGTAAGCAATCCCCGCGAACAGCATGGCAAGTAAGCCCACCCGCGGGTTACCCAGCTCCTTGCCCAATAGATAGAGGAACGGAAGGGTCAATAATCCAGCCAGGATGGTGCCAATCTTTAGGCTGAGGAATGTGTAACCGGTGTGAAATAGCTGGATGATACTGGCTGTCAGGTACATCTGGATGGCTTCGCGACCGGTGTTGCGGGGGAAGAAGATGCTCGTCTGACCATGCAAGACATCCCACACATCTAACAGCTTCTCGGCATGGTCGCTGACCATCTCGGGCGGTACCTGGTCGATGCGATACGTGCGAAAGAACAGCACCAAAACAACCGATGCCAATACCAGCAAGGTCCAGGCAGAGATGGATAATTTCCAGGGAAGGCTTAAGTGCTCCTTCAGCCAGCTCCACCATCCCCTGAAGGGGAAATCACCCTGCCAAAAAGCAAGGGATGTGAACAGGATGGCCAAGACCCATAAGGTGAGATTAAGCGAGTTAAATTGGTTGCCTCCCAGGGTGAGGAAGGCTACCAGTGCCAGGGGAAGGCTAACGATCAGCCACCTTGCACGCACCCGATAATCTTCTGTACGTCCATCTGCCTCAGGTAAGTCGGCGGGGGTCCATTCCCCTTTCCAGGCAGCCCAAACCAGCCAGCCAGCAGCCACCAAGTATAGGATGACGCCAGGGATCCAGGTACGATTAGGACGGGGCTGCAGGGAAATCTGAGCTGCCAGGGCAATCGCAAGCGCCAAAAGCGATCGCCAGGGAAGAGTGATGCGCGGCGAAGCACGCTCCGGTATTGCAGCAGGTGTAGATACGCGAAAAACCTCTGCCAGCTGCTCAGGAAGCGGTTCTTGTGTAGGTTGCGGAACCTGGGGTGTTTCTTCAAGCGATGGAATCGCTAATGGCTTCCCACGAATCAGGGACTTTAAGTAATCAAGAACCGTTGGTTCTTGATTCATGTTTTTTCCGCCAGGACAATCAGGCTTTCACCCATACGAAGAGGAATAATACTCCATCCAAGAATAGCTTGCAAGCCCCCAGGAGCGCCAAAAAATAGCTTCTGCAAAGGAGTAGGGATGAACGGTAAATAGGGGGCATCCCAAAAACCATCTGAGAAAACATGGCTCGCTTCCAGACCATTAAGATGCAAGGCTGCCAGCCATTCATGAGGAAGCTTCAAGCTGATGTGAGTGGGATCCTTGTAACCGATCCAGTTACCCCTTTTTCGCTTGCGCATAGGTGAATCCAGGTTAGGTGTCACCAGGATCAGCAAGCCACCGGGTTTAAGCACCCGGCTCATCTCAGTGATTGCCTGTTCGGGGTGGGTCAAATGCTCGACCACATGTTTGGCAATCACAATATCGAAAACCCCTTCCGGGAAGGCATATGGATCGTCCCCCGAGAGCAATAAAAACTGACCTTGAGGCACATTGTGTTGAGCTTGAGCCAAAGCCCAGGTGTTGATGTCACAGCCAAAAACCTGGTAGTGGTCGGTTAACCATTCCAGCAGATGACCCATCCCGCAGCCAAGCTCCAGCACACGACCTTGTGAAGGTCCATGCTTTCGAGCCAGCCTGGCATAATAACGGTTCGACCACCAGTACTGGCTGAAACGGGCGAAATCTACATCTGCATATGGTCCGGTAGAGAAGTATTTCTCATCAAATGGCTGGGGGCTGGAATCCTGACGGCTCATGGTGGGTTAGATTCTTCTGGCTACATAAAAGGTGAAAGTTCCATCCCGATCGGGTTGGGCAACCGCATGCTGGCGGACGAGCCGTTCGGTCAGGAATAAATTCCAACGCCAGGGGGCGATGATCCAGCGCTTGAAGAGGGCATGGGGCAACAGCGTGGGTGCACCCAGGTAGTGGCCCCATTCGAGCATGCGCATGGAAGCAGGTGAAAAATAGTGCCACCATTTCTCAAGCTGAAAACCCGCATTTTCCAGCCACTTTTGCCAGACGTCCGGCCAAACAGCATGTTCTACACGCGACATGCGCTGAAACCAACGGGTATAAGCCTGACCAACCGCGCTTAAACCTATCCTGCCAAGAATAGCTGGGACAGAAAGCTCAGACAGATAGCGTGGATTGGGCACGCAGAACAGGAACTGTGAGCCGGGTT
Source organism: uncultured Chloroflexia bacterium (assembly GCA_963774275.1). Lineage (GTDB taxonomy): Bacteria > Chloroflexota > Anaerolineae > Anaerolineales > UBA4823 > FEB-25. The sequence goes on along the minus strand of CAVZEP010000012.1, from coordinate 32,455 downwards.
TTAACACCCGCCTCAGCTCTGGCAGGACAGTTTGCACCTGTGGGATGTGCTCCATGACAGAATTGCTGAGAGCGCTGGCAAAGTAACCATTCGGGAAGGGCATCCTGCCTCCATCACCCTGCACCAGTGATCGATAGCCACCACCGCTGGCCGCCTGGTGGATGGGACCGGACCAGGGGTCCAACCCCACCTCCAGCTTGCGATCGAATGTTATGCTGGCAAAATGACCATCTCCACAACCCAGGTCCAGGGTTGGGGAAGGCAGCTCGAACTCCTGATAAAACTCTGCTTCAACCGCCCTGAGCATGGCGCGAAAGTAGGGCAGGTCACGCAGGTTTAACCATAAGAAGTCTTTATTCTTCATGATATAATGATGGCGTTTTTGATAACATGATAGCAGGTTACAATTATGATGATCCGAACTCAAATACAATTTACGAAAGAACAATGGGAAGCTTTGAAAAAGATTGCAGCATCCCGCCATGTTTCAATTTCCGAAGTGGTAAGGCAGAGCGTAGATGAGCTGATTCGGTCCCCCGAAAACCAGGGTATGGATGAATATCAGCGCTTATCCGTTGAAATTGTCGGAAAATACCAATCAGGATTGTCTGACATCTCTGCAGAACACGACAAATATCTGTCGGAAATTTACAACCCATGATATTTATAGATACCTCTGCATTTTATGCCCTGATTGACCTGAGCGATAAGTATCACGATGCTGCAGCCGAGGCCTGGGCATCCATCCGTGATCGCCCCGATCTGTTAGCATGCAGTAATTATATACTCCTGGAAACAATCGCTCTGTTGCAGAATCGCCTGGGAATGACAGCCGTCCAAGATTTTATTGGCCTCACAAAGCGGATCACCGTGTTTTGGATCGGAATCGAGCAACATAATCTAGCTATTGCCGCTTTATTAACCGTGGGTCGCCGTGGTATAAGCCTGGTAGATTGCACAAGTTTTGAAACGATGCGCTCAAGGGGAATACGAACTGCCTTCACTTTCGACACGCATTTCGCTGAACAAGGTTATTCCTGTATTCCATAACTCTACATTTTCGCATAAACTATTTACGATCGATGACTCGCTGAAAAACAGCTTCATACTGCTGTGCAATGCGTTGGGGTGAGAAACGCTCGATCACCTCGTTCACATCCCCACCATAACGCTCAGGGTGCTCGAGCACCTCGCTGATCCCCTCTGCCAGGGCGTGTGCATCGGCTGGAGGCACCAGACGCCCCATGCCAGTCAGCTTTACCGGCATTCGCACACCGGGTAAATCGGAGGCTACAACTGGAGTGCCGCAGGACATCGATTCCAATTGTACGATACCAAACGACTCGGTACTGTTGGTGCTGGGCAGAACGGTGACTTCACACAGCCGGTAGAACGCTGCCAGCTGCTCGGGAGACAGTATTCCCAGAAATGTCCATCGATCACCCAAGGCCTGGATCATCGGCTGAAGCTTGTTCGTATACTCTTCCTCGCCCATGACCTTCTGGTTCTGCCCGACGTGCAGCACACGCGCTGTTGGATGCTTTTTCAAAATATCGGGCATTGCTTCCACCAGAAATTCCACCCCTTTCTCAGCTGCCAGGCGAGCAACCATCCCAATGATACGCTGACCGGGTTCCAAATTGGCTTTAAGCCCCAAAGCCTGCTCGTCAGCTTGAGCTGGAGTTGCCAGCTCGACCGGGGTCGGGATGGCGCTAATCTTCGTGAGGTAGTGGTGCAGGAATGTCGATGCTTCAGCGTAATCCATGGTATTGACCACCACATGATTAGCCAGCCCGAGGGATATTTTATTAGCCAGGTGTGAACCCTGATTGGCAATCGAATGTATCAAACCTGTTGGTAGGAGCAAATCACAATGATAAGTAAGTACAACCGGCTTCTTCAGCAGGCGGCTGATCAGGGCAATATAGGCCGCATCCAGCTGGGGCAGATGCAGGTGAACCACATCGGCACGCCGGATATTTACCCATGCCCAATAGAACATGGTTGGCATGAGCACACCCTTACTGACGTGCAGAAGCACGCGGGGGCGGACGACTTGTACGCCATCACGATTTTCCCGGGCGGGAAGATTGAGGTCATAACGCGAGGTCAACACCGTTACCTGATGGCCACGTTCCACCAGGGCGCGTGCCAGCCTTTCAGCATAGATGGTCAACCCGGAATAGTGCGGACGGTAATAAGTGAGGGTAGTTAAAATATGCATCGCAATATCAATGACGATCGAGAACGGATAAATGTTTCAGCCATTCCGACCCTACGCTTCCTCTTCAGATTTCATCTTCCCGAGGCGCGTATACAGGCTGGATAACGATTCGCCATCCTTATATAAGCCGTAACCCCCGATCAACCCGGTGAGCAAATAACTGAGGACATGCATGGACAGGGCATAGGCGATGGCAGGTGAAGCGTCCAGCCCAAAAACGACCAACGCCCCTACCAAAACAGCCTCGAAAACCCCAATCGCCCCAGGGGAGGAGGGTGCCGCTATGCCAAGCGCTCCAACCCCCAGCGCAAAAAGCGCCCAGAGCAACTCTGGCTGAGGGAAAAATGCCCACAGAAATAAATAATACTGTAGGATACCGGCTATCCAGTTGAGACTTTCCCAGCCCAATGCCTTCAGGAAGAGCCTGCCGTCAGTGATGATCGCCAGCCCATCAAAAAAGGCATTCACGCGCCGCCCTGCCAGCTTCTTCACAACACGGTGGCGTTGACCCACCCGGTCCAACCATCCCAAGACGAAGATGCGATTGCGTGCCAGGAGATAAATCGCACCCAGAGCCAGTAAAACCACAATTCCAGTGCCCATAGCAGCCTGTTTATCCCAAGAGACCCCTACCACGAAGGGTAGGGTGCACAAAAACAACCCAACAGCAAACGAAAGGTCTAAGGCACGTTCAATCAGAATGGAGGGAACAACCTGCCAAAAATCCAGCCGAGCCTTGCGAGCCATGAGAAAGGCGCGTGCGATCTCTCCCAGGCGAAATGGCAGGACATTATTCAACAGGTAGCCTTCATTGATGGTGAAAAAGGAATCACGGTAAGAGGCTTTATCCTGCAGCAACGTGCGCCAAACGAACCCACGGATGAACAGCCAAAGCAAAGAAACAAGCGCACCAGCCAACAAGAAGCGCAAATCAGCCTGGAGCAACGCCTGCCAAAATTTACGCAAGTCCAGCAAAGAGAATACCACGACCAATGCTGCCAGACTGACTACCAGACCGGGCAGCAAGCGCTTCCAATTATTTTTGGTTGTTGGGATAGCGATCTTACTCCTCCCCGATGCGCAACACCGCCAGAAAAGCCTCCTGGGGAATTTCAACATTCCCTACCATCTTCATGCGCTTCTTGCCGCGTTTTTGCTTCTCTAAGAGTTTCTTCTTGCGCGAGATATCACCACCATAACACTTGGCAAGCACATCCTTGCGCATGGGTTTAATGTTCGCCCGTGAGATGACGCGCCCAGCTGCATAAGCCTGGATGGGTACCAGGAACAGCTGGCGTGGGATGAGTTCTTTAAGCTTGGTGATGACAGCCTGCCCCTTATGATAGGCATCATTGCGGTGAACAATGGTCGCCAGGGCGTCGACCGGCTCTTCATTGACAAGGATCTCCAGTTTGACCAGGTCATCCGGGCGATATTCAGCAAATTGATAATCCAATGAAGCATAGCCCTTGGTGCGTGATTTTAGCAAGTCGAAGAAGTCAACGATCAATTCGGAGAGTGGAATTTGAAAGTTAAGCTGAACCCGGTTAGGAGCTGGATAATCCTGGGAGGTAAATATACCGCGATTCTTTTTGGTAAGCTCCATAATCACCCCATAATATTCCGTGGGGCTGAAAATCTCAATATTCATCCAGGGTTCGCGGATTTGCTCAATGAGCATCTCATCGGGCAGGTCGGCGGGCGAGTTTATCAAGATGGTCTCGCCGGCGTGAAGAACCACCTCGTATTCCACAGAAGGCGAGGTGACAATGATATCCAGGTTGTATTCACGTTCAAGGCGTTCCTGAATGATCTCCATGTGGAACATGCCCAGAAAACCACACCGGAAACCAAAGTTAAGCGCCTGGGAAGTCTCAGGCTCATAAACCAAGGAAGCGTCATTTAATTGTAATTTTTCCAGCGCATCCTTCAGGTTGGCGTAATCCTCACCTTCAACTGGGTAAATCCCAGCGAAAACCATCGGTTTAACCTTGCGGTAACCCGGGAGCGGTTCTTTTGCCGGGTTGGCGGTAGTAGTGATTGTATCTCCCACACGGCACTCGTGGACAGTCTTCAGCCCAGTGGCTATATAACCTACCTCACCTGCTTCTAATGAAAGCACCGGGCGTAAATCGGGGGCGAAAATCCCAATCTCAACCGGCTTGACATCAAAACCTGTCGCCATCAGGTGCAGGCTATCAGTATGATTGATCCGGCCATCGATCAAGCGCACATATGCCACCACACCTTTGTAGGAATCATAATGCGAGTCAAAGATGAGCGAGCGTAAGGGGGCATTTTCATCCCCTTTTGGAGGAGGGACTTCTTTGACAATCACCTCCAGCACAGAATCGATATTGGTGCCTTCCTTGGCAGAAATGCGGATGACCTCACCAGGAGGTGTACCCAACAGGCTGCTGATATCCTGCGCCACTTCATCGGGTCGGGCAGAGGGCAGATCAATCTTGTTAATAATGGGGATAATTTCCAGGTCAGCTTCCAGTGCACTGTAAAGGTTGGCCAGGGTCTGGGCTTCAACCCCCTGGCTGGCATCCACCACGAGTAATGCGCCTTCACAAGCTTCCAATGCACGGCTGACTTCATACCCAAAATCCACATGTCCGGGAGTATCAATCAGGTTTAATTCGTATTTTTCACCATTTTTGGCAGTGTAGCTCATGCGTACCGCAGATGCCTTGATGGTGACGCCCTTCTCGCGCTCCAGATCCATGCTGTCCAGAATCTGCTCGGTGGTATCGCGGTCTGGAACTGTGCCGGTAAGATGCAGCAAACGGTCGGCCAGGGTGGACTTGCCGTGGTCGATATGGGCAATGATGCAAAAGTTTCGAATATGCTCTGAGGTCATTGACGGGGTTTAGTATAACCGATTTTATGACGAGGAATGGAGAGGGGTTGGGTATGCCGTGCTTAGCAAGCCTCTGGCAACACGGAAGCAATCCATTCTTCCAACGAAGTCGTCTGCTCGCCCGAACATTCGAGCCAGGCCAGGAATTCCACGTTACCCTTTGGACCAGTGAGAGGCGAGCGAATCAAGCCATGCACTGTATATCCCCACTGGCGAGCAAAACCCAACACATCCATCAACACCTGGCGGTGGATGGCGGGGTCACGGATCACTCCCTTGCCACGCCCCACTTGTTGACGACCTGCTTCAAATTGAGGTTTGATCAAAGCGATAACCGTCCTCCGGGGTGCAAGCCCGGAATTAACCTGGACGGAAAACCAATCCTTTATCACCGGCAACAAGACCTTGATGGAGATAAAGGATACATCGATGGTGATAATTTCCACAACTTCGGGTAATCGATCGAGGTAGCGGGCGTTGGTACCTTCCATTATCAGCACACGGTTATCCTGGCGGAGCTTCCAGTCCAATATACCCTGCCCGACGTCAATTGCGATGACCTTTGCAGCACCGTATTGGAGAAGGCAATCCGTAAAACCACCGGTGGATGCGCCTACATCAGCGCAAATGCACCCCTGGACATCCACATTAAAACTCTGTAAAGCTGCCTCTAACTTCTCACCGCCTCGAGAGACAAAGCGGGGTCCACGATCCACGTCCAGGAGCACATCAGGGGCAACTTGTTTGGACGAGCGAAGTTCGGTCTCACCGTTCACGCGGATTTGCCCGGCCATCACCAGGCGTTGGGCCAGGGAACGACTGTCAGCCAGCCCCCGTTCCACCAGGAGCAAATCCAGACGGATTTTCTTCATACCTATATTTTAATAAATAATCTGATTTCTGGCGTATAAATTCCGACCAATTCCTGGTTCTGAATTGACGTTTCCCGGATAAGCTACTATTATTAGAACATGTCCATCGCCTGGCTGAAACCACTCATCAAAACCATGCGCCCACGCCAGTGGGTAAAAAACGGGCTGCTGTTCATCGCCCTGATCTTCGATAAGCAACTGACCAACTGGCCTGCACTTGGACGCATCGTGTTGGGTTTCGTATTGTTCTGCTTATTGTCCAGCCTCATTTACATTATCAATGACCTGGTGGACCTGGATGCTGATCGAAACCATCCCCAAAAGCGCCTACGACCCATTCCATCTGGTGAATTAAAAACCTCTACCGCGCGGGCAGCAGGCATTGTGCTCACATTTGTTATCTTCATACCGGCAACATTGCTCTCGTGCCAATTCACCCTGATCGGATTGGCGTATATGCTGCTTAACCTGGCGTATACAGCCTGGTTTAAACATGCACCTATCCTGGATGTCATGATCCTTGCCAGTTTCTATGTTTTGCGTGTGGGGGCGGGTGTATCACTCATTGTAGTACACCGTTTTTCTCCATGGTTATATGTATTTACCACTTTTTTAGCCCTGTACCTGGGGGTTGGCAAACGGCGCGCGGAGCTGAATCTCCTGGCGGATGAGGCAAATTCGCATCGCAAAGCCCTGGAAGGGTACACCCTGCCATTGCTTGACCAGTTCATCCTAATCGTATCCAGCAGCACCATCATTACTTACAGTCTATACACATTTTCAGCTCCCAATCTACCTGAGAACCATATCATGATGCTGACCATCCCCTTCGTTATTTATGGCATCTTCCGCTACCACTACCTAATTCAAGTGAAACATAGTGGGGGCGAACCCGAGGAGGTGCTCTTTACGGATCGACCTCTGCAAGCAACCATTATCCTGTGGGGATTGGCTATATTACTCATCTTCTATTTATCGCCCGGCCTAGTGATGCCATGAGTGTGTGAGTAGGAAATGCCAGCTTATTCTGCATCTGCACCCGGTAAAATCATCCTGTTCGGCGAACATGCCGTTGTTTATGGGCGTCCGGCAATTGCCGTTCCCATTCTCCAGGTTAGGGCGAAAGCTATTGTCAGTGTTGACCCGAGAAGTGCCCCAGGATTGGTGATAATTAAGGCTCCCGATATTGGGTTGGAGACCGCCCTGTCTGCCTTGCCAGATAATCACCCCCTGGCTGCGGTGCTGTGGAAAGCGGCTTCAGCCATAAAATTAAGCCATATCCCGGCCTGTACCATACAGGTTACGTCCAGTGTCCCAATCGCGGCTGGAATGGGCTCGGGTGCAGCGGTTTCGGTGGCTATATTGCGCGCCTTCTCAGCCTCAATGGGCCATCCATTAAGCGATGAACAGGTTTCTCAGCTGGCCTATGAGGTGGAGATTATTTATCATGGCACTCCCTCCGGAATCGACAACACCGTGATCACCTACGCCAAACCTGTCTACTATATCAAGGGAAAAACCATAGAGACCCTGCAGGTTAAACACCCATTTACCCTGGTGATTGGTGATAGCGGAGTGATAAGCCCCACCATGAGTGCAGTGAGTGATGTTCACCAAGGTTGGGAAAATGCACGCGATCGTTTTGAGGCATTATTTGATGCAGCAGGGATGATTGCAGATTCTGCCCGGAAAGCCATCAACGCGGGTGAGAATGATGCGCTTGGTCCTTTGATGGATGAAAACCATACCCTGCTATCCAAGATGGGGGTATCTTCCCTGGAGCTCGAACGGCTCGTGGAGGCAGCCCGTTCTGCGGGTGCGCTGGGAGCCAAGCTTTCGGGCGCCGGGTGTGGAGGAAATATGATTGCCCTGGTCGCACCAGAAGGAGCTGACAGAGTAGCCCGGGCACTTCAAGAAGCAGGGGCAGTGCGTACAATCCTATCGGAGATCCGGGTGCTATGAACCACAAGCTGGTTTTCCTTAAACTAGGTGGCTCGTTGATCACGGATAAAAATCAGGCGCATACTCCCAGGCTGGAGGTAATGGAACGGCTAGCACAAGAAATCGGAGAAGCCCGGGCACAGGACCAGGATGTGCAAATTGTGCTTGGGCATGGTTCCGGCTCATTTGGCCATGTGCCGGCGAGCAAGTACAAAACTCGCACGGGTGTGAAATCAACTGAAGAATGGAATGGGTTCATTGAAGTCTGGCGCGAGGCAGCCGAATTAAACCACCTGGTTTTGCAGGCACTTCTGAAAGCAAGACTGCCAGCACTGGCATTTCCGCCCTCTGCAATGGTAACATCAAACCAAGGAAAAGTTGCCACATGGAACCTGGATCCACTAAACGAAGCACTAGGAGCAGGTTTGCTACCGGTGATCTACGGTGACGTGGTCTTCGATAAGGTGCTGGGTGGAACGATTTTATCCACCGAGAACCTGTTTGCTTACCTGGCGTGCTATATTCCCCCCAGCCGGCTGCTATCTTGCCGGTGACCAACCCGGGGTTTGGGCAGACTTCCCTAATAATACGAGGCTCTTATCCGAAATCACTCCAAAAAGTTACCTACAGATCGAAGCCGGACTTCGAGGCTCTGCCGCGATCGATGTAACCGGCGGCATGGCCGACAAGGTACAACAGGTAATGTCTCTGGTCGAAGCCTTTCCCGGATTGAAAGCTTCCATCTTTTCAGGGGAAACGCCTGGTCACGTCCGCCAGGCACTGCTTGGAGAAAACCTGGGAACGCAAATCTATGGCTAGAACAGGGTTTTTACCAGATGAGAAGGGTTATAATACTGTTCGGATAAATCAAACCAAATTAGTCCATTGACAAGGGGAGACCATGTTTTTCACCCGAAAAGATCTCGAAGTCATTGAAGACCAAAGCCTGGCACCCTATGGTATACGCAGTAAAAATACCAAAGGGCGTTGCTACCCGGAGGATGAACCGGAATACCGTACTGCTTACCAACGCGATCGTGACCGTATCCTACATACCTCAGCCTTCCGGCGCCTGGAGTATAAAACACAAGTTTTCATTAACTATGAAGGAGATTATTATCGAACCCGCCTGACTCACACCCTCGAAGTATCCCAAATTGGTCGTACCATCGCGCGGGCGTTAGGGGCGAATCCTGAGCTCACCGAAGCCATTTGCCTGGCGCACGACCTGGGACACCCGCCCTTTGGTCATAATGGCGAGACTACCCTGGCATACCTGATGAAGGACCATGGGGGTTTCGACCATAACCGGCAATCCATGCGCATCGTCGCCAAGCTCGAGCAGCGCTACCTGGATTTTCCTGGTCTCAACCTGACCTGGGAGGTGCGGGAGGGGATCGTAAAGCACGAATCGGAGTATGATGTGGCCGATGCACGCGATTATGATGCTGACCTGCGCGGCCATTTGGAAGCTCAAATTACAAATGCTGCAGATGAGCTTTCGTATACTGCCCACGACCTGGATGATGGTTTGCGGTCGGGGATGATCAATGCCCCCATGTTGGAGGGAATCTCGCTTTGGGAAATCCTGGTTGAAAGCGTGGGCTGGCATGGACCCGTATTGGATGATTTGTCGCGGCACCGGATGATCCGGGACCTGATCGATATGGAAGTCAGCGACCTGATCCATGCAACTGACCTACGACTGCGCGAGAGTGGTGTGCGCTCGGTGTTGGAGCTGCAGAGCTTGCCGTATAATGTGGTGAGTTTCAGTGAAGAAATGCACCAGAGAAACCGGCAGCTTAAAGATTTCTTATACAACAAACTTTACCGCCATCACCGCGTCGTTCGCATGGCGGTCAAAGCGGAACGAATTATCAGTGACCTTTTCCGAGGCTATCTACGAGAGCCGGCCATCCTCCCGGATCACGTCCAGGAATGGACCAAGGAACGCGGGATGGAACGCACGATTTGTGATTATATTGCTGGCATGACAGACAGGTTCGCGGTGGAGGAATACCAAAAACTATTTGACCCGGTGATGAAACCTTAGAGGCAGCATATGGAAGAAGTTTACTTGACATCGGAAGGAGCAGCGAAGCTAAAAGCTGAGCTGGAAGAACTGAAGGGTCCAAAACGAGATGAAATGGCCAAGCGCTTACGCTCCGCCATTCAGATGGGTGATCTGTCCGAAAACGCAGATTATCACAAGGCGAAGGAGGACCAGGGATTCATGGAGGGGAGAATCCAGGAGCTGGAGCATATCTTAAAGTATGCCAAGCTCATCGATGTAACCGAGCTTCCGACAGATACGATACAGGTGGGGTCAACCGTAACTGTCCAGGAAGGGGATTACCCTGCTGAGACATATTACCTGGTAGGCGCTACAGAAGCAGACCCACGCAATGGCAGAATCTCGAATGAATCTCCCATTGGACGTGCATTATTAGGCGGGCGGGTTGGCGAGGAGATAATCGCCAGCACCCCGGGCGGGGATATAAAATTTAAAATCCTCAACATAGCATAATTACAAACAAAAAGAGTGGATTGGTTGGTGCCAATCCACTCTTTGATTCGATAGACTGCGGTTTATTGCTTCTGCCAGATGGCCAGCTCAAGTACAAGTGAGTCGAAGTAACTGCTTTCGGGTAAAGCTCCTTGCCCGTAAGCCATATCCACCACGCGTGCAACCAGGCGCAGTGTGGCTGTTTCAAGCACGGTCTGCCCGCCCGAGTTAGCCTCAAACGGCTCTCCCTTGGCTTCCAGCTTCTGCCGGATGATGGGATCATTGAATGCATGTGCACTCATTAATACTTTAGTCACGGTTTGAATGTCGTTCTTATCGAACAACCAGACTTCAAAGGCAGTCACCTTTTTGGGTATGCCAACGCCGATAGTCTCAGAGATACCCACACCGCACTCGCCCATGAATTCGCCAGAGGGTGAATCGATGCTGAAGGAGTCATCAAACAGGTCATCGCCGGCTTTATAGGAAGCCATAAATTGTGCCATGGGGGCCTGCTCACTAGGCGTAGGGTAATTCGTCCACTCAGCCGGTGTCTCACCTTCGTCGGTGGTAGGTATTTGTGTCATCGGTTCAACCCCACCTGCTCTTTTACGACCCTGGAGAACGAAATATATCACCAGTGCCGCTCCTACCAACAGGGTTACGACACACATTACAATCAACAGCGTGGTCAGATTTTTAGATCCACTCTTCCCAGTAACTGCAGTCGGAGTAGTACCTGGAGCGACCGTCCCGGGCTGAACCTGAGCAGTGGTTGATACTGCAGCCTGAAATTGGCTGATCAGGTTAGGATCAATGCCCTTTGGGTTATCCTTTATCTCAGTCAAAGCCTTCACACCAGCATCACCCAGGGCATCAAATTCCACTTTTGCGGTAGCAGCATCACCGGTTTCGCCATAAGATACAATCGCCATTCGCACCCAATAATCCTGATAGCCTGGATGGAGCTGAGCGGGTGCTGCGTCTGACCATTGGACAGGCCACAACCCCCATCCAAGCACGACCAGGCCAATAATCAACCCGGCTACAAAACCCACTATTCCCGTAACAAGCGGTTGTTTTAGATATTCACGGATTTGGTTCATCTTTTCACTCCGAGCCTAAGATTCTGATGAAAAAAAGGCAGGCAAATTCACCAATGCATGCTTTTGCTGATTTAACTAAGCTAATTTTAGACGATAGTTAAAAATCATGCAACTATCTTTCGTCATTTAAAAAAATATGTTGCAAGAGTTATGCCAATTAGAAGCTTAAGATATTCACGAGCCTGCACGCGCAGGCTCGTGAGCCTATTCTTTTATTTTTCCAATTCTGCAGCCTCTTCGACAGTCACCTGGTCGAGAGGAAACATATTCTCGCATTGCAGACATTGAGCCTGGTTCTTATTAGCCACCACCAGCATACCACTGCATTCGGGACATGGCCGAGCCAAAGGTAATTTCCAAGAGGTGAAATCGCAATTGGGATAATTGGCACAACCGAAGAAAGTACGGCCCTTGCGTGTCTTTCGCTCGACGATATCACCCTGATCCTTGGGGCATAACACGCCAATCTTTTCCAGCCAGGCTTCTGTATGCCGGCAATCTGGGAATCCGCTGCAGCTGATGAACTTACCGTAACGCCCCCAGCGTATGACCAGCTCATGCCCACATTCAGGACAGAGGCGCCCAATGGGCTCGGGCCCCATATTCATATCGGGCATATTCAACTCAGCTTTAGCAACCTGTTCTGCAAACGGTCCGTAGAACTCTCGGATGGATGCGACCCAATCGCGCTTTCCCTCCGCAATCAGGTCCAGGTCTGCCTCCATTTTGGCGGTGAAACCAACATCCACGACTTCAGGGAAGTGTTCCGTGATCAGGTCATTGACCAGGATACCAGTCTCCGTGGGGGATAACCGTTTGCCTTCGCGCAAGACGTACCCTCGCTGTTGGATGGTGCTCAGGATGGGGGCATAAGTTGATGGCCGACCAATGCCGTATTCTTCCAAAGCTCTCACCAGCGTAGCTTCCGAATAACGCGGTGGGGGCTGGGTGAAGTGCTGTTCAGGGATCAACCGCACCAATCGCTGGCTCTGCCCTTCGAGGATGCCAGCCGGGATACGCGCATTCTCCTCATCTTCTTCCGTCACCTGGTCTTCGTCCTTGGCCTCTTCATAAACCACGAGAAAGCCTGGGAACTTGACCGTGGAACCGGAAGCGCGCAGCAAGTATTCGTGCTGAGCGGATTTTGCCGTAACTTCCACCGAAAGCGTGTCGAATACCGCGGCTTCCATCTGTGAGGCGACGAAGCGCTGCCAAACCAGCTGGTACAAACGCAGCTGGTCGCGATCGAGGAATTCCTTGATCGCGTCAGGATGGCGCATAACCGAGGTGGGCCGAATGGCTTCATGGGCTTCCTGGGCACCTTTGGCTTTGGCCAGATATTTAGGAGGCTCGGGTGGCAGAAACTTCTCTCCGTAACGTTCGGCGATGAACTGGCGCGCTTCGGTTTGGGCTGTCTCTGCGACGTTGGTCGAGTCGGTACGCATGTAGGTGATCAAGCCTACCGCACCTTCACCAAGGTCGATACCTTCATAGAGTTGCTGAGCCAATGCCATGGTGCGCCGCGCAGTGTAGCCTAAACGGCGGGAGGCTTCCTGCTGTAATGTGCTGGTAGTAAATGGTGCAGACGGCTTACGCCTGCGTTCACCCCGCTTGATCTTTGAGATCACATAGGCCGCGCTCTCGAGATCCTCAAGAAGAGGCTGAACTACGGTTTGATTCCCCATAACCGGGTCTTCGCCATCCATCTTGGCCAATTTAGCGATGAAAGTCTCTTTGATCTTCTCGGGGCGCAGCTCGGCTGCGATCGACCAGTATTCGACCGGGATGAAAGCATCGATTTCGCGCTCGCGCTCTACTACAAGGCGCAAGGCAACCGATTGAACCCGACCTGCAGACAGACGGCTGCGTACCTTACGCCACAGGAGCGGGCTGAGGTTGTAGCCCACCAACCGGTCCAGGATGCGGCGTGCCTGTTGGGCGTCCACCAGGTCCATATCGATGGCACGTGGGTGTGAGAAAGCATCGTTGATCGCAGGCTCAGTAATTTCATGGAAAACCACCCGGCGCGTGCGCTTGGGCTCAATCTTGGCAGATTCAAGCAGGTGCCAGGCGATTGCTTCCCCCTCGCGGTCAGGGTCGGTTGCCAGATAAATCTCCGCATGAGTCTTTGCCAGCGCCTGGATTTCCTTGACCACCGGGCGTTTTTCATTGGGAACACGATACTTAGGAGCGAAATCATGCTCCACATCCACCGAAAGCTGCGAGTGCAACAAGTCGCGCACATGCCCGACGGAGGCTTTTACGGTAAATCCTTTGCCCAAGAAACGACCCACCGTGCGTGCTTTGGCAGGCGATTCGACAATAACCAGTTTCCCTTTTCGATTGTCACCCTTCTTAGGAGCGATCATCCCTTCGTGGGCTGGCGTTTTGCCCATACGGAAGAGAGTGGTATCACAAACCGGGCACTTGCCTCGCGTAGCCGGCGTCCCATTGGTCGTAAAAACCGCCTGTGGATCAGTTATTTCCCGTTTTGTCCGACATTTTACACAATATGCTTCCAAAGTAAACCTCCAGGTTTTCTAACCAATAATAGTTATTTCTAAGCTTTGATTGAATTCTTGATATGGATCATGGCTTAGACTTCATAGGCTTCAGGACGTTCTCTTACAGCCACATAATTCATTCCACCAACCTGGCGTACCATTCCTTTTAGTTCCATCATTACCAGAGTGGCAGAGACGGTTTCGATGGGCATGTTTGCCTGGTTACGGATCTCATCCACGTGCATCGGCTCGCGTGAGAGTAACTGGAAAAGCCTTGCTTCGATTGGGTCTGCAGGCAAAGCCACCCGCACTGCCCTGTGCTCCGTGACCAAGGTCAGGTTTAATGTCTCAAGCACATCTTGAGGATTCAAGAGCGGTTGAGCACCATCCCGGATCAGCCGGTTGGTACCCAAACTTTGAGGGGCGTTTATATTTCCCGGTACGGCAAATACATCCCGACCTTGTTCGGCAGCAAACGTGGCCGTGATCAGTGCTCCACTGGTCAACCCTGCCTCAACAATAATGACTGCCATGGATAAACCCGAGATGATGCGATTGCGAGGCGGGAAATTTATGCCATCCGGCTGGGTGCCCAGAGCATAGTCACTCACCAGGGCACCATGCTCCATAATTTGGTCAGCCAGACGCCTGTTCTCGGGAGGATAAACCAGATCGACCCCATTGCCCAGCACAGCCAGGGTCCGGCCGCCTGCAGTAATCGCAGCCTGGTGAGCAATCGAATCGACCCCACGCGCCAGACCGCTGACGATGGTCACTCCATGATGGGCTAATGCGTTAGCGATTTCTTCCGCCACCTGACGTCCATAGGCAGTCACGCGGCGCGTGCCAACAATGGCTACTGCCCATTCATCTTCAGAAGTTAATCCTCCACGCACATACAAAACGGGTGGAGGCTGGTCAATTTCTTTCAAATGGCGGGGGTAGCTATCATCATTCCAGGTGAGCACCTCAACCCCCAAAGATTGGATGCGATCCCAAATCTGATCCAGCGATACACCATTGCGCACCCGCTGGAAGGACTCAATAATTTTCTGACTTAGCCCGATTTCGATCCATGCTTCAGGTGAAGCATTCCAGGCGGCCTGGGGATCACCAAATGCATCCAGCAATGCCCTGAAGCGGACAGAGCCGATCCCTTTAACCAGATTAAGGCCCACCCAATACATCCTGGGATCGACCAAGGTCAGACCTCCTCCGCAAGCATCCCTGGAATAAGGTGCACGATTATCTCGCCCTTGGTGAGGTCAATACGATGAATAAATGCATCCACAATAGGAATCAACACATCCGGGCCGGTTTCCGGACGGATTACCAGAATGTCACTTGCACCCGTTTCTAATATCTCTGTGACGATGCCGATGGACTTGCCTGCGTCGGTTATGACTTGCAAGCTGATCAATTGGTGGTGGTAATACTCACCATCCTCCAAAGGAGGCAGATCTACAGACTTGACAAAAACAACCTGATTACGGAACTGGCTGACTTCCTCAGGAGTGGTATAACCTTCGAAAGTCAGTAATAACCCATCCCGGTGCTGCCGGCGTTTTGTCAGATGCAGCTGTTTCCCTTCCAAATCCAGGTACAAAATTGCTCCTGGCTGGAGGCGGTCGGGAAAATCAGTGATGACCTCCATGAACATCTCACCGTGCACGCCATGTGCATGTCGCAGCTTGCCCACGGCTAAGAATGCAGGCTCGCCGGGCAGTGGCGAGCCTGCAGCGTCAGTTTGTGCAGAAGATGCACGACCCCGAGTCATTGTGGATCTTCAACATCCAGGTAAACCTGTTTCCCATGGCGGGAAGCAGATACATTCAGGAGCAAGCGCATAGCATTGGCAACCCTTCCCTGTCGACCAATCACCCGCCCCATATCCTCTTTAGCGACCTTTAGCTTAATAAAAAATTTTCCAGCCCGTTGTTCCTGAGAGACCCGAACCTGGGTCGGGTCATCCACCAATGAGGTGGCAATGAACTCTATAAGATCTTTCATGGCTCACTCCTTATACCTGAGGGTAAAGGACAACCTGATCCGTTTCCAGGACTCGCCTGTTCACAGACAGGATGCTCATCCCCTCAAGGACCTGCCAGCCTTTCAAGCTGAACACCTTACTTGCGCTGGCTGGTTTGAAGGCTTAGTTGGCGTGATTCCTGGGCAGTTTTTGCTTCGGCCAGAAGAGTCTCGAGTGGCTCACCAGCTTTGAAGCGCTCAAAGCGCTCCGACAAGCCGCTGGTTTTGAACAGTTTCATGACCGATTCACTGGGTTGAGCACCTTTACTGATCCAATCATAAATGCGATCTTCATGCAGCTCGATCGTACCAGGATTGGTGCGCGGATTATAGAATCCCAAGATTTCCAGGAAACGCCCATCGCGAGGGTGCTCGATATCCGCAGCTACGATGCGATAACTGGGCTGTTTTTTTGCTCCTACACGGCGTAAACGAATACGTACCATTTTGAAACCAATCTCCTTCTATCTAAATAAAAGTTTAGAGTCAGTCTTTCTGGGTCAAACACCCGGTGAATATGAGGGGGTGGAAGGAACGCGCACCACCGTGCATTATTTCCCAGTCGAAATGGGATTACCCCATCCCGTTATCCAAACAAGCGTGGTAAACCACGCATGCCAGATTTCTTAATATTCTTGAACAAACGCTGCGCCTCACGGTATTGTTTGATCAAGCGATTTACATCCTGGACTTCGGTGCCAGAACCGGTGGCAATCCGACGGCGCCGACTGGCATTCAACACATCCGGGTGGCGGCGTTCTCGAACGGTCATCGAATTGATGATTGCCTCAGTCATCTTGAGCTGGTTCTCGGCATCCTTGGGGTCTACCTGGCGCGCCAGCTGGCCCATCCCACCGGGTAACATCTCCAACACTTGGGCAATCGGACCCATTTTCCGCACTTGCCGGAGTTGGTTGGCGAAATCTTCCAAAGAGAACTCACCTGCAAGCAACCTCTCAGCATCTTTTTGGGCTTGCTGTTGGTCAAAAGCAGCCTCTGCCCTTTCAATCAGACCGAGCATATCGCCCATACCCAGGATGCGAGAAGCAAGGCGACCCGGGTCGTAGACTTCAAGAGCATCCAGGGCTTCACCCGTGCCGATAAACTTGATCGGCACACCCGTAACCGAGCGAATCGAGATGGCTGCTCCACCACGCGCATCACCATCCATCTTGGTCAGGATCAAACCGGTGAGAGGAATGGCTTCGCGAAAGCCTTTGGCAACATTCACTGCTTCCTGACCGATCATAGAATCAACCACCAATAAGGTCTCAATCGGATGGACCTTCCTGGCAATAGCTGTCAGCTCATCCATCAAGTCATTATCGAGTTGCGAACGCCCTGCTGTATCCAGAATGAGGACGGTGTTCCCGCCTTTTTGAGCTTTGTCCAAGGCATGTGCTGCCAGTTCGGGTGGCTTTACCCCGGCCTCAAAAAATACGGGGACAGTTAGCTTCTCTCCAAGCGTCTCAAGCTGTTTAACCGCCGCCGGTCGATAGGGGTCAGCCGCCACCAGCATTACGCGCTCCCCATTGGCTCGAAGCAGGCGGGCAAGCTTGCCAGCAGCTGTGGTCTTGCCTGAACCCTGGAGACCGACCAGCATGAGAACAAACGGGCGGGAGCCACTCAAGCTGAGCCTTTCGGGAGTGCCGAGGGTGTTGATCAACTCTTCGTTGACGATCTTGATGACCTGCTGTGCTGGATTGAGAGCTTTAGATACCTCAGCACCCACTGAACGCTCACGCACGCGGGAAACAAAATCCTTCACCACGCCGTAATTAACGTCAGCTTCCAATAAAGCCAGACGCACCTCACGCATGGCAGTATCAACATCAGCCGCCGAGAGTTTTCCCCGGCGGCGTAATTGCGTGAATACATTATTCAAGCGTTCGGTCAGGTTCTCAAACACAGGAGTGCATTTTAGCGTGTATGTTAAGAATGGTCAAGAGTAAATAATGAAGAGAGTCCAGCCCAATGCAGCCAGATGGTGTAGAATCCATGGGTGATCTACACACGCAACTTTTAACCAAGTTGTGGGTTGTATGATTGCTAGATGAGTATATCTGATCCAATTTCGCTAAATTAATCCTGACCTAAATACCATCCTCGCCAAGGAGTCATAAATGTCAAAAATTGCACTCGTAACGGATAGCACCGCGTCCATTCCCAAAGACATGAGCGATAAATATAACATCATTGTAGCACCCCAGATATTACTTTGGGGCGACGAAACCTTTGAAGATGGGGTGAACATCACCCCGGGTGAATTCTACACCCGCATTAAAAAAGCATCGGTAATGCCGTCCACAACACAGGTGACTGTAGCAAAATTTCTTGAAATCTACCAGCAACTGCTAGACCAGGATTACCAGATCCTGTCCATCCTGGTTTCCTCCAAATTATCGGGAACGGTCAACTCGGCCGTCCAGGCAAAATCCATGCTGCCTGCAGGCGCACCGATTGAAATTATTGATTCAAATTCAACCGCCATGGCGATGGGTTTCCATCTGATTACGGTCTCACGCGCCATTAAACAAGGAGCCAGCCTGCCTGAGTGTGTTGATCTTGCTCACAAGGCCAGCCTGCACACCGGGGTCTTTTTTGCGGTGGATACATTAGAATTTCTTCACCGGGGTGGGCGAATTGGGGGAGCTACCCGATTCATGGGGACACTTTTGAATTTTAAACCCATCCTGGAGCTGCGTGATGGTAGGGTGGAACCCATCGAGCGGGTACGGACACGCAAGAAGTCACTCGACCGGATCGTTGAGCTGGCAATTGAGCAAATTGGCGGGCGGACACCTGTTCGCCTATCGTCGCTACATGCCAATGCCCCGGAGGATGCAAAGTTCGTGTTGGAAGAAGCCGCCGCAAAGCTCAACCCGATCGAAACTATATATTCTGAGGTCAGTCCAGTGGTCGGAGTTCACGCCGGACCTGGGGTGGTTGGATTGGTCTATATGGCGGGTATGTAATCTTTTTCGAACCAGGAGACCGCGGTTAAATTTACCCGCGGTCCTTTTATTTAAAGGTAGAATCAATTTAATATACTCGACGACCATCGTGAATGGATGGAAACCAATACCCTTGCTACTGGTACAATAACATATCATCCACAATCAGGAGATAGCATGAAGAATTTTCCCGGCATTGGCATACAGGTTCCTCGCATTTATTTACCCCGCCCAGGAGTTGACCTGAGCAAATGGGCAGTCATCGCCTGCGACCAATTCACATCGCAACCGGAATATTGGGAAAAAGTCGAGGAAAAAGTAGGAGAAGCACCTTCCACGCTCCATCTGATCTTCCCCGAAGTTTACCTGGAACGACCCGGAGCAGATGAGCGCATCCGGCACATCCAACAGAGCATGCAAGACTATTTATCTAAAAAGCTACTTGTACCCCATGATGGCATGGTGTATGTCGAACGCCGGGTGGGGGGTAAGATGCGCAAAGGGTTGGTATTGGCCCTTGACCTGGAGCAGTATGACTACAATACAGGCTCACGATCCCTCATCCGTGCCACCGAAGGGACAATCATTGAACGCCTACCTCCACGGATGCGCATCCGGGAGGGTGCCAGGCTGGAACTGCCCCACATCCTGGTTTTAATCGACGACCCACAGGGCACGGTCATCGAACCGGTGGGAAAATCCAAGGCACACCTGAAGAAATTGTATGACTTCGAGCTAATGGCTGGCTCCGGCCACTTGAATGGATACCTGGTGGATGACCTTTCCATTGAGATGGGTATCGTAAGCGCCTTGGAGCAGCTGGTAAACCCACAAACCTTCGCTGCCAGGTATGGCATTGGTACGGATCAACCTGCGCTGCTCTTTGCCATGGGTGATGGCAACCACTCACTCGCAACCGCCAAGGCGATCTGGGAAAAGAATAAAGCCGAAGTCGGGATGGACCATCCATCGCGTTATGCATTGGTTGAAATCGAGAATGTACACGATCATGGGCTGGAATTCGCCCCCATCCACCGGGTCCTTTTTGGTCTCAAGCAGAATATTTTCAGCGCCATGCAAGCATACTACCAGACAGGGTATTCTTTTACGCCTTGTAAAGGCCAAGTCGAGATGACTGAAAGGGTTTGTCTGTCTAAAGGCACTCCCCAAGTTATCGGAGTCGCTTCACCACAAGGATTCGGACTGGTAGAGATCACCCATCCCACCTCCAACTTACCGGTGGGAAGCCTGCAATCCTTCTTGGACGACTTCCTGAAGAAGGATGGTGCCGAAAGAATTGACTACATTCATGGTGAGGAGATCGTCTTTAAACTTGGACAGGCCCCAGTGAAACCAAGCAATATAGCTTTCTACCTGCCAGGTATGAATAAAAGTGACCTATTTAGAACTGTCATCCTGGATGGTGCCTTGCCTCGCAAGACATTTTCCATGGGCGAGGCGCATGAGAAGCGTTTTTATATGGAATGCCGCCAAATAGACTGAGCTGAAGTTTCTATACTTAATCTTTACAGGCGGCTAGCACCGCCTGTTTTTTTCTGATTACCATCATTCAGACCCTCATCGAGTATAATTAGATAAATATCTAACTGTTGTTTGATGAGTTCGACATGGATATCTTTTTTCAGGACCCCAACGAAGTTCGACTTCCACCCGAGGAAGTACGGCTACGGGAGCTGCAAGTTACCCCCCAACCCGATGGAAACAGGGTGAAGATCTACCTTGAGCTGACCCCCTTCAAGAAAAGACCCAATGTCGAAGTGACCATCACGGCCGCATCGGGCAAGGAAGCTGCCCATGCCAGTATCCTGGAAGCCATGCTGCATAAAATGGAATTCACCATGCATTTGCGCCAGCCTGTAGCAGGCAGCCGTTACAATGTACAGACAACCGTGTATTACCAGAAGCTGCCTGAACCAAGTGAGACCCCTACGGAACTGCCTCTACCGGAACCGATGATTGTTGATCGCCACGAAACGACATTTACCTTGCCTCAATTGTAAAGCTGAAAGCCAAACCTACGCAACCAACTTACCTGATAATCTTACCGTTATCGTTAATTTCCATGCGTCTATAATCACTTACACCTTATTTACTTAATCCTTATGCGACCCCTCCTTCGTTTACGCGTTTATCTCCGCCCGTATTGGCGCCAGGTATTGGTCTCACTAATCCTGCTGGTGGTGTTGACTGGTCTCAGCCTGACTATTCCTGAGATCATCCGGCAGGTGATCGATGTAGGCTTGAAACAAGCTCAAGTGAGTTTTTTGATTAAAGCTGCCCTGATCCTGCTGGGGATTGGGGCATTAAATTCCAGCTTAACTTACCTGCAGCGCTATATTAATGAATGGGTCGCTTCCCACATCGGTTATGATCTGCGCAACCGCCTGTATGATCACATTCAGCACCTTTCCTTCTCTTACCATGACCATGCTCAAACCGGGCAGCTGATCAGCCGCACCATTGAAGATGTCCGCGCGGTGGAACGCTTCGCAGGCTCAAGTGTGATCGAGCTGAGCCAGGTGGTATTGCTGCTGGTTGGTGTGACTATCTTATTATTTATCACCAACCCTCGCCTGGCAGCCATAGCTTTGCTGCCGATGATTCCTCTGATCCTGCTCACCACTGATTTTGGCAAGCGGGTCAGCGATTATTTCCTGGATGTAGACAATGCCCTGGGTGATCTTTCTGCTCGCTTGCAGGAGAATGTCTCGGGTGTGCAAGTAGTGCGTGCTTTCGCCCGAGAGCACTATGAGATGCTGCGTTTTGGACAGGCAAACCGTACATTATTCAATGCACGTATCAAAGTAAATTTCGAATGGTCGAAAATCATGCCCTCTTCCCAATTCCTGGTGACTGCGGGCACCCTGCTCATTCTATGGTTTGGGGGGCAGATGGTGATGAGCGGCAGCATGACCATTGGTGAGCTGGTGGCATTCAACAGTTACCTGCTTCTGCTGGCTGGCCCTGCCCAGCAGCTCACCTGGCTGGTGAATGCTGCGGGGGAAGCTGCCGCGGGTGCCCAACGTGCATTCACTGTATTGGACACACCGCTCGAAATTGAGTCCACACCAGAGCAGACTATCCTGCCAGTGCTTACCGGGCAGGTGGAATTCCGCCAGGTCAGCTTTCAATACCTGGGGGAGAAAGCCAATGCATTGCGAAACATTTCCCTGACCGTCCAACCAAACCAGATTGTGGCCCTGATCGGTACGACCGGTTCGGGTAAAACCAGCCTGGTGAACCTGATCCCTCGCTTTTATGATGTCACCGAGGGTGCGGTGCTGGTGGATGGATACGATATACGCGAAGTGAACCTGGTTTCGCTGCGCAAACAGATAGGCATTGTGCTACAAACATCCTTGTTATTTTCGACCACCATTCGAGAAAATATCGCTTATGGCAACCCTGGAGCGAGTATGGATGAGATCATAGCAGCAGCCATGGCTGCTCAGGCACATGAATTCATCCAGGAACTACCGGAAGGTTACGATACGGGGGTTGGCGAGCGCGGTGTTACGCTTTCCGGTGGGCAACGACAGCGGGTGGCGATTGCGCGTGCGCTTCTGCTCAACCCCCGAATTTTAATCCTGGATGACTCGACCTCCAGCGTGGATACACAGACTGAGCTCCAGATTCAACGTGCGCTGGTAAACCTGATGAGGGGACGCACCACATTTGTCATCGCTCACCGGGTTTCAACCGTGCACCGGGCGGATGTAATCCTGGTAATGGACGACGGTCGGATTGTTGAGCGCGGCACCCACGCAGAGTTACTCGCCCAGGGCGGGTTATATCGCGAAATTTACGAGCTTCAGCTGAGTGACCAGGAATCCTTCCGCCAGGAAGCGGTAATCTCAGGTCTACCGCTTGAGGTCGCAAGGATGCCAAAAGGGGAGGGAACGGAATAGCCCATGGCAGCCATCACTTCAGCTCCAGAGGAAGTCATTCTCAAAGGGTATGATCCCCATCTCACCCGGCGGCTGCTTTATTTCGTACGCCCGTACCGCCTGCCCCTGTTCCTGGCCGTGTTTTTAATGCTGCTCAGCTCAGGGGCAGCCGTGGCAGGTCCATACCTGATCAAAGTAGCGCTCGATTCAGGCCTGGGCGCTGGCTCACTGCCTACATTGCGGAATGCGGTGATCCTGTACCTGGTCCTGGCATTGGTTCAATGGGGAGCCACATATAGCCGCGTAAACCTGATGGTACGCGTCGGACAATCGATCATTTTAGACTTACGGGCGCACCTCTTCGAGCACCTTCAACAGCTTTCGTTGAGCTTTTACAGCCGCTACAGCGTGGGACGGGTGATCACCCGGGTGATCAATGATGTGGGTGTGCTGCGGGAATTCCTCACCTGGGCGGTGCTCGCCATCGCACGCGACTTGTTCGTCCTGGTAGGTATCGTGGTGGCAATGCTTGCCATGGACCTGCGCCTGTCTCTGCTCACCTTCTCGGTATTGCCGGTCATGCTAGTGGTGACGATCGTCTTTCGCAAACAAGCACGCGAGAACTACCGGCGGGTTCGTTCAGCCATCAGCTGGGTAAATTCGGTATTGGCAGAAAATATCAATGGGGTGCGCGTGGTACAAGCATTTTCTCGACAACAAATCAATTATGGTTATTTTAGAGATACAGTCAATCGCAATAACCTGCAAACCAACCTTGCGGCTGCCCGCATTGCAGCCGCATATCCTTCCATCATCGACTTCCTGGGCAGCCTTTCAACGGCATTGATCATCTGGTTGGGTGGAGCAGCGGTGTTAGGTGAGCGGGTCACCCCAGGGGTGCTGGTGGCATTTGTACTCTATATCAGCCGTTTCTTTGAGCCAATCCGCGACTTGAGCCGGCGATATGATTCGTTCCAATCCACCATGGCCAGTAGTGAGCGCATATTTGGATTGATGGATACGCCCATCGAGGTTGAGGATGCTCCTGAAGCATATGAAATCCCTTCCATCCGCGGAGACGTGAGTTTCGAAGATGTTGGTTTCAACTATTCCGATGACCCAACCACGGTCCTGGAAAACATACATCTGCATATCCTACCTGGCGAGACGGTGGCACTGGTAGGTGAGACGGGGGCGGGTAAATCTACCCTGGTCAAGCTGATCAGCCGTTTTCATGACCCCGTTTCAGGCAGGGTTTTAATTGATGGGCATGACCTGCGCCAGGTGACACAACAAAGCCTGCGGAAACAGATGGGGATCGTGCTACAAGACCCATTCCTGTTCAATGGCTCGGTGGCGGAGAATATCCGTTTTGGACGATTGGATGCCACGGACGAAGAAGTGGTAGCCGCTGCAAAAGCTGTTGGAGCGCATGAATTCATCATGAGCTTGCGAGAAGGTTATGATACACCGGTGGAAGAGGGTGGGGTGTTGCTCTCAGTTGGGCAACGTCAGCTGATCTCATTTGCCCGGGCGCTGCTTGCAAACCCACGCATCTTGATCCTTGACGAAGCCACCTCAAGCGTGGATACCCAGACAGAGCGCTTGATTCAACAAGCCCTGGCAACCCTGCTGAGCGGACGGACGTCCTTCGTAATTGCCCACCGCCTTTCCACCGTGGTCAATGCCGATCGTATCCTGGTGATCCAAGATGGGCGTATCGTCGAGGAAGGCACCCATAGTGAGCTCCTTGCCCGGTCAGGTATGTACTACCAGCTTTACCGAACAGGGTTTGAGGAGTAAGGCAGGGTTCACCCGTGCACGTTTCTTGTATCGGGTAAAATTGAAATAGATATCTATTATGACCAGCCAATCTGAAACTTCAGGCGCATCAGGCCCTTCTCGCTCACGACGCAGGCGGGTGGGGTGGACGATACGTATCACACCTGCAGGTGTGCTGCTTCTGGTGTTCATTAACCTGATCATCCTAGGTGGGTGGGCTTATGGATTAAACCGGCTCATGAAATGGTATGACATTCCTGATCGGCTGACTTCATACATCGCATCGGAAACCCCCTCGCTCACATCTACAACCCAACTCTCACCCACAACTACTTCCACGACCCAACCTACAGAGTCTCCGACAACCCAACGAACAGCCACCTTCACATCCATGCCCCCAACCGCCAGCCCTCAACCTATTGGCACCCTGACGCTTAACCTGGGATTGATCGTCCTGGCATTGGACGAAGGTGGAAATACCCATCTCTTCGCTTACCAGCCTGAGGAAGCTGGAGCTGGGCAACCGGTGCCTTTAACCCGGATCACTTATGGACCATGGGATGACATTAATCCGGCGATAAGCCCGGATGGGCAATCCGTCGCTTTTGCTTCCAACCGCAGTGGTTATTGGGATATCTACCAGCTTAACCTGAGCGGTGGTGGCGTTACCCGCCTGACCGATTCGCTTGAATACAAAGCTGCACCAGCATGGTCACCAGACAATAAATGGCTGGTTTATGAAGCCTATATCGATGAAAACCTGGAGATAATGATCCAATCCGTCATGACCCAGGATGTTCCCATCCAGCTAACGGATAACCCGGCGGCAGACTTCAGTCCAGTCTGGTCACCCAATGGCAGGCAAATCATTTTTGTTTCCAACCGCAGTGGCGAGGACGAGATATGGCTGGCTGACCTGGATAAGAGCGAGGAGCAAAGATATCAGAATATAAGTTTCAACCCCAACAGTAAAGATACCCATCCTGCATGGTCTCCGGATGGCGGATCCTTGGTTTGGGTAGGTGAACAGGACGGGATGCGCAATCTATTCCTGCTGGCGCTGCCATTAACGGGTGATGTAAACGCAACACCAGCCACTCGAAACCCGCAAAATCTGGGGAGCGGTGATTGGCCGGTTTGGAGCGCAGATGGCGAGACTGTCCTGACGGTCTTACAGGCACCCAACCGGACTTACCTGACAGCCTATCCCACCCGGCATCCAGGTTTAGCGCTCCCTGCCCTTGAGCTACCAGGATCTGTGGTTGGTTTAAGCTGGGGAAAGATCACATTATCCTCTCCCCTTCAAGTCATATACCAACCAGCAGCCCAGCTAACGCCCACTCCTCTGTTCCTCACAGGTCTGGCTGCTCTAACCAGTGATAATGGTGGTCGATATCAGCTTACACCATTAATTGATGTTAAAGCCCCACACCCTTATCTGCATGATAGTATTGATGAGAGCTTCCTGGCTTTACGCACGCGGATTGCAAGTGAGTCGGGGTGGGATTTCCTTTCCACACTTGAAAATGCATACGTCCCATTGACCGCTCCCTTAGAGCCAGGCATGGGTTCCGACTGGCTATATACCGGGCGGGCAATTGCCCTCAACACCCTGCCCATAAATGCGGGTTGGATGGTGGTCGTGCGGGAGGATTTTGGCCCAGAAACCTACTGGCGGGTGTTTATCCGGGCGCTCTACCAGGATGGCTCAGCAGGCATGCCCTTGCATGACCAACCCTGGGATTTCAATACCCGCTATAGTGGTAACACTAACGCCTATGAGCAGGGAGGTGCGCTACAGGCCTCAATTCCGGCGGGTTATTGGATCGATTTTACTGTACGAGCTCAATCTTATGGGTGGGAACGCCTGCCTGCTCTCCCTATTTGGAAGGCTTTCTATCCAGCGGCGCGCTTCAACGAGTTCGCCTCCACGGGTGGGATTGAATGGTATCCAGCCATGCTGGAGCTATATCCTCCAGAAGCAATGATCACACCCTCACCTGTCATACCACCCACCCGCACGCTCACACCAACCTCACGATGGTATGTATCCCCCACACCAACAGCCACTTCCACACCACGCCCAACGCTCACACCCGACCTAACAATCCCAGCTAACCCTCCGCCGTCACCATTACCGGTGACCGCCACACCCACACCAGGAGGTTGACCTGGATAATCAGCACCACATGTTTCGGCTTCCCGTGCCATTTTCTGTAATACATTTCCGGAAGCTTTCAGGCTGGTTGAGACAATCGATGCGCCTGCTATCCATCGCAGCCCTGGTATTCTTACTTACTGCCTGCCAGCCTGCCGTTGAGACTCTGGCCTCGCTTCCTTTCTTTCCGACCTACACCCCTGCCGCACAGATTTCTGCGACAGCTACCACCCCTGCCACTCCCACTGAAGGCGTAACCACAATACCCCAGGTATCGCCATCTCCGATATTGTCACCAACGCCTATTCCGCCGTTGACAGTAGAACCATTAATCCTTAAATCTCCGACCCAAGAGTCATCTCCCATTCCAGCCTGGAGACCGCCTCTCTACCCCGTCCCATGGGCACCCACTCCATTTGACCACTTTTACTTCGTTGTTCCAATTGCGGCAAATGTGGAGAACGCGAGGGTGGCAGATTATCGCTATGGAGGGGTATTTTTCCAGGACGTGGTACACACCGGAGTGGATATCCCTGCCGCAAAAGGTACCCCTGTCCTGGCATCTGGCCCAGGAACAGTGATTTGGGCAGGTTACGGTGTTTACAGGGGGGGATACGATCCAACAGATCCTTATGGAATGGCAGTCATTATCCGGCATGATTTTGGTTACCAAAATCAGATGCTGTATACCATCTATGGACACCTGGACCAGATTGACGTCGTCGAGGGTCAACATTTGGAAACAGGTGATACCCTGGGATTGGTAGGTGATACAGGTAATGTCACAGGACCTCACCTGCATTTTGAAGTGCGCATTGGCGAAAACAGTTTTTACACCACGCGTAATCCGGAATTATGGCTGGTACCTCCCATGGGATGGGGGATAATTGCCGGACGTCTGACGAATTCAGCCGATCAACCGATTAATGACCAAATGATCATCATTACCAACCCTGAAAGCGAGGAGAATCGGTTCGCCTGGACCTATGGTGAAACAGCCGTGAACAGCGATCCATACTATCAGGAGAATATGGTCATCGGGAACATGCCGGAAGGGACGTATTTACTCCGGATTGCCTATGGAGGGGTAAACTTCACCAAACAAATCGAGGTTCACCCGGGCGTGGTTAATTATTTTACCTTTCGCGGGTTCGATGGTATTTCGATCGAGGCACCACCCACACCGGGTGCGGATTTCACGCCTGAACCGCTCGAAAGCCCAACCCCTTGACATGTCGAACATATGTGCTAAACTATAACTACAATTTATATTTACAGGAGTTATCTATATGGCAAAAAGGACAGCAACCCCACAACCTGAAATGGATGATGCACGCCAGGCAGCATTGGATAAAGCCCTGGGAGATATAACCAAGCGATACGGCGATGGCTCGATCATGCGCCTGGGAGAAGCCCACCAGATGCTCGTCGAAGCCATACCTACTGGCTCACTTTCCCTGGATATCGCCCTGGGTGTCGGTGGGGTGCCCCGTGGGCGTATTACTGAGATCTATGGGCCAGAATCATCGGGGAAGACAACCCTTTGTCAGCATATTGTAGCTGAGGCACAAAAATTAGGCGGAACAGCAGCATATATTGACATGGAGCACGCTCTTGATCCCACTTACGCCACTCGCTGTGGGGTGGACGTGGAAAATCTGCTCATTTCTCAGCCGGATATGGGTGAACAAGCCCTGGAAATTACCGAGACGCTGGTCAGGTCAGGGGCAATTGATGTGGTCGTGATCGATTCGGTGGCAGCACTCGTCCCACGCGCAGAAATTGAGGGTGACATGGGAGATGCCACCATGGGCATGCAGGCGCGCTTGATGTCGCAGGCATTGCGCAAGCTTTCGGGTGCGATCAAGCAAACCAATACCTCGGTGATCTTCACCAACCAACTACGACAGAAAATTGGGATCATGTTTGGCAACCCAGAGACGACCTCAGGCGGCATGGCGCTTAAGTTTTATGCATCCGTCCGCCTGGATGTGCGTCGGATCCAATCGATAAAGCTTGGAGCTGAGATCATCGGTAATCGCACGCGGGTGAGAGTGGTAAAAAACAAGGTCGCACCCCCATTCCGCACCGCCGAGTTCGACATTATGTATAACGAAGGCATCTCAAAAGTTGGAGATTTGCTTGACCTGGCAGCTGCCATGGAAATCATCACGAAACGAGGCTCGTTCTTCAACTATGGTGAGCTCCGTCTTGGTCAGGGGCGTGAAAATGCCAAGGATTACCTGCGCGCTCATAATGAGCTGGCCTCAGAGATCGAAATGGCTGTTCGCGAGCGTGCTGCCAGCGGAGAAACCGCGGTAGGCTTCGGAGCTGCCTCCGAAGAATCAAGCTCCCCTGATGGAGATTTGTGAACTGCCTTTCCCTGGTTAGAGATCATACCCAATGTCATTTTAGTGAAACGCAATACGGCAATCGTATTGCGTTTCATTTATTATGTAAAGACATCATCATAATTACCCTGTTCCTTCTTCCCCTAGCTGCGGTGGCTTGTAAAGAACAACCAACACCCTACCGACCACCTACCATAGCTGCCCAGGTTACCAGACCAATAACGAACTCCCTCAATGCCAACCGCACCATCACAGGTCGCGGAGACACAATTGCCCCTGACCACAGCGACATGTGCGGACAACCTAACCTATTTAGAGGATCTCTCGCTACCGGAGGGGACGGTCGTCCAACCCGGTGCCAGTTTAGATAAGCGTTGGTTGGTCAAGAACAGTGGCACCTGTAATTGGGATGAACGTTACCGGTTAAAACTCGTCTCAGGAGCAGAATTAAACGCCTCAATTGATCAGGCACTTTATCCGGCCCGAAGCGGTGCAAAAGCCACCATCCGGATTGTGTTCACCGCTGCATACACGCCTGGCACATATCAAAATTCATGGCAAGCTTTCGACCCACAAGGACAACCATTCGGTGACCCAATCTCACTCCGAGTGGTGGTAAACTCTACCCACCGTAGATAAGGGAAGATTAATATTTTATAATTCACCTGATTTTTAAAAGGTTTATAATTTTATTGATCTACCCCTCGGTACCAAATCACACCTGCCCGAGGGGTAACGTTTGCTGTATCGGGAAAATAAAATGCGCAAATTCTTAACCTTGATCTTCACCCTGTTGCTGATTGCCTGCATACCATTCAAGGTAAAAGCGGCTGGCAGGCAAAGTGAGCTAGATGTAGTACATACCGTGTTGTTCTGGTCTAACGGCTGCCCACATTGCAACCAGGTCTTGACCGATGTGCTGCCCCCCTTGCAGGATAAATACAATTCTCAATTGAGCGTGATGCTGATTGAGCTAGTCACCCTGGAAGATATCGACAACCTGTACAATCTGGGGACATCTCTCGGCCTTTCAAAGGAACAGGTCGCAGTTCCATTTCTGCTCATCGACCATGCTGCGTTGATCGGTGCAGATGAAATCCAATCCAAGCTATCAGGGCTGATTGAGAAATATCTATCCAGTGGTGGGCTGGAGTACCCTGATATCCCTCAACTCGGGGAGATGCTACCTAACGGCATCACATTTACTTCCTCCCCCACCAACTTACAACTCATTCAACAGTCAACCACTGGAACCCAAGCGACGGGCATGGCTATGGCCTGGGGAGTAATGGCATTCATGGGAATAGCCTTGATCCTGGCAATTGCAACCATCTTGCGTGCCTTTCAAGGGAAACCTCTGCGCGACCATCGGGAGTGGCTGGATTTCGCCATCCCGGTGTTGTCCATACTCGGCCTGGGAGCGTCTATATACCTCACGTATGTCGAAATCACCCATACGCGCGCCTTGTGCGGTCCGGTGGGGGACTGCAATGCGGTCCAAAGCAGCCCATACGCCAAGCTGTTTGGAATTATCCCTATTGGCCTGGCTGGTGCATTCGGTTACATCGCCCTGCTGGTCACCTGGCTGTGGCAACGCTTCCGGTCCGACCCATTTGCCAGGATTGCAGGTCCAGCTATGTTCGGGATGGCTCTCTTCGGTACGTTGTTCTCCATTTACTTGACCTATCTTGAGCTTTTCGTCATCCATGCAGTTTGCATCTGGTGCCTATCCTCAGCGGTGATTATCACTGCGCTGATGCTGTTAAACCTGCCACCCATCACGCAATGGCTGGCGGTTTCTGATGAGGAGGAATAGCGGGTTGCGTGAAGCCAGTACATTTGGCCAGTTCAGCTTTAAGGATACTTTTGTCTCGTTAAAGTATCCGAATTATCGCCTGTGGTTCATCGGGCAGCTCGTTTCTCTGGTGGGCACATGGACGCAAACCACTGCGCAGGGTTATCTCATTTACCAATTAACCAAATCCCCGGCATATCTTGGCTATGCAAGTTTTGCCAATGGTCTTCCCTCCTGGTTCTTTACCTTGTATGCCGGCGCAATTGCAGATCGAGTACCCAGGCGGACGCTCATGATCATCACCCAGAGCTCCATGCTCATCCTGGCTTTCATCCTGGCGGTTTTATCCTTTACCAATGTGATCCAATGGTGGCATATCCTCATCCTGACCTTTTTACTGGGAGTGAGCAATGCCTTCGATGCTCCTTCAAGGCAAGCTTTTGTGCTTGAAATGGTCGAGCGGGAAGATATGACCAACGCAATTGCCTTAAATTCAACCATGTTCAACTCAGCCGTTGTACTCGGACCTGCCATAGGCGGTTTGATCTATGCCTGGGTGGGACCGGGATGGTGTTTCACCATCAATGGCATCTCCTTTATTGCCGTGATCATTGCCCTGCTTCTGATGAAGCTAAAGCCTTTTGTCCCTGTAAGGAGCAACGGCAACACGTTGAGTGACATCAAGGATGGACTGAAATACGTCGCCAATCATCCTGACTTGAAAATGTTGATTTCAAACCTGTTCATCACCACCGTATTTGGCCTGGGCATCGCCACGCTTATCCCAGCCTGGGCAGTAGTGGTTTTAGGCGGCGATGCAACCACGAATGGTTTTTTGTTTGCCGCACGCGGCTTTGGATCATTGCTCGGAGCTCTAATAATCGCCGCATTGGGGCGTTTTCGGTTTCGGGGAAAAATATGGACCATCAACAGCCTGCTCTTACCCATTATGATGATCGTGTTTGCAAACATGCATTGGTTGATTCCTTCTTTGTTGGCTATGTCTGCCATGGGTTTTACCTTCATGATGATCGTCAATCTCTCCAATGCGATGGTGCAAACCCGGATAGCCGATGAAATGCGCGGCCGGGTGATGGGTATCTACACATTTTTCTTTTTTGGAGCATTCCCACTTGGCTCACTGATCTCTGGTTGGGCGGCAGACCGTATTGGGGAGCCTCAAACCGTAATGATCAGTGCAGTGATCTTGCTGGTATTTGCTTTGTTCGTGGTATGGCGCCAACCAGATATGCGGGCGATGGAATAACAGTCGAATGGATTGAAAAGGATAAAGTTGCCAGCGAGGCAGCCATCCCTGCAGATAATAATATCTATACCCGGTTTATAATTGACGTAGCTCGAACGGGATGGTAAAATTCCGACGCTTCGCCCCCATTGTCTAGTGGCCCAGGACGCGGCCCTCTCAAGGCCGAAACACGAGTTCGAACCTCGTTGGGGGC
>CAVZEP010000011.1:0-661938 GCA_963774275.1 uncultured Chloroflexia bacterium | reverse complement strand
CTTCGCCGCGCTGCGCTCTCTGCGGTGAAATCGAGTGCCGCCTGCGGCGCTTATCTACCGGCCGCCCTTCTTCGCGCCGGCGTCGGTGAAGAAAGTGCGAAGTAGGCGATCGCCGGATCGTGGTCGGAGAGCCGCAGAAGGGAGAACGGGCACACCGACGAGCAGAGCGGAAACCGGTGAGCCTCGGAGATGTCGGCGTTGATTCGCGCATGGTCGAATCGGATGCCGCCCACAGCGGACCGCAACGAGGCGCTGACCAGGATGTGGTCGAGCGCCTGCGCGTTCCCGTCGAAGTTGTACGAGTAGCGCTCCGCCGCCGGCAGGAGATCGTCGAGGTTGAGCAGGTCGGGATCGACGAGGTCGCGCGTCGGGACGACGACCTGACTGGCGGGAGCAGGTTTGCCGGCGATCGTCCCCATCACGTCGACGAAGCCGTCGTTGAACTCGAAGGCGTTGAAGTCGCCGGCGACGATTACCCTCTCGCCGGCCGATTGCAGCTGTTGGATCAGCAGTGCCAGCGATTCGGCCTGCGCTGCGCGCTTCGCACGAACACGCGCATCTGTCTCGACGTCGTTCAGCGAGCGGAGATGGTTGCCGATCACCGTGACGGGGAACGAATCGCCGGACGCGAAGTGCACGATCGCGCGGAGTACCAGGGGCGGCCTGTCGTTGAGCGTCGCCGGCCGGCCCGTCGTCGGATCGACGTAGGTCTCGCCCTTGTTCATCTGCGTGACGCTGACGACTTCGACGCGCGGTGAGCTGCCGGCCATCGACGACTTCGTGAGCATGCCGATGTCGATGCCGCCGACGTCGTTCCCCTCGATCAGATGCGCGGCGTACTTCGGATCCTGCTGTCCGGCTGCGACCGTATCGGAGTTGATGGTGTCAGCGAGCGACGTCAGCGCGCCGATGTTCTCGATCTCTTCGAGGACGATGATGTCCGGGAAGTGAAGCTCGTCGCGAATCGCGATAGCCGCTTTCCTGAGTCGAAAAGCGAATGCGGAAGTCGTGAGAACTGGCTCGCTGGATAAAGCCGGATCGTCGACATCGTCATAGAAGCGCTGAAGGTTTTCCGTGGCGACGGTGAACTCGTTCGAACCTGCGTTCGATGCGTCGCGGATCATCGGCGCGCCGGAGATCGTCGAAGCGCCCGGATCGGGAAGGATGTTGTATACGCGATACGCGAAATCGACGACGCCCGTGGTGGTCACGCTCTGTCCGACCGAGACATCGAGCGGCTGGCGAGACGGCGTGGCGCCCGGCGTGTCGCTGTCGACGCGAATGCGCTCGAAGTTCTCGTCGAACCGCGGAACGTCCGGCGGATTCGGCGCCGGGACTGCGTCGCTGATGTTGATGCCCGGTTCGCGAAACGGGCGCCGCACCCCGTGGATGACGCCGTAGAAGACGCCGTTCGGCTGCGAGGACGCACTCGCTTCCGTGATGGTTCCGTCCTCCGGCCCCACCACGTCGAGCGTGACTGTAACGCGCATTCCTTCGAAGCGCTCCAGACGGCTGCTGTCAGCCGCAGTGAGGACCACGGGCATCGGGAGGGCCTGACTTTTCGCGACGACTACGATTGTCGGGGAAACGATTTCGGTAATCGGAGCACTGGCCTTGTCCGAGGCGGGGACGTATTCCTGAACCACGCCCCACACATCCACCATGTCCCCGACCGTCACGGTGGGAGCAGAGCTCGTGAAAACGAAAATGCCTTCCGACGTCTCCGGGTCGTCGTCGCCGTAGTCGGGGCGCTCCTGGATGAAGAAGCCGTTGCTCTTCAACGCTGTGACGATTCCGATGGTGACGACCTCTTTTCCGACGAGCGGTGAAGTGGCCCCCCTCCCCTGAATCGACTCAATCGAATTGAGAGGAACGTCGGCCCGAGCGGAGAGTGCGGCAATGAAGCAGAGGGAAATCCCGAGCCTGCGCATGTCCGGCGCGATTCTACATTCGGCAATTGCGGTGAGCCGACGAGAGCTGCGTGCGCGCTGCTGCGCGCCCCTGCGCGCGGCCGTCTGTACGGATCAGTTGAGACGAAGATGACGGCCGCGGATGAAACCGTGGGCCGCCAATGTTTCCGAGCGGCGCAACTCCTGTATATTTGATGGAAAGCAAACAGTGCCCCAAAACGTCATCACCGTCGGCCTCATCCTTCCACAACTCACTCGAACTGCCACTGACGAGCACCTCGAAGAGCTCGGCAAGCTCGTCGAATCCGCCGGCGGTTCCGTCATCGCCACGATCGTCGGCAAGCGTCCCTCGCCCGATCCGGCGACCTACATCGGCAGCGGCAAGGCCGAAGAGCTGAGGCGCGTCGCCGAGCGGCACGAGGCAACACTGATCGTTTTCGACGACGACCTCTCGCCGGCCCAGGTCCGCAATCTCGAAAAGGCGACAGCCGTCAAGGTCATCGATCGCAGCGCGCTGATCCTCGACATCTTCGCCCGTCGCGCCCGCAGCCGCGAAGTCGCGCACGCAGGTCGAGCTCGCGCAGCTCGAGTACATGCTCCCGCGGCTGCACGCGCCAGTGGTCGCATCTCGAGCGTCAGGCCGGCGGCATCGGAACGCGCGGCGTCGGTGAAACGCAGCTCGAGCTCGACCGCCGCATCGTCCGCACGCGAATCGCCCGCCTCAAGGAAGAGCTCGCGCAAGATCGAGCTGCACCGGCAGACGCAGCGCAAGTCGCGCAAGGCCGTCTTCTCGATCGCCCTCGTCGGCTACACGAACGCCGGCAAGTCGACGCTGTTCAACCGCCTGACGCGCGGCAGCGTCGTAGCCGTCGACAAGCTCTTCGCCACGCTGGACGCGAAATCATCGCGGACGGCGTTCGACATGCCGCGCGAGACGGTCGTCATCGACACGGTCGGCTTCATCCGCAAACTGCCGCACCACCTCGTGGCCTCGTTCCGTTCGACGATGGAAGAGGCGCGTGGCCGCCGACCTCGTGCTCCACGTCATCGACCAGAGCCACCCCCAGTTCGAAGAGCAGCGCACCGTCGGTGACGCCGTCCTCTCGGACCTCGGCGTCGATCCCGATCGCGTGATCGAGGTCTACAACAAGTCCGACCGCCTCGAGGAGCAGTTCGACAGCCGGAAGCGCGACGGCGTATCGGTTTCGGCTCTGACGGGCCGCGGAATCGACGCTCTCATCGAGGCGATGCGGAACCGCGAGCTCGCCGAGGGGGAGGTCATGCGGCTCGACATCCCGCACGACGAGTCGCGGCTCGCGGCGAAGCTGCACGAAGTGGCCGAGGTCCTGGAACAGAAGCAGAATGGCGAAGCGACGCGGTACGACGCGTGGGTGCCGCGGCAGTTTGTCCGTCTGTTTGAACCCTTCGCTGTGAGACTCGACGCGAAAGTCGGCTGAAGCTGAGGCTCGGCTGACGCGTAAGTCACAGCGGGCACAAGCAGTTCGCTCGTGTGATTCAAAACACATGACGTCGTGACGACCTCTGTTCTCGACGCCCGGAGTCGCGGCTAACCTGACGCTCGCCACATGCTCTCGTCCCAGCCCCTCAGCCCGAGCCGGACTCAACTGCACGCTCAAGACGTGCCGGAGCTTTCTGCCGCTTATCATCAGCGGTCAGTGGCCAGCCGCAGG
The DNA here is from genome assembly GCA_963774275.1 of uncultured Chloroflexia bacterium. Lineage (GTDB taxonomy): Bacteria > Chloroflexota > Anaerolineae > Anaerolineales > UBA4823 > FEB-25. Next base: position 658,337 of record CAVZEP010000011.1, on the reverse strand, counting down.
TTTTCCCTGGCCACTGGCCACCGGCCACTGGCCACTTCGACTATGGACATCCGCCTGATTGAAGCGACGGACCGAGAGAGAGTCCACCAGATTCTCGTGTCGATCAGCCGCTTCACCGACGAGGAGGTCGCGTGGGCGATGGAGCTGGTCGACGCCGGGATCGGGGGCGGGCCCGCGGGCGAGTACCTCGTCTACGTTCTCGAGGCGCCGGGGAACGGGATTCAGGGCTACGTCTGCTACGGACCGACCCCGCTGACCGAAGGCGTTTACGACCTCTACTGGATCGCCATCGACCCGAAGCGGCACGGCGAAGGATTGGGCGACCAGCTGCTCCGGTTCGTCGAAGGCGAAGTCATTGGACGCAACGGACGGATGCTGCTGATCGAGACGCGGTCGCGTGAGAGCTTCGCGTCGGCGCGCAAGTTCTACTCGCGCCACGGGTACGAAGAGATCTCTCGCATCAAGGATTTCTACCGGATCGAGGACGACAAGATCATCTTCTGCAAGAAGCTGGAGCAGGCATGACGATCTCTCCGAACGCGACTCTCTACATGGCGCTGACGTTCTATGCGCTCGGGACCGTCGCGGCGCTGCTCTCGATCGTCATTCGCGAGAAGTGGCCGCAGAACGTCGGCATGGGGCTGATGATCGTCGGCTTCGTCAGCCACACGTTCTTCATCGGCACGATCTGCACGATCACCAGGCATCCGCCGATCACGAACATGGCCGAGGTCCTGTCGTTCGTCGGCTGGACGATCTTCGCCATCGAGCTGGTGCTGTTCCTGCGCTACCGGGTGCACGCCGCGGCGTTCTTCGTCTATCCGCTGGTGCTGCTTCTGCTGACGATCGCGGCGGTGGCGCGCGAGCCGTTCGCGAAGCTCAGCCCCGGGCTGCGGTCGAACATGTTCACGGCGCACCTGCTGTCGACCACGTTAGGCGTGGCGGGTCTGCTGATCGGCCTGGCGTTCTCCTACCTGGCGTACATCCAGGACCGGGCGCTGCGCCGGAAAACGCGCGGCCCGTTGTGGGAATGGATTCCCAGCCTGAGCGTCTGCAGGACCGTCAGCTACCGCGCGCTCTCGATCGGCTTCTCGGTCTATACGGTGGGAATCATCACCGGAGTACTCTGGTCGTATCGAACCAACGTGGGATTGATGGAGCTGCGGACCAAGCAGATCGGCGCTGTCGTGGCGTGGGTTCTGTTCGCGGTCCTGCTGCAGTCGTACATCAGCGGAGTCTTTCGCGGCCAGGAGGACGGTCGTGATCTCGGCATGTGCTTTCGTCGCGATTCTGGTGGCGATGCTGGGGATTCATCATGGGTGAGGCGGTTCTCGAGTACCACCGGCCGCACGAAGCAGTGTCGGGGCGGACGGCGGACAACGTTCAAGGGAAATCGGGGGGTGGCGTCATGCCTCTTCTCCTCGTCGGCGTGAATCACCGAACGGCGCCGGTCGAGGTTCGCGAGCGGCTCAGCATCGCCGAGCCGAAGCTGCCGAAGTCATTCGATCGCTCACGCGGCTTCCCGGCGTCGATGGCGCGGCGATCGATCTCGACGTGCAACCGCGTCGAGATGCATCATCTCCTCGCGACCGAAGACGTCATCGAAACGGTCGTCGACTGGCTGGCCGAGCGCGCGACCACCGACGCGCGAAGCACCATCGAAAAGCACCTCTACATCCTCCGTCACGCGCGACGTGGTCAAGCACCTGTTCCGCGTCGCCTCCGGCCTCGACTCCATGATCATCGGCGAGCCGCAGATCGGCGGGCAGGTCCGCAAAGCGTTTCCACGATCGCGCACGACCTCGACGCGCTCGACTCGCTGCTCGACCAGGTCTTCGAGCAGACCATGCGCGTGGCCAAGAAAGTCCGCACCGACACCGGCATCGGCGAGCACGCCGTCTCCGATTCCGTACGCCGCAGTCGAGCTGGCCAAGAAGATCTTCGGCGAGCTCAACGGGCTACAGGTCCTGCTCGTTGGCGCCGGCGAGATGGGCGAGCTCACCGCCGAGCATCTGCCGCCGCAGGACGTCCAGCAGATCTTCGTCGCCAACAGGGCGTACGAGCGCGCGGTCGAGCTCGCGGGGCGCTTCGAAGGAATGGCCGTGCAGTTCGACGCCCTCGAGGACACCTCGTGCACCTGCGACATCGTCATCGCCTCGACCTCGGCGCCGCACTACGTCATCGAGCCGGAGCAGGTCGAGCGCGGCGCTCGCACGCCGCAGGACGCAGCGCTACTTCCTCATCGACCTCTCGGTTCCGCGCAACATCGACCCGACGATCGCCGGACATCGACGGCGCGTACCTCTACAACATCGACGACCTCGCAGAACGTCGCCGACGCCAACCTCGAGCTGCGCCAGGACGAAGCGCCAGGCGATGCCGATCGCATCATCGCGAAGGAAGTCGAGGCGTTCCGCAAGCGCCTCGTCGCGCAGGACGCCGTCCCGACGATCGTCGAGCTGCAGCAGCCGCCTCGAAGACATCCGCACCGCCGAGCTCGAAAAGTGCCTGCGCAAGGTCGGCCCGATGACCGCCGAGCAACGCCAGGCGATCGAGAGCCTGACCACCAGCATGGTCAACAAGATCGCTCCACTACCCGATCCTGCAGCTCAAGGAATCGGCTCCGAGGAGCCGCACGCAAGCGCGAGTCGATTCGCCAGACCATCAGGAAGATCTTCGGACTCCGATGAAACCCATTCGCATCGGCACCCGCGGCAGCAAGCTTGCGCTGTGGCAGGCGAACGAAGTGACCCGCCTTCTCGGCGAGGCCGGCTACCAGAGCCAGATCCACACGATCAAGACGACCGGCGACAAGCGCCCGACGTCTCGCTCGCGACGATCGGCGGCAAAGGCCTCTTCATCAAAGAGCTCGAGGAGGCGCTCGAGCGCGGCGACGTCGACATCGCGGTGCACAGCCTCAAGGACGTGCCGTCGATCATTCCCGGACCAGTTCGCGCTGGTCGGCTTCCTCGAGCGGGCCGATCCGCGCGACGCGTGGATTCAGCCGCAGGGACGCTCATCAAGGAGCTGCCCGCGGGCTCGCGTCATCGGAACCAGCGCCCCGCGCCGCCGCGCGCAGCTCATGCAGCTCCCGGAGCTGTCGTCGAGACCTCGATCCGCGGCAACGTCGACACGCGGATCAGCAAGGTGCGTCGACGGCCAGTTCGACGGAATCCTTCTCGCCAGCGCCGGACTGACGCGTCTCGGCCGCGCACGGCGAGATCACGCGGTACTTCGACATCGACGAGATGCTCCCGGCGGCTGGGCAGGGCATCGTCGGTATCGAGATCCTCAAGACGAACGGACGCGCGAGCGAAGCCGCCGCGGCCATCAACCACCTGCCGAGCGCTCTGGCCGCCTATTGCGAGCGCGGCGTTCTGCAGAAGTTCGGCGAGCGGCTCGACTGCTACTCCTGCGTCGCGGTCCACACGACGCTGGCGAAGGCTCGCGAAGTCACGATCCGCGCCTTTCTCTCCGATTACGAAGGTACGAAGACCGCTGCGCGTCACGCGCAGCGGAAGCGACGCCGACGCCGTCATCGACGCCGTCGCGGACGAGCTCATCGCCAACGGAGCGATCGAGCTCCTGGGGGCTCGCTCGTGAGCGGCAAGGTCTATCTGGTTGGAGCGGGTCCCGGCGATCCGGGACTTCTCACGCGGCGCGCGGCGGAGTTGATCGCCGACGCCGATCTCATCGCCATCGACGCACTCGTGTCGCGGGAAATCGCCGCGATGGTGCCGGCAGGCACCGAAGTCATCCACGTCGGCAAACGGTCCAGCGCGCACACCCTGCCGCAGGACCAGATCAATGCGCTGCTCGTTGCAGAGGCGAAGAAGGGGAAGCGCGTCGTCCGTCTCAAGGGGGGCGATCCGTTCGTCTTCGGTCGCGGCGGCGAAGAGGCCGAGAGCTCGTTGCCGCCGGGCTTCCCTTCGAGGTCGTGCCCGGCATTTCCTCGTCGATCGCCGGCCCTGCCTACGCCGGCATCCCGGTCACGCATCGCTCCTTTGCGACATCGCTAACCCTGGTCACAGGACACGAGAGCGAAGAGACGACCGGCATCAACTGGCCGATCCTCGCGAAGTTAGGCGGAACGATCGTGTTCCTGATGGGCTTCGCGAACCTGCCGACGATCGTCCGTAAGCTGACCAACGGCATGACGCCGGAGAAACCGGTCGCCGTCATCTCCAAAGCGACGACGCGCGAACAGCGCACCGTCACCGGAACGCTGGCGACCATCGAGGCGAAGATCGCCACGGCCAACCTCCCGACGCCGGCACTGATCGTCGTCGGCGACGTCGTCAAGGAACACGAGGTCATCAACTGGTTCGAGACCAAACCGCTGTTCGGCAAGCGCGTCGTCGTCACCCGCGCGCGCGAGCAGGCCTCGGATCTGAAGCGCCTGCTCGAAGAGTCGGGCGCTCAGGTGCTGCAGTTCCCGACCATCGAAATCGGCGCGCCGGATTCCTGGGAGTCGCTCGACGCCGTAGTGAACGATCTCTCCGCCTATCAATGGATCATCTTCACGTCGACGAACGGCGTGAAGTCGTTCTTCGATCGCCTGCTCTCGGCAGGGAAGGACGCACGCGCGCTGGCCGGCTGCAAGGTTGCCGCCGTCGGCGACACGACGGCTGCCGAGCTGAAGAGCCGCGGCATCAACCCCGATCTCGTTCCCGACAAGTTCCAGTCGATCGCGCTGCTGCCGCTGCTCCCGGTGGACCAGAAGGGCGTCCGCACCGCGGTCGTCCGCGCCGCGGAAGGGCGCGAAGAGCTGATCGAAGAGCTGCGCAAGCGCGGCGGCGCCGTCGATCTCGCGATCGCATACCAGACGAATGCGGCGGACTACGACATCGAAGAGCTCCGCGCCCTCATCGTCGAGAAGAAGATCGACGTCGTCACGTTCACGAGCGCCTCGACGGTCGACCACTTCTTCTCGAAGCTGTCGGCCGAGGAGCGGTCCGCCGTGAATGCGCAGGCGCTGCTCGCGTCGATCGGCCCGACGACGACCGAAGCGGTCCGCCGCTACGGCAAATCGCCGGACGTCGAAGCAAAGAGCGCGAGCGTGCAGGCGCTGCATGATGCCGTCGTGGATCGAGTCGCGGGGGTAACGGCCTAGGGACAGCCGCTCCCTGCTGAGCTACTTACCCGGTTCGAGCCAGCTCAGATCGGCCAGATCCTGTGGTCTGGCCGACGCTCGTTTGTTCCGGATCAGTTCATCGCGACCGATGAACTGGACAATGGCGTTGCCGTACCTGCCCTCTACGCGACCGTTCCAAACGTCAGAGAACGAAACGCCGTCGATCGAGGTGATGAGATCGATCCGGTTCGGTGGATGCCCGAGCTGTACGACGCGCCCCGGTGAGGCAAAATCATCAGCGGTCAGGCCGACGTCACCAAATCCGAACTCGGCGAGAGCCGCCACGACTCGCTTCGCATTCCCCGGTGTCGGTTCGATCAGGATGTCGAGATCTTTCGTGTAGCGCGGCTTCGCGTGGAATGCGACCGCGTGCGCGCCGACGACGACGGCTCTAACGTCCTGCTTCGCGAAGCACGCGAACAAATCTTCGAAGTCCTTCGTCGCGTCTGCCATTGCTGATCCACCACTCGCGCCTCATCTGTTCCACGACTGCCACCCGGTCGTCGGGTGCCAAGGCGGCCCAGAAATCGCGGTCGGCCGCCGCCTCCTCTTCGAAGCCTTCGCAGCGGCGAATCCAGATCGTCATGAGCTCATTGTAGGCGAGGCCGCCATGCTGGAGGTCCCGGCATTCACCACCGGCGCGGGTTGCGAGGAGACGGCGAACCGCGGAACCCCGAGGAACGAGTTCCTCCCCGCGAACGCGCTTTGCATTCACGGATAAACTTCCTGCGCGAATGGAACGGGCTCCTTCTCTGAACTCGCGGATCGAGTCCGCACTGCTCTGGCTTGCGGCGTTTGCGTACGCCAGCGGTGTCTTCTTCTCCGCGACGCTCGCTCTGCAGGTCATTCCGCCGACGAAGCCGGTCGCGGTCGGGATCGTCACGATCCTCCGCTACGCGAAATTCAAGGACTACGCAGCGGGCGGACTCTTCTTCCTCCTCGTGCCGGCGCTCACGATCGTCTTTCGCGGCGCAGGGGAGAGGCTTCTCGATCGCGAGCAACGGCTCGGGGCCTGGCGCCGGACGTCATCGCCACGCGACTTCGCTCTCACCGCGCTCTTCACCGTACCGTTCTTCCTCTCACCGTTCTTCTACCTGACCACTGGCAAGATCGGCTGGGTTCTTCTGCTGCCGCTCGCGATCGCGTACGGCGGGACACGGCTGCGGCTCTATACAGTGGGCAGCCGCTGGCTGAGGCGGATGTTCCGCCGGGAGCTGCACCCGTACCACGGCCTCCTCTTCGCGGAAGCCACGTCGTGGGTGATCTTTCACGACATCGTCGTCGGTCATCGCTTCGCTCACATCCCGACGCTGTTCCTCGAGGGCGTCTTCGTCGCGCTGTTTCTCTCGCTCTTCTGGGCGGTGGCCCTGCTCAGTACGCGCGTGGTCGAACTGAACTTCGGCCGCGACGCGGAAGAGGTATTCCGCCGGATCACCACCGGCGCGATCGCGTTCATCGCGTTGCCGCTGGCGGGACTGATCTGGGTTCCGACCGCGCACGCCGGCGCGATCATGATCGTCATCGCCGGCGTCGCCGCGCTCGCGGCGATGCGCGTTCCACCGCTCCGGCCGCGTGCCGCCTGGATCACTGCAGCGTGCGTGCTCATGCCGCTGCTCGTCTTCTTCGTGAGCTACGCCTCGACTGCGGAGCTGTCGCAATGGGTCGATCTCTTCCATCGCGGCGAGTCGATCGGCCCGGCGTCCGACTACCTGCGCGGAAAGGCGCCGTACCGCGAGGTCTTTGCGCTCCACGGCATGCTGCAGGACGGCCTTCTCGACGCCTGGCTGATGGAGCTCTTCGGCCGCTCGTTGCACGTCGCCATCGCGCGGGACGCGATCGTCGGCGGATTTCTCGGCGTCTCGATCTGGTACCTGGGGCTGGCGATCTTCGAGTCGATCCCGCTCGCCGCCGTGGTCATGTTCTCCGGCGTGCTGACCACTGCGGAAAACGACCGGACGTTTCTCCAGGTCGCGGCCGTGGCGCTCTTCTGGTTAGGCGTACGCCATCGCAACCGCATGGCCATGGTGCTGAGCGGGGCCGTGTCGGCGGTGGCCCTTTTCTTCAGCTACGAGATCGGGATGTACTCGATCGCAGGCGCGCTCGCCGTTGCGATCGTTCTGGCCGTCGTTTCGAAACGCGTCGAGTGGAACGGCCTCGCGGCGCTGCGAACGGCCCTGTTGTTCCTCGGAGGCGCCGTCATCGGCGCGTCGCCTTTCATCGCCTACCTCGTCGCCCGAGGCTCGCTTGGGGATTTCGTCGACGTCTCGTTCGTGGCGATCCCGCGGATCGTCGACGCCGTCTGGTCGCTGCCGTTCCCCGATCTGGTGACGCTCTTCCGGACGGACCTGAGCCTGCGGACGATCGCGGACTTCGTGGTCGCAGAGAAGTTCCACCTGATCCTGACGCCGCTGACGATCGCGATCGCGGCCGTCTACTACATCCAGCGGGTGATCCTTCGCCGCGCCGACATGCTCGATCACGCGCTGATGGTCGTCGGCGTCTTCGCCATGATCGTGCAGAGGACGGCATTCGGCCGCGCGGAGTTCCGCCACCAGTACTTTGCGGCGTTCCTGACGGGGCCGATGCTCGTGCTGCTGGCCATCTTCGCGATTCGCGCGCTGCGGCGCTCCTGGAGCGCCGGTGGCGAGGGTGTCCGCCCGTTCATCGCGCTGGTCGCCGTTGCTGCCATTCCGCTCGTCGGTACGCTGCTGTGGGTGCCGGACCTCATCAACTGGCGAATCGGCGATCTGATCGACTACCAGCGCCGCGTCATTCACGTGAAAGTCGATCCTCATGCCGAGGAAGTGTGGAAGCGGATCGAGGCGGTGAGCGGCGAGATCGGCCGCCTGACCCGCCCTGACGAGCCGATTTACGATTTCTCGAATCAGCCGGCCTTCTACTTCTTCGCGAACCGGCGCAATCCGACGCGCTTCTATCAGGTGCCGATCGCCTCGCCGCGCGAGTACCAGGCCGAGATCATCGCCGACCTCGAGAAGGCCAGACCGAAGGTCGTGATCAGGACCGCACCGGAGCGCTTCGACGAGTTCGACGGCGTGCCGAACAGCGTCCGCGCGCAGGCGGTCTCCGCGTATCTGGACAGCTGCTACAGCTTCCACAAGTCGGTCAGGGGAGTGGAGCTCTGGACGCGGAACCCGAATGCGCTCTCTCTGCCCGCCGCCGCGTACCTGCGCCTCATTCACGTGCCGGCGCAGAAAGACGTGGTACTGGCGCCGCGCCAGCGGATGGTCTTTCCGATGGTCGGCACCGTGCCTGGAGCGAACGGCGCGTTCTGGGTCAGCGACCTGACGCTCCACAATGCGCTCCGCGAGCCTGTGGCGGCGACGCTGCGGTTCATCTCGCCGGCGCGTCGCGTCGATCGCCACATCGAGATCGCGCCCCGCCGAACGCTTCGCTATCCCGACGTCGTTCGCGCTTTCTTCGGCGTGAAAGAGGGGGGAGCCGGAACGATGTGGATCGAATACCGCGAAGGACGCGCACCCGTCGCGGTGATCAGGTCGGCGGACGTCGCACACGGAGGGCGCGCATCGGTCGAAGCCCCACTGACCGCCGCCGACGCCGCCACGGCCGGAGGCGATCGCGGAGAGCTGACGATCGTCGGAATCCCCGGCGGGTCGATCGCCGGGCGGCGCGTCAACATCGGGATCGTGAATACCGGGCTCATCCCGGCGACCTTCCGCGTCACGGCACGCACGAGCAGCGGCCGCGCGATCGGAAGGACGATCGAGCAGGGAGTTCCCGAAGACGAGCTCTGGTTCATCACGAATGCAGAAGGCGAGCTCGGCGTGAGCGTCGACGAAACGACTACGATTCGCATCACGGCGATCGCCGGCACGGGCGTGGCCTTTGCCACGATCGTCGATCTGACCGGCGATACGCAGTTCATCGCCGCAATTCCGGCGCAGCAGCAATGAGACGCATTCCGATTCCATGGACCGACCGCGCCATCGTCATCGCGGATGTCGATGCGCCGGAATCGTGGTTCAGCCGCAGCGAGCATGCTCACATGGCGATGTTGAAGCTGCCGAAGCGGCGCGAAGAGTGGATGCTCAGCCGGATCGCCGCGAAGCAGCTCGCCTCGGAGCGCGGAATCTGCGGCGATCTTCAGACGTGCGTCATCGAGAATCGTCGCATCGGCTCGTGGTACGTCTCGCTTTCGCACTCGGGGCCGTACGCCGCGGCAGCGATCGACAGCGAAGCCGTCGGCATCGACGTGCAGGTCGTGCGAGAGCTGAAGGAGTCCGCGGCGCACCTCTTTCTCTCCGTCGCCGAAGAACGAGAGATGCAATCGCTCTCGATCCCGCACCGGCTCCTTCACTTCTGGTGTGCGAAGGAGGCTGCCTGGAAGAAACGCGGAGGCGAGATCCCGACGCTCAAGCAGATCCCGCTGCGTCTCGACTCGGTCGGGGCCGAGTCCCTTTTCTTCGACGAGGCGGAGACAGTCGCGATCGGGGACCTGATCGTCGCGCTGACGACGCAGTAGTGACACGCGCACAAAAAAGAAACGGCGCGGGCAATCACCCGCGCCGTTCAATGTCTTGAGAGCTGAGAGCTGAGAGCTGAGAGCTGAGAGCCGAGAGCTGAGAGCCGAGAGCCGAGAGCTACGAATTCCACTTCTTCAACAACGCCTTCGCATCTTCTGCGGCGGCCGCCTGCTCGACTTCGAACTCCGGTGGATTCGGAGCCGCGATCGTCTCCTTCAACATCTGGACGGCCTGAGGCTTCGTGTCGCTGTTGTTGCTGACCATCGCTTCCGCCAGGAACACGCGCGTGATCTTGTTGGACGGGTCGACCTTGAGCGACTCGTTCAGGAAGCGGACGGCTTCCTTGCTCGAGGCCCAGCCGGTGATGAACGGAACGCGCGGGGTCTGGTCGTGAAGGCGGCCGAGGACGCGGGCAGGGGAGCCGCCCTCGAGCTTCGGATCGATCAGCATCGCGATCGTCGCTTCGCGCCTGATGCGGTCCGCGGCGCCTTCCCGGACTGCGGCCATCTTGCCGTAGACGATCGCCCACTCGCCCCAGTTGATCGAGTCCCAGAGGAAGACTTCGCCCGCGCCGGGAATCGTGCGGCCGCGTAATACATAATGCGCTACGGGTACCATATGGCCAACGTCCAAATCGTAACAAGGGCGATAAGATCCCTCAATATGATCCAGTAGCGACGCTCCTGACTGCCATCAAAATTGATCTGGTCAATATAGCACGAGTAGAGCTTATTTTCCTGACTAACTTCGACGATATAACCTTGCTGGCGTAAGAAGTGAACCAGATCTAGTGAGGTAGCAGGCGAGAGGCCAATAAAAGGCAGCTGGGAAGACTGGATGGTAAACCGCGTTGCCTTCACTTCCCGGTAGCCGTCCATCCAGGGAGAGTTGGGAACATCAACATTCAACCCCACGGGCCAACACGGTAATTCCACTGGGACCATTCACGAAACAATCGTATCCCCCATCATCAGTCTTAGAAACCTCAATAGTGGCTTCAGCCGGGCTTTCCACCAGGCAGCAATTTCATCCAGACGAGCACACCATACTGCTGGTGTAAGCGCACGCGCTTCAGCTCAATACCGCCGAAAGTCCATCGGACATACCCCGATCCGTTCAGGGTGTAGTTGAAGCGTGAATAATTCCCCTCGTTGATATGTCTGAGAAAGGATCTGCCGCCAAACCTTCTCGACCACACCGTTTGACCGCCTAACCGCTCAATCAGGATCTCATCATCCGGCAAGGAAACGGGGATTTCGACCAGCTGGCCATTAATCCGTGGCAGGGAGGGTCGTTCGCCTGCCCTCCAAGGATCATAAAAAGCCAGCGCTCGGTCATAGCTGACAATCGTCTGATGGAGTAAGGTCACCGTCGTCCAGGACGTCCCATAAGATAGGCTGGTTACTCACATAAGAAAAGCCAGCGGCTTTAATGGCTGCATTCAGGCTACCATTCCAGACTCAGGTAAGGAGAGCGAAAACCCACGGGAGTAATTCCCGACCTTGGTAAAAATCTTCACGGGCATGCTGCAGGTGAGCGACTGTACCTCTGGCGCAAGCTGCGCATAATCCACGTGAGTATAGCCATGCACAGCAAACTCGATGTTCTGATCCAAATACTTTGTAATCGTATCGCCGTGCCGTTTCAGGGTGACCGCCGTGATTGGAAACGTCGCGCCACAGTCGAATCGTTGAAGAACATCAGAAAATTGACGTAACGACTGATCCATTCGGGCCGACGTAAGGCCATAACGTGCCGCAATCCTACCGGCACGCTTGAGAAATGCAATACTGCCCTTTGGCTTTGGAGGCACAGGAATATTGGATTTATCATGTTATCCATGTTCCACTTGAGCCTGTTGTACCTTATTGTAGACAGCCATTACACGGGTTGCAATGTTCTGCAAACTAAGTTCAGCTATTTTTCTACGACCATCTGAACAGCGACCGATTTTCAAAGCTCGACGCAGTTTATCTGCCACATCCGAAGGCACACGTTCACATATATAACAACCATCCACCCCTTCAATGCGCTCGGCTACATCCCCTACATCAACCGAAACAACAGGTAAATTACAGGCCATTGCCTCTTTGATAACACAGGGTGATGCCTCGTGCATAGAGGTAAGGACGAGAACATCACAGGCATTCATATACAAAGGTACTTGATCATGTGGTACATTGTAAAGAGGCAATAACTCGACATCAAACTTGTCTTTTTGTAACAAACTTACTGCTTCCTGAGCAATATCAAAACGCTTTGTCTGGTTATTGGGATGAGCTGCAAAGAGAACAAGACGTTTATTATGAGAATATCCAAGTCGCTCTCTGGCTTCAGAGAGTGGCATCGGCTTGAAGAGGGAAAGATCGACCCCCATTGGAATAGTAATTCCAGATAAGGGCCAAATTTTGTTTTTCAAAAGATCGGCGACAACAATACGTTGCGCAGCCCTAAAAGCCGCTATCCGACTAATGATCGTTGTAATCTTTCCTATCAGGGAATATTGATAATTGGCGCCAACTCCACCCAAGAGATCGCTGCCGTGAAAAGTAATCACCACTGGACAACTTGCCTGCATCAATGCGGCAGCCCCTGTCAACCCGTAGTGTGCATGCACCAGATCATAGGACTTCGTGCTCAAGATATGGCGCAAGGTAAAGCCGGCTTTCAGGTAATTCCTGACCGACCCGCTCCCGTCAAACGCAAACACATCGATCTCAACTCCCGATTCTCTCAGCGACTCGACCTGCTCTTTGACAAAGGTTCCGCAAGCTGGTCTTTCTTGAGTGGGATACATTGCTGTAAAGACGAGTACTCGCATGGAGAAATTATTTTATCCAGTGTCTTTTAGTATTGTAGTGGGAGATTAGTGGTAATTGGATTATCGAAACTCGACTTTGGCTAAATTCACACACAGGAAGAGCAAAGTGTCAGTGTACCAGTATACACCCCAAATTCCCAGAGGTGTTTGTCGGTTCACACGTTAACGTGCAATATCTCTTGATATACAGCGTATGTCTTCGCCGCAACGGTTTCTGGCTTAAAACGCGCCAGAGCCTCCTGACGAGCAGCTTGCCCCAACTTGCGACGTAAATCGTGATCGCGGCTCAACCTGACCAGAGCTTGCGCCATTTGGGCGGGCTTTTGTGGCTCCACCAAGATTCCCGGTTCGTCCGTCATCAACCAAGAATGGGATGCCTCCCACCGCCGTCGCTACCACCGCTTTACCCGCTGCCATCGCTTGCTCAATCGCCATCGGTGAAGTCTCCAGGTCAGAGGTCAGCAGCAAAATGGACGCTTGTTGATAAAGATCGAGTAATTGTGACTCCTGTAAATGTCCCAAGAATTCCACATTCTTCTCAAGCTCATGCCTGGCAATAAACTCACGCATTCTCGCTTCAAGTATTAGGTTCGATGGCCGCACCGGCAAATTGCAGATGCAGTTCGGGCACATCCTGTCGAGCCAATGCCAAGGCTTCCAATGCCCGGTCAGGTCGCTTTCGTTCTCGTAACAAGCCCACAAACAATACACGCCCTGGCACAGCTTCATCCGGCGGGAGTTTGAAAAAAGCGTCGGCGACTGGATTGTCAATGGAATAAAAATTTGCTTGTGTGGAGGCCGCCAACCCCCGGCGTATATATTCGCTTATACTGATGATGTGACGAGCGTTTGGAAGAAATAGATAACTGATCAATCTGGCATGCAGAGCCAGCCGGGTCCGTATGATCCTGCCTGCGACCAAAGCGGGATTCTGAACCGGGGATACTATGCATGGTGGTCACGGTTGGATAGCCCGCCTTGAGGCAAATTGCGCCGTAGATATCGGATTGCGCGTGGATGAGGTCGGGATCAATTTGATGCAGGATTTTGCACACACCCTGTTGCAAGGGGAGATAAGCCAGCTCAAAAGGCAGGCGTGGGTGAGGCAGAAAATGGAAAGTGACATTTCCCTGTTGAAACTCGGACGATTTTGTTACCTCCTTGTGGGCTGAGACCACGTGCAAATCAAGTTCCTTGAACTGTCTTAAACCCTCGAGCAAGTAAGTAAATACTGCCTGTGGCCCACCGCTGATTTTATTAGGGTCTAACGGATAATCGCCAGCCAATGCAATCCGCAACAATCCGTGACGATTTTGTCTCATACCGTCATATTATTCCCGAACCCGTCTGTCTCACCTACAGGTTTCTCCATTATGCAGTAGATGTTATGTGAGAAGTATTCCTCACAGAATGGAATCTTACGCAGCAACGAGAACAGGCGTGAGGCCAGACGCTCACTGGCATTGATCCGCAAGGATACCACTTTCAAGCTACAGGTTCGGAAGATACGCATATACTCCGCCAATGGCAGCTTATTAAGACCCAGGTCGTAGATTGAGGTTGCCTTGTGGGTGAAGAAGACGATTTCGCCAGGCGATAAGGAAGCGTTCCGGAAGCAGGGTATGCGCCCAGGGAATACCCAACCTGGTTCGCCCATGATCGCCAAAGGGGCTATTCCACAGAGGTCCAAACCCGCTATATAAGCGACCGCCAGGTTTCAGGCATCGTTTATATCTGCCAACACTTGCTCAAGCTCAACCATGTGCTCAAAGGTGTCCTTCGAGATTATATAATCAACATCTATCTCAGGCATGTCGCACAAATTTTGGTTCCGAAACTCAACCACGCCCTTGAGTTGAGGATAGTGGAGCTGGAGGTTCTGATTAGCAAAGTCAATGAGCCGGGAATTTAAATCGAGACCAATGACTTTTCTCGCACCCATCATCGCCATGTCGACGCACAAGCTTCCATGCCCACACCCCAAATCAACGACGACGGCCTGATTGAAGTTTGGCTTCTCGCTCAAGCGTGCCCAGAATTGAGGGTTCTCATAGCTGCCTCGGTGAAAATAGTCAATGTCAGCTTGTGACAACGCCATGGCAGTCTCCTTGATGCATGTAATCCGGTTTCAACCAAAATCTCATCCTACCGTCCTTTTCAAACCGTTCTCCATCACTCGCATTGGCATCTTGCTCTCCTGATTCTCCTTCGATGCCCGCTATGATTCGTCTGGCGTTTCACCGACACTATAACCATCCAGCCTCTCTTAAGGCTGGAAACCTGACGGCAACACCATTGTCAGAAATGCTCCAGACCAAAACCGAATAAGTGATCCCGGTTTTGTGATCTTTTTTTCCATTAGTCTTTCAGTATTGGTCTTTACTGCGAAGGAAAGACAACACCAGATGATTTTACCCAACCGACCCGTTATTTGTTTTCAATTGGGGATAAGTACTCGTGATCAGCAGACGCGATATCTGCATCGAAATTTCCATGTTGATTACCTTGTGTTGTAACACCATCGGGTTGGCTTGACTGATGGTGGTTCAGAAACTGCATTTGTTGGGCAAAGGCGGTTGGCGTTACGCTCACGAGTGAGGGAGTCAAATAGTTAGCTCTGCTGGTTGACATATCCACACGATGATAAGCCTATACAGCAGCAGATTATTCTTGTGCTTGTCGGCCTGTTCCAATAATCGTAACATGCTACAGGTTTATAAAAAGCGTACTACCTGCTTATGCAATCGAGAACTCTTCTATTACCCGCTAGGAGTATAAAGAACCTCTCCAGTAGCTGGAATCCCATATCTTGTTTTAGAGCTCATTTGCCATTCATAGCCATCGGCAGGTAGAGCCGCAAGGCACCGGTGAGGAGTTGTGCATTGACTATTTGCGTTACGTTATTTGTGGCGGTAATAGGTATGCTGAACCTTTGACCGGGTATATATTGCGGGCTGGAATCCGTGATGGTTAATACAGCTTGACCCGAACCGAGCACCTGAGCTGGGACCACCTGTAAGGTCAAGTAGGGAGAAGAACTGGAAGCGACCAGGTTTGTGATGGTAGAATCACTGATGCCTCTAACATCGAGGGTATAGGTGGCAATACCTCCAGAAAAAATTTCACTGGTAGGGGGATTTACCACTAAAATTAAAAACTCAAAGGCTCCGATATCAGGCAGGAGGTCACGGGGATAGCCGTCAAAATCGGTGGAAGGCGCGCCGATGACCGAGCCAACATTTGTCGCAGGCGAAGTGCCCTGGAGATGGAAATCTCCTATGGCGGCATTGACGAATATTGGGTCTGCTTCTACGATATCAGTACCATCCTGCTCTTCTTTCCAAGTAGTTTGTCCGTAAATTAAATTGTGGTCAATATGCAGTTCTGCAAGAGGGACAACCTCTTCAGCTCTGATTTGCCACTGCAAGTTTTGACTGGTAATATTGTTCCTGATCACGATATTCTGCACATCCGGAGTTCTGACAATTATCCCGCCTCCAGCAACCCATCCATTGTTGTAAACCGTATTGTTGATAATCGTAATATCCTTCATGGGGTGGGTGGGTGACCCTTGACAACAGTCGGTTAGTCCAATACCAAAATTCTTGTTACCATAAATCACATTGTTATAGACCTGGATATTCTCAAGAAGACCACTTTGTTCAGCACCCAGCCAGATCCCGTTGCCTCTAACGTCGTGTACCAGGTTCTGAAATACCTGGATATTGTAGCTGTGCAGATTATAGGCATCCACATAGATGCCCAACCTTGGCACATTGACCACATGATTTCCAAAAATCTGACCATCGTAGGAATCTTTGGCATCAATCCCTTCGCCGCCATTCGTGCCCGGACCACCATCGTGAACATAATTATTCTTGACCACAAACCCGTGTGTTTGGGATATAGTGATTTCTTCTTGACTCCCATCATTGCAAGCCAGTTCAACCTCATTCCCATCAACGGAAATATTATCACTCTGCCAGACACCAATACCGGAAGAATGGGTATTATAAGTGTAGTTGTTTTCAATCACGATGTAACTTGATTTCGACACAAAAATTCCAATACCGCCACTGGAAACAGAAGAGCTTGCATTTATTAGGTGCAACCCCGAAACTCTTGATGTAACTCTTGCCCCAAACATTAATCAATCCACTCGCTCCGGATGGCAAGGATACACCCGTACCATCCATCGTCACAGTTTCTCCGGGGTAGGCGGCGTACACGATATATTGACCCGGAAGGCCCGAATTGGACGGGATTACCACCTCCGCATAGGTTCCCTCACGGATGTAGACTGTGTCACCTGCCACCAATGTATTTGCTGCTTTTTGGATCGTCCGCCATGGTTGTGTAAATGTCCCGGCGTTTGAGTCACTGCCCCCAGGCGCAACATAGTAGATATTCCCTTGAGGTTCTACCAGGTGGGGCACCGAGAGGCCCTGAAAGCCTGGCGACATTAACTGTGCTGCGCTGGCAAACTCCTGCCTGCTCATCGAGAATGCCACAAGCAAGACGGCGACAAGGAGAATTCTCGACCACCGCTTGTAACCCGTAAAATATACTGCAGTTCTGTCAGGCAGGCGCAACCTGTTCTTCGCTCGCGGTGACAGAATATTTTTGCCTTTATCTTTGTCAGCCCAATTGACTACTTTCTCAACGGATAGTGTGCCCCAGCCGATTTTTGATTTTCTAGCCATATCGAACCTCCGGTCCGAACGGGGTATCGCAAATTCTTTTGCAAAAATCTGTCAGATCACACTATAGTTTACCTTAAAATATTGTCCTCCACCTATCAATTTTGTTAAGTTTGTTAATGTATTTGTAATTATAAAATCACGCGGTACACTTCTTTCATTTGAAAAGCTACTTTTTCCCAGCTAAATTGGAGTGCTCTCTGCCGGCTATGCAACGCCATCTCTTTCATTCTCCCAGGTTGAGCAAGAAGGGAGGTCAAAGCTGATACAATCGCTCCGGAATCTCCCAAAGGCATCAGAATAGCACAGGTCTCGGTCGCATAATCTCTCACGCCTCCAACATCGGTGATAATCACGGGCAGGCCACAGGCCATTCCTTCCAGCAAACCAAAATTCGCAGTGCAATCCTGTAACGGGAGCAGCAATACATCAGATGATCGATATAATTCACGCAAGGTAGAATCGTCAACGCCGCTCTTGCATTCAACACCAAGGCAATCCTTAAAATAAATAAAGTTTCTGGGATGAGTCACTACAATAAATCGCACCACAACCTGGTCAATGTTGATCTGACCAATCACCTGGCGCAGCGTATCAAAATCGCGCAGCCATTGACCGACCGTGATACAAGTAGGGTTACCGGCGGAAGGTGTATCCAACTCACCTGGACAAAAAAAGTCGGTGTCAACCCCAAGCGGTACAAAAAAGATTCTATCACCATCTATGTAAGAAGATAACATATTGCGTTGATTGTTTCCAACGATAACCGCCGCGTTCAATTCACCAAGCCAATCATTCGATCGAACTATCTCATTAAAGAGAGCAGGTGGTTGATGAAAAGTGCACACTAACCTGGCATCAGCGCCTAACCAACGTCTCCACTTGGCAGAAAAACGGAACATCTCCTCGCCGTAAATGAAGTGGAAGATATGCCCTGGTTTTCGTAGAGCAATCCGTATCACGGCGATTTCAGCAAAGAGTGCCCATACCTCGTACCAACTTACCCCTGCCACTCGCCGGATAATACTATTCAAGAGGTGATTGCCAACTAATCCCCGAATGATCGGATAAATGTCCAGCGGATTCACATTTTGGCTGCCTTCAATGAACTCGACCAGTCGTTCATAACCGCCATGAACGGCATGATGCGGAATTCGACGAACAACAAAATAAATCATATCGGGTCTGCTTTGTTGGCAGCCAGGAACACGGCATCCAGGCATTGCGCCAAATGCCTGGTAAGTGTCCGCCGTTCAAATCTCTCTAGATTGTCATAGGTCTTAGACAACGTGATGCCCTGCTTATATTGGTTGTACAGATCGAGAATCGCTTGCTTAATGGCTGAGACATCCGTAGGGGGTATTACGAGCCCGGCTCCCATATCTCGGATTAAATCGGCTGTAGCTCCTTCGGGAACCAGTGCCAGAATTGTTTTTCCGGCAGCCAGGTACTCGAACAGCTTGCCTGGATACACAAGATTTGTCCCAGGTATGTCATTGAGTATCAACAATAGGGCATCAGACTGCAGGATCAATTTTATGCTTTCTGTATGTGAAACATATCCCATTGGTTTGACGATATCTTCCAGATGCCCCTCTTTCAAATGATCACAGATCTGATCTTCAAAGGCTCCAGCGAACAGAACTTGAATTTTAGAAACAAACTCACTATGCTCGTGGACCAATTCTCGCAGAGCCTGGAAGAAAGCGGATGAAACATGAATTATTCTATCATTTCGACCGGCGTAAACAATAGTAAAGCAATCAAAGGGTGGATAGACGGGTTGCGTAAAATCTTGGGCATCAAATCCATTGGTGATCTCAATGAACTTGTCTCGAGGTAGATGTGGGTAAGTCGTCTGAAAACTTAAAGTAGTAGCAGGACAGGTCAAACAAACTTTTATAGAATTTTGCACGAACAGTTCTTCAAGAAACGCGTCAATGCGCGAGCGTAATCTTGAAGGATGCTGATAAATCAATAGCTGTTTCCATGGATCTCGGAAATCAGAAATCCATGGCTTGCCAGAAAGTTTATGGAGAACGTAGGCTACCAGATGATCCGTGAAAGGAGCGGAGGTCGAATAGATAATATCGCATTGTTTAACGATTCTCAGGCCAATCCACAAAGCTGCTGGAAACCAATAAATGTAATGGTCAGGAATCATCAACCAGGTTTCAACAAAGTTTCGCCATGCTTGTCTCAGTGGGCTGATGTTAGAAGTCTGATTTTTAGAATTGGACCTCCTTTCTACTAGACGCTGATCGCTGGCTGAGCTAAGCCTACTGACCACCCGTCTCAAAAAATATACCAGGTTAATGTCCGGAGCCCTATACACCGGCAATTCATTCGGTAGCTCTTCCATCAGTGAATGGTCCACCTCAACCGAGGTTTCACCACTCACTGTCAGGACAATAGGCTGCCATCCAAACTCAGGCAGATATTTAACAAACTTGGATGTCCGCTGGACGCCCGATCCGCTCAACGGGGGAAAAGTGTAGGCGATGAATAATACCTTCGGCACATTGTCCTTTATTCATATAAGCTTTTTAATGATTGATCGCTTTTAACGATCTGCTGCAAAATACTTGTCTTGATCAAAATGAAGCGCAGCCATCTGTTTGCAGTTAATGGAGGTAATAATCAGATTTACCCACTATAGACTAACAGCTGTTTAAATCGCGTGAAGTGTAGAGAACCATTATTGATCCAAGCGGGAGCATGGGTCAATCTGTAATCGAAAATCTATATTCAAATATTCTTTCCATCTCCCAAGCGTACCAACCGGAAACCGACGGCTTGCCAATCCACGACATCATAGATATTGCAGGTATCTATCACCAGTCGGGCTGGAGTGAGGCAGGCCATCTGGTGAGCATTGAGTTCCCTGAAGCGGGTATGGCCTACCAGAATAACGATGAGTTCTGCCCCCTCTAAAGCTGCTTCGAGCGTCAAAGTCGTCTCAAATGCATCGAATTGCGCCTCTGGCTTAAAGGGTTCGAAGGCTTTAACGACTGCGCCGCGGTTACTCATCAAGCGAGCGATCTCTACGGCCGGACTTTCGCGTAGATCATCAACATTTTCTTTGAAGGAAAGTCCCAATACGGCTACATGTTTACCCACTAGTTCACCGGCGGACCGTTCGATCAGACCAACAACGAAATTTGGTTGCTGGTCGTTGACATTGCGCGCAGTGCGTATGAGTGTCGCCAGTTCAGGCGCAGCCTCGACAAAGAACCACGGATCCACACTAATGCAATGCCCTCCCACTCCCGGGCCGGGGTGTAGTATTTTTACCCGCGGGTGACAGTTGGCTAAGCGGATAGCCTCCCAAACATCTACGCCAAAACGGTCAGCCAACCGGCTAAATTCATTAGCAATCGCGATGTTGATGTCGCGAAAAGTATTCTCCATGAGTTTCACCATTTCAGCCGTGGTGGCATCGGTGAGAGTGATTTCCCCATGCACAAAGGTGGCGTATAAATCGCAACCGGCCTCAGCCGAGGCGCGATCCATTCCTCCGATCACGCGCGCGTTTTCGATTAACTCGTGCATGATTTGGCTGGGAAACACTCGCTCTGGGGAATAACACAGATGGAAATCCACACCGGCTTGCAAACCTGATTTCTCAAGGTTAGGGGCCACCAAGTCGACGGTGGTACGCGGTGGTGAGGTAGATTTGAGCACTACCAGATTACCGCGACGTAAATAGGGCACGATAGACTCGACAGCTGAGACTACGGCGCGGAAGTCAGCAAGGCGATAACTGTGACCCTCATAATCGCCGAATTGATCTTCATAGAAGGGTGTGGGTACTGTGATGATAAAAGCATCGGCCTCTTCTGGATGCGCTGCAACGATGAAATTCCCAGAGCTGATAGCCGCGGCAGTGACGGTACGCAGGCCAGGTTCCTGAATATGAATATCCCCATTTTTAAGAATGGCGACCACCTCGGGATTGATATCTACCCCAATGACATGTAATCCACTGTTCGCAAGGGTAGCTGCATAGGGCAATCCTATGTAGCCCAAGCCTAAAATGCAGATTTTTTTGAAGCGCATGGGAGACTCGATCCTTGGATTGTTCTATTTATTATGAATAGCAAAAAATGCTCGAAGTAACAATTTGCTCGAAGTGCGATACGTTTTTCCATTCGTAACTCCATGATAGACGCCGATTAACATCTCCTCATTAGTTTTTAACTACATCCTGCGTCTAAGTACTAAAATCTACAACAGTTATTTTCGCTTAAGATTAATTGATATAATTTCTTAAAGATTCATTTTGGTCGCTCAATCTTCTTCTTCAAAAGAGGATCTCTTCCTTAATATGTCTGTAGTTCATTTACACGAGACAGGGCATTATCACTTGCCACCTGGCTCAGACAAGTAAGATTTAAGTACCTTCTACATAAGCTCCTTTCTTGCCTAGTCTGTTTATTATCCCGTTTTATATCATCTATCTCTCCTCTACTGTCTGTTAGATATTTGTATTCAGGATCGCAATCCAACTTGTTAAAAGCTGGTAGAGTTGAAGAATATGGAAAATGGGCTACCGGAAACCAGACATTAGCGTGTGCCAATAGGCTTGGATTCGTTGGCGGCGCTCCTCATAGCGATGGCCAAAAATCCATCTGGTTGTCTCTTCAACCAGCTCAAAGGTGTAGTTAATCATGTAATAAAGGCGAAAAAATGTACCCCATCTCTTACCAAAATACTTACAGAAGTAGAGAATTCTGCTGTGGTGAAAATGAACCTGCGATGCTGTCGCCACCTTTTTGGAAGATTGCCCCTGATGATGAATAACCTGAGCTGATGGTAAATAATGAATCTCCCAACCCACGTCCCGGCAGCGGTGGCACCAATCCACCTCATCCGAGTACATAAAGAACTGCTCGTCGAACGGACCCACCTGATGCAACGCCTCGCCTCGGATCATCAGCGCTGCCCCTGCCAGCCAGTCCACGGGCACAATTTGGTCCTCCGGTAGATCGGCCATGGTATGCATTCGCTCAAACCGGTTATTCGGAAAAAACCGCCAGCCGAAATAAGTGCCCTGGAAAAGAGCCGTTACAGGCTGTAGGAAACGGCGTCGCGAAGATTGAACCGAGCCATCGGGATTGAGCAATTGTGGTCCAATCACACCTACGGCCGGGTGCTGGTCAAGATACGCCAGCATTTGTTGCAAAGCGTTTCCTATGATTTCAGTATCGGGATTGAGAATGAGGACGTATCGCCCCTGGGCTTTCTTGATGCCAAGGTTGTTGCCCCCGGTATAGCCCAAGTTCTCTTTACTGGCAATGAGACGCACGCGGGGAAACTCTTGTTGTATCATGCGCACACTGTTATCCGATGAGGCGTTATCAACCACAATCACTTCTAAAGCAAGATCACCCCGATTCGCCTCGATGGAGTGAGGCAACGCCGCAGCAGCTCACCCACGTTCCAATTGACAATGATGATTGACAGTTCCATTTGTCTATCTATTTATTGGCCATTCTACCGGACTCACTTGGCTCCATTTACTTATGGTCCAATCTAGTCCAGTTCACCATAGCATTACCTTGATATGAACGAGTAAACAAGTCAAGATGGCTTTGCAATTCCTCGATACTCTTATTCCACCATGCCGATTGTTCGATCTCTTCAATGTCGGCTGGTGGAAAACGGTACTTGATGACCTTCGCCGGATTTCCAACTACAACCGCGTAAGGTGGAACATTCTTCGTCACGATCGCACCCGCGCCGACAACGGCGCCGTTGCCTATCTCCGTTACACCAGGCATAATAAATGCATTGGATCCTATCCAAACGTCATTTCCAATGGTTAGCTTTGTATATGAGACTATCTCAATATCGACGTAACCAAAACGCGTATTGTAGAAAAACGGATGCAGTGATACATGATCAAGAGGATGGTTTCGAGGGAAGACCCGAAAATCAGCAAAGGACCCATAGCGCCCAACACGAGTCCCAGAAGGGATATACTCCGAGCTTAAAACAGCCACCATAGGAGTACATACCAACATCAATGTTATGATATTCCCGATAAATCATGCGCAGAGTCTTGCAGTAAAATTCCCCGCCCTCCAAACGTGTCACGAAACGACGGATGCGTCCTCTTAACTTAATGGACTTTATGCGATATGCTTTGTATAATAATTCAGCTAGCATAGGACGAGTATACCAAAAAATAGATCTTGCTCACTATACTACCTTGATTGAAATCTTCGGATTACTAGTTCCCTTCACCTGCCCGCTGAATCTGCGAAGGGTGTTTCAACCTTGATATCACCTTTGCCATGACGATCAGCAGCTGAACGACCAAACGATGATTATTGAGCGGCTCATCTTTTAACCTGACTACCATTCCTTTGAAGCTATCCCAGTTTTCTCTGAAGGAAAGCCTGCCGTGCATTGGCAATCAAATTGAAGCCTCTATATTTGGGAAAAGGAGCGCCTACGATCCACATGGCCAACAATCGTGAAGCAATGAGTCTTCGCCTCATCGCCTGGTACGGTTGAATCACGGCAAGATCCTGTAGACGAAAAGCTTCCGTAGCCAGGTAGCCAGCCCCGGCAGCCGCCTCCACCACATGCTGGCCAATGCACGTCCTACTAAGAATCAGGCTTCTCCCAGGTCGCTCTTCAAAATCTGGCTGACCATCCTTGGTATACCAGGCATCCCCGCAGGCGATATCCGCCAGCTCGCCAATCCCATCTGCGCAAATCTTGCAACGAAACTGAATTTGCCTTCCTAGGATCTTGCCCCACGAATCACGATAACTGGTCTCATAACAAATACCATCATCCATTACTGCCCGAGCCCGGCCCGGCCAGCCACGCCCCCTGTACCTGAAATCAACTACTCTGGCCTTATCAGCCCCCATAGCAGTAATTACGTCCTCAGTGGCACGCAGACTGGACGTGCCAGCGCAGAAAAATGAAATCGTACAGCTGACTTTGGAGGCGAGATTCGGGTGAAGTCGTAAAAAAGCTCTGAAGGCTGCCACATCACACGGTTTTCCGACAAAAGCCATCCGCTTCCCGTCTTGCTTCCAGGAGGCTATTGATATGGGTAAGGGGCGCCGCTGGCGCATACCTTGACCCTGTACATCTAAGCACATCTTCTCGACTCTGGTTAAGATAGATTTGGTTGAGCAGCGGATTGGAAGAGTCGGGACCGATCTGAAGGACATAGTCCACCTGACCCGACTCGAGCAGATAGCAGACCAGAGCGCTAATGGCGCCGCCTGAAGAACCGTTCCAGCGGATGATCTCATCTGTAGCAGTGTCCTGCTCGTAGATCGAGGATTGGCCCCCAAAGTCTATCCCATGGCCGGTCCTTTTCCGCATGCCCATGCTGAATTGTGAGAGCGGGGCAAACTTGCTTGATAGTGTTCCAGGAGTTCGCACAATCCGCCAGGACCACTGGCCTGAGAAACCCTGCGTCGTCCAGATGCATCTTAACGCAATCTTCGCCTGCCACGGCTTGACAAATCCCACAGCCCGCGCAAAGGCCAGAAGCCACGATATCTTCAAGCGATTTGACTCTCACGGATTCCCTTGACGATGGTTATAAGCTCATTACGAAATGCGTCTATATTGTCTTGAATCCTGCTTCCCTGGGATAGAATTGCCTGCCGCAACGCGGTTCGATTTTCAAATCCATCCAACACCTTGTGGCATACCTGATCGTGGCTGTCGGATTGCAAATCCGCCAGGGCAGGATAATTTAGGGAAGAGAGAAATAAGCCAGAGAACTTTCGGCTGTATGCCATCGGCACGACGGGCACATTGGACGAATATGCGGCAATACAACTGTGCATCCTGGCGCCGGCAAAAAAATCCAGCCCGCTAATATAGCTTTTTGCCTCCATAGGATTTTTGAAGGGCGGAGCCAGGACAGTCGCAGGCATCTCACCATGGATTTGTCTAGCGACAACATAATCATCTTCTTGGAACGGGCCATGGTTTGAAACAACGTGTGGAACAAGATGAACCAATACGTCTTCTTTCTCCAGGAAAAGCCGGAGAATGTCAGTACATGACTTCCCGATAGTTGGCTCGCAGCTTAAACATATTGTCGTGAGTATAGCCACCCTGCCAAAGCAGTCCTGAGATATTCAGGCCAACGTGAATCTTTTCCGGTGCAAAACATAATCTCTCGTAAGGCAGGTGAAAAGCAACATCGAGGTATTCGTGAAACACCCGGTTGGGGATGGTTTTTTCCAGATAGTGCAGACTGGTCTGGTCACGCGGGTAGATGTATTTAATCCGACGCATCAAGAAGTGGGCGATGAGTCGCGAGATGGGATGATTGAATGGCCCGATCGTTTGTGGAAGCAACACCAGCGTCTTACCTGTGGCCAAGGCCAACTCTTTTGACAAGCTCATTTGGATAAACCTGGCTGATCCATATATATCGGCAAAGCTGTCCCCCTCGCTGATATCTAGAATGAGATCGTACTGTGATAATTTCTTGATGAAGGGCCGGTATTGTGACGCCACCCATTTGAATAGTGACCGCCAGCCGCCCAGACGTCGCACATCCATCCATGGCAAGGTCTCCTTTTCGAATCGGAAAGGTATTTTCTTGCCATCTATCACAATCTCGTCGGTACAGCCACCCTTGTTCTCAGGACCATGTCCCAAATATAGTGTAAGCAAAGCTAACCCCCAGTTCTTTCGCCACCTCTTCCATGTACTGTAGCGTTGCACACGTCAGGGCGCTCACCCCCAGGTTGCCCAAATACACTGAGTGCCACATCAGACACACGTTGAGGGCTTGTTCTTTGTGGGTCAGATCGCTATGCAGAGTCCTAAGGGAGGCAATATCGTTCAAGACTTCAGACCGTTTTCCTGCTTTATTGCGGCAACTTCAAATTCTCGGAATGCGGTTCATTTTCCCGATCCCGATAGTCTCCAAAACGAAGCTCAATGGAATGGGGTATATACATCAATTGAGGTTCGCCCACCCGGTACTTAATATCTTCATCTCCAGCTCCGCCTACCACAAACAATTTTGCATTACTCCAGCGATCGATAAAGCAATAACATATCCGTCGCTGAGAGATAGACGGAATAAGTTCTGGGATACAGATGGAGATCAGGAAAGGTACATATGATCTCGCCATCTCTATCCAGGTTTGTTGCATCAACATTGGCCAGGTTGATCAAAGTCTGCGTTGTAAAATCCTGTATGCCAACTCTAAAACGCACGAATTCGACTGGTTGTAGACTCTTAAATCGGGCTCGGATCGTGATCGGCTCACCAGCCGACAGGTAGGACTCTCCCGTACGTGCTGATTTGATGTCCACCTCGGTGAAACGAATCTCGCCCGAGCCATCCCGCTGTATGGCGTGTTTTGCCATAGTGTTCAGCATATTGGGTGTTAGAGTGGTAAAGATATTGCGAGATAACCTGAGTGGTTTGTCCCAACGCGGCAATCTGACCTCGTTCAAGATAAATCGCCCGCTCGCAGACTTGTTCAATGTTAAAGAGGTTATGAGAAACAAGAATCACGGTGGTGCGTCCATCCCGAAACAAGTTCTTTATATAATTGAGGCACTTTCGCTGAAAATATGTGTCGCCAACCGCGAGCACTTCATCTACGATCAATATGTCAGGTTCCAGTTGGGCGGCTACAGAAAAGCCCAAACGTACCCGCATGCCCGAACTATAACTCTGAACCGGCGTGTCAATGAACTCTTCCAACCCGGCAAAGTCGATGATCTCATCGACGACGCGATCAACCTTGCGCTTGGGAATACCCAGTACAGCCGCACTCACGTAAATATTCTCCCGACCTGTCAAGATAGGGTTGAATCCAGCTTCCAGTTCAATCAATGCCCCCATTCTGCCCTGCACAGTAATGCGCCCCTGATCTGGTTTATATAAGCCGTTGAGAAGTTTCAATAAAGTGCTCTTTCCTGCTCCGTTGGAACCCATCAAGCCCAGGTGCTCGCCACGCTTTAACTCGAACGAAACATCCTGCAAAGCCCAAAACTCTTTCGGACGCAGATTTTTCGGTTTCCCATTGTTTCCCCGAAACTCTCCAGCAATATCTTGGACGCCATACCAGAGAGAACGTTTTAACTCCCGGCAGAACTTTTTTGAGACATTTTCTACTCGAATTGATATGTCATCCATCAAGACGTGTTCTTCCTCATGCACTCAAGCGTTCAATCAAGTGTGGGATGGTTATCCTGTAAACCAGCCAACCAAACAAAAGTAAGATCATGATTATACCGGAAATAACAAAAAAGGCATTTAGTTGGGTCAAAGAACCTGTCGTCAGCATCTCACGCGTGGTGGTAAGCAGTGGGCTGACAGGGTTAATTGTAGCCAACAGCGAGGCCGGCCAGGTAACGGGCGGCTCATAAACCACTGGCGTTAAGAAAAACCACAACGAGACAAAGACGACGATGCTCCGTCCAACATCCTCGTACAGCATCCCGAGAGGAGCGAGTAGGAGGCCGATCACGAATCCCAACCCCAATAGAGACAACGCCGCAAAAGGCGCAAGCAACGCATTCAGAGGAAGGGAGATGCGGAACCAGAGAAAGACAATGAGTAACAAGGCGAGCCGGATAGTAAAGTTAAAGGCTACCTCGCCTACGCCAGCTAAAATGAGGGCCTCACGTGGAAAGTTGACCTTGGCCAGCATAGACTTGGACTGGGATAGAAGTTTGAGAGGGCTATTCAGGGCATCTACAAAGCCCTGCCATAATACCGTGCCAACCATCACGAAAACCGGATACGGAACATTATTATCTCGAGGAGATAAGTTCATAATCTGCTGTGAATTCAAAAAGATAAAGGTCAACGTAGTCACAATTGGCGGCACAAAAGCCCAAAGGTATCCCAGGATGGATTGGCGATATTGTGCGCTGAGATTGCGCATCAAAAGGCGCCACGCCAGTCCTCGTGAGGCCAGCAGATCAGATATCATCGAACCGAACAACTGACGTGGATGGCGTAAAGCAGACTCGGGGGTATAAATCACTTTCGGTGTGGTTCCTAACATGGGCCTCCAGCTTCACTTCTCATAATGTCACAAATGGTGTTCGTTCGAATAAATTTTCGATTATCCATAGAAGGCCGATCGGGATCCACAGGATTTTGCGCAATTCACGTCATCAGACAGCGTTCGATGCCTTCGATTGCTGCCCCAGCCTGATAGCAACTTCACTTACTCCGAACATGATACCAATTACAGATGCGCCGCTTATCAACAAGTACCAGGGCGAAGTAATATTGACAAGCATTATAGCGAGATAACTAACCGCAAAACTTATAACCAGACCCCGTAAAATTGGGTCACGGAGTGTACGTCCATATTGAATACCTCTGACGATATAGACGATCGAGAGCCATAAAAATGGTACAAACCCGATAAGACCCAAATCAATTAAAAGATAAAGGTAGGCGTTATGAATGTATGCCCTGAGATTATCTAGAATCTTTAATGGAGATGGAGGGCGATAAATTGCACCCGGACCAATACCCAGGACAGGATATTCCTTGAATTTTGCGATGGCATATTCGTTTTCCATTAGTCTCCACGATGTCGAGCTATCGTTAAGTAATTTATCTGTGTCGCCCAATGTCTGAAATCTCGAAATAAATCCATCAGCAATCACGCCAATGCGCGGGACGTACACTCGCCCCACAGATATAAACAAGGAAGCAATAATCCCCACCACCAATAGTAGTAAAACAAATTTTTTTCGCTGGCTCCTGGCTACGATTATGAAACCAGCGATACCAACCAATATCCCTAGCCAAAGGCTTCGAGTAAATGTAATAACCGTTGCCATCAGGATCAGCCCCATTGGGATCAATAGCAACCATTTGTGTGTCTTTAAATAGTCGGAAGTACTGTATAAAATCCAGGTTGGTAAGAGCATTGCATAAGCTAGAAACTCCCCAAAAAATGTAACTCTAGCCACGCCAGTGATTTCTTGGCCATGCAGTACAATGGCAGATACGATATATTGCTTACCGGGGATGATGCTTACTCCTGGACCTATTATCTGTTGTGCAACCATATAGGCAGCAACAATGGTTGCCAACACCATCATGCCATTGACCAATATTAACAATTGCCGCCTAGTCTTGATCAGGTTCGTGACCACAAAAAAAACCAGATATTGCAGTAAAACCGGTGATACTTCGTTCCTAAAATCAGTAACTGTTCTCAGATTGTATCTGGCGTTCATAAATGAGGCTAAACTCGCTCCAAAGAATATCAGGAGTGGGATGTCCAAGGGGGTATGAACCCACTTGATAAAGCCCGGAAGAATATAGACTGCCAATAGCCCCAGAAGAAATAATAGTACTAAAGTGGCAGACTCTGAGTCCGAAGAGCATTGGTAAGCTTTTGGGATTAATAATAGTCGAGCCTGCCATGAGTAAAAGCAAAATCACATACTCTGAACCGATGTAGCAAAACAAGGAAGAAAACTAAAACGGCCAGAACCATGAAGATTGTTTTATAAGTAGAAAATACCACCAAGCCCCCGAACAATAAGCCAGCCAACAATGACAAACCGAACTCTATTATTTTGGGGCTATGTATGGCAATACCCAAACGTTGAATATTCCTGATCACATCGCCCCTTTACCACGAAGAATGAGCGATAAACGTCCACCACAAGATCTTGAAATCCAGCGCACAGGCTTTGCTTTTCAATATATTCGATATCATAGCGCACCAGGGAAGCAAAATCAATGCAGCTTCTGCCGCGCACCTGCGCCAGGCCGGTGATCCCCGGTAATACTTCCATGCGCTCGTAATGCCAAGGCTTATAGGCATCCACTTCCCAAGTCACGTTCGGCCGCGGACCCACGATGCTCATATCTCCCTTCAGCACGTTGAAGATTTGAGGAAGCTCATCCAGGCTGGTCTTGCGTAAGAAGCGTCCTACTCGAATGATTTCATTCGCCTTGATCGGTTTGAAGATCTTCGTGCCATTTTCATTATCGGTAATATCTCCCCTCACATAAGCTTTCATATAAGCCTGGCAATAGCTATTATCCCTGTTCGCTAGCATGGTGCGGAATTTATATAACCAGAAGGGCTTTCCTCCCTTACCAATTCGTAATTGCTTGAGGAAAATCGGGCCAGGTGAATCCAAATAGATAGCAAGTGCACAGATGAGCATAATTGGGCTAGCAAATAGTA
Organism: uncultured Chloroflexia bacterium; assembly: GCA_963774275.1. Classification (GTDB taxonomy): domain Bacteria; phylum Chloroflexota; class Anaerolineae; order Anaerolineales; family UBA4823; genus FEB-25. The sequence goes on along the minus strand of CAVZEP010000011.1, from coordinate 627,993 downwards.
AAACCAGCAGGCAGATTGCAATGTCAATTGTTCGCTTAAACGTCTGATATAGTACCTGGTTTGGGAGGACACGTGGTTGTTTAATGATCACATACTCCATAAGCTTTTTCCTCACTTGACATAACAGTTCATGTTATTTTACGTTTTGCAAACAATTGCTCGGGTTCGATGAATAATTTCGATTCCATAGATGCCTGCATTTCTAGAGTAGCCTTATCCAAGAGACCCTCGAAGGTAAAACCATCCTGTGGAAGGGAGGCTGTTCCAAATTTCAAATCAACTCCGACTTGATCAGCCACCTGTTTGCGTAATCGATCAATAAGCCCGGGTAGATCTTCTGGCTTGGTCTCCGGCAGAACCACCAGAAAATGATTGTTAGTTTGGACGACAATATCACAATCTTCCAATTTTTCGCACAAAGTTTTGGAAACGCTGGCTAATGTAAATTGCCTGATAACGCTCTGCTGGGCTTCTTTCACCATCCGGTCCACAGCACCTTTGATCGAATTTTCATCCACTGCAATAGCCATCAAAGTCAAAGGACGCTGGTGGTTGCGTGCCCGTCTCACTTCCCGATATAAGATGCTCTGTCCTTCGGTGGCAGTTTCGATTACTTTATCCCGGCGACCCATGGTAATTTCTGTAACTGCCCTTTCAAAATCATAAATGGCATTACGCACCCATAGTAAGAGAAGGGTGGTCAGAATGATTGCGCAAGTTTCGGTGATCGTGACTGGAAGTGCGTTACCAACCAAGGGCAGCTCCATTAAGGCTTTGATGACAAAAAATACGATGGCTGGTACAGTCAGCATCCATAATAAATGGATCCGCTTCAGTTGCGGGGTGGTAAGCACAAAAATCACCAAGACCAGCACGAACAAATATGTGATGGGGCTGACGTTGAATGGTTCCCAAAAATGGGCCATAATGTAGAACGCAATCAGCCAGCAAGTCAATAGGATTGCACGAATGCGAAGTTGTTTCATTTTATTACCCCTGATATTTCTGTCGTAATGATTTTCCTCTCAAACCTTGGGGATCATGAACTCGTTGACTTTGCTAACAATCGTTTCCAAATCAGCTTGGCTCAAAGCGGGGTGAACAGGAAGAGAAAGCACCTCACTCGCTGCGCGTTCTGCCTCGGGAAACGACCCCCGGTAACCCAATTCTCCTGCATAGAAACTTTGTTTGTGCACCGGCACTGGGTAGTAAACCTCAGAGCCGACCCCATTTTCCTGTAGATAGGTGCGCAGGGCATCGCGCTTTCCACCCGGAACCCGCACAGTGTACTGATGGAAAACATGTTCATAGCCCTCGGGGGTTGTCGGAGTAATTACTCCCTTCAAATTTGTATTCAAGAATCTGGCATTGGCACGCCGTTGTTCGTTCCGGCCTTCCAGCTTCTTCAGTTGCTCCAGGCCGATGGCAGCATGGACATCCGTCATGCGGAAGTTGAAACCCAGCTCATCGTGATAATAGCGTCGGCGCATTCCATGTTGACGTATGACGCGACACTTCTCAGCAATAAGATCGTCATTGGTAGTGATCATCCCACCTTCAGCAGAAGTCATATTTTTGGTGGGGTAAAAAGAAAATGCTCCGATTCCGAATGAACCGACACGCTTACCTTTATATAATGCACCATGGCTCTGACAGGCATCCTCAATTACCACTAACCCATGTTTCCTAGCGATCGTTAGGATGGGATCCATGTCACAGCTTAGGCCAAACAAATGTACAGGTAGGATGGCTTTTGTATGGGGAGTGATGGCTGCTTCGATCAAGTTTGGATCGAGATTGAATGTAAGCGGATCGATATCGATAAAAACTGGTCGAGCGCCAGTGTATAAAACGCTATTTGCGGAAGCGATAAAAGTGAAAGGAGAAGTGATTACTTCGTCACCCTTGCCAATTCCAGCAGAGAGTAAGGAGACATGCAGTGCAGTTGTACCTGAGGTAGTGGCAATGGCATGTTTTACCCCACACATTACTGCGAAGGCCTCTTCGAATGCTTTTACGCGTGGTCCCTGGGCGATCATGCCGGAATTTAATACTTCCATGACCGCTGTTTTTTCTTCTTCACCTAGCTGTGGTTTGGCAATATTGATCATTTAATCAGCTCCCAATTCTCGTTCGGAATATTAACCTTCTGCCCGCATGCAGAACACTCAGCGGTAACAGAATAGTTGTCGATGGGTAATTTTTCGTGAGGCGTTCACCGCAAGGACAAACAAAACCATGCAATCTGGCAGGATTACCCCAGGCTAGGCTGTAATCGGGGAAATCTTTCGTGACTACGCTGCCACTGCCGATCATCGCCCACATACCGATTGTGATCCCACAGCGGATAGTAGAATTCGCTCCCAGAGCTGCTCCTTGCCGTATGTGGGTCAAACTAAGGATCCAATCATCTGCTGCTTTCAAGGACCCATCAGGATTGATGGCACGTGGCCGTAAATCGTTTGTAAAGCAAACATGGGGACCAATGAAAACTCCATCATCAATAGTTACCCCATGATATACGGACACATAATTTTGGATTTTAACGTTATTTCCGATGGTAACGCCAGCATCAATATAGACACCTTTACCGATGATACAATTCTGCTCCTATATTAACATCTTCCCGTACCTGGGCGTGATGCCAGATACTCGTACCATCACCAATGTTTGCTTTAGGTGATACATCAGCTGTTGGATGGATACGGATAGCCATGTATTAATTCCTGAGCTTTCTGTAATGTGTATTCAGATCGTATCATAGGATGTAGATTTTGATCGTTCACCAGCATGATGATGCTTTGAGCTAAGCGAAGCGCTTTAAGGCCATCAAATATTGAGACACGTGGTGCACTTTTCTTGTTGATACATTCCAAGAAGTGCTTGATTTCCAGTGAAAGTGGTTCCACATTGGGCACAAGGATGCGTTCAATTATGCTTTCCTGGTGATAACTTACCCCATTCCGATTTTTCTCTGAGTATTCACCTGTTGATCCACGGTGAATAGAAATATTCTTATTCATCAAGTCTGCTTCGACAAAAGCTGACTCTGAAGTTACATTTACTGAACGGATTTTTTGTTCTGTCACCCTTGACGCTGTTAATGTAATGAGCGGTCCATTACTATAGAATAATTGAGCTACCACATGGTCCAGGCTATTGCTAAAGGGGATCAAACCATTATGCGTTTATTGAGGTGGGGTTTCTGCCCGTCAGATCATTACTTAGATCTAGATCATGGACCATTAAATCAAGGACAACATCCACGTCCTTATTGCTAACCCGGTAGGGGCTTAGGCGTTGGAAACTGATCGCGATAACCTTTAAGCTTGCCAAAACTTTTTTTAGTTCAACATAGGTAGGATTGAAGCGCTCAATGTGTCCAATTTGAACGATGGAACCTGTCTCACTAATTTTCTGTGCCAGATGTTCGGCATCGGAAATCGTTTCTGTGACTGGTTTTTCGATTAACAGATGGATTTTTCTCTCTAGGCACCGCATCGCAATATCAAAGTGTGTGGGTGTGGGAGTGGCAATACTGACGGCATCCACCTGTTCTAATAAATCGTCCAGTTGCTCGTATACAGGGACTTCGTATCGTTCGGAGATCTCTTTTGCGACCGTTTTATTGATATCATAAATCCCCACCAACTGCGATTCTTTTTGAGTGCTGTAAACACGGCAATGATGCTGACCCATTCTACCTAATCCAATTACACCTGTTCTCAAGCGTTTCATTGTAATATCCTACCCTCCTCTTTTCGTCTAATAGAGACATTATGCATATTTATTTTGAGCGTTTCCTTTGATAATAATAATAGCTACCGTTTGACGTAGCTTCATTGACTACCACACCAATAATGCGCGAATTCACCTCAGCTAATTGCTTACAAGCATCGCGCACTGCATCTTGTTTGCTATATGTCTGCCGGATTACTATCGCTATTGCGTCAGCCATTGTTGATAGAATTAATGCATCTCCAACCGGCAGTAGATGCAGGTGTATCCAGAATGACGAGGTCGTAATTCTTCGTAAGCACATCGAACAAAGCTTTCATTTGAGGTGATCCTAATAACTCCACTGGATTGGGAGGTATCGGACCACTCGTAAGAACCCAAGTATTTGGATAACGGCTTTTTTGCAACACAATGGATTGGGGAATACCTCCGCGTAAAATTGTGCTAAGTCCTAGTTCATTAGGCAAACCAATCAATTTGTGAATAACTGGACGACGCATATCACAATCAACAATGATCACTTTTTTCCCAGTCTGAGCAAACGCAATGGCCAGGTTTGTAACTACAGTAGATTTACCCTCTCCAGGTATAGCGCTGGTGAAAAGGATACTTTTCATTGAATGGCCATTTGTATTTTGTTGGGTGATTTTTACTTGTAATTTATGGAATGCTTCTTTGAATATTACGTTGTTCGTGTTTAGAGTACGGTTAAATAAACCAGCTAACCCCGGGCGTTTTACAGATGGAATTTTCCCGATAACATCAAGTTCTGACACTGTTTCGACTTGTTCCAGAGTATACAACCGAGGATTTAGATTTTCAAATAAGAACGCAACTCCAAGTCCACCGACCAATCCTACGATAAAACCCATCATAATATTCATTGCTATCTTTGGTTGCGATGGCTTTTGGGGTAAAACAGCTGGTTCAACAATAGTGATTATATTTGCACGTAGAGCTTCTCGTAAGCGAGCTGCATCATACTGATCTAGCAGGGTTTCATAGGTTTTCGTTTTGAGCTCAATCACCATATTTGCTTGTGTAATACTTTCGGAATCATCTGGGGATGTAGCAATCAAGTTTTCGTAATCAAGTCTTGCCTGGTTTAGTTCATCCTCAGCCAGTGTCAGCTGTTCACCAAGGATCTCAGCTGTGCTTTTTTCTCCTCCTGAATAAAGCTCTTGACTTTGCTGGGATAAGATCTCAGCTAGAGCATTAGCTGCGCTTTGTGCAATTGCAGGGTCGGGGCTATTGACTGTGATCTTCATTAGTTCAGTGGAACTGATCGTAATTACTTTTACATCTGGTTTGCTTTGAAGGTTAAGCTTAGTTACCAATTCATCCAAAACAGGTCTGCTAGTAGCTATCTTCGTATAGGTATTCATCAACCGATCAGCGTAAGAAATATCGGTGTAGGATACGGAACTGCCTGAGGAAGTTGCTATACGTAAGGTCGTGGATGCAGAATAGATAGGTGTGATCATCAAGGTTCCAACGATGACAACGATCATTGCTACTGCAACAGTGATGAAGATAGCCCATTTATTACTTTTTAGTACTGCAAGATAGTACTTGATATCCATAGTATTATTTTTATGATTATCTAGAAAAATATTGAGAAATGTGTAAGTTATTAGTGAAATAATTGAAACAAATCGAGTTCCGCCATATCGACATAAAAATTTTATCGATAATTAGTATTTGATATATAAACAGTACGATTGAATTTGCTTGTTCGTAATCGTAATCCCAATCTTCTACAATATCTATTAATATCAACCAACAAAGGTGTTAGCATGTAGAATTGATGATTAACTATGTCTACAGACCGTTTCTGACTACCATGTGGCTTTCACTATAGTAAGGAAAAAAGTCTGAACAACCCTATAAACAACAACATCAATGGCTGCATTAAGGAACATGTGTACTTGCACTTTCTGTCGTGTATTGATCTGGTTTATATCTTTCATTCTCGTAATCTATTCAGTATTCTGACCAGAATTTACTTATGCTCCGCCGTACCGACACGAATAGTTACATCGATATTTATACAAAGATATATAAACAGTTGTGATATTACCTGTGCCAAGGTCACATCCAACCTGTTATTGTTGACCAGCTTTTGTTTACAACTTTTACAACTTCGGAATTGCAGACAATATCGGCACCAAATTTATCTGCCCTTCCCCTGGTTTTTGTTTACAATACGCTTTAGTACTTAAAAACTCTCCCTTTCAACCACTCTGCCTTTACATGGATTTATTATTTATTGAAATCGATAATGATGGAACTTGACAGCAACACCATAAGTTCCATCTTGCTGTAGTTCAGTTCGTACTACTATTCCATTTGTTGTTAATTTAGGTGTGTCCTCATTTATTAACGAATTGCAAAGATGAATGGTTACATTTATCTGTGATCCATTCTCAACATAACGGTTAGCTAAAGTATACAAACCAGTAGCACTTAAATTACAGAGCTTCACATGATCATTGAATTTTGCTCCATCAACATCAATACCTTCAATAATTGCGGGGTAATCGCAACTGACTCTTGGTTTTGCACGCCTGTCCGTTGTAGTATACATGTAGATCCTTAGCCCTTCTCATCAGTGATAGCAACAAAGAATGTACCTGAGGTTGAACATTCTTTTATTTTCAACATTAAATATATTAGAAAATCATTAATTGTGCATCGTCATATTAGCTAAAGATTGATATGCTAATAGGCCTATTTAAAGGCAAGTATTAGTAGACACAATCATGCCATATGATTAGCACAAATGTGCCTTGGGTAACAATTGATAAGATAAACTCCACAGGAATGGAATTTAAACATGTGGAATTAGTAATTCTATTTTATTCACATGCTAATGGAAATGTTTCCGTTATATATCAGTTGGATTTACCAAATCATTCCGGTGTGCAAATACTAATAATTCCAACCGGTCAGATACCCCCAGTTTGCTATATATTGAGGTTAGGTGGTGTCGTACTGTCGTCTCGCTGATACACAATTGGGTAGAAATTTTCTTATTTTTATAACCTTGCCCAATCAATCGAATAACCTGTTTTTCTCGTTCGCTGAGTTGAGCAATACTATCCTTTTCTGGATCTATAGGTGTTTGATTTCGGGTACGGCGGTTAAGCACGTTAGCAATCATCGATCTTTCGAGCCAGACTTCACCAGCGTGTACCTTCTGGATTGATTTTATTAGGGTTTCTGGTGGTTGAGTTTTGAAAACAACCCCCATCACCCCATCTTCAACTGCCTTATGAAGCACCTGGGAATCACTTATACCTGTAACTAATATAAACCGAGATCGTTCAGAAACCTTAACCAAACATGGGACAACATCGAATTCTGATTGTCCAACAAGGTTTAACTCAAGCAGGATAACATCGGGATTTTGGGTAGCTACAATTTCAAGCCCTTCGCTAAGATTCCCTGTTTCTCCGACTATTTCCATACTCGGTTGACTTTTTATTAAAAGACGTATACCAGCCCTGACAAGGGCATGGTTATCAAGAATGACAATCCGGATAGGGTCTTTATTTATATTAGGCATTTTACTGGGGTTATCATTACCCCCAAAATTATACAACCAATATTCTACTAATAATAATGAGATTCAATCGTTCATGAATCGCAGCTGCTACATAAAATGAAAATATACTTGTTCAGACAATAACTATAATCCTAATATATCAAAGGATACATCATATGTCAATAAGTTCATTCTATCCGTTGAAGATTGCCAATAAAAGCTTCTTCGGGATTGAGAATGATCAATCTTTCAACGAATTCCACGAATGGCAATCATACCTGTTTATTAGTCTAATACAGAATCAGGCGCAAACCAAATTGAGAAATACATTAGATTGAGTAAGCTACCAATTCTTCCTGAACTTTAGTAAATCGATGGACACTCCGAATTCGTTGAATTGTCCAGGCAACACATATAAACCATATGGGTAATGTGGTCGGGATAATTAGCGCTATGTCTGCAGTCGAATACGGAAGGAGATTGGTTATGCTCCAATTAAGGATCACCGTGTTATATGTAAGGAACATATAGGAGAAACATGCCAGAGTATAAAGATTTAACCAACTATACTCTTGATTAATAACCGCTAATGGAATTATCCACATGAGATATTGAATAGCAAATGCGTGAGTAAAAGCGAAAAAACTTACAAAGATGGTTAACAAGCCTGGTGAAAGTTCTCTTTTCTCGCAGTTGAATACCAGATAATAATTAAAATTGACAGGGTGACATATCTTGCGAAATTAAAAACCATACTATAAAGGGGAGTTCCCCAATCAGGCCAAATTACGCTTATAAGTCTGATTAAATAGACATAACTATAAGCTCCTACACCGTGATTGTAGGATAAAGCAGGTTTGATCACCGTTAGAAAATTTGTATGTGAATACCACATATAAAACAAAACACCCAAAATTGGTGCCAGCGTAAATGAAATTAAGAACCCCAGTCTTTTTTTTATTGATGTATAAACATTTATCAAGGAAGGCAGTGCTAATACAGGCCAACTCTTGGCCAGTACTCCTAATCCCAACCACCATCCTGCACCAAATTCTGATCGATTAGTTTGCCAAATGCTAAGCATCAAGAAAAGTGCAGGTAGAGCATCAAATTGCCCATGATAAGACGAAACAAATACAGCGATTGGGTTAATCGCGTAGATCAATCCCCCAAAGAATGCCTGATTATGAGGTATTATTTTTCTTAGGTACAGGTAGATTACCAGTGATATCGCAGTGTCTGCAGTAATTGGGAGTAGCTTTACGAATGTATTAAAAGGCACATGAAAAGTATTCGAAGCCCATTTAGCAAATGCCATCCAGTACATCTCGAACGGCAAATAAGGGTGCCTGTTTAGGGAGTCTTCACTTGAGTATACATCTTGCCTCGCAAGAACATGATCACTAACCAGAGCAAAAGATTTAATATCATAATTTGTGCCTTCGACGAGAGCCATCCCGGGTAAGAGGCGGATAAAGAATGCGGTGAGGAGCAGAAGTAAACAGGTATTTCTTGGAACCGACCATTTCCACCCTCTACGGATCAGCCACATCGTGGAGACTAAAAGCAGCAGGCTCCATCCCATAGAGAGCAGAAATAGGTTCACTTCCCTATCTCAAGATACACGGGGTGCTGAATCGCGAATGTTGTCCCTGGTGGATCTAACAAACTTCCATATTTATCAAACAGAGTCAACTGCCCCACTGGAGTTGTTATTGTGTGCCAATTTCCATCAATTGGGACATATATATGGATGTCTTTACCTGTCGCTGCAAATACAAATTCGACAACCCCTGGTGTGCTTGAATTTTTTGAGATATAGGTGCTGTTTTGTAATTCTTGCTCTATGAATTTATAAGCATTATATGCTGGGCGTGGATCCTGATTAATATCCAACATTGCAGAATCCCTCCAACCAGGTCCATTCAGAGTGTACCAGATTGTTCCTAAGATATTTTCGGACATACTTCGAGCAAATAACCAAACCACATAATCGGCTTTGGCTTCCTCAAATGTTGCATTCGTTTGTTCAGGTGGAACTATTAACAACGCTCCCTCTGTATGTAAAATCGGTTTATTCACACTATATTTAGCCATTAATTCACGCAGGAAGCTGATTTTACCTTGAACCAATCCACCGCGTGCTTTCCAAACTTCAAAATTAATCTCGTTATCAATTGGGAGTGGGTATTGACTGGAATAAGAAGGATAACCATGGAAGCTCAGGATGTCAAAGAAATTCCCTCCGCCTGCCCGTAATATCCCCTCAAAAAACCGTGGTGCTTTTGCAGCAGCATCCGTTCTGCAATATCCATATATGCCAGGCAACGTTGGATCACAATCCAGTAACAACCCTCCAAGAACGACCTGGATATCGGGATTCGCAGCTTTCATGGCTGGATAGACCACCTCTAGCATTTGCGCATAGGCACCCCCGCCATAATAGAAATCTTCTTTCTCACCCCAACATCCGTAAGGCTGATCCGGAGTTTTTACATTATGATCTACATCAGGCTCGTTCCAGATCTCGTAATACATAACTTCGTACGGAGGTGCACTATAATGATCAACGACCTGTGTCATGAAAGAAGCAAATTCATCGAGCATTTCTGGTTTAATCGGTCCGCACGGGAATCCTGGATATTTTTGTGCCCATGCAGGAGCGCTTCTAACAATCAATATTACATGAATACCATTGTCGTTGGCTTTAATTAAATCTCGAGCCAAGCTGGAATTATCGGGCCATCCCCACTCAAGTGGATTATTAGGCTGCACATCTGACCATAACAACCCATTCCGGCGCAACCAGTAAGTATTAGCATTGACAGTGGAAGAAAATACCTTGGTATTTTCAAGGGAATTTACTTCAACTCCGAAGATTGGTGGCTGACCCGGAGGACTTGAGACGATTGGTAGGTAAGTGGAAAATGTTTCGATCGTTTGAGCATGTCCGACTGCACATCCCACAAGAATGAATGTGAATGCAACAATTGCCAACCAAGATAACACATGATTATTTTTTATTTTTTTCATAGGTTATATTCCATAATAAATTACGATGCTTAAGATGGACAGTATATCATAAGTAATCATACCTACTAAAAAACATACTATAAAGACGCTCATGGGTATCCAAATCCGATGTATATACCGATCATATAAAAAGAACAAACCTCCGCACAAAGTTATAGCTATTGGGATTATAGCTGGATAAGCATATCGGGCTGCGGGCAATAATAGATTGTTGAACCATGTCCCCACACCGCGGAATATAGTTATCCAGAACGTTCCAAGCAAATCTAGCGCTAAAAAGAGTATCAGACTCCATGGTAAACGCTTTCGATAATACCATCCAGCGAGAACAGACCCCAATAAACCGGTAAAACTTAATAAAGAAAATATCCAATAGAAATTTTTTCCGAGTAATGAGACATGAGCCCACCCGAATTTTACCCAAAAGGTTTCAAAGATCCTAGTTAAAGCCTTTTGGTAGTACCAGCTTGTTCCCTGGATATCCAAATTGGCCCATAGATAAGAGCTTGTTATACCGAAATATGTGGAAAGATATTTATTGATTGGGGAAATCAATATTGGCCATAATATCTCTCCCGAAGCATTTCGAATGATATTTACGAAAGGTTTACCATCCCAGATCCCTTTTGATACCTGCTCATCCTGAAAAATTGGCGGGGTGGAAGCTGAATATTCCCCCTCCGCCAGAACCCATCCATCCCAATATGTCTGGAATCTTTCTTGACTAATTGATGGATAAACAGTTAACCAACCAAGACTTCCAATCTCTGGAAATTGGAAAGAATAAGCATAAAATTGTGGTACAGTCTCTAGATGAACATATTCCTGGATATTAATCAATTCATGATTAATAATCAATTCTGGTAATTGAACATCAACTGGTAGATCAGCCCACATCCAGACACCAAGGGTAACTGTTTTACCTGCCAATTGGGAAATTTTATTTTGTGGTAGCATTTGGTAAAAAGCATCTACGCTCAACTTTTGAGAATATAAAGCAAATATATACTCACCTACTGGAGATATATCAGATTTCAATCTGGTGGGTATTAAGGTTTCTTTTGTAGCATAATATAACGCAGGGGCTGATCTTTTCCAAGAAAACATCAATGTGAATAATAAGATTCCCAGCAATGGCACAAGATATATAAAAATTCTACTTTGCTTTAATTTACTTACCCCGATACAAATGACAATGATAAATAAGGGTATTGCGATTATGGCAGTACTTTTACTTAGTGTGCAGGCACCAAGTGCAGCAATGACCCAAATCACACGTCTAAAGTTTAATCCCCTTAAAATTATCCGGATGCTCCCCCACAAGAAAAGCACTGAAAAAGTGATCGCTGCCACGTCGTTATTCACCGATGTCATCAGGTCAGTGAACGGGGGCAACAAGACAAGGAATAATGGGACCATCCAGCTTAACGGATGGTTCATCCCAAATATCTCGCGGCAAATACCTATCGATACCCAAATTGTCACAAGAAACAAAATTAACGAGACAAATCGAGCAGAATAGAGTTGAAAGGTGACATCAGTATATCTAAATATCCTCAATGGAAGGGAAGCCAGGAAATAATATAGCGGAACGTCACCAAGTTGTGAGTAACCAATATTGACGGGTGGATCAGTTGCTAAAAGGTTGGGTATTGAGGACATTCCCCGGAAAAAATTAGCCTCTATCATAGATGCAGCTACTTCACGCCGTATCTCCGCATCGTACTCCCCTTTCTTAGGCCAATGATCCAAATTTGCTGCTAGCCAGGCATATTCAAAATGTCCAGGTTCATCGTAATGCTGCCAGGGAGGCATTATAAATATATAAACTACGCCTTGCACTAATGCAAGCGATAAAATTAAAATCGAGATTAAGTTGTTTTTCCGCCCCTGATATTTGTCCATCAGGGATCGCATCTAATAAGCCCCTTTACGACGGAAGACAGACCAGGCAGTGCGTAACAGGATCACCAGATCCAGCCAGAGAGAATAATTTTGCACATAATATAAATCGTCTTCAGTATTCAAATGCATGGGTTTATCACTGCGTCCATTAATTTGCCACCAGCCTGTAATACCCTGTGGAACTGTAAAACGACCACGCTGCCAGGGCTCATATTGGTCAACCAGATAAGGCATCTCAGGTCGTGGACCTACAAGGCTCATTTCTCCACGGATAACATTGTATAGCTGGGGTATTTCATCCAGACTTACTTTTCGTAGAAATCGTCCCACCTGAGTAATCCGAGGATCGAAAACGGTTTTATCCTGAAATATCCTACCGTTTTCATTAACTTTTTCGATTAGGTGGTGATTTTGCTCTGCATCCTTGACCATCGTGCGGAATTTAAGCATCTCAAACAAACGTCCATTTTCACCCACCCGCTTCTGACTGAAAACTACAGGACCTGGGCTGTCCAAACGGATAGCAAGAGCGATAATTCCCATAAGAAGCAAAGCTAAAGGAAGTAATAATATGGATATGATCAGATCAAAAACACGCTTGATCATGCGTTGATATTCGTTTAAAGCAGGTGCGCGCAAATCGATCATGGGCAATCCAGCCAACTCATCTACCCGTGCATTGCTTAATGTCATAGCAAAATAATCAGGAACCACCCAGACCCGTACCGGTAAGTCATGGAGCTCAGTGACGAGCTGGGTACAACGATGATAAGCACGCAAAGGCAACGCCATAACGACATCATCCACGTAATGCTGATTAACGACTTTGCGGATTTCATCCAGAGTACCTAAAACCACTGAGTGAACTTGTTTTGAAGGGTCATCGTCTAAATAGCCAGCCATGTGAAAACCTAAATCGTGGTATTGGCGAATACTCATTTCAACTTGCCTTCCAACCTGCCCTGCGCCAACGACCAAGACGCGCCGCTGCTGTACGCCTCCAACACCTGCACGGAAGGCAAGACGGTAGAACACTCGGACGATCAGCAGTGATAAAAAAGTAAATACAACAAAAGATCCAAAGAGAGCCCGGGAAATATCACGAAAGCTGAGGTAGAGTAATCCAGCTAATGATACGACTGCCATAATCGATGCCAGTGTCATGCTGGAAAGCTCATCGTTAATTTTCAGATTCTTCCGGGCATCATATACCGAAAAAAGCAAGAAAACCAATACCCAGATGAGTGGAAATACAAAATACATACTCAATTCGATGTTGTATGGACCGGAGAACTGCTTAACCTGACTGATTAAATTACTCAGGTTTGGTCTCAGGATGACTGCTAATTGTAAACTTAAACCAATCAATATCGCATCAACGAGCATCATAAAAATGGCGAAATCGGTAGAAAACCGTCTCAGCATAGAACGCCCCTTGGCTTATAAAGATAAATTATTGAGATGCATGAATTCTAAATCCGAAAGATAATCCTGTCTAGTCATAACTTAAACAATAAAGATCATTAGTCTTTACTAACTATCACTCCATCTCAATTATTAATAATGAAGTGGTCCTACCTTTTGCATTAGTCTCTCAATTGACAACAGTTGGTTGTGGAAGATGACAGACTGATCCAGTCAAATTCATTTAGAGTACTGTGTTATGGGATCTATATATCGTCCACTGTTAATTACGTTGATTATAGATATTTTACTTCAATCACTCTGAAAATGCTTTATATGCAATAATTGCATTATAACAAGTAGTACGAACAGAGGGTAATCAGCATACCGACGCCACAGGCGCTTGGGTTCGCTGGCTAGACGAAAAAGCCACTCGAAACCACTACGTTGGATCCAGCGGGGTGCCTGTTTTTTTCGACCAGAAAGGAAATCAAAGGCGGCTCCGACGCCGATCAATACCGGAGCAGAGACTTGTCCAAGATGGCGACTCATCCACAATTCTTGTTTGGGGCTACCAATACCTACCCAGACAATATCCGAGTGGGCGGTGTTGATCATTGAAATAACCTCACGATCCTCCTCCGGTGTGAGCTCACGAAAGGGTGGGCTATACATTCCGGCGATTTTAATGCCGGGATATTTCGTATTAAGTGCTTCAGCCAGTTGTTCGGCAACGCCTGATGCGCCGCCATAAAAAAAATGCCTCCATCCAGTCTCTAATGAATGCTGGCACACAGCATGCATAAGATCTGGTCCATAAACCCGATCCACTTTGGGAAATCCTTGCATACGTAATAGCCAAACGATCGCCATGCCATCGGGTGTGGTTATTCCACTTTGGTTAAAGATCTTCCTAAGCTGAGGATCCCTGTAACCTTGCATGATTGAATGGGCTGGGGTCACACAAACGTACTGAGAATCACCTGCATGAATCCAGCGGACAAATACATCAACAGTGTCTTGGATATTGATCGCGCTGATATGTGTACCGAGTATATTGACACGTTCAGGATTGAATACCATTATAAATATCCGTAAATGATTTGAAGTTACGATCAATAGTATATTTTGCTTCGTACTCTTTGCGGGCATTAATACGCATTTTTTTGACCATATCCGGATTTTGCCAGATCCACTTAACTTTCGTTGCAAGGTCTATCGGATCTCCAACCTGGAATAGCAGGCCATTTATACCATCATCAATTAATTCTGATATTGACTTTAAATTCGAACCAATTACCGGTGTACCTTTTGAAAATGATTCGATAAGAACACGCGGAAGACCTTCATAACATAACGAGGGAATGATTACGCACTTTGCATTAGATATAACACTTAAGACCTCATTTGATGTTTTTTTGCCAATGTAATTAATATTTGAGTTATTCCGGCTTGCATCTAAAACTATTCCTTCAAGATCTCCATCTCCCAAAATTTTCAACTTAATCGGGAGATCAATATTATCCCAGGCATTTATTAAAGTCTGCACACCTTTTTCATCTGAAAGGCGACCGACAAATAATGCAAAGTCTCCTGATCCGTCTCCAGAACCAGGATCAGGGTAAAGGAAATTAGGTTTGACAGTGATAAGGTTCGGATTAATGCCTCCTTCTATGAATTTCGACTTAGCGAAATCAGTTAGGGTTATGTATTTGACGATATTCCTTTGCCACGTCCCTAATAGCCGATGACAAACTAACATGCTAGCAACGACAAAACTTGCGTCAAACCTCTTCCGGTAACATGAGTGAATTACGCCAGGCCAGGGTATTTTTTTTGGTAAACATTCCTCACAAAGATGATTATCTCGAAAGAGAAGAGCGTTTAAACAAAACAATCGATAATTTCTCAGATATTGAATACAGGGGACGTTACATTTTTTTGCTGCATAAAATATTGACGGGGAGATTAAAGGGAAGAAATTTTGGATTATTACTAAATCGTATTTAGTTTTGGATAATATTTGTCGAATATTTGTATATGTCTCTTGTGACCATATCGTCCTAAAGGCAAGGGTAATGCGATTTATTGATGATATTTTCTGATTATCTTCGATATACTCATCGACTAAGATGCCATTTCTTTTAAGCATATCGATTTCAGCAGCGTGACTTTGATCTTCACCGCCTTGAATTTGATATCGATTATGAACAGCTAAAATACGCATGATCATTAAATCTTTCCGCTTATATTCTTTCCTATTTAGAAATTTCTTTGTTCATTACCATTGAATAAATATTTTCTATTTTTTTTACATATATATCAATTGTAAATCGTTCCAAGGCGATCTTTCGGCCTCTTTCACCCATTGTTTCCCTAATATCTGGTCTCTCCAGTAAATATTCAATGCTGTTCGATAGGTCGGAAGGACTAATGGATAATGGTACGGTTAATTTTCCATCCATTATCACCCGAGGAGAGTATAGTGTACTGCCAGTAGTGTTCCGGGGGATAACATTTTCACTGGGATTTAGGAGCAATCCATTTTCACCGTTGGTAATAATTTCTGGTATTCCGTCAATACGTGGAGCAATTACTGGTTTTTCTGCTAATAACGCCTCAACGAGAACATTCCCAAAGGATTCGTGTATAGAAGTGGATACAAATATATCTAAAACTTGCATAAGGTTTCGAGCATCTTCCCTCCAACCCGTGATCATAAATCTATCTTGAATTCCTAATTTCGCTATCTTATCTCTATATTCGGCTTCTAATGGGCCACCCCCTATTAATAAGAAAATCAGGTCCTTTCTGGATTTTAATAGTATATTTGCCGAATCAATCAGCAGGTCAAAATTTTTTGGTGTATCAAGCCTACCCACGCTTCCGACGATATGCTTATTGGGTAATCCTAGTTTGTCACGAAGGTCTGTGACGTTTACTTTAGGAAAATCTGGAATACCATTGTATACGACCACTATCTTTTGTGAGGATATGTGGTATTTATTAATTAGGAAGTGCTTACTTGCTATAGAGTTAGTAATACATAATTTTGCTCTTTTGTATGCCAAGTGATCTAGCCATGCGATAGGTGGCCTGATCCACCAAACCGAACCATGTTCACTGCATATCATTGGTTTCCTGGCGAATAAAGCGGCTATATTTCCCCATGCATTGGAATTTGCATTGTAAGTATGGATAAGATGAATATCGTTTTTATCCAGCCATTTAACCATTTGGAGAAATACTGATGGATCAAAACGGATTTTCCTCTCAGGTTGAAATGCTGGAATGTTTAGATCTCTAACTAGTTGGTCTAATTCCGGTATGCTTGAGGTTGTTAAGAGGAAATGCTTGAATTGGCGAGATTGGCAGGTAAAATAATCGATAATCAACCTCTCCACGCCCCCAATTCCAGTCATAGTTGATATATGACATATATTCATAGGACGGATTCTTTAAGGGTTCGTAAGCTATAAAAAGCCATAGTCACTGCTGCACCTGATATTATTATCATCATAGCAAATGAAGCCCCGATAACTTCGAATCTGATTGTGAGAATGTAAATAAGTATAATCTCAAGGACTGTAAATATTAAATTAATTGAATTTGAGATAGCAATCCTATTCCTTGCGACCAATAATGGCCTTGACCAAATTAATATGATATTTACCACGCCACCAATGGATAGAAATATAAATGGTAATCCAGCCCCGCGATAATTTTCTCCACCCAATTTAATCATGATCGGTTCACCCCAGATGATGATTCCCATTATTATTGGGATTAATATATAGGATAGTAGTCTTATTGTCTGAGAAATTATAAGTCTAATTTTATTTATTTCATCGGAGTGGTTTAAATCGACCAGTATTGGTAGAACCGCGCTCTGGATTGGATTACCAATCCTTGAAAATAATGAGGCAATATCATTGGCTAGTTTATAAATACCCACAGCAGAAGGAGTGGTCAGGGCCCCTAATAAAGGAATATCAATCCGGCTCTGGAATCCTTTTATTGAGCCACTAATCCATGATTGGATAAGGAATGCTTTAATTTCTCTAAAAGCAGATGATGGATGACTCGGTTTCATATTATCTAAACCGTATCGCTTGATTAAAACATAATACATAACAATTAGGCTTGATATACAATTTAGCCACTCGACAACAACAAATAAAATTATTATTTCCTTTAATTTATATCCAATTGATACGAGAACTGCTACGCCAATTAGGTCAAGGATAGATATTGCCAATGATTTTATCGATATAACATTGAACATATCAAGTTTTCTCATTATTCCAACAAAGGTACCGGCTGAAATAAATGTGACAGGCAACATCAACCCATAGATGATAATTATTTTGCTTAATAAAACATCATGGGCTAATTCAACAGCGATGAACTTACTTAAAAGATAATAACAAGCAAAACCAATTACTCCTGCCAGAATATCTATTATCAATAAGATATAGACCAAGTCCTGAAGTGACCATTTATTTTTGGTTTTCCATTTTTCAGGAAAATACTTAATAACAACTTCCCATGTTCGAAAATCCATGAATTGAGATACAATGCCGAGAGTACTTTGAAGCACTGCTAAGTATCCAAACTGTACAACACCTAACGATCTAGCTAAAATTGATGATTGAAGAACAATAATTAATGCAGATATTCCTCCACTAAATAAAATCCAGCCACTATTGATAATTAATTTCGAAAACTGGCTATTAATTTTCGAAAGGCGTTCCTTGGCAAGATTAAATAATATACTCATCGCTAATACCTTGGCTTGAAGTAATCAGGTAATTATAATTTGTTATTCTCTGTGCATATCCCGATTGATTGAAAGGTCATTTCCTGGGAGAATGATCAAATTAGCGCCAGAATTATATTTGGATAATTGAGGTTTCCCCCCTTAGTGATATTAAGTGGTAACTACTAATAATATCAATTACATGGGCTAGTGACTTGCAGACGGAAATATACAATTATTTTAATTTATATTTTATCTTTATTGAAATACACAACTCAATATGTAATGCACAGAGGAAGCCTATTGGCTAGGTCAAACCATGAAGATTATTACTGTTGTAAAATAATCTATGAGTAAATAAAATATATTCAAATTCCACTAGAAATTGAAGCGTGTGCAGGAAATTACCATTATCCGGGTGCAGCTTCGACGATCTTGGCATTATTCACAGTGAAATTTTTCCCTTCCATTCTCTCATAATGTAACCCTTCAAATGCCGCCAGAAAAATTAAGAAATAGGCTCTTTTTTCTATATCCAAAAAAGTTGATTCGGTTATCCCAACGGCAAAATAACTCAATAAAGCTAGCCAGAGACCAAGGAGGCGTGGTTCCTTATGGAACCAACCGTTTTGGTAATATTTCCACCCTTGGATAATAATCATTAGTATTAATGAGAATAATAAAAGAAGGCCGGGGATCCCATATTGTAATAAATATTCTATATATAAATTATGAGGTTGAAAGAAATATGCTGATTGGGCAAATATATCTATGCCATTTCCTGTTAGCAATATCTGAGGTTGTTGGATGATTAATTCAAGTGCAATTTTCCACAAACCAACACGCCACCAAAATGTACTGAATGAAGCTGCTGGAAGGCGGGGTAATATATTCCCAATTATGATAATTGCTATAAATCCGAAAATAGCCAAAATTAAGCCAATTACTTTTAATGATTTTACTCGCCAGAGAAGCAAAAAAATGAACACCATGCCGATTAAAATAAAGATTGAACTTTTCGCATATGACCAATATAACCCCATGGCTATGATAGCTAATATTATGAACCTATATATAAATCCTTTTTTTTGTTTTACTACCCAACCTAGTGTTAGTAAAAATCCATTTAACAGAAATAAGCCATAACTGTTTGGATGGCTTGAGAATCCGACGGCATACGATACGTGTGAAAGCTGTTGATTCGCCTTAATCGTAAAAATATCAAATCCAGTTTTGTAACTAGCTAACTCACTGACGAAAGGTCTTGCACCATTAATTACATGCTGGATGATTCCAAATACGGCTAATATTAGCATCCACGAAATTATTACTAAGCTCCAGTGTTCCCATTTATTTCTTGCCAGAATATTCAATATAAAAAAAATAAACAAAGGAAACAACCAATCCCGTATATCACTAAATCCGTTTTGCCAATCAAGAGCCCATGGACGTATCAAAGCAGTCCATAACAATATAACTAAAATAACGATCAAAAAAGGAGATCTTACAAAATATAAACGTTTTCGCTGATGGATATATGCACCAAACAATAAGAATGTTGTAACTATAACGAAAGGTTCGACTGTATTAAAGCTGAATAAGCCTACGTTCACACGATAATGTACGGTGGGGAGAATTAAAAGAATGATGATTAATAAATCCCAAAATACCATCTTGTGATTATCCCATTAATATTCATGTAACTTGATCAATCGATATCATTTCCAGCGTAATCACATATCGAAATCTTTACTTGCTCGAATTTTCGTTTAAAAATGATTTAAGAAAATCTCTTTTTACGTAATCATCTTTTATTACGATCGATATTGTACATCCTGAGCGAAACTACCATAGTATAAAAATGGAATATAACCTTTACCTCTTCCTGCGGATGAAGTAATGTATGCTCTGTCATTTAAGTCGAAAAAAATCTTTTAACGTTGTGTATGGAAACCAATGGAGTTTCCACCTAATGTGTAATCGTTTCTGTATTAAATTAACTGAAAGTTAATTAAGTATTTTTGTAGATCTATTTATTTGATTCTCTCAATCTTGATCCAATCCAATATCGCATTCCTGTCTACATTATTGATCACTTCATCATTAAGATAATTAACATCCAACAAGTGTATTCCCTGTTTAAGATGAGCTGAGATTTGGTATACTTGCCAGGTTTGATCACCAAGATTAACTTCAAAATTCGTTAATGCGTCAAAACCATCCTCAACCTGCAAACTCACCGGTGCAGGGAGAGTGTTTTGGACTTGGATTGAGATTTGATAAGTTCCATCTTGTGGAACACTAATAAAGACTCCAACCACGCCACTCCAGTATAAAATTCCAGCTATGTGTTGATCAATAGTTTTTATGGGGATAGAATCTCCATAGTTTACTTTCCAATTTGGAATCTCGCTGAACCAGTGTAATTGATTTGCCATAATGGTGGTTGGACTATTTATTTCTACGATCGGTATCGTAGTAATGAGAAATCGTGGTAATTCTGATTCGTTGAGAACGGCAGAAACAGCTAATTTGTATTGATCTGAAATTCCCAACTCCTCTGTGGATAAAAGGTCATATTTTAATGCACGTTGATACCATATATGAGCATCAGAATATTGTTTATTGGCAAAATAACTACGCGCTTTGGTGAGGAATTGGCTTGTATCAATCCCGTATCTGTGCCATTCTGATTGAATTTGCTGTACACGATCCTTATTCCTGCATAAATATATGTCCATAGGTGATATTGTTGATTGAGAGTTGTTTCCTTGTAGATATCCTTCGTTGGAACAAAGCATATATTCAGCAAATCCCAATTCGAGATGACCTAGTGGATTGTTGGGTCGCAGCTTAATATAAACCTTTAAAGCTTCAACTGCTCTATCATACTGATCCAACAGGCAATAAGCTTGTCCCAGTGATAAATAAGATTGCGAGTAACCAGGTTCGTATTGGATGGATTGCTTAAGGTGATTTACAGCCTTCAATAATTGGTCAAGGTTATCCGAGCTGATTGAAAATGGAATTTCGCAAGCGAAAAAACCTGCTTGCGAATCGATGACTTGAGTAATCACTTTACCAGCCCTGATTTGATCGTACATGGCTAGTACTGGTTTTGGAAGAACAACTAACCCAATGATAAGTAAAATGATCAAAAGCAAGGTAACCCACCAACGCCCTCGAAGAACGAGGTGCATGGTTTACTTTACCTCTGACATTGCCTGCCCGTACCACCATTCCCTGATCAAAATGGCGACTACTGCGATTATCACACCAGCGAAACCTGCCAAGATAGTGTTGATAGCCCTATTTCTGGATAAAGGCTCGGTAGGTGGTAAGGCAGTGCTGGCGAGTTGGAGACGATAAGATGGATCCTGATCTGAAATACGAGTTTGATCCACTGATTGAGCTAAAGTGGTATATGTCTCCATAGCGATATCGCGCGTGTTTTCAAGCTGATCCTGATTAGTTTTATACAGTTGAACAAACTCCTGTAAGCCAAGGATCTGTGGATCTAATGTTTTTAACTCATCAACTATCTGGGCATCATTTTCCTGGATTATCTCGGCAAGATTATCAAGTATCGTTATTTGTGCTCTTCCATCTAAATTACCGAAAATTACAGGATCAGTAAATTGGATTTGGAGTGGTATTGTGTTAATGTTATCGTTTGTCTGGTTGTTAAATGCCTGAAACTGGAGAAGTAGAGCGCTGAGCTGGTCAGCAATCGTGGCTTGATCTTCAGAATTCGAATCTATTTGTGCGCGTAACCCTTGTAAACTTTGGTTAAGATACGTGATATTTCGCTGAATACCTAAATAGTCCTTTTGGTATTGAAGAAGAGAACTTAATTGATTGGTTAGTATCTGAAGTTGATTTTGGGCTTGAAATTCAACAAGTGCTTGTTCAGCCTGGTCTAAGTCTTTTTTTGCCATTATCAACTGGTCTTCAAGGAAGGTCAACTGCTGGTCTTTTTTAAAGTAAACTGTGTTAGCTCTTGTGATGAGAGCATTTGCCCAAAAGTTGGCCAATTTAGCTGATTGTTCTGGATTACGAGTTGTAACACTTAGTCTGATAATACTGGGGTCACTTCCACTTGAAACTTTAATTATATTATTTCGAAACGTTTCAAGGTTTTTTACCGATTCTGGACGTTCGGACCATTGGTCATACACTTGTTTGATTATGTCATCACTAGTCGCTAAATCTAGATAGACACTATTTGCAGGTTGTACATTTATCGTCTGGATTTTAGGATCAAAATTTAATTGATAGGATGGTTGTGTAACTGCCACCAGGGCAGTGGCTCGGTAGGTTATTGGAATTAATGTTGTTATTACGAAAGAAATTATGGCGAGGGCAATAGTAAAAATAATAATCTGCCACCAATATTTAAATAGTAACAAAATATATTTCCTGAGATCAATTTCAATTACATCATTCATGAGTTCGAAAATCATAACCTATCCCAAAAGAGTTGTCAAGAAAATATAGACTGTATACCAACCAGAAATAATATTTAAACTCATTACAAGTAATTTTAGAAAACACCAACCACATGTCGCGAAAATAACGCTAATTTATTTGATTCGATTAAATATGGTATTGAAATATCTTTTCTTGAGGGGGTAATAAACCAGCACCAACATTCACACCAATATATTCGTATCAACAATGAATTTCCACCTTGTTCATTGTATAATGGCGATAGACATTAATATATTAATCACGGTGGAGATAATAATGTCAGACAAAGAGTTATTAGAAGATATCTTAGCTCAGCCGAAATCAGTTGAAGACCTGGATATCCCTCAGAATATTCTAATCGATATTATCCTGCGATTACTCTATACTGAAGGGAATGTGGATTTCCGTAGGATGGCACAGGTGCTGAGAGTTCCGCATGCCCTGGAACAATTATTGGATTGGTTACGTAATGAACATCTGGTTGAGGTTTCTCATTCCTCTGCATCGCATGGACCATTAAATTATATTTACAAGCTATCAAGTTCCGGTGAGGACCGTGCACGTGAAGCGATGGAACGTTGCCAATATATTGGACCTGTGCCAGTACCAGTGCGTCAGTATGCAAAAGCAATAGAATTGCAAACAAGTGGTCCCCGTTTAATAAAGCCTGATGAAGTAAAAGAAGCATTAAGTGATTTAATTCTTCCTGAAGATTTCCATCGAAAGATCGGTCCAGCAATTAATTCCGCCGCATCGTTATTTCTATATGGTCCTCCAGGAAATGGCAAAACTACCATGTCCATGCTTATTTCACGTTTAATAAGCGGGAGTGATCCTATCTGGATACCATACGCTTTGACGGCAGGTGGCCAAATCATTCAAATCTTTGATCGGCTATTTCACCAGGAAATCGAGAGAGAACAGAAGGGAACAAAAGATGGCCGATGGGGTCTATTCAAACGTCCTTCTGTTGTTGTCGGTGGTGAGATGAAGATAGAATCACTTGATCTTCGCTTTGATCCACTTGCAAAATTCTATGAAGCCCCATTGCAACTTAAAGCTAATGGAGGGGTGTTCCTAATCGATGATTTTGGTCGACAACAGGCGAGTCCAATTGACATGCTCAATCGGTGGATCATGCCTCTCGAAAATGGTGTAGATTTCCTACGGTTGCGAACAGGGCAGACAATCGTCATCCCATTTCGAGCTCTTGTCATTTTCTGTACTAATCTGGACCCATTCAATCTTGCTGATGAAGCTTTCTTCCGTCGAATTCAAATGAAAGTGGGGATTTTTAACCCTGATGAACCTAGCTACAAACGGATTTTTCAAAAAGTTTGCCGACAATTAGGCTTTGCTTATGATGAAAAAAGTTATGATCATTTACTAGAGAAGTGGTATCGAAATGACAAACGTGAATTTCAGGCTGTTCATCCGAGGGATTTATTGACAATAATTCGTGCATTATGCAATTATGATGGCAGTGAGATACACTTGACTCAGGAATTGATCGATAATGCCGGTGAAATTTATTTTGTAAAACATTAATCAATAGACCATATGCATGAAAAATAAATCTGAATTAAATCAACTAATCATCTTATCCAAAGATTTCGAAATATACAAACAAATCATTGAGCAGGCTAGATTGCCTGGGTTGACTATCCTCGCGATGGATGATCCAGGTGAGGCTATTCCTTGCGGAACAGAATGCAATCTTCTTTTCGGAGAACCATCCCTGCTGAGCGAAGTTATCAATCATCTGCCAAATTTAAAGTGGGTGCAGACCAGCTGGGCTGGGGTGGAACCTTTGTTCGCTTTGGGAATGCGCCAGGATTATGTTCTTACCAATGCCCGTTACGTATACGGACCGATGATGTCAGAATATGTATTTGGATATCTATTAATGGTTGAACGTCAATTCCTGGCAAGATGGCAGTCTCAACTCAAGAGAAACTGGGATGGAAGTACCCCTGGTACCTTGAAGGGCAAGTGCATCGGTTTGCTGGGAGTCGGCACAATCGGAGCTCACCTTGCAACCACCGCTCATCACTTCGGGATGACTGTCTATGGTCTCACACGTCAGAGTGAGGCGTGTCCTGATGTAGATCGATATTTTCATGCGTCGAATGTGAGTGCATTCACTTCTGAATTGGATTATCTGGTGTGCTCATTGCCGGGTACGCCTGAGACAAAAGGCATAATAAATAGTGAATTTCTATCAGGTTTACCTCAAAAAGCGTGGTTGGTTAATATCGGGCGGGGAAGCGCAGTGGATGAATCTGCGCTGGTAGAGGCATTAAATAATGGCACATTAGCTGGGGCAATATTAGACGTTTTCACGAAGGAACCATTGCCTGCTGATCATCCATTGTGGAATACACCCAATACTTATATCACTTTTCATACTGCTGCTCGAAATTACCTTCCCGATATTGCATCCCTATTTATCGAAAATTATAAACTTTTCATTGAAGGTAAGGCATTATCCTGTATGGTGGATTTTAAATTACGCTATTGAACGATATGCTTTAATGAACATAAAGATAAGAATGATCCTCAAATATTTATTCAATATCTTATCCATGAATTATAAATAACCACTGTATTTTTTCCACTAAGCTGAACTTTATTATTTCGTTTATTCTAATGACCACTTGACCCAACCACCTCAAACAGCTACAATTCAAATGTCTGTCAGTACAATCATAATGCATCCAGGAGACAAGAATGGAAGATTATCTATTTCGCGGAAATCTAGCTGAGCTGGATCCCGCACTTTATGAATTAACCCAATTAGAAGCTGAGCGACAATATCGGAAGTTGATCCTAATCCCAAGCGAAAGTCAGGCTCCGATGGCAGTGCGCGAGGCTATCTCTTCTGCCTTTCAAAATATTTATGCAGAAGGCTATCCTCGTGAGGAAACTCGCTCCATGAGTGAGAAAGAAATACTCGATTTCCCAGCAAGGCTGGTTAATTTCCGCCGATATTCAGATAAACGCTATTACAAAGGTGTGGAGTATGCGGACACGATTGAAGAGCTTGCCCGTCGCAGATGTGCGGAATTATTCGCCAATGACATGGTCAGTGCGGATAATATTTATGTGAACGTCCAACCCTTATCCGGAGCACCAGCCAACAATGCAGTCTATCATGCCCTGGTGGAGCCTGGCGCGACAATAATGGGCATGGACTTGCTTCACGGAGGTCACCTGACACATGGCTCGCCCGTCAACCGGTCTGGGAAATTTTATAATGCGGTACATTACTCGGTGGACCCACAAACTGAGCAAATTAATTATGATGCGGTTGAAGAACTGGCATGTAAGTATAAACCTCGCTTCATCATCGCTGGTTATTCTTCTTATCCTTGGGCTGCTGATTGGAAACGCTTCCGTGAGATTGCCGATGAGGTGGGGGCATATTTATTTGCTGACATAGCCCATATAGCCGGGTTAGTTGTTGCTGGAGCCTATCCCTCTCCGGTTGGTTATGCGGATGTGGTCACGTTTACCACACATAAATCATTATGCGGTCCACGAGGAGCGTGCATCCTTACTTTTGACGAGAAGTTATCTCGTGATATAGACCGGGCAGTATTCCCCGGCGAACAAGGGGGACCGCATGTCAATTCGTATGCGGGAATGGCAGTAGCATTTAAGGTTGCTAAGACTGAACAGTTCCACCAGCTTCAACACCAGGTTGTTAAAAATTGTGCAGCCTTCACCGATTATCTACGACAACGAGGCTTGCGCATTGCCTATGGTGGAACAAATACACATATGATGAACCTGGCATGCAATACTATTGTTGGGCAGGATGGTACCGGACTATCGGGGGATATGGCTTCACGCATCCTGGATATTGCTGGAATTGTAGTCAACCGAAACACCATTCCAGGTGACGAATCGGCTTCTGACCCATCGGGTATTCGGATGGGGACACCCTGGGTTACTCAACGAGGATTCAAAGAAGCGGAGATGAAGCAATTGTCCGATATCATTGCGGATATCCTGCTTTCAACCAAACCTCATGGCCGGTTGGGAGCGAACGGAATTCTACGCCGGGCGAAGGTAGATTTTTATACACTTGAAGAAGGGAAATTGAGGGTACGAAAATTAGCTGAAAGTGCTGGTATAGATTTTACCGCCAGCCAACATGCATACCCCCATTTTTATTATCTCGATGATAAGCCAAAGAGTAAAGAATGGTCTGTCTTAGAACTATCCGGTGAGAGAGTGAGGTTATTCCTGAGCGAAGCTCTTTCTAGTGATATAGAGGCGTTAAAGAATGGTGAAAGCCAACCAACCCGGATTTATACTCCTGATGGAGAAGTCGATGGTACGCTTACCTGCCTTGGGGTGTATCAATTCAGGTTGACCATCCCGGTTAAGATGCAGGGAGTCATTGCTGCATGGTTGCGTGATCTTTCCGATGGATATGTTGCTTTTGATGCAGACGTACTAAAGAAATTACCTGGTTTAACCGTGGTGGAAATCTCGGATGCAGAGCCATCTATACCCATGCAAGGGGAAAGACTCGCACCGAAACCATATTTTATTGGCATGATCATGGGTGAAGGTGAAGCACTGCCAAAATTCAGCTGGGAGGAGATTGATGCTGAAGTGAAGCAGACACAGATCTTTGAGACCCATAAAAAGCTAGGTGCGAAAATCATCACATATGCTGGCTGGGAGATGCCAGTTTGGTATACATCTGTAATGGAAGAGCATCTAGCTGTCAGACAGACGGCCGGTTTATTTGATGTTGCTCATATGGGCGTATTCCAGGTGGAAGGTCCGGATGGGGCAGCATTTCTGGATAGCGTGGTGGCAAATGATGTGAGTTACTTATCAGTGGGAGAATCATGTTATACCCATTTCCTAGACACCGACGCCAATGTGATCGATGATTTGATCGTATACAAGCGTGGAAATGAGAAAATGCTGATGGTGGTGAATGCCGCCAATGCTGATAAGGATTGGGCATGGTTGGAAGCAGTAAAGGAAGGGCGCGTCTTAGTTGATAATAAAAGACCATGGGCGAAGGTTTTTGGTAGAAATGCGATTGTGCGAAATTTAAAAGATCCCAAAGAGGGACAAGACATGCGTGTAGACATTGCATTGCAAGGTCCTATATGCTAGAAAGATCCTTGTGGGATTGGGTTGTGACGAAAAGACACTCCGTGCGATCCGTTATCTAAAACGTACTCAAATATGTGAAGCACACCTGGGTGATTTTGATCTGATAATTTCGCGTACTGGATATACTGGTGAGAAGTTTTCATATGAGCTCTTCGTCCATCCAAGCCGAGCGGATGGTTTATTCAATGCCATATTGAAGGTTGGCAAGGCATATGGGATTAAACCCTGCGGATTGGGTGCCCGTGATTCTTTGAGGACCGAAGCTGGTTTACCTCTTTATGGCCACGAAATGGGTGGGGAACTGAATCTGGGGGTAGCTGAGGCAGGATTTGGTCAATTTGTAAAAACTTATAAACCATGGTTTGTCGGTCGTGATGCATTTATCGAGAAAGAAAAAGGGCGCAAGGGTGAGCTCGTTCGATTTTGTTTTGATGAAAAAGGAGTCCGAATGGCACACCTGGGCGATCCCGTTGTGGATTGGCGCGGCCGAGTTGTGGGGCATGTGACAAGCTGTGCGGTAGACAAGGATGGTTACCTGACTGGACTAGCATACGTTGAAGCTAAATCTGCTTCGAAGGGCACAATCATTTATGTTTACCAGGGAGCACCAAAGGATAGCAGTAAAATCCTGGGTACTCTCCATGTAGGTGAGCGGGTGATCCTACCGTCACCTGCGCACATCCTACGACGTTTTCCAAAGTTATAATATCCATAGACCGGTATTGCTAGTGATGTAAAAATGTCAGTTTTTTTGGTAAAAACCAAAAACTTTGAATAGGAGTGTGTGACAATGGAAACCCCTTGGGATCATCGTTATGCCCAACGGACTCAGCGAATGAAAAGTTCTGCCATTCGCGAATTACTCAAGCTAACTGAAGACCCTGAAGTAATCTCCTTTGCTGGTGGATTGCCAGCACCAGATGTTTTTCCAGTGGATGAATTCAGTGCTGCATGCCAACAGGTATTAAAAGGATTGGGTGCCCAGGCTCTGCAATACGGCTCGACAGAAGGTTATCTCCCTCTGCGTGAGATGATTGCTCGCCATACTGGGCGTTTCGGGATCAGTGTCAATGTGGATAATATCCTGATCACCAGTGGAAGCCAGCAAGCCCTTGATTTAATCGGAGAGGTATTCATTAACCCTGGTGATCGCATCCTGGTGGAGGAACCGACATATTTGGGGGCATTGCAAGCGTGGAACGCATACGGTGCAGAGTATGTCACCGTCCCAATGGACGAAAATGGCATGATCACTTCAGAGTTAGAAAACGCCCTGCGCAGCGGAGTGAAATTTATTTACGTTTTACCAAATTTCCAAAACCCAACTGGGGTGACATTATCTCTTGAGCGCAGAAAAGAATTAATTGAAATTGCCGATCGTTATGGAGTCCCGATTATTGAGGATGACCCTTATGGGCAGCTTCGCTATGAAGGGGAAAACATACCTTCGATCGTAAATATGGATAACGAATATCGGAAGAACGGCAGTAATGAATATGTGGGAAATGTGATTTATCTAAGCACATTTTCAAAAATCCTGGCTCCAGGTTTACGGCTTGCATGGGTCATAGCACCCACACAAGTGATCCGTAAGCTGGTGCAAGCAAAGCAGGGTGCTGACCTGCATACCTCAACATTTAATCAGATTGTTGCCTATGAAGTGGCACGGGGAGGTTTTTTAGATCGCCACATCTGGTTGATCAGGCGGGTATATGGTGAACGTCGTAATATCATGCTGGACGCAATGGAAGAACTTTTCCCACCTGGGGTGCAATGGACGAAACCAAAAGGTGGATTGTTCCTATGGGGGATGTTACCAAAGGGAATGGATACCACGGAGGTATTCAAAATCGCAGTAAAGCGCAAGGTGGCATTCGTCCCTGGAACCTCTTTTTATGCGCAAGGCGGGGGAGAAAACACCATGCGGCTCAACTTCTCATATGCCTCGCCTGACCAAATCCAAATAGGGATTGAAAGGCTCGGAACTTTATTAAAGGAAATGATTATCGCGGGAAATTAAATCATACGGGCGTGTGGATCGCACACGCCCGTTTTACTATTTTATAGCCACGAGCTGTACTTCGAAGGTTAAAGTGGCATTGGCTGGGATGGTCGTCCCAGAGCCTGTTTCACCATAACCCAAAGCAGGTGGGATAACGAGTAATCGGGTGCCATTCACTTGCATTCCAACAACACCCTCATCCCATCCAGGGATGACATTGCCTGCACCAATGGTAAAGTCAAAGGTTTTGCCTCGATCGATGGATGAGTCAAATTTAGTGCCATCCGCCAACCAGCCAGTATAGTTGACAGTGACGTTATCACCAGATTTCGCGGTTGCACCATCTCCTGCCTGGAGGTCTTCATATATAAGGCCTGATGCAGTCGTGACTGCAGTAGAAGATGGTGTTGGGGGAGTCGTATCCAAGGTTCCGATCGGATATGACTGACTTTTATTCGAGTAATCTCGATAAACCAGAAAAGCGATCAGTATTATCACAAGCAGGGCGATAATTCCAATTATCGACCGTTGACGATTACGTTTAGCTATTCGCTGGGCACGGCGTTGTTCGCGTATGGCTGCTTTGGACATGGACACCTCCAGGTGTATTTAATATAATAATTTGGGTGCTGCAAATTGTAACCGAAATTGCAGCACCCAATGAGCCTACTTTGAGGTTAGGGGCAGGAAACTCCGATACATTACGGTAACATCAAGAGTATCTGTTGCCGGATCCACCATCGCCTCATTCCAGACTTCGATTGAGATGGTGTAATTGCCTCCAGATGCATAGGAATGGCTCAGCAATAATGGGTCATCGCTGGAGGTCAAGGTGAGGAGTGTTCCGTCACCATAATCAATCGTATAGGTGTATGGTTTGGTGGCAGTATCAGGCGATAGATCGGCACTGAATTCCACGGTATCCCCAACAAAAATAGGTCCGGAGGAGAGCTGCGCCAGCTCTACCGTGGTAATGGCGATGGGCTCGACAGTGACCTGGTGGCTGACACTATCACTACCCAGGGCATTTGTGGCCTCCAGGGTGACCGTGAAGGTACCTATGGCAGCGTAGGTATAGCTGGGGTTGGTTTCTGTGGAAGTACCCGTGCCGTCACCAAAATCCCACTCATAAGTGATGGGTTCCAATCCGATGGACTGGTTGGTGAACTGCACCGGCTGACCCAGAAGAACGGGGCTGTTGCTGGAGAACTCTGCCATTGGATCTGGTATCAACACAACCAGGTCCAGGCTGTCGGTTACAGGGACAGTCATGAGGTCATTCAAGACTGCGATTTGGACGGTGAAATTGCCTCCAGTGGCATAGACATGCTCGAAAGCGAGCGGGTCATCACTGGAGGTGTTGGTGGTGCTTATGCCATCGCCATATAGTATGGTGTAGGTGTACGGCTTGGTGGCGTCCTCGGGGGCTAGATCGGCACTGAATTGCACGGGATCACCGGCGTAAATCGGCATTGGAGTATCCAGGGTAAGGTCAACGCTGGTGATTGTGACAGGTTCGATGACTTCCAGGTCCAGACTATCAGTCACAGGTACTGTCATACCAACATTCATAACCTCGATCACTATTGTGTAAATCCCACCGCTAGAAAAAACATGAGCCAGCGGTAATGGGTCAAGGTCGGAAGCGTTATCGTCGAGTAATCCGTCGTCATAATCGATCGAATAGGTATAGGGCTTGGTGGCATCATCCGGTAATAAATCTGCACTGAAGTCTACTGGTTCCCCAGCGTAAATTGTGCCAGGAGTGATCCGAGTTAAGTCAACACTGGTGAAACCAATCGGCTCAACGGTTACAGTATGACTGATGCTGTCCGTACCCAATCCATTTGTTGCGGTTAAAGTAACTGTGTAGGTACCGATATCTGCATAAAGATGGGCAGGCTCAAACTCGGAAGATGAAATACCGTCACCAAAATTCCAATCGTAGGTGATGGGTTCTGAACCAGTAGTCAGGTTATCGAACTGCACAGGGTCCCCAATGAGAACAGGGCTGTTGCTAGTGAATTCAACTACAGGAGGGGCGGGAGGCATGCAGCCTGGTCCGCCAGCGATGATAGAAATATCATCAATGTGCCAGCCATCGAACACAGTATTGCTATCGCTGGTGAAGCGGAAGCGGATTTTTGAATTCGCTTGACCGTCCAGACCAGTTATGGGAATACTCTCCTCAATCCATGTGGATTGGTTTCCATCATAGTAGGCAACCATCGTCCAGGTACTTCCTCCGTTGTTGCTGTATTCCACATAACCGAAGTCCCATCCAGCCTCCGTCTACGTATTTATGCCAAAAATCAAGGGTAACCCCGGTAGAAGTACTCAGATCAAATGTCTGCGAGGTAAGTGAGGTGTTGAGATAATTCCCATAATTCCCCAGAGGACTATCCGTCCAGGAATGGGTGGGGCTATTAGATGCTTCAGTGGTGATTGCCCAAGGGGTTTGAGCCGTCCAGCCTTGATTACCATTTTCGACATCATCCGCAAAGACTTCACAAGTCGGGTACAGGGTAAAATCTTGTGAGATGGTTTCGAAATCGTGGGCAACAACTCCGTTGGCATAAGCTGGCGCATGGTTAACTGCTTGTGCAACCATGTCATATGTTCCACTGATCACGGTCATACTGTAAGAACCAGTTGCTGGATCGGTGCTGGTGCTGAAAAGACCTGCAGTCACCGTGGCAGCGAGGGGGAGGTTAGTACCGGCTTCTCGAACATAACCCTCAATCACCGGTGAAACACCGGGGTCAACGATATATAGGAAAGTAGAACTAACTACACCCCAATTATTAGCATTCTTACTTTCCACAAATATCGTATGACGACCAGAGGATAAACCGGAGGTATCGATCGTCCCAACAATATCCTCCACATTTTCGTTAAACGTGCCATCGAAAGACGTCATTGGATAAGTGACCGTATCTGTGATCCAGGATGGATTATCGATGCTGTAGCGCGCTTCAGTGATAGTATGGATAGGCTCACCAGATCCACCAAAACGCGTTCCGTCAGCTATCGCTGTTAGTTGAACTAGCTCGCCTGGCTCAGCTGCGCCTGGTACTGCAGTAACATTGATTGAATCTGGCCCATCCGGGTTCATATAAGGTTGACGGGCTGTTTTAAAGGCATACAACAAGGAGTCGCGGTTCTCCGGGTAAATGGTGCCATTGAATGAGCTACAATCCTGAAAAAAATCTGTTCCCATCTCGAAGGTAAAACTCGCAATACCCAGCTTGCCATAGGACCAATCATCGGTAGTACCATCCGTAGTGTAGAGATCGTTGGATTGCTGAGGTGTGTAACCATTATAAAATGCCAGGCGACGTCCAAGGGTCTGCAATTGGGTGGCATTGGGTGAATCTGTCGAGGTCCATCCCCAAGGCCAAAGCACGAGACCAGCGGCGCTGTGCAAGGTGATAAAAACTCCTGGAGTGTTTGCAGCAGAGGCGGGTGGGATTTCGTCATCACCATTCGAGCCATTCCAGTCCCCGAGAATTGAAGCAGCAAAACTTTGAATGGCAGCAATCTCAGGCTCGGATGCACGGCCAGGACCGCGGTAAGTCTCTCCGCATGGATAGCTATCTGAGCCACCACAACAGCCCCACTTAAAGCTGCTATTGCGGTTCAGGTCAACTCCCCAGGAACCTGGATCGCTGCAGCCATCGTCATTGTCCACATTTTTACGCCACAGGTTACCAGCCTCAGCTAACTTTCGCCCGTCCGGATTGGTCATGGTAACGATATAGACACGGAAGTAATCCAACAACCAGGTGATGTCGGGATCAATGTTGTAATTGCTTATCAGGTACTCCGCGTAACGCATGGCTGCTTCTGCAGTGACGTATTCACGAGCGTGGATTTCAGCCATCAGGAAAAATGTAGGTTTGTCGGCAATTACGCCGAAGTTTTCATTGCTCTAGGCGCAAAGCAAAGATATCATATCCATTTGGAGGCCCTGAATGGACACGAGTCCAGCTATCACCGATATCGAATATCTGCGCCAGATCGGGATGGGCAGCATTAATCGCCTGCATGGCAGTGTAGGTTTCTTCCACCGTACGATAGCAGTCGAAACCAGGGATGGTGTCGGTTCCCTGACCCGGTAAGAGTAGGTGGGGTTGATTGATTGTTTTCGTCTTGCTTGGATCAATTTCCAACCGGTAGCCTGTTAGCTGGAGGGTAGTGTACTCATCTGGGGAGAGCAAGAATAAAGCAAAACCTTGTTCGTGATTCACCTCCAGGATGTCGTAATGGGTTGACAGACTATTAAGATCATCCCGGCTGGTGAAATATACCCTGGCTATCACACTCTCGCCTTGAGTTGGCTCATCAAGTTGTGCGATAGCTAATTCTGGTGAAGATTTTAATGTAGGTGTAGCTGCAGCGCTCGAAACCATGCCAATGAGCATGGAGAAAAGCACGATGAACGAAAACAGATTCTTTTTCATATTCTCCTCTTAGTCTCAATCACACACTTGTTTTATGTCTAGTGATGCGATCGGGTGTATTAAGATTGAATGGTGGTTTTAGCTTCTCAAGCACATCTCATTATTGAAGGTATTTTCCAATAACGTGAACCTTAAATAAGATTTCCTATTGTGAAATGATAATTTGGGTGCTGCGAATTTCTATTTCAATTTGCAGCACCCCATGAGCCTACTTTGAGGTTAGGGGCAGGAAACTCCGATACATTACGGTAACAGCAAGAGTATCTGTTGCCGGATCCACCATCGCCTCATTCCTGACTTCGATTGAGATGGTGTAATTGCCTCCAGATGCATAGGAATGGCTCAGCAATAATGGGTCATCGCTGGAGGTCAAGGTGAGGAGTGTTCCGTCACCATAATCAATCGTATAGGTGTATGGTTTGGTGGCAGTATCAGGCGATAGATCGGCACTGAATTCCACGGTATCCCCAACAAAAATAGGTCCGGAGGAGAGCTGCGCCAGCTCTACCGTGGTAATGGCGATGGGCTCGACAGTGACCTGGTGGCTGACACTATCACTACCCAGGGCATTTGTGGCCTCCAGGGTGACCGTGAAGGTACCTATGGCAGCGTAGGTATAGCTGGGATTGGTTTCTGTGGAAGTACCCGTGCCGTCACCAAAATCCCACTCATAAGTGATGGGTTCCAATCCGATGGACTGGTTGGTGAACTGCACCGGCTGACCCAGAAGAACGGGGCTGTTGCTGGAGAACTCTGCCATTGGATCTGGTATCAACACAACCAGGTCCAGGCTGTCGGTTACAGGGACAGTCATGAGGTCATTCAAGACTGCGATTTGGACGGTGAAATTGCCTCCAGTGGCATAGACATGCTCGAAAGCGAGCGGGTCATCACTGGAGGTGTTGGTGGTGCTTATACCATCGCCATAAAGTATGGTGTAGGTGTACGGTTTGGTGGCGTCCTCGGGGGCTAGATCGGCATTGAATTGCACGGGATCACCGGCGTAAATCGGCATTGGAGAATCCAGGGTAAGATCAATGCTGGTGATTGTGACAGGTTCGATGACTTCCAGGTCCAGACTATCAGTCACAGGTACTGTCATACCAACATTCATAACCTCGATCACTATTGTGTAAACCCCACCGCTAGAAAAAACATGAGCCAGCGGTAATGGGTCAAGGTCGGAAGCGTTATCGTCGATTAATCCGTCGTCATAATCGATCGAATAGGTATAGGGCTTGGTGGCATCATCCGGTAATAAATCTGCACTGAAGTTTACTGGTTCCCCAGCGTAGATTGTGCCAGGAGTGATCCGAGTTAAGTCAACACTGGAGATATCTATCGGCACGACGTCGACTGGGTGGCTTACAATGTCATCACCAAATCTATTCGTTGCCAACAAGGTGACGGTGTAGGTACCGATGTCAGTATAGACATGTGCTGGGTTTGTCTCCGTTGATGTCCCACCATCTCCAAAATTCCATAAATATGTCGGGGTTGGAGAGCCATCGGATTGGTTGGTAAATTGCACAGGTTGACCAATATGGACGGGACTGTTGCTGGTGAATTCAGCCCCTGGTTGGATAGGGGACAGGACTGGTAGGTTTAGACTGTCGGTAACAGGGAAACTCATGCCAACATTCTGAACCTCGATCGTGATGGTGTAATCACCACTGACCGAGTAAATATGGCTAAGAAGTAAAGGGTCCTCGCTTGAAGATCCATCGAAGATGGTTCCATCACCATATTGAACAGTATAGGTATAGGGCTGGGTGGCATCATCAGGCAACAGATCGGCACTGAATTCCACAGAATCCCCAGTATAAACCGGATCAGGAGTGACATTTGTCAGATCAACACTGGTGATGGCAATTGGCTCAATAGTAACTGGGTGGATTACGCTGTCAGTTCCCAAGTAATTCGTGGCTTCAAGCATGACGTTGTAAGTACCAATGTCTAAATAAAGATGGGAAGGCTCGAACTCGGAAGATGTATTACCATCACCAAAATCCCAGGTATAAGTGATGGGCTCCGAGCCGGTGGTCTGATTATCAAACAAAACCAGGTCTCCAATGGGAACTGGGCTATTGCTTGAGAAAATTGCGGTAGGTGCAGCAGCTTCTGTGATGTTCAGGAAAACAGCACTGGTCACACCCCAATTACCGCTGGCATCCTTGCTTTCCACAAAGATCGTGTGGCGACCTACCGATAAACTACCCGTACTTAGCGTTGCCTGGATGTTTTCAATCGGATTATTAAAACTGCCATCACTGGCAACCATCGGGTAAGTAATCGTATCGGTGATCCAGGAAGGGTCGTCGATACTAAAGTGCGCTTCTTCAATATTTTGCGTAGGTTCAGTGCCGTGGAAGTTATTAAAACGAGTGTCGTTTGCAGATGCAGTCAGCTGAACAGGTGTACCGGCTGGAACATCGGTGGGGGTGACGATCAGGCTCAACGAGTCAGGTCCAGCTGGGTTCATGTAAGGGCGTCGGGCAGTTTTAAAAGCGAATAACAATGAGGTGCGGTTATTCGGATAGATTGTATTCTCAAAACTTGTGCAATCCTGGAAAAAGGTAGTGCCCATTTCAAATGTATAAGCAGCAATTCCCAGGGTGCCGTAAGCGAATTCTTCCGATGTTCCGCTGGTTTGGTACAAATCCCAGCCTTGTTGGGGGGTGTAATTGTTAAAATATGCCAGATGGCGTCCAAGCGTCTGTAATTGAGTGTTGTTTGGAGCTGGAGAGCTTGTCCAACCCCATGGCCATAGAACGAGCTGGCTATAGCTATGCAAGGTAATGAAAGTTCCGGTAGTATCAACAGGGGCAGGATCGGAATTCCCCGGACCGCGCTGGTCGGGGAATAAAGTCATAACGAATGATTCGATTGCCTGGACTTCAGGCTCAGAACCAGCAGTTGGTCCGTGGTAAGTCTCACCGCACGGGTTACCACTGGATCCCCCCATATTCCATTTGAAGCTATGGTTGCGGTTTAAATCAGTTCCATAGTCCGGGTAGGTTGTACATCCATCGTTATTATCGGTATTTTTCCGCCACCATTCACCAGTCTCGGCAAACTTACGCCCGTCCGGATTAGACATGGTAACGATATATACACGGAAGTAATCCAATAACCAGGTTATGTCTGGATCGGAGCCATAATTACCGATCAGGTACTCAGCGTACCGGATAGCAGTCTCTGCGGTGACCAATTCACGGGCGTGAATCTCCGCCATCAGGAAGAATGTTGGTCTGTCGTCGATATTGGGGAGATTCTCATTGGTCAGGCGCAGGGCGTTCATTTCATAGCCAGCTGGTCCACCGGGAGTCAACATATCCCAGCTAACTCCAATTGGAATCAATTCTGCCAATGTGGGGTTAGCGGTAACGATATCTTGCATACTTGTGTAGGTCTCTTCCACCGTGCGGTAGCAGGGGTAACCAGGGATGGTGTCCGGTCCCTGACCAGGTAATGGATTGAGGGGTTGATTGAGCAAGTCAGTTTTCGCTTGGTCAATGACGATTCGATAGCTGGCTTGTTGCAATGAAACATACAGCTCAGGAAGAGAGCCTGGCTACCAGATAACCAGCATCGTGGTTTACTTCCCAGATGTCCAGAGAGTTAGCTAGCTGGTTGAGTTCCTCAGTACCATTGTAATAGACGTGAGCGACAACTGTTTGACCAGAGGCAATTTCCTGTGTGGGTGTAACGCTGGTTTTTTGCGCTAAAGCAGGAGACCCACTTCCAATGAACATAACCATGATCAGGATGATACTGAAGAAACGGTTGGTGATGTGACTGGCTTTCATGTTTTCTCCTCTAAGTGAGTAGTTTGGCCTATTGATAAAATAAGATATCCATCGCCATCGAATTTAGTGCGATTACCAAAATTAGTATTATGATCGAATTTGGTCCTTAATCCTCCACATAGGGTACGAATTCAGCTCGCGCAATGCCTTGTTGGATGGCTTTTTGTGCCACTGCCTGCGCTACTGCTTTATGGACTTCTTTATCTAACGGATTTGGAACCAGCTCATCCTGCGGGGTTTGATCTGCTATTGCAATTGCAGCCGCCAGGTACATCTCATGGCTGATGTGAGTGGCGTAGGAGTCAATTGCACCCCGCAATATGCCAGGAAAACCAAGCACGTTATTCACCGATTTTCCGTCTGCAGCAAAAGCTGCCCCGGCTTTAATCGCCAAATCTGGGTCTATCTCCGGGTTAGGATTTGAAAGGGCCAGGATAATCTGCCCTTTCCGGACCATCTCCGGTTTGATGAGACCAGCAGCACCCGTAGTTGCAACCACGACATCACATTCCGACATGATTTCCTTAAGTGTAGCACGCATGCCACCTACCTGCTCAAAGTAAGCGAGCGCTGCCTCCGACAGGTCGGCTCCCAATACTGGATTACCTGTGAGCTTCATCAACATACGACCAATGGCATTTCCTGCTGCACCTAATCCAATCTGACCTATCTTGACTTTTTCCAGCTTTATTTTTGTGATTCGACTGGCGGTTGTAAGTGCCGCCGTAGCAACGACAGCTGTTCCGTGCTGGTCATCGTGCATTACCGGGATATCCAGCATTGCTTGAAGGCGGTCCTCGATTTCGAAACAGCGTGGGGCTGAGATATCTTCAAGGTGGATGGCAGAAAATGTTGGTGCTATGGTTGCGACAGTCGTGATGATTTCATCAGGATCTTTGCTATTCAGCAAGATGGGGACGCCTGATAAACCAACAAGCGTCTCCATCAACATGGCTTTACCTTCCATGACCGGCATCCCAGCTACAGGTCCGATATCACCCAGACCCAGAACTGCTGTACCATCCGTGACAATCGCCACCAGATGGCTAATGGCAGTATATTGGCGGGCCAGGGATGGATCTTTGGCGATCATCAGGCACACTTCTGCTACTCCTGGGGTGTATACACGGCGCAGGATGGAGAGATTATCCACTGCAATTCGGCTGCGGATGGCTATCTTACCTTTTTGATGCAGCTCCAACACTTCATCACGGATTGCCAGAATGCGAGTGCCAGGGTTTGACTGCATGGCTTGAAGACACAGATCCATGTGAGCTTCATCTTGGGTGTAGATGGAAATGTCACGTAATGTGTATCGGGATGTTTCCTGGATCAAACGAACCTCACCTACATCTCCACCTGCATCTGCAACAGCAACCAGCAGGCGTCCTAATGTACCCAGTTGTTGTTCATTACGCACCCGGATGGTACGCATGAATTTTTCAGCAGATTCCATGCATTTTCCCTGAGCGGAAGTTTATTTTATCGGATTCCACAGCTTGAATTCTTTTAGAACAGAGCCAC
Organism: uncultured Chloroflexia bacterium; assembly: GCA_963774275.1. Classification (GTDB taxonomy): domain Bacteria; phylum Chloroflexota; class Anaerolineae; order Anaerolineales; family UBA4823; genus FEB-25. The sequence goes on along the minus strand of CAVZEP010000011.1, from coordinate 588,194 downwards.
CGATGAATTCACGCAGAATGGAATTATCCGGTATTAGTTCTGATGAAACAGGCTGGAACCATTCTAAAAGTGCCAGCATGCGCTTGGCTTCAATATATTCACGCGTTCCAAATGGTACCTGACGTAATAATGGTTCAGCGTAAGGTTTTAATGCTGAGAGCTCATAAGCCAGAGCTGAATTGAACATGATATCAGCATTTTCTTGATATGGAAAAATGTACCGCTTCTCTCCGCGTTGAACTGATTCCCAACGTAGAATTGTATCCCGGGCGGTATAGCCTCGCTCCCTGGCATCCCTAACGATCCGGCGGACCAAACGTGTATCCGTCGTGGAGATACGGTTGTGACGATCGAGATTGAGCTGCGTCAGGGCGGAGGCATAGATCCGAAAGGTTTGCTCAACAGGGAAATCTGGTAGCAAGGCAGGATTTAACCCATGGATTCCTTCGAGGATAATCACCTGACCCGGTTGAAGCTGAACCACATCACCGAATTCGCTTCGTCCTAATTTGAAGTTAAAACGTGGCATACGGACCACTTCACCCGCTACCAAACGCCGTAAATCCTGAGCAAGGTAATGAGTATCCACAACTTGCAAGGATTCAAAATCAGGCTGACCATTTTCGTCCATGGGAGATTTTTCACGGTCGATAAAGTAGCTATCCATTTCCAAAGGAAATGGGGAAATGCCTTGGGAGAGTAGCTGTATGGAGAGACGCTTGGATAAAGTGGTTTTTCCACTGGAGGAAGGTCCAGCTATGAGAATAATACGCACTTTCTTGTTGGAGTCTGATTGATCATAGCGGGAAGTGATTTGTTCGGCAATATCTGCGACATGTTCTTCATGGAGTGCTTCTGAGACCAATATGATCTCATGGATGCGTCCAGCAAGAATGGAATCATTTAATGCACCAACGCTGGCAATTCCAAGCCGATCCAACCATTTCCCGTAGCGTCGGAAAGTAGCCAACAGCTTGGGATAATTTGGCATGGGTTGTAATTGGGTTGGCAGATTTCGGCGAGGAAAATTGATTGTGAAACCACCATTGGTAGGAATTAAATTGAACCATCGCAAGTAACCCGTCGAAGGAACCATGTAGCCATGGTGATAATCCTGGTGGTCACCCAGTCGGTAAAGGGTCAGGTAATCTTTTTGGCGATGAGCCAACAAGCGTACTTTGTCGGTGTAACCCTTGCTTTCGAAATAAGCGACTGCTTCTGCAAGGGGTACTTCTCGTTTGGTAAAGCGTAAATCCTCGTCAACAATTGATTGCATATGTGCGGTCAATCGCACAAGCTCCTCATCCGTGAGAGGATCATGGTCACGGATTTCACAGTAATACCCACCCGAGGAGACAGAATGGTCAATCGTCAATGTAACATCAGGATATAGTTCTTCGAAGGCAGCTTCCAACAGAAAAGTAAGCGATCGGCGATAGATTAACATCCCATCTGCATCTTCCATTGAAATTGGAGTGACCTTAGCATCCAGGAGAATGGGAAATGTTAGCTCGCGTAATTCGCCATTGATAATCGCACCTACTAAAGGTGGAGATTCAGGTGTTTCTAGAAGGGAAAGGAATTTACCCACCACTGCCCCCCTTGGACCACAAATAACCTGCCCATCAGGTAAATGGATTTCGACAGTCGGGCGAGGGGTGACGAAATTGAATTCCAGGGGGTTGGCTCTATCCATGAGGTGAGAAAACCGATAAAGATAATAGACGCCTATTGTAACATTAAGTCAAGCTAAGAAAGATTAGGAGTTTTTGACTGTGCCTAAAGTAGAGAAATTTTTAGTGAATATTGTTAAAAATTTATCGGAAGCTGAAAATGGGAATCGGCAACGAAGAAGGCGCTGTGATGCTGGAATTATATAAACAGGATTGTGGAGGATTCGTCTATTTTATCGATTTGTGCAACTTCCATCGAGATTGGTAGCAACTCACGAGATACACATAGATGATTGGATGGGCAGTTTGATCCAATGATGAATTTCCATATTAATTTGTTAGATTTACTTAATGGATTCGAGAAATAAGAAAAAAGCCCAGTTTCAATTGAAACTGGGCTTTTGGTAGAGATTAATTATCAGTCGCAGAGACCCCGCAACATAATACTAACTCCTTGGCGGCTTTTACTTCATCACACCTGCCCACCGGGGTGATATGCGGTGCATCTTTTAGCAATTCCGGTTCCTGATGAGCCTCATTCGCAATCTGGATTAATGCCTGGGCAAAGGCATCTAACGTTTCTTTACTTTCTGATTCAGTTGGCTCAATCATCAATGCTTCGTGAACAATCAAGGGAAAGTAATTGGTGGGTGGGTGGAATTTATAATCCATCAATCGTTTGGCAATATCCAGGGCATGAATATCGGGAGCGTCAGCCCACGTGCCTTCCACAACGAACTCATGCATGCATAATCTATCGTACGGTAGATGGTAAGTACCCTTGATGAGTGACAGCAGGTAATTAGCATTCAGCACTGCATGATCTGCGATTAAGCGCAAACCCTGACCTCCGTGCATGCTGATATAGGTATACGCACGGATTAACATACCGAAATGCCCATGAAATGATTTCATGCGTCCAATGGATTTGGCTGGGGTGACAAAACCGAACAAAGGTGGCATTTCCTCATCGCCCTCCTCGATGATCCCCACCACAGGCGCAGGAAGGAAATCCACCAAATTTGCTGCCACGCCAACCGGTCCTGAGCCTGGACCTCCGCCGCCGTGTGGGGTAGAAAAAGTTTTGTGAAGGTTATAATGCATTGCATCAATGCCCAGATCTCCCGGACGAATGACACCAAGCAGGGCATTTAAATTCGCCCCATCACCGTAAACCAATCCACCCGATGCATGTACCAAACGGATGACCTCTTCCACATGTTCATCAAAAAGCCCCAGGGTATTGGGGTTAGTCAACATCAAACCAGCCAGTGTATCATCACATTCCTGCTTCAACGATTCTAAATCAACGTTTCCACGTGCATCTGATTTAACCTCAACAACCCTTAAACCACTCATAGCAGATGTGGCAGGGTTTGTCCCATGAGCTGAGTCGGGAATAAGGATTTTATCGCGCCTTGTGTCACCCCGTGAGCGATGATAGGCACGAATCATCAACACGCCAGTGAGCTCACCATGGGCACCCGCTGCTGGTTGTAACGTCATCCCAGCAAATCCACCTATCTCTTTTAGCCATTCTTGCAATGAATACATCAGCGCCAGGTTTCCCTGAACGGTCTCAATTGGCTGCAATGGATGAGTGAAAGCAAAACCAGGGTAACGAGCAGTTTCTTCGTTGATCTTTGGGTTGTACTTCATGGTACAGGAACCTAGAGGATAAAACCCGGTATCTATGCTGTAATTGAGCTGTGAGAGACGAGTATAGTGGCGGATCACATCCAGCTCAGATAACTCAGGTAATGGGAGGTCTTCCCGAATGAGACCTTCCGGTAAGGGAGAGGTGGGGACATCTGGTTTAGGAAAACTAATCCCCTGACGTCCACTTACTGAGATATCACATAATTGCGGCTCACCCATGGGTCACCTCCGATAAAACATCAACCAGCTGATCGATTTGTTCACGGGTATTCATCTCAGTAACGGCTAGCAGCATATGGTTTTTAAGATCCGGGTAATCCTGGCTCAGGTCGTAACCTCCCAGGATGTCATGATCCAATAAGATATCATTGATATCCGAGATTGGAGCAGGACAGTGAACCACAAATTCATTGAAAAATGGATCTGGTGACCAGAGCGAATATCCAGGCAGATTGGCGATACAATCGGCGGTGAAATGAGCTTTGTGGTAACACAACTCAGCAACCTGCCGTAAGCCATTTTTACCTAATAAGCTCATGTAAACCGTTGACGCTAAAGCCATTAATCCTTGATTGCTACAGATATTGGAGGTGGCTTTCTCGCGGCGGATGTGTTGCTCACGTGCTGTGAGGGTGAGAACATAAGCTCTCTGTCCGCGGTTATCAACCGTTTCGCCAGTCAGGCGTCCTGCCATCTTACGGACGTATTCTTTACGAGTAGCAAACAACCCCAGGTATGGACCTCCATACGAAAGCGGGATACCCAAAGGTTGACCTTCTCCAGTGACGATATCAGCATTCATCAATCCTGGTGGTTTTAGCAAGCCGAGAGCTATGGGATTTACAGAAACAGCTAATAATGCTCCCATCCCATGCGCAGCTTCAGCCAACTTCGTATAGTCATAAACACGACCCAAGAAATCAGGATATTGAACGACTATCAAGGCGGTATCGGTATCTATTAATGGGATTAAGCAATCGGGTTCTGCTTTTATATCACTATGGAGTTCATCTCCAACCAGAACTATTGTCGAGCCTTCAGCGTAAGTTCGCACAGTTTGGCGATATTGTGGATGCAAAGATGGTGAAAGGATGATTTTGTTTCGTTTACCACGAAAGTTCGCATACGCCATATTCACCGCTTCTGCCACCGCGGTAGCACCATCATAATGGGATGCATTACATACTTCCATACCGGTTAGGGCAGCAATATTACTCTGATACTCAAATATCGCCTGTAATGTCCCTTGGGAAAGCTCTGGTTGGTATGGAGTATAAGCCGTGAGAAATTCACCTCGCCTGATAATTGCATCCACAGCAGCCGGAATGTAATGGTTATAAACTCCCGCACCCAGGAAGCAGAGCAACTCATGAACACTCTCATTTGCGAGTGACATTTCTTGCAACTCGGCTGCGATTTCCATTTCCGATTGTGCCGACGGTAATTTCAGAGCTGGGAAACGATATTTAGCAGGTACATCTCCAAACAGATCTTCCAACTTTCCAATGCCGATAGCCTGCAGCATCGCTGCCCTGTCAGCATCTGTGTGAGGAATGAACATAACTACTCCTATTGTTGTGATTGGATTAATTTATCGTAAGCAACAGCATCCAGAAGAGCGTTTACCTCCGATGGATCGCTCAGCTCAATTTTAACTATCCAGGCTGCCCCGTAGGGATCGGTATTAATGACCTCTGGAGCACCACTTAGGTCTTCATTTGCACTTACCACTTTTCCGGTCACGGGAGAGTAAACGTCAGCAGCAGCTTTAACAGATTCAATCGTCGCAATGGTATCGCCTTTCTTTACTGTATCTCCCTCATTGACGATGATTTCTGCGAAGACGATATCTGACAACTGGTCTTGAGCGAAATCAGAAATACCGATCGTGCCAGTTTTTCCTTCTAGTTTGACCCACTCATTGCTTTCGGTGTATTTCAGGTTCTCGGGAATATTCATGGTGATGCCTCCTTTTTAATTATATGGATTAATTTTAATACGAACTTCTATTTATACAAGCCAAGAATTGAGTGTGTGTTTAATTAGAACGGCACACGGATAACCCATGTGCCTCTGTCGTTTACCTGAGAGATTCGCGTTTGAGAAGTCTTTAGTATTCCAAACGTTTGCTCCAACGGTTCTGGCGTAAAAATCGACGCCTTGCTTTTCAGAGTGTGAAAGGGACAAAGTCCTTCTACCTGAGAGTTTCACCAGTATCAATATATATACAGGTTTGCCCCTTCGGTGCCTGAAATGATCCAGGTCTCTTCTTTGTTCCAGTGATTTTAACAGGTTGATTCTAAGGGTGAGTTTATCAAAAGTCAAGAGCCAGACGTGAACTTACAGGTGATTATGAAAGCGTGAATGAAGGGCATAGTAAAACACTAATAAAATAGTCAATAAATGGAAAAACCCGCCGGATATGTCCAGCGGGTAATTAGATAAGATACTAATATTAAATCCAATTTTGCTTCTTAAGGAAATTGGTAATGACTGGGAGTTCCTGGTATTTTCCTTGATAGGCCACATAAGCAGGCCAAAGTACAACCAACCAGAATAACGGTGCACAAATTGCCCCAATCCCAAAGGTGACAACAGAGATTATGGCAATAAGCACATAGAGCACGATATTAAATGCAATGGACTGTACTGCATGATATTTTATAAATGGGCGGGCTTTCTTATCCTCCATAAGTAAGGCGATGATGGCCAGAGGTGAAAGCGGATATCCTAATGCTGCCCAAAGCTTATCATCGCTGGTTATTTCGGGATTTAAGGGTTGTTCGGTCATAGAAATATTCCTCCATAAAAAGATTTGAATTTGCCCAGTTTTTATTGGGTTGTATTTTTACCTCAATCACACATTTATTGTACAACATTCTTGTAAATATATTGCAGACACAGCTAAGAACACCATTAGAGGACATGGGTTACGATGTGGTTATGATTCTGAACAAAATTACAGGTAATCCTTTAAATTATGCTCTACTGCGTATGCTGCTGCTTCGGCACGGTTACTGACACCGAGCTTGGAGAGGATACTGCTGACATAATTTCTGACCGTACCTTCACCCAAGAAGAGAGCTTTGGCAATTTCGCGATTGGTCTTGCCTTCAGAAACCAGCATAAGGACATGACGTTCCTGTTGAGTAAGGGCAGAAAAAGCAGAGGCTTCTTCCTCCCTGGCTGCTTTACGGACTTCCTGAAAAATCCTTTGAGTGACTGCTGGATCGAGCATTGCTTCACCTCTCGCAACAGCCTCGATGGCACGAACCAAGTCTTCTCCCCCGATCTGTTTTAGAACATACCCTACTGCACCAGCACGGATAGCCGAAAATAACATCTCATCCTCTGCATAAGATGTGAGCATAATGACCTTGGTATTGGGATATTTATCTGCGATTTCCTGACATGCTTCAATACCCGAGCCGCCGGGCAAACGGATGTCCATCACCACTACATCAGGGGAGAATGCAGCCACTCGTTCCACCGCTTCACGAGCAGTGCTCGCCTCAGCTACTACTTCAAAGCTTGGATGTCGCTCGAGGAGGGCTTTCAAACCGAGTCGGACCACTTCATGATCATCAACCAATAATATTCTTTGTTTATTTGTCATTCTTACCAATTGCTCCCTTATCATCCTGTAATAGGTTGCTATTTTGATTTTCTTGCGTGGGATCAGACGATTCTATCTGGATGATCACGTCTGAAGTCGACAAATCGGTACCCTAATCCCCGTTCGGTTAATATATAAACTGGATTGGTAGGATCCTTTTCAATTTTTTGACGTAAATAATTGATATAGAGCCGAACGTAATGAGGTTGATCACGATATTCATATCCCCAGACATTGGTGAGAATTTGATCGTGGGAGACGACCCAACCCGTGTTCTGAACCAGATAGTATAAAAGACGGTATTCGGTAGGCCTAAGGTTGACCAGCTTTCCATCGACCCAAACTTCGTGTCGGTCAAAATCGATTTTTAAGCGTTCATCGACTTCGATCAAACCATGAGTGCTGTCAGTAGTCAGCTCTGTCCGCCGAAGGACAGCCCGAACTCGGCTTACCAGCTCACGTGGACTGAAGGGCTTTGTAACATAGTCATCCGCACCCAGCTCAAGCCCGTGAATGCGTTCCTCTTCTTCTCCCTTAGCAGTCACCATGATCACTGGTACTGGGCTGATCGTTCGAATCATCTTTAACACTTCAAAACCGTCTAAATCAGGAAGCATCACATCTAAGAGCACCAGATCAGGGAGAGAAGTTCGCAGACGATCCAGTGCTTGTGTTCCTGTAAAAGCTTCCACTACCCTGAAACCATCATGTTCAAGGTTTAAACGGATAAATTTAGCCATCCTTTGCTCATCATCCACCACTAAAATTCGATAGTTTTTAAATTTTATTTCTGGTAACATGATTTATTTCTCACGCACAAAGCCGATGATCTCTTCTTCAGCTTTGGTCGGTAATACTTCTACGAAATTTAATCGATGAATTGGCCAGATCACTGTGAGAACATTCTCTGTCAGGTAATGCAGCTCTTTTCCATCTAACCGACGGGGACTATTTAAGGTGATGGATAAATCCGTTGGTTTTGGCAATTCTTCAATTTCTCCAATGATTGGTTCTTCTCCAGTCGGGTGAATGATGATGGTATATGGCATAGCTTACTCAGCTTCCTTATCGATTGACGAGTAATTGGAATTTTATTTTTCCCAGAGTGATTATATCTCCATGTGTGATCGGATAGGGTTTATGGGGTAATATTTTTTGCCCATTAAGCTGTGTTCCATTTGCCGAGTCAAAATCAGTCAAAATGGCTGAAGGAGTGTCAATTTTTATGGAAGCATGCAAACGTGAAACGCCATTTTCATAACCATGGTATGGGGTTAGATCAATGTCCGGCAAAATGGGTTGATCTTCAGCAGATCGACCTATGGTATATTCACTTAGCCCTTCAAGGGGAATCACTTCGCCAGTATCGATAAGAAATAATGACAGCTCGGCATTATCAGGTGTGGGTGGAACGTCTAGACCTTCGTCTTTTGATAAATGCTCACGAATATGATCGGAAATACTGCCAGGAATAGCGATTGTAGACTCACTTATGGTTGTTAATAATTGGGTTCCACATTCCTGACATATTATGGCACCTGGCATTTCCTTATTCCCACAATTTGGACAGACAATCATAGTCGATTCTCCTGTGTACTAGCTGGGAGTAGCAAGGAACGGGTACCGTATTTTATCCTTTTTTCACCATCTTCACTGAAGGATTGGTTTCGCTGAACGTAAGCCATCTCATCCAGCACCGTTTGCGCAAGGTTAACTTCTCCCTGTTTTAAAAGTTGTGTAGCAAGATTTTCCATATGGCGTGAAGCGGAGTGAAAATTTCCTTTTTCCAGTTCTACTCGTGCGCGTTCCTGCATTTGATAGAATGATAATAATGTCATAGCATCTAGAATAGTTGATGGGGGAGCTACATTTATCTGTTCTTTAGTAATCTGTCTCTCAAAGGTTTGTCGTTGAACGTACTGTGTTTTGGTGGGGTGACGGGGGATTTCATAATTAATAAACCCTATTGCCAGGGTAAAACTTGTTAAGTCTGCGGGTATATCCTTGATTACAAACTCTAACAATATGCTCATGGAGCCATACCTGGGCATAAAACCAAAAATCAGAGGTGTTCCCAAGACCAGTGGAGATGCATCAGGTTGGAGACGAAATGCTGAATGTAAATCTACTTCTTGAGAAGCTTGGTAGGAGAAATTTATCTGTTCAGTCAGGCTTGTTCCTAGACGGGTAATTTCATCCAGGATTGAATTGCGAATATCGCGGGAATCGGAAATGTATTTACATATTCCACCCGTTTTCGAAGTGATATGATCTAAAAATTTATCATTCCATTGACTGCCTATTCCTATGGCGCTGATACCAATACCGAGAGCCGATGCCTGGTCGGCAAGTTTTTCGCAACTGATTTCATCACCGTAAGTGCGGCCATCGGTAATCAAGATAATATGGTTTACCCGACCACTGGATCGAAATTGTCGAACCTCGGAAAATCCCATTTCCAAGCCTTTAAAAATCTCTGTCCCACCGCCTGCCTGAAGCAATTGGATTTTCATCTCAGCCGATTTTAAATCGGATAAGTTATCTGCAGGAATGAGGAGTTCAGCCCAATCATTGAATTTAACCAATGAGAATATATCATTGGGTTGTAATCGGCGGATCAAGTCAATTGCAGTTAGCTTAACCATATCCAATCGGATACCTTGCATCGATGTTGAGCAATCAACAACCAATGAAATATTTAACGGGGTGGATGAAATTAGTAGATTGGTGTCTGGATGGAGGTTTAATTCTAGTAGTGTATAGATCAATTGAGGTTCTGGTAAACGGACTAATGAAGGCTGGCTATAATCTACTTTGATAATTATCGGAGACACAACCTCTGATTCTTCCGGTAGATGTTTATCATATTCGGATCTTCCTAGCCGGATCAGATAGGTGCTCGTAAGCTTGTTGGATATCGATGAATAACTCAGTCTCTCCCTTATTCACATTCGTATCTGGATGCAAGTGTAAAACGAGCTGGCGATACGCGCGACGAATCTCATCCTGGGATGCATCTCTAGGTAATCCTAACCGGTTATATAAAGTCGATTCTTCCATCAGGTTTACTCTGAGATTCGTACAAGGATCACGGAAATATTGTCCGGTCCACCAGCCTGGTTAGCTAAGTCAACCAGAGCCTGGCAGGCGAGTTGGGGTTCCAGGGATGAATTAATTACCCTGGCAAGTTCATCCTCAGGAATCACACCCCATAAGCCATCCGAGCAGATAAGAAGCTGATCACCTGGTTGAAGATGAAATGTAGCAATATCTGGCTCAAATAAATCCGCTTGACCGAGGGCACGGTATAAGACATTCCGCTGCGGATGGATCGAGGCCTGTTCGGGAGAAATCTGCCCCAGATCTTCGAGGCGTTTGACTAAAGAATGGTCATGGGTTAAGGGTTTCAACTTTCCGTCCGAGCTGATTGAATATGCTCGGCTATCACCGACATGTGCGATCGTCAGTTGATCGCCAATAATAAGCGCGGTTGTAAGCGTGGTTCCACTCCCGAAGGCTTCCTTTTTAATCGTATAGTGAGCTTTCATGACGCCAGTCTGGAGTATTTCCTGGATCGATAAATCCAACTTATTCCTCGAGTCTGACAGTAATGGCAGATATAAGGAACTTATCACATGAGTCGTCACCTGGCTGACTGCCACACTGCTGGCAACTTCCCCGTTTTCATGTCCACCCATTCCGTCAGCTACAATATACAGTCCGAAATTGAGTAAATTTTTATCTGAAAGGAGATTCGCTGTCAATGTGAAAATGGAATCTTCATTATGATCTCGTTGGATACCAACATCTTGAGCGACTCCGACAATTAATTGAGCTACTTCCAAATGATTTTTTTGTGGTAAATATGGAGAAGCGTTTTTTGCAGGACTATCAATAACATTATCGGTAAGCGGCAGTAGATTTATCGATTTTTTTTCTTGAAGGTCTTGGTTTGTGCTCTGTGAATTTTTTTTATGAAAAAACCTGTTTATCAATGAGGTCACTAATCATTCTCCGTGTGTTTAGCGAATTTCTTATAAAACAATGGCATATAAAATATGATCGTTTGAACCGAAATATAGCACACCATTGGCAATAACCGGTGAACCTGTGATGGGTCCGCCGGTCTGAAATTTCCACCGCAGTCGACCTGTGCGAAATTCCAGGCAGTACATGCACCCATCCACTGAACCACAATATACCGAATCTTGATAAGTAATTGGCGAGCTAGTCACCTGGTTGTCAGTAGCATAATTCCAAATTTCCTTAGCTGAATGGATATCCACACAGTAAATATGTGCATCTACCGAACCGGTAAAAATAAAATTATCAGATATAAAAGGTGTGGAGATAGATGCCTTCGACATCCGGAAGCGCCAGATTATGTAGCCAGATTTTGCCTCCAAAGCATATAGAATTGAATCAACAGAACAAATATGGATAATCCCATTAGCAAAAACAGGTGATGAAGTGAGGGCTCGTTTAGCTTTAAATCGCCATTTAACATTACCTCTCAAGTCAACGCAAAATAAATCGCCCTCCTCAGTGCCAAAATAGACATAATCACCAGCAGTTATAGGTGTAGAGCGTACCGGGGAACCTGCATCTACACGCCAGGCGCGTCGTCCACTCAGCGCATTGACAACGTGAAGGTAAGCATCGTCAGATCCGATGAATACGTGTCCTTCTGCGATATATGGAGAAGAACGGATGGAGCCGTTGGAGTAATAAGACCATATTTCTTTACCTGAACGAATATTGATGCAATATAAGCGTTGATCTTCCGACCCAGTGTATACATTCCCTTCATAGACATTGGGCTTGCATACGATACCGCCTTCAGTAGCAAATTTCCAATTGAATTCTCCCGTTACGGCATTTAATGAGTACAGGTTATTGTCATAAGAGCCAATGAAAATCGATCCTCCGAATAAAGTAGGTGTACCTCGGATCTCGTCTTCGCACTCAAATTTCCATACAGGTGAGACTTCTGGGGCTTCATGGGATAACGTTTTCATTGCAGCAGGCAGTTTATGCAGCAACCCAGTTTTTTTTGCAGATGCAAGCAGGGCTTCCTTCATGTCTTCGGCACTTAAATATCGCTCTTCAGGGTTATATCGCAGAGCAGTATTTATGACTTCTTCAAGCTCCATTGAGATAGCGGGATTTATTGTGCGGATCATTCTTTCTTCGAAGGAGAACGGAGGTTCCAAACGGGGATCACGTTTGGTAAGTAAGTGATGTAAAGTTGCTCCCAATGCATATAAATCAGCCCGTTGAGTTGCCTCCCCTTTATATTGTTCCGGGGGTGAATATCCTTCGGTACCTATCATGGTTCCTTTTTGGCCAGTCTGAAAGGTTTTTGCAATACCAAAGTCAACTAATAAAGCATGCCCATGGTGATTGATTATAATATTCGATGGTTTGATGTCTCTGAAGATGATTGGTTCAGGTTTGTAACTGTGCAGATAACTTAATACGTCGCACAATTCAATCGCCCAATTTACCACGAGCGCTTCAGGTAAAAAATCTTTAGAATCAAGCAGGATGGCTTCAAGGTCTTTCCCATCGATGAATTCAATAATCAGATAAGAACGATTATCCTGGGAGAAGTAATCGTATATGCGGGGAATGGATGGATGATTTAAAGTCGCTAGAATATTGGCTTCGCGTTCAAAGTTTCGAATGATCGTATCGTGAATAATGGGATCGCGGGCGTGATTGATCATTTCCTTAACTGCGACCCGTTTTTCGACATTGGGGAAATGCAAGTCACGCGCTAAATATACTGCCCCCATTCCCCCGACTCCTACTACATGTTGAATTGAGTACCGATTAATAAGGACAACGCCCTGTTGTAGCTGATCCGAAGGTTTCAGGGGTGCGCTTGATGGATCTAAACTTTGGGTTTTCCGATGGCTATCCAGAGCTATTCCTCCAATCTTACGGATACCTTTGTCAATTATAGCTAGCATTAGCAAAAAATGGAAACGAAAAATATGATATTTATTAATTGTGGTTTAATATTGATACAAGCATTTTATCCTATTCAACTAAGGTTATACAACAAGATGGGAAACATTCGTTTTGACCAAAATGAGATGAGGGAATTAAATTATGAATAGTAAAGTAGATTTCAAGAAGACGCTTAAGTACTTATACAATCCACCAAAAAGTGGATTTCATCTCCTGGATGTCCCCCAGATGAATTTCTTAATGATGGATGGGGTAGGTGATCCGAATAAATCAGTAGATTACCAGCATGCGGTTGAAGCTCTTTATTCGATATCATATGGCATTAAGTTTGCTCTTAAATCTCAAGGATTTGATCATATCGTACCTCCCTTAGAAGGTTTGTGGTGGATGGAGAATATGGCTGAATTTAGCCAAGCGAATAAAGAACGCTGGAAATGGACCATGATGATCATGCAGCCTGAATGGGTTACCTCCGATTGGGTTGAAAAGGTAAAGGAAGATGCTTCGAAGAAGAAAAAGGTGCCTTCATTATCAGGCTTACGGTTCGAAAAGTATCAGGAAGGACTTGCGGTACAAATTCTATATACTGGAGCTTATGATAATGAAGCTCAGACAATTGCGGATATGCACGAATTCATACGGACCAACGGTTACAAAACTAATGGTAAGCACCATGAGATTTACCTTGGAGACCCACGCAAAACGCCACTGGATAAGCTGAAAACTATCCTTCGCCAACCGATACAAAAATAAGCTGTGTGAAGATAAAACCAGCCAGTTTAACTATTAGATGGCTAATCTGCATATTATTTACATACTATGTCAACAATTATTACCGGTAATCAGAAATGGGCTCAGGTTTATTACCCAGGATAGTTTCAATCCGTTCAATCACATCTGGAGTCAGTTTTTCGACAAAATCCAGAGCCTGCATGTTTTCACTGACTTGTTGGGGCTTTGATGCACCTGTGATCACTGTACTGACATGCGGATTTTTAAGACACCATGCAATAGCCATTTGAGCCAGCGATAGCACCAAGCTCGCCTGCTATAGGGGGCAATAGCTTCACTTTTTCAATGTTTTGTTTTGCCTCTTCACTTGTAAAATCCTCAAGCAACCATTCATAACCTTCGATAGTTACCCGGGTTCCCTGCGGAATTCCCGAGTTGTATTTGCCCGTTAACAAGCCACTGGCGAGAGGGCTCCAAATGGTGGTTCCAATTCCAATTTGGTCATATAAATGTGTATATTCACGTTCAACTTTATCCCGCGTGAACATGTTATATTGAGGTTGTTCCATCGTTGGTGGGATTAAGTCATACTGCCTGGCGATGGAATAAGCTTGCATGATCTGTGCTGCAGTCCATTCACTGGTTCCCCAATAAAAGGCTTTGCCTTGGTCAAGAAGGTAGTTCATGGCGCGTACTGTCTCTTCAATTGGGGTATAGATATCCGGTCTATGACAAAAAATAAGATCGATATAATCTAACTGAAGTCTTGAAAGCGAAGCGTTAGCACCTTCGATGATATGTTTGCGAGACAGACCCGTTTGATTTGGATTCCTACCACCCCAAAACAGCTTGGTTGAGATCACAAGGTCAGACCGTTTCCATCCAGCTTTTTTAATCACATTTCCCATGACTACTTCAGCATTTCCATGGGAATAAGATTCAGCATTGTCAAAAAAATTCACTCCAGCATCATATGCAATCTTCATGCATTCGTAGGATGTGGACTCATCAACTTGACCACCCATGGTCACCCAAGCACCAAGGGATAAAGCCGACACTTGCAAGCCTGATTTACCTAAATAACGATATTCCATGATATGTCCGTCCTATTCGATTTAGTTTATTGTTTCTGCTGACCCGATTTCCAGATCGTTTATTCCGGGTTCACTCGAATCAACCTGTCATTATTCGCAGTAATACTTTTCTTTCAGTGCCAATCAAAAGTGTTTATCAATTTTATTTTCTTCGGATATTCTTCTTGCCAAACTCGAATATTTTCATTGTAGAAGCCGCCATGGTCGGGTAATTATTTACGCCATAATTCTCCTGCAAGGAGATTGGAAAAGGGGATGATCCATCAAAGGTTGCGATCGTTCCCCCCGCTTCTATAACTAAAAGCCAGGCAGCTGACAAATCCCAAATCTTCGGCGTGGCATCAAATCCCAACAAAGCAGAACCTCGTGCCACCAAGCAGAGAGAATAGCTTGCGCAACCCATAATTCGCGGTTTATATGGGACGCTGATATTGTAATTACGGAAGCTACGAGAACAGCAAGCAAAAAATGACATAGGCTGTGAGGGATCAGGTTCTCTAGTATAGATTGGAGAATGATTTAATGACGCACCCGATCCATGATCGGCAATATAGAGTTCATTGATGAGCGGATAATACAAGACACCCATCTTCGGATGACCGTCGATTAGACGAGCAATGGAAACACCCCAAACCGGCAGTCCCAAACTAAAATTAGTAGTTCCATCCAAAGGGTCTATGACCCAGGTCGGAGATGATGCATTTTTGATGAAAAAAGAGGATTCCTCACTGATAATTTCATCTTTTGGGTACTGCTCACGGATAGATTTGGTGATTAATCTGTCCGCAGCCAGGTCCGCTTCGGTAACAATTGTTTTGTCAGGTTTTTGAGAAGAATGCATGCCAGCCGGGTTATAGTATTTTTTTAATAGGTCTCCAGTTTGTAAGGCAAGTTGTGTGGCAAACTCCAAAGGATTGATCATCATATTCGTTTAGTGCTCAGCCTGCGGAGGGGAAGCTAGAGCGGATGAGGTTGGTTTTCCAGGCAAAATAAGGATTAATGGGGCGGCTAATAACCCAGCGATAGCTGTCCACATGAATGCCTGGCGTAAACCGATGCTATCTCCAAGCATGCCTATAACGATGGCGGAAAGTGATAAACATATAAAACTTATCGCCATATATAAACCATTTCCTATTGATCGGTGATTTGGCAACTGATCCTGAACAACTGCCAGGAGGATCGGTTGACCGGACAAGCCAAACAAACCAGCGAGGATCAATACTGGAATGATCAACCATCCATTTGATTTAAGGAAAGCCACAACCAATAGGGGAGCCAGGCAAGAGACCGTAAACAAAACTGGTTTTCGCCCCAAGCGATCGCTGGCAGTACCACCCAAAATAGCTCCAAACACTCCTGCAAACTGGTAAATTGCCAGGGTAGTACCGGCTTTCCAGATACTTGCTCCTTCCCCCTCAAGCAAGGTAGGCAGATAGACCCCCATGCCTGTAATTAAAAAACTTCGCAAGAGAGTGATACCGATCAAGGGTAGGAACAATCGGCGCGCGATAGGAAGTACTTCGCGAAAGCCCGTTTGCTTCTCAACATGCACCGGAATATCTTTAAAGCGAAGGAAAATAACCAATGAGGCAATCCATCCTGGGATGGCGATTGGGAACATCTTCCCTAAGGTGAATGTGAGCAGTCCCCACGAGGCAACCAGTGGACCAACAGTCCTCCCAAGCTCACCTGCGGCCATGTACAGGCTCATTCCTCTTCCAACTTGATTTCCAGAAACACGAGCGATCATAGCAGGTGAAGGGGCGTGAAAAGCCGAGATACTCAATCCGGTGATAAAGAGCAGGATTGCCAAGGACAAGAAATTAGGTGCAAGCCCAAGAATACTCATGGTGGTCGCGGAGACAGCCGGCGCCAGGATCACAAGGATGCGTAAATTGATCTTATCATCCAGATAGCCAATGATTGGATTTAAAAGGGAGGGTAATTGCGCAATAGCTGAAAGTGAACCTGCCTGAGTATATGTCAGGGATAGTTTCTCTATTAGATTGGGCAGTAATGGTGCCAGGAAGGCCGAATATGTGTCATGGATAAAATGGCCACTTATGATGGTCAGTACCCGGTCCATTTGAAACCGTGTTGTTTTTATGTTGTTTTGTTCAAAGGTGGCTGGTGTGGAGATTTCTGTCATTAATTAGGTGCCTGTGAGCTGACGAGCTCAATGTAGTCTTGAGATATCGATGCTTCATTTGTTATTCCCAGGGTTTTAACCAACTCACGGGCAACGAGTGTTTTATGTTCCGCATCTTTCCTACTCCAGGTACGGCTTTTTACCTCAAGAAAATGACCAAGTGCGGGGCTGTCCATACGATCCAGGTTAATAAAAAATTCCAATCCGTGATAAAGGATACGCCAGCGTAAACGATGTTTCTCAATCACGGTCTGTTGAATCGGTTTAAAATATTCGCGATAAAAACGCAGGCTGTGGACGGCTGGAGCGATGAAACGGCTTCGAGATAATAACACATCACCGGGGAAATTGCCTTCACGCGTTGGCCCCAGCAGCGTCAGGCGATAACGCACATTGACAACTTGGTCATCAGGACCGATAGCTTCATCTTCGCGGTAACGCAAGTATCCTTGTGAGGTATCGGTAAACGAGAAATATGTGTCAAATTCATGGTAATGACGGTGATGTAGGACTTCAATTCCCGGGTCTTTAATCCCTGTAGTCACAACCTGAGGGTCATCCAAAGCCACTTTTATTTGAACTTCATAACTCTCTTCTTCGGTTGCTCCACCAATGGCGATCAGTTTCGAGAGCACGGAGTATTCGCGCTCGATCAGAAACGAATCAATCTTGCTTGCATATTCTGCAGCTTCAATTAACAGCTCATTCTCATTCAATGTAAGAAGCTGTTGATCTCGCATTACCCAAATCCCATTTACCATGACGTCCGTTACATCGGTTGGCTGGGTTGCGTAGACAAGCTGAGCAAAGACGGATTCTGGTTCCCGCTTAAACCGTGGGGAATTATGCACGCGGTTATTATCCACCAGAATTAAATCTGCGCGTTTACCAACCTCAAGAGAGCCGGTGATACTACCCAGCTGCATCGCTTCCGCTCCTATACGGGTAGCCATGGTTAATACCATTGATGCTGGAAGGGTGGTTGGGTCGCCACTGGTACCTTTGGCAATGAATGAAGCCAGGCGCATCTCTTCGAACATGTCCAAGTCATTATTCGACGCCGGACCGTCTGTACCAATTCCTACTTTAAGTCCAACTTCGAGCATATTGCTGACTGGCGCGAAACCGGAGGCTAATTTGAGGTTCGAGGAAGGGTTGTGAGCAACTCCGACTTTATGATGTAATAGCGTTTTTATCTCCCCAGCATCCACGTGGACGCAATGAGCCGCCAAGACCTTAGCATTGAAAAGATCCAGTTTCTTTACATAGGGGATAACCGGCATCCCATGTTCTTTACGACTATTTTCAACTTCCTGGCGGGTTTCGGCTATATGGATCAGTAGCGGTACATTGTATTCTCTAGCGATTGATGCAGCAGATTGAAGGATCTCTTGCGTGCAGGTATATGGTGAGTGTGGACCAACAGCTGGCACGATTAATGGATGTCCAAGCCATTTCTTAATAAAGATACGAGTGTTTTCAAGGGCTTCTTCATAATCCCGGGCGTCTGGTCCAGGGAACTTCAACACAGTCTGAGCGCACACAGCACGGAGGCCGGCTTCTGAGGTTGCCTGTGCAGCATGATCTTCAAAATAATACATATCGGCAAAACAAGTAACACCAGAACGAATCATTTCCGCACAGGCTAACTTCGTTCCAAGACGGACAAAATCTGGTGATACAAATTGCCGTTCAACGGGCATCATATAACCCATTAACCATACATCCAGGCGTAAATCATCAGCTAAACCACGCATCAAAGTCATGGCAGCATGTGTATGTGTATTGACTAGACCCGGCATTAGCACTTTCCCTTGACAATCGATCGATTGCTCGGAAGTGTATTGCATGCAGATATCTGCCTCGGGGCCAACTGCCAGGATTTTATCTGCTTGAATCGCAAGTGCACCTGGCTCATAAATCGTCAGGTTCGCATCCATGGATAATAGAATTGCATTTTTTAGAATAATGCTAGCATTAAGAGTCATATGATATCCTGCGAATGATGTCTAGACTTTGATGGAAGGCCCATATGGGTGCATATTCTGGTGGACCACCGTAAGGGCGTGTGAATTGGTGTTTCTCAAGCGGTGTTATTAATACCAGGAGTACATCCTGCTTATCTACTGCAGGATGAATGGCAACACCCAATCCCACATCAGCCTGTTGAGAAAGGCGGTATGAATTTGTCATTGCCATTAATTCCTCTGCTAAGGGTGGCTCTTTAAGCACCTGTCCACCAAGAAAAGGACCCTGGACCTTTGCCAAACGGCGGATCAAATTACCACCCAATCCAGCCTCAATGACAGTGATCGTCCAATTCTTTTCAGTAATGGATCGTAAAGCGATTTCTTCCAGGGTTTCTTGATCCACTCCATAAATATAATCTCCCAACCGGTTACGAATTTCTATTTCGATTGGGTTGATCAATGCTTCTGATGCGACCACAGATTTAGCTTTTGCTGTGATACGGATATCCACTTGACCAGAATGAGCGGCAAGCCCGACAGTAGGGTTGCTAAGTTGCTCCAAATCACCAATCAGGTCATCGATTTGGGATTCGCCCATTCCCACGGTGTGTAGCACCCTAGCTTTTATGATACCGTGCAAATTATAACGCTGCCGGAGGAATGGAATGACATTATGTTCCATTAGAAATTCCATCTCTCGAGGAACACCTGGTAGCGTGATGATCACATGAGATTGGTATTCAAGAAAGAATATCGGTGCTGTACCCACGGGATTTTCAACAGCAGTGGCTCCCTCCGGGATATACGCCTGTCGCCGGTTATTTTCGGTAGGTGTGCGACCGAACCTGACAAAACGAGCTTCAATTTGTTCCCATAATTCTGGGTGATATTCGGATTTAACCCCCGCTGCAAGCGCAACCGCTTCTCTTGTGGGGTCATCTACGGTCGGACCAAGACCCCCCGTGGTGATCACAATGTCACAACGTTCCAGTGCTTGTTGAATAGCAGAGGCAATCCGCTTAACGTTATCACCCACTGTTGTTTTTCGGTATAGGTCAATCCCGGCATCGCGCAAACATCGGGCGAGATACCGGGAATTGGTATCTACGATTTCTCCCAGTAATAACTCCGTTCCGATGGTGATAATCTCTGCAGATGGCATACGAGTTCCATAAAACTATCGAACTATCATTAATCTCAAATAAATAAACATTGCGTATAGCAAAATTGGTCGCTTATACCACATCATATTCATGGAGAAGGCGGTCTTCAGTAAATCGAGCCAGGTCGAGCATGGAAATGTCCAATGTCGATGTCTTTCCATCCACAATCAACTCAGACATCAATTTTCCTGCAATCGGTCCGTGCATAAAACCATGTCCGGAAAAACCGGTAAGAAGATAATAACCTTGTATAGGCGTCATGCCTATGATGGGGTGGGCATCTGGAGTAACCTCATATAAACCTGCAAGGTGTGATGCCAGACCAGCATGCTCCAGGAGTGGTAAACGGTTAATTGCAGCCCCCAAATGAACCAGCTCCCAGGCAGAGTCGATGTTTTGATCATAGCCAGGAGATTCTTGGGGATTGGACATTCCAGTAAGCAACCCTAAACCTTCTGAATGAAAATATAGTGATTGTGCGAAGTCGATTACAAACGGGAAATCATGAGGAAGCTCAGGCAATTCTGTAGTGGTAAGCCATTGCCTACGTACAGGGCTGACAGGTACATGGAAACCAGCCATCTGACTGGTTAGTCTTGCCCACGGTCCTGTGGCATCTACAATAATTGGCGCTGAAATAGTCGTGCTGGGGATTTCTACACCCATGACCATGCCTGATTGGATTTTGATGCCAGTAACAGGGGTGGAACTTTCAGCTTTACAACCCAACTGTTGGGCAGCACCAATATACCCCATAACGACACTATTTGGGTCTACGATGCCATCTCGCGGGTTAAAACTACCTGCAATGACATCGTCTAGACGCATCGTCGGAAGACGGTTGCGGATTTCATCACCATCAAGCCATTCTGTCTTTGCACCCAGACGGTTTTGTAATTCAACTTGATGCTTGAAGACACTTACTTCATCTGGATGGGTCAGAAGGAATAAATATCCGGTCTTTCGATAATTTATATCCTGACCAATTTCCTCTTTAAAGCGATCGAGCATGGGAAGGCTTTGTAAGGATAAGCGGATATTTATCTCTGTATCGAATTGGTACCTCACACCACCTGCGCAACGTCCTGTGGCACCAGTCCCAAAGAACTCTTCTTTCTCCAGAAGAATTATATTTTTTACACCTCGCATAGCCAGGTGATAGGCAGTGCTAGCACCCATCACCCCGCCGCCAATAATGATGATATCGGCTGTATTCAATTTAGTCATAATTTAACTCATTCTCCGAAAATAAAATGCGTGGGGATAATTCTACCACCCACGCACGGTTTCAATCTCAAAATATTCGAATCAAATGATAGTGTGATTATTCGATTCCCAGATATGCTTTTTGAACCATCTCATTATTGCGCAAATTTTCAGCTAAATCAGTTAATACAATTTCACCTGTCTGGAGGATGTATCCTCGATTGGCAATAGTTAAGCGCCATGAGAGCATTCTGTTCGACGAGTAATATAGTCGTACCTTCTTGATTAATTTGCTTAATTGTATCAAAGATGGCTTCCACGAGAACTGGTGCCAACCCCATGGAAGGCTCATCCATCAATAGTAGTCTGGGATGGGCCATTAATGCACGCGCGGTAGCCAGCATTTGTTGCTCTCCACCCGAAAGGGTACCACCCACCTGGCTTCGACGTTCTTTTAGGCGAGGGAACAAAGTGAATACGCGCTCCAGATCAGCGGTTAGTTCAGGACCTTTCTTGCGGCTGTATGCACCCATTTCCAGATTCTCGGAAACCGTTAAACGTGCGAAAATACGACGACCCTCTGGGACTAAAGACATCCCTTTAAAAATTATATCGTGGGGTTTATAAGGTGCCAAATCTTCTCCATCAAAATGAACATGGCCTTCACGGGGTTTCATCAAACCGCAGATAGTTCGTAAAGTTGTTGACTTTCCCGCACCATTCGCACCAATCAATGTGACGATTTCCCCTTTATCTACCGTTAGGGAGATTCCTTTGAGCGCATGAATGTTACCGTAATATGAGTGTATTTTTTCGACATCAAGTATAGGCATGATTCTCCTCCACTTCAATCAGCCAACAGGGATTGGCCAAGCCCGCTAGCAGCCCCACGCCCAAGGTAGGCTTCTACCACACGGGGATTCTTTTGAATGTCCTTGGGTGTACCTTCTGCTATTTTGACACCAAAATCCAGGACGGTGATGTGCTCAGATATGCTCATTACCACCCGCATTTGATGCTCAATCAGTAATATGGTTATCCCTAACTCATCTCGCAGGCGACGAATGAAATTAACCATGTCTTGAGTTTCTTTTGGGTTCATCCCAGCAGTGGGCTCATCCAATAGCAGGAGCTTTGGTTTGGATGCCATGGCTCGACCAATCTCTAATCGGCGTTGCTGACCATAAGGTAGATTCTTAGCTAGCAAGTCACCCATACCCTTTAGATTAATATAACCCAAGAGCCGATTGGCCTCTGCGACAGCCTCCTTCTCTTCCCGGATAGTGCGTGGGTCACGGAAGATTGCGCCAAGCACACCGGATTTTAAATGTGGATGCATACCAACCAAGATGTTTTCCACTGCGGTCATATTCTTGAATAAACGAATATTTTGATAGGTACGGGATACCCCAAGATGGGTAACCCGGTCGGGGGATAAACCGGTAATATTTCGATTGTTCAGCAGGATCTCACCTTCCTCGGGAGTATAGAAGCCAGTGACACAATTAAAGAAGGTCGTCTTTCCTGCACCATTTGGACCGATGATGCTGTATATCGCCTGCTCTGGAACTTCCAAATCGACTTTGCTCACTGCTTCCAAACCACCAAAGCGTTTGGTAACTTTTTTTGGCAACGAGTATTACCATCTTAATATCCTCCTAGTTGCCCGGTGGTTTCAAGGACTGGTGTAGGTTCTTCATATGGCATCTTCTTCTGTCTCTTCGTGAAGCTCCAGGCGACGGCGTGCTTCCGGTGCCAGACCTTCTGGCCTTTAATCAACATCATGGCAACTAATGCGGCACCATAGATTAAATAGCGAAAATCCGCGAACTGACTGAGCAACAGTGGTAGTCCAACCAATGCTAATCCACCAACGAAGACACCTGGGATACTACCCATACCACCGATAATGATCAATGAGAGGATATTGATCGAAACGATGAAGCTGAAAGCTCTGAGGATAAACCGAACCAATCTTGGTTGCAAATAAGGCACCACCTCCAAGCCTGAGAAAAGAGCTCCCATGGCAAATGCAAGCAACTTGGTAGCATACTTTGTTGATACCCATGGCTTCTGCCACATCCTCATCCTCACGCAAGGCCATCCAGGACCGGCCAAGGTGGGAATCCTTTAGTCGAACGGAAATGAATCCAGCGATGAGAATTCCCACCAGGATCACATAATATAATCGCTGTTGATCTCCGAAGATGAAGCTTCCAATGGTTGGTTGAGCGATGCGGACAAACCTCCTGGACCACCTAAAAATGGCTTTAGCCAATCTGAAAGCACCACAATACGAATGATCTCGCCAAAACCCAGAGTAACGATTGCTAAATAATCACCGCGCAAACGGAAGACTGGTAAACCTAAAACAACTCCTGCAAAAACTAGCCACCAAAAGGGCTATTGGAGTAGCTTCCCAAAAGGTTAGGTGCCATATTCCAACTGCTTCAGAAGTAGTGAATATCCCCAAAGTGTAAGCCCCTATAGCATAGAAGGCAACGTAACCCAGGTCGAGCAAACCAGCAAATCCGACCACGATATTCAATCCTAAACCCATGAGTACATAAATTCCTACATTGATCCAAGATTTCACTAAAATAAGTCCCCAGGATTGGAGGCAACAGAAGTACAAAGATTGCACAATTACTGCCCATTCCCCCCCAGCGAAAGTACGCTGCTGGCGAGGATTGCGATTATCAACGGTTACCTTTGTGGCTTCTACCCGATCGCCAATACACCAGAACACCGACACCACGAACAGAGTAATTGCTCCAGGAATTGATAACCCACTTTGAGCAAACAACCAGCGAAGTAGTTTTTGATATTCCCCAATGGATAATCACCGTGACAAGTAAGTCACGAAATAATCCGATCACAACTACGGTACAGGAAGCCTTGAGTTATTGCTTCACGTATTCGGGCTGGAAGCAAGAAAATAACTGCTCCGACACACCTAATACAAAGGCAAACAACCAGCAGGATCGAATAAGCCAGGTGCCAGGGATAAATTGAAGGTCAAGAGATTTGAAGAGATCAGGTGAAACATTAATCAGAGACTGAGCGTAAATTGATGAACTGTTGGAGTGCAATGGCGATGACCAGAACTGCTCCTCCCAGTATTCCGATTAACCCACCAAGGTGAGCAGGTTGATTTGCGTATTTTGGGAGGGTAGCTTTCCGTGGCGATTGGAAACCTTCAAAGATAATGGCAGAAAATGCAAATATTTGTCCCATCGTGAATACACCATGATAACATAGGTTTTCTCAAAAGCCTGAACCAGACCAATTACACCCAAGAGTAAGGCGATTCTCCCACCGACAGACCATTTTGAATTAGCTTTACCCAATACCGAAGATTTACTTGTTCATATCGTTCCTCCTACGCCTTATCCTGAGCAATACGTTCACCCAGAATTCCGGTCGGTCGGAAGATTAGAATTAGTACCAATACGATAAATGCAATCGCATCCTTCAACTGTGAAGGGGAGGGGATGCCTAAACCTGTGAGGAAAAGATTCGGGCCGACTGATTCGAGCAAACCCAGGATGATCGACCCAAGGAATGCCCCTGGTACATTTCCAATACCGCCTAAAACCGCAGCGGTAAAAGCTTTGATCCCGGGGAAGAAACCCATATAAAAGTTCACCACTGGAAACAAAATCGTGTAAAGGATACCTGCAATACCAGCTGATGCGCCTCCCAGAGCGAAGGTAAAGACGATGATCCGATCGACATTTATACCCATTAGCTCGGCAGCCTCTTTGTCTTCGGATACCGCACGCATGGCTTTTCCGATCTTTGTCCACTGTACAATGGAATAGAGTATTACCATCATAGCACTGCGCTAACGATAACAACCAGCTGAGCTTTGTCTAAAATCTGAATTCCGAAGATATTAACTGTTCCCCTAAGGGCCATAATTGTGGGATAACCTTTAGAACCAGAACCGTAAAAACCCCGAAATACATACTGGAGAAAAAAGGAAGCGCCAATGGCGGTAATTAATGGCACAAGTCGAGGTGCATTTCGCAACGGTCGATAGCATATGCGTTCCAAAAGAATAGCGATTAACATCGAAACAGCTGCAGAGATCAGAGTTATGAGATTAAGCTATAACAGGTTGTCTATCCAGGAAACCTGAATTTGAAAACCCGACTGCTACAAAAACTGCAGTGAAAGGTCCACTCATAAATACTTCGGAATGGGCAAAGTTAATCATTTTCAGGATACCATATACCATGGTATAGCCCATGGCGATGAGAGCATAGACTCCCCCGAGTGCCAGTCCCTTGATGGTAAGGTCGATCCAACCACTGCAGAGTATACTCGACCTAACTTTAAGTGGCTGATGGTTCCCCAGACGACTACTCCTGCGATAACAAAGCCGATAATCCAAATAAAAATATCCGTAAAGTGATGCGTTGACGCAAGTTACGAAGCATCTTAATCTCCTATCATTAGTATAATTCAGAAAGAGGGGCAAGGACACCCTTGCCCCTCTTTTGTAATGGCAGCCTGATTAGACTGCTATTGTTTAATTTTAGGGAGGATCACTTCCTTTATCACACCCGTTCCCTGAATCCACACAACCTCCGGGCTTGTAAATATCTCAAAGGGAACGTTGTGGTATTCCCAGACGGCCATACCAGCTGCTGAACAGTCACAGGCCACTTTATGTCAGTGCCTGCCACTGTTAGTGTCTCATTGCAAGTTAAAGTCCCAGTTAAACCCTTGAAGTTCCTTGTTCTGGACAGCATCGCGTAATGCCTGCCGTGGGACAAAGATGGTCCCATCAGCTTCCTGAACAGCAACCTTCTCGATTGCAGCTTTTAGGATATTGAAGGCGTCATAGGCATGGGCATGGAAGATGTTGATTGGACTCAGTGCCGAACTTGGCTTTGTAATTATCAAGGAAGTTCAATAAGCGTCACCAGAACAATGGGCTCGATACCAGGAAGCCTTCAATATCAGCTCCTGCTACTGAGCACATCTGGTGAAACAAGCCATCAGCACCCATCAAGTAAGTATTCTCCAGACCGGGTGTGGTTTTTGCCTGCGTGATGATTAATGCACCAGCAGGTAAGAAGATGGGGAAGTAGATCAACTCAGGTGCAGCCAGTTGCAAGGGAAGCCAGGACCGAGCTCATGTCGGCCTGGTTCGGGTCCACTGATGTCGCTTCAGTGACTGTTCCACCGTATTCTTTGAACTTAGCTCCGAAAACCTCAGTCAGTTTATCGGCGTAAAGGCTACCATCATGGACGGTAGCGCCTTTGGTTACTTCTGAGTACGCTATATGCAAATTCTGCAGCTGCTGTACCCTGGAAGTTATCGTTGTGGGCTACGCGGGAGTATGCCGGAACATAGTGATTATCGATTTGCCTGGTTTTGTCAGATCAGGTGCAGTATTGGATGACGAAATATCACAAATCCAGCATTTGAGAGCAATGGCAGCGGCGCGAGCTTCACTCGAACAGGAAGTACCGATGACTGCCACAATTGTTGGATCAGCTGCCAGCTTGGTGGCACGCAGCCTGACCACCCTCAGCAGAGCAACCGCTATCCTCACCATCGAACTTGATATCATGACCCAGGATCTTGCCACCTGCGTCATCGATAGCGATCTGCACACCATTGCGAGAGTCCGTTCCTAAGGCTGAGTTTGGACCAGCAACGACTAACAAATAGGCAATATGGATGGGATCGGTTGGGCCAATTTTGACACAGCCAATCGGATCGGTGCATGTATAGGGAGCTGCGGGGGCTACGGTTACTTCAGGTGCAGACGTCGTCGCCGTTGCACAAGCCGCAAGCACCATACTTGCAATTATTAACAGTGAAACTATACTAAACAAACGCTTACTCATTTTTCTCCTCCAAGAGATAGACAAGATTGTAGATATTTTTATATAAAATTGTTGTCAGGTCAGTATATGAAAATAAATTGCACACACCTCCTTCTCAATATCCATATGGATACATGATGTCGGTTATACAATCAAACCCATTCACAGTAAGCGATCTATCCTTGCTGTTGGGAAATCCCCCTGGTTTTAGCAAAATTTTATGAATTCTAATGATTATACAACCAACCGTCAAGGGTAAAATTTTTATTTACTTAATATAAGTTAAGTATTATATCATTTTCGATTGCTCATTTTCATCATTTAGGGGGAGAGTTTTACTTCTCCTCCGGTATCATAAGCAAATATTTCGACGTATGATTGGGGTTGGCAATACATCACGATGTAATTCATGGACGGGCTAGCACTGCCATGAACTGCAGCACGGACCAAGAATCAAGGAATTGTTCCAATGGAACATCAATAAATTTTGAGCCATTTAGTATTGTCACATCAGTCGGTGAGTAACCAACCACGACGACAGTATGCTCTCCCGAAGCAACTATGGTTGTATTGCCGGTTGATTGGGCAGTGTAGTAATTTGGTATGCCGTTTACCAGATTTCTCCAGGAGCCTCCAATGATCCAAACAATCGCCGGGTTACCGGAGGCGATCTCAGCTCTCAAGTCATCCCATTGTAGGGAACGGTATGAGCTTGCGGTAACACCATAATCACGCAATAATTCTGCGATTGGCGGTGCATGGACACCATAATCATCAGGGGGAATATTTCCCCAGGTTCCACGTGGGTTACCAACAAATCCCGCTTCTGGATCATCAGAATCAGGCAGATTAGAAAGAAAATCCAACTCGTCAATATTAAACCCAAAATGCTTCGCCCAATCCACAGCTGACCGAGATTCGCAATCCAAGGTGTATTGTTGATCCTGACCCGACATTCCATCCACAAATGCACTTGAAGGTAGACTGACTGGAGTTGGCGTTGGGGTGGGGGGAGGCAGGGCATCGGAGAGAACGGCTTCCATACACCAATGATTTAACTTGCCAGTATCATTTGGAGTAATGGTCTGACACATTCAATCTCCAGCTTCCTGAAATACTCTTTGCGCTAAAAGTACTTAGTAACTCGTCTGGTTGATAAATTCCAGAAATCGCAGGTGCATAAAGGGCACATTTATCTTCAGCTGGTTGAATAGCTCCATCATCCAGGATAGTAATAATATTCGGTACCCCGCAGCCTAATTGTGATTGAGGTGCTCCTGGTCGATCTAATAAGGATATCCTTTCACCCGTGCTCTGATTTGTAAGGGTAACCTGAAGATCACCGACCCATGTGTGACTGATATTTAGATAAAGATTGAGATATACTACTAATCGCTCATCAGTGATGGTGATATCGTTATTTACCCCACTTGGATCGTCATCCGGTATATATTCCGGTTGAGTTAAATCATCGCAAAAAAGTCTTTTCCCAGGTGGAAGCGGAGTCGGTGTCGGAGTATGAGTCGGTGTTGGAGTGTATGTAGGGACAAGGTGTTCGTTCGATAATAATGGTAAATAAATTACCGAGGTAGATTGAGGGGTAGGAGTTTGTGTGGGAGTTGTCGATGGAGATGGCGTGAACGTTGGAGTTGAAGTACTGGTTGGTGTTGGGGTGAGGGTATCCGTGAGAACATTCGTATAGATTGTCTGCGCCGATTGAGATAGAAAAGTAGATATCAAAGGGTGAGAGGCTTGAACCAGAAGAGGTGAATTGTTTTGATTTTTGGTCTGATAGAGATAAACATCTATTGTTGGTGTGGAAGTTTCGATGACTAAGAATGGCTTTGCTGAAGTAGATGCAAAACCTGTAAGAGATACCAGGATGAGCATAATAATCGCCAAGAATACACCGATAAAAACGTTTTTTAAACCAGCCTTTGAAAATCGCATGTGATAATTTTGCTTTATAGATAGAAATAATGCGAATTATAAAACAGTAAGTTGCTTAATGCTACTGCAATAATACGTGTATGGTAAAATGAAATGTCGTATGGATAAAATTGAATCCCAGGTTCTGCCAGCGCCACCAAATCTGATAGCTTCATTACGGGCAGGTTTTGATGCAGTAGCAAATCAGATCATAATCATCGTCATTCCCATAACAATCGATCTTTTATTATGGTTGGGACCTCATTTGCAGGTGAAGACGTTGGTCAATGATTTTATCACTAAGATGGCTTCAACAACCGAGTTTAATTCCATCCAACCTGGTGATTTATTATCCTCCAGCCTGGAGTTAATACGGGCAGCTGGTACGCAATACAACATGCTTAGCCTGCTTCGGACCATCCCCGTTGGGATTCCGAGCTTGATGGCAGCACGATTGCCTATCGCTATCCCAAATGGAATTCCTTCTTATCTCGATATCACCAATGTAGTAGGAGTTGCTGCCATTGCAATTGGATTAATATTGGTTGGATTGATCGCAGGATGTTTCTATTACAGTTTGGTCGTGCAAGTTGCCCTTCAAGGCAGGATTGAGCTGAAAACGGTCTTGAGAAATTGGTCTTGGACGTCCGTTCAAGTATTGAGTTTAGCATTAGCTTTATTAATCCTTTTTATTGTGATCAGTGTTCCCTCCAGTTGCGCTATATCAGCTATCACGTATTTTGGATTACCTTTAGGCCAGTTAGCAATTTTCTTTTATATCGGAGTCATGTTATGGCTGGCGTTCCCGCTTTTGTTTTCTGCTCATGGGATATTTGTGAATCACAATAACGCTTTAGCATCTGTTCAACGAAGTATGATGCTGACCAGGATGACATTACCTACGACATCCTTGTTTATTCTTGCAATCCTGGTTATCAGCGAAGGATTGGATTTATTATGGCGAATACCACCCGAAACATCGTGGTTGAATTTGCTTGGGGTTTGCGGACACGCTTTTATCTCAAGTGCCCTATTGGCAGCCAGCATTGTTTATTACCGGGATGCTGACCATTGGACACAAGAGACAATCAGGAAAATCAAAGCTCAAAGAGAGTTGCCATTTCAAAGTACATAAACCCTGGAGGTTCAGGTGGTTGACGATAAAACACCATTATCCTATGATGCTAAAGATATCCAGGTGCTGGAAGGTCTTGAAGCAGTGCGTCGACGCCCAGGTATGTATGTTGGGGGAACGGATATAAGAGCTTTGCACCACTTGGTTTATGAGGTGGTGGATAACTCCATTGACGAAGCACTAGCTGGTGTCTGTGATCGTATTGAAATATTGATAAATCCAGATAGCAGTGTAACGGTCACGGATAATGGTCGGGGAATACCAGTTGATATCCACCCGCAAATGAAAAAGTCAGCCCTTGAAGTAGTGATGACAGTACTGCATGCTGGTGGTAAATTTGGGGGTGGCGGTTACAAAGTTTCAGGTGGATTGCATGGAGTTGGGGTATCTGCAGTTAACGCATTATCAGAGTGGTGTGAAGTAGAAGTAAAACGTGATGGAAAGAAATACTTCCAGCGGTACGAGCGCGGGTATCCGAAAGGACCTGTAACTGATATTGGTAAGGCTTCACCCAAAGAAACTGGCTCACGGACAACCTTTAAATTCGATCCTGAGATATTCAAAGGAGATATCGATTACCGATTCGATACTCTATCGCAACGATTTCGTGAAATGGCATTTGTGACGCGGGGTGTCACGATTTATTTCCGCGACGACCGGATTGGTCGAGAAATGACCTTCTATTTTGAAGGTGGAATCACTTCCTTCGTGAGATATTTAAATCGCAACAGAGAGGTACTACATCATGTAGTGCATGTGGAAAAGGAAATTGAAGGTATAACCATTGATTCTGCGATACAGTTCACAGATGCGTATGCAGAATCAGTATATTCATTTGCGAACACAATCAACACGATTGATGGTGGCACCCACCTGACTGGTCTACGAGGAGCAGTCACCCGCACAATAAATGATTACGCTCGTCGAAGTGGGATGCTTAAAGAAGCTGATCCTAACTTTACCGGGGATGACACACGTGAAGGTCTGACAGCAATTATCAGCATAAAACATCCTGATCCTCAGTTTGAAAGCCAGACGAAAGTAAAATTGATGAATCCAGAGGTCCAGACTTTAACCCAACAGGTGGTTGGAGATAGATTCAGCACTTTCCTGGAAGAGAATCCTTCAGCGGGAAAAGCAATAATCCAAAAATGCCTGACATCCGCCCGGGCAAGGGATGCAGCTAAAAAAGCTCGCGATCTGGTGATTCGAAAATCAGCCCTGGAAAGTTTAACCTTACCTGGAAAACTGGCAGATTGCTCTGAACGTGATCCAGAAAAAACGGAATTATATCTGGTGGAAGGTGAGTCGGCAGGAGGCTCTGCCAAGCAAGGGAGAGATCGACATTTTCAGGCAATACTACCTTTACGGGGCAAAATCCTGAATACCGAACGTGCTCGTTTGGATAAAATCCTGGCGAATAATGAAGTGAAAGCTTTGATTTCTGCATTAGGAACAGGAATTGGTGATAATTTTGATATCTCTGGTTTGCGTTATGGGCGGGTGATTGTCATGACCGATGCTGATGTGGATGGCAGTCACATCCGGACTTTACTTCTGACCTTTTTCTTCCGTTATATGCCAATTCTGATTGAGGAAGGGCATCTATATATCGCCCAACCGCCTTTATATCGACTCGCATACAAGAATCAGGTGAAGTATGCATATAGTGACGCGCAAAAGGATCATATTATTAAGGAAATAGGCGTCTCGAGTGATCGAGTGTCATTATCACGTTATAAAGGATTGGGGGAAATGAACCCAGAGCAACTTTGGGATACGACCATGGATCCAAGTGTTCGGACACTTTTGCTCGTGACCATCGATGATGCCGCAGAAGCTGACCGAACATTCGACATGCTGATGGGTTCGGCAGTCCCACCGCGAAGAAGATTTATCCAAACCCATGCACGCGATGTTAAGAATTTAGATATTTAACTAAATTGCATTTCCTGGTAAATATTCATAGGGCAGGGTTTTCCAAATTGATCCAGCAGGAATAATACACTTTCGAGGTGCGGCACAGCAACATACCAGCTGTGGGCAGGTTTGTATGGGACGAAAACCTTAGTTCAAACAGACATTCCATGTAATTATAGTGATCGGATTTCACGGTTATAAATGGAGAATATTCTTCGTGAACATTGAATGCAGTAAGTGAGTTTGATTGCATGCAATATCAAGAAGCCGTATGGTATTGATAATAAATTGATAGGCTAAGACCGTCATGATTCTCGTATAATTAATAAAATGTCAATGGAAATTGGGTCACTTCTGAATAAACGCTACCGCATCCTTGAGGTGTTGGGTCAAGGTGGAATGGCTGCTGTTTATCGGGCGATTGACGAAAATCTTGGCGTGGAAGTTGCGGTTAAAGAGAATCTCTTCACAACAGATGAATATGCGCGTCAATTTAGATTAGAAGCAACCATATTAGCTGGATTGCGCCAATCAAATCTTCCGCGTGTGTCAGACCATTTTGTAATTGAATCCCAGGGACAATACCTGGTCATGGATTTCATCGAAGGAGAGGACCTCCGCCAGAGAATGGACCGCCTGGGACCCCTACCTGAGCAGGAAGTGATTATCATTGGCGTGGCCATCTGTGATGCGCTATCCTACATGCATTCACTCAAACCGATGATCCTGCATCGAGACATTAAACCTGGCAATGTTCGCATCACCCCCAGTGGTCATATATATCTGGTGGATTTTGGGTTAGCCAAGCTGGTTGAAGGGCGCGAAACTACGAACACCGGTGCCCGAGCCATGACCCCGGGATACTCTCCACCAGAACAATACGGAACTGCGCGTACCGATCCCCGCTCCGATATCTATTCATTAGGTGCCACCCTCTATTCTGCTCTAACGGATGTACTCCCAGAAGATGGGCTTGACCGCGCCATGAACCGAAAACAGCTGACCCCCATCATAAAACATAATCCCAAGGTTTCGGAACATGTCGCTACAGTCATTGAAAAATGTTTGGTCATCCAAACGGAAGATCGATACCAATCAGCCGAGGAGTTAAGATATGCTCTGATGGAAGCCAGGAGCATCTCAAGACGGAAATTACCCCTGGAATTGGTACTCCAGCCTCCTCCCTTGACTTTGCATGAGCGCTTACCCGGAGGCGCAGGAGACCTTCTGCATTCTACGCCGGTAAATGCATCTGACTCCGCAGGTGGTAATAAAAAATACACTAGACCACTCAAGCAGGTTCCGGAAAATATTGAGCTATACCCTTTAAAACCGAAAACAAATAGAATTTTATCTGGATGGTTATTACTGGCATTGCTACCAATACTGGTGTTGAGTGGATTTGGTATTTATGCAATTCGACCAGAGTTTGCAATGCAAGCGCTTGGTTATGTCTTCCCAGCAATGGTCCCAACCCATACGCAAGTTATCGGTTCACCAACGAATACCAATATTCCCGTAGTTGCGATCATTTCTAAAACTCCAACGCAAATTAAATCACCCACCTCGACAATAATAAGAACTATCATTCCGACGCTGACCAGCACACCGGCACCATCTCCGACAATTACTCCTACTCCACCTCCGACTCCTATGGGTGGGACGAACCAAATAGCGTTTGCATCAAATCGATCGGGTGCTGTAGAAATATGGTTGATGAACCTTGATGGGAGTGGGCTGGAGCAAATCACAGACATCCCAGAAGGTGCCTGCCAGCCAAAATGGTCCCCGGATGGCATGAGAATCGTTTTCGTATCGCCGTGTGTACGGCACTTGGTTTTTTATCCTGGAGCAAGTTTATTTATTATCAATGCTGATGGAACCGGTTTGTTACCACTACCGAATGTCCCTGGAGGCGATTACGATCCAAGCTGGTCACCTGATGGTACAAAGATAGCTTTCACGTCTTTGCGGAAGAGTGGGGTACCGGGAATATTTATCTTGAATTTACTCGATTATAGAGTGAAATCTCTCGTGGAGGATGAAACCAGAGCCATCTCACAACCTGCCTGGTCTCCCAATGGGCAGCTGATTGCATACGTGAACAGTGATAACAGGATATGGGTGATGGATACTCAAGGTGAAAACAGACACAATCTAACCATCGGTGGGGGCGACTATATGATCAATCAACCTGCATGGTCTCCAGATGGATCGATTGTGATTTACACACGCACAGTTTTCTCCGATACATCTGGTTCCACGATGCTGATGGCAGTCCCCTATATAAATACGGGTGGGATTCCTGTTGAGGTTCCCAACTCTCAATTGGTATTGGACGTGAATTATTCATTGGATGGTTATTGGTTGCTATTTACCAGCTGGTTTTCTGGGAGTCATGATATCTATATCATGCGGCCGAATGGAGTTGATCGGCATTCAATCGAGAACGACCCAACCTATGATTTTGACCCGGTCTGGCGACCCAATCCTATCCGCCAACCTTGAGCTCAGTTAAATATCGTTCTCTGTTCGCGCTTCTGGCTACCTTGCCACTACTGGTCTTTAATAGCCAACCTCTTTCTACCAATCTAACGTATCGTAGAGCGATGTCTGAACCACGTGTTACGCGCAGGCGGATTTCATCTGTGATGCGAGACCACTCGGGAGAATTCTCTAGATTGGTGCCATCGATATCATTTTTAGGAAAATCTGCTTCAGCAATGATCACAACATCTTCGGTACCAGTGGCTTCATTGGGTACGCCAAAGGCAGCCACACGCCCTGGATGCACACCCTGTACTTCGGATGCCAGGTTTTCCAAGTCTTGAGGGTAGATATTTTTCCCACCTACGATGATCAGGTCTTTCTTACGACCAGTGACGTAGATCTCACCATTCGCTAAATAACCCAGATCACCAGTGAGATACCAGCCATCGTAAAACGCTTTTTTACTCAGATCAAGGCGGTGGTAGTAACCAGTCAGCATGCAGTCACTGGAGATGGCGATCTCGCCCAGGTGACGCTCAGGTAAATCCTCGTGGGACTGGTTAACAATCCGAACGTGGGTATTATCTATTGGGCGACCTGTCGAGAGCATGTTAATATAATCTTCCCCATCTTTTGCGGGTGATGCTGTGCGATCGATCAACAGACCTCGTTGACTGATGCGATCAATTGAGACAGGCTCGTTGATTCCCCCCTGCGACACAGCAAATACATTTTCAGCCATGGCATAGCATGTGGTCAAGGCACTTGAACGAAGACCATAAGGTTTGAATCTCGAGAGAAACATTTCATGGCTTTTCCAGTACATCGGCTCAGAGCAGTTGCTCACCGCTCGCCATGAGGAAAGATCAATTCCATCCAAATCACGTTCACGAATCTTTTGGGTGCAAAAATTATAGGCAAAATTAGGTAGCCAAGAAAGACTTCCATGATACTTTGAAACTGCATGGAATAGCTTGTGTGGTGCCCGCACCCAGTCGAATGGAGAAAGCAAAACCAATGGGACTTTGGTAAGGATTGGGAGGATAAAGCCAGCAATTAACCCCATATCATGATAGAGGGGAAGCCAGCTTACGACAACATCGGACGAGTTTAATTTTAGGGCGCGAGAATAGCTTTCGATCTGGTTAAAAACAGCCTGATGAGACAATGCTACCCCTTTTTGCAAACCAGTTGTCCCCGATGAATGTTGCAGCAAGACGATATCTTGGGGTGAGCGTTGTAATCCATTCTCGAACAAAGACGCATTAAGTTCGGAGAGTGGGATAATCTGGTCGGAAACCAATAATTTTCTGACTGAGCTGCCTGGCTTGATAGCCTGTTGGATTTCATCCAAAAATTCAGGATACGTAACGACAGCTGCAGGTGCGGTAATCTCAAAGAGTGCAATTAACGAATGCCGATACTGTTCAGGTGAGAGTTTTTCTGTCAAAAATGGCATAATGGCAGGGATTGAACCATTCAAGATTGCCCCAAAAAAACTATATACCAAATCCTCTCCATGCTGAAGGATGAGAATGACCACTTCACCTGGTTTGATGCCTGCTTCTTTCAATGCAACTGTGTATGCAGCTGCACCTTGGATCAAACCAGTATATGTGATGGGTTTATCTGGTTCCAGGTTTGATAATAGAGTCACCGCGACAGAGTCAGGCTCTGCTTCGTAGATTTCAAGCAGATTACGTGTGAATGTCTTCATGATATTAAAATTACATGCGGGATTGGATGAGGTCTGTCAATTGTGTCAAAGTATCGAACATCTCACGGTTCAATTCCGTGTTATCGATATAGACATTAAATGATTTTTCGATAAATAATGAAAGGTCTACTAAATTGAATGAATCGACCAGTCCATTGGACAGCAACGGTTCGTCTGGTCGGATAACCCGCTTGGGTTGCTTGAGAATTTCGGTAGCGATGAAACTGGATAAGGTTTGCATGATTTCAGTGGACATAATTTTCCTTAATTACAGAATGCTTATTCATGGTTGTACGGCCAAGCCACGTCTGACAGCGTCAAGAGCTTGCAGGGCAGTTAAGTTGCGTATTGACCAGCCGGATTGGGTTGCAACAGGATTATTATAATCATAGAAGTCCTGACTGTGGGTCAGGTGAAACATATCTAAAGCACCTGACGTATCGACTGCGATCAAGCCATGGTTAGGGAGAGGTTGAACTGCCAGCCAAAAATTCCATAATGGGATATCATATTCCTGCGACAGGCGAACTATTATCTGGTTGATCAGGTTATTTCCTTCCAGATTATCAGCTTTGGTTGCAATTATTGGTACTACACCTTGCTGAAGCGCGTATTCAATGATCTGGCGCATATATGTTTCATAATTTTCTGGATGATCTGCCCACCATTCCTCCAAGCTGATGATAGCGATACTGGGATTGTGAAGACGGAACTCACAAGCGATTGGATTTTCATTCGGGTTGCATTGTTCCGGATCCGAGCGTAGGGGAGAAAGTATCGCGGCAGCATTAAACCCCCCTTTGACAGCAAGGCTTTCGCGTGAAAATGATCCTGAGAACCAATCAATCGTATCTTGTAGGGAAGTGTGATCACCAAGCTTATAGTAGCCAGGCAGGTCAAAATAACTGAGGAAATAGGTACTTATACTTTGACAATCCCCTATCTTGGAGAATGCATGCGGGTCACGACCCATCCCAATGCCTTCCTGGTAGATCTCTCGGGCAAACTCACTGACGGATGGGATTATAGGCAATGACATCCAATCGTCTGGAGGTAAGGATGTCGGACTATCAGTAGGAAATGGCGAGGTTCCAGTTGGTAATGTTGCTGGAATTGTATTGGCAGGGGTGATCGACTCGGATGGATGGAATTGTTGTATATCCAACGGGTTTTGAATGGAAGTGGGAGCAACACTACCAGGCAAGTTTACCTGCTCAATTTCTGTTGGCAGGGTTGCCTGACTGACTATTGGGGAGGGCAACAATTGATCGCGGGTGCAAGAGGACACCAAGACTATTAAAACGAGGATGAGGAACCCATGGGAGGCAAGCTGGGGTTTTTTGATTTTATTCAGCATGGTAGATCAACGTTGTTGGACTGCTTGGATTGCATCTTCAAGCTGAGAGGCTAATAGCTGAGTGCCGAAAGAAGTCATATGGATGGCGCTGTTGGTAAATTCTACGGCTGGTACAAGGTTCCATTCATCCAGACATTGCCACTTATTTTCCTGGCAAGTTTTGGCGAATAGCAAACGATATTGGTCATACGCCCAGCGTGGGTAGAAGAAATTATAACGGAGATCGGAATTCTCGCCTTGGCTGATATATATCGGCTCATTTACGAAAATAATAGGCAGGGTCTCCGCTATTTGGGTACCAACAGTAAGAATTTCCAGCGATAAGTCAGATGGATTAAGTTGGGGAGGCTGCAGGCTGTGAAATGATTCATCTTTGTCCAGATTTTTTTGAGGTGGATCATACGATTCAGGGTAATATTGGTCAATCCCTGTCGCTGCCCATAAAACACCATACAATTGCAAATGTAACAAATCTGCGAGTGCCCGTCTTTGGCCGACCAAGGATGAACCCAAGAAATTCTTACCAACAAATCTGGGATCATTCGGGTCAAGATTCAACGAGTATTTTGATATTAAATCTCGAACTCTGGTCGGGTTGTTCTGAACAATGGGAGAATCAAGCTGCTTTTCAACTGGAAAAGATTCTAACGTCACCAACCAGATGATCATATCCGGTTCGTACCGCATCACATCACTCAGGATCATTAGATCTTTAGCGAGCGATAGCGTGGGATATCCCAGGTTGTATGCATGGACGGTGTGACCATTGTCGACCTGGAGATTGGCAGCATTGATGTAAGCAGCCAGTGTATTCTCTGGTTTAAGTAAATACCCCCATATAGAGGAATCACCAATAAGAACAACCCGATATTCATTTGATGGCTTGGTTACCGCTGTCAATTCATGCGATGCAAACATTGCCTCCAGGCTGTATAAACTGAGGTTGTATGCCTGGTCTGATTTTTCACCGTAAGGTAAGCGCACGCGCCCAGGAAAAATCAGGTTATACCCAGAGATTTGACCCAGATTGGGTAATGGATTCTGAATGGCAAAAAGGAGGTCAATCAATATAAAGAGCAACACACCCTTAATGATTACTCTCTTCCAAGATAAATTATCCGAGTTTGTTTTTGGCAGCATCGTAGTGTCTATGATATTCCAAATAAATTAAGGAAGGTTTTCCAGGATTGATCTGGCGTGGATAATGCAAACCACACCCAACCCAGGCTGACGTAATGAAAAGTGAGCAATGTGCTGGCTGCAGCAGCCCATCGCTTTAAACGAGGACGGCTGTCTAGAGAGGATATTCTTGATCGAAACGCATCAGACCAGCGATTATGGATAAACAAACCCAGACCATGCCAGGCTCCCCATATGGCAAAGTTCCAGGTGATGCCATGCCAAAGGCCAATCAGGATGAATGTGCTAAGTTGGCCAATGAGGATGATCAATGGCAGTGGTAGATTGCGCGGCTGTGAGCGTAAGGCACGGGTGAGAGGATTGAAAAAATATGCCCGGAACCATCCTGCCAAGGTTATATGCCAGCTATTCCAAAACAGGGTCAAGTTCGGTTTAAAATATGGTGTCTCAAAATTTTCCGGCAATTGTATCCCAAGCAGATTTCCTATACCAATGGCGATATCTGTGTAACCTGAAAAATCAAAATAAATACGAAATGCATAGGCATATAACATGATCCATAGCCAACCCGTGGAACTCACCTGATTTGCATTCATACTACTAAGTGCAAAAATCGCCAGTCCATCGGCAAGGACGAATTTTCTGAAAATCCCAACGAATATACGCCTAGCTCCCTGGAGTGTTTTTTCCATGGATAATTGGGAGGGTTGATGTAAGTTTTGGGTAAATCGTTGGATCCGATCGATTGGCCCAGCAGTAATCGCGGGGAAAAAGATGATGTAAATGACAAAATCCTGTAATGTTAGACCTGGCAACCTCCCACTAAGTCTATCCCGCAAAGTGTGGAGGATGCGGAATGCGACATAAGAAAAGCCGAGCCAGCGAATATCAAACCCTGATGCCAGCTCAGCTGATTGTCCATTGATTGAACGCAAGCCCATGCTTGCGAGTTTTGCAAGAGATTCTGATTTCAATATTATAAATATGACGAGTATTACGATGGATAAAACATAAATCCATTCAACGCGATTATCAGTAAAACGAGCAGCTAAAACTGCAATTATCGTGATTAAGCCGATCATGATCAGTATTTGACTGAGCTCAGGTGGTCGAGTGGGTGTCAGACAGCAGACAGCTCCAAGGTAGCGAGTCGAGCCAATCAGGAGGATGACAACCGAAATAATCAGGCCGGTCGGTAGATTGCCACGAAGATCCGTCGTCTCTTTTGTTCTAGTCAGGATCCAGGCAAAAATTGTAAGAATTAGGGATGCGGTCGGTATCCAAAAATCAAGGTGTCGAATAGGAGTGCTGGGTTGTAACCAGTAAATTGCCAGGATACTGGTAACCAACAAAGCCCAGCTTCGCCACCGACCCTGAGCAAGGTATCCGATTGCTAAAGAAACGCTGATTAGGATTAATAACGTGAAAATAGACACGAGGGTTTAACTTTGACCAAAGAATTAATAGCAGGAGCCGCCACTCAGAAACCCTGGTAAATCCACAAAGGAGCCTGGCTTGCAGTCAGTATTATTATCGCGATCAGGATAAGGCAAAGCAGTAAAGCGTATAAATTCTCGCGAGAGAAAAGCTTCCGGAACACATCAGCCTCCTGATCCTAGCGGTAACCACACATGCGCCATTCACCACCATCATTTCGGGCGATGTATGTGCGGCTGGAGAGATCGATTTGCTGGGCTTCACCGTTATAATCCAAAACCAGGGCACCCGTGCACGAGACAAGGATATCGTCCCCTTCCTGACCATCCTGCTCGCATTTCAGGTTCTCAACTTTTGAACCAACACTGGTTAAAGAATCCACTTCAATCAACGCGTTTTGTTCCCAATCTGCACAGGATAAGTTGCTGATCTGGTTGGAATCTTTTTCACTCAGGGCTTGAATATAAGCTTCGATGACCTGCACAGCCTCATCCTTTCCACTGCTACAACTGACTAGCATGATGGAAGATAAAATCATGATTATTAGAATATGGAACGCATAACGATGGTTCATTGCAGTATCCTCCTAACAGGATCGGATACTGGCTATTTTACCGGAATTCAGGATAAATGTAACTTGTAAAATCTCTCTCTTTCATGGATAATGTGAAACAACATCCACAAACCAAATCAAACAAAATATCTCGTGACCCAGCTTGAAACCTATTCAATATAAGGAGAGAATATGACAGCGCAAATCATCGATGGTAAAGCAATTTCTGAAAAGTTACTTTGCGAGATAGCAGCAGATGTCGAGGCAATGGTGATGAAAGGTATGCCTAGACCAGGTTTGGCAGCTGTCTTGGTAGGTGAAAATCCAGCTTCTCAACAATATGTAAAAATGAAACGCAAAACCTGCGAGAAAAATGGGCTGGACTCTTTCGGCTATGAGCTCCCAAAAACTGCCAGCCAAGCTGAGGTTGAGGGATTGGTCAAGGAGCTGAACGCAGATCCCAAAGTAAATGGTATTCTCGTGCAACTACCCCTGCCTGACCACCTGGATGACGAAAAGATACTTAATTCCATCAGCATCGAAAAAGATGTGGATGGATTTCATCCAATCAATATTGGGCGTTTAGCCCAAAAAGGTCGGGAACCGTTATTCGTTCCATGCACTCCGGATGGATGTATTTATCTGATTGATCAGACTGGTTTCCAGCTGAAAGGAGCAAATGCAGTTGTTTTAGGCCGGTCAAATATCGTTGGAATGCCTGTGGCATTGTTACTGGTGAAACGGGATGCTACTGTGACGATATGTCACTCACGGTCTAAAGATTTACCGAGCATTTGCCGGGCTGCTGATGTGTTGATAGCTGCAGTTGGAAGACCAGAGATGGTACGTGCTGATTGGATCAAACCCGGAGCAGTAGTGATCGATGTGGGTACCAATCGTGTTGATGACCCTACCTCAGAAAAGGGATATCGCCTGGCAGGAGATGTAGCTTTTAATGAAGCGAAAGAAGTGGCAGGATGGATATCACCCTATCCCGGCGGTGTCGGACCGATGACCATCACAATGCTATTACGGAATACCGTTCGAGCAGCAAAAATACAATCCGGTATGCTTTAAAGTAAGGACAAACTAATTGCAGGTGGGTATATCCTGCTATTAGTTGTTAATCAAGTTGTCAGACAATTGACTTTTAGCGATTAATTTGCTAAACTATATTGTCTGACAATTTATTTTTATAGGTGTGACGCATAAGAAACCTATGAGCAGCTTACTGATTAAAAATGCAGCAATTTTAGTGACCATGGATGACCATCGTCGGGAGATTCCCGGTGGAGGACTGTTCATTCGGGATGGATTTATTGAAGAAGTGGGTATTACGAATGACCTGCCTGACCATGCCGATGAAATTCTGGATATGACCGGATGTATTGTTCTTCCTGGCTTGATTAACACGCACCATCATTTTTACCAGACACTTACACGAGTTGTCCCTGCTGCACAAAATACCAATCTCTTTCACTGGCTCAAGACCTTATACCCGATCTGGGGTCGCATGACTCCAGAGGATATT
Source organism: uncultured Chloroflexia bacterium (assembly GCA_963774275.1). Taxonomy (GTDB): domain Bacteria; phylum Chloroflexota; class Anaerolineae; order Anaerolineales; family UBA4823; genus FEB-25. The sequence continues at coordinate 545,897 of CAVZEP010000011.1, read as the reverse complement.
CAAGTTTCGACACAATCAGCTTTAGCTGAACTGGCACTCTCGGGTTGCACCACTGCTTCAGATCACTTGTACATTTTCCCAAATGGAACACGGCTGGATGATGAAATACAGGCTGCAAGAGAAATTGGTGTCCGATTACACGCTTCACGAGGCTCCATGAGCCTTGGAGAAAGCAAGGGTGGGCTACCGCCGGATCATTTTGTGGAAGATGAAGCATTTATCGTAAAGGATTCGCAGCGGTTAATTGAACAATATCATGATCCCAGACCAGGTTCAATGCTTCAGATTGTCCTGGCACCTTGCTCTCCATTCAGCGTTACCCCCACCTTGATGCGAACAAGTGCAGCATTAGCACGCGAATATGGCGTTCGATTGCACACCCATTTAGCAGAGACTCAGGATGAGGAGATATTTTGCATAGAGAAGTCAGGTATGCGTCCTGTAGCGCTTATGGAAAAATTGAATTGGCTTGGCAGTGATGTGTGGTTCGCACATTCGGTTCACGTAAGCCGGGATGAAATACAGCTTTATTCAGAAACAGGAAGTGGTGTGGCACACTGCCCGACTTCGAACATGCGCCTGGCATCTGGTATAGCTCCAATCATGGATATGCTGCGAATGGGTGTAAAAATCGGTCTAGGTGTAGATGGCTCAGCAAGTAATGATGGTTCCAATTTACTCGGTGAAACCAGGCAAGCAATGTTGGTAGCCCGACTTGGGGCTGGTTTGATCGGTGCTTCAAGCTCTGGAGATGAAGAAATACCACTCATGACAGCCCGCCAAGCATTGGAAATAGCAACTCTCGGTGGGGCTGCGGTGCTCGGTAGACCTGATTTGGGGTCATTGGAAAAAGGGAAATGTGGTGACCTTTTCGCGATAAACCTAGATAAATTAGAATATGCAGGTGGGTTACACGACCCTATTGCTGCACTAATCTTCTGCTCGCCCGTGAAATCAGATTACACTATCGTCGCAGGTAAGGTGATTGTAAAAGAAGGCCACCTGATGACTATGGATATACCCAGTTTGGTGGAGAAGCACAATCTGGCAGCAAGGAGGTTAATGAATGGGAGTGATTAATCCAGCAAATACCAGGACTTTGGTTGATGTTGCCATGGGAAGGACACCTGCAGATTTAGTAATCAAGAATGGGCGCTGGGTGTGTGTACAAACTGGGGAAATCATAGATAAGACCGATATTGCGATCATAGGTGAGAGAATTGCATTTGTCGGAGAAAATGCATCCCACACCATTGGCGAGAAAACCCAAGTTATTGATGCAAATGGCAGATATCTCGTACCAGGTCTACTCGATGGTCATATGCATGTTGAATTGGGGATGTTGACTGTGACGGAATTTGTGAGAGCGGTTATTCCCCATGGCACTACCGGCATGTTCGTTGATCCACATGAAATTGCGAATGTTTTCGGACTGGATGGTGTTCGGTTGATGGTCGAAGAAGCAGCAATACAGCCGATACATGTATGGGTCCAGATGCCATCCTGTGTACCATCCGCTCCAGGATTGGAAACGCCAGGAGCCAGTATAGGTCCTGCAGAAGTCGCAGAAGTGATGACATGGCCTGGGGTCATCGGGTTGGGAGAGGTAATGAACTTCCCTGGTGTATTTCTCGGTGATGAGAAGATGCATGCTGAAATCGCGGAAGCACATAATGCAGGTAAAGTTGTGGGCGGTCACTATGCCTCTCCAGATTTGGGAACACCGTTCCATGGATATGTGGCTGGTGGACCAGAGGATGACCATGAGGGAACAAGGTTAGAGGATGCAGTCGCCAGGGTACGCCAGGGGATGAAAGCTATGTTGCGGTTCGGTTCAGCCTGGCATGATGTAGCCTCCCAGATCGAGGCGGTAACCAACCTTGGATTGGATCCCAGGCATTTTATTTTGTGTACGGATGACTCGCACTCCGAAACGCTGGTGAAAGAGGGTCATGTAAATCGTGCGGTTAAAGAGGCTATTTCGCATGGAGTGACTCCAATGACTGCAATCCAGATGGTAACGATTAATCCGGCCGAGCATTTCGGAGTCGCTCGTGATGTTGGAATGATTGCACCGGGTAGATATGGGGATGTACTTATCGTCTCCGATTTATCTAACCTGAGTGTTGATATTGTCATTGCTAAGGGTAGTAGGATCGCGGAACGGGGAAGCTTACTCATCGATTTAGCAGTGTATAAATATCCAGATTGGGTTGTAAATTCAGTCCACCTGGGTCATCCATTACAGGCAGACGACTTTCGCCTAACAGCCACAACGGACGGAAGCAACAGTGCCCACGTGATAGGGATTATTGAGAATCAGGCACCCACCAGGCACCTGAAACTCAGTGTAAATTCCAGATCGGGTGAGGTCCTTGTCGATATGAACCGGGATATCGTAAAGATCGCAGTGGTGGAACGGCACAAAGGGACGGGTGGTGTGAAAGTGGGATTGGTTAATGGCTTTGGATTTAACGTGCCTTGTGCCATCGCAACCACTGTAGCCCACGATAGCCACCAGATGATCGTCGTAGGGACGAGTGAGTCCGATATGGCAATGGCAGCTAATGAACTTGCTCTGCTTCAAGGTGGGCAGATTGTTATCCGTGAAGGGAAAATCATTGGGCAAGTAGAACTACCCATAGCTGGTTTAATGTCGAATGAACATGCTGAAATTGTTGCACAGAAGGCCAGCACTGTATTGAATGGGTTTATTGAGTGTGGGTGTATGCTCAACAACCCGAATATGCAGCTAAGTCTGTTAGCGTTGGTTGTAATCCCAGAATTGCGCCTATCTGATCTCGGACTGGTTGATGTTAATCGGTTTGAATTCATACCTGTATTAGATAATTAAAGAAGGCAATGATGATTAAAAATGGAGTTTCGACCTCTCAACGGTTGCACGAGCAGCTTGGAAAGATTATCGCAGAAACATCTCCTGGTGAACGCCTTTTAACCGAACCAGAACTTGCCAAACAGTTAAACGTTTCCAGAGCTACCTTGCGTGAAGCTATGCGTACCTATGAAACCCAAGGTTTGATCTATCGCCACCAAGGATCAGGAACTTTCGTGATCCACCCTTCCCAAATCATCGATACGGGATTGGAGGTGCTGGAAAGCATTGAGACTCTGTCAAAAAGAATTGGCCTGGCTGTTTCTACGGGGGACTTAAAGATAGAGCGTCGTTCTGCTGTTGAAGATGTTGCCAAGGCATTATTAATCCAACCCGATGATCCAGTAAACTATGTTTCTCGAGTAATCCATGCGGAAGGGAGGCCTGTAGCCTATTTGATAGATATCTTACCAGAAGAAATACTTACCACGCACGAGTTGGAGTTGGGTTTTACTGGTTCTGTGTTGGATCTATTGCTCAAACGAGGGATGCCAACATTAGCTTCATCGCGTTGTGAGATCAATGCTGTACAAGCCCAGGTTGATGTAGCCAAAGCACTCCGCATCCAGCGCGGGGATGTGCTATTACGGTTTATTGCTTACCTGTACACCACAAATGGAAGGGTGATCGATTATTCATATAGTTATTTTTTACCTGGATATTTCAATTTTCATGTCATCCGTCGGGTGGGATGAAATCAACAAAACGGCATTATGCGTATAGACATACTACAAAGATAGTTTAATATATAAACAAGAATAGGAGAAAAATATATGCGTAGTTTTATGGGACGGGATATCCTGTCACTCAAGGATTTTGGCAGAGAGGAATTCTTTCGTATTTTCGAAGTGGCAGACGAATTGTTACCGATTGCTCGTGATCGCAGGAATACAGACTTACTCAATGATAAGACTCTGGTCACAGCATTCTATCAACCCAGCACACGGACACGATTAGCTCATGAGGCAGCCATGCATCGCCTGGGTGGGCATGTATTAGGCTTCTCGGATGTTAAGAACACACGTGCAGGTGATTTTTATCAAGAATCGATCAAGGATACTGTACGGATGTTGGAATTTTACGGGGATGTGATGGTGATGCGTCACTTCCAGCAAGGTGCCCCACACGAAGCAGCCAAATGGTCGAGTATTCCGGTGATCAATGCAGGAGATGGCTGGGGAGAACACCCAACACAGGTATTGACCGACCTGTACACAATCCTGAATGAAAAAGGCACATTAGATGGCCTGAATTTCTTATTAATTGGCGATATGCGTATGCGGACCATGCATAGCATATCGTATGCAATGGCGAAATTTGATATCAATGCCTTCTATGTTTCACCTCCTGAGATGAGCCTGACTGAGGAATTTAAGCAAGAGTTGGTTGACCTCAACTTAAATTTCAAAGAGATCGAACATGTGGACCAGGCGATTGCAGAAGCGGATGTAATATATATGGAACCGGTTGTCCAGCCGGACTATACCAAGGCACGGGATGAACGTGGGGCATCCGTCGGAATGACCCCTGCAAATTACAAGGTCACCCGAGAGTTAATGCGGAAAGCTCCACAGGATTCCATCATACTGCATTCACTCCCACGAATGGATGAGCTTCCTCCAGATGTCGATGATACCCGGCATCAAAGGTATTGGATCGAGGCTTTCAATGGCGTAGTTGTACGAATGGCGCTTCTCGCGCTTGTATTAGGAGCAATGGAATAAGGAGAATTGGGGTGCTTCCATAACTTATAGTTGGGAAGCACCCCTTAACGAGTAATTCTATGGATTCTGAACCTGGCTATCTCGCTAAGATTGATATCATCATTCCTCTTTTTAACGAAGAAGAAGCTTTACCCGCTTTACACAAACAACTGGGTGCGGTGATCGATAATCTGAAGTATGAATTTAATCTGTGGTATGTGAATGATGGCTCGACAGATAATACGCAGAATGTTCTGCAAGAGATAAAAGAGCAGGATAGCCGGGTAAGAGTGCTTGAATTAAGCCGTAACTTTGGGCACCAAGCAGCATTGACAGCTGGACTTGATCATTCTTGTGGTGATTTTGCCATCACCATGGACGGCGATGGTCAACATCCGCCTGAATTGATCCCTGAAATGATAAAACTGGCTGAAACTGGTTATGATGTGGTGATCGCTCAGAGAATGGATGAAGAAACTGCATCCTTAAAAAACATAACTTCGCGCATGTTTTATCGCCTGATCAATACGATTGGTGATACGAATATACAGGCTGGAGCAGCAGATTTTCGATTATTGAAAAAACCAGTCGTCGAAGCCTTACGAAATATGCGCGAATACCATCGATTATTACGGGGAATGGTAGCCTGGATGGGTTATCGTACAATAATCCTGCCATACAAACAACCTTCCCGTTTGGGAGGGAAAACCAAATATTCGGTACAAAAAATGCTGCGTCTGGCAGCTCATGCTACTTTCTCATTTTCGCTCATTCCACTATATCTAGGTATTTCTGTGGGAGTTATTTTTTTATTCCTGGCATTGGCTGAGGTCATTTATGTCTTAAGTTTTTGGATCTCCGGGCAACAAGCAAGCCTGGCTCCTGGGTGGAGCTCGTTGATGTTTGTACTATTGATTGTCGGGGGAAGCTTGATGATCACCCTGGGTTTCATTGGAGTATACGTCGGTTATATTTTCCAGGAGGTAAAGCGGAGACCGATTTATCTTATTCGAAATATGGAAATAGAGAATGAAGTTACAGACGAACGGGGTAATCCAACGTAGGGAAACAAGCCACCAGTGAGTGAATCGTTACAAGATTCTGGTGTGTCGTTAATACGCAAGCGATTAAAACAGCTGAGCGGGTGGTTTGAACACCCCCTGGTTGTACCAGTTACCTTATTCGTTGTGGCGTTCGCCTGTTATGGTTTGCTGATCAATCGGTTGGGATATTATTGGGACGACTTCCCGCTGACTTATATAAAAAATATCTATGGTTCAGCTGGTTTAGCGCGATATTTCTCCACCAACCGTCCTATCTGGGGATTACTATATCAGATTACGTTCAATATTTTCGATCAACCCTGGCAATGGCAGCTCAATGCATTTCTTTGGCGATGGCTGAGCTCTGTATTTCTATGGTTGTTACTCCGTGAAATTTGGCCCAACCGTAAAAAAATAGCCATCTGGGCAAGTATATTGTTCCTGGTTTACCCTGGTTTTAAGCAACAGCATATATCAGTCATTTACAGCAACTTGTTTATCGTTCTGGATTGCTTCCTGCTCTCGCTATATTTCAATATCAAAGCAATTCGTCGATCCAATAATTCGGGGTCATCCAGGATACGTTGGCTTTGGCAAGCTATTGCCATCGGGCTTTCACTTTACAACCTGTTGGCACTGGAGTATTTTTATGCCCTGGATTTATTACGACCCATATTTATTTGGCTAGTTCTTGCTGAAGAAAATAAGAGTAACAAAACAAGAATTAAAGGAGTACTATTAAATTGGTCACCGTATTTGGTGTTGTGGGGGCTAGTAACAATCTGGCGAGTTTTCTTCTTTGGTTTTCAAACCCATAATTACCAAATACTCTTTTTCCAATCTTTACAAGAGTCACCTATTAATGCAATCATCACATTGATCAAAGCTATAGGCAACAGCTTATGGGTAGTATTCATACAAGCATGGGCTCAAGTTTTCACTCCTCCAGATCTCTCCCAGCTGGGGCTACGCACGACAATTGGCACAGTCGCACTCATAATTGTAATCAGTTTATTAATGATTTCATATTTTCTCCTGTACCGTGACAAGTCTACGGATCAAGGGCGGTTAAGGGTTGTTCTTTGGATCGGGATTATTGCATGCATATTGGGAGGTGTTCCCTGGTGGCTCACTGGTCTTCCACCTTCCTTGCGATTCCCGAGCGACCGGTTTACACTTCCGTTCATTTTAGGTGTCAGCTTGCTGGTTGCATGGCTGTTGAGTATTCTCCCACTCCGATGGTGGATTCAATCGATAATCCTGAGTATCCTGATAGGTTTTGCGGTCGGCAGCCAATTTCAGGTTGTAAACCAATTCAGAAGGGATTGGGAGACTCAACGACGTTTCTTTTGGCAACTTGCCTGGAGAGTACCGGCTCTCGAGCCTGGCACGACACTCATGGTGAATGACCTGCCGGTAACGTATTACAGTGATAACTCACTGACCGCACCATTGAATTGGTTCTGGGCATCCCAAAATAATACCCCAGAGATGTCATACCTGCTCTTGTACCCTTCGCAAAGACTGGGTAATTCCCTGGTATCTTTGAAACCCGGCGTCCCAATTTCTGTGGATTATCTGGCAGCAAAATTCACTGGAAGCACATCGAATGTCGTCTCGGTATCCTATGACCCTCCGGCTTGTGTTCGGGTTCTTGATAGGGCATTGGATAGTGATAATCGGATGCTCTCGATGGAAATGCAAGCAGCTGCTGCTCTTTCTTCAACGGAATGGATTTATACGGAAGGTAAAGCTGCAGGCGATATTCTACCGAATAATTTGTACGCACCCGAACCATCACATGGATGGTGTTATTATTTCGAAATGGCAGATCTCGCCAGACAAGATGGAAATTGGGAAGTAGTAGCAAATCTAGGTGACATTGCATTTACTTTGAATGACTATCCCAATGATCCTATGGAACGATTCCCTTTCATCGAAGGATATGCACACGTAGGAAATTGGGAAAGAGCGCTTGAGCTTACAGAGCAATCACAAGGTGTCACCGAGTTTATGGAACCATTGTTATGCCGGTTATGGCAGCGTATCGATAGATCTACGACAGAAACTCCTGAGAAAGATGGGATAATTACCGCAATAAATACGGAATTAGATTGTGCACAATGAACTATAAAGATGTAATACTAGACCGATTAAGCTTAGTAATTATATATCTCAAAAACTCGCATAGATGTTAAACATCAGTATATAAAACTAACCAGGAGAGTAAACGATGCAAACAGATCTTCGGAACAGAGACTTAATTAGTGATCTTGATTTCTCTAAGGAAGAAGTTGAAACCGTGTTGGATGTGGCTTTTGATTTGAAACGTAAACGGGCATTGGGTGAGCTTCATCCTTATTTACGTGACAAAGTGTTAGCCATGCTGTTTTTTTTCTCGAGCACGCGTACACGTGGCTCATTCGAAGCAGGAATGGCTCAGCTTGGAGGCCATGCTGCATTCATCGAGAGCAAAACTACTCAGATTGCCCATGGTGACACTCCGAAAGAAATCGGCGAAATCTTTGGCCGTTACTATGATGGTATTGCCATCCGGCATGTCGATTGGGGGATTGGTAATGGTTACCTGAATGCTGTTGCAAAAGCATCCCGCGTACCGGTTTTGAATATGCAGTGCGATATTTTCCATCCTTTCCAATGTCTGGCAGATCTGATGACCATCGTGGAAAAGAAAGGGCGTGACTTGAGAAAGAAAAAAATGGTGGTTAGCTGGGCTTATGCTGCTTCCTACCAAAAACCCATGTCAGTACCGCAATCATTAGTACTCCAAATGCCTCGGTTTGGATTGGATGTTGTCCTGGCACATCCACCGGAATTCAAGCTGATGCCTGAAATTATGGAGCAAGCACTGGAACAAGCTCGAAAATATGGCGTGGGCTTTGAAGTGATGGACGACATGGAAGCCGCATTTACAGATGCAGATATCATCTATGCAAAGTCGTGGGGTGCAATGGTGCACACACCTGACCCGGACAAAGGTGCAATGATCATTAATAAGTACAAACATTGGATAACTGACGAAAAGAAAATGGGATTAGCCAAACCTGATGCGATCTATATGCACCCGTTACCTGCGGATAGGAACATTGAAGTGACAGATGGTGTCATTGATGGCTTGCAATCTGTTGTTTATGATGAAGCGGAGAATCGGATGCATGCCCAAAAAGCAGTCATGGCGCTGACGATGAGATAAAGGATGTAATATGAATAAACCAACAAAAAAAATAGCTGTTGTGGCAATTGGTGGAAACTCACTCATCAAAGACGCAACCCATAAATCAGTCGAAGACCAGTATTTGGCTGCAAAAGAAACAACCTATCACATCGCAGACATGATTGAAGCTGGTTGGGATGTTGCTATTGGGCATGGGAATGGTCCTCAGGTTGGATTTATCTTGCGTCGTTCTGAAATTGCCGCCAAAGTGGAAGGAATGCATGAGATACCATTGGATGTCTGTGGCGCAGATAGCCAGGGTGCAATTGGTTATGCCTTACAACAGACTTTGCAAAATGAACTTTTTAAACGTAACATAAAGAAAAATGTAGCTACCGTTATCACCCAGGTTCTGGTAGACAAAAATGATAAATCCTTCCAAAATCCTTCAAAACCTATCGGTGGATTTATGGATGAACCAGAAGCCAAACGCAGGGCGAGCGATTTGGGCTGGGCGGTGGTCGAAGATGCTGGGCGTGGTTGGCGCCGTGTCGTTGCATCACCCATTCCCCAGGAAGTTGTAGAGTTGGAAACAGTCAAAGCACTAATAGCCGCCGGCGTGGTTGTGATCACAGTGGGTGGAGGAGGAATACCGGTAATTGATAACCATGGTGCATATCAGGGAGTAGCCGCAGTAATTGACAAGGATTATGCCAGCAGTTTATTGGCACGCGAAATCAATGCTGACCTATTACTTATCTCTACGGCGGTAGAAAAAGTTGCGATTAACTTCGGAAAACCCAATGAAAAGTGGCTGGATCGCATGACATTAACAGAAGCAAAACAATACCTTGCAGAAGGCACCCACTTTGCAAAAGGCTCCATGGCGCCCAAGATTCAGGCAATTATCTGGTATTTGGAAGCAACTGGTAAACAGGCTTTGATCACCAGTCCAGAAAAAATTGGACAAGCATTACGCGGAGAAACAGGTACGCTTATCGTGGCTTAATTAGAAGAACATGTCCCCGGATTATTTCAGTAATTTGTATGAATGAGAAAAAGCACTTGCTTTAATTCGACTAGAGTAAAATATAGGCATCCGTTTGTTTATTTTGTCACAAGGTAATTGAAGGTATGCGCATAGATCTTCTAGACATTTATAAGCATTTTGGTACCGTCAGAGCGAACGATGGGATTAACCTGGTCTTTGAGGAAGGGAAGATTTATGGCTTGTTAGGAGAAAACGGTGCTGGTAAAAGCACGTTGATGAAGATTTTATCCGGATTTCAACCACCTGATGCTGGCAAAATCATGTTGGATGGACAGCCTGTCCGGTTTAAATCACCTGCTCATGCGTTATCTCACAAGGTAGGGATGTTATACCAGGATCCATTAGATTTTCCTCCCATGCGGATCCTGGATAACTACCTGCTTGGGCGGGATGTAAATATCCTGCTCAATTATGGTAAAGCCAGGGATGAGCTGCAAGCATTGATGGATCGATATGGCTTTTCGGTGGATTTAGGGGCAAACATCGATTCTCTCTCCTTAGGGGAGCGTCAGCAATTGGAGCTGGTGCGCTTGCTGGCTGGTGGTGCAAGAGTACTTATCCTGGATGAACCCACCACCGGGATTAGTGCAGCGCAAAAGGAGATCTTGTTCGAATCGATCCGTCGTTTAACCCATGATGAAGGTAAAACATTAATCCTGGTGTCACATAAGCTTGATGAAGTTCAAGAACTGTGCGATTATGCCTTTGTGCTGAGACGTGGTAAGTTGGTTGGGGAGACCGATCTACCTTGCTCAAATAGAACCCTTGTAGAGCTGATGTTCGGCCAGGTACCGCAACGAAGCGATCGTCCTGATCATAAACCTGGTAACCCGGTAGTTGAGCTGAAGAATCTGACCCTGGCGACATACCAACTTGAGGTAAGAAATATCGATTTAACCGTTAAAGCTGGAGAAATTTACGGACTGGCGGGATTGGAAGGGAGTGGTCAAAAGTTGATTATCCAGGCTTGTGCTGGGCTACTCCACCCTATCGAAGGTAGATATATCCTGACAAGTCAGGAGGTTACACACTGGAATTATCATCGTCTACAAGCTTTTGGGGTTTCCTATGTTGCTGCTGGACGGTTAGAAGAAGGATTGGTGCATGGGTTGACCTTGACCGAACACGTGGTTCTTTCTCTGCCAAAGCATACATTTATGGTGGATTGGAAAGGTGCCCGTCAGGAAACCCAAAAACGGATTGAGCGCTATCAGGTGGTGGGCACACCTGAGCTGGCAGTCGATTCACTTTCTGGGGGTAACCAACAACGCATGTTATTCGGTCTGCTTAATAGCCCGCTCAAGTTATTATTATTGGAACATCCTACCCGTGGATTGGATGTACAGTCAGCGGAATGGATCTGGGAGTTGTTATATCAGCGGCGAAAAGATGGTACCGCCATCCTCTTCATGTCAGCTGATCTGGATGAGATAATCGAGCGTAGTGACCGGATAGTAGTGTTTTCTGGCGGAGTTATGTCTCGTGTGGTGGATGCCCAAAAAACATCAGCAGTCGAATTGGGTTATTTGATTGGAGGTCAGGCGTGAAGCTGCGCACATGGGTCAGATTGACCTGGCCTGTAATACCGGTTCTATTGGCTTTATTGGTGACCTTTTTAATATTGATCCTATTCAATACCAGCCCAAAAACTGCATTAGAAGCTATGGTGGAAGGCTCATTTGGGGACAAATCAAAGGTATTACAGGTCCTGGCATTTTTGATACCGCTGTTGTTGAGCTCTTCCGGATTGTTGGTTACCTTCACTGCAGGCCTATGGAATATTGGTGTGGAAGGGCAGATCATCATCGGTGCAATTATGGCTAGCTGGGTAGCGTTAAAAATTGATCTGCCAACCCCACTACAAATTACACTGGAGTTGCTGGCTGCAATGGCAGGTGGTGCTATATGGGCGGGGATAGTGGCCTTCTTAAAGACCCGTGGGGGAGTGAACGAGATATTCAGTGGTCTGGCATTGAATAATCTGGCAATTATATTAACAAATTTTTTAATCTCCGGTCCCTGGCAACCGCCAGAAGGAGGCACGTTCCGAGGAACGCAGCCTTTTGCAGAAAATGCCCTGCTGCCACTTTTGGGTGAATCACGTTTTAGTCCTTTATCACTTGTGTTCGCACTTGTTGCGTTCGGAATGGTGGTGATTGCTTTGCGGGGGACATTTTGGGGGTTGAAGTTAAAAGCTCTTGGAAAAAATCCGAGATCTGCTTTCTTGCTCGGAGTATCAAGCGAGCGAGAAATGATCCTTGCTTTGATGTTCTGCGGAGCTCTCGCAGGCTTAGGCGGTGGAATTCGAGTGTTAAGCTGGTTTGACAGCTTACGACAAAGTATATCTGGGGGAATCGGTTTTCTAGCGTTATTAGTTGTTATGTTGTCATCTTACCAGGTATTTTTGGTTCCCCCCATCGCATTATTTTTCTCTATCGTCCTCATGGGGAGTACTACATTACACCTTCGGACAGGTTTGCATCCCTCACTAGGTGGAATTTTAACCGGAGTGATGGTTTTATTTGTACTGTTATTTGGGGATTACGGGAAGTTATTTACCCGGCGTAAGAAGATTCCTCCGTTGATCGTCCAGGATTCCTCTAATGAATGAACTAGAGCAATTTCTGAAGACCTTATCCTCAATTGTGCTGCAGTCCTCACCGTTGATCCTGGCGGTATGCGGAGAAACGATCACCGAACGCGCAGGTTTGATTAATTTATCGCTGGACGGTACAATGCTTTTAGCAGCCATGACTGGTTTTATCGTTGCGTTGAAAACAGATAACCTGATTTTAGGTTTCCTTGCAGCGGCAATGGTGGGAATGCTTTTTGCATTGATAGTCGCATTTGGTAGTATCCGATTGAAACAAAGTCAGGTGGCAATCGGTTTTGTTTTGACCCTTCTGGGTGATGACTTAAGTGCTTTTTTGGGTCAAAATTTTACCCGCATTCGAGGACCATTTGTGGCGAAAGTTGGCATCCCAATATTAGAAGATATACCCATTTTAGGACCTTTATTCTTTGACCAAGATTTGGTGGTCTATTTTGCGATAGCGATGGTTGGAATTACCTGGTGGTTTATCTTCAGAACGCAACCAGGATTAAGACTGCGAGGTGTTGGTGAACGACCAGAAGCTGCATTTGCACGTGGGGTTAAGGTAAACAAATTACGTTATATTTATGCACTTGTTGGGGGGGGGATGGTCGGTATTGCCGGGGCGGCTTATTCTCTGGATGTCAAGCTGGGATGGTCGGAGGGGCATACGCGTGGGCTTGGCTGGATTGCTTTAGCAATCGTGATTTTTGGTGGTTGGTCGCCGATTCGCGGCGCGATTGGAGCATTATTATTTGGAGCCACGAAAGCTCTGGCTAATGTCCTACAACGAACATTCCCGGAAATCTCTGTCGTTGCTTTCAACGCAATACCATGGATTTTAATGATTGCAGTCTTGTTGGTATCGACCAGTGAGCTTACGGAACGTTTTATCAATTTAATGCCGATAAGGTGGCGTCGTCCTCTGCGAAGATTCCTCCGTGTATCGTCACCTCAGGCACTTGGTATTCCCTTCGGAGAAGATTGATTGTCAGCCAAGACCAAGAATTTCAATGTCATTCTCACCAGTACAATTGCTGCGCTAACGCCAGTTTTTGCAACGTTGGCAGCTCTGGGTGTTTTTGCACTGATCTTAATGGCATTGGGTGCTAACCCGATTGATGCTTATGGAGCCCTGGTGGAAGGCGCAGTAGGCAGCCCGAATGCCATTGCTGATACTTTAGTCAAGGCGACTCCATTACTATTGATTGGATTAGGGATTTGCATCGCATTTCGTGGTGGAGTAACAAACATCGGTGGTGAAGGACAATTGGTGGTTGGAGCGATTGCGGCAACTTTACTCGGACTGAGGTTTCCTGAAGCCCCTGGTTATGTAGTCATTCCAACGGCTTTATTGCTTGGTTTTTTGGCTGGTGCCATTTGGGGCGGTATTCCTGGGGTCTTGAAAGCGTATTTCAACGTGAATGAAATTCTTTCAACGATTATGATGAATCAGATCGCGGTACAAGGGATGAACTTTCTGCTTCGTGGACCGATGATTGATCCGGTTCAGCTTCAGTCAGCCTCGCGCATCCCTCAAACCGCTCGTCTTGCGCGTGCATTTGATTTACCTCGCCTGGTACCAACTCGATTACATTTAGGAGTGCTTCTGGCGGTGATTGCAGCGGTGTTGGTTTTTATTTTCTTATGGAGGACAACAATCGGCTATCGTATCCGGGCGGTTGGTCTAAACGCGGATGCCGCCAGATATGCGGGGATCAACGTAAAGCGATATATGGTTTTATCCTTGCTGTTAAGTGGAGCATTCGGAGGGCTAGCTGGAGCAGTCCAGGTATATGGCGTGACACACCGCATGTTTACTGATGGATCAGCGGCTGGATTTACCGGCGGTGCAGGGTTCAATGGGATTGTGGCAGCATTATTTGGTCAGCTTCACCCAATTGGAACGATCCCAGCGGCAATATTATTCGGAGCATTACTGGTTGGAGCGAACAAACTCCAGCGCGTGGTCCAGGTGCCGTCAGCATTGGTGACTGCATTGAATGGGTTGGTGGTGGTTTTTGTTGTTAGCAGTGAATTTTGGAAGCGACGACAGGCAAAACAGAGGCAGAGAGTGGAGACAGAGGAGATCTCCACGCAGACCAAGGAAATATCTAATACTGCATGACCAGATCAGTTTGGCTTTTAAGGTAACTATATGATCGCAGACCTATTTACTGCAAATGTAATCTTAGGGATTTTGGCATCTGGAATTCGCCTGGCAACACCCTACCTTTACGCAGCGATTGGAGAGACATTCGGTCAACGGAGTGGAGTGCTAAACCTCGGCGTCGATGGTCAAATGTTATTGGGAGCATTTGCCGGTTTCTACGTCACCTTTCATACTGGTAATCCTTGGTTGGGTCTATTGTTTGCGATTATAGTTGGAGCAATCATGGGACTGGTAATGGGATTTATCACCGTCACCCTGCATGCTGAACAAGGAATCAGCGGGATCGGGATCTATTTATTTGGTTTGGGAATGAGTGACCTTTTATTCCAAAAAACGATCGGGAGTGTCGAAACTGTTAAGGGGTTTCTTCCCCTTCATATCCCTGGGCTGAGTAACATCCCGGTATTGGGAGAGGTGTTATTTCAACACAATATTTTGGTTTATTTGGCGTTTTTATTAGTCCCTGTATCCTGGTTCGTGTTGAATAAAACCACGCTGGGATTAAAAATCCGAGCAGTTGGAGAAAATCCTGAAGCGGCTGATTCCCTGGGCGTAAGCGTGAAAGGCATCCGATATTTTACCTGCATTCTGGGGGGAACTCTTTCTGGTGTCGCAGGGGCCTCCCTGTCAATTGCACTACTTAATGTTTTTCAACAGAATTTAACCAATGGCATGGGCTTTATTGCAGTTGCACTGGTGTATTTTGGTGGTTGGCGACCCTTGGGAGTAATGGTGGGGTCTCTACTTTTCAGCATGGTGAACTCATTACAATTATGGGTCCAGGTGCTTGGCATTCCGATACCTTCAGATATTGCAGTGATGATGCCGTACGTTCTGACTATTCTTGCATTGGTAGTCGCGGTGCAGAGGGTACGTCCACCGACTGCGTTAACCAAACCTTTTGAAAGAGAGGGATAGTCTTCCCAATATGGAATTAAGATATAAAATGGAGTAAAGGAGGTGAACCTGGCAGAAGAACAATTAACTTGCCGATTGTTTGATTAATTAAAACTCTAATCGAAAAAAAAGAAGGAGAATTATGAAAAATTTATATAAGGTTCTGGGGATCATTATGATCCTCGCATTTACTCTGAGTGCTTGCCGTACCACTGAAACTGCCACAATTGAAGCAACAACCCCTCCAGTAGTACAACCTGTCGTGACAGAAGTACCGGTCGTGGTTGAGCCTTTCCGGGTGGCGGTGGTGATGCCAAGTGCAATCAATGATTTGGCTTTTAGCCAGAGTATGTTTGATGCCCTGACCTTGATCCAAGGGGAAATGGGTGCTGAGAATTTCGAGTTCGCCTACTCGGAAAATATGTTTGTCGTGGATGATGCTGCTGCAGCTTTACGCGACTATGCCAGCCAGGGATATGACCTGGTGATCGCTCATGGTTCACAATATGGCTCATCGTTGGCCGAGATAGCTCCGGACTTCCCAGACACCAGTTTCGCCTGGGGCACTACCGTTGATACATTCACTTCCCAGGGCATCACAAATGTGTATGCCTATGAAGCCCGCTCTGAACAAGGCGGGTACGTGAATGGTGTGCTTGCAGCGTCACTGTCAAAAAGTGGAATCCTGGGTGAAGTTGGCCCGATTGAGACAGGTGATGCAAAACTTTATATCGATGGGTTTGCTCTGGGTGCTCAAGCCACCAATCCCGATATCAAGGTGAATATCAATTACATCGGCTCATTTAGTGATGTAGCATTAGCCTCGGAAGCTGCACAAACCCAGGTTAATGCGGGAGCAGATGCAATGACAGGCTCAGCCCAAATGGTGGTTGGTGCAATCGGTGTGGCTGAAGCCAGCAAGGTGCTTTGGTTTGGAACACAATCGAACCAAACGGAATTAGCACCATCGATCGTAGTCGCAAGCCAGGTATACCACTGGGAAGTATTACTGCGCGATATGATCGCCAAGGTAAAAAGTGGTACTCTTGGTGGAGAGGCTTTTGCTCTTACCCTGGCTAATAAAGGTTTGGTCATTGAATATAACCCTGACTACGCAATGCCAGCAGAAGTGAAGGCAGAAGCAGATGCAACCGAAGCGGGTATCATTGATGGCTCGATCGTGATTGGTGAGTACACCCCACCTCCGACGCCTCCAGCTGAACCACCCGTCTTTGGCCTTGTTCTTGTCGGACCCAAAAATGACCACGGCTGGAGCCAGGCGCATTACGAAGCTGGTTTATACGTGGAACAAAATCTTCCTGGTTCCCGGATGATTGTGTTCGAGTCATTGAACCCTGCTGACAAGCCCGAAGCAACAATGGATGGCGTTGTATCTGATATGGTTGCTGATGGAGCTAAGTTGATCTTTACAACTTCGGATGAGTTTGAAGAGGATACAGGAACAGTAGCACCCAAATACCCGGATATCACTTTCATCAATATTTCCGGTGACGATGTTCACGTCGGCACAGCAGCACCTAATTTAGGGAACATCATGGGTCGCATGGAAGACATGAAGGCGATTGCAGGTTGTTCAGCAGCTTTAGCAACCCAAACTGGAAAAATCGGGTACATGGGACCATTAATTAACTTCGAAACACGTCGACTGGCTTCTTCCGCTTACTTAGGTGCGCGCTACTGTTGGGAGAATATTCGCGGGATGGATCCAGCAGAACTGTCCTTCACGGTCACCTGGATTGGTTTCTGGTTCAACATCCCGGGTGTAACTTTAGACCCGACCGAGGTTGCAACTCAATTCTTTGACTCAGGTGTGGACGTCATCATGAGCGGGATTGACACAACTGAGGCGATCGATGTAGCTGGTCAACGTGCAGCTCAAGGTGAAACCGTCTGGGCTGTCCCGTACGACTTTGTTGGTGCATGTGATCAGGCTCCAGAAGTATGCCTTGGGGTGCCATACTTTAACTGGGGGCCTGCATACCTGGCAACAGCTACTGCAGTCCAGGATGGAACATGGGTACAATCGTGGGATTGGAATGCACCAGACTGGGCAAATCTGACTGACAAGACCAAGACCGCGGTTGGTTGGATTGATGGCCCAGCTCTGACAGCAGAACTGAAGACAAGCCTGGATACTTTTATCGCCGGGATGGCTTCTGGAGAAATCAATGTGTGGACTGGTCCAATAGCATTGCAAGATGGTACTGAGTACATCGCAGCTGGCGAAGTTGCCACTGATGATCAGGTCTGGTATCTACCGCAATTGCTCTCAGGGATGGTTGGTCCTAGCGAATAAAATAAATCCTTGTTATGTTGGGGCAGGGAAGAAATTTTCCCTGCCCCTGTAAAGCAGACGAAGAATAAATGAGTGATCAGGATAACATTTCCATAAATAAACCGCGCATCCAACACATGGAAATGGTTGAAATTGTAAAGCGATTTCCAGGTGTGTTGGCAAATGATTGTATTAATTTCGATGTCCACGCGGGTGAGATGCATGCATTGCTGGGTGAGAATGGTGCAGGCAAGAGCACACTGATGCGCGTCCTGTATGGCTTATACAAACCTGACCAGGGTCATGTTCGAATCAATGGGGAATTGGTGCATATTGCCTCACCACTCGATGCAATTCGCCTGGGCATCGGCATGATCCACCAGCATTTTATGTTGGTTCCATCTTTGACAGTTGCTGAGAATATCGCCCTCGGTCTGCCATCTTCGCGTGGATTAGTCACCGATCTGGATAAAGTATCAAAGCGTGTACTTGAGCTGGCAGAGATTTATGGATTAAAGGTCGATCCAGGTGCGTGCATCTGGCAGTTAGCTGTTGGACAGCAACAACGGGTTGAAATCTTAAAAGCTTTATATCGTGGAGCAGATTTACTGATTTTGGATGAACCAACAGCTGTGCTTACGCCTCAGGAGGTGGATGAGTTATTTCTCACCTTACGGCAAATGAAACTGGAAGGACATTCATTGATCTTCATCTCTCACAAGCTGCACGAGGTGTTGGATATCAGTGACCGGGTGACGGTTCTGCGTGATGGACGAGTGGTGAACAGTTTATACACAGCTGATGCCACCAAGGAAATCCTGGCTGAGATGATGGTGGGTAGAGAGATTGTTACGCAGTTACAACGACCGCTGATTGAACGTGGTAAAGCCCGTTTGGAGTTGATTGATGTATGTGTTGAGAGCGATCGAGGTAGGCCTGCCTTATGTGGGGTGACGATTAGACGTATGTGCCGGAGAAATTCTTGGCCTGGCAGGTGTCTCTGGTAATGGACAGAGAGAGCTCGCTCAAGTTGTCACTGGCCTCCGCCCAATCAAAACCGGGATAGTCATGCTGGACGGCCATGAGGCGACTGGTAAATCTCCCGCTGAATTACTAAGGCGTGGGTTGTCTTATATTCCGGAGGAAAGAATGAAGGAAGGTGTAATCCGGGAATTCAACGTATCAGAGAATATTATCTTGCGTGAGCATGCGAATCCACCGTATGCCCGAATGAGTTTCTTTAATTTCAAAGCAATAGCAATCCGTTCAAAGGAGTTGGTTAATAACTATAATGTAAAAACTCCTTCGGTCGAGACCCCGGTAAAGAGCTTATCAGGAGGAAATATTCAAAAGATCATCCTGGCACGCGAATTATCACGACAACCGAAAGTATTAATAGCTGCTCAACCAACACGGGGTTTAGATATTGGAGCAACCGAATATGTTCACAAACGGTTGATCGAGCAGCGCAGTGAAGGAACCGCGATACTATTAATCTCTGAAGATTTGGACGAAATTTTGGCATTATCTGATCGGATTGCAGTTATTTATGAAGGCCAGATTATGGATGTGGTTAATCGGGATAAAGCCACAGCAGAAGGTCTTGGGTTATTAATGGCAGGTGTGCGTTCTGAGGAAAAATCAATATCATTATGAGTAATTTTATTGGATATCATTGTTCTTTATGTGGAACGGAATATTTACCAAATGAGATCACCTATATTTGTCCAAAAGATAATGGCAACCTGGATGTTATTCTGGATTATGCCATTATCAAACACCACTTTGAGCCACAGAATATCTTCGAGACTCGACAATCATCTCTCTGGCGTTATTTACCGTTATTACCCGTTCAAGATCCTGGTGGTGATGAGACACCTCTTCGGTCAGCAGGATGGACGCCGGTCTACAAATTGGAGCAGCTGGCAAATAAACTAGGGATCCGAAATCTGTGGCTCAAGGATGAGAGTCGCAATCCAACAGCATCTTTCAAAGACCGCGCCAGTGCAATCGTTGTCGCCAGGGCACGAGAAATCGGTGCAGAAGTTGTGGTGACAGCTTCCACAGGGAATGCTGGTGCAGCTTTGGCCGGTATGGCTGCTGCGATTGGTCAAAAGGCAGTTATCTTTGCACCTCGTTCTGCCCCTCCAGCTAAAATCGCCCAATTACTCATCTATGGGGCAACAGTTTACCTGGTCGATGGTTCATACGATGATGCGTTTGATTTAACCATTCAAGCATCTCATGAATTCGGTTGGTACTGTAGAAATACAGGCTATAACCCATTCACAGCAGAAGGAAAGAAAACCGCGGCACTTGAAATCTGGGAATGGATGCATCACGTAAAACCTGCCCTAACGAATCCATTATCGGTATTCGTATCTGTTGGGGATGGTAATATCATCTCAGGGCTGCATAAAGGTTTTATAGACTTGAATAAATTAGGTTGGATGGCGAGCATCCCTCGTATATTTGGTGTTCAAGCGGAGGGCTCCGCTGCCATTGCGAATGCATACTATGCTGGAACTGAAAAAATCACACCAGTAGCTGCCCATACTTTAGCAGATAGCATTTCAGTTGATCTTCCACGTGATGGGGTTAGGGCGATCAGAGCAGCGCGCGATACGGGGGGAGGTTATATCGTTGTTGGTGACCAGGATATTATTTCAGCAATCGCTGAATTGGGAAAAGTTGGTATCTTTGCAGAACCTGCCGGGGCAGCTTCTTATGCAGGACTGGTGAAAGCAGTTAAAGATGGGATCATAAAACCTGGTGAGCAAGTGCTTGTTATCAACACAGGTAATGGATTAAAGGATGTCCGAGCTGCGATGCAGGCTGTGAAAGAACCACCTATCATTGAGCCAACCATTAGATCATTGAAAAAAGTCATTCTCTGAATTGGAAAGTCAGAAAACGAGGGAGAGAACGTTTGGTTAATATAAACCAATTCAGTACAGGAATTTATGGATAACATGATCGTTTATTCGATAATTGCACCTATATTTAACGAAGTAGGTAATATTCCTGAGTTATATCGCAGGGTAAAAGAGACATTAGATAAGTCTGGAGAGACTTGGGAATTATTGATGGTTGATGATGGATCAACGGACGGATCAACGGAGGAAATACACAAGCTTGCCGTTCGAGATGACCATATCAAACCGGTCATTTTTGCACGCAATTTTGGTCACCAGATTGCCGTGACTGCCGGGCTGGATTTTGCTCTAGGTCAGGCAGTGGTGGTCATTGATGCAGACTTGCAAGATCCACCTGAAGTGATCCTTGACTTGATTGCCAAATGGAAGCAGGGATATGAAGTCGTCTACGCACAACGAACAGAACGGGAGGGAGAAACCAGGTTAAAATTAGCCACCGCCTCTCTTTTTTATCGCCTTATCTACCGAATTACGGATGTAAAAATACCCCTGGATACCGGGGATTTTCGTTTAATGGATCGTAAGGTTGTTGACGTTATGAAAGGGATGCGAGAAAGACATCGCTTCTTGCGCGGAATGTCTGCCTGGGTAGGTTTTAAACAGACAGGTGTCGGATATAAACGGGCTGCGCGCTTGTCGGGAGTCACAAAATATCCATTTAAGAAAATGATCAAGTTCGCAAGTGATGCCATCACCAGTTTCTCCTATTTCCCACTACAGGTAGCGATGTACCTGGGATTCGTCTCTGCAGGATTGAGTATTATAGCCATTCCCGTAGTTGTCATCTTACGAATGATCGGGTTGCACGCATTTATAGGGCAAGCCACAACCTTGATTGCGGTGCTTTTTTTGGGGGGCGTACAACTTATTTCGCTTGGTATATTAGGTGAATATATTGGCAGGTTATATGATGAGGCGAAGGGGCGACCGCTATACATTGTAAGAGAAGATCCATCACGAATAAATAAGGAGTAACTTCATGAAGATCGATTTAATGGTCGATAAAGAACGTCGGAAGCGCGCCATCCAACGCGTGCAGGAAATGAATATCATCATCCCAACCTATGAACAAATGAAAGACCCCACCCGTATTCCGGAAGAGATCAGGCAAGAATTGAGCAGGATTGGGCTTTGGGATGTGAACCCACGCAACCTGTTTCGAATAACCTGGCATAATGAACCTAAAGCACAAGGTGGGGGTTTTGGTGGAGTAAATTACTTTGAATTACCTACCACTCTGACGGGTACACCAGCCCGGATCGTGGTTCTGGTAGGTAAGTGGTTCCCGACTGGAGCCCATAAAGTTGGAGCAGCATTTGGCTGTTTGGCACCACGCCTGGTAACCGGGCAATTTGATCCATCCACGCAAAAAGCAGTATGGCCTTCCACCGGAAATTATTGCCGGGGTGGCGCTTATGATTCTGCTTTACTCGGATGCGAGTCAATTGCTATTCTACCGGAAGGTATGAGTAAGGAGCGTTTTGAGTGGCTCTCCAAAATTGCTGGTGAGACCATAAAAACACCTGGTAGCGAGTCTAATGTTAAAGAGATTTTTGACAAATGTTGGGAGCTACGTAAATCGGGGCAAGATTTGATGATTTTTAATCAATTCGATGAATTCGGTAACTACTTATGGCATTATGAGATCACCGGTCATGCCATGGAAGAAGTGGTACACCAGATCATGAAACCCAATGATGAATATCGCGGACTGGCTTCTGCTACCGGCTCTGCTGGAACCATCGGGAGTGGAGATTACATGAAACAACGCTTCCCCAGCAGTAAAATCGTAGCCAGCGAAGCATTACAATGCCCTACACTGCTCCAAAACGGATTTGGATCGCACCGTATTGAAGGAATTGGTGATAAACATGTTCCTTGGATCCATAATGTCAAGAATACGGATCTAATTGTAGCCATCGATGATAAGGCAATTGTTAACCTTGCGCGCCTGTTCAATGAACCTGCCGGAAGGTTTTATTTGGCGAAAATGGGCGTGCCTGAAACAGTTGTCAGTAACTTGGATTTATTTGGGTTTTCTGGAATTTCCAATATGCTTTCAGCAATCAAGATGGCTAAATACTACGAGCTTAATGAGCATGATATCGTTTTGACCATCCTGACCGACTCAATGGAGCTTTACGGAAGCCGTCTTCAGGAGATGCGTATTGAGCTCGGTGATTATACCGAAGTTAATGCATCTGCAGACTTTGCACGCTATCTGTTGGGAGAATCCACCGATAATATGCTCGAGCTGAGCTACATCGACCAAAAGCGTGTTCACAACCTGAAGTACTTCACCTGGGTGGAGCAACAAGGAAAGACTTACGGAGAGATCCAATCCCAGTGGTATGAACAGGATTATTGGACCAACGTCCAAAAACAAGTTCCAGAAATTGATGCACTGATAGAAGAATTCAACGCTGAAGCCGGTGTGTATAAAGGTATCGGATGATCCAATCCACAGATCTTGTTTTGGTTGCGGTAGTCAATAATCCCAGAGATTTGGAGATAGCCAGATTATTAGGATGGTATAGAATACCGCTGCGGAGTGCTCCAAAAGTTGTTGCTGTAGATTATCTGGCTTTCTACCAAACAGGTGCATTTGGGAATGAAAAATGGTGCATTCAATTCGTTGCCCCAGTACGTGGTCATGAATTGACCACCCGGGCAGAGCTATTAAAAACTGAACTTGATCATCCACGCGCCAAAGAAGAATATTATAAAGTTCAACTTGGAGCTCTAGAACATCTGCCCCAACCCATTCTGGCAGATTCTTGGCGAAGGATCACATTTCTCTATACTACGGGCGAATATTTACTCCACGCAACCACGGTAAATGACCTTGTGATTCAATCCGACGAAAGACAGTTGTTGTGGCAGGCTTTACGCGAACGTGCAGGACAAATATACGGAAATCAGGATTTGCCAGAAATTGATGTACCAGAGGAAGTATTAGCAATTTTATTAGGGATCAAGGAAAGTGAGGATTCCTATGGAGAAAACGACTGAGGATATTATTAAATCCCTGGTACAGCATCCCGAGCCACTCATCCGCTGGAAAATTGCGCGGAAATTTGTTAGTTACGCACCTTCGTCACTTGGATTGAAAAATATTGAGGCAAGATTTGGCCTCTTCACCCATAGTCAAGCAATTGTTGCATGATCGAAAGGATGATGGTCTTATTCCATATCATCCGTATGATAAATGGTTCGGAGCGCATTGGGTATTATCTCTCCTAGCAGACATGGATTATCCTGAAGGTGACGTCTCGTTAAAACCATTATTGGAACAATGTTATAAATGGTTATTATCAGTCGAACATGAAAGAAGTATTCAAACGATCAATGGTCGTATAAGGCGTTGTGCTTCACAGGAAGGGAATTGTATTTATTATTCACTGGCGTTGGGGCTAGCGGATCACCGTACCGAAGAATTGGCTGCAAGATTAATAAAATGGCAATGGGAAGACGGTGGATGGAATTGTGATAAACGACCTGAAGCAGCAATTTCTTCGTTCAATGAAACCTTGATCCCGCTGCGTGGGCTGGCCTGGTATGCTAATTCATCGGGTGATCCAAAAGCCAGACATGCAGTAAATAACGCTGCACAGGTGTTTCTGAAGCGGAATCTGTTCAGACGGATAAGAGGTGGTGGAATTATTGATCAAAGCTTTGTAAACCTGCATTATCCCAACTACTGGCATTATGATGTCTTATTTGCGCTCAAGGTAATGGGTGAAGCAGATTTTATTACCGATCCTCGTTGTGATGAGGGCCTGGATTTATTGGAGAGCAAACGATTATCTGACGGTGGGTTCCCTGCGGAGGGAAAATATTATCGCGTGGATGAGAAGAGGCTATCTGGCCATTCACGTGTGGATTGGGGAGGTACGAGTAAAATCCGTTCCAATCCATTCGTAACGATTGACTCGCTGGTTACCCTCAAGCAATCAGGTCGATTGGTTATTTAACCTATTTCTTAATTATCATGATTGATCCTTCTATAATAAATAACTAGATATTACCCAAATGAAACAATGCAATCTGAAGTGTATAGGTATTGTATGATTACTACTTTATCCATTCATGGGAAAACACTAAATTGGGGAACACGTACTTATATTATGGGGATCTTAAACCTTACTCCCGATAGCTTTTCAGGAGATGGTCTATTGATGCCTGATTCGAATACCGAAGAGTATAAAATTAACCTGGATCAGATTTTGTTAAAAGCCCGGGGTATGGTCGAAAACGGAGCTGATATTCTGGACATTGGCGGAGAAAGTACCCGACCAGGGGCGCAGCAGATAAGTGCTGAAATCGAGATGAAGCGTATATTACCGGTCGTAAAAACACTTATAGCAAATCTGGATGTATTAATATCTATAGACACTTATAAAGCTAATGTTGCGGATACGCTGCTACAACAGGGTGCCCATATGGTTAATGATGTATGGGGTTTTCAGGCAGATCCCGACCTGGCGGAAGTGGTCGCCCGGCATAAAGTCCCTGTAATACTGATGCATAATCGTAGCTCCTGGGCGCATGCTGTAATCAAGGAGCGATTAGGTGGGCGGTATATCGGCATCCCATATGTGAATTTGATGGAGGATATAAAACGTGAGCTGATGGAAAGTGTTTCAATTGCTCGTTCAGCCGGCATTTCAGATGAGAAGATTATCCTCGATCCAGGCATTGGGTTTGGGAAATCTGTGGAGCAGAATTTAGAGCTGGTTGACCGTATAACTGAAATCCGAGAGCTGGGTTTTCCAGTGCTGTTGGGTCCTTCTCGAAAATCATTCATTGGCTACACATTGAATCTACCCCCGGATCAACGATTGGAGGGGACTGCTGCAGCAGTTTCCGTTGGGATAACCCGAGGAGCTGATATTGTTCGAATCCACGATTTTCCATTCATGACGCGGGTGATAAGAATGACCGATGCCATGGTGCGACGTAATTTGGAAGAATGAACGACCTTATAACATCTTATACATATGGGTTAACTTCCCGGACGGCCTGTAATAATCGATATTAACTACTAATTAATGATATTTCCCACACATCTGGACTATAATTTGAGCCCGTTATCTAAAGAGAGCCAGTAAGGAGTATTTATGGAATCTGATTTATTTCACGCGAAGGATACGATAGAAACTGAAAAGAGTAGATTTGTCATCTATAGATTGGACAGGCTAGAAGAGAAAGGTCTTACTCGACTTGCACGCTTACCATATTCAATCCGTATCATGCTTGAATCTGTCCTTCGGCAGTGTAATGATAAAGAAATTACTTCGGAAGATGTTACCAATTTGGCAGATTGGAACCCCAATCCTTCTCATAGATGTGGTTTACCGTTTCGACCGGCGAGAGTGATCATGCAGGATTTTACTGGTGTTCCTTCTATTGTTGAGCTTGCAGCGATGCGGGAAGCTATGGCACGCATGGGTGGTGATCCACGCAAGATCAATCCTCTTGTACCGGTCGATCTGGTGATCGATCATTCTGTTCAAGTAGATTTTTTTGCCAACCCGGATGCTCTGGTGCGTAATGCAGAACTGGAATTCCAACGCAATCGAGAGCGTTATGAATTTTTAAAGTGGGGACAAAATGCTTTTAGTAATTTTCGGGTAGTTCCTCCTGCCACGGGGATCGTCCATCAGGTTAATTTGGAGTATTTAGCCCAGGTTGTAACGGCTCAGAAATTTGAAAATGAATATCTTGCATTTCCGGATACATTGGTAGGGACAGATTCTCACACTACTATGATCAATGGATTAGGTGTAGTAGGCTGGGGCGTAGGCGGGATTGAGGCAGAAGCTGCCATGCTGGGCCAGCCGATTGATATGTTGATTCCCGACGTGATCGGGGTGAACCTATCTGGTGAGCTCTCAGAAGGCATTACCGCGACTGACCTAACGTTATGGATCACTCAACTGCTGAGGAAAACAGGCGTGGTGGATAAATTCGTTGAATTCTATGGTCCTGGGATTACCTCCCTATCTCTTCCAGATCGGGCGACAATTGCCAATATGGCTCCTGAGTATGGGGCAACGATAGGCTTTTTCCCCGTTGATGATGAAACCTTACGTTATTTGCGTCTGACAGGCCGTTCAAAAGATACGATTGATCTGGTGGAACGCTACTGCAAGGAACAAAGCATGTTTCGCACACATGATTCTCCAGACCCGGAATATTCAGCGATTCTCGAGCTCGACCTTGGAACTGTGGATTCCAGCCTGGCAGGCCCAAAACGTCCTCAAGACCGGGTATCGTTATTTCGAGTCAAGGAATCCTTTAAAACTGCCCTGACCCAACCTACAAAAGATGGTGGATTTGAACTTAAAATTGACGAAATGGACAAAGTAGTCAAATTCGGAGCAAATGGACATACCTTAAATATGTCTCATGGATCGGTGGTGATTGCTGCAATCACTTCGTGTACCAATACATCCAACCCATCCGTGATGTTGGCGGCTGGTCTTGTTGCCAGGAATGCTGTCGAGAAAGGATTGCATGTTAAACCATATGTAAAGACGAGCTTAGCACCAGGGTCTCGAGTGGTTACGGAATATTTAGAAAAAGCCGGGTTGCTCGATCCATTAGCAAAGCTGGGTTTCAATGTGGTCGGGTACGGTTGCACCACTTGTATTGGGAATTCCGGGCCATTACCTGGTGAAGTTGTAAAGGCAATTACCAGTGGTGACCTGGTTGCAGTCAGTGTACTTTCGGGGAACCGTAATTTTGAGGGAAGAATCCATCCCTTTATCAGAGCAAACTATTTAGCCTCACCTCCCTTAGTTGTTATCTATGCGTTAGCAGGGACCGTTAATATTGATCTCCAAAATGAGCCACTGGGATATGACCCTGACGGAAAACCAGTGTTCTTGCGAGATATTTGGCCATCAAACCAGGAAGTGAACCAGGCAGTTTCGGAAAATATCTCGGCGGAAATGTTTATTCAGAAATATCGAAGTGTGTTCACCGGGAATGATACATGGAATGCCATAAAATCCACTGATAATGAGCTGTATGATTGGGATCATACTTCTACTTATATACAAGAACCCCCATTTTTTTTGGAATTAATCAATCAAAAAACCAATATTAAACCTATAACTGATGCCAGGATATTAGCTCTCCTGGGAGATTCCATTACTACAGACCATATTTCACCTGCAGGATCAATCCCGGTTGATAGCCCTGCAGGTAAATACTTGATCGCCAACGATGTTCAGCCGCGGGATTTCAATTCATATGGTTCGCGACGTGGGAATGACAGGGTGATGACACGTGGAACTTTCGCCAACATCCGCTTAAAGAATCGTATGGTTCCTGGTGTTGAAGGTGGGGTGACCCTGCACTTGCCAGAAGGTGAGCAAATGAGCATTTATGATGCTGCCATGAAATATCAGCAAGAGGGGACACCGTTAATCGTCATTGCAGGGAAGGATTATGGGTCTGGCTCCAGCCGTGATTGGGCTGCGAAAGGGACCAGATTGTTGGGAGTCAGAGTAGTAATTGCCGAATCATTTGAGCGAATTCATCGCTCCAACCTTGTAGGCATGGGTGTTTTGCCACTCCAATTCATGCCCGGTGAGAATGCGAACTCTCTTGGGATTACTGGTAAGGAGATTTTTAATATCGAAGTGGTTGATGATAATATCTTCCCCGATGCAGAAATTAAAGTCAAAATGTACCGGGAGGACCATACATGGGTATCTTTTGGGGTGCTGATTAGGCTCAGAACACAAATAGAAGTCGAGTATTATCGGAATGGTGGAGTATTAAATACAGTGTTAAAAAATATGCAATAATCCGATTTTTCAACTTTCAAGAGCGACCGAATTGTTTCGTTCAATTTGGTCGCTCTTTATTATTTAGTTATCACCTGATCTGGTGATCATCAGTTTTGTAACCAGTCATTCCGGCAGGGTGATAGTTGGGATCAGGACGAGCCACTTGTCGCTGCTCTGATTGGGGAAAGGCTTTTGGAATAGGACGGAAATTAAGTGGGGCAGACTGAGGTGAACGTACGACTGCATCAGAAGGATTTAATACTGGGGCAGGACGGGGACGGTTTATAGAATTTGATTGACTATAAATGCGGTCTCCAGCCACTGAAAACGTACCAATGATCAAAATACGGATCAACCAAACCATAATTGCTACGAAAATTGGAACAACATTAAGCAAAGTTTGGTGATTTACAACAGAATCACCGATTGAGTTGTGATTTACAATTGCCAACGCGACACCCCACCAAGTGAGCATCGCATTCATTGAAGCAGCCAAAAGCCAGGCACCAAAGAGGTACCACACTTCTTTAGGCTCATTCGCTCCTCCGTTGTGGGGTAAATAAGCGTGCAATACCTGCAAAATCGATCCCACAGAATGCGATTGCCAGGATCGTAGCCCAACGAATACCAGCGAAACGTAATCCTCCGAGTAAATCGTTGAGGGCAAAATCTGTCGTACTGTAGTTAAATAATTCAAAAGCAAACAAAGCCCCAATGATCAAAAAACCAAACAGCCTGCCACGCGAATGACCAATTGTATGTGTGAAACGATTGATGGTGATGGGTTGCCGAGCTGAGCGATTCATGATTGACCTCCTTGAGTGCCATAAGTCAGTGGACAAAAAGAACAAACGTTCTAGTTGATTGTATTATAGAACAAATGTGCGATTTGTCAAGGGGGATTTCTATGAATCGTATAGTTTTATAAATTCCTCAGCCTTTTTCACCAGATGGCGATCGCCTATATAAAGTGCCGTTCGCTGGTGGAGCGAGGTGGGAGTGATATCTAAGATGGCTCTTCTGCCATCAGATGCATATCCACCCGCATGTTGCGCTATGAACCCCAAAGGAGCAGCCTCATAAGTTAATCGTAATTTTCCATGAGGCATATCCGGGTCATGAGAATCAGACGGATAATAAAAAACACCACCGGAAAGCAACGTACGATGAAAATCTCCCACCAATGAGCCTATGTATCTTGATGAGAGCGGTTTTTGAATCCCGTCAATTCCTTGAAGCCAATTTGTATACTTCACAACTCCCTGGCTCCAATAGATTTCATTCCCGTGATTAACTGAATAATATTTGGGTTTTTCAGGTATCGTAATACCCGGATGGGTGAGCAGGAATTCACCAATCATTGGATCCAATGTGAAACCATGCACGCCTGTTCCACTGGAATATACCAGCATCGTGCTGGAACCATAGATCATATACCCGGCTGTCACAAGTGCGCTGCCGGGTTGGAGACAGTCTTCCAAAGTTCCCGGTCCCTCGTCAGATTTTCGCCTGTAAATGGCGAATATGGTACCAATGGAAGCGTTGTAATCGATATTTGATGAGCCATCCAAAGGATCGAATAACAGGACGTATTTCCCAACCGGGAAACCTGTTGGAATGGGAAGGAGATGTTCGTGTTCTTCTGATGCCATCACAGCGATTCGCCCAGTGTGGTCATTCAAACGAAAAATGGTTTGATCTGCAAGCTGATCAAGTCTCATCACTGTTTCGCCTTGGATGTTGATATCTTCCGTCGCACCCAGGATTTCTGATAAACCAGCACGAGTGGTTTGACTGGCAATAAATTTGCCTGCTAGCGCCAGGTCATAAAGGATATTGGTTAATGCCCCAGTCGCTTCTGGATGTATCTGTTGTTCTGCAAGTATGTGGCGTTCAATAGTAATGATATTCGATTGGTTGAATCTTGTATTTGCCATAGCGCTCTCCAGAAAATGCAAACGATCAATGTTTTCTCTTATGAAGAATTTGTCGTGCAGCAAGGACAATTAAACCAGATGTGAGGGTGTTACGCGCCAGGGTTCCCGCAAAGCGGTACAAAAACCCTGGTATACAGATCACTTTTTTCCCCTGTAATGATTTGAGCGACTCGGATACAACTTGTTGAGGTTGCATCCATAGAACTTTGGGGATGCTGGCTCGAGAAAATCGCGAATATTCGGAAGTGTCATGAAATTCGGTGTGAATAAAACCTGGACAAAGTGCTTGCACACGTACCTCGCTTTTACGCAATTCAGCTTGCAAAGCTTCAGAGAAACTGATCAGGAAGGCTTTGCTGGTGCCATATAGCACGCTTCGTATGGGTATGATACCAGCAATTGAGGCAACGTTGATAATCGCTCCTTTATTCCGAGAGATCATATCAGTCAATACAGCCCTACAAAGCATCACTGGAGCAGTCACGTGAACCTGCAACATGGCGAGCTCTTTCTCAGCATCTACCCGCAAGAATCTCCCCATGGTTCCAAAACCGGCATTATTTACGAGCAGCTCAATATTGGACGTGTTATTAATTACGCGTACGACATTCTTAATATCGTCCAACACAGATAAATCTGCAGCCAATGTTATCGATTTAACCCCGAAAGTAGACCGTACTGAGCTAGCAACCTGCTCCAGGCGTTCCTTACGCCTGGCAACAAGAATTAGGTCGTAGCCCATTGCTGCGAGCTGATTGGCAAATTCGGCGCCCAGGCCACTGGAGGCTCCAGTTATGAGGGCGGTCCTGCTTAACAATTCTGACATTTAGTTATCATCTACTGGTTGCTCTTGTCTGAATATGAACATCTCACTTTCGTGGTGTGGAAATGAACTGGTTCGCCAGTCGGATGGATGCCCTGAACGACGATTATCATACCATACAGGCCAAGTAAAGCAGCGATTGAATCCTCGAATTGAGGTTAATCTTTATTATCCTATTGAATGACTGTTTGTAAAGAGCTGTCGGGTTCATATACATATATCTCAGACCGAGAAATGTGCTTTTTAGCAGGTAACTTGCCATCAATATAATGACGCCTCCATATGCATCATCTGGATGGAACAAATCCCTGGGGTTGTAAAACTCTGCAAGGTAAGAATCAACCACGACAAAATTACACGGCACAAAGATCATTGGCGAAGCGGAGAATTGCCGGTATATTAAATTAAGCTGGGGTCACGAGGAGCAGAAGGTATCAAGCATCACTATCTATTGTGTGCAACTATACAAATATTCGATACACTCATCGTGCTCATAAGGATAAACAAGCGGTTCCCCAAATTATGGGTTATTTCGCATAGTCGGTATAGATTTTCGGATGTTAAACCCAACCTGTATTCACAGGAAAGGTTAAAAAATCCCTGTTTTTGGGGTTAAGCAAGTCAGTCGATATAGATTTGAGGATGGATTTCTGATGGTCTTGGAATTTAACCAGCCTTTATGCCACCAGTATGGCAAAGGTGGTAATAAATCAGTTACTCCTACTTGAATTACGTTGCTGAGCACCGATTGTGAAATCAATACCACCAGCGGTAACCTGGATCTATCCAGGTTGGCTAAATCCCGATAAATTATTATTTCAGGAAAGTTTATTCGTTGAATAATAATTCAGAGTTGATCAATAAGCCATTTTGCTATTACCAGCAAGTGTGCTTTCTGATTAAGCCTTTCTTCTGATGTAGAAATCAAAGAAATTTCCATAAAAGTAAAAGTTTCATCAGAATAGCTCCTCCAGCAGCATCCATTCTCCGGCGTAACCTTCGATCTTTTGATGGATGCGTATAATTCCACCTTTTACCAAACGCTCGATCCCCTGCTCAATATCTGGGAGCCTCCATCCGAATAATTTAACCAAATCTCGAGTTTGAGCTGCACCAACCATATGGAAGTAGAGCTCAAGGATCTTCTGACGAGCGTCGATCTCGCCAATGAAACGAGCTGCCTCAATCAACGATGGTTCATGGCGGGCGACTATATCGTATGCAAATGAATAATGCCATGACCCAGCGTCAACAATCCCAACCGGCATAATCTTGAAATCGGTCTGCAAGTCAATCAAAGCCCGGTTGAAGCGCGATTCACTTTCATGATTGGTCAGATGAGCGGCTTTCCGTAAGGTAATCGTATCAAGTGGGCTATTGTCAAGTAATGCTTCATAAAGAGATTTGGCTTCCTGAGTCATACGACCCTGTTCATATAAGGTGAGGTAATCGTCTTCTGGAGAGCCGTAATTTTCGGTTAACGCATAAAAATAAGGTGCAACTTCCAAAGAAATGATAGTGGCTCTCTTTCGTAGAATTTTTCCATAGAACCATACATGCTTACCCAAGAGTGAATCCTTCCAATCCCAGGTGATATGACCCGGATCATCGTGTTCACTGGGTACCGATCGATCCCCAGATACTGCTACCCATAAGCTGGGTAAGGTTATTCCACTGATTGGCCAGAAAAATATATAACCCTGTTGATTTACATATTGAATAGCTTCATCTATTGTTTTTACCCTTGCTTTCAGGTTTAAACAATATTTTGTCGAACGATATTCCTGGATACGATCTATTGTTAGCATAAGCTATTATTAATTATATCCACCAAACAAAGTAGTACCACCCATGCACAAATTCATTCGCCTAAAGTGATAATATTTATTAATGTATCAGAGAAAGCGAGTGAACGGCTTATTAACGATAATTTCCAATTTTCAAGCAACACATAACCCAATATACAGGACATTCTTAATGATCTATCGGCAATCATTACGTCTAGAAATCCTTTCGAAATCCAAACAAGTAATAAACTAACCACCGGATATGACTGGTACCAATTTAATTACAACATCCTGCTTGATAATTTCGTCATCTGTAATTAATTCTCCATTACACGTCACCAGAACACTATCTGGCTCAATGTTTAATTTCTGAAGAGCCTTCCTTACGGTCATGCCGTGTTTGGTCTCATATTCTTTATCTCGAAATATGATAAGAGCGGTCATAGAGCAATTTAACCACAAAGAAAGCAGAAATAGTAGGAAAACCTGTATTTTTCTACAACAAATCGAGGTAAATTTACCATTTTCTATCCTGATATTAATATCCGACACGTAACTTTACAACTTATAACCCGACAACCAATTAGGATGAAACGGTTTACCCTATTGAACCCATCATGAAATTAATCTTACGCAGTATCTTTTCCAATATTTACTGGCTCTGAAATGCATGATTATCTGTGGTGAGGAGATGCTTGATGCGTTCTTTTCTAATTAAATCTAGCTTGCTGACAGGATTTATCGTCCTATTTCTGATAACTTCAGGGATAGCCTTGGCGGTTATGGCTCCCTTCCAACCTGGCAACATCCTGTTTCCACTACAATATTTTGTAGAACAGAAGGCGATGGTCATTCATACAGATCCAATCAGTAAATCGAATTACAGCATGGATCTGTTAGAAAGGCGAATTAATGATTTAGTAGCCAGAACTGGATCTAAGTATGAGCTAATCGCCTTGGATTATTTAAACAAAGCCATAGATCAGGTTACTCTATCAATATCCTTAGTTTCCCAAACCGAGGGGGGAAACCAGCGATTAAGATTGTTATATTTGGTTAAACTCACTGAGGATAAATTAAAATTACTGAGTAACCTGCCCCTTGAAAACCAAACCATTTTTCAAGCCTTCCTGACTAAAATCCAGACATTATTATTAATGGTCGAGACCGCTAATGTTCCGAATAGTGAACTCAACCGGATCACTGGTATACCCATTATTGACCAGGGATTAAACCATGAACCTGGAACGGCTGTCATGGTTACGGGTAGCCTGATTCCATTTCCACCGGGTAGTCCGGGTGCAGTCCATGCGTTCTATCCGTTAGTGGGACTGCACATACTATTAACCTGTAATCGTTGTCACATTTCGGGGAAGTACATTGGAACTCCGAAAACATGCACTTTGTGTCATATCTTAATACGCCCTGCCCCGCATTATGGTGGGGATTGCAGCTTATGTCATTCTGCCATCTCATGGGAAGATATCCATTTCGATCATGATGGTCGTGGGGCAGTAGATTGTCGTTCCTGCCATGAGGATAAAACCCCTGCGAATCATTTTTCTGGTCAATGTTCAACCTGTCATGATGCCAGTAGTTGGAACGAAGTCACCTTTGATCATATCGCTGCAGAAGCCATAGATTGCACATCCTGTCACTCTGAGGATGCTCCAAGTAACCATTATTCCGGTCAATGCTCAAATTGCCATAATTCAAGTAGTTGGAATTTTGTGGTATTCAATCACACAGGATTCAATGATTGCTTGTCTTGTCACTCTAAGGATAAACCGGCAAATCACTATACTCGGGCAGTGTAGTTCCTGTCATACTTTTGTAGATTGGCGATCAGTGTCACCAGCTCATGAAGGGTTAACGGATTGTGCATCATGCCATACAGATGATGCACCAAAACCTCATTATTCAGGTCAGTGCTCTAACTGCCATTCTCATGTTGAAGGTTGGGTAAATTATAGCTTTGACCATGCAGGATTTACAGATTGCCGATCGTGCCATGCAGTTGATGCACCTCAAAACCATTATGATGGTCAGTGCTCTCAATGTCACTCTTCCACTGGATGGACTAAGCGGCGGATTTGATCATAACGGTCAAGTAAATTGCATTTCCTGTCATTCAGATGATGCACCTGGAAATCATTATTCCGGGCAATGTTCGAACTGTCATAATACAGGTCTTGGGATGGGTGAACGCGACATTCAACCATGTTGGATTTTCAGATTGTGTCTCCTGTCATGGTGCAGATGCACCAGCCAATCATTATCCTGGACAATGTTCCAATTGTCATGATCCAAGCACCGGGTGGAATACCCTTCATTTCGATCATAGTGGATTGACGGATTGCCAATCGTGCCACTCAGGAGATGCACCAACCAATCACTATACAGGTCAATGCTCTAGTTGTCACACGACCTATGATTGGGCAGGAGCTACATTTAGCCATTCTGGTTTTTCCGATTGTGTTTCCTGTCACTCGGGAGATGCACCGCTCAACCATTATTCTGGTCAATGCTCACAATGTCATTCAACGAGTGGTTGGGTAAGCGGAGGTTTTGATCATAGTGGTCAAACAGACTGTATATCCTGTCATTCAGACGATGCCCCAGGAAATCATTATTCTGGGCAATGTTCGAACTGCCATAATTCCGGTCTTGGTTGGGTGAATGCCACATTTAATCATTCTGGCTATACAAATTGCGCTTCATGTCACTCAGGAGATGCACCCCTAAACCATTACGCTGGTCAATGCTCAAGTTGCCACACTACAAGTGGCTGGGCAGGAGCTAGCTTTAACCACACTGGGTTTACTGACTGTGTATCCTGTCACGCGGGAGACGCACCGGTCAATCATTATGTAGGTCAATGCTCACAATGTCATTCTACTGAGTGGTTGGGTAGGTGGAGGATTTGACCATAGTGGTCAAACGGATTGCATCTCCTGCCACTCAAGTGATGCTCCAGGCAATCACTATACAGGGCAATGTTCGAACTGCCACAATACCAGTGGATGGTCAGGAGCCATCTTTAACCACACGGGATATACTGATTGTATTTCCTGTCACTCGGGAGACGCACCGGCCAATCATTATTCAGGTCAATGCTCACAATGCCATTCAACGAGTAGCTGGACGAGTGGGGGATTCGACCATAGCGGTCAAACAGATTGCATCTCCTGTCATTCAGGTGCTGCTCCAGCCAATCATTATTCTGGACAATGCTCAAACTGCCACAATACCAGTGGTTGGGCAGGAGCAATCTTTAATCATGCCGGTTTTACCGATTGCGTTTCCTGCCACTCATCTGATGCACCGTCTAATCACTACGCGGGTCAGTGCTCCAACTGCCACAACACCAGTGGCTGGGCAGGAGCTATCTTCAACCACACCGGTTTTACTGATTGTGTCTCCTGCCACTCAGGAGATGCACCCGCCAATCATTATCCCGGACAGTGCTCGAACTGCCACAACACCAGTGGATGGGCAGGAGCTATCTTCAACCACACCGGTTTTACTGATTGTGTCTCCTGTCACTCAGGAGATGCACCCGACAATCACTATCCCGGACAGTGCTCGAACTGCCACAACACCAATGGATGGGCAGGAGCCATATTTGATCATAGCGGCCTGACGGATTGTCTTTCCTGTCACTCAGGAGATGCACCCGACAATCACTATCCAGGGCAGTGCTCGAACTGCCACAACACCAGCGGTTGGACAGGTGCAATTTTCAACCACAATGGTTTCACGGATTGTGAGTCGTGCCATTCAGGGGATGCCCCACCAGAACATTATCCATATCAATGCTCAACATGCCATGACACTGACACCTGGTCTGGAGGTTACTATAATCACACAGGTATCACAGATTGCATCTCTTGTCATTTGAAGGACAGACCCAATGAGCATGACACAGGTCAATGCTCAAACTGTCATAATACAATCCGCTGGGGTGATGATGCACTTGGGTTTACTATGAATGGTGTTCTGACTGAAGTTGATTGTTCAGTCTGCCATAATCCCACAGCAGCCGTGAAATCAATTAGGGAAGGACTTCGATAAGATGAGCTTGAAGAATTGGCTTTCAACTGCAGACAAACGAAGGCAGTTAATAGTTCAAGGGCAGGTCATGCCAGATCCATCGCGTTGTGTCCAGTGTGGTCTGTGTTCATTTCATTGTCCAATAGGGATCGATATTCGACGCCATGCTTGGCTTGGAGTACCAATCAAAGATAGCCGGTGTTTGACATGTGGTGAATGTGTCGCCAGGTGTCCGCGAGGGGTTTTACGGTTTGAAAAATCAAATTTATTCAATAATTAAACCTACCAGCCAGCTACATGCTCCGTACTCAAACTCACCTATTCTCACCTTCTGCTCAATTATTATTAATATATCTAAGTAACTTTACAGCTAATTTTACGACAGGTATATGAGATGAAACGCCTAAACCCGATTGGGTCTTTGCTCGGTATTATTTTAACAATGCTCCTTTTTATTGGATTGGGACTTTCCCTCTGGTATGATCGTGGATTGGCATTTAACCCTGGTCCTGTAACGGAAATTAGCAAAGCTGGGCTAACGATTTCAGGTTTTACTTCACATGCAGAATTTGAAAAGCAATGCAGTACCTGTCATGAGCCATTAGTCACCAATCTGGCGACTAAATGTATGAGTTGCCACGAGGAAGTCAACCAACAGGTTCAAGATGGAAATGGAGTCCACAGCCAAATTCCTAATTTTACGGAATGCAGTACATGTCACCCCGAGCATAGAGGACGTACTTTTGATCCGACTACGGCAGCTTATCAGCTATTCGATCATTCCACCACACTATTCAGCTTGAACTGGCACCAGGAAAACTATGATGCGACTCCGATGCAATGTAAATCATGCCATATTAATGATAATTTTTCTATAGTTGATAATCAAACATGCCTAGAATGTCATGGAAGTCATGATAATAGTTTCACCCAGGTCCACGTAGTAGATTTCGGTTCAAATTGCCTGGTATGCCATGATGGTCTGGATAAAATGCAGAATTTTGACCATAACCAAATTGGCTATCCACTTGATGGTAAGCATAACCAAAGTAAGTGTACCGATTGCCATACTGGGAGCAACCTAAAAGAAACACCGAATGATTGTAAGGACTGTCATACAGAACCTTTGATGCACCGGGGAGTTTTTGATCAAGCATGTGACAGCTGTCACACACCGGAGGGTTGGTTGCCAGCTTCTTTTAATGATCAATCCTTCTCACATTTTGAGACAACCGGATTCAGCTTAGCATTACACCAGTCGGATTATTCAAAGCAAGCTATCAACTGCATCACTTGTCATCCAACGGACCTGAAATCATTTGACCTCCATACATGTATCGATTGTCATGATCAAAAGGATAATGCGTTTATGAATGATCACCAGGAGCAATTCGGATCCGAATGCATGGTTTGCCACGATGGAGTAGATCGCTTGGGTAATTTTGAGCATGCAACATTTTTCCCGCTTGAAGGGAACCATGCATCGATACAATGTTCTGATTGTCATGCGGATAAGGTATTTCGAGGTACGCCAGCAGAGTGTTGGCAATGCCACGATGAGCCTGAGATCCATGCAGATGTGTTTGGACTGAAATGCGAATATTGTCATGGGGTAGATGCATGGAGCCCGGCAAATTTAAGGCAACATGGTTTTCCACTCAACCATGGTGTAGAGGACCAAAATATGCAGCTACAATGCGATGCTTGCCATGCAAGCAATTATAGAGACTATACCTGTTATAACTGTCATGACCATCAACCTGATGAAATTTCGAAAAGCCATCAGGCAGTCGGAATTATGGAAAAAGATCTTGCAGCTTGTGCTACGTGTCATCCAACCGGAGAGCTGGCTAAGAGTGGACAGCATCCATAGGATGCCGTAGAGGGGGACGAAGGCTGAAGATATGCGATCATTCATCATCAAATCAAGTCTCATCACTGGATTTATTGTCCTATTGTTGGTTACTGGTGGGCTTTTCTTAACTGTTAAAGCTCCACTGCTTCCTGGCAATGTCTTCTTCCCAGTTCAATATTTTGCTGAACAAGAAGTAAGATTTATCCATCCTGATCCAGGGGAAAAAGCAATTTACCTGCTTGACCTTGTTGAAAGGCGGATATTACGATCTGAACATCAGGACGGGAACTAGCTATGAGCTGGTTGCATTGGAATATCTGGATAAAGCGCTCGATCAAGCTGCCATAGCGATTTCATTGATCCCACTAGAGAAGACTGATGACTTGCGTTTACGTTTCTTATCCCTGGTACAACGCACCAATGAAATAATCAAGTTGCTGCGTGTAGTCACCCGTGAGGAAAAAAACATTTATCTTGCATTCCAGTCAAAGATTCAAGCATATATACAACTGGCAGAAGCTTCCGATTTCTCGACTAAGGAGCTGAGTCAGGTGTCATCGATACCATTGGTCAATCATGAGAATAACACAAATCCCGACACCAGTTGCGATTCGAGCCAGTGGTTTAGTTCCATTTCCACCTGATACAAGGGGGGCGAAGCATGAATTTTATCCATTAACCGGACAACATGGGTCATTAATCTGTGAAAGTTGCCATGATGCTGGCACATATGTTGGGACCCCGAACTCTTGCGTCTTATGCCATATTCTGAAACGACCTAGCTCTCATTACAATGGTGAATGTGAACTATGCCACACACCCGTTACATGGATAGATATCGTCTTCGACCATACAAGTGGGAATGCATCGGATTGCATCGAGTGTCATGACAATAATAAACCTGCAAACCATTATTCCGGTCAATGCTCTGCCTGTCATGTCATTCAAGTATGGAACGAGGTCACGTTTAATCACACGGTGGCTGGAGCTGTGGATTGCATTTCCTGCCATTCAAGAGTTGCGCCGAAAAATCATTACGCGGGGCAATGTTCGAATTGCCATAATTCTTCAAATTGGACAAACGTTATATTTGACCATACAGGTTTTGACAATTGTAACTCCTGCCACTCAGGTGTCGCTCCCGCAAACCACTATACAGGGCAATGCGCACAATGTCATTCGACTACAACCTGGAAAGGTGCAATAATCGATCATACTGGATTAGTCGATTGTATTTCTTGCCATTCAAATGCAGCACCAGCAAATCACTATACCGGGCAGTGCTCACAATGTCATACGTCCACAACCTGGAAAGGAGCAACATTCGATCACTCAGGTCTGACTGATTGTATTTCATGTCACTCAGGGGTTGTACCAGCCAATCATTATGCAGGTCAATGCTCGGATTGCCATAACACGAATGGGTGGGCAGGAGCTATCTTTGATCATAGTGGATTAACCGATTGTATCTCGTGCCACGCGGGTAATGCACCCGCCAATCACTATACAGGTCAATGCTCGGATTGTCATAATACCAATGGCTGGGCTGGAGCTATCTTTGACCATAGTGGATTAACCGATTGTATCTCGTGCCATGCGGGAAATGCACCCGCCAATCACTACACAGGTCAATGCTCGGATTGCCATAACACGAATGGGTGGGCAGGAGCTATCTTTGACCACAATGGGTTAACCGATTGTATCGCGTGCCATGCGGGTAATGCACCCGCCAACCATTATTCAGGTCAATGCTCAAATTGCCACAATACGAGTGGCTGGGCAGGAGCTACGTTTGACCACAATGGATTAACCGATTGTATCTCGTGCCATGCGGGTAATGCACCTTCCAACCATTATTCAGGTCAATGCTCAAATTGCCACAATACGAGTGGCTGGGCAGGAGCAACGTTTGACCACAATGGGCTAACCGATTGTATCTCGTGCCATGCGGGTAATGCACCTTCCAACCATTATTCAGATCAATGCTCAAATTGCCACAATACGGGTGGCTGGGGAGGGGCTAGCTTTGACCATAATGGTTTAACGGATTGCGAATCCTGCCATTCAGGAGCTGCTCCTTCCGACCATTATCCTTATCAATGTTCAACCTGTCATAGCACCGATAACTGGTCGGGAGGTTATTTCAACCACACGGGTATTACTGATTGCATCTCCTGTCATCAAAAAGATCGTCCCTCGGAGCATGACGGTGGTCA
This sequence comes from uncultured Chloroflexia bacterium, assembly GCA_963774275.1. Taxonomy (GTDB): domain Bacteria; phylum Chloroflexota; class Anaerolineae; order Anaerolineales; family UBA4823; genus FEB-25. Next base: position 504,664 of record CAVZEP010000011.1, on the reverse strand, counting down.
ATGTTCAAACTGTCACAATACAATCCGATGGGGTGATGGTGATATGGCATTCATGTTTAATGGTACCTTGCAGGACGTTGACTGTTCGACGTGCCATAATCCCACTGCAGCTGTGAAATCTATTTGGGTAGGGCTCAGATAATATGAACTTAATCGATTGGCTTTTTTCAGCCAAGAACAGCCGACAGGAGGTCGAGGAAGGTCGTATGATTCCTGATCCTTGCTACTATGCACAATGTGGCATCCACTTATCTAATTATCCGACTAAAATTGATCTACAGAGGCAATCCTGGAGTGGAGAGCCAATCACAGATAGTCAATATCTGAATTGTGTCAAATGCACCGAGCATTGCCCGAGGGGTGGGTTGAGTCTTAAGGACTCCGGATTATTTATCGAATACACAAATCCCTGGCACGAGCACTTTTCCCAGGGAAAAGATTCAGATTGTAGCCTATGGCTTAGCGTATGGCTTACCTTATGACTAAGTATTTGATCATCGGAGCAGGTGCTGCTGGAGTTTCAGCCATTGAGGCGATTCGTAGCCAAGATCTTAATAGCGAAATCACCCAAGTGTGTGATGAAACTGCAAGATATTATTCACGTCCTGGTTTAGCATATTACCTGACGGGAGAGGTAACTGAGGATAGCCTGTTCCCGTTTCATGAAGCTGATTTTAAAAGATTGAAAGTGCATCAGGTAATTGCGCAAGCAAAACGGATCATCCCGCACGAACATCGGGTAGAACTACACAATGGGCAATCCCTGACTTACAATCGATTACTAATCGCAACTGGGGCCAGAGCATCCGAAGCAAAAGTACCTGGTATTGAGCTAGAAGGAGTGATAAAACTTGATAACCTTGGAGATGCACACCGCATTCTCAAGCTAGCACGCCGAAGACGTACGGCAGTGATTGTCGGAGGTGGAATTACTGCTTTGGAGCTCGTAGAAGGATTTCGTGCACGAGGTTTGAATGTCCATTATTTCTTGCGAGGAGATCGGTACTGGTCAAACGTTTTGGATGAGACTGAATCCCGCATCGTTGAACATCGTTTGAAAGAAGAGGGAATACAAATTCATTATCAAACTGAATTAGCCGAAGTGGTTGGGAAAAAAGGGCGGGTGACTGGTGTAGTAACAGTGGACGGGCGGAAGATAAATTGCGATATCGTGGGAATAGCAATTGGTATCCAGCCCCGAAAAGGCCTTGCCGAGACTGCTGGGATTAAAATTAAATCGCGGAATTTCTGTGAACGAGACATTAAACACAAGTGATCCAGATATCTTTGCAGCAGGCGATGTTGCCGAAGTTTTCGATCCTACCGTTGGGAAAGCAATCTTGGATTCGCTATGGGCGCCAGCAAGAAGGCAAGGATATATTGCAGGACTCAATATGACGGGTAAAAAGACCCCATATTTCAAAGGTGTCCCATTCAATGTCACCCGTTTGGCAGGTTTGACTACTACGATCATAGGAGCGCTTGGTGGTCGTGATGAAGACACAGATGTGATTGGTATTGTGCGAGGGGATAGTGAAGGCTGGCGCCAAATGCCTGATGCAATCGCTGCGCAATCCAACTTTAATGTAAATCGAATGAGAATATTGGTGGGTGATAAGCAATTAGTTGGAGCACTTTTAATGGGAGATCAGACGCTATCAAGAGCAATCCACCATATCATCGTCGAAAAGATTGACATTTCCCCGATCCGCGATCGATTATTACACCCAGAGCTTTCAATTACGGATGTCATTGCTGATTTTTGGGCAGAAATTTCACCAACCAATGGTAAAAAAGAGTATGCAACAATCAAATCGTGAGCTGTGGTTATCATTCATTGCAATCATTGTCATAACGTTAATGTACTTATTTGTGGTCGTAACATTCGGAGCTGTCCCTGGGGCAAGTGATCTTTTTGGTCATGGGATCGGAATTATCGGTTTCATTTTAATGTTATTGACTGAGACGCTATATACATTGCGAAAACGTAGTCGAAGTGCACGATGGGGCAGAATGTCAACCTGGCTGCAGTTTCATATTTTCACAGGTTTAGTTGGACCTTATATGGTCTTATTACATACCTCCTGGAAGTTTAACGGTTTGGCTGGCATGGTGATGTTAATGACCGTGATCATCGTTGCCAGTGGTTTTTTAGGTCGCTATATATACACGTCTGTACCACGGAATATGGATGGAATTGAAATAGAAGCATACGAATTAGAACAACAAATCCGATCTGTTGATAATGAACTTCAACAATGGCTGGCTACCCAACCAGATTTATATCGTGCGTTATCCAATCGCATATCGACTACCACCGTCAGCAGTGGGAACAAGCTTGTATTTGGCCGTGCATTTGAAGAGTGGAATGCACGGTTGAAATGGTGGCGCGTAAGTGGTCGGATGGACCAGGAAGCGCGAAGACAGGCAAAGCAATTAAACGAGTTATTGAAACGGGAGCGAAATCTACGGCGGCAACTATCATCGATTGTCCTTACCAGACGATTGCTAGGTTTATGGCACGCGATCCATATCCCTATTGGGATGGTTTTATTTACGGCTGCTTTTATCCACATCATTGCAGCGATTTACTATGCGACTTTATTGCATTAATTAAATCCATATTTAATCGAATTATGATCGTATTCTTTGAAACCATAAAATCCGTTGATTTGAATCTGGTTGTATTGTTTAGGTTGTTCTCCACCTATTCCAGACATCTTATCCAAGAATGCAAATGGAAGAGTAATTTATCTCTTGGCTAAATGTTACTAGTATCGTAAATCAAATTCCGCGACTATTTATTTTATTGGTTGTTAGCTTGTAGGAAAAAAACTGATAATCATGATGATATTACCAGACAGCTGCATTAAATATCTGTTTCTCAGAAATCCGTACGTAACTTTTTCTAACCTTATACGACGATTAAAGTAGAAGGAAGAAGATGTTATACTGGCAATGGCTTGGAACTAATACAAAAATAAGGTTCCATCAAATTGGAGTGAACCATAGGCTAATGTCAGATGTTCCTTCAGAAATTGAAAACCTAAATTCGCTCGATCCATTAATCATCACTGCGATTCATAACCAATATTACCCTGAAGTATATCGTTTTGCTCGATTTCGTGTAAATGATGAAATAATTGCAGAAGATATCGTGGGTGACGTGTTTATGCGTCTTCTTGAAGCTGTTCATAAGGGATGTGGTCCGAGGTTTAATCTGCGAGGATGGTTATTTAAAACCACAGCTAATGTTGTGAATGATCATTTTCGAAAAATATATAACCGTCCAATTGAGGACTCATCAGATATTCTCGAAACTGGGAAAGATTTATTTCTATCTCAATCAGACCCAGTTGAAATTTCGGATCAGGCTGAGCAAAAAAGGTTGATCCAATCGGCAATCAATAAATTAACTTCCGCACAAAAACTAGTGATTACACTCCGTTTTGGAAATAAATTTTCGTTAGAGGAGACTGCACGAATAATGGGGAAGAATGCCAATACAATCAAAGCATTGCAGTTTCGCGCATTAATTGCATTACGCAAGAATCTTGGTAGCGATTTAATATGAATCGTAAGCTTATCGATGCGCTTGAAATATCTATTCAATCCATGGAAGCAGGTGTTCCATTTAGCGAATGTATTAAGAGATATCCTGAGCTGGGGCCTGAATTACAAGAACTCTTAACGACAGCCGAATATATAGATTATCTGAAGGTAGATGATATCGAACCGGAACAAATGAATCGAAGCCGAACGACGATATTATCTCGAGCTAAGAGTCTTCATTCTAACAAAAAGCAAGGTACACAAAATTCAACACAGAGTGGGTTAATACGCCCAATTGGACAGATTGAGCAATTACTCCGTACATTAAACCCATTGGCGACAAGATTAGTGGTGGCATTAGCAATTGCAGTGCTTTTGATCTTGTTTTCCGGTGGATTTTTGGGTACGTCTGCGAAATCGCTGCCAGGGGATACTTTATATCCGGTAAAAAGGGTTGTTGAGGATATTCAGGTTCACCTCGCAACGAATGTTGAGCTGAGACAAGAATTTGAAGATAATCATAGCCAGCAACGAGTGGACGAGGTTATGCAACTGCTAGAATTAGCACGCATCCAGCAAATTAGTTTTGAAGGTATCGTTAATTCGAAGAACGATACACAATGGCTGGTATCTGGAATTCCGGTAAATATCCAACCTGATTCCATAATTGTGAGTGGACCCGCGGGTTTACAAGCGCTCGAATTAGGCACGAGAGTTGAGGTAGAGGGGACAACAACTGCGCAGGGCTTGGTTAATGCAAATGAAATTCACTTACGGGAATATCAGTTAATCGGAGATGTGGAAGCGATTGATGCAGATTCCTGGCAAATTTCTGGGATAAATATATTAATATCAAACACCACGCCTATTGATCCAGGGATTCGGGTCGGAGACAGAGTGACAGTATTAATTCACTCAGAGGATAACGGTATTTATGCCTTAGCCATTCTCCATGAAGAACACCCATTAACTACTCCAATGTTAACTCAATCAGCTATTTCCACAACTGTACCATACGAAGTTTCCACAGGCGAAAATATAGAGGAAGAACATATTAATGGTACTCTCGATAGCATCGGTGTGAATTATTGGGTCGTTAGTGGGCAAATGATTTACGTTGTTGAAGAGACTCACATCTCAGAAGGTATTGAGATAGGGAGTTCGATCAGCGTAGATTATCAGATCGAACCAAACGGTTCTTTAACCGCAATTGAGATTCTAATTATTGAGAACCCAGAAAATAACAGTGAACGTGATATGGAAGAAACACCTGATGCAGAAGGAAGCAAGGATATTCCTGAATCTTCTATCGCAATTTCAACAGAAATCGATGAAACGGAAATGACCAGAGAGACACCGGAGGTTGGTGAAACACCAGAATCGACAGATTCTGAGGAGGATTCAGATTGAATGAATGTTACGATTTATAGGCATATATAGTAGAGTAATCAGTGGGGAAATGCATAAAGTTTTAGCACTAACTTTGGTATAAACTATACATCCACAAGAATAAAATCTACAAACCTGCGGTTTTGAAGGAAATGTAAGAATTCGATTACCCTTGTAATGCGATTGAGATCATGGGTATGTCTACGGAAAGGCTTTTTCCACCTTGTTTCCTCCCATCACCTTGCAAAACTGTTATATAATTTTATGTAATTAAAATACGGGTGGTTTCGTTTAGATAACAGTGTTGGGTGATGAGTTATTTTGTGATTGATTTCCAGCATACAAGGGATCATTCGTTGTTGCAGTAAGTATTATAAAACTTTCAATTCTGTGAAGGGTCATATCAATTACATTAAGTATTTATGTGAAAATTTGTGATAATATCTGTTAGGCTATAAACAGAGGACATAGCATTGGTCTGGCAATTTACATCAGAAGTATTAATTTCATTGCTCAGCGCTGCCATCGTTATATTAATGGGATTGATTTGCATGCGATGGTGGAATAAACCCGGGATAATCTTCTATATTTTATTGATGTTATCTGCAGGCGGTTGGGCCTTGTTTTCAGGTTTGGAAGCTGCATCCATCCTGATACCTGAAAAAATTATTTGGGCAAAAATGCTATATATATGTATTGCATTAATATCAGCATTTTGGCTATTGTTTGTTTTGCAGTATACCCACCAGGAAGAAGGAATCTCATACTGGTGGGTAATTTTATTAATGGCAGTTCCTGTTCTGACCATATATATCACAATTACAGAGGAACGGAACCATTGGTTGTGGGAACGAATTGTTCCATCTACGACTGTTCCAGGCGCACCCCTCATATATACTCATGCATGGTGGTTTTTTATCTTCGCAGTATATTTCTATTTCCTGATTATTATTGGTTCTTTCATACTCATTCGTAAAACACTAATCCCTCCAAAATCAGATGGGGCAAGAGCTTTATTGCTCCTAAGTGGTGTCATTCCACCATTGGTTAGCAATCTAATCTACCAGACAGGATTGTTTCCGGAAGTAAATTTATCCATCTTATTTATGGTTGGATTTGTGGTCACAGGGCTGATTTATTTCTGGGGAATATATTATTTTCAATACCTTGAATCATCCTCGTTGTCGCATGACATCATAATTGATAAAATGAGTGAAGGGGTTATTGTTCTAGATCGAAAGGATCGTATACACGACATTAACTCAACTGCTTTGAAAATGCTCAAATTGACTGAGCGTTCTGCGAAACGAAAATCTCTTAACGATATCATAACCATATGGCCTGGAATTGCTGAGTCTTGGAGAGTACCTCATGACTTTGAGACTGAGGTCAGGATTAATGGTGATTCGCCGAAAACCTTGAGTATGCGGACAACAAACCTGACGGATAAAGATGGACAACCGACGGGGCGAATGGTTGTTTGGCGAGACATTACCCAATACAGGCATGTAGAATTGACATTACGCGACTCAGAAGCACGATTTAAAGCTTTATTTCAAGGGGCACCTGATGCAATCATCATAACTGATAAGAATAGTCGCATTGTCCTGGTGAATAATCAAGCGATTACATTATTTGGTTATACGATGAATGAATTGATTGAGAAATCTATCGATATTGTCATTCCAGAACGTTACCATGAAGCCTATTCCAAGTATCTGAAGGCATTCGTCGATGAGATCGAAACTCGTCCAGGGATTAGTTTGCCTTTGAATGGAATAAGGAAAAATAAGCGTGAGATCCCGATAGAAATAGCAGTGAGCCCAGTAAAAACCCCATCAGGTGTGATATTTACGAATATTATCCGCGATCTGACAATTCGCAAAGAAGCGGAGGAACAGCTCTTACTTCAAGGCATCGCACTCGAGGCTGCAGCCAATGGAATCGTGATCACAGATCGAAGTGGGAATATTCAATGGGTAAATCCAGCTTTTACTAAAATGACAGGATATAGTTCTGAAGAAGCTCGAGGTAAGAATCCCAGTATCCTCAAATCAGGATTAGTTCCCGATGAAGTATTTCAAAATTTATGGAACACCATATTAGGGGGCAATGTCTGGCATGGTGAGGTAATAAATCGCAGAAAGGATGGGAGAATCATCACCGAAGAACAAACAATTGCTCCGGTAAGAGATGGTTCTGGGAAAATTGTCCATTTCATTGCGATTAAACAGGATATCACTGAACGAAAACGGGCAGAAGAAGCATTGAGTAAAAGAACGAACCAAATTGCAACGCTTAATCGGGTTATGCAAACTTTAAGTTCGACATTGGATATATCCATAGTACTGAGTACGATTCTGAGTGAAACTCAGAAAGTGGTACAGTATGATAGTGCTTCTGTTTTGTTGTGTAAAGGTGATATTCTAGAGATCATTGCGGTCCATGGTTTTCCAGATCCAGATTCTTTAGTAGGTGTATCATTCTCATTAGCCGCAGAAGATTCTCCGAATACCCAGGTCATACACTCACGTGCACCAATAATCGTCGGGGATGCATATTCGACGTATAGCTCATTCCGCACTGGTGTACATGCAAAATACAAACATCGGGGTTGGATGGGCGTTCCAATGATCATTGGTGACAGGGTAATAGGAATGTTGGCTTTTGATAAAAAGGTTCCCGACTATTACACTGAAGAACAAGCGCAATTTTCGCTTGCATTTGCAGCACAAGCAGCGATAGCAATTGAAAATGCCAGATTATATTCTAATGCTCAAAAAGAATTAATGGAAAAAATTAAGGCTGAAGAAAAATTATTGATATTACAAAAAGAACTTGAGGAGCAAGCGATTCGAGATTCCTTAACCGGTCTATATAACCGGCGGTTCCTGGATGAAACTTTATCTCGTGAATTATCGAGAGCAGAACGGGATAAATATTCAGTAAGTGTCGTTATGCTCGATCTCGATCATTTTAAGGTTTTTAATGATACTTATGGGCATGATGTCGGAGATATGATGCTCAGACAATTAGGTAAATTGCTCGCTTCACAAGTGAGAGCTGGGGATATAGCATGTCGTTTTGGCGGTGAAGAATTTGTAGTCGTTATGCCAAAAGCATCCTTATTAGTAGCACGGCAACGTGCGAATGATTGGCGCATGAAATTTGAGAGCCAGATCCTTATACACGAAGGCGAAGTTTTGAATGCAACCTTATCCGCAGGGGTAGCTGTTTATCCATTGCACGGGAAAAATAGTGATGAAATCGTCCGTAAAGCAGATCAGGCTATGTACGCGGCCAAGGATGCAGGCCGAAATTTAGTGATCACAGCTGAATAATCGATCAGCCTCTATATAAAATGCAGATTCACCTTAATCACATATTTTTAAACACTCGGGGGAATACAGACATACTTGATATTACCCAAAAAGTGAGTGACTGCATTCAATCCAGCAACATCATGAATGGTCAGGTTACCTTATTTTGTCCTTCGTCCACCAGTGGAGTGACGACGATTGAATACGAACCAGGTGTTCTTCAAGACTTAAAAACTATTTTTGAGGAAATAGTTCCTGTAGAGTACGATTACCAACATGAGAAGGCCTGGCATGATGGTAATGGTCACAGCCATGTAAGGGCAGCCATATTGAAAGCATCGATCACTATCCCCATTGTTGATGGACGAATGACGCTTGGAACCTGGCAACAAATCGTTTATATAGATTTTGATAATCTACCCAGGAAAAGAGAAATCATCGTACAAATCATTGGTGAGTGAACAAATCAGGCAGCGACTGGAACACCAATCGCTGCCTTGTTTATTTATGCCTGGGAAATTCTTATACAGGTATTTTTTCATCAGTTCGCATTAAATTGAAGGCAGCGATTGCGACTTCGAGCATATCAAGGCTGGGTTCGCGCGTGGTTAAATGCTGGAGTGCTAGATTTGGTTTTATCAATATGCGGACAAACTTAGAATCCAAATGATTGGCAGTCCAGCGTATATATTCATAAGCTATGCCAGCCAGTACTGGTAGAAATAGAACCCGACTAGCCATCCGCCAAAAGAATGGAAGTGGTCCGATAAGTGAAAATAATAGAATAGAAAGCAATATTAAGCTGAGCAGGAAAGAGGTGCCACAGCGTGGGTGTTCTACTGAAAATTTAGCTACGGAGGCGGGTGTTAATTCAGCACCGACCTCAAACGCATTGATAGTTTTATGCTCCGCACCATGATAGGCAAAAACACGGTTTATATCCGGGATTCGACCTACTGCCCAAATATACCCTACCATCAAACCCAGCCGGATCAAACCTTCAATTACATTTCCCCACCAAGATCCAACACCCAGAAAACGTTCAAATAAGTGTCCGAATGCAGCGGGTGCCAGGAAGAAAAGACCGACACCGATTCCCAATGATATAAATAAGGTTAAGTATAAAAGCGGACCTTCGATTTTCTCTTCCTCACCGGTTTGAGCATTAGCGGAAATGGTGAGAGCACGGGTACCAAGAATTAATGCATCCAACAACATGATCAATCCCCGAAGAAATGGGATTTTGATGATCTTGAGCTTGTATAAAGCACCCAGCGGTTCTTTGTGTAGTGAGATATCTTTATTTGGGGTGCGCATAGCAATTGCAACACTTTGCGTACCACGCATCATAACACCCTCTATCACTGCTTGACCGCCATACATTGGAAAACGAGATTTTTCCGTCATTTTCAACCTTTAAATTTGACTTATACTATCACAGGGGTATTGTGAATATCATTCCGCTAAATTTAAATAGAAATGTATAAATGTATCAATACCACGATACCAAGTTGGTAGATGGAGCTTTTCATTAGGAGAATGCATATTGTCATCCGGCATCGAGAATCCAGTGTTGACTGTTTCGACACCCAGAATTTGCTGAAAGTCCGTAACAACTGGAACGCTGCCGCCTTCGCGTTTAAATACAGGTGGTTTATTCCACACCGTCTCAAGTGCCTTTGCCAAGGCTTTAATATAAATAGAGTTACGATCGGAGATTGATGCTGGCCCACCATGCATGCGGGTTAAACTCCAGCGAATTTCCTTGGGGGCATGAGTTTCAAGATAGGTTTGCATCTGTTGGTGGACCTGCTCGGGTGTTTGATCAGGGACGAGGCGGGTTGATATTTTAGCCATTGCCCATGCAGGCAGTACAGTCTTTGCACCTTCGCCAATGAAACCAGAATATAGTCCATTGACCTCCAATGTTGGACGTGCACCAAGTCGTTCGATGGTAGTATAACCAATTTCTCCAAATAAAGCTGGTGATCCCGTTGCATCCAAGTAATATTGATCCCCGATAGGTAATCTGGCAAGTTCGGCTCGTTCTTCAGGTTCAATTTGTCTGACGGTGTCGTAAAATCCTGGCAAGGTCACCCGACCTTGTTGATCATGCATACCACTGATCAATTCGCATAATGCCTGGGCAGGATTAAGCACTGCCCCGCCAAATACTCCCGAGTGCAGATCATGATCTGGACCAAAAACCCGGAGCTCCATATATGCCAGGCCTCGCAAGGCATAAGTGATACATGGAACATCTGGTGACAATGTACCTGTATCCGGGTTAATCGCGAAGTCGCACTTTAGTAAATCTTTATGTGCGACCAAAAAAGCCCCAAGGTTTGGAGAGCCGATTTCCTCCTCACCTTCAAAAAGGAATTTGAAGTTAACTGGCATAGGTCCGGTTTTTGAGATAGATTCAAATGCATCCAATGCCAACAACATCTGGCCTTTCATATCAGTAATCCCACGGGCATAAATATAATCACCGCGTACGTCTGGTTCAAATGGACCTGTTATCCATAAATTGAGCGGGTCAACAGGTTGAACATCATAATGCCCGTAGATCAATGCAGTTGGTGCTGCTTTTCCAGCTCCCAACCACTCTCCATATACCACAGGGTGCCCAGGGAGTTTGATAGATCTCCACATTATTAATTCCAAGCGAGCGCATATGCTGGGTTATCCAATCAGCAGCACGTAGAACGTCAGCTTTGGAAGATTCTTCAGTGGAGATAGAGGCTATTGCAGTGAAATCTTTCAATTCCTCCAGAAATCGAACGGCGTTCTCGTGTGCGTATAATATTGCAGCTGAATGCGAATCAGTCATAATCACTCCTTACTCAGAGGTATTGATGATGTCATTAGGGTGGATGATACCTTCTGTAATAATTTCACACCGCAAACCTCCTCGGTGAACCATCGCAGGTAAAACCCGCGGGTCAGTTCGGGAAGCTAACTTATTACAAGGCTCACATAAACGCACACCACGCAGTTGAATTTTTCCGATATAAAATATGTGACCTACCAAGTCATTTAAAGCAACTCCACGCGTGATAATATTCCTGCGTGTTTTTTCGGGGGTAATATCAATTCCTTCATCGTCATGCATGGATTCGATGGCTTCAATTTCTGTTAAAGTTATCTCAAAGCCAGCGTCTGTTGGTCCTTCAGATGTACCTGTTTCTCTGTAATATCGATCTCCCACAATCCCTTTTCCAGGAACTACATGAACCTGGTTTACCAAAACAGTCGGCCCCCCTCGTTCTCTTGCGATATAGATACTTTCTACTTTTCCATTTATCAAGGTTAATGCTCCATGGGTTTCTATATATAATTACTGCCATATGAAATATTCTATTCAGCTTACGAACAGGGGAAAATACTCAATGCGTTTTCACGTGTTTGGATATTTCCTTCAAGTGTTCTGGGCTGGTTCCACAGCATCCGCCGACAATTTGAGCACCAGATGCGAGCCATGAATTAACCTGTGCACCCATCATGTCTGGGGTCGTTTCGTACACAGTTTTACCTAGGCCGTCTACATGGGGAAGACCGGCATTGGGTTTAAACCAGATTGGTTTTGTTGTAGCCTGTCGTAAATCAACCAGATTTTGTAAGTTCTCCTCAAGACTACGCCCGCAATTGATCCCAATCAGATCCACGGGTAACCCTTCTAGTTCTTTTCCTGCTTGCGAAGGGCTGATTCCCATCATCGTTCGTCGTCCTCGATCATAACTGAGGGAGACGATCAGTGGTAGCTCACATACAGTCTTAACAGCATGGATAGCTGCTTTGATCTCCCCCATATCAAATTGGGTCTCAATAACGAGTAAATCTGCCCCAGCTTCACAGATGGACCTGGCTTGCTCAGCGTAGGCGTTACGAACTTCATCAACATCAAGAGGACCATAAGGTTTCATTAGTTGACCTAATGGCCCTAAAGAACCAGCAATATAATGTCTGAGTTCCTGTAGCTGCTTCAAGGGCGAGCTCCACCGCTTTTTGATTGACATAATCGGTTTTTCCCTCTAATAATGATCCTTTCATGCGTATGGAGCTGGCTCCGAAAGTGCAGGTTAGAATGATATCTGCACCAGCTGTAATAAAATCCCTATGCAGCTGGATGATCTTCTCTGGTTGATCCAAGACCCAAGATTCAGAGGTCATCCCAGAGGGTAAGCCTCTCGCAATCAGTGTAGAGCCGGTTGCACCATCGGATGCAAGCAGTTCTTTAGCGCTAATCCGGGATAAAAATGATTGTTTTGACATAGTCGTTTATTGTACCTGATTCCATGATTTATCTGTGAGAATATGGAAGAAAATATTATTGAGAGCCAGCCCTTTGGTTAGGTGCTGATACAAACATTAAGTAAAATACTAATAAAATAGATGTGAACATGAGGGTGAAACCAACAAATCCAAGATTATCCAATGGATTAAGAATGTTAAATGCTATTTCTTTGATAACCGATTTTGGTCTCAGAAGGATATCCCAGCTATTAAACCGACCAAATCGCCCCAAATAAACACCCAGGCTACCTAAATTAAGCACGAAGAGTGCGAAGAGCCAACCGATAAATTTTCCCAGGAACCTTTCAATGATGGTATGGATACTTCGTAAAGATGCGATAGCAAGAAAGAAACCAGTGAATGCAAAAATGGCGATTAAACTGATATCAAACCAAAGGGGAACTGGAGGGCGTGGATCCAGGTGGTAAAAATCTGTGACCATGTACGGAGCATTCGGAAAGAAGATCAACCAGAAGATACCCAGTAGAAGGATAATTCCCCAACGTTTTGGATTTACTCGATATATATTTGCTGCAATGAGACTGAGGATGTACGGCAACCAGGCGAGAAATAAATTCCAAAGCAGGTTTGAGTAATTTCTCGTTTCACTATAATAAACCCTGAACGCATAAAAGGCACACGCCATCAGCGAAGAGAGTATGAGCGGATAGAATGAATGCGTTCGTAAAAATCGATATAAGTTTGCGAAAGGTGAGGACATAATAAAATCCAAGCCTAGATTATACGTGATTTTATGGGCTTTTTCTAATCTGTGCTAAAATAGCCTAGTTACGGATTGGTGGTCGTTACAAGTATTCCTTGCATCGGCGGTGAGTTGGAATATTTCCACATTCGTCAACAATACCGCCGTCTCTACCGATCTTATGGCTGATCGGGAAAAATCTACCTATCGCATATTATCACTAACTCTGAAAAACTCCCAAACTTTTACAGAGAGTTATCGTTTTATCGCATGCAGGTCGATCAATCTCTGGTCTGCATTTCTCCAGAACAATCTTCCTCACTCGGATAACCTTATAATAAAACCACGTATAATTCTGATTTCCATCCTGGATAATTTAGTGACCGCTTTATCACCTTTCTTTCACCGTGATCACTATTTTCTATCTGAAACAGATTGAAGGAATTATGACACTTCCTCGTTGGCTTGAATGGGCGCGTGAGATTCAAGCTTTAGCACAGACAGGAGTTCATTATGCTGAGGACGAATTTCAGCAGAATAGATATCGACGTCTTCTTGAAATCGCGGCTGAGATCGTAAGTGAGTATTCGAACCTGGGTTATCCGCTAGTTGAAGAAGCATTCAAATCTCCCATTGGTTACGCTACGCCAAGGGTTGATGTAAGAGGGGTCGTTTTTAAGGATGATAAGATATTATTGGTGCGTGAGAGGATGGATGGGGGTTGGACTTTACCCGGTGGATGGGCCGATGTGGGTGACATCCCATCTCATGCAGCAGAAAGGGAAGTGTGGGAGGAAGCAGGCTTTCATGTAAAAGCCTGCAAGGTAATTGGAGTATATGATGCCAATCGTGTGGGACCTCTGGAGCTCTTTCATGCCTATAAAATCGTTTTTCTATGTAATTTGATTGATGGAGAAGCCAAGCCGAGTAATGAAACATCTGAAGTAGCTTTCTTCGCCCAAAAAGAGATACCGGAGAACCTATCAGGGGAACGTACCAAAATACACCACATTCACGATGCTTTTAACACCCTTGACAATCCAGCTTGCCCGACAGTATTTGATTAAGGAAGAATATCGTAAACGAGGCAATATTTATCACCGATCAAGAAATTAATCACGAGGGGATTAATGCTGTGGTATGGAAATTTAATAATTGTGGATAATTACTCACTCATGAAGTAAATTGATTATTTACCATGCACGTGAGATTGCGTCAAAAATCTGGCTACGTTAAAATAAGGTTATTTATAATCAGTTATTGATTTTTATAAGTAGATTCAACTCACAAGTGCAACTTTGATGGTCGAAAGAGGTAAGCTGCGGTAGGATAAGCCTCTAGAGACCGGCAAGTCAAAGGAGTGCTTATGAGCTACACGCAGCTTACCCAGGAACAACGATACCAGATTTATGCTTTGTTGAAAATGGAACACAATCGAACAGAGATAGCCGAAGTGATTGGCAGCCATAAATCCACCATAAGCCGTGAACTGCGCCGCAATTGTGGTCTGCGAGGCTATCGGCCAAAGCAAGCCCACTTCAAGGCGCTTAGTCGGCACAATCACGGGCCAGCTCGTATTCTTCGGAAAACATGGGAGATGATCGAAGCCAAGTTGCGTCTGGATTGGAGCCCGGAGCAGATCTCGGGATGGTTGCGCAGAAATCAGGCTGTCCGAGTCAGCCATGAGTGGATTTACCAATACATCCTGGCGGATAAACTTACTGGAGGCGAATTGTATCGTCATCTACGCTGCCAGAAGAAACGGCGCAAACGCTATGGCAGCTATGACCGACGTGGTAAATTGCCTAACCGAGTGAGCATTGAAGAGCGACCGGATATTGTTGAGCAACGCCAGCGGATAGGTGATTGGGAAGTGGATACGATCATTGGCAAAGGGCACCACCAGGCCATTGTCACCTTGACAGAACGGAAGTCGCGCTTTGCCTTGCTCCGCAAAGTAGAACGGCGTACTGCTGATCAGGTGTGCAATGCCCTGATAGACCTGCTGCAGCCTTTTTCGGATCGCTTGCATACTATTACGGCGGATAATGGTAAGGAATTTGCAGAACACGAAAAAATCACTCAAGAACTGAAAGCCGATTTCTTTTTTGCTCATCCGTATACTGCCTGGGAAAGGGGTACGAACGAAAATATGAATGGTTTGGTTCGGCAATACATCCCGAAGAACAGGAATTTTGCTTCAGTATATGATACAGAAGTAGAATTGGTGATGAATCGCCTGAATAATCGACCGAGAAAGTGTCTGGACTTCATGTCACCTTTTGAAGAATTTTTTAATCAATCTGTTGCACTTCATTGTTGAATCCAGCATATATAATAGAAAGGATCCGGAGAAATAAAAATGCCAGGTGGTAAGTCGACAATCGCAATCTTAGGTGGAACGGGGAAGGAAGGAACTGGTCTGGGGTTAAGGTGGGCTGCATCAGGATACAAAATTCTGATTGGCTCACGACTGTTAGAGAAAGCCAGCAAGACAGCTGATGAAATAAATCATCGATTAGGGATAAAATCCGTCATTGGTCTGGAAAATGCTGATGCAGCCGAAAAAGCTGAGATATGCGTGCTAACGGTCGAGCAATCAGCTCACCAACAAGCATTAGAAAACTTGAAAGGGGCATTAAGTGGGAAAATCCTGGTGGATGCTACCTCGCGGGTTGATTTTCATAAACCAATCCCACCCGAACCTCCTAGTGCGGCGCAACAAGCTCAAGAGATATTAGGTTCATCTGTTCGGGTAGTAGCGGCGTTCCAAACCGTACCTGCAAAATCGTTATCTAAAGCGATTGGCCAACCCATGGATGCAGACGTATTGGTTTGTTCGGACGATATTCAAGCTGCAGAACAAGTCATTCTGCTTGCTGAAGCAGCGGGTATGCGTGGTTATTTTGCTGGAATGCTGGCTAATGCGATCGTTGTTGAAGGTCTGACGTCAATCCTAATCAGCCTAAATAAGCATTACGGTGTCAAAGATGCCAGTATAGCAATCACCGGCATATCGAATTATGGGGATCCAGAATAATCATGAAACTGGTTCTCACTCCCCTCCCAGATATCCCACTGATTCACACCGGAGATAACCTCGTTACAATCATTTGGAATGGATTGAAAAAAGCAGATATCAACCTTCAGGAAGGTGATATCCTGGTTATGGCACAGAAGATCATCTCCAAAGTCGAGGATAGATGGACAAACCTGGCCACGGTACAACCATCGGAACGAGCAGTTGATCTAGCGGTGACCATCGAAAAAGACCCTCGCCTGGTTGAGCTGGTATTACGTGAGAGCAGGCAGGTATTACGAACCCGCATTGGGACGATTATCGTCGAGCACCGCTTGGGATTTATATGTGCGAATGCTGGGATCGATCATTCCAATGTGGCTGGTGCAGGAGATTCGAACGAGGAATGGGTTCTCTTGTTACCCGAGAATCCGGATGATTCAGCCAAAAAAATACGCAAAGGCTTAGAGGCTACGAGTGGAGTGCATCTTGGAGTAATGATCATCGATTCTCACGGTCGTGCCTGGCGACAAGGTGTTGTCGGTGTGGCGATTGGGCTGTCTGGGCTACCAGGATTGGTGGATATGAGGGGGAAAAGCGATCTTTTCGGTTACAACCTAAAAATCACCACCATCGGGGCAGCTGATGAGCTGGCTGCAGCTGCATCTCTGGTGATGGGACAAGCCAGTGAAGCAACTCCAATTGTACACGTGCGCGGGTTTCCATATCCATTAAGAGATGGAGATATTCAAGAATTATTAAGACCGAAGGACCAGGATTTATTTCGATGAACGATGAATTTTGGGATTATCTACAACAGCTGGTTGATACCAGTCAAATTGTGATTGATCGTCCGAAGGGTTCCACTCATCCTCGTTTCCCTGGGAATAGTTATCCAGTTGATTATGGGTACTTAAAAAATACTAAATCAATTGATTCAAGTGGAGTTGATATTTGGATAGGTTCGTTGGGTAAAAAATATGTGGTTGGTGTGCTTTGTACCGTGGATTTGTTCAAAAGAGATACAGAATTAAAAATAATTTATGACTGCTCAGAATATGAAATACAAGCGATACGGAGTATGGTTGACTTTGAACAAATGAGAGCAATAAGTATCATGCGCAGTAGTGAATAGGAGAAAAGATATGGATTGGATACCTGAAAGATATATAGACTTGCTGAAAGACGAAACAAAAGCATTTGGCTGCCTTGCGACTTTAATGAAAAATGGGTCACCACAGGCTACACCTATTTGGTTTAATACAGATGGGATTTATATCCTTATCAATTCAGCTAAAGGGCGGGTGAAAGATCGCAATATGCGTAGAAACCCTGAAGTGGCACTGGTTATCACAGATCCGAAGGATCCATATCGTTATATTCAAATTCGGGGTAAAGTGATTGAAATTACTACAAATGGTGCCAGAGAGCATATTGATGCACTCTCAAAAAAATACACCGGAAGGGATAAATATTCAAGCGGATCTGCGAGCGAAATTCGTGTGATATATAAGATCCAACCCGAATCCGTGGGCAGTCATTAAATTTCTCTACCATGTGAATCCTTCGTTATCAATAATGCCTGATATTAAGATTGTTGCTCTGGCAGGAGGCGTAGGTGGGGCTAAACTTGCTGATGGTTTGGCTCAGGTATTGCATCCAGAGCAATTAACCATTATCGTCAATACTGGTGATGACTTTACACATTTGGGGCTCAGGATTTCACCAGATCTGGACACAGTTTGCTACACACTGGCAGGAATAGCGAATCCAGATTCGGGCTGGGGTCGTATAAATGAAACCTGGAATGTTTTTGGCAATCTAAAACAAATGGGTATGCCGGATTGGTTTCATTTAGGTGATTCTGATCATTGCTACACACATTGTACGGACAGCTCGCATAAATGATGGCTGGACGCTTAGCCAGGTAACCAAGGAATTTTGTGATCAATGGGGTATTCGAGTTCAAGTATTACCCATGAGTGATTATAAGATTCAGACCTGGGTGCACACCGACCAGGGTGACTCTGGAATTTCAGGAATATTTCGTCCACCGAAAATGCCAACCTATTGTTAATGGGTTCAATTTCGAGGGAGTCAAAAGATTCAAAGCCTGCTCAAGGTGTTTTGGAAGCCATTGATATGGCAGACACAATCATCATTTGTCCTTCGAACCCATGGGTAAGCATTGATCCAATCCTTTCTATACCCGGTATTAGACCAGCGCTTGAAGGTCATCTGACTTTGGCAGTATCTCCTATCATCGGTAATCAGACGGTAAAAGGACCTGCTGCAAAAATGTTTTCGGAGATGGGGATAAAACCTTCAGCACTTGCAGTTGCCAAACATTATTGTGACTTTATTGACTGTTTTGTGTTGGATGATGACGATAGGAGCCTGGTTGATGATATAAATGCTTTAGGTATTAGAACATATATGACCGGGATCTTGATGCATGACCGAGTAGATCGTGGTAGATTGGCAAACGAGCTTATAGAAGTTATCAAAAGATTGGGGAAGGTGATTTGATGACATTTTGGGCGATTGTCCCTGTAAAACCACTGCGAAGGGGAAAATCTCGCCTTTCAGGAGTTTTAAGTCCGGAAGCGCGAACTGCTTTAAATCATTATCTATTGTCAAATACACTTGAGACACTGGCTTCAGTTCCTGAAATTGAGTACTCATTGGTGGTCAGCAGAGATCCCGAAGCATTGACCATCGCCCGTGAATATGGTGCCCGTACAGTTCAGGAGCAAGGCTCACCTCAATTGAATATCGCCCTCACCCGGGCGACTATGGTTGCGCTAAATCACTCTGTCCAGGGCGTGATCATCGTTCCGGCTGATCTCCCTTTGATCACTGCTGATGATATTCGTGAGGTTGTAAAAAGAGCTGTTGACCCACCCGTGGTAGTGATAACACCAGATCGTCACCGTCTGGGCACAAATGCACTCCTGATATCACCCCCGGGGTTGATTCGATACGAATATGGCGATGGATCATTTCAACGACATTGCATCCAGGCAAAAAAAGCTGGAGCCAGATTGGAAATTTGTGAGCGAGGGTCAGTAGCATTGGACATTGATCAACCTGAAGATTTAGAGCTGGCTGGTTATGAGATTATGGAATTGGATAAACTAAACCAAATGAACAGGTTTTTGTAGGTGTGTAGAATTTCTTAGAAGAAAGAGTTTGTTATACTTTCAAGATGCGATCACGGTATGTGATGAATTGGATGTTATATATACTGGGAAGAGCATGGCTTCAATGAGTTTGGATGATAGAACTGAGACTCGTCATGAATGCGATCAGCCCAGCGACTGCAACGATAATCAATTTAGCGCCCAGTCGGTGGGAGATGAACATCTGGTAATCGATTCTATTTCTCAGGCATAGTTGCGATGAAACAACCCAATTCAAATCATTGTTTTGTTTGTGGAAGAGAAAATCCATTTGGACTTCACCTTGAATTCTATGAAACTACGCCAGGTGAAGTAGTTGTGGAGTACACCGTTCCTGAACAATTTCAAGGATATCCAGGCGTAGTGCATGGTGGTGTAGTCGCCGCCATGCTTGATGAGGTAACCGGACGGGTTCACATGGGCGGGTATCCACCTCGATTTATGTTTACTGCCAGGTTGGATATCCATTATCGTAAAAACGTACCCATCGGTAAACCACTAAGGATTGTCGGTCATGCAGGTAAAAGTCGCGAACGAACTGCCATTGCTACCGGACAGATCTTCGGTCCGGATGGTGAATTATTGGCTGATGCGGAAGCTGTACTGGTCAATGTGCCTGAAGGGATGGTTGACAAGGTGGATCTGGAAACAATCGGTTGGAAGGTAGATCCGGACAACCATATACCTTCATAATTAGAATGATGAGGTAATTATGATCGTCGAATATCATCGTCCACAAAGCATGCATGAAGCACTAATTTTACTGGCAAGAGAGAAACCTATAACTTATCCACTTGGAGGAGGCACCTTCCTAAACCGCGGAACGGATACCCATATTGCGGTAGTTGACCTGCAAGCATTAGGACTTGGATCTATAGAGAAAAAAGGTAATCACGTGCATATCGGGGCAACAGCCACCTTGCAAAACCTGTTAGATTTTGAAGGATTGCCCGGAGATATGTATATGGCAATCGAGCGTGAAGCAACGTATAACCTACGACAAATGGCAACCATAGCAGGAACTATTGTCACAGCAGATGGAAGGTCACCGTTAGCGACGATCTTTCTGGCGCTCAATGCGAGTTTAGAAGTGCAAGTATTGGAAGCGAAACCAAAGGATGTGAGGATTGGTGATTGGCTGCCTACACGCGATAAATCACAACCTGGATGGTTGATAACAAAGATCGTCCTTGCAACAAATGTGCAAATGGTATATGAAGCAATAGCCCGTACGCCAGCTGACCAACCCATAGTAAGTGCAGCACTTGCGCAGTGGACATCAGGGCGAACACGTTTGACTTTAGGCGGTTGGGGATCTTCACCAACCCTGGTTATGGATGGACCTGATTCTGAAGGAATTGAATTAGCCGCTAAAAATGCTTACAGACTTGCTGAGGATGAATGGTCGAGTGCAGAATATCGCCAGGAAATGGCTGGCGTTTTAGCTTTGCGGTGCTTAAACCGTATAGGTACACGATGATATTATTCATAATCAAGTTTGACAGCACGGGATTATGAAATAAAGTCATCGAAATAACGTGTTTCAAGAGTCCGGAAGAATCCTTGACATGGTACTGAATGAACTCCCACTTGATCAGATATTAAATGGTGATTGTCAGCAGATACTTAAGACAATCCCATCTAAGTCTATAGATTTGATTTTTGCTGACCCACCATATAACCTACAGCTTGTGAAAGAGCTCTGGCGACCGAATTCCAGTCGGGTGAACGGTGTGGATGAAACCTGGGATCAATTCTCAGATTTCGAATCCTATGACCAGTTTACCCAGACGTGGTTATCGGAGTGTAAGCGGATATTAAAAGCGACTGGGACAATTTGGGTAATTGGCTCTTACCATAATATCTTCAGAGTGGGTAGGATTATGCAGGATTTGGGATTCTGGATATTAAATGATGTTGTCTGGATAAAGAACAATCCAATGCCCAATTTTTATGGTGTTCGCTTCACGAATGCGCATGAAACGCTTATCTGGGCTCAAAAAATAAAGGGAAATAAATATACATTCAATTATCAGACGATGAAGTCCATAAATAATGAGGAAGGAAATGTTAACGGGGGGCTTCAGATGCGTAGTGATTGGAAGTTACCTTTATGCACCGGGAAAGAACGACTGAAGGTAAATGGTGAAAAAGCCCATCCAACACAAAAACCAGAAGCGCTGCTTAAAAGGGTGATCCTCTCAAGCTCGATCCGGGGTGATATCGTCCTTGACCCATTTTTTGGCAGCGGGACTACCGGTGCGGTAGCAAAAAGACTCGGGCGACATTGGATAGGAATTGAAGCTGATCCAGAGTACATTGCCCTTGCCAAACAGCGTATCGATGCGATTATGAACCAATATAGATGATGAGGGTATAAACAAAATCGAAAATAATGGTAAGGTAAAGAGGATTCCGTTTAAAACTTTACTGGAGAAAGGATACCTCAAGATAAGTCAGGTATTGTACTTTGGCAAGAATGGAGATATGAAAGCTATTATTTCGCGGGATGGTAATATCCAATATGGTGAGTATTCCGGCTCAATCCATAAAGTTGGTAGGGAAATACTGAAAGCACCGTGTAACGGTTGGATGACATGGTATTATATTGACCAAGAGACTGGAAGGCGTGAGCCGATTGACAAGTTACGGCAAAAAATTAGAAATGAAATGGCGTTGGATAACTCGAATGGCACCAAAATAGGTAAAGGATCATGAAGAAGCGAACTCCAATTATCCTGGAAATTGTCTTATGTATCATCGTGATCGGTATTTCGTATTTTTGGGCAACTGGGCTAATGGATTCAGTGTATGCGTACCGGTCACCCCTGAAAAATACACCACCTCAACCGGGCGAAGTCACTCGATGGTTCTCATACGCGCTCTTTTGTGATCGTGTTGATCGATGCATTACGCTATGACACTTCGCTTGATTCTAATGTAATGCCTTTTTTGAATGAACTTAGATCTGAAGGTGCGTATGCATTGATGCACAGCCGACCACCGTCTTACTCGGAGGCTGCATATACGGTTTTATTAACTGGAGCCTGGCCGGATTTGAGTGATGGACCACCCATTAATCTCGACTACGCTGAAATTCCTACCTTCACCCAAGATGATATATTTTCTGCAGCTCATCGTGCAGGACTTCGAACTGCAGTATCCGGATTCAATTGGTTCGAAAAACTGATCCCCCAAGATGCAGTTTCCGCCAGTTTTTATACCCCGGGAGAGGATCAAGCAGCTGACCGCCAGGTGACTGATGCGGCGTTACCCTGGCTGCCGGATGGTGCATACCAATTGGTGCTGATCCATTTGGACCAGGTCGATTATGCTGGACATCATGAAGGCGGTCCCGTTGACTCGCGGTGGGATGCTGCTGCATTAAGAGCAGATACCTTACTAAAAGAAATAGCAACATCCATGGATTTAACACAAGATACTCTGCTTGTCATCAGTGATCATGGTCAGATTGACCGGGGAGGCCACGGTGGGCAGGATCCGATTGTATTGCTTGAGCCATTCGTTTTAAGTGGTAGAGGTGTGATCCCGGGAAATTATAATGACATCCAAATGGTGGATGTTGCCCCAACTGTAGCGACGATATTGGGGACAAATATCCCCGCTACGAATGAAGGTCATCCGTTGTTTGAGATGTTCGATTTCACCGCTCCACAAGTGGATGAAATTAAAACTGCATTATTCGCTCAGCAATCGCAACTCGCTCAAGCATATCAGACAGCAATCCAGCAACCGGTGAGAGTCGTTGAGGAAGGTGATATTGTAACTGCTACCCAAGCGGGTATGGATGCCGCGCGAGAAACTCGAACTCAATAACCAACGAATCCTGCGAGGAATATTAGCAATTATCCTCCTTATTCTTAGTCATCAATATTGCAGCATGGCACGCCAGGCCACATTTTGCTTGGATTCTGGGAGGCGTGGTGACTTATCTTGTGGTCTTTAATGTTAAATATATCATCCTCGACCATAAAACCTACTCTCTCAGCTCTGTAGCGGATGCTACAAACCTGATTGTCAGCACTGCCCTGACATCATTTATTGCGTTGGCAATAGCCTGGTTGCTGATAATTCTTGGAACGAAAGCATACCAATTCAAGCCTCAAAAGGCTGCCAATACTACTTTGAAATTTATATTAACCACTTTAGCCTTCCTTATCATCCCCGTTTTTGCGCATTATGTTATTAATGGTGCAACAGTGACCTGGGCTCTTCCTAATTTCTTAATAAGCTTCCTGGGTCTGCTTTTTTTGATCCAGTCAATGATGGTTGCAGCAATTGGGTTAGTACTTACAGGTGTCTCCGCATTAATTGGGTTATTTGCACATGGAAAACAAGAATATTAGGATAACTCATGGAAGTAAAACTAAATATTAATCATGTATTCCATAAGATAATAATCACTCCAGGTGAAACCCTGTTAAAGCTGTTACGCAGGATGGGTTATTTCGGAGCCAAGCATGGCTGTGAAACTGGAGATTGTGGCGCTTGTACTGTTTTGTTGGATGGAAAACCTGTTAACTCGTGTTTAATTCTGGTAGCACAAGCTGAAGGGCACAGCATACAAACCATCGAATCATTAGGCGAGCACCCTGATCAAGGTTGGCGAAATAGCCAGGGTCTACACCCTCTCCAGCGAGCATTTGTCTCCAATGGTGCCATCCAATGTGGTTATTGTACTCCCGCACAAATTCTTGCTGCCAAGCACCTTCTTGATATAAATCCGAGTCCGAATGAAAATGAAGTCAGGCAGGCACTTTCGGGAGTTCTTTGTCGCTGCACCGGATATCTTAAACCCGTCCAGGCAGTATTACGCGCTGCTGAGGACATCCGAAATGATCGTTCTGGATTAAATCCTGATGATCCATCATTAGCTTCCTCTAAAATTGATCCGAGAAATAGTCCACCAGAAGAATCACTACCAAAAGTAATTCCAACTGCTTCTGTACTATCGTTTAATAGAGTTGGGAAACCGGATATAAAAGTAGATGCAATTAAGTTAGTTCAAGGCAAACCTGCATATACTGCGGATGTCGATATACCTGGTATGTTAGTCGCCAAGATTTTGCATAGTCCATTTGCGCATGCACGAATAAGAAATATTGATGCCACAAAAGCGCGTGAATTGCCGGGTGTGGCTGCAGTCCTCACATGGAAAGATATCCCAAGAGTGGTGTATTCCACAGCAGGCCAGTCTGATCCAATGCCTGGTCCCCTGGATACTTTCTCATTAGATAACAAGGTACGTTTCGTAGGTGATCGGGTCGCATTTGTAGCAGCTGATTCAGAGGAAATTGCCAGTGAGGCTTTGCATCTGATTGCAGTGGATTATGAACCTTTGACCACACTTATGGATCCTGAAAAAGCCATGCTGCCAGACGCTCCAGTACTCCATGATGAGCTTGAGTATGTCAACTTTGGAGAGTCAGATGCCTCATGTAACCTGGCAGCCAGGATTCGAATTGACATTGGAAATGTAGAACAAGGATTTAAAGAAGCAGACCAAATCATCGAAGCGGATTATGCTGTTCCAAAAGTGCAGCAAGCCCATATTGAACCTCATGTAGTTGTTACTTATTGGGATGAAGACGATCGATTGGTGATCCGAACGAGTACACAAGTTCCATTCCATGCCAGACGTATCCTGGCACCTGTCCTGGGTCTACCCATAAAGCGTATCCGGATTATAAAGCCACGTATCGGTGGGGGATTTGGTGGGAAGCAGGAAGTTTTAGTCGAAGATGTGGCTGCCCATCTGACTATCGCAACCCGTCGCCCGGTAATTTTTGAATATACACGTGAAGAAGAGTTCATCGCTTCACGATCGCGCCATCCGATGAAAATCCACATGAAAACAGGGGTTATGAATGATGGCACGATTACCGCAAATGCGATGGACGTATTAACTGATACGGGAGCTTATGGTTGCCATGCATTAACCGTCACTGGAAACACGGGTCACAAGGCGATGGCGATGTATGTTGGGGACGGGAAATATCGCCAATCTCCCAACATACGATTTAATGCCGATATTGTGTACACCAATCATCCACCAGCCGGTGCATATCGTGGTTATGGAGTTCCTCAGGGATATTGGGCTGTAGACCGGCATATGGAAAAAATAGCTGGTAAGCTTGGGCTTGATCCGATTAAGTTCAGGCTTAAGAATGCATTGAGAGCGGGAGAGCTGCAACCGTTCAGCACGGCATGGAGTGAAGGACGGGCTCCCAAACCGGAAATAATCCAAACCTGTGGTTTGGAAGAATGCGTAAATCAGGGAAAAGTTACGATTGGTTGGGATCAGAAGTATGGGAATTCAGCCTGGCATCTGGTACCCGAGAAACCACACCTGAGAAAAGGAATTGGAATGGCATTGATGCTTCAAGGCACCGCGATTCCATACCTGGATATGGGTGGCGCCAGTATCAAGATCAATGATGACGGTTCTTTCAATTTGTTGATTGGAGCGACTGACCTGGGGACTGGGTCTGACACTGTTTTGGGGCAAATGGCAGCTGAAGTCCTGGGAGTGCCATTGGAAGATATGATTGTTTATTCGTCAGATACGGACTTCACACCTTTCGATAAAGGTGCATATGCCTCCAGTACGACGTATGTGTCTGGTTCTGCTGTGGTGAAGGCGGCTCATTTAGTCGCAGAACGTATCAAGCTTAGAGCTGTCAGAATGTTCAATTCGCAAGCAGAGTCTGCCACAACCATTGATCCCCATCAAATCTCACTGGTTGATTCGTGTGCGGTAGCGCCTGATGGACGACGAATACCTTTGGCAGAGATCGCCTTGGAGTCGTTGCACCATTCAGATCAGGAACAAATCATGGCAGTAGCCTCTTATTATTCCCCAGTCGCTCCACCGCCTTTTGCAGCCCAATTTGCAGAAATAACTTTGGATATTACTACTGGTGAGATCAGTGTGGAAAAATTAGTCTCCGCAGTAGATTCTGGGATAATCGTCAATCCGCTTACTGCATCGGGTCAAATTGAGGGGGGTATGACTCAGGCACTCGGTTATGCTGTGTGTGAGGAAATGGTTTACGATGAAAAGGGAGTCGCTCGAGAAAAAGACCTGCATGATTATCATATCTTTCAAGCTCACGAAATGCCCGAGCTAAAAACGATATTTGTTGAAACTTTTGAACCGACACATCCCTTCGGAGTAAAAGCGGTAGCAGAAATCCCCATGGATGGCATCGCGCCTGCGGTAGCGAATGCACTTCTGGATGCCAGTCGGTCTATCAACAAAAGTTTTGGGGTAAATATCGACCAGAATCCAATCACCCCTGAAAAAGTATGGAGAGTATTAAAATCTAATGGAATTATTGGTCATCACGATTCCTAAGAGGATTCCCCAATCTAAAGTCAGGATAAGACAACATTCAAGTTTTGAAATAAAGACGGATAACTAAATGGCGGATCGAATTTATATTATTGGTCATGTAAACCCGGATACTGATTCAATTGCAGCAGCAATGGGTTATGCATGGTTATTAAAAGAAAGAGATAATCTGGAAACCATCGCTGCACGGGCGGGTGCGATAAACCCGCAGACAACCTGGACTTTAAAGCGACTTGGGCTTGAACCGCCATTTTTACTTACCGATGCATCACCTCGTTTTGAAGCTGTAAGTCGCCGTTTGGATACCATCACACCTGAAAGTCCATTACAGGACGCATGGACAATTGCTAACCGTACTGGCGGTATTGTCCCGGTTGTGTCTGATGATGGGATACCCGTAGGGCTAATAACCGGATTCAGTCTATTCCAATATTTAAGCCGGTTGGTTGGTCCGTACCCTGAACGAAAAGATATGCCAATCACCGAGCTATTAAATCAAAATTGTCTCGAAGCTTGTGATAAAAAAGTACCCTGTTTTCAAGCCAGCACGCGTATCAGGGATGTAATTCACCGTATTCTGAGGGAAGAATACAATGAATTTCTAGTAGTTGATGAAAAAGGGCAGTATGTCGGGGTGACAAGACAACGGGATGTTCTCAATCCGCCCCGCATCAAAGTCATCCTTGTGGATCATAATGAACCTGGACAGGCGCTGGGTGCTTTGGAAGAAGCTGAGCTATTAGAAATCCTGGATCATCATCGACTTGGTAACCATTCAACCCACATTCCCATTCGTTTTACGGTGGATATTGTTGGCAGTACCAGCACCTTGATCTCAGAGCGGATTGAGGATTCTGGGTTGAGTGCCCCAATGGCATTAGCAGGGATGTTGTTGGCAGGGCTTTTATCGGATACGCTTATCTTAACTTCACCAACCACTACACCCCGTGATCAATTGGCAGCAGAACGACTTGGACGATGGGCATTCAAACGATCAAGCCCGCTGGCGGATGAATCAATAGAATCGTTTGGGAAAGCCATTATTCAAGCTGGAGCTGGGCTAGAATCGCGCGATGCTGTGGATATTGTCACCTCGGACCTAAAACTGTACCAGGCTGGCGGGTATAATTTTGCCATTGCCCAGGCAGAAGTAACAAACCAGATGCAGCTGACGGATAACCTTGAAAGGGTAAAGAGTGCACTTAATAAACTTCGGGAACAACGTGGCATCGATTTTGCCATGCTCATGGTAACTGATGTTGTCGGTAACTCAAGCCGGTTGGTGCTGGAGAATCCGCCTCCTTTATTGGATGATCTCCCTTACCCGCACCTCCAGGATGGCACGCTTCAAGCGGATGATGTTGTCTCACGGAAGAAGCAATTGTTACCCGTCGTATTAGGTCTTTTGGAGGAATAATAGCTCGGATAGTTTATAAAACATGATCAAAGGATATTCTGTTTTATGACCATTTATCAGGCTTTGGTTGATCTTGAACGAAATAACGGAGCAGGCGCATTATGTACCATCGTAAAAAGTCGAGGCTCTACTCCTCGGCATGAAGCCAGCAAAATGTTGGTATATCCTGATGGACACATCATGGGCACAGTTGGAGGTGGTGAAGTCGAAAACCGGGTTATAAATGAGGCCCTCCAGGCAATCTCAGATAAAACATCGCGCCTGTTAGAATATAATATGACTGACCCTGAGCATGGCGACCCTGGAATATGTGGTGGTCAACTGGAGATTTATGTGGAACCAATTATTCCTAAACCAACCCTTGTGGTAGTCGGAGTTGGGCACGTCGGGAAGGCAGTAGCACATCTGGCAAAATGGCTAGGTTTTATCGTAGTCGTGTGTGACGAACGACCTGGTTTCTGTAACCCGACTTCAGTACCAGAAGCAGATGAGTTCTACCCCCAACCTTTGGAGGAATTATCTAAACAATTAAACATCAATCCCTGGACATATTTTGTTTTAACCACAAGTGGGATGGATGTCGATGTCAGGGGTTTACCTGCCTTATTGGATACAGATGCAGGGTATATCGGGGTGATTGGTTCGAAAAGGCGATGGGCAATGACGACCAGGGAGCTTTTGAAAGCAGGCGTCTCAACAGAGAAGCTTGGTCTGGTTCATTCTCCAATTGGTTTGGATATCCATGCCGAAACACCAGAAGAAATCGCCGTGAGTATTATGGCAGAGATCATTCAGATTCATGCTCATTAAGTGGAGATTGTATGTGGCAAGATTACTATAGCGTTGTTTCAACCGATGAAGCCATCCAAATCCTGGCTGAACAAAAGACACAAGCACGAATCATTGCAGGGGCGACAGATTTAATGCTGGAAATGGAACGAGGGGTACGCAAAGGAATAAATACATTAATCGATGTAACCCGAATTAATGGATTAGACCAGATAAGACTGGATGAAGAAAACCTGATCCATGTTGGACCACTAGTAACACATGGGGAATGTGCAAGCTCAAAATTACTAATAGAACAAGCCTTCCCGCTTGCAAAATCCTGCTGGGAGATAGGGGCACCACAAATTAGAAATAGAGGTACCGTCGCGGGTAATTTAATCACTGCATCCCCTGCAAATGATACTATTCCAGCCCTGATTGGATTGAATGCCAGGGTAGTTTTGCAATCCATCCATGGACAACGGGAAGTTCCACTAACAGAGTTCTATAAAGGTGTCAGGGTAAATGTAATGCGTCCAGAAGAAATGATGGTGGATATAAAATTCCCTGCGCTTGATAAAAATCAACGTGGTACCTTCTATAAATTGGGATTAAGGAAAGCTCAAGCAATTTCGCTGGTAAATTGTGTGGTGGTTCTGACGTTCGATGGAACTAAAATTATCGATGTAGCCATTGTCCTGGGATCAGTCGCTCCAGTGATTATCCATGCTAAAGATGCTGAGGAATTCCTGCTTGGGAAGAATTTGGATGATGAGATCTATTCAAAAAGCAGCCGAATTGGCCAAAATTTCTGCCCAACCGATTGATGATATTCGCGGCTCACGGGAATATCGGCTTGAAATGGTCCGCGTGTGTGTAAAAAGAGCATTAAGTGCACTTGCCAAGCGTGAGGAAAGATCTGGTTACCCAATACGACCGGTATTATTACGAGCTTGTACCGATGTGCATGGGTATCATTTCAATGAAGTTGAGGGATTGAAACAAAGCTTTCATCATGTGATTGGGCAAATCGAACCTGCGATTGAGACAACAGTTAATGGAAAGAAATATAAATTTTCGTCAGGATTCAACAAGTCACTGCTCCGCCTCTTACGTGAAGAAGCAGGATTGATTGGCACGAAGGAAGGTTGTGCAGAAGGCGAATGTGGAGCATGTACGGTGTTTCTGGATGGGATGGCGGTGATGAGCTGCCTGGTACCGGCGGTGCGGGCTCATGGTGCCAACATAGTAACTATTGAGGGGATCAAGCGCAATGGAAAATTACACCCAGTCCAACAAGCTTTCATGGATAAAGGCGCAGTTCAGTGCGGTTATTGCACTCCCGGTTTTGTCATGTCATCCGTAATGTTATTGGACGAAATCATGCATCCAGATCATGAAGAAATCAAGGAAGCCATCAGTGGTAATTTATGTCGCTGTACGGGATATTATTCAATTGTTGCAGCCGTAGAACAAGCTGCACAAAATAATTAGCACCTGTTTGGAGGTGAATGATGGGTTTTGCTACGCAAAATTATCGTCCGAAACAAAAAGAAAGGCGATGGAAAATTCACCCGGTCTGGCGAGGGATTGGATGCGCGCTAATACTCCTAGTTCTAATCATGTCGTGGTATGCCAGTTCATTATTATTAAAAACTAACCTGCAATCTTCTCTGCCCTGGGATTTGACAAAACCAATTACGATCCCGTATACCAGTATCTCTGAGATTGACCGGGTAATTCAATGCAATCAATCAATTTACAATCGACAAGGATCTGGTTATTGGACAATTTGTCTTTACCATCATCCTGATGGTTATTGGGTTTGGTCTGTTATCCGCTGTATATGCAATCATATACGGGATTGTCGGTCCACCTCGTTATGGTCCTTTAGATGTGCCCCCAAGTAGTGGACGAAGGTAATCGTCAGGATGGAGCGAACGGTTCCAAGCACGGCTTCAGAAGAGGTCGAGTTATACTTACGGACTTATTATTCCCTATTGCGTTCTTCCTCTGATGTACAAATCCGTTCACTTGAAGAAGCTCATGCAGGGATGAAATCGCTGTTGCATCCAAATGCACGCGAACCTATCCCTGACATTTCGGCATTTTTATACTGTTTATTAAGGCTACCGGAATCAATTCATAAGGTGCAGCTGGTAGTTTTAGGTCAAAGCCCAGAGGTATTTTCAAGGTCAGGATTTGTTGATATAGAAAACTGGGCTCCTGTTACTGCAATAGCGCGTAGAAGAAGGTGTTTTTATAATGGTACAGAAACTTTGGCTTGCTTTATTGCGAGTGTCAGTGATATCGATGACATCATTCCAATTCTGACTGCATATCAGGTAGAGTGGAACAAAATCCATACCTTGTTACAACGCAATACCATAATCATTTCGGCTGACGATGCACCAGGGATAGAGCAGGAATTTGAAACCCATAAGTTAGCTCAATCTTTGAATGTTCAAATTGAAGATATAGAACGGTTAAAGGTCGTATGGGGAAAGGATTTTGAAAATAATCTTAACAATATAGCAACATCCCCCCGTAGATTACGGGTCAAATTGCTGAGCGGATCATTAATCGAATATCGCCGAGCTACTGATATTTGGTGGGAGCATATTGCTCTAGCTCGTCAGGAAGTCCTCGACAGACCGGTTTATTTTATCTCGAGTAACCCGCATAGCCTGGTAAACCTGCTATCTGGATATGCGATCAGAAATAGAAACAAGCTGATTGATTATCTACACGAAAGTGATAATCGTGGTCTCAAAGAAGAATGGGAGAATATTCAAGCCCAACAAGTGGTGTCAAGCCAGGAAAATTTCCTTTACTATATCCTGAAAAAATTCCAGACAATCAAGCCAAGGGACTACCTTCGCTGAAGATCAACATAGAGCGGAGATTGACTGCGGCATGGTGACGGTATCAAGTGAACATAGTTTTGATGTGGATGCGCAAATTATTGAACTTAATCGTCTATGCGCGGATACGCTTGATCCGCGCCTTCTGGATGGTGACCTCTCATTTCTAAGTCATAGTGATGCCATCCTTTTAAACATCGATTATCCCTTAGGGATGGCTGCATATAATATATTATCAGCTGTGGCTGAGCATGTGACACAGGTGTTGGGGATTTTTATAATGGGAAAATCTGCTTCCTTAAACGGAGCGATTGGAGATATCGTCATCCCGAATGTTGTCCATGATGAGCATTCAAAAAATACGTACCTGTTTCAAAACTGCATCAATGCGGCGCATGTTTCACCTTACTTGATGTATGGCACGGTACTTGATAACCAGAAATGTGTTTCTGTAAGGGGTACCTTCCTCCAGAATTCTAACTATATGGACGTGTTTTATCGTGAAGGATATACAGATATTGAGATGGAAGCTGGACCTTATTTATCTGCAATCTATGAAATGTATCGACCCCAAAGGCATCCGGTTAATGAACTCGTGAATCTTTATGAAGTTCCATTTGACATGGGGATCATTCACTATGTATCGGATAATCCCCTTGGTAAGGGAAAAAACCTGGGCGCTGGTAGCTTGTCGTATTACGGAATGGACTCAACCTACGCATCGTCTGTGGCGATTATTAGACACATTTTCCAACTCGAGAAAAAAAGGATAATGGAGAAATATCTATTCTAGTTCGGGTTGCAGAGAAAGATTATTTTATCCTTCAATAGTCATCGACGATGATGACCGGCGAAGACCATGGGGGTAATAATTTTTTATCACATTTTGTACTCTTTTTCCCCAACCAATCGGGTAACCATCGACGGTAATCAGCACCCATCCGTTTTCACCTTGATTCGTAAAGCTCTGTCCGGCAAGAAAAGCTGTTAACTGCTGTTGAGAGGTATGAAATAGCACGGTATGCCTGACTTGATCGAAATGAATCCCCATCGCCAGAGCGTGGGAGGGTATAAAACGATCTTTACGGATAGTACCCAGCCACCATCCAGGATGGATCACTTTTAGCCCTTCGAGGTGGGGTGATTTATCGGGTAGCCGATATATATAAGAACCCTTAACAGCTAATCGATGGTATTCAAATGAAAATGTAAGGTTCTCGCGAGTAAAATCGTCTAGAATGGTCTTTGAGATGTTTGTTTGCTTCAGTTTACCATTCCAATTTGACAATCTCAACTGTGATCTTTTGATAAATTGTGGATTTTGTTCAATAGATCCAGTTTTGACCAGTAAAGCAATGAAATGTCCTTCACCTGGTGACCTATGTGGCCAAATTCGTACAGCGCGATTGAGTTTGCCATCCGGTGGAAGACCAATCCAGCCTGGTTTGGATGGTTGAAAACCGGTTGATTGCTTAATCGTGATTAATTCGAATTCTGAGTGTTTTTCCAGAAAACCAGCGATAACCCCCTCGTTTTCTTCCGGCGAAAATGTACACGTGGTATAAACCATATAGCCACCTGGCTTCACCATACGGGCTGCTTGGTCCAGGATGGCAGATTGACGAATAGCACAGCTCCTTGGCAGCTCGAGGCTCCATTCTGTGCGAGCGGCATTGTTTTTTCGAAACATTCCTTCGCCTGAACAAGGGGCATCGAGAATCACCCGATCAAAAAATTCACCAAAGTGATCCGCTAATCTATTGGGAGTTTCATTGGTCACAATTGCATTGATCACTCCACAACGTTCCAGGTTTTCTGCTAAGTCCCATACCCGTCTTGAGTGTATCTCGTTAGCAACCAACAGACCTGCGTTTTTCATCAACCCAGCCAGGTGAGTAGTTTTCCCGCCCGGTGCTGCTGCCAGATCGAGAACATTTTCACCAGGCAGAGGTGATAAAACATCAGCAGCAGCCATGGCAGAAGGCTCTTGTAAATAATATATCCCTGCAGTATGGTAGGGATGCTTTCCAGGAGGAATAAATCCAGGTTCATCCTTTGATCCATCCATAATGAAACCAGTGGAACACCATGGAATGGGAGATAATTTATAGGGTGAAATGAGGATGAATTCTTCCGGTGATATTTTTAGAGTATTTACCCTCAGGCTGACTTTAGGTGGTTGACGAAGACTTTTAAGAAAATCGTCATACTCATCACCCAGTAAATCCGCCATTTTACTCAGAAATGCTCCGGGTAGATCTGCGGGATTATCTTGTGGATCTTTCATCTTCCTCTAGTCGATTAAGGTTAAAACCTGTGATTAATTAAAGGATCCGCCGTCCTAAAACATCATAGGCTTCAATTTGAGACTCTGCAGCTGGACTGGCAGGATAATTCTCCCTAAAAAGGGTCCAGGTCATGCTATCCCGAAGATTCCCATTCGAATCCTGTACTCGATTGTGAAGCGTGGCTTCGTGGATGAATCCTAATTTTCGTGGTACGGAAGCGCTACGCACATTTTTAGGGTCACAATGGATTTCGACACGATTTACAAAGTCTACTTCGAAGGCGACTTTGGTAAGTGCAGCTGATGTCTCAGTGGCAAGTCCCTGATTGATATGGTCCTTGTGTATCCAATAACCAATCTCCCTTGCCCCTTCGCCAAGGCGAGTATGTAATCCGCAGGCACCTAGTAGACTGGTTTCAGATGGATCAAAAATCCCGTATCCAAAATCTAACCCCAGATCGAAATTACCCCGCCAACTGCGCAATAACTCAATCCGCTCTTGGAATTGTAGTGGTTCCCGTTTTGCCCACGGCATCCACGGAAGCAGATGTTCCAAGGATTGTTCCACAGCCATCTCAAGCATGGTCACATCTTTGGGTTCCATACATCGGATGATCAACCGAGAGGTGTGGATCCGATAAGCTGGTCCTGGGACTGATTTAGAATTAGTCATTTATTCAATATGTAATTATCCATGATTGATAATGCATTATCTAATATTGCAAATCCCTCTTCTAGCTGTTCCTCTGTGATGATGAGTGGAGGAATGATCAGCAAGGTGTGCCAATGCGTGTATATAAATAGTCCCTGATCTAGCAAGTCTTTTCGTAATGCATTCATTTCTGGAGACTACTGCTATTCCAGGCAGTTATGGGTTCCTTCGTTTTTCTATCGCGAACAAGCTCGATGATCCCGAACAAGCCGATAGATCGAACCTCACCGATGGAAGGGTGCTGCTCTCCCAAATCGGTCAACAAACGGTGCAGAACCGGACCCATCTGTTGGGTATGCTCTATGATATGGTCCTCCTGCATGACCCTGATATTGGCAATAGCGGCAGCCAACGAAATTGGATGTGCGGTATAGGTGAGACCTCCCTGGTAGACCACATTATTATAGGCTGCAGCAATCTCTGGTTTCATGGCCACCGCACCCAGAGGTGCGTAAGCAGAGGTGAGTCCTTTGGCCATGGTCATTAAATCGGGGACAACGTTCCAATTATCGACTGCGAACCATTTTCCAGTGCGACCAAATCCACTCATGACTTCATCGGCAATGAGCAGGATGTCGTATTTATTACAAAGCTCACGTACTCCCTGCAGGTATCCTTCTGGAGGAATAATGATTCCATTGGTGCCAGTTACCGATTCCAATAATACTGCTGCAATCGATCCTGGACCTTCATATTGAATGATTTCCTCAAGGTGGTTGAGATAATCGTGTGTGAAATCAGTCTCAGAGATATTTGGATTTGTGCGGTGGAATGTAGACCGGTAGCGATATGGATCGAGGAAGTGGACAACCCCTGGCATCAGGTTAGGTTCCCATGGGATCCGCCTTGGGTCACCGGTTAATGCCATGGCACCTGCAGACGCCCCGTGGTAAGAACGATAACGAGTAAGAATCTTATGTCTACCAGTGTACCCACGCGCCAGCTTGACCGCATTTTCGTTTGCATCAGCCCCTCCCAGGGTGAACATGAAATGATCCAAGTTGCCGGGGGTAATTTCGGCTAATAGCTTGCCCAATATTGCTCGAGGTTTCGTTGCCATTCCTGGTGCAGCATAGGGTAAAGCTTTGGCTTGTTCGATAATGGCATTGATCACTCTCTCGTCTCCATGGCCAATATTGACACACATGGTCATCGAATTGAAATCAAGATAGCGTTTATCGTTCACATCCCAGAAATAAACACCCTTCGCACGGGTCACCGGGATGGGTGTCACTTTAGCCTGAGCTGACCAGGTCCAGAAATTGTGTTCTAACGAGAGGGGAAGAATTTCAGAATCAGGGAGATCAAACATATATACCTCATCTATTATGATTGTCAAAAGTTGATTAGTCCTAACAGATAGTGTAAACGCAGCGGGGTTTTGGGTCAAGTACCATCATCCACAAGTGTGTGAAGAACTTTGTTGAGAATCATACGATGGCTATAAATCGTGTAGCGGTATAATCCGGATTCTATGGATAAGAAGAGAATTATTGCCTATACTGAAGTCGCTTTTGCAGTGATTGTGTGGGGAGCTTCGTTCATCGCAACAAAATTGGCATTGAGAGATCTGGCACCAGTGACGATAGTATGGCTGCGATTTGCCATAGGAGTGGTCATTCTTGGGATTGCCACCGTCATACGACATCAATTTACAATTCCTAAAAAACAAGAATTGATATATTTTTCTATTTTAGGATTTTTGGGAATTACCTTCCACCAATGGTTACAATCAACAGGACTTGTAACTGCTCAGGCTTCAACCACTGCGTGGATTGTGGCTACAACACCAGTGTTTATCGCTATCCTTAGCAGGATATTTTTAAAGGAAAAACTAAGCTGGTTGCAGATATCAGGAATCTATCCTGGCTGCTGTGGGTGTGCTATTGGTGGTGAGTAAAGGCAAGCTCAATACTCTTTTTGGTAATAGTTTTGGTGAGCCAGGAGATATATTAATCATGATCAGCGCACCTAATTGGGCATTATTCTCAATTTTATCCAGGCGTGGTCTTCATAAGCATAAAGCTACCCTGATGATGTTTTATGTTATGGCGATTGGTTGGCTTTTTACCACTATCCTATTCATCGCAAGTGGAAATGTTTCCGATATCCGCAATTTAACTTGGACGAGCCTGATAGGTGTCGGTTTTCTGGGGATATTTTGCTCAGGCCTGGCGTATATTGCCTGGTACGATGGGCTTCAAGCCATTCCTGCGTCTCAGATTGGAGCCTTCTTGTATATTGAACCTTTTGTGGCTGTCGTGGTTGCCTGGGCAATATTAGGTGAGAATATTTTATTCATCACGTTGGCTGGTGGAGCGATCATTTTATTGGGTGTTAAATTAGTTCAAAAGACTTGAGCCATATCCATAATATTCTAATCCGTCACTTTTGACATTCCAGTGAGTTTCAAGTAAACTATCCAGTTGCATTAGTAAAGTAAAACGGAGGGTACTTGTTGAAGAGTGTTGCATCCGCTCGTGAATATGATTTTAGTCAGGCATTCACCTCAAATCGGATAAAAGGGTTGTGGCGAATGATGAGCGGTTTTCGATTACAGTATGCTGGCGCGACCATCAGCCTGGCGATCGCTGCGTCCTCAAAAACAGCAACCTTTCTACTGTTACGATATTTTATCGACCAAGTTTTGGGTCAAAGAAATTATGCATTAGGTGGTGAGCTAAATCGTTCACTTATTATCATCGCCTTCGGCTTTTTAGCGTTAGCTAGTATGGAGGGAAGCTTTAGTTATTTCTCAGGCCGGTTGGCGGCATTTACTGCTGAAGGTGTCACCCGCCAGCTCAGAAATTATCTATTCGATCATATCCAACATTTGGATTTTTCCTACCATGATAAAACACCCACTGGTGAGCTGATTGAGCGTTGTACTTCAGATGTGGATGCCTTACGACGATTTTATAGTGAGCAAGCCATTGGGGTGGGGAGAATTGTATTACTTTTTGTGATCAACTTTGCCGCCATCCTGATTTTGAACGTTAAGCTGGCACTCATATCCATCATCATTGTACCTATAATCATCCTCACATCTATCTGGTTTTTTAAACAAGTGACCAAAGCGTACGAAGCTTATCAGGAACAGGAAGCCATTCTGTCGACCACCTTACAGGAAAATCTTGCTGGTGTTCGTGTAGTCAAGGCATTCGCCCGACAAGAATATGAGATCAATAAATTTAATATTGAGAATTGGGAGAAATATATCCGCGGGCGTAAGTTACTTACTATGCACTCTTTATTCTGGCCCGTCTCGGATATTGCCTGCAGCTTTCAGACATTGACCGGTTTCTTTATCGCCGCCATGATGGCAATTAATGGACAAATTACGGTTGGCACATACCTGGCATATGCAGGATTGGTCGGCTGGTTGATCTGGCCTATGCGTAACCTGGGTAGATTGATCGTTCAAACCTCAACGGGATTAGTTTCTTATGGTCGGGTGATGGAGATCATCAAACAAAAGCGTGAGCCTTTAGCTGAAGGCAGCTATAAGCCTGATAAACCTATCCGTGGCGAGCTTGTTTTTGATAAAGTGGGATTCGCATACGAAGACAATCCACCAGTGCTGGCAGACATCAGTTTTACCTGTAAACCTGGACAGGTGGTGGCATTATTAGGTTCCACTGGGTCGGGAAAGACGACGTTGGTGAATTTATTACCTCGCTTCTATGAATACACCTCTGGTAGCATAAAACTCGATGGCGTAGAGTTAAATGCCTACCCAAGGGAGTATTTACGCAGTCAGGTTGGGATCGTTGAGCAGGAACCTTTTCTTTTTTCACGTTCCATACGTGAGAATATTACCTACGGTGTGGGTAGAGATGTACCGCAGGGCGAGGTAGAGAGTGCGGCTTCTTCAGCAGCTATTCATGACGTGATCACATCCTTCCCCAATGATTATGATACCCTGGTAGGAGAAAAAGGAGTCACCTTATCAGGAGGTCAAAAGCAGAGGGTAACAATTGCCCGAACAATTTTAAAAGACTCGCATCTATTAATCCTTGATGATTCAACTTCTTCGGTAGATACCGAGACTGAAGCTTGTATCCGTGATGCCTTGAAGGGTCTAACCCCAAAACGAACCACGTTTATTATTGCCCATCGTATCCAAAGTGTCATGAATGCAGATTTAATTTTGGTGATGGATAAAGGGAAAATCATCCAAAAAGGCACGCACGGCGAATTAGTTACCCAGGATGGTATGTATCGCAAAATTTATGATCTCCAGACTCGAATCGATGAGGAATTGGAGATGGAAATTTCACAGAGTGTATCGAAAGATTAAATAGTGGCAGAAATTGAACTCGAAGAAGATGAATATACCAGCCAGATAACCGGCAAAACGTTGCGCCGAATACTGGGTTTAACCAAACCCCACTGGCGTTGGGTAGCTGGATTTTGGGTGATGATCGCATTTACATCCATCTTGGATGCGCTGTTTACTTATTTGAACAAGAATATTATTGATCAAGGGATCGTCGCACATAATCCTCAAGCTTTGATCCGCATTTTGAGCCTATATGGGGGGTTGATTCTGGTTCAGGCAGGTTGTGTGTTCACTTTTATATTCCTGGCTGGTGTGCTGGGTGAACGAATTCAATATGATTTACGGAGATCGATGTTCAACCATCTCCAGGCGCTATCGTTAGCCTATTACAGCCAAACCTCAGTTGGCAGGTTGATGGCCAGGGTTACGTCCGACTCTGGACGGGTCTCAGACCTGGTAACTTGGGGCTTGGTCGACAGTACATGGGCAGTGATGAACATCACCACTTCGACTATATTCATGTTGATCATAAACTGGAAACTTGCATTGGTAGTATTGATAACCATCCCAATCCTGCTCACTATTGCCATTCAATTCCGCAAGCGAATATTAGTTGAGTTTCGCAAATCCCGCCGAGCAAACTCCAAAATCACTGGAGCTTATAATGAGAATATCAGTGGGGTTAGGGTAGTGAAAGCTCTAGGGCGGGAGGATGAAAACCTCAACGAATTTAAGCATCTGACTGAAGATATGTACCGATCAAGCTATCATGCTGCCTGGTTATCTGCATTATTCCTCCCCACGGTACAAATCATATCTGCCTTAGCCTTGGGTTTCATCGTTTGGTATGGAGGTTTACAAGCCAATCTGGGGATCATGACCATTGGTGGAATTCAGGCATTTGTGAGTTATCTGACTTTTATGATGTGGCCAATCCAGGACCTGGCACGTGTTTATGCAGAAATGCAACATTCCATCGCATCGGCTGAACGCATCTTTACCCTGTTAGATTCATTGCCTGAAGTACGGGATCGTCCAGGTGCGTTTGATCCAGGCACGATTAAAGGAAAGATAGAATTTGACCATGTCGATTTTACATATGAGGATGGGAAACCAGTACTGACTGATTTCAGCTTGAAGGTTGATCCAGGCGAAATGATTGCCCTGGTTGGCCCAACCGGTGGTGGTAAAAGCACGATCGTCAATCTACTTTGTCGATTCTACGAACCCAAGCGTGGGGTAATAAACATCAATGGTCGGGATTACACAGATTTCACTTTGCATGGCATCCAGTCACGGGTGGGAATAGTGCTGCAAACTCCTCATTTGTTTTCTGGCACAGTGAGAGAAAATATACGGTATGGATGTCTGAAAGCTTCTGATTCGGATGTAGAAGCTGCCTCTAAACTTGCTGGAGCCCACGACTTTATCCTTAACTTCGAAAAAACATATGATCAGAACGTCGGTGAAGGTGGTAATCTACTTTCGGTGGGGCAAAAACAACTAATCAGTATTGCCAGGGCAATCCTGGCTGAACCTGATATTTTCATCATGGATGAAGCGACCAGCTCTGTGGATACCTTGACTGAAGCTCTCATTCAACGGGGCATGGAAAATCTGATGCAAGGGCGAACAAGTTTCATTATTGCCCATCGATTATCAACCATCAAACGAGCAAACCGGATCATTGTTGTGGAAGATGGTCGCATCACCGAAATGGGTACGCATGCAGAGCTGTTACGCAGCCGTGGGCATTATTATCGTTTGTACACACAACAATTCAGGCAGGAGCTTGAGCAAGAATTTGACCCTTTCCTGGCTCAAACATCATCCTTGCCTGCTGATTAAGTGAGCATCTATCGCATGAATTTCACAAGTCCCACTGGATTATTCCAGAGGGACTGATTTGATTGTGTACATGCTTGCAGAGTATAATATTTAGAGATGAATCACGAAATTATGTCAACACATCGGAGTATAAAATGACTGTCATAGGAAAATCCGTCCAGCGAATTGATGCGCTGGGTAAAGTGACAGGGGAAGCGCTTTTCCCTGGCGATATCAATCTACCCAACCAGGCGTACATGAAGATATTATTCGCTGCTCGACCGCATGCCATCATCCGTTCAATAAATACTTCTCAGGCTGATGCATTACCGGGAGTAGTAGCCGTATTCACTGCAAAGGATGTACCGATAAATGAATATGGTCTGATATACAATGACCAACCAGTCTTGTGCGGGCCAGGCTCAACCAAACCGTATGCAGACAGGGTACGATTTATCGGTGATCAGGTGGCACTGGTAGTAGCAGAATCTGAAGAAATAGCTGCCAGAGGATGCGATTTAATTAAGGTTGAATACGAAGACTTACCCGTAGTCACCGATATGTTAGCTGCAATGAAGGATGATGCGTTTTTACTCCATCCAGACCAGGGTTCAAATATTTTCTGCCATTATCGCATCCGGAAAGGTGATGCGGATTCCGCATTTGATAAGGCGGATGTGATTGTAGAAGGTGAATACCACACTCCCTGCCAGGAGCATGCTTACCTGCAACCTGAAGCAGGCATATGTTACCTTGATGAGAATGGTCGGGTTACGTTACAGGTGGCTGGTCAATGGACACACGAAGATCAGCAGCAAATTGCCCATGCGCTGAATATCCCGCTTGAAGAAGTGCGAGTTATCTACCCTGCAATCGGAGGCGCTTTTGGTGGAAGGGAGGATATGTCGATACAAATTGTATTGGCATTGGCGGTTTGGAGATTGCACCAACGGG
Organism: uncultured Chloroflexia bacterium; assembly: GCA_963774275.1. Lineage (GTDB taxonomy): Bacteria > Chloroflexota > Anaerolineae > Anaerolineales > UBA4823 > FEB-25. Next base: position 462,717 of record CAVZEP010000011.1, on the reverse strand, counting down.
GGATTGACCGCTCCGTAAAAATAATCTGGAGTCGAGAAGAATCGATCATAGGACATCACAAGCGGCATCCGTACATTATAAAAGAACGCTGGGGAGCAACTAAAAACGGAAAACTTATCGCCGCTGAAGCTGAAGTCGTCGCAGATGGCGGAGCATATGCTTATACTTCTTCCAAGGTGCTGGGCAATGCAACATTAATGTGTACCGGACCTTATGAAATCCCAAATGTGAAAGTGGATTCGTATGCTGTGTATACCAATAACTTGCCCAACGGTGCCTTCAGGGGTTTTGGCGGACCTCAAGGAGCATTTGCTGCTGAAACCCAAATGAATCTATTAGCTGAAAAGCTCAAAATGGACCCGGTTGAGATACGTCGCCGCAATGTGTTGACCGAAGGGGCATTATTATCTGTAGGTACACCATTGCCCAAAGGTGTGACGATTGGACAGGTTGTGGATAAATGTGGGCAGGAAATAAATCAATCTAAAATTGCACAGAAAGCATCAAATGAGTCTTATTTGATGCGCGGGACGGGATTTGCATGTGCATATAAAAATGTTGGTTTTTCATTTGGGGCACCAGAGCAATCCACTGCCACTGTGGAAATTTATGGCAAAGCTGAGATCGATCATGTGGTATTGCATCATGCTGGGGCAGATGTCGGACAAGGTGCACATACGGTCATGGCTCAAATAGCCGCTGAGACAATAGGAGTTCCCATAGAAAAAATCCGACTTTTAGTGTCTGATACTGCTTTTACTGAGGATTCTGGTAGTTCGTCAGCCTCGCGGATGACATTCATGGCAGGGAATTCAATCAAGGGAGCCTGCCTATCAGCGCTTGAAAAATGGCATTGTGAGGAACGTCCAGCAATCTCGACATACCAATATAAACCACCTCGCACGACACCCTATGATCCTCAGACGGGTAAATCAGAACCAAATTTTGCTTACGGATATGTTGCTCAAGGTGTCACGTTAGAGGTGGATAGTGAAACTGGCCTCATCAAAATCCTGGAAGTGATTTCCGTCAATGATGTAGGGCAAGCCGTGAATCCAATCTCCGTGCAAGGACAGATAGAAGGAGGCGTGGTTCAGGCGTCGGGTTACGCGATCTTGGAGAATTTTATCCAGAAAGATGGCTTCGTTTTAACCCCATTTTTATCATCCTACCTAATACCCACTGTACAGGATGTACCAGACAACGTGAAGTCGGTCATCCTGGAAAATCCAGATCCGATTGGACCGTACGGTGCCCGTGGTATGGCTGAGATGCCATTTTTACCACTTGCACCAGCGGTAATTGCTGCTGTCCACCAAGCAACAGGAGTATGGTTTTTTGAATTCCCTCTCACTCCTGAGCGGGTTTTGAAAGGCTTGGGTAGATTATGATTGTATTAATCCGTGGTGGCGGAGATCTCGCGAGCGGGGTAGCCTTTCGTTTACAGAAATCAGGTTTCAAGATTGTCATTACAGAGTTAGCCAAACCATTAGCTGTCAGGCGAATGGCTAGTTTTAGTGAGGCGGTCTTTACTGAAGATTTTACACTGGAAGGTATCGTTGCTAAACGGGTAAAAGAGATCGATGACCCATTAAGGATTTTACAACTTATTTCAAAAGGACGAATACCCGTGATTGTGGATCCGGATGGGAAATCCATCCAGTCAGTACATCCAACAGTGATCGTGGATGCGCGCATGTTAAAATCTGCACCTGAAGCTCTAAAACATAGTGCTAAGCTTTACATCGGTTTAGGGCCAGGGTTTATTGGCGGATCAAATTGTCATGTGGCCATCGAAACGCAACGAGGGCCTTGGTTGGGGAGAGTATTATGGGATGGTCCGACACAACCTGATAGCCGTGTCCCCGAAACGATTGGTGATAAATCTTATGGAAGAGCCCTGTATGCGCCTACGGATGGATCCATGAAAGCTGTAAAAACAATCGGCGATTCTGTCCAGGAGGGGGAGCTAATTGCGGAAGTCGATGGTCAGCCATTACTCGCCCCATTCAAGGGCGTTATCAGGGGATTAATCCATCCCGAGGTTGAAATTCGAAAAGGAATGAAAATTGGAGACCTCGACCCGCGCAATGATCCATCATTGTGTAATCGTGTATCTGATAAAGCACTTGCTATTGGTGGGGGAGTTCTTGAGGCCATCCTCTCAAAACCAGAGTTAAGACCTCATTTATGGACCTGATACCAGCTATTAATAATTCACTTATTTATAGATAAAATAATCCGGTGAAATTGCTGAAAACTATGCAGCTGATTGATGCATTGCGTTATTCGAAAAGAACGACCCTGGCTTTTGTTGGTGCTGGAGGAAAGACAACGGCAATATTCAAAGCCGCAAGAGAATTATCCGGTACCAGGGGACTGGATGGACATCCTAAGACTGTTTTGGTAACAACAACCACTCATTTTGGTGCATGGCAGAAAAACAAGCTGATCATGCTTTCAGGATTGAGTTAGAGTCTGATATCACCAGATTGGAACAGAATTTACCCGATGGCGTAGTTCTGTTAGCCGGAGAAGAAACCAATAATCGTATAGGCGGTATGCCAGCTGGGATGCTTGAAAAAGTACAAAGAATTGCCGAAAACCACCAGCTGCCATTATTAATCGAAGCAGATGGCTCGAATTCTTGCCCGTTAAAAGCACCGGCTAAACACGAGCCAGTAATTCCCGATTTCACGCAGTGCGTCATCGTGGTGGCAGGATTAACAGGATTAGGTAAGCCATTATCGAAAAATTGGATTCATCGACCAGAAATTTTCGCTGACCTATCTGGTCTAAACACTGGTGATGTAGTTTCCATCGATGCGCTGGTAAAGGTTTTACGAAATCATCATGGGGGTTTAAAAAACATACCAACGCATGCACGGCGAATTATGTTACTTAATCAGGCAGACACAAAAAAGCTGCAATCACGGGGAAGAACTGTAGCTGCTCAGTTAATTCCTGATTATCATTCAATCATCATTGCTTCTCTCACAAAAGAAAATAAGGTGAGACCATCCGATACAAACGTAAAACTTAAACAACAAGGCAGAATTCATGCAGTGATCGAGCAGATTGGAGGGATCGTTTTAGCAGCTGGAGGTGCCAGTCGCTTTGGCAAACCGAAACAGCTGTTGCTCTGGAGAGGGGACCCCTTGATCCGGCATGTAGCTCTGGCTGCCTTGAAAGCTGGATTGACACCGGTGGTCGTGGTCGTTGGTGCCATGGCAGATAATATCGGACCTGTGATATCGGATCTACCTGTGCGCATAGTCAATAATAAGAATGGAAAACTGGATTGAGCTCATCCATTCGGGCAGGTATCGTAGATTTGCCATTAGAATTGGGAGGAGTGGTGTTTCTGCATGCAGATCAACCCCAAGTCTCACACCTGCTCATCAAGAAACTTGTGGAAACCCACCAGCTAACATTAGGACCAATCGTTGCTCCCCAAATTGACGGTCAAAGAGGAAACCCGGTATTGTTCGACGTAAAGACTTTCCCTGCTCTGCTTTCGCTGAAAGAAGACATGGGAGGCAAGCTGTTATTCTCGCAATTTCCTGTTGAATGGATAACCTGGCATGATCGTGACCAATTGCTGGATATAGATACCCCTGATGAATACCAAAAATTCTTAGAAATATTTCCAGATCGAGACGGAGAGGCATGATTTCCGCCATCGTTTTAGCCGCGGGCCAATCCATGCGAATGGGTCAGCCGAAAATGCTTTTACCATGGGGGCAATCCACAGTAATTGGGAGAGTTATCGCAACTCTGATTGATGCTGGGCTAAATGATTTGAATGTTGTTATCGGAGAGAACCAAAAAGAGCTGGAAAGAGACTTGTCAAGTTATCCGCTAAATTTTGTTTTTAATCCAAATGTTGCACATGGAGATATGCTTTTGTCATTCCAGATTGGGCTCAGATATATTCGAGGTAAATCTGAAGCTGCTCTTCTTGTGTTAGGCGACCAGCCACAAATTGAATCTACAGTAGTCCAATCCATCATTGAATATTATTATTCGACCAGAAAAAAGATCATTATCCCTAGCTACCGAATGCATCGTGGTCATCCCTGGCTCATTGATAAATCCCTCTGGAATGAGATATTAGGACTCGAGCCAGGACGTACTTTGCGTGATTATTTAAACCAGAATCAAGATAATATTAATTACATAAATGTCATGACACCAAGCATCATCCAGGATCTAGATACTCCGGATGACTACCAGTCTTACAAGCAATAATCTGGGTAAAGTTCTTAACCCTTGCAATCTTTCATGTCTTATGCTATGGTTTAATAACTAAGGAAATACTATTATCAGTGTAATCAATTATTCTATTCAAAATCGATCATAATTTCTGGCTGATTTCATGCCGTATTCTGATGATTTTCTGTAAATGTTAGTTATTTTTGATCGTGAATTAACCTTTATTTATTTGAGCTTAATAGTGGGATTATTGAAGGATGTCTGTAATTAGAGCATTCATAGCAATAGACCTCTCACCAGAAATCCATCAAAAACTGGAAGAAGTTTTGGAGAATTATCAAGCACAATTACCTAAGGTATCCATTCGCTGGGTAGCGGTCAAGAACATTCACCTCACCTTAAAATTCCTTGGAGATGTTTCATTATCCAATATAAGCATACTTACTGATATGATCCAGGCTGAAGTTTCGAATCACTACCAATTTGAGATAAGTGTTGGTGGCTCAGGTGCTTATCCAAATCTCCGTCAGCCACGCGTGATCTGGGTCGGCGTGGAAGCTCCACAAGAATTGAATGCAATTCAGAATGGGATTGAGACAACAACTGCGAGGCTTGGTTATGCACGTGAAGAAAGGGCATTCTCACCCCATCTAACCCTTGGCAGGGTATCACGTAATATAACTTCACAAGAAATAAAAGCGATTTCACAATCGTTAGAGAAAACCAAAATAGGTTTTTTAGGTGCTACCTGTATTGATAAAGTGCATCTTTACCGAAGTGACCTGCATCCATCTGGTGCAGTTTATACGCAAATATTCTCATCATCATTGCAAAATAAAATATAACAGCGAGGTGAAATCTGGAAACTTTAGAAATTGCACGGACAATTATTAACCATTTAGAGGAGAAAAAAGCTGAAAATCTGGTACTCATCGATATAAAGAATCTGGCTGTATTTGCTGACTATTTCCTTATCTGTTCTGGTACCAGTGACCGAATGTTAAACGCTTTAGCGAAATCAGTTATTGAGTTTTTACATCAAAACTATCACCTATCAGTGATCAAAGAAGGTGAATCAAGTGAGGGTTGGGTGCTGTTGGATGTGGGTGATATTATTATCCACATCTTTTCGGTAGAACAGCGAAATTATTACAAGCTTGAAGATCTCTGGTCGCAAGGCAAAATACTTCTACATGTACAATAAAAGCTAGATACGCTAATGGATGAGATCGATTTCAACATTCGCAGTGTAACCATTTCTGATCGATCTCGATTAGCTAATTTGATCCATTTTGGCTCACACATTCACCAACACTTAGATTGGAAGCCTCCTTTGGAATGGATTGGGAGAGAGCCGTATTTCCTGATCGAAAAAAATGATGGATTAATTGCGGCTTTAGCTTGTCCACCTGAATTGCCGGATATCACCTGGGTGCGGTTGTTTGCGGTTAGTCCAAATATTAGTGTTAACCGAGCATGGTCATTACTCTGGGATGCAACAAAAGCGGAATTCACGCACACAGGGAAAACCCATGTAGCAGCATTATCCTTGCAAAGTTGGTTTAATGAGATTCTTGAAGCGACTGATTTCGAACACACAGACAATGTCATCGTGTTAATCTGGAATAGCACGAACCCTATACCACAGCCTCAAATAAATGAGATTATCATCCGCCCGATGCTACAGGAGGATCTCGCTGTTATAGTGGAGATTGATAACTCCACATTTGAACTGGAGTGGAGAAATTCCTTGGAATCATTAGAGCTTGCTTTCCAACAAGCATCATTAGCTACTTTAGCCTTAGCTGGTGAAGAGATTATTGGATACCAGTTTAGTACGTCCAGTGCGATGGGAGGACATTTAGCCCGTCTTGCCGTTAAAACTTCCATGCAGAGTAAAGGAATAGGTTATCAATTGGTGTACGATGTAATAAAGCAATTTCGAAGACGGGGCATCAATCATATCACTGTGAATACCCAACAAAATAATCATGCATCCCTAGCGCTCTATGCAAAGGCAGGCTTTAATACCACCGGAGAGTCATACCGGGTTTACCAGTATATTATTAATTAGTGAGGATAATGTATGACACACCTTGAATTTGAAAAGAAATCATTTGATGGATTAACCATTTATTTTCAATGCTGGCAAACTGAAAAAACTCCCAATGGAGTTATCTGCCTCGTCCATGGACTGGGAGAACACAGTGGTCGTTATGCTCATTGGGCTGCTCTCCTTAATCAAGCTGGATATTCCGTATTGACATATGATTTAAGGGGACATGGAAAATCTGGAGGGAAAAGAGGGCATGTATCTTCATTTGATGATTATTTATCAGATACAGACCTGTTATTGAAGGAAGCCGAGGCAAGATTTTCTGGGATACCAATCTTTTTATATGGACATAGCCTTGGTGGACTGATCGTCAATTATTTTGTTTTGTGCAGAAAACCTCAGTTAAACGGTGTGATCGTCACCGCATTAAGTAATAAAACATCTCTTCAGGAACAAAAAGGAAAAGTTCTATTATCTAAGGTTCTTGGAACAATAACACCAAAACTGACAATCGAAACGGGGTTAGTCCCAGCAACGCTTTCCAGGGATCCTGAAGTCGTATCAGGTTATATTAACGATCCATTGGTTCATCACCAGGTTACGGTGGGATGGGGTAAATGTACACTGGATGCAATCGCCTGGTCTGATCAACACGCCAATGAGTGGACATTACCAGTTTTGTTCATGCATGGCGAGGGAGATATGCTTGGATATGCTGAAGGGAGTCGAGAATTTGCCAGTAAGATCAAGGGTGATTGTACCGTAAAAATTTGGCCAGGCTTGTTCCATGAAGTTCATAATGAACCTGAAAAAAAACAGGTTCTTGAATATCTTCAGAAGTGGCTTGATGGACATTTAAATCCAAGATAGTGATTATTAATCTGGACAAAGATAGATTCTCATGGGAAAATCTACACCTGAAAATTTGTATATAGGAGTTATGTGAATGTCGATAAGCAAACGCGATGCGTTCAAAGCTCAGCGAACGAAGAAGAAGCGGCAACAGCGGATGAATACTATGATGTGGGGAGGAGGTATCATTATCCTGCTCGTTTTATTGTTCGCATCACCAACGATATACAATGCATTAAAACCTGCGGGGGACTTTGTCAGGATCACACCCGTTCCAAGGCCAATGGAAGATGGAAAGGCAGTCGGTAACCCTAATGCCAAGGTTACGATTGAGGTCTATGAAGATTTTCAATGTCCGTCCTGTAAGCAATACGTAAACACGGTCGAATCACAACTATCCGAGAGCAGTTATATCTCCAGTGGACAGGTATATTATGTTTTCAGGCAATGGCCTTTTATAGATTCCAACGTAATAACAAAAGAATCTCATCAGGCTGCAAATGCCAGTATGTGTGCATTGGAACAAGGACGATTCTGGGACTATCATGATATCTTATTCGCAAACCAAGGTGCGGTCGAAAATGGGGGATCCTTCAACGATAAGAGGTTACAAGCTTTTGCTGAATCTCTTGGCTTGGATATGAGTGCGTTTAATAATTGCTTTAAAGATAATAAATATAATGCTGAAATTGAAGCTGAGGTGCAGACAGGTACAGCTGCCGGGGTTACCGGGACACCAACAGTTTTTCTAAATGGGACAATAGTTACCCCTGGATTTGTTCCAACCTATGATGAATTAAAAGCTGCGATTGATGCTGCTCTAGCAAGCGGGGGTGGTTAAAGTATTTCAGCAATTAAAAAGAGAGAGCACGCGTATTTTGCCGCTCTCTCTTCGTATTTTAGTTAATATGAATCTTTGAAAGATTATGCTTTGGCCAATGTGGTTTGGTTGGTTCCCGCAGCTTGATTTTCCAATAACTCAAGTGCAAAGCACAACGAAGATAGACGGTTCATATATCGTAACAGCTCACGATTTTCTAACTTTTTCTGGTGCAATAAATAGGCAATCTGCCGTTCGGCACGGCGAATAATCGTGCGTGCCAGGTCGATGGCAGCACCTGCTTTTGAATCGCCAGGAACAATGAATTCGGTAGGGAGGCTTACTTCCTTGCTGATGGCATCAATCTGTGCTTCCAGCCAGTTTACGCGTTCATTGGTTGTTTTACGAAACCTGGAAGCATTTTCTGGCGTCGAAGCAATTTCTGCCATGATGTGATATAGATCTCTCTGGGCGATCAACAGGATTGTTGAAGTTTGATTTGATATGCTGAGTGAACGCGCCAGACCAATGGCTGCATTAGCTTCATCGATAGCACCGACGGTCTCAATTTGTGGATCATACTTTGGTGCTCTTCCTTCGCCAAGAAGACCGGTATAACCGTCATCGCCAGTTTTGGTGTAGAATCTAGGCATGGTATAACTTTACTGGAAAGGAGTGAACATATGCAAATTAGATGTCAAAATTGTCATCGTCCATTTGGTCTTGATAAGGAAGTTGTTCATGCGGCACTTGATCAACTTTCCAGTGAGCATATGGCACATTATAATGTTCATTGCCCACATTGTGGGAAGGCCAATCATGTCTCCCGTATCGAGCTCCAACGTGCTGCGCCTGATTGGAAGAATCCTGAGAATAAAGTCAACCCTTAAATTGAATAAAAACAAAAGGTGTATTGTGGCTATGCCTAATACACCTTTTTGTGATTTTAAGTAATATTAAAACAAAACCAAGGCCAGCTCCTGGCGGTATTGGTGAGTCAAAGGGTGATTTGTACCAAGTACCTCAAACAATCCAAGCAACACTTTCCTGACTTCATCATTATGATAATGTTTATCCTGCCGCAGGATGTCGATCAACCCATCCATCGATGCGAGGATATTTCCACGCATAACAAGTCGTAAAGCATTTTGATACCCTGCCTCGAGTGGGTCATCTGTGATACCTTGGCTTAATTTAACCCTTACTAACGCTTCAAATAAGGGGCGTATGATCTCCACTTTGGAGTATTCTGCACTGGAAGGGAACTCATTAAGGACTTTCTTCACTTCCGAATAATACCCTTGCATCAAATCCGATTTAATTAATCCTAATAATCCTGCAGGATGGTTGGGGGATTTCGTCAGGAATTGGTGGAACGAATTCCCTGCTTCGAGCCAGCTTAGCGAATCCAATTGGCTTAGACCTTTCTCCAGTAATAAGTCAACCTGGCTTGGAGCAAGATTACGAATGAATTCTTTCACCCGAATCTCAGGTTGCAAACCCAGGAATTCGGAAACAAGCTGACCATCACGAAATGCTTTTACGTTGGGAATACTCCGCACATTAAACCGGAGAGATAGATTTGGATTATCATCTACATTGACTTTTGCCAGGCGGAAAGCCCCTTGTGCTTCTTCAGCTATTTTTTCCAGAATCGGGGTAAGAGTTTTACATGGACGACACCATTCAGCCCAAAAATCGACGATCACTGGAGTTTGATTTGAATATGCAATGACTTCATATTCAAAATCTGTTTCTGTTACAGTTTTTATATATTCTGATGTCATATGCAGTCAATACTATTCATCTTCTGGGGCAACTGTTCCTGGCTGCTTCACTTCAAGAACTTCTCCATGTACGTTTATCCTGATTCGGAAACCCATCATTCCCATGTAAGCCCGACCTTCTTCAGGAATTCCTGTTTTTAAGACAGATTCGAACTGTTGCTCAAGATTTTTTAGTTGATTTTCGATCAACGCCTTTGAAAATATATCATCCTGCCCAAGCATTTTGGCTGTTTGCTGTGCAAGTTCATCTTCATGACCTTCGACCGCCTTACCCATCATCTCCAAAACCTGTCGATCTACCGTTTCGGATGGAATATGCCGGTGAAAACCTGCATCATTTACTACATAGCAAGGTTCACCCCCGACCTGCTTAACTTCAACCGGATGGTCAAATTCGTCGTATATCAAACCTTGGAAGAGTGGTTGATATGTCATTATTGTCCCATTCACTTATTCTGGCGACCTTCTATGGTGGCAAGTAAAATTGCTGCAGCAATCCCTAAGCGACGGTCGAGTTTATTATCACTGTCCATCTGGAAATCCAGATCAAGTTCATAACGAAATGGGTTAAATCGCTGTTTATAGTCTGCCACGCGTTGGGTGCCAATATTAAGGTCATAGTTTTGTGGTAACAAGGCACCCAATAACAAACGACGTAACAAGGCCTGGGTAAGTGAATCTTCCATCAGGATGCCTAACGGTCTTTCCTGCCCATCAAATACTTCCCATTCATCTTGAACCATCGAACGGAATCCTCGTCGACGTAGCCCTCCGATTTTTGTCGAATACACGCTATCAAATACATCATAATAAGCAGAAAAATCCAGGATCTGCCGCGCCTGAAGACTCAATAACTCGCGGGTCTTTGTTTCGTCTGAAAAAACCCGGATGTCTTCCTTTAACTTGAATAATTTTTGCTGGCAGTATAGAACCATTTGTTCCTGAGGATTATATAGTCGTAGGGTTCCAGTTAGTGCAAATACCTGCCTTTTTAACAAATATCGGGTAGATTGCAAATGCAATATCCATATCATATATTCCATATAAAGGTTTAGTCTATTATATCCAACCTAACGTAAGTTTTCTTATTAATTTCTTCCTGGTTCAGAACAATAGATGACATCATCTCTAAATAGTACGATTATTGCCTTCTACTTTATGTATTACTACGTCTTGAAATCCTATTTTGAATTCTATTTTTAAGTGCCGAGAAAGATCCGTAAAGTCGTATTAATCGAGGTCGACGAACAATGTGATTATCAATACTGAAACTATTCGGTTTTTCAAATTGCATCCAACTACGTTCTATTACAACGAATCCTTGATAAACTAGAATGCTGGAAATTGGTCCAGATGTACCTCCAAGCACCTCAATTAATTCGATGATAAGTTTAGTTAATGGTTTCTCACCTGCCCAAGGATGACCTGGCGAAGAATACTCCTTACCCCAATGGGCCCACGCCCAATCTTCGATTATATATCGTCCACCCGGAGTGCATAACGGAAATAACGCTTCAAAGCTAGCTCGGGTAGGTCCATACAAGTGAGAAGCATCGTCGATTACCAGATCCAGACTGCCATCGAATTCTGACGCAACTATTGAACGCAATTGATCCTTGTTAGCTTGGTCAATTCCCCAAAATGTCTTAATCCGATCACCTACTCCATGGTTGGCTATATAATCACAGAAGTATGGATTATCCTCACGTTTGGAGATATCGATAGAGACAAGTTTATTTGGATGGATTATCTCATTCCAGAATACGGTACTGCCACCATCGAATGTACCAAGTTCGAATATTCGTATTGGATGGAATTCTGGGTGATGTAAAAAATAATCCTTATACACATCAATTAATTCTTTCGATTTAAATAATAAAAAGTAGTCATCTCCTCCATCCCAATCATCATTCCGAAAATGCTCTAAACGGAAAGTGAGATTATCAAGAAGCATACGATCACGTTTCCATACACAACGATCAAACATTTCTTGTTTCATTATCAATTTATGACCTATTTAGGATTTAAATATGCATACCTTGACAAGATATGTTTAACAATATCATTCTACTTACTGATCATAAATATCAACTATTGTGCCCTCTTGTTCATAACTTGATTGTTGATTTGGAGGAACATGAGGCATCGTCCATAAATACACCCATTTTGCTGCCTGGGTCGAAAGGTTGATGCAACCGTGGCTGCGGGGTTTGCCAAAATTATTATGCCAGTACGTACCATGGATTGCAATACCTTCCTTGGTAATGTATGAGTTCCAGGGTACACCTGGTAAATCATAACCATTCGCTGCCAAGTTCCCACGGGCCATATGCCGGGAATGCCGTTTATGAAATGTCATATACCTGCCAGAAGGTGTTGAAAAATCACCATTGCTGAATTTCGCACCAGTAGCAACTCTCGCCATGAAAATGGGCTGGTCAAACTCATAGGCTATCATCACCTGCTCAGGCAAATGCACTTCTATCCGCTTCATATCTAAAGGTACATTGGGAGATATTGGATTTACTTCCTCATCGGGTATTATTCGCAAATGGGAGGCAGTCACGTAAAACATATACTCCCATTTGTCATCTCGAATGCCATACCAGCTGTTCCCTTGAGTATCCTGAACGGTTTCCATTACCCAATGAGTACTCGCATAATAAAACCGGTAAGCCACCAATTCATCCTCGCCCGGATCCCAACGAGCATCTGTAAACGGAACTGTCAGTTCCGCCAAGGCACCTTCAGGAGGAATTTGTGTGACAACGGGATTTGTGATTGTAAGCACAGGCTGGATAGAACCAGAGTGTGCGTACCCTTCTACACCAACTTTATACCAAACCATATTGAATGAATCATCAGATTTACCTATCGTAATTTCCCTGATAGGTAAGACCCAATCACGCCAGTACGTGCTGACCAGTTTACCTCTAAAGGATGGAATATCATATACGTTAATGGAAGATTCAAGCACACGTCCTTGTTGATAGGGATTTATACCTTCGGTTGGAATTAATTGTTTAAAGTACTCATCACGCAAACTTAAATGATTATTTATTCTATTCAATCGCAGAAGTCCATCAATATCAGAAGGAAAGCCAATGCCCAGAGCTGCTGCAATCCCCACCCCACCTAATTTTAGGAATCCACGGCGTGTTATAAATTGTGATCCGACAAGATGACTTATCGTGCCCATTAATCGTGGATATTGACTAATGTTCCAACATCTGCCCAATTAAATAGCCATTCTGCATCTGGAATAGATAGGTTAACACAGCCATGGCTCATAGGGGTTCCAAAATTACTATGCCAATACGTCCCATGCAATCCATATCCATCATAAAAATACATCACATACGGAACGTCTGGGAGGTAATAGCCAGGTCCTTCCATATCAGCATATTCGTATTTTACATAAATGTGATATTGCCCTGTAACTGTGGGATACTCCCAGGTACCTGTGGAAACCCAAAATACATTTACTATCTCATCACCTTCGTATGCATAGGTCAACTGGTCAGACAGGTCTACATCTATCCAACGTCCTTCACCTCCAGGTTCTGGATAAGGGGGTTCTTCCGGTTCTTCTGTAGGATAATCAGTATCTGTTGGATAAGGAGTGAATGTTGAGGTTGGTGTATCGGTAGGTGTTGGAGTTAGAGTGTCAGTAGGCGTTGGAGTTGGGGTCTCGGTTGGTGTTGGTGATGGCGTGATTGTAGGAGTATTGCTGGGAGTGGGTGTGTTCGATGCCTTTGCCACCCCGACTTGTGTGGCCATTAAAATTTCCGGTTTAAAAAAAATTGTATTAATATTAAAACCCAATGCGGGAGATACAAGCGCAGATGAAATGACTGCAAGTAATATGATCAGCGCAATCCACCATTGAAGCTTTATGCTCGAAAGGGGACGTGATTTGGTTCTAGGCTTTGGTGTGGGGCGGTAGGAGATACCTTCTGATATTTTAGCGGGTTGTGTGATTGCTTGCGGAGTTGGTTCTAAACGAACACGTTTAATCGCCCAATGCATCCCTTGTTTGGCGCGTTGGCTTCTTGGATTTATTTCAAGTGCTTTTTGGAGATAAGCAATGCTAGCACGCGGGGAAGATACTGCAGCGAGCCAAAGCCATGGTTCTTCGATATTTGGATTTATTTTTGCGGCTATACGAGCCCAATATCTAGCCTTGGAGTGATTGCCTTGATGAAAATAAATCCGGGCGTTTTCTAGCGCCTCGCGCAGTGATACCGAGCTGTCATTCATGGGACTTGTGTTGCGGTGATATCTTCATTACGGACGAAACAAAGTATACCAGACGCAATTCCTTTGGCGATTACATCTTGATGTTGGGTGAGAATTTCGCGATCCAAATTCATGAATCCAGTTTCGATAATTGCTGCTGGTGTATCGTTATTAATCTCATTAAAGGCATGGTAATTGGTCATGTCGGCAGTGACACTGCCCGAGTGGAACTGCAAACCCGTTGCCTCCGAATACCTTGTTCGGAGGCAAGAGGTTAATCTGGCCGTTTGTTCTGGATGTTTGGTGGAGATTGCAGCCGATACTTTAAATCCAGTAGCCTGGTCATTAACGTAGTCACATGAATCTGCATGGATGGAGACTAATGCCAGGGCTTGATAACCTGATAGGCGTGGGTCAAATTCAGCTAGCAGATCAACATCATATCCTTCTGCCACAAGATCTTCCTTGATCAGGCTGGCAACACTTAAGTTAATATCAACCTCCCGATATCCACCTAATGCATCAGGGCACACAGCACCAGAGTCATTTCCAGAATGACCTGCAACAATGCCAATCTGTGGATTAGCTCGCGGGGTTGTGGTTGGTCCTTGGGCTTGAGGTGTCGTCCTCTGCTGAGATAAAGCATCGGTTATTTTTTCAGATAAACCCCCGGGTAGCAGTCCAGGTTCTGTCCAGGCGGTAAAAAGAGTGGCAATCACAATTGCTACAATAAATACCGATTGAAGCTGCCGGAACATTCCACCTGATCTGCTATCTGATGCAGGTGTTAATTCAGGTAACCCATCGGGAGAAGTTGATTTTATTTCTGTGTTCATTCGCATGATACTACCTTAATTACCATAAGATGACAAGTGTTTTGTATGCCAAAGTACTTGACGATGTGCAAATGGAATTGTATATTGTAGAATGATAGAAATCAAAGAGGAGAGTGCATTTATGGTGCCAGAACAACACCTATCCAAAACCGATAGATCTTTTTTGTTGTCATTAGCCAGGCAATCTATCGAAAATTATATTAACCACAAACCACTTCCAAAATTGGATCAAAATGCACTTTCTCCGATTTTAAGCGCGGAAGGAGCTAGCTTCGTCACGCTTACTAAACAAGGATATTTACGAGGATGCATCGGTGCACTTGAACCTTATCAAAGTTTAGCTGAGGATGTCCGTGAGCATGCTATCGCTGCTGCATTCCAGGATTATCGCTTTCCTCCTATCCAGGCCAATGAAATTATGGATATAGAGATTGAAATTTCATATCTGACCCACCCAGAGGTTCTACCTTACGAAACACCATCTGATTTGCTGGAACTAATCAGACCAAATATTGATGGTGTTGTTATTCGTGATGGCAGGCGGCGGGCAACTTTTCTTCCCCAGGTGTGGGAGAAAATTCCAAATGCGGAGGAATTTCTGGAACAATTATGTATGAAAATGGGTTCTCCACCTGATTTATGGCGGAGGAAGAAATTGGATATATTGATTTATCAGGTAGAAGAATTTCACGAATGATTTAGTAAATATAGAGTCAGTCCTCCTCTCCAAAGTCAAATAGCGGTCCAATGGATTGTCGGGTGTAATTGCGAAAAATAGCGTCCGCGATGAGTGGAGCGACTGATAATATTGTCAGATTAGGGATCCGCTTTTCCAATGGAATAGGAACGGTATCCGTAGTAATAATATGGGTGATTTCTGGGATAGCTTGTAATTGGGGCAATGCATTACCAAAGAATAGCCCGTGTGTACACACAGTATAGATTTTCTTTATTCCACTTTTCACCAAATACTGACTTAATGTGATGACAGATCCTCCGGTAGCAATCTCATCGTCATAGATTATGGCACGCTCAAATCCAGCCACCTGCTTGTTTATCAAGGCACCAATTTTAACTGCTGTATCAGAAATACGTGTCTTTTCAGCAGAGATCGATGATAAATTAAAATTATGGGCTAAACGGGCAGCAGATGCTGCTCGACCATAATCTGGGGCTACAACAACAGTGTTCGTCGCATCGAATTGTTCGGTCTGTTGAAGCTCACGCAAGTGATTAACAAAAATGCCTCTTGCCGTTAGTGGATCGGTTGGAATCCTGAAAAAACCATGTACTTGTGGTGAGTGCAGAGTCACGGTCATGACATGGGTCGCACCAGCGGCTTCCAGCAGATCCGCTATAAGGCGAGCAGTAATGGAGATCCTGGGTGCATTTTTTTTATCAGAACGAGCGTAAGAGAAATATGGGATGATCGCATGAATCTCCCTAGCCCCAGCTCCGCGAGCAATGTCCAACATCATGAATAACTCAAGCAAATGCTCACTGACTGGAGGAATCAAGGACTGTACGATGTACACAGAACGTGAGCGCACACTCGCACCCAATTGGATATATAAATTATCGTTACTAAAGCGAGAAAAATGCGTCGATTCTAAAGGGATACCTAGATGTAAGGCAATCGATGCAGCTAGCTCTGGGTGAGAACGTCCGCTGAATATTCTCACATCTTCTGGATTCAGTTTACACTCCATTATTTCTCCTCTCAGGCTATCGATGATTATATCAATGGGTTGGAGCAGTTGTTGGTATTAAAATTATATCCAAAATCAGGCTGGTGTCAAAATATTTATAGTGGATATACAATAGAGAGTTCAACAGCACTAAGAATTCCAAAGTTTGCTTATATTCTGTCTTTGAATAAATATTTTATACTACTCATCTGCCTAAATAGGTACTATTGATATATTTCCTGGTTTCCAATGTTATTGACTCTTTAATCCATTGATAGATGATTTCTTCCAATTGATCACCTGGTGTTCATTATTATCGATGATACTATTTTGCCCATCTGGAAAAAAAACTATAGTTTTTTTTAGGTGCCTGACTACTGTTAATCCCTGGAATTTTATTGTTACCGGCCAAGGAAAAGGATTGTGTCCGGATATCTCTACTTTGGAGTTGTTAATTATATTTACCCCCAGAATATTAAGAAATGTTCTAATTGGTATTAAGCCAGTCAGTGAATTTTGTGCCCCCAAAGCCTTTCCTGTCTCGCTATGATAGGATTGGTGAAGAGTCATATCCGCTTTAAGTGTTTTAACTATAGGTTTCATTAACCGTGTAAATACTTCTGCGGCTTTATTTCTCTCTCCATATTGGATAAGTCCGTCTATTATCAGTGCTGTCCAGGGTAGATGTGACCCAAAATACTCTTCTGGAACTACACTCCTTCCCGGAAAATTAATACATGTTCTTAAGCCGTAAGAACCCAGGAATTTTTTCTTATTCATGATAGTCAAATTGATCAGAATTTTAGCCCTATCAGATGATGGGATACCAGCCCAGAGAGGTAATAACAATGATTGATCCAAGCAAGTAAGGTCTACAGATTGAATTCTTACAGAATCTTCGGGCTGGATACCATTGACCTCTATACGCTCAATCGCACTATACGAATATTCACTGGTGACAAATCCAGACTTTACGTGCCAATGGATTTTATTAAATGGAATATGTTCGACTCTATGTGCACCAGTTGAGCCAGATCCATGGATGAATATTTGAATTTGACTATTGATTTCATTATAAATGGCTAGATGGATGACCGGACGAACTGGCTGAAGAAATTCCTCGTGAATATCAATCGTCCCTGGACCATTGTGGTTTCCCAATGTTTCATTTGGGGTTGAGAAATGAGAATCTCGATCGCGATACAGATAACAAGCATACTGATCATTCCATGATTGCTCAACCATTGACTTTAAATTTGCAGCAATGGATTCCAATTGTCCAATGCTATCAGGATTGTTGATTAGTTTAGCAATCGCTAATAAAGATAAACATTCCCGGTAAAGGTAGGAACACAGGTCAGGTCCTTCAACGGTTGATATATCTGCTCCTAATGACCAGGGATGATTTTGAGAAAATAGGGGAAGATCTTCGAATCCAGTTTGTATAGTTTGGTCCCACTCTGGAATTAGATCACCATCGCGATCATGCGTTGTGGAAAACCATGAGAGGAAAAATGATAGTAACTTTGGATATACAGTCCTCAGATATCCAATTTCCCCTGTAACCTCGAATAACTGTAGAGTCATAATCGCTAAAAACGGTGTGGCAAGGATTTGACTAAGCTGACCCCCTAAACCTGGTTTCCAGTCTATTTCCCCTTGCATGGTTTGGATTTCTAGAAAGTTATCCAATAATCCCTTTACCAGATCAGGTGATGATGGTAGAAGAATATTTGTCAAATAATAAGAATCGTTTGATGTTTGGCCATTCCAAAGATGATTGTAATCTGAGCCATCCTTTAGTAATGAAAAGCCTTGATCGGGTCTCCGTACGGTTACAAAAGATGGAGCTTTATTCAATTGGCTTGAATGTAAAAATAATTGATATGCGATATTTTGGGATAATAGAAACGCTGTGTCCCAATCCTGATTACCTGTTTGAATATCCAATTGTCTTGAGTTGATGCGAGTGATACGGGCTAGCTCCCTATCCCAATTTAGACTGATAATATCCTTTATAAGATTATAAGAAGCACTCATTTCATCGAGTGATGCATGAACCCATTGAACTTTATGTTCACCATCAGGTGGGAGATCTAATAATATGTTTAATGAAGGGTAGGGGCTATTGCCTGCCTTTGCACCACCGGTGAGGAATAGCACCGGTGATAGATCTGCTGTTTTGCCAGCTAATACATTATTCATCCCGATTTCGGCCCATGCCATTCGTGAACCTTCTGCTGAGGTTAAAAGCAGTTCTGCCCATTCTAATTGAACTTCACACGCTTCATGGCTTGTATTGGTTAATAATGTTCGTCCAGCAATAACTTGAGAATTGGGAACCCAATATTCAAGCCTGACGTTAATACTGGAGAATGGTTTGAATGATAAGTCAATATAATTTGGATAGTAGTGATGAATTGTGATAGGACGAGAAAAATGTGCTGGATCATTAACCACAACACCTTTATGGATAAATCGTGGAAATATCCTGCAGAGTCGAGCTCTCAACCCGAAATTCGTCTCTAATGAAATTGAGGGAGGCTCAGAATTACCCAATTTAAGTTCCCAAATTTGATCATTGATATATGATGTCGAATTTAATCGGACATCTGCGGCTAATGTGAGAAATATTGGATGGTCGGGAGTGAAGTTCCAATTACGCATAATGGATAGGGCTTGCAATGAACCTAACATCAATGTAACGGCATAGTTTTATGAGCATGTTATAATTTTTACAGTAAATTTCCGAATTTATCACACTAAAGTAATAACCAGTGGAGGTAGATATGAATACAATTTCATCACAGCGTGGTATGTGGTTCGAAGAATTCGAAGTTGGCCAAC
This sequence comes from uncultured Chloroflexia bacterium, assembly GCA_963774275.1. Classification (GTDB taxonomy): domain Bacteria; phylum Chloroflexota; class Anaerolineae; order Anaerolineales; family UBA4823; genus FEB-25. Next base: position 443,377 of record CAVZEP010000011.1, on the reverse strand, counting down.
GTATCATAACACCAGGTAGAACCATTTCCGAAAGTGATATCGTATCATTTGCTGGATTATCAGGTGATTATAATCAAATTCATACCGATGCAGTCTTCAGCTCGCATACCCCATTTGGAAAGAGGGTAGCACATGGATTACTTGGGCTTTCCATTGTATCTGGACTAGCAATGCGTACGGGAGTATTGGAAGGCACAGTTCTCGCATTTCGAGAAATAAACAATTGGAAATTTTCGCTCCCAATCTTTATCGGTGATACTATCCATGCGGAATTATTTATCGTTGAAACTAAACCAATTCCTCGCCTAGGGGGCGGATCCTTGATCATCGAGATTTCTGTAAAAAATCAAGAAAATGAAGTGACGATGAAAGGGACATGGACTGCGTTGGTTGCAAACAAGCCCAGTTAGCTATGTCCAATCCACTCACACCCAAAGAACCTAGAGATACTACAGGTCGATTTCGTAGATTATTAGCTTCGGATGTCGATAATGGGAAGATCAATAAGAACGATGAAGAAACTGAAAAAGCCCTTGCAGTTCCAAGCCCATCACTACCAGATGATAACCAGGATAAATCAGGTCTAGATCAACCCGTTGTCCAGGGAGTTAGTGAGCTAACCAATCCAACAGATGTCATGAAACCAGCAAATTCTCAATCTACCTCATCCGCTGAAATCCCAAAATCCGAGTCATCCTGGAGTTTTTCCAACATAAACTCTTCACAAAACCTATCTCAGGAAAAAGTAGAGCTTAAGGCAACTGCAATTGATGAATATGGGATGCCTTTACCTGGTCGGCTTGAGAAAATTTCCGATAACACATCCACTGTTCAATCCATCCAAAATAATCTCACTGACCCAAGAGCAGATTCAGTTCGGAAGGTTGCTAATCGACAACCATTAAATCAGCATCCACGCCACTCAGTAAACAAATCGATACCTCCCTCCAGGCTAAAACACAAGCGATTATCGATCACCCTGAAGGAAGGGATGGGGTGTGTTTTCAGAATGTTTTTTTTAGCATTACTGGCAGGAATCATTATTATCCTCGCAGGTGGTTCTATTGTTTTATATGAGTACTACAATATTGCTGCTACTTTACCCAGTGTGGCAGATTTACAACAAAGGGCTTCAACATTCGAAACAACCAGGATCTTTGATCGTAACGGTAACTTGATTTATGAAATATTGGACCCTTCTGCGGGACGGCGAACTTTTACTACGCTCGATAAAATTTCTCCATACCTGGTCGCTGCAACAATAGCAACTGAAGATAAATCATTTTATAGCCATCCAGGTTTTGATTGGACTGCAATCCTCAGAGCCTTTTGGCAAAATTTTCAAGAAGGAGGAACAGTATCAGGAGCCTCAACCATCACGCAACAACTTGCACGCAGTTTGTTGTTATCTCCCGAAGAACGAACCGAACAATCCTATATACGCAAGGTGAGAGAAGCATTATTAGCCGCTGAGATCACTCGGCGATATACCAAGGATCAAATTCTTGAGTTATATTTGAACGAATTTTATTATGGTAATCTTGCGTATGGCGTCGAAGCAGCTTCGGAGACATATTTCAATACTACAGTAGATAAACTTGACCTGGCCCAAGCATCATTTATTGCAGGCTTGCCACAAGCACCATCGGTATATGATGTATATAATAACCGAGAAGCTACACGTGAAAGGCAAACACAAGTCTTAACCCTGATGTATGAGGCAAGCAAAGAGCAGGGATGCATTTATGTCAGCAACAGTCCTAAAAAGATTTGTGTTGATGCTGAGACTGCTGTGAATGCCTACGCTGCTCTTGAGAATTATGAGTTTAATCCTCCTTATGTACAAATTAAATATCCCCATTGGGTCAATTATGTTCGCTCTATCCTTGAAGCGCAATTCGATGCACAAACAATCTATAGATCTGGATTCTCTGTGTTTACAACAATTGATCCAAATCTACAGGACGAAGCTGAGCGACTAGTTGAACAACAGATATCTTCTCTCGCTGCTTATAATGCCACCAATGGAGCATTAGTGGCAATCAGTCCATCCAGTGGTGAAATCCTCGCAATGGTGGGGTCGGCTGATTTTTACAATGATGCGATTGATGGGCAGGTGAACATGGCAACAAGCCTCACCCGCCAGCCTGGATCTTCAATTAAACCTATTACTTACATTGCCGCTTTTGAAAAGGGTTGGACACCAGCCACATTAATATGGGATGTCCCCTCAGAGTTTCCGCCATCAGGAGATCCAAACGATCCACGACCACCATATGTACCTGTTAATTATGATGGGCGATTTCATGGTCCTGTGACAGTTCGAAGCGCTTTAGCGAATTCATATAATATTCCTGCAGTGAAAACATTACAATATGTAGGTATATATGATGATCCTAATACCCCGATAGAAGAGGGCGTGTTATCGGTTGCGCGAAAATTGGGGATAACTTCCTTAACTCGTCCAGATTATGGACTGTCACTCACTCTCGGTGGGGGAGAGGTTAGCTTATTAGAAATGACGGGGGCTTATTCTGTGATTGCCAATGGGGGAAGACGTATCTCACCTGTCGCCATCACTCGAATCCTCGACCACGACCAGAATATCGTCTTTGAATATCATCCACCCGCTGGTGACCAGGTCTTACGTCCAGAACATGCCTATTTGATCTCTTCAATATTATCTGACAATGAGGCACGAAACCCGATGTTTGGATCGAATTCAGTCTTGAATCTGCCTTTTCAAGCCGCAGCTAAGACTGGAACATCAAATGATTTTCGCGATAATTGGACACTTGGTTATACGCCAGATATTGCAGTAGGAGTCTGGGTGGGAAACGCAGATTACACCCCTATGCGAGATATTACAGGAATGACAGGAGCAGCTCCTGTATGGTCGCAATTTATGCAGTTTGCAGTTCAAAAATTGAACAACGGAAATCCAACACCGTTTAGTAAACCGAGTGGGATTGTAGATCGCATCATATGTACGATATCGGGCACCGAGCCTTCTCAATGGTGCACCAATCAACGCTCAGAATATTTTGCCTCGGATCAATTACCTTTACCAAGTTCTCAAGATTTATGGTCTAAAGTAATATTCGACACTTGGACAGGGTTACGTGCGTCATCTTATTGCCCTGATTATACAAAAGAGGAATTTGCCTTGAATGTGACTGACAGCTGGGCAATCGGGTGGATCCAAAATTCTACAGAGGGAAAAAGCTGGGCAGTGGATTTGGGATTTAGTGACCCAATCAGGTTTGCACCAATGCGCGAATGTCAGCCTGATGATGCTCGCCCAATTATTGAAATTTCTACTCCAAACGAAGGACAAATTATAACAATCTCTCCATTGGATATTTTCGGAAAATTGGATGTATCTGCGGACTTCCAAAATTTCATATTGGAATACGGTGTTGGCGATAATCCAATTGCATGGAATCAGCTCAGTGAAGGCAACCAACCTATCAATCAGCCCGCGAAAATTTATTCTTGGGACCTTAAATCAATTACACCAGGTATGATTACTCTGAAAATTACGATGCACAGTATCCGGGGAGGTTTTGCTGAGCGAAAAATTCACCTGAATATTCAGGTGCCTACACCTACGCCTACTTTCACACCTACTTTGAGTCCGTCTCCCACAATAACTCCTTCTCCAACTGCCACGAACTATACTCAAACCGCCCCTCCTACGCCCATTCCCTCTGCTTCCGAAACACCAACCCCCACATATACCCCACCACCAGGTACCAATCCATAAGGAGCTTACATCAAGCGTAATTGAGGGGTTGAATAAGTGAGCGGATCGAGCATTAGTAATTGATCCAGGTTTTCTCGATTGAGCATGGGATTTTCCGCCAAGGATTTCAAATGGCGATATTTAAGGAAACGCCAGGTTCCTTGGACAGGATGAAAGGCTTTACTTAGACGTGGATCCCGTCTTAATTTATAAATGACTAAATTTGCTCGGCTTCCCGGAATTATGATAAAACCTTTTTTAGGTGATTGTTCGCTAAAAATAACCGTCTCACCAATGGCTGCCGATATTGACGGAAAGAACCAAAAATCCAACTCACCATTTTTATCCACCCAACTTACGGCAGTTTTTGTCTGGCCTGATATTTGATCCTTACACAATAGTCCCAAACGATCACCGATTTGATAGATAAATCGTTTCGCTGTCTCGATATCTTTTTGACGTTCGCTTGGAATATCTTCCGGACGGAGGTGCCATAGGTTGCTATCGGAGGAAATCTTTCTCGCCATAGGATTCTAAGCAAATACGGATAAATTCTGGATCGGGCGTATATAAACCTGGGAACATCTTACACATCTCCAAGTCGATACTACTCATTGGTACTGTTTGGGTGTGTAGCCAGGTAATTAAATAATGCCAGCTCGTAATTATCTGTGATCGAAATGTGATTAACATTATCTGTTTCGCGTAGCCATAATAAAATAGATTCTGAGATATCAGATGACCGGGTGGGACGTTCTTTTTCTGTCATCTCATCTTCAGTAGCTGTTATTTCAGGATCTACATTTTCGTTTTCATCATTCGTAATTTTCCCCAAATCGAGCGAAAATAAAGTCTCTTGTATATTTCGACTTTTATTCGATGTCTCAACATCCGTTATATCTTGTAGATTAAAACGAAGAAAACCTGACCGATAAGATAAGGCCTCTCTGGCAGAATTATATACGTTCGTATAAACCAGTGATGGGTTTAATTCATCATGGTCACTAGTTTCACTACTTTTATCGGGAGATTCCACTACTTTTTTAGCATCATTTGAATGAACAGCAATGGTATTCATTGATTGGACGATTTTTATAAATGCAGCAGTAATCGTGGTCAGGTAATTGGCTGGTTCTCCTCGGTCCTCAAGATAACTTTTTACTGCTTGGATACCTGTTGCTGTCAAGGTTTTGCTATCCATGATAGGCTTAGAGTTATTCTGACAATTCCAAACAATTTGTGCTTGATCTTCCTCCGGACGGATTGCCAGGCTTTCCAAGTTGCAACCAGCATAACTTGCTGCCACAAGCGCAGCAGCTATTAATCCTGGTTCTGTCTCACCCAACATTCCGAAGATATACGCAGATGGATCGATAACGTTAACGAGCTGCTTGAATACAGATGAGAGTGCAGTTGTGTGCCACCCCCAGTCATATCTTTGACGACGCAAGACACTTTTAAAAGATCCGACTGCTTCACGACCCCAGAGCCAACCTGCCCATAAAGCTGATAACGTCCAAAATGCCTGGTTCGGTCGGGGAATCACGGCACAAACGGACTTGATATTTAAATTTGCCAGGGAATCAGCAATCGATATCAATCTTCCTTCGTATATACAAATCCCACCACTCGTGGGTGGCACCTCTGGCCATGTGGAGACAGGAACTGAACGATCATACTCCCGCATATGACCAGCGCTCCATAAATCTATCCCTTGCTCAAGCGCGTTCCAGATGTTATTCTCTCGGAAATGGCGTGGTATGATCAATTGCCTACGCCGCGTCCGTGAACCAGGGACACTCCATAAAGCATTTGCCTGATCAAATGCATTCAGCAATAATGCTGCCAAAAGTTTTTGACCAGTGGCAGGAATATTCAAACCTTCGATCTTGTTTATGATCGTGATTAAAGCATATAGTGCCCGAGGAATATAAACCGATAAGGCTTGCTCAACGTGTATTCGATCTTGATCATTTGACGCAACTACCCGCTCCAACGCACGCGCTTTGTGTAATCCACCCGTAGAAAATTGACTTACATGTTCTATATCATATGGAGTGCAGGGGTGTTCTCCTGAATCCCCACAGTAGGGGCAAGTATAAATACGCATATATGGAGACGGATTACCATGCTCCCAGAAAAATGAATCGGCAGACACAATTTGACCACAACGGGCACAATGGGTGTTATAAAGCGAGCGAATATGAGGTTCTATGCGTTCTTCGGCTTTATAGGAAGCTGCTAGCTCTGCCAGGGCAGATTTTAGATCTTCTGGATTTGGTGGATTTGCAGCCATCTCGAGAAGAAATCTATGTATAGGGTTATTGGCGGTGACAAGTATTCTATATCCCTCCCGTGCCGCCTCTACTGCGAGTCTTGGGGAAGCACTGAAAGGATCCAATATCCATGATCCCGCTGGAATATTGTTACGCAACCAGGTTGAGACTACGCCATCCGGTACTGGAGGAAGGTACCGTGATAATGGCTCGGGCTTAGTAGATGCAACGCCTGGTATATAAGGCATTGAGTAATCCATGTTCATGTTCATCAAATAATAGTATATCGACTTAATGCAAAATTACAAGAGATAAAAATGGTATACTCATGCCATATGAAGCTGATTATCCAGATCCCATGTCATAATGAAGCACAAGTTATTACCCAAACAATAAAATCACTACCTACATCCCTTGAAGGATTTGATGGAATAGAATATCTGATCATTGACGATGGCAGTAATGATGGCACTGCAGAGATCGCGTTAGCTGCTGGAGCTCACCACATCGTAAGTCTGCCTGGTCATATGGGGTTGGCTGCTGCATTCACGAGCGGACTCGATGCTTGTATTCGTAATGGTGCTGATGTTATCGTGAATACCGATGCCGATAACCAATACCATTCAGAGGATATTTGTTTATTGGTGAAACCAATCCTTGAAGGTAGGGCACAGATGGTAATTGGAGACCGTGGAGTTGCTAGTTTGGAGGCGTTTTCCCCCCTAAAACGTTTATTGCAACGAATGGGTAGCTGGGTAGTCGGTCAAATATCGGGACTGGAAATCCCAGACGCAACTAGCGGATTTCGAGCGTTAAGTCGTGAAGCTGCATTGCGCACATTAGTCTTGAATGATTATTCTTACACTTTGGAAACCTTGATACAAGCAGGCGCACGAAAGATGCCCGTGGAGTATGTTAAAATCCGGACGAATCCCCAAACAAGACCATCGAGATTAATTCGAAACATCCCACATTACCTGGCTAATTCCAGTGCGACGATCGTTAGGTCTTATGCGATGTATCGCCCATTGCGTGTCTTTACGATTCTCGGAGGGTTATTATTTTTAGGTGGCCTGGTGTTAGCCGGGCGATTTCTGTACTTTTATATTATTGGGCAGGGGAGTGGGCACTTACAATCTGTAATCCTTGCTGCAGTACTATTAATCACTGGTTTTCAAGTGTTATTAATTGGATTAGTTGCGGATTTGATAGGCTTTAACCGAAAGATACTTGAAGAAATTATCTATCGAATACGCCAACTGGAATTATTTTCAACGGAACAGAGCAATCGTAAGAATGTAAATGGACCTCATGATGGAGAATTATGATTGGGTCGGTAAACAATATTCAATTATTTCCTCCAAATCGATGATACTTTATTGCCCCGATTGTAGTTTAGTGATAGCCAATCGACTAACTATCACGCATAGATGAGGTTTATGCTAAACCAGGCTGAGGAACTCAGCGAATGAATTACCGACCTTATTGCTGGTTGATATTCTCAGTCTTTATTATTTTTTTGTTGACGGCTTGTTCTTCTAGCCCCGCTTTGCAGCCGGTAAGTGAGTCAAGAATAATAAGTGCTGGATCATCCTTTGGGCAGAGCTTAACTGCCCAAAATAATGGATTATCTGGTATCTCAGTTTTACTCGCCCCTGCACTCACTCCCAACTCAGGTAGCTTGCTTTTCCATTTACTAACTAGTCCGCAATCGAATAACGACCTAGCGCACGCTCGCCTTCCGCTTTCTGAGATTACCCGGGAAGCGTATTATAAGTTCGACTTTCCTCCACAAGGTGATTCACAGCGAAAAGATTACTTTCTTAAAGTTGATGTAGAAGGGGAGGGTCAAGTTCAGATCTCCACTTCAGCAGCAGATTCATATTTGGATGGGGCACTATATGAAAACCAGGTACCCCAGGAAGCCCAACTTATATTTCGGTTGGATTATGATCGTAAAGATTATTTACTCGGTTTAGGTAGATTATCCATCAAATGGCTCGGCATTTTAGTAGTTGGAATATTTGCCTTCATCCTACCCGGATGGGGATTGTTTGCACTGCTTTGGCGTGGTTGGGATAAATTAAATTGGCTTTCAAAATTGGGTCTTTCTGGTGGATTAAGTCTTGCCATTTACCCATTGTTCCTTTTGTGGACAGACCTGATTGGAATTCACCTTGGTTCTATCTATGCCTGGTTACCACCAGTTGCTGGATTGCTTGCGTTAGGATGGAAAAACCGAAGATATTTTGTTCAAATTCGAAAATCTCTTTCGCAAAAAGCAAAATTATGGGGAGAGATTAAATTACCCCCAGCTGAATCCTTGCTTCCGAATATGGCTTGTCTAATAATCCTTGGGTTAGTGATCGTATCGCGAATGTGGGTGACTCGATTGCTGGATGTGCCGCTTTTTGGTGACTCATATCAACATACGATGATCACCCAGCTTATCATCGATCATGGCGGATTATTTACTTCATGGGAACCATATGCGCAGCTTACTACTTTTACCTACCATTTTGGTTTTCATAGTGCAGCAGCTGTTTTTCATTGGATTACAGGCGTAGCAGCTCCGAGTGCTGTAATATGGACTGGCCAGCTGATTAATATATTCGCGATTTTAGCTTTATATCCACTTGCGTACAAAATCGGAAAAAATCGTTGGGCGGGTGTTATTGCGATGTTGATAGGAGGCTTACTTTCATCCATGCCGATGACCTATATCAATTGGGGTCGATATACACAATTAGCGGGTCAGGTGATTCTACCTACTGTAATCTGGGTAACCTGGTCTTTACTTGAAAGACCAGTCCTTCCTTTACAAAATGACAAATGGTTTCACAAACTGGGTAACTGGCGCTTCTTGTCTGTTGACCTGGGTAGCCTGGCAATTATGTGGATATCGCTCGGGGGAATTGCTTTAACTCATTACAGAATACTGATATTTTTCATTCTATTCTTCCCAGCATTCATTATATTTAACTCAACTCGTTCGAGTTTTGTACCACTAATAAGTAAAATTGTTTGGGTAGGTATCGGAGGAGCTATTCTTTTTTCCCCTTGGTTAGCCCATATATATGGGGGAAGAATACTGCAAATCTTGGCAAGTCAGGTTACCGCATCGCCAGCCACAAATGTAACCGCTTCCAGCCAATCAACTTTTTTTGGGAACTTATTCATATATCTACCTATATCGATTTGGAGTCTCATCATCCTCTGTATTTTCTGGGGATTATGGAAACGCAAGAAAAATCTGATGATCTTTGTTGTATGGTGGTTCTTAATAGTATTTTCGGCCAATCCACATTGGTTAGGGCTACCAGGAGACGGAGTAATCACTAATTTTGCTGTTTCTATTGCTTTTTATATTCCTGCAGCAGTGATTATTGGTTCATCTGTGGAATCGATCCTGCAATTTACACAGCAATCGGACAATACATTAATTCCAAGGTATAAGCGTAAGATCACCACCATATTTTTACCAGTCTTGATTTTACTCATTATTTGTGTGTTGGGATTATGGGGGTTGCCTAAGCGTATAAAAGATTTAAAAATACCGACATATGCCCTTGTCACCAGACCTGACTTGCGGGCAATGGATTGGATTCAAGACCATACACCTGTTGATGCAACCTTTCTTGTGAACTCATTCTTTGCTTATAATGACACCCTGGTAGCGGGATCTGATGGAGGTTGGTGGTTACCTCTGTTAGCTAAGCGAAAGACATCATTGCCACCAATTACCTATAGTTTCGAAGATGGTGCAGGGACTACCAATTTGACTGAAACAAATAATCTTAGCTGGGAAATTAAAACAAAAGGGATTACAAACCCCGAGGTAATTTCATTACTTAAGAAACGGGGGATAAAGTATATTTATATTGGTCAACGACAAGGCGTTGTCAATTATAAGGGAGCAAAGATATTGGATCCGCAGGTAATCAAAAATGATCCCAATTTTGAAGGTATTTACCACCAGGATCGGGTGTGGGTTTTCGAGATAATTCCATAATATGCGCATAGCCGTTTTAGCCAGTTCATATCCTCGTTTCTCAGGTGATGGTACAGCTCCTTTTGTGCAATCCATAGCTGAGACATTGGTAAAGTTTGGTCATGTTGTTGACGTCATTGCGCCTTATGATATAGAAGTTAAACCTATCGACTCAAAGGGGGTGAAAATCCACCGTTTTAAATATTCGTTGATTAATAGTTTACATATCATGGGGCATGGTCGTGCATTGGAATCAGACGTACGGTTAAAACCTTTGGCGTTATTCCTTATTACCTTTTTACTTGATCGCAGCATTTATTAAATTAATGCAAGTCACGGGGCGTCAAAAGACCGAGGTAATTCATGTGCATTGGGTCTTACCCAATGGACCTGTAGCTGCAATGGTGGCTAAGCTACGTCGAATTCCATTTGTAGTAAGTCTTGCATGGTTCTGATATATTTTTGGCACGAAAAAATCGATTGTACGGATTTGTTGCTCATTGGGTATTCCTCCAGGCGGCAGATGTGACAGCATGTAGTCCTGAGCTGAAAAAATATGCATTAGAATTAGGAGCACCTGAAACAACAAAATTATTTGCCTGGGGGGCTGATCCTCTATTGTTTAGACCATCAGATAATCGAATAGAGCTACGCCATGAGCTTGGATGGAATGATGGCGTAATTATTACAACCTTAGGAAGATTGGTATATAAAAAAGGTTTTGATGTTTTATTAAAGGCTTTACCTCCGGTCTTGTCTAAATACCCCAACGTTAGTGTCATTATTGGGGGCAATGGTCCATTATTAGGTAAATTACAGGATTTAACTAGAGCGTTGGGAATATCGAATTCGGTTCAGTTCATTGGCCGAGTACCATGGAATGAAGTACCAGATATTTTTGCTGCTGCTGACATATTTGTCTTACCCTCAGTGAGAGACGCGTCCGGAAATCTGGATGGATTGCCAACAGTTTTACTTGAAGCTATGGGTTGCGGGTCGGCGATTATCGCCAGTGATATTGGTGGCGTATCTCTGGCAATTCGAAACCATGAAAATGGGCTATTGGTGAGACCTGGTTCGGCGGATGAATTGACCCAAGCTATACTGAAATTAATAAATGATACAGTTTATTGCGAAAGTTTGGGTTTAGCGGCCCGGAAAACTGTTGTGGATGACCTAAACTGGGATAATGTTGTTCATCGGATAGAAAATTTGCTGCATGCATCCATTTCGGATAGAAAACACAGCCTTCGGATGGGGTCAATATATCGCCATGAAATGCTCACAAGATCAGGATACCTGGAAGTAACAAAAGGTAGGGTATTGGATGTCGGGTGTCATGATGGTTTCCTATTAAAAAGTTAAAAGCTGATTTTCGAGTGGGTATCGATTTACATCCGATATCAGGGGTTTCGGAAGTTTTCTTCGTGCAAGCAGACGCGCGCTATCTTCCATTTCGGCAAGGTTATTTTGACTATGTATACGCCTTAGATATCCTGGAGCACATTGAAGATGAAGGTACCTTTGCCCAATCCTTAATCGATGTATTGGCTCCGGATGGTAGGTTAATTTTGACGACCCCTTCTGTCAATATCCGCCTAAATCCGCCGTTCCTGACAGCCTGGATCAGTAAGAAGTGGGGACATATATATCGATTGGGTTATTCTCCGGATAAACTTATAGAGCTATTTGGTAAAAGTCTCGATGTAAAAGTACATTCCTGGAATGCACCTGCCTACCGTTTTTTTTATCCATTTTTACGTTTTCTCCAGAGATTTTTACCAAGAGTGGTAGAGAAGTGGGTTAGAGAGTTGAGCCATTGGGATTTTAATAAGCAGGAAGGGCAGCAGGGGTTTCTAATTATGATTGCATCACCCAAAACTAGTAATTACAAATCCAGGATGGATGACCTGATATGATTATTCCCTTGGGTATTAAAGGATTTATTGCTTCCCAATTAGATATATCCACCTGTAGCGAACGAACACACAACGCTTGCATGGTGGGGGAGTAGTTCGATATTATACGTTAAGCATCAAGGGATAAAGAAGAATGGATGATCGAAATCGCAAGGCAGGTAAGATTACATCTATCTTGCGTGATTTCTGTAAGGAAGAATTACAGACCTATACCTGCCTGGATTTAGGCTGTTCACGGGGTATCATTAGCACACAATTGGCTGGTATATTTAAAATTGTTATAGGAATCGATATCGATGTTGCGGGTGTGACACTGGCTCAAAACACTAAAATTCTACCATCATATTCACCATATTACACAATAGGGAGCGGGTATCATATACCCGCTAGAGACGGCACGTTTGATGTTGTGGTTTGGGCTCAAGTTTATGAGCATGTAAACAATGTGGCTGATATGATTCATGAGATCGAACGTGTACTGCGACCGGGAGGATTTTGTTTTTTTAGCGGTCCAAATCGATTGGCGGTCATGGAGGAGCATTATTGGCTACCATTTTTATCCTGGTTACCTCACTCTTTAGCATCCAGATATATGAAAATGTTCCATCGTGGGAATGTGTATGATGCCTTTCCATTAACGTATTGGCAATTAACCCGAATTTGGGAAGGATTTACGATATATGACTACACATTAAAGATCCTACGCGAACCTTACCGGTTTTCGGTCGATGATCGGGTGGAAAAGTATGGTTTAATCAAATTTGCGCCAGATTGGTTGATAAATATCCTTCGCCCTATCTATCCTAATTACAATTGGATTGTAGTGAAGAAGAATGAATAAATCACACTCACCTCATCCACCATCTATCCCATCAGAGGAATATACGAGAGAATATTTCGAATCATGCTGCCAGGGTTATGATGAGTTTACAGCATCTCATGGAGAACAATTACCATTACGTCTTTCGATCCCTTTATACCTGACAAATATTACACCTGGGATGAGGGTTGTCGATATTGGCTGTGGTCGCGGGGAGTTGGTAATTAATTGCGCCCGTCTTGGAGCAAGGACGTGGGGTATAGATTATGCAAGGGCAGCCTTACTGCTTGCTCGCGAAGCGATATATGATAAGAAATACGTCGATTTTAAAAACCTGATGGCAATTCAACAAAGCAATGCCAGCCAATTACCATTTGCTAGACGAGAGTATTGATTTGGTATTTATGCTGGATATCGTAGAGCATCTACTTCCTGAAGAATTAAAATCCACTTTTGATGAAGTATGGAGAATATTACGTCCACAGGGGCGATTAATTGTGCATACTATGCCTAACTTATGGTACTATCGGTTTGGATACCCGATATTTCGGATTATCCAAAGGGTAAGAGGCCAACGATTGCCAATTGATCCACGATCAAGGTGGCAGTATGCCCATGTTCACGTGAACGAACAAGATCCGCAGAAATTGGGTCAAGCTATGAGAATTAGTAAATTCAACACGCGAATATGGTTGCATCCTGCTCAAAGCTATGAAGATGAGCATAACCCAATCATTCGTTTGGGGATGGGATTCCTAAGTCATGTATATCCATTCCGATGGATATTTTGTAATGATATATTTGCGATTGGCACAAAGAGATGCGCATAGCCATCGATGCCTTGGGGATTCACAATTTTGGAGGTGGACGGACCGTAACTCTGACACTTTTAGAAGGATTATTTGCGCTGGATCAGCAGAACCAATATCAAGTCTATCTTAGTCAGGCTGAGCCATCCCTAAAGCCATACCAGAGTAATGTTCGCCAAGTTGTCATACCTTTTAAAAATAGATTCATCCTAAGAGTTTATGCTCAATTGATGTTTCCAATTAAGACCAGAAATTTCGATATAGTACATTTTGCTAAAAACCTGGGTGTTTTCGGATTAAATCCACCATCTGTTGTGACGATTTATGACTTGACGACACTGGTGCACCCAGAATTGTTTCCAAAATTTGATGTTTGGTATTGGAAGACTATTGAGAAAATAACACTGCACAAAGCTGCACGAGTAATTGCGATATCCGAAGCAACCGCACATGACTTAGAGCATTATTATGCTCTCCCCACAAAAAAAATAAAGATAATATATCCTTCAATTGATGCACGGTTTAAACCAGCTACAAGTGGCGAAATTAACCAAGCACGCGAGAAATATCATCTCTTGGATAGTTACGTCCTACATGTGGGGCGGATTGACCTTAAGAAGAAATTGACGCTATTAGTAGAAGCATTTGCTCAGGCAAAAACAACCTCAAGATCAAACTCAATGGATCGATTGGTCCTAGTGGGCGAGGTGTATCCGAAAAGTCAGGATGATGACTTGGAACCGACGATCGAGCGACTTGGATTAACAAAGGATGTAATATTTTTAGGTCGGGTGCCTGATGCTGATTTGCCTGCCATCATCAGTGGAGCAAAGGTCGCAGTATCAGCATCTATCCATGAAGGATTTGGATTAGCCGCAGTTGAGGCATTAGCATGCGGGACACCATTAGTAGCTTACAAAGCTGGTGCATTGCAGGAGGCTGTTGGTGATGCAGCATTATTGATTGACAGTCTTGATCAGGATAGCCTGGCAAATGCTCTCATAAAAATAAGTGATGAACCAGAGCTGCGTAATGAGTTGAGTCAAAAAGGATTACTCAGAGCTCAAATGTACCAAAGCGAGAGAAATGCGCGCCAAACACTTCAGCTTTATGAAGATATCTTGAATGAAAATTAATAAAATAGAAAATCTTACCCAAAACGATATTTCGCATATATATGACGAAATGTTTTTGGAAGAAGGCCGGCTTCGCGATACGGATGCATTTTATTCCTGGGTATTGAATCGATTAGCTCCAGATCAAGGATCCACACTACTCGATGTTGCCTGTGGTGAAGGTCTATTAGTTAAAGCGGTACACAAACGAGGAATAATTGCATTTGGTGTAGATTTATCAGCACAAGCCACAATACTCGCCCAGAATAGGTTGGGTAGCGCAGTGGTATCGATCGCTAATGGCGAACGCTTACCTTTCAGGGATGAGTGTTTTGATTTTGTGACGAATATTGGCAGCCTGGAGCATTTCATCAATCCATCCGTGGGCATTTCTGAAATGGTTCGGGTATTGAAACCAAACGGTCGAGCTGCATTGGTTCTTCCGAATAGCTATTACCTGGTTGATTTAATCTGGCAAGTTTGGCGTACGGGTTATGGTCCCAGTCACCGACAGCCTTTGGAACGTTTTGCAACATTTCGAGAATGGTGGGAATTTTTAGAAGAATTTGGGCTGCGTGTTATTAAAGCATATAAGTACAATTTTTGTTTCCCGCGTTCCAGAGCTGACTGGCAATGGTACCAGAGCCATCCCAAGAAAATCTTAAATCTTATTCTTGCTCCGTTCGTGCCGTTTAATTTCTCCAATCATTTCTTATATATCTGTTCACGTGAGATAAAGGGTACTAATTAGTAACTAAAGAACTATGATGCTAATTCACAAAATTAAGCCATATATTGCTCAGGTCAAAAAGCTCATTGAGCAACGATGGTTTCGTATCACGGCTCAGGTGTTTATCCTCGTTTTATGCATTGGATATCTGGTCACCAACCTTCAAAGCATAAAATCCACAAATTTGACTATCAAACTGAATATACCTATGCTTGTTCTTTCATGGGGAATTACAATTCTTGCGGTATTCCTCGGTGGGGTTGGTTTTTATTTGACATTGAAGGCGTTCAGGATCCACGTTAAATGGGATGAAGCAATCAACATTCACTTGCAGACAAACCTGGCAAAATATATCCCGGGTTACGCATGGCAATTAATGGGAAAAGCATACCTTACCAGGAATGCCGGCGTCTCCGTTGGATTAGTTGGTTTGGCAATGGTTGTAGAACTATTACAGCTCGTTGTTACCGGTCTATTTATGGCCTTCCTAACGATCTCATCGGAAAGTATCAACCGTTTGGGAATGGGTAAAATTACGTTTGGCGTTTTACCAATTCTATGGCCGGTTATCTTAGCGATAATCTTATTCTTTCCATTTGGAATTAATTTAGTTCTAAAAAAGTCTAAGAGAATTAGTGAAACCAAACCTGCAAAACCATTGATCTTTTGGGGGGCATCCATATCAATGTTCGTGGGTTGGTTACTATTTGGTTATTCATTTTGGCTTTTAGGAAACGCTCTTTTCCAAGTGCACGTTGATCAACTCTTTATTTTTATTTTTACTTTGTCAGCTTCGTTTTTAATTGGATTAGCAGTTGTAATCATGCCGGGTAGCATTGGAATAAGGGAAAGCATAATGGTTTGGCTGCTTAGCCCGGTTGTTGGTGCACCACAAGCAGTGATACTTGCAACAGTTGCACGCGTTACGGTGACATTGAGCGAATTGTTAAGTGCTTTAGCATTTAAGGTGCTCAAAAGAAGCCTGAATAACCCAAAAGTATTAGAGCCAAGGGTTAATTTGGATGGTCGTGAGTAGATCCAAGCTGGTTATACTGAATAAATACCCCTAAAGGAGTATTGTATATACCTAGAATGAAGATAAACTATGTACAAGTAGTAAACAAATCCAACCATTATAAGAAGGAGGCTATAAATAGTATGAAGTTAAATCGTATCTTTTCCTTAGTAATTGTATTAGCAATGATGTTAGCCCTTGTTCCTGCGGCATCCGCTCAAGGTCCATCGGGCACATGGGTAAGTGGTATTGCTTGCCAGAATCTAGACGATGTGAATGATGCTGCGATCACCCTGCATTTTTACCCAGAAGGAAGTGGCGCTTCTGTCTTGGATTATGACGCAACGATTGCTGCTGGTGCAAGTGTAAACTTCTACACACCTAGCAGCCCTCCAGGATTACCTGCTACATTCCTTGGGCTCTGTCATGGTGGAATCATCCACACCTCTGGCTTGCAATGTTAACACCCAAACAACTGGAGCCGGGACTCCAACAAATCCATTCCGCATTGGTACCAGTGCTGGATTTGCTGATGGTGAAACTGGCTTAACCATGTATGTTCCCCAGGTTATGAAAACATTGGCTGGTACCTGGAGCTCATATATTGCAGTTCAGAACGCCACCGCTGCTGAAGTGTGATGTAACTGTATCGTATATTGATAAGAATGGTGCACCGCTCGCCGCAGATGAAACCGAAAGCATCCCTGGATACAGTAACAAAGTCTTCTATCAGGCAGATAATGCAAGCCTGCCCGCTAATTTCATTGGTGCAGCAACAGTGACCGGAACTGGAAACATTGCGGTCGTGACAAACCTGTACAACGCTGGTACAAGTTCCAGTAATGCCCAATTACTCAGCTATGACGGCTTTGCTGGTGGTGATACCACACTACTCGTCCCCCGCTTTGTTCGCCGTTTCTACGGTTATAACAGTGGTATGAGCATCCAGAATCTTGGTGCAGCTGCAACAACTGTTACCATCGAATTTACCTTTGCAGGCACAGCCTATACGTACACCTCACCAGAAATTCTACCTGGAGCAGCTCTGCCCTTATATGCAACAACCATTGCTGAGATTGCTGCTGTAGATGCGCTTCCGATGTCACAACGCTTTGGCAGTGCAGTGATCACATCAGGCGGTGAGAATATTATTGCCATCGTCAACGAGGACAATCGTGGTAATGCTGCAGATAACAATGGGGATCCAGTAGCAGTTGAACGGATCAGCCAAGGCATTACCTATAATGCCTTCTTAGACGGAAGCCAGACAACTACTGCATTCTTCGCCCAGATCGTTGCTGGTGCGGGTGGCATCTTCTCAGGTGGTTTCCAGGTGGTTAATACTACCGCAACCGATACTACTTGCACCGCTACCTTCAATGCTCAAGCAGGCTTTTCATATGATTTCGAACTGCTTGGTAATGCTTCAGCCTCTGTATACGCTCCGCTTGTTCCTGGTATCGTTCAGCCATACAACGGTAGTGTAACTGTGGTTTGTGGTCAGGCGATTGTTGGAATCTCCAACCTGGCCGATGTCGTCGGTTCAGGGTTGGTAGGTGACAGCTTCACCTGCACCAATGGCTTAAACCGCTAATCATATCCTTGAAGTAAATTTTGTAACCAATTCACCGCCTGCAGTAAGCAGGCGGTGTTTGTTTTACCCTATCCCTTGTAAAATTACCTAACTTCAAGTATCCTTTAGCTCAGATTAATTTCGTAGGAGCGTAAATGTGTATAAATACAAATATTTTCTTTTAGTTATAGTAAGTGCTTTAATCATTACCGCATGTGGTGCAAACAATCCTACACCAACTCCAGATGTGACAGTCGTCGTTCAGACACCAGCTGAGCCTGCATACCCAAACCCGGTGCAGGCGACGGTACCTGTTGTAAATTTAGAATATCCCGGACCACTTGGGGGAAATGGAATCCCGGAGGTCATCGCAACCCCTGTCTATTATGTTACCGAATTATCGATCCCTACCCCTGAAAGTGGAAAATCGACGATAACCGGCCAACTGTTGGTTGGCGGTGAAGGTGGGGACCCATATATGGCTACCCTGTACCTGGCAACAACGATTCCGGCGAGTACTCCCGATTACCCCCCAATGATCGCCTTTTCAGAAAAAAAAGATCAGCGTGCGATTCAAGATGTGGATACTGGTCGTTTCTTGTTCACAGATGTAGCTCCAGGTGAATACGCGATCATTCTATGGACACCCTTTGGCGGGAATCCATTACTGGATGCGAACGGTGGCACATTAATGTTGACAGTTAAACCAGATGAGTTAAAAGATCTTGGGATTATTCCGATCGAATAAATCGCTATTTATATCCAAATAATTATCGGATGATCGGCAATGTAATTGTAAATATTGCCTGATAACTCCACATTTGACTGATTAACCCCTGTCCAGTTCTTCCTCCCAGAGCGTAAAGACGAGTTCCCACAGTCACTGCGCCAAGGGAGGACCAACCATTTTGGACAGGGGCTTCCAATTGACCCCAATTGGGTCCCTCTGGTGGTAAGGCAATTACTGTGAGACCTTCATCCGGTCCTTTTCCGCCAATGACAAAAATAATGTCTGCCAGATTAGTGATGCCCATCCCATATCTACCAGAGGGCAGCGGTGATGATTGCGACCATTGTGTGGCATTTTCAGGCATATCTGGTTGATACACTTCACTTATAGTCAATGCATTTTGACTATCCCAACCTCCAATTACATAAATCTTACCGCCTACAGCGACAGCTCCTGCATTCGAACGTGCAGTCGGCATAGGCGGAATCTCCAACCAGGTATTATTACGGTGGTCATATACATAGGCATTATTAACAACCTGGTACCCATCCCAGCCACCGAATAAATACATACGACCTTCGTAAACTGTTAAAGCATAGCTGCTTAAAGGTTTTGGTAATGAGCCACCCGATGACCATTGATTGGTGCGTGGATCATAAAATTCATTTAGATCAGTGGGTTGCCCAGAAGCTAATTTTCCGCCGGGTACATAAATTAATCCTCCGATCACAGCAGCATTAATATCTGTGACTGAAGTTGGTTTTGAAGATAATTCAGACCAGACGTTTGTTTGCGGATCGTATTTTTCAATAATACTACTTGGCCCACTCGCATCTTCTCCACCGATTGCATATATTTGATTCTCAAAGTTGATCACGGCTAATCCCATACGCGGTGTTGGAAGTCCGGGAAGCTGAGACCATTGCACTCGTGGAGTAATGGTCGGATATATCTGAGGAATGGTTGGACTGATTTTCCCGCGCAGGTAAATAAACCCCAAAATTGCCAGGATAATAATAAAACCTCCAAATATTCCAATAGTTCGAAAGGTTTGTATTTTTTTTAGATTTCTCTTCGAATACATTCGGGATGATCGAATCTTCTTGTGATAAAACATTGTTGCCGGATTGAGGTGTATCTTCATTCGCCAATGACTGTGCCGTTTGTGTTTCGACCATCCCATTTCGCACAGCATACATAGCCGCTTCAGTCCGCGAAGTTACCCCAATTTTCACGAATATATTACGCAGGTGAACTTTTACAGTGTTGGAGCTAATAAACAATTCTTGAGCGATTTCCTTATTACTGGCCCCCGTGGCGACGAGCTTTAATATATCCAGCTCGCGATCACTTAGTTCATCAACATCAGGATTTGTCATATCTTCAAAATTATAACACCATGGATTTCGTTATCTTGACATCTCTTTACGGGCTGGGCTATAATCAGCAACGCTATTGCGGGTGTTGCCAAGTGGTAAGGCAGTAGCTTCCCAAGCTACTATTCGTGGGTTCGAGTCCCATCACCCGCTCTCAAATTATAAAGGACGGTCTACTTGACGCCGTCCTTTTTTTGTTAGCTCTATTCCGTTTAGAATTTATCTCCATTTCTAAGTACATATCTCATCCAACTTGAAATAATCATCTGTTATTTGAGTTTTTGTTCATATGCGATTTAAGTGACAGGAATTCCCGGCGAGAGTTCATAATACAATAGATTATAGTATTTCCATCTAATTATGCAATTTTGTGTTATGATTAACAATTGATAAATTTCTGATAAGGAAACGGTGATATAAAGGCACATTTGTGGGTTAATATTTCGCCGAAATTAGAGTTATTTTTATCCATTAACCTGGGATCAATCTCCATTGTTTACTTCGGTTAAATAGAAATTACGGTCATTATGAGCTAGTTATAGAAGCTTATGGTGGATATCGTCATAACTAAACCGCATAGAAAGGAGGTGTTGCCTAACAGAAACCACATGGGGGGTGCGTTTCGCATCGAAATCACACTATATTTCACTTCAGCAAATTACTTCACTCAAATCCACAATACAAACTCGGAGGTAAAACCAAATGTCTAGAAAGTTAATCCAAATATCCTTCTCAGTCCTCTTATTGGCAGGGATGATACTCGGGTTCGCTGTGAAAGATGGCGTACTTGCCAATGCACCATCAGGCTGAGCTCAAATGGAAAAATCGAAGGCATGCTGTTGGATAAATTCGCTGCAGAAGGAAGTGCCGATTTTATAATATCCTTCAATGAAAAAGCGGATTTGTCCCCAGCTTATTCAATGGATTGGGATACACGCGGTCATTTTGTGTTTGACACATTGACTGCAACCGCCAAACGCATTCAGATACAGACTAAGGCTACCCTGGATGGGTTTGGATTAAAGTACCAGACTTTCATTTCAGGAAACGAATTATACGTCTGGAGTGGAAATCTGGATGCTGCGAATGCAGTCGTTGCTCTGGCTGAAGTTAATTCAGTACGTGCAACACGTGTCTATCACGTAGATCCCCTTGTGCAATCCACAAATGCCTTACTCGCAGCTCGCTGGGCGGGTGACTTACTGGCAAATCATGTCGAGACAACCGTGGGAATACAAGCAGAGTTAGCTTGGGGGATTGTTGATACTGGCGCTGATCAATTCTGGGCGACTTTTGGTTTCCAGGGTGATAGTATGGTTGTCGCTAACATCGATTTCAGGTGTGGACTACACCCACGATGCTCTCGATCAGAACTACAAATGCGCAGGTGACCCCGGTAGTTTGGATTGCTGGTTTGACCCATCAGATTACTGTGGCGGCGAACCTTGCGATTATTTTCCTGGAGTCTGGCATGGCACCCATACCATGGGCACCATGGTCGGTGATGATGATCCGACCTTGCAGTATGCAGTAGGCATGGCACCGAACGCTCAGTGGATCGCTTGCCTGGGTTGCCCAAACGGTGGTTGTCCAGATTTTGAACTGAACTCCTGTGCTGACTGGATCGTGGCACCTAATGGAAACCCAGACAACCGACCCGACGTAGTCAATAACTCGTGGGGCGGAGGTGGCGGAAATCCCTGGTACCAACCATATGTGGAAGCCTGGGTAGCAGCGGGTGTATTCCCGGCATTTTCGGCAGGGAATAGCTATAGCTGCAACTCATTGGGTTCACCAGGTGATTACCAGGTATCCTTTGGCAGCGCTGCCCACCGATCAGACCGGATTATTGCTGATTTTTCGAGCAAAGGGCCGTCTGCTTTTGGTGATGATCCCTACACAAAGCCAAACATCTCAGCTCCTGGTGAGGATGTTATGTCCGCCATGCCTGGTGATGGATGGCAGCTGATGAGTGGGACATCCATGGCAAGCCCTCACTCAGCTGGTGCAGTAGCATTGCTCTGGTCCTGTAATCCATCATTGGTGGGACAGATCGACCAAACTTTCCAGATTCTACAAGATTTTTCGGATACACCTCCTGGTGGAAGCTGTGGTGCTCCAGCTGATGGTGAAGGTAACTATACTTATGGATATGGTTACTTGAACGTAAATGCCGCTGGCTTACTGACATGTGGGGACGTCGGTTACGTGGAAGGTTATGTGCGCGATGCTGTCGGAAATCCGATTGAAGGCGCAGAAGTAACTGCTGTGGAAGCTCCTGAGGGTGCAGGTATTAATGCGCTTACCGATGAGGACGGTTATTACCATTTGGGGTTGTTGGTTGGCACTTATGACCTTACAGCTGCACACTTTGGATATTTACCCCAAACAGTTCCTGTTGTTGTAGTGATAGACGAGACCATAACCCAAGATTTCGCCCTTACACCTGCAGTTTCATACGTGGTGGCGGGAACGATAACTGATGATGAAACTGGTTGGCCTCTGTATGCCAAAATCTCCATCGGCGGTTACCCTGGTGATCCCATCTGGACGAACCCGGTGGATGGCACTTACAGCATCACCCTACCAGAAGGAATTGTATATACCTTCGACGTAGAAGCTTTTGTTCCAGGCTATATACCAGCGAGCCGGGAAATTGGTCCTCTGACTGGAGATTTAACCGAAGACTTCGCCCTGGAAGCTGACCCTGTTTCATGCTCAGCGCCTGGTTACCAACCGGATTTTGATTATTTCGAGAATTTTGAAATCTGGTAATGGTGGTTATAGCATAAGCGGCGTTACATCATGGGCGTGGGGTGCACCCACCAGTGGACCAGGTGAGGCACATTCGGGTCAGAATGTTTGGGCTACTAACCTGGCGGGTAGCTACAATAACAGTGAAGATGGTTATATCACTTCACCCGCGATTGACCTGACCGCTCAGGCTGGTAAACCAATCCTCGTTTCCTGGTGGCAATGGTTGGAAAGTAAATCTGTTACGACTATGCCAGTGTCGAGGTCAGTAATAATGGTGGCGCTAGCTGGGCACCTATCCTGGACCCCTGCAGTGGTGATCTATCGACTTACCTGGACGAACCAGGCATGATATCGTCCTGGATCCCTCCTATGCAGTAGCAACTTTAGTCCGTTTCCGCTTCCCACGGACAGTTCAGTCACCTACGATGGTTGGTACATTGATGATATGGGGTTGGATCCGGTCGATCCACCTGCGACTGTAGCTCTACACCAGAACTTTGATGCAACGGATGGTGGTTTCACCCATTATGGTGCGGAACGACTGATGGGCATGGGGTGTACCAGCAGTGGTCCTGGTCCCGCCGCATTCGGCTCCGAATGTGTGGGCGACCAACTCTGCAGGAAATTACAACACCTCCGAAGACAGCTATGTTATCACCGGTATTGACCTGACTGGTGTTGTCTTACCTGCCGGTAATACAATGCGTGAGTTGGTGGCAAGGTTGCAGACTGAAAGCTCCTCGTGGATCATGGATCTGTGGAAGTCAGCAATAACGGTGGAGCCGGCTGGCACTACGGTATATGGTCATGCATACGGAGTCGAGGACATGAGATTGGGCGAAGCATACAGTGGATATTAGCGCAGCGGTTGCCCAATTTCCGTATCCGTTTCCTCCTTACACTGATGTCTCCGTTGAATATCCTGGACTGCTATATCGATGATATTTCCATATCTTACGTAGAAGGTGCTGAGATCCCCTGTGTTGCTGACCCGGGTGGCTTAGTCGTCGGGAATGTCTATGACGACAATACAGACCTGCCATTGGTTGGTGCATTGGTAACCATGGATACCGGTGCAAGCTATGTGACGGTCGAAACACCGGCTGATCCGAATGTCGATGATGGTTTCTATACTTTGTTTGGATCGGCGGGTTCTCATGTCCTCACCGCCTCCATGGATGGTTATGGCGACGATGTGGAAACTGTAGATGTGATCCTGGGTGGCACTGTCGGACAGGACTTCTTCCTGGGCACAGGCTTCCTGGATTGGGATCCTGATTCTATTCATGTTACCCTCGACCTCGGCGCTACAGCTGATGAGACCCTTAATCTGATGAATCTGGGCAGCGCTCAATTGTTCTTTGAGATCTCAGAGATGGATCGTGGGTTTGTGCCAGCAATGCAACTCTCCATCCCACGCTTTACTGGGACAGTTGCTCCGGACATTGCTCCTTCCTCAACTGGACGCGCACCTCAATCAGGCGTTAGTGGTTCATCGACCCCGTTAGCCTTCCCGTTGATGGGAGAGCCAGCCTTTGCGATTGATGTATACCCTGGCTATAATCTGGTGAACATCCCAGATACGACCACCCCGGGAGTTTGGAATATCATCGGTGGGTTACCAGGCAGTCAGTACTTCGCTGGTGACTTCATCAATGGTGATTTCAGCACTTTATATGCCATTGACTACGGGTACAACCAACTTCACGCAATCGACACTGCGACAGGTGCAGTGACCGTGGTTGGTCCATCAGTTCCTGGTGGCGGCGAGAGCTGGACGGGTATGACAGGTGCGACTGATGGTACCATGTATGCTTCAGCCTCCGCCTGCGGTGCAACCTCAACTTTGTATACCATCGATCTGGATGATGGAACCGCAACACCCGTTGGCCCAATCCTGAGTGGATCATGCGTCATTGATATCGCGATTAACCCCGCTGGCGAGATGTATGCTGTCGATATCGTTAGTGACGTATTATTGCAGATTGATCCCGCGACTGGTGCTGGAACAGTAGTTGGGTTGCTTGGTGTGAACGCTAACTATGCTCAAGGAATGGATTTCGAAGATACAACAGGCATTCTATACTGGGCAGCATACGTAGCCAGTGGTGAATTACGCATCATCGATACAACAACCGGTGCCTCTACACTAGTCGGAGGCTTCCCAAGTGGTGCTGAAGTTGATGCTTTGGCATTCGCTACTGGTGGTGGTGGACCGGATGTACCATGGTTGAGTGAAGAACCAATCAGCGGTACGATACAGGCTGCAGATACACTACCGGTAATTGTTTCATTCGACTCTACTGTAGTGAACCAACCTGGTGACTACTATGCTGACCTGAAGGTTAGCACGGACACTCCCTATGGTGGTGCTACAGTACCTGTGACTATGACCGTCCTGGCTCCTTCAACCTGGGGCAAACTGGATGGTACTGTCACAGATCTGTGCACAGGCGTACTCCTCGAGGATGTCTTCGTCGACATTCCGTCTCGGTGTTCCTATCACACAAACGATGACGAATGAATTTGGTTACTATAGCATTTGGCTGGATCAGAGATGTTATGATGTCGAATACAGCGCAGATGGTTATATAACCTCGTTTCGTTCTGTTGAAATCCTACCTGGTCAGGTTACGACTAATGATATTCTGTTGCTACCTGATCGGCCCTGCATTACAATCGAACCGAACATGATCGAGGCCTGGGTACTCACCGATACTTTAGAGTACGATACAGGTGGATTACAGATAACTAACATGGGTGCTCAGGATTTAACCTTCGAAATCTCTGAGAAGGATCTTGGTTTCCTGCCAGCAGCCAATGTACCTGTATATGTTCCTCCTGAAACCAGCAACGGCTCAGCTCAAGGTTTGAGTCAATTTGCTAACTCTGCGATCAGTGGGAATACCAAGATTTTACCAGTTCCGGAACAAGAGATTCTGCTCCACCAGCCACCAAATCAAGTCAATGGCTTATTCGCAAACTCAGATTGCAGCCTGTGTGGTACAGGGCAGCAATCGATTGCTGAGAATTTCACCCTACCTGATGGCGGAGTGATTGGTCAAATCGTGTTCTGGACCGGATATTTCCCTGGTGACATCCCGATGGAGACGGACGCTATCTCGGTTATCTTCCACGCGGATAGCGCTGGAACCCCCGGTGCTGCGCTCTACACTGAGGACAACGTTGAGTATACACGCGAACAGACGGGAGTTATCCTTTTTGGAGTTCACGAATGGATGCATACGTTGACCCTGGGTTCACCGGTGTCACTAGATCCAGGGAACTATTGGGTAGAGATCTTCAACCATACGACAGGAAATAGCGATCAATTCTTCTGGGAAACCGGTGATCTCGATCCAGTCGATGGCTTGGCTGGTTCTGCATGGACAACTGCGACACCCGGTCAAACCTGGAACTTCGATGGAGCTACTGATCTGGCAATCCAGTTAATTACTGGGACAGATGGTGGAGTGCCTTGGGTATGGGAGAACCCGATAAGTGGTACTGTAACTGCCGGTGGATTCCAGGATGTTGAAGTCATGTTCACCTCTCAATATACTGATGGTACTCCAATGCCGTTGGGTACTTACACTGCGACGTTGCGCATCGTCAACAACGATGCTGTCGCAGGTGTTCAGAATGTACCTGTAACCATGCATATCGTCGAGGAATACCTACCTCCAGTCGTCTCCTTCACGTCCAACTCACCGGTAATGCTGGGAACGGCCATGGAATTCACCAACACCAGCGACCGAGGTATCCCTCCTGCAAAAGAATCTATACCTGGGACTTTGGAGATGGAACGATTGCAGACTATCGGTTCAACGATCCAGTAAGTCCATGTATGGCACAATGGAGTCTTCACGGTTACTGTCACTGCATGCAATGTAGCAGGTTGCGATACTGCAACAGCACAGGTTGAAGTCTGGGGTATACCATATCCCTCCTTCACCTCCACCTCACCCGTCATGCTAGGCGAGACCATGGAATTCACCAACACTACTGTTCCAGGCTTCCCAGTATTGACTGATTATGTCTGGGACTTTGGTGATGGCATTACGTCCACTTTAGTCAGTCCCACCCATCTCTATACG
This sequence comes from uncultured Chloroflexia bacterium, assembly GCA_963774275.1. Lineage (GTDB taxonomy): Bacteria > Chloroflexota > Anaerolineae > Anaerolineales > UBA4823 > FEB-25. The sequence continues at coordinate 416,424 of CAVZEP010000011.1, read as the reverse complement.
GACTTCGGCACCTTCACGGTGGTTCTCTCAGCTTGCAACGACGCTGGCTGCAGTGAATTCAGTGCAGATGTTGAAGTTACAGTAGTTGCACCAGTGGTTTCCTTCACCTCCAATTCACCGGTTGTACTGGGCACAGCAATGCTGTTTACCAACACCAGTGATGTAGGTGTTCCACCTGCAACAGACTTTGTCTGGGACTTCGGTGACGGAGTAACTGAGACCCTTGGCTTTGCAGATCCAGTCAGTCACGTCTATGCTGCATTGGGCACCTACACGGTGACCCTCGAGGCATGCAATGTGGTTGGTTGTGATGACTTCACTGCAGATGTCGAAGTCACTGGAACCGCTCCAGTGGCTGCGTTCACATCCAACTCACCCGTGACGCTTGGCAATCCAATGGTATTCACCAATACCACGACACCAGGATCACCAGCTGCAACTACGTATGAGTGGGACTTCGGCGACGGCGCTACTTCAACCGATACCAACCCGACCCATACTTACGCGGCTGTCGGTACGTTCCATGTAACCCTCGAAGCATGCAACCTCGTGGGCTGCACAACTGCCGAGGCGGATGTGGAAGTAGTCGTTGGAGGCTACTTTATCTTCCTACCGGTGGTCAACAGACACTAACTTCAAATTCCAACTCTTGATGTTTCAAGAGAAGGATAAGAAGATCCATAACTAGAATACCTGCGAGCGGAAACGCTCGCAGGTATATTTTTAAATTCATGTGAAGATTAATGCTATACTTGGGCGTATCATTGACCCCTATCAGAGAAGAGAATTCATATTGAAAAAGCGTGCAAACCGAGAAGATAGTGAGCCATTTGATTACTTTAAGGATGAGAAATTTATCCAGAAGCAAGAAGGAATGCTTCCTGATAATATAGTCAATGCTTTACGATCGGATATGGTTCCTGGCAGTTGGGCAACTCCAGCAAAGAAGAATATATTCCAGCTAATTAATATAAAGTTCTTGTTTGGAGGACTGATCGTATTGTTCCTTATTGGGTTGATATGGTATTTCGTAACTGGTCCTGGATCTTCTATCCTGGAGGGAAAACTGGTCAGCCTGGTGCGCAAGGAAAGCACTGCAACGCAAACATTACTGCCTACAAAGATACCAAGTGCGACCATAACGCCATTACCAACCTATACACCAAGCAAAACCCCTACCTTGCGTCGTACGAACACTCCAGTCATTACGTTTGCAACTTCAACCGTAGCCATTCAAGAAACCCCATCGCCTACGACTGGCAGTGGTTGTAGGGATGCGATCAGTATTACGTTAGCGGACGTAGGAAAGACACTCTGTGTTCAGGGTGTGGTGATACGTACGACGGAGAAACCGAATAACTTCACAGTTGCATTCAGTAATGAGCCAGGAGCTTTTTATTGGGTGACCTATGACCTTGTCTGGTCAAAGGGTGAGCTGGATACCTGTTATCAGATCCATGGGACCATCAGTCAAATTGCCAACAATCCAATATTAGTTTTTGGCTATAGCAATCTTCCGGAGGAATGTCCATAATGGGAATAAAGTACAAATTCATCATTAATCCGATTGCTGGACAAGGCGCTGGAAAAGCTGCCTTGCCTGAGATCGATCGTCTAGCAAAGGAAATTGGGCTTGATTATGACATCGTCAGCACAGAACATCCCGGCCATGCAGTTGATCTGGCTAAAGATGCTGCTATTAATGGTTTTGATTTTGTCATCGCAGTAGGTGGTGATGGAACATCCAATGAAGTCTTGAATGGTTTGATGCAAGCATGGAACCTGGGAAATAGAGATGCCTGTATGGGGATCGTTGGCATAGGACGGGGAAATGATTTCGCATTTGGTTTTGGAATACCACCTGGATTGCAAGCTGGTTTCGAGGTGATCCAGAATAATCTATCTCGCAATATGGACGTCGGAATTGTTGTGGGGGGTGATTATCCACAGGGACGTTATTTTGGGAATGGTGTTGGGATCGGATTTGATGCTGTCGTTGGGTTTGAGGCTGCAAAACTGACCCATCTGCACGGTTTCATGAATTATGTTGTGGCTGCATTAAGAACTATATTTCTTTTTTTTCAAGCACCGACAGTACGGATTGAATATGATAATAAACTCCTTACTCAACCATCGCTTATGGTATCAATCATGAACGGGCGCAGGATGGGTGGAGGATTTATGATGGCACCAAATGCGCTTCCAGATGATGGTCTATTGGATCTTTGCATCGCTGGCCAGTTGAGCAGGGTTGGTATTCTTAAATTAATCCCTCAATTTATGAAGGGAACACAGGCTTCTCATCCACAGATTAAGACGGGTAATGCGTCCAAAATTCACATTGTTGCCATGCAAGGCTCTTTACCGGCACATGCAGATGGAGAGACCATTTGTGTCGCTGGAAAAGAATTGACGATAGAATTAATCAAACAGCCTATAAAGATGTTATCAGGATCAGTTGGCACATGAGCCTTGCATTTACTGTAGTCACAACTTCAATTAAGAGCATCACCCGCATATTGTGTAATGTGGATGATAGCCAATTGAAAAATGTCCCAGAGCATGGACCTTTAATCATTGCCAGCAACCATATTAATTTTATGGAAGTCCCCTTGTTGTATACCCATTTACAACCACGCAGGGTAACTGGTTTTGCAAAGGCGGAGACGTGGGATAACCCTGCAATGGCTCTATTATTTGACCTGTGGGGAGCTATCCCAATTCAAAGGGGTGAGGCAGATACAAGTGCATTCCGTCGTGCATTGGAAGCATTGAAAGCGGGGAAAATTCTGGCAATCGCACCAGAAGGCACACGCAGCAAGCATGGTCAATTACAACGTGGACTTCCTGGTATTGTGATGTTGGCACATCATAGTGATGCACCTATTCTGCCTTTGGTTTATTATGGAGGTGAGAGATTACAAGATAACCTCAAAGGACTAAAGCGGACTGATTTTCACATCCGGGTGGGGAGAGTATTCAAATTAGCATTTCCTGAAGGCAGGATAGACCATGCTACGCGGACAAAAATGATCGAGGAGATCATGTATCAGATTGCATCATTGCTACCACCGGAATATAGGGGGTACTACGCGGATATGGGAAAGAGTAGTACGAATTATATCAATTACGTGTTGTCCTTATAGTTGAGACTATTTTGAAACAGACTGTGATCACAGATACAAGTATAGGCTTAATTTAATCGTAAAACAAGGTGATGCAAGTTTGACATTCGATTGATCGCCAGGAAAACTATAAGCTAGAGGAGGGATTATTGATATATATCCTATGAAGGATCTCGTATATTTTTATCCAGAGGGACATGCAGCCCATTTTGAGCGCGGTCATCCTGAACGCCCAGAACGAGTTGAAGTGATCCGGTCAGCATTGTTGGAATCTGGATTGTGGGATGAATACCCCAAACTAACCCCGCTTCTCATGGCTAATGACCTGATACAATCCATACATTCTCCTGCCTATTTAAATTTATTGGAGATGACTTGTCGAAGGTCAGGCCATCTTGACCCGGATACTTTTACCACCCCAGCCACATGGGATCTTGCTCATCGAGCAGCTTATGGTGCAGCTACAATAGCATCCGCGGTGTGGGAAGGGAGGGCAAAGCGTGGTTTTGCTCTTACTCGCCCACCTGGTCATCATGCGATGCGGGGGCAGGGGATGGGTTTCTGTTTGTTGAATAATATTGCTGTTGCGGCTGAATATTTGATCAAGAATCATCATGTACAGCGTGTAGCAATCGTTGATCTGGATTTGCATCATGGGAATGGGACCCAGGATATATTTTGGTCCAGAAATGATGTGTTTTATATTTCAACACACCAGTCACCTTTTTATCCTGGAACAGGTAATGTCGCGGATATCGGCTCTGGATCTGGTGAAGGTTGGACGGCTAACTTCCCATTGCCACCAGGATCAGGTGACAATGCATTTCTCTCCATCATGGATCAGCTGATCATACCGCTCCTGGATAGGAAAAATCCGCAGATCATCCTGGTCAGTTATGGATTCGACACGCATTGGATGGATCCATTGGGTCAGCTCCTTTTGACTGCAGATGGTTATAGAATATTGATAAAAAAGCTTTGTGACTGGGCAGATATACATTGTGAAGGCCGAATCGCACTGATCCTTGAAGGAGGTTACGATTTAAATGCCGGAAAAGCATGCAACCTGGCGGTGATCTCTGCGATGCTCGGGAAAGAATATAACGATCCGTATCCATGCCCGTACAAAGAAAATAATACATGGCAATCCATCCTAAAACAAGCACTTTCCATCTGGGATCTATAAGAATTGATAAGAATTTTATTGGAATTTACCCGAAGACCTTGCATTACATTCGTATCCGTGTTAAAATCACATTTGTAAAGGTATTTAGAGTGTAGTGTCGTGGAAAAGTGGGCAATCCCCACTTTTCTTGCGTATAAAGCTAATCCCTTTCTGTTATTTGTACGGAGATTATTAAGGAATGAAAAACGAGTTCATGTTGGCATTTAATGAGGTTCTCGAGGAAAAAGGACTCCCAAGAAATGTAGTCCTTGAAGCACTCGAAGCTGCTATGGTTTCTGCCTATCGACGGGCGGTTAATGCATCCACTGCACAATTGGTAGAAGCAAAAATTGATCCTGAGACAGGGGCAGTCACTGTATTTGCAGAAAAAGAAGTTGTAGATTCGGTTCAAGACGAACGGACAGAGGTAGCGCTGGTAGATGCAATTAAGATCGACCCAAGTGCTGAGCTCGGTGGTATGGTCGTAGTAGAATCGACGCCTACAAATTTTGGTAGAGTGGCTGCCCAAACAGCTCGACAAGTCATCCAACAACGCATCCGGGAAGCTGAACGTGATTCCCAGATGAAGTATTATGCGAAGCAGGTTGGTGATATTGTAAGCGGAGTTGTGCAAGCGGTTACACCCCAGCAAGTTGCGCTTGGACTGGATATGAAGGCTGAGGGTGTATTACCTCGAAACCAACAAATCAATGGAGAGCATTTCAGGGTGCACGATCGGGTTCAATCATTATTACTTGAGGTTAAGCAAACCCCACGTGGGCCTCAAATCATCCTGTCACGCTCGCATCGAAATTTCCTACGCTGCCTGTTAGAAAATGAAGTTCCCGAGATTTACCACGGCTTAGTCGAGATCAGGTCAATTGCTCGTGAGCCAGGTCAACGCTCAAAAGTTGCTGTAGCTGCATTACAACCAGCTGTGGATCCAGTTGGTGCGTGTGTGGGGATCAGGGGAGTACGGATTCAAGCTATTGTACGCGAGTTAAATGATGAAAAGATCGATGTGATCGAATATGATCCAGACCCTGCGGCGTATATTGCCAAAGCACTCAGCCCAGCGCGTGTCACTGGAGTGTATTTGAATGAGCATGCCAAGGGTACAAAAACCGCAACTGTGGTTGTCATGGAAGACCAGCTTAGTCTTGCCATTGGTCGGGATGGCCAGAATGCTCGCTTGGCAGCCAAGCTAACAGGATGGCGAATTGATATTAAATCTTTGCTCGAGGCAGCTGGAGATGCAATCCATCGATTGCAGAGCGATCGTGAATATGCTTCCATGGCAGAGATCGAAACGGAAAATATTCCCAGGGTTGAGATTATCTTAGCAAAGAAAGCTGAAGGACGGCCGATCACACCTGAGGAATATCAATTCTTAAGTCAATTTGTGGATAGAGTTGAGCGTGGTTTAATTCATAGACGAACAGCAGAAAAACTAGCCGAAGAAGAACGCCGAAAGGAAACTCGAGCCAAGATACCAACGGCTGCGTTTGCAATGTCACTCGAAGATTTGGCTTTGACGGAGCGGATCTTCGATTTATTGAGCACCTCAGGTTATGAGACAATCGGTGACTTGATGTTCCAGTTGGCTTTGGACGAAGATGCCGTATTGGGTATTAGTGGAATCGGTCCAAAAGCGATGGATGAAATTAAGGAAAAACTGGCAAACATTTCCTTCCCGTCACCTGAACCAGAAGTGATTACACCTGAGGTAGTAGAAGAAGCTGAGCCTGAAGGTGAGAAATTAGCCGAAGTAAGCGAACCAGCCCTCGAAGAAATCGTTGTACCTGAACAGCTCGTAGAGGTGGGTGAAGCTATTATTGCTCCGCCTGCGACTGGAGAGGAAACTACAACGGTTCCAGAAGGCATTCTTGTGGAGCCTGAAATTGTTGGTGAAGTTCAAGCACCTGAGGTTGTTGGTGAAGTAAAAGAAGAAGCTGAAAAACCGATAGATTTCAACGAGATCTTTACTTTACGCCCTGAAGTTCTTGGTGTACAGGATACTGAAGAAGAAGAGGAAGAAGAAGATCTCGATAAAAAAGGTAAAGCGAAAAAGAAAAAGAAGAAAAAATTCGTGGAAGTGGTTTACGATCCCGACCGAGATATCACCTTGGTGAAGAGAAAGCGGAAACGAGGTGGTGGTTGGGAAGATGATTGGAACTTTTAAAGTATAAGTAGGACCTGTGCCCCGAAAAGCCGGTAGAAGAAGGCATATTCCCCAACGCACCTGTGTTGCCTGCAGGGAAGTATTGCCTAAGCGTTCAATGATAAGGGTAGTGCGCAGCCCGCAAGGGGTTGTAATTGACCCGACAGGAAAATTAGCTGGCAGAGGTGCTTATCTTCATTTGCAACGTTCTTGTTGGGAACGAGGAATGAAGGGAGCACTTGCGAGCGCCTTAAAGGTCGAATTAACGCTTGAAGAACGCGATCAATTAATGAGTTACGCCTTATCATTACCGGAATAGGAAGCAACAATGAACGAGTGACATCCGTTTCACCCGCTCATAGGGGTTAAAAATTTTAAATTCATAGAGGTACCATATGAGCGATAACGGTCATAACTTAAAGAAGATTGAAATATCATCCAGCATAACTGTGCGTGAGCTTGCGGGCATCATGCAAACAAGCCCCATCGATGTGATTAAAGCCTTGATGTCGAATGGCGTCATGGCAAGTATTAATCAGCCAATTGATTTTGATACCGCAGCAATCGTCGCATCCGAGATGGGTTTTGAGGCTATCCCCGAGAGTCCAAAAGAAATCGAACAGGATTTGAGTGAAATACCCCAATGGAGGAAAGTTATTGCGAAAGAATCCTCCGAAAATTTAGCGCCTCGTCCACCTGTAGTTACCATTCTTGGTCATGTAGATCACGGTAAGACAACCTTGTTGGATGCCATCAGAGAGACAAATGTCGCTGAGGGGGAGGTAGGTGGAATCACCCAACATATTGGAGCTTACCAGGCAGAACACAACGGACATTTGATCACATTTCTCGATACCCCCGGCCATGCTGCTTTCACAGCCATGCGGGCTCGAGGTGCTCAAGGAGCTGATATTGTCATTCTGGTGATTGCAGCGGATGATGGGGTGATGCCACAAACCAAAGAGGCAATTGCCCACGCAAAAGCTGCCAAGGTTCCTATTATTGTCGCACTCAATAAAATAGATAAACCCAATGCCGATCCAGACCGTGTTCGACAACAACTGGCTGAAGTTGGTCTGGTGCCCGATGATTGGGACGGAGATACAATTGTTGTCCCATTGTCTGCAAAGCGCCGGGAAGGTTTAGAAGACTTACTTGAGGCAATCGTTTTAGTCGCCGATAATATGGATATTCGCGCAAATCCAAATGGAAAGGTCATCGGTACAGTTATTGAAGCTGAATTGGACCGCTCTAAAGGCGCAATGGCAACATTACTCGTTCAAAACGGCACACTTGAAGTTGGAGATGTGGTTGTTGTCGGTAAAGCATTTGGGAAGTTAAAAGCTCTCTTTGATTTCCGTTTTCGCCGGATCAGGAAGGCAAGCCCATCGACGCCTGTGTCTGTTATGGGACTAAACGAGGTTCCTCAAGCAGGTGATTTATTCCAGGTAGTTCCATCTGAACGCGAAGCCCGTGTGTTTATCGCTGAGAAATCTCAAAGGGATGAAAAAGGTCCTGCTGATAAAAAGGCTCAGATCACCCTGGAACAATTATATGATCAATTCAAGGCGGGTGAAGTACCAGAATTGCGATTAATTATCAAAGCCGACGTACAAGGATCCTTGGAGCCAATAATCTCCTCCCTGAAAGACTTATGTACGGAGGAGCTCAGTGTGAATATTTTATATGCTGAGACAGGCAATGTCACCGAAAATGATGTTATGCTCGCATCGGCCTCAAAAGCAGTTATTGTTGGTTTCAGTGTTCAGGCTGATGTATCTGCAAGAAAGTTGGCTGAAAAAGAAGGTGTTTCCATCCGATTGTATAACATTATCTACAGGATGATTGAAGATATCGAAAAAGCGTTGAATGGAATGCTTGAGCCGGTCGAAAGAGAGACCGTCTTGGGACATGCAGACGTTCGAAGGGTATTTCGCATATCCAAAGTAGGAAATATTGCTGGATGTTATATTATTGATGGCGAAATAAGGCGCAATTTACGTGGGAAAGTTATTCGTAATGGAGAAATAGTTGCCGTTGGAGAGATATCTTCAATAAAACATCTTCAAGAAGATGTTAAAGAGTTACGGCAAGGATTTGAATGTGGTATAGCGATCCGTAATTTTACTGAATTTTTGGAAGGCGATCGGATCGAATGTGTATTAGTTGAAAAAGTGCCAGCTGCTTAAATTTTCTGGAGGTTGAATTGGCATCAAAAACAAGGCTTACCAGAATAGCAGAGCGTATCCGCCAGGAGCTCTCTGAGATAATTCTAATGCAGAGCGGTGACCCACGATTAAAAGGTGTGATGGTTACAGATGTGGAAGTAGATCGTGAATTAGCTTACGCAGAAATATATGTATGCACCATCGAAGGAATCCAACAATCACAAGAAGTTCTAACGGGATTGGATCACGCACAAGGGTATTTACGAAGCGAATTAGCTCATCGAATGGAACTACGTACCTTTCCAAAATTGAGATTCCATTGGGATCCAACGCTTGAACATGCTGATGAAATTGAGCGATTATTCAAGTCAATCCATCAAGATGATTCTCAACCGCACAAAGTCATACCAAAGAAAAGGGTGGTTAAGCGTAATGGATCGACAACATGAATTAATTGCTACAATTCATGATCAATTTGATATGGCTAATAAAGTTTTAGTGGCATCGCATCTTCGACCGGATGGTGATGCGATTGGTTCCGTATTAGGTATTGGATTACCATTGCTTGCGATAGGAAAAGAAGTTCAAATGGTTTTGAGTGATGGAGTGCCTGAGAACTTTCGATTTTTATCTGGGAGTGAGTTGATAAAAACCATTCCCACAGGCAAGGTCGATTACATCATCGTTGTTGATTCTTCCGAGATCGAGCGAACCGATACTGCCTTAATCGGCTATGGTATACCCGATCTCAATATCGACCATCATAAGACAAATACAAATTTCGCCAAGATAAATCTCGTGGAGAGCGGTGCTGTAGCCACAGCAGAAATATTATCCAAATATTTACCCGGATTCGGTTTAGAAATTTCCAAATCCGTTGCTAATGCATTGTTAGCTGGAATAGTGACAGACACGATTGGATTTCGAACATCCAATGTATATCCGCAAGTGCTCCGATTAGCCGCAGAATTAATGGAATTGGGTGGGGATCTGGCTGATATATATTATCGTACGATCACTGAACAATCCATTGAAGCCGCTAGATACTGGGGTGCAGGTCTATCAAAAATTCATATGGAAGATGGTCTGGTCTGGACGATGCTTTCATTAAGTGACAGGCATGAAGCAGGATATCCATCACGTGATGATGCGGACCTGATTAAAATACTCTCTGGAATACATGGCGCAAAAGTCGCTGTATTAGTAATTGAACAATCTGGAGGATATGTTAAAATTAGCTGGCGCTTGTGTGGAAGCCTATCTACAGAATTGGATGTTTCTGCGATAGCTCAAAAATTTGGGGGTGGGGGGCACAAGGCAGCAGCTGGAGCAGATGTAATAGGAAAATTAGACGAGGTATTAGAGGATGTTTTAGCTAATACCCGATTGTTTATGAATTATATCGAGAAACCTATCGGTATGCACACGTAGATTATTATTATATGGGGAAGGTGTATGAATACAACTTATGATGATCAACTAAAAAATGCAGTATCAGGTGTTCTAGTCGTAGACAAACCTGTCGGATTAACATCGCATGATGTGGTCCAAATCATTCGGCGTGGTACCAATATTCATCGTGCTGGACACACAGGAACTTTAGATCCAAGAGCTTCTGGTGTACTAGTGGTATTGGTTGGTCCCGCCGTCCGTCTAAGCGAATATGTATCTGCCTCTGATAAGAGATACCAGGCAACGATTCATTTAGGTAGTACAACCGACACCTTTGATTCAGAAGGTAAAATCACTTCATCTGGATCTGCAGAGAGCATTACCGAAGAGCAATTTGAAGAGGCGTTAACGCAATTTATTGGCGAAATTCAACAAGTTCCTCCGCCTTATTCAGCGATTAAAATCCAAGGACGGAAGGCTTACGAAAAGGCTCGTGAAGGCGAAGAGGTAGAACTTCAACCAAGGATTATTCAGGTATATAGCCTAGAGCTGCTTGAATGGAATCCACCTGAGGCGGTAATCGATGTTTTTTGTTCTTCCGGTACCTACGTTCGCTCACTTGCCAATGATCTGGGAGCAGCATTAGGATGTGGTGCGCATTTGGTCGGTCTACGGCGAACAAAAAGTGGTCGCTTCACACTTCGGGACGCCGTCCCTTTACGGAGATTGCAAGAATCATTTCATGTCGGTGATTGGTACAAATTCCTAATCCCGGCGGCCGAAGCATTGGGTGACTGGCGGATGGTTGAATTGGATGGTGACCAGGTTGAGCTTATTCGCCATGGTCATCGGGTTGCTGCTGAAGGTGATCTTAAAGGATGGGTTAGAGGTATAAGCCAACAAGGAGATTTGGTTGCATTGATGGAATTAGATGAAGAAACCAATGAGTGGCAACCACGTAAAGTATTTTTTTCCTGATAATCTTGGTTGATGCCCGATGCAGCATCTCTTTTTGTCTCTTGACGGTGTTTATCTTCAGAATACATGGCTAACCATCGGTTCGTTTGATGGTGTGCATGTTGGCCATCAACAGCTTATCCGCGAGTTAAATACTTATGCTCATCAAGAAGCCGATAAATCCGTCGTTTTAACTTTCCATCCACATCCATCAGTCATTTTACGAGGCAGGACCGATGCTTTTTATTTAACCACTACCTCTGAAAAATCCAATTTGCTGGATGAAATTGGTACGGATTATGTTATCACCCACCAGTTTACATCTGAATTATCCCAGATTACTGCGCGTGAGTTTGTATTATATTTATTAGATCACCTTGGGTTCCGAAAACTTTGGGTAGGTCATGACTTTGCCCTGGGTAAAGGTAGAGAAGGGAATGTTAACTATCTAAAGCAATTAGGAGAGGAATTAAAGTTTCAAGTTCATATTGTTGAACCAGTCAGACTAGACGGAAGAATAATTTCATCCAGTCAAATACGTAAGTTGCTTATGGAAGGTCTGATCGAGGAAGCAAATAAAATGCTTGGCCGACACTACAGTGTTTATGGAAAGGTTGTTCACGGTGATGGCAGGGGGAAAAGGATCGGCATACCCACAGCAAATTTAGAGACAGGTAATGAAAAATTAATCCCTGGACCAGGTGTATATGCCTGCAAAGTTCAAATCATTGATAAACTGCTCCCTGCGGCAGTAAACATCGGCACACGCCCCACCTTTGAGAATACTGATCAAATATCACATGTCGAAGCACATATTCTTGATTTTTCCGGTGATTTATATAACCATCAGCTAACAATTCAGTTTATTTCCCGGTTACGGGGAGAACAAAAATTTCAAAGTGTGGACGAATTAATCAACCAGATCCATGATGATATCGAAAAAACCAGGGAAATAATCTCTGTCACACAACAAAATTAAGCAACGATTTATCGAGTTGGGATATGTATATGCGACAATACCTGGATTTACTTCAATATATTTTCGATAATGGCATAACTAAATCAGATAGAACTGGCACCGGGACAATATCTGTATTTGGATATCAAATGCGATTTGATCTCAACCAGGGATTTCCATTGCTGACCACCAAAAAACTTCACTTGAAATCTGTGATATATGAATTATTATGGTTTTTGAGTGGAGAGAGTAATATAAATTTTCTGAATGATCATGGGGTAGGAATCTGGGATGAATGGGCAGACGAAAATGGAGAATTAGGGCCAGTATATGGTGTTCAATGGAGAAATTGGAAAACAGCTGAAGGTACCTTTGTAGATCAGATCAGTCAAGTAATCGAGCAGATAAAAAGAGATCCGAATTCGAGGCGCTTAATTGTGAATGCCTGGAATGTCGGAGAGATTCATAAAATGGCGTTACCTCCCTGTCATTTATTATTCCAATTTTACGTTGGTAATGGAAAACTCTCCTGCCAGTTTTATCAACGCTCAGCGGATGTATTTCTAGGAGTGCCATTCAACATCGCTTCTTATGCATTACTAACTATGATGGTTGCACAGGTATGCGGATTAGGTTTTGGTGATTTGATACAGACTATGGGTGACACGCATCTATACTTGAACCATGTTAACCAAGCTAAAATCCAATTGAGGCGGGAACCATTTCCACTCCCGAAAATGGACATTAATCCCGATGTCCGCTCAATATTCGACTTCACGTATGATGATTTTGAATTAAATAATTACCAGTGTCACCCACACATTAAAGCGGAGATATCTGTGTGATCGTGTCATTGATTGTCGCTATGGACGAAAACTGCGGAATCGGAAAAGATAATCGTATTCCATGGCACCTATCATCAGATTTACAACGTTTCAAATCATTAACCTTGGGACATCATCTTGTGATGGGGAGAAAAACCTACGAGGCGATTGGGAAACCATTACCAGGCAGGGTGATGATTGTGATTACCAGGCGTAAAAAGTATCAACCGGATCAATGCCAGGTGGTGAATTCGATTTCGGAAGCGATCAGATTAGCTAAGAAAAGTCATGAAGATGAATTGTTTATCATTGGGGGAGGGGAGATATTTAACCAAACCATCGATTTGGCTGATAGGATCTATCTGACTCGGGTGCATACTAAAGTAGGAGCGGATGTATTCTTTCCCAAGATTGATGAATCAATGTGGGCGCTTATAAAAAGCGAAAACAAAGCACCCGATGAAAAAGATGAGTATGGTTCAGATTTCGAGATTCTCATTAGAAGACCTGAATAATGGGCGAATGGGTTGACAAAAACTAGAATCCTCATATAATTGGACAAACTTCATAGATAATAACTTTGAAGAGGGCGAGTACGCACTAACACGGCGACACAGAGAGCAAGGGTAGATGAGAATTCTTGCTCGCACGGTAGGGCTGAATGGACCTCTGAGTTGCAGGGCGAAACAAGATGGGAAATTACAGGAGTAACCTGCGCCGGAAATGCCACCGTTATCAAGGCAAAAGATATCGTCTTATAGACCGTATCTGACAAGAGTGAAGCTGGCTTTGAGTTCCCGTTGCATCATAACGGGAATTTTTGTTACTGAAAGCTAGCTTAACCGGGGTGGCACCACGGGCCAAACGCGTTCGTCCCCATCGGATGAGCGCATATTTTATTTAAATACCAAATGGAGGTAGCTATGTCTGAACAAACACGTTTTTTGCTCAATGAATCGGATATTCCGAAATACTGGTACAACATCAATGCGGATAGTTCTATTGCTCCCACACCGGTACTAAATCCGCAAACCCTTGAGCCGGTGACACCCGATTTCTTATCAGTACTTTTTCCAATGGATCTGATCCTCCAAGAAATCAGTACTGAGAGATATATAGAGATTCCATCCGAGGTAAGGGAAATATATAAATTATGGCGTCCAACGCCATTACTCCGTGCACGCAGGCTAGAGAAATCGTTGGATACCACTGCGCATATCTATTTCAAGTATGAGGGTACTTCACCTGTGGGTAGTCACAAAGCCAATACTGCGCTTGCTCAGGCATTTTATAACAAGATATCCGGAACAAAAGCTCTGGCTACAGAAACCGGAGCAGGACAATGGGGTTCTGCGCTTGCCATGGCATGCAGCTTTTTTAACTTGAATTTGGAAGTCTACATGGTCAAGGTTTCGTATAACCAAAAACCTTATCGACGATATCTCATGGAGACCTATGGAGCTAAAGTATATCCAAGTCCAACAAAGCACACCGAGTACGGTAAATCCATAATCAAAGAGGATCCTGACAATCCTGGGTCGCTTGGAATCGCAATTTCTGAGGCGGTAGAAGTAGCAGCAAAGTCTCATGGGACTATAAAGTACAGCCTTGGCTCTGTGTTAAACCATGTTTTATTGCACCAAACTGTGATTGGGCAGGAAGCACTCAAGCAAATGGACTTGGCTGGTGAATATCCAGATGTGGTGATTGGGTGTGTTGGGGGAGGGTCAAATTTTGCTGGAATCGCTTATCCATTCCTGCAACAAAACCTTATAAATGGTAAACACACTCGTCTACTGGCAGTCGAACCAAAGGCAACTCCTTCATTAACAAAAGGAATATACACATTCGATTATGGTGATACTGCCAAAATGGCTCCGGTGGTAAAAATGTACACCCTTGGGCACGATTTTGTTCCCCCACCGATCCATGCCGGAGGATTACGTTACCATGGTATGGCGCCTTCAATCTGCGCTTTATATGATGCTGGATTAATCCAGGCAATTGCTGTCCCGCAGTTGGCAACCTTCGAGGCTGCAATCCGGTTTGCACGTACTGAGGGTATCGTTCCCGCGCCTGAATCAGCCCATGCTATTCGAGCAGCCATCGACGAAGCCATCGAAGCCAAAGAAAATGGTGATTCCCGCATTATTCTCTTTAATTTGTCTGGTCATGGCGATTATGACATGAGTGCATATCAAGCCTACTTGAGTGGCCAATTGGTAGATTACGAATACCCAGAGGAAGCGATCAAAGAATCATTAAGTCACTTACCTGATGTGAAAATACCGGTCTGAAATCGTGAACACCGCTAATCAGTGAAATTACCATGATTTATGCCGGTGATGTTGAGTAAAAACACTCGTCTGTTGTCGTAGAAAAAGGAGTCGCTAATTAATTACTCAGTGGCTCCTTTTATCTATTAAGATTTCCGGAATTATCTTTATTAGTAAATCCAGAAAATATTTCCTCACAAATTGTGTATTTTTATATTTACTTATAAATGTTGTAAGAGTGTCTAGCCAAATCGCTGGATATAATCCTCAGTTGCTGCTTGATGACCAACATCATGTTGAGAGCGTTCAGAAAGATACCATTTGTGCTCAAGCACCTGGCAATACAATTCGATTGGGTCATTTTTTACCATGACTATCGAATTAGCATTAATCAGAGAATGTAATTTTTCTGTAACTGGCTTATAAATATGTTCCAGCCAATGATACGCAACAGCTACAAGGGTAATGTTTGAGTAGTTAGACTGCGACATATTTGCTTTAAGCTCATAAATTTCATTCATGATCTGCTGAGCCTGTCTATCTTCTGCGTATAGGCCGGTTATCTCCATTAATTGATTGCGATGAAAATTTCGGTCGGATACGAAGATACGTAATTTTAAAATATTCCCTGAATTCTCATTTTTAAGCTCGATATCCTTTACCGAGAATCCAAGCGCGTTCAATGCGCGTACGCGTTCCTGAACTCGAAAAAGGTCATTTTGAGAGAAGACATCCTCGCGTGTTATTTCTTCCCATAAACTACGATAGCTCTGTTGAATATAATGACCTGTCTCTTGCACCGGGTAGTTGAGAGCAAGTTTGTCGATCGTGTGAAGGTCAGATAACTCACCTTGTATATTTTCCTGCATGATTTCCAGGTCATGATATCGCAATATTGGAGAAAGGCGAGGTAGATGGAATTCTGCCGTCTCAGCATCGACAAGATATGCCTGTAGCGTACCAGCATCACGGCGAAATAAAATGTTTGATAAGGAGCAATCTCCCCAATAGAATCCGTTGGAATGTAGCTGGACTAATAATCCTGAAATGGCATCCAACAAATGGGATTGGTAACGATCTACTGCGTTATTGATGAATAAAAAACGATAAGGAACGGAGGAGTCGAGATATTGTGTGAATAAAATGCTGGATTGACTCGAATTTCTGCTTAATTTAGCAAATCCAACTGGTTTAACACATGGCAGTTTCAATTCCTGCAATTGAGATAATAATTCATATTCCTTTTGGGCAATATTCTCAGGCAGTTCTTTTAACCCGTACAATGTTCCAGAATAGTTAACAAATACTACTGTATGGCGTGAGATGCCTTGTTGAACTTCCTCCAGGTGGAAGCTATCTTTAGGCCATTCATTCATGGGTAGTTCCCATGGTAGATCGTTAAATTCAGGGGAACCCGGGATAGTAAATGGAATAAATTCGAAATCAGACATTCTAAAAAAAACCAAGGAAATCAGACAGCAATGCTGTTGTCCTGATTGAAAAATTACAAGAAATGGAATTTTCTTGAGAATATGCTACCAGTCCCCGACTAAATCGGAGTAATTTTGTCAGCTGGTTTTCTATCTTATGATTGGGAAACACGATTGGAAGGATACCACAAAAGAGATGTAGCGATTAACGATTTTGGCTGGTAATCTATAGGAATATTCAAGGTAAAATATACTACTTACAAATACTGACAATCCAGACCAATTGTTGGTAGTGACAAGGAGTATGCAATGAATATTTTGATTTGTACTGATGGATCATCTGGATCTGTGCAGTCAACAGATTTAATCTCCAAATTAGGATTTCCTAAAGTATCCCAAATTACAGTATTAGGCGTCGTTGATAATAAAGATGATTTTGATAAGCTAACCGATTCAATGGATTTAATCATTAAGGGTTTAGGCACAGATTACTCGGTGGAAAAAAAGATCCTAAACGGGGATCCATCAGAAGAAATTCTGTCTGAAGCATTGAGGTATAAATATGATTTAGTCGTAGTCGGAGGAGGTGGAAAGCAATTAGGGCTTTTACATCCTCAATTAGGATCGACTACAAGCAAGTTGGCTCGAAAGCTCCACACTCATTTTCTGGTAGCACGGAATATACCCGATAAAATAGGCAAAATCCTGGTTTGTGCAAGTGCTGAAGCTAGCTCAACGATGACAATGAAATTAGGAGGCGAATGGATTTCGAATACGAATGCACAATTAGGATTATTACACGTACTCCCTCTCAGTACTAGAAAAATAGACGATGAATTTATATCTGAGCCAATTTCTATGAATTCTGAGCAGGATGTCAATATTGAAAGTGATTTAGTTTTAACCCATGCCATTCAGCAGCTTCGTTTGGCAGGAGTGAAAAGCAAAATCATCTCTCGAATTCGACAAGGGTTGGTTGTTGAAGAGATAATCAATGAGTTGAACTCGGGTGGATATGAGATGTTAATCATTGGAGCACATTACCAACCCGGACAGGACCGATGGCAGGGAACCTTACTGGATGATGTGACGGATCAGTTATTGAATCGATGCTCCTGTTCAGTACTCATAATTTAAGAGATTTTCACTAATGATTCGAACCCGATACCGACGGATAGTCCTATTCTTTGCACGTATTCTCGTCAGTATAGGTATCTGGGACCTGATATTACCTCGGATCGGGCTGGCAAAATGGTCTCGTAAAACACGATCAGCACGTTATCGTAAATTTGCAACAAATTATCGCAAATTAGCAGTACAAATGGGGGGAGTTTTAATCAAGGTAGGTCAATTCCTGTCAGCCAGGGTGGATGTTTTACCTGAAGTTGTTACCACGGAATTGGCGGGTTTACAGGATGAAGTACCCTCGGAAGATTTCGATAAAATTCGTAGGGTAGCCGAGACTGAATTTGGTATGTCTATCCTTGACAAATATGTTGAGTTCGATCCAGTACCACTGGCAGCAGCATCATTAGGACAAGCACATTTAGCAAAACTTTTGTTAACCAGCGAGCAGGCGAATAAAATTGGTGCGCTTAATATTACCTCTGATGTAAACCATTCAGCTCTATATTCTGTCGTAGTCAAAGTCCAACGACCTGATATCGAATCCATCATTGCAACTGATCTGGCAGCCATCCGAACCGTCGGCAATTGGATAAAACGGTATCCCCCTATCCGTAAGAGAGCTAATATTCCCGGATTAATTGCTGAATTTACCCGCACGCTTTATGAGGAAATTGATTATTTAGCAGAGGGTCGGAATGCTGAAACCTTTGCTGCTAATTTTATTGCTCACCCAGAAGTTTTAGTGCCTAAAGTTATTTGGACTCATACAACAAAAAAAGTTTTGACTCTGCAGGATGTCAGGGGTATCAAAATTACTGATTATGAAGAGATAACAGCTGCCGGGATTATCAAATCTGAAGTCGCTGCCAGGTTATTGGATACTTATCTCAAGCAAATATTTGAAGATGGTTTCTTTCACGCTGATCCTCATCCAGGTAATTTGTTCGTGATGCCAAAAACTGAATTTAGTGAAACAACACCGTCCAATCCTGAATGGAAGCTAACTTTTATTGATTTTGGGATGGTTGGTCGGATGAGACCAGAAATGAGGGATGGATTACGGGAGTTGCTCATTGGCGTTGGTCTCCAAGACGCATCAAGGGTAGTACGAGCTTACCAAATACTTGGAATTCTTTTACCCGGAGCAGATATTTCTTTATTAGAGCGGGCAGAATCAGAAATGTTTAAACGTTTTTGGGGAAAAAGCATGGATGAGCTGACAAACATAAAAATAGAAGAGATCCATGCCATTGCTTATGAATTCCGTGATATTTTGTTTAATATGCCATTTCAATTACCTCAAGATTTAATTTTCCTGGGTAGAGCAGTAGGAATTTTATCCGGGATGTGTATCGGTTTGGATCCACAAATTAATATATTTAAACATCTGGGTCCATTCTCTAAGAAAATTGTCTCTGAAGAAGCCAGACATGATTGGAGTTATTGGGCGAAAGAAGCTGGTGACGTTGCTCGTAAGTTGATTACCTTGCCAGTACGTGCAGATGCACTAATATCCAAGCTGGAAAGGGGAGAAATCAATGTTCGTGACCCACAATTAACTGAAAATGTAAAAAAACTTGAAAAAACAATATCCAAGGCAATTGGTGGGATCATCTTTGCTGCCTTCCTAGTGGCATCGATTCAACTATCAATTGCTGGACAAGATACATTAAGCTGGATATTTCGTATAGCAACTGCTGTTTCATTCTTGTGGATTATCCTATGGCGATAACCGTTCATGCAACCTTTGTGCTGGATATGCATCTTATTAATTGAAGATCGAAATTATTGTGATTTGTCTAAATACATAATTCACAGACGGAAAGGGTTACGGAATGGATTTAAACCTTAAAGATACCTCCTCCGACCACTCCAATCAAATAAAAAACGTAAAAATGCTAATTCTCGGTTCTGGACCCGCGGGTTTTTCCGCTGCGTTATATGCTGCCAGAGCTAATTTAGAACCTGTTGTATTGACTGGTATGGAATTAGGTGGCCAAGTTTCATTAACTCACAGCATTGAAAACTATCCAGGTTTTCCAGATGGGGTCGGGGGACAGGAATTGGTTGATTTATTTCAAAAACAAGCTGAAAGGTTTGGTGCTCATGTGGAATATGATACAGCCACAAGTGCTGACTTATCTCAGCGACCGTTCAGGATCCAAACATATAACGGCGAGTACCTGGCTGATACTTTGATTGTCGCTACAGGTGCTCAGGCAACTAAATTAGAAATCCCTGGCGAAAAAGAATTAACCGGAAGAGGCGTATCCTATTGTGCAACATGTGATGGGTGGTTTTTTAAGGAGAAAGATGTGTTGGTCGTAGGAGGTGGTGATAGTGCGATTGAGGAAAGCCTGTTCCTTACTCGCTATGCCAAATCGATAACAATAGTGCATCGCAGGGATACCTTACGTGCAGGAACAATATTACAACAGCGTGCCATCAACCATCCAAAAATAAAGTTTATCTGGAATACAGTAATAACAGAAATTGTGGGTGACGAAGCAGTGAAGAAAGTCAGGTTAAGGAATGTATTGACCAATGAAACAACTGAAACTCCAACGGATGGAGTATTTGTATTTATTGGGCATACTCCAAGCACACAGTTATTTGAAGGATACCTTGATCTGGACGAGAGAGGGTATATAAAGACTGATCTCTTGTTATCCACAAATGTGCCAGGAGTATTTGTTGCGGGTGAAGCTGGTGACCCACATTACCGGCAAGTGATCACTTCAGCCGGAATGGGTGCAGCGGCGGCGATGCAAGCCATCCGTTTCATTCAAGAACAAGAAGAAAACCAACCTGAAGCAGTAAATTCATAGTTAACATCAACTGGAGGGAATATGATCAATAAAGTTTCAATTATTGGTGGTGGTATGACGGGTTCTACTACCGCCCATTGGCTGGCAGAACGAGAAATTGCAGACATTGTACTGGTGGATATTGTTGAAGGTATGCCCCAAGGAAAAGCACTCGATTTACAACAAGCCATGCCTGTGATTGGAAAGGATGTTAGTATCATTGGTTCTAATGATTACGAGGCAACAGCAGGATCAGATATTATCGTTATCACAGCAGGCTTACCTCGTAAACCGGGAATGAGCCGGGATGATTTACTGACAACGAATGCAGCCATCGTTAGTAAGGCCACTTTAGAAACCATTAAACGGTCTCCCGATGCAATTTATATCGTATTAACCAATCCTTTAGACGCCATGGCCTATCTCACCATGAAACTAACTGGTCTGCCTCCAGAAAAGGTGATCGGTCAAGCGGGAATCCTTGATTCTGCACGGATGCGCGCATTTGTAGCAGGCGAATTGGGTGTTTCAGTTGAAAATGTACAATGCTACGTACTCGGTGGTCATGGTGATGAAATGGTGCCACTAACGCGCCATTCAAATGTTGCCGGTACATCATTAAGAGCAGTAATAAACCCTGAACGCCTCGAAGCAATCGTTAGTCGCACACGGAAAGGTGGAGGTGAGATCGTCAGCTTACTCAAGACCGGCAGTGCGTATTACGCTCCGTCCGCTGCAGTTGCTCAAATGGTTGAAGCTATTCTTAAAGATAAACATCTAATAGTTCCTGCTTCAGCATATATGAAGGGTGAATATGGTCTCAAGGATATCTTCTTCGGTGTCCCTGTTCAACTTGGGCGAAAAGGGATTGAAAAAGTTGTAGTTTATGATCTCGATGATGAGGAAGAGGCTGAATTAAATCGATCCGCAGATGCCGTCAGGCAAACGACAGATGCATTGCTTAAACTGGTAAAACTCTAAAGGTGGAGGAAATTTTATGATATTACAGGAAAAAATCCAAGAGCAATTACCTGTGTGGCGAGAACGGGTAAGAAAACTTGTAAAAGAAAAAGGTGAGGTGATCGTTGGTGAGGTGACTATTTCTCAGGTATACGGGGGTATGCGGGATGTTAAAAGTCTTGTCACTGATATATCTTATGTGGATCCCGTGGAAGGGATAAAATTCAGAGGGTATACCATTCCAGAAGTACTGGAGAAGTTACCCAAACCGAAGGGTGCTGAGATGCCTTATATAGGTGGGTTGTATTATCTTTTCCTGGTTGGCAGCATACCTACACTCGAACAAGCTTTGGAGGTTGAAACTGAGTGGGCGAAGAGGCGTGAAGTACCACAATATGTTTTCGATGCAATTAGAGCACTACCATCAGATGTTCATCCAATGACTTTATTTACTGTGGCAGTATTAATCTTGCAGCGAGAGTCATTGTTTTCAAAACAATACCACGAGGGAATGAAGAAGGATGCGTATTGGGAACCGATGCTAGAAGATTCCATGAATCTTATCGCAAAGCTACCTGAGATCGCTGCTTTTATATACAGGATAAAGTACAAAAACGGAGACATCATTACGCCTGACCCAAATAAGGATTGGGCAGGTAACTTCGCTCATATGATGGGTATTGAAGATCAATTATATGAAGACCTTTCCCGCTTATATTTTTTACTTCATTCTGACCATGAAAGCGGGAATGTTAGTGCTCATACTACTCATCTGGTTGCATCATCGCTATCTGACATTTATTATGCAGCTTCAGCCGGTTTAAGCGGACTGGCCGGACCATTGCATGGTTTAGCCAATCAAGAATGTTTAGCATGGTTATTGGATGTCAAAGAGAAATGTGGTGAGTGTTCCTATGATAAAACTGCCTTACGTCAGGTTGCCTGGGATACACTGAATAGAGGGCAGGTAATCCCTGGATATGGACATGCAGTCTTACGCAAAACAGATCCACGTTATTTGGCACAGCTGGAATTTGGAAAGAAATACTTCTCGAATGATGAAATATTCAAGCTTGCTGCACTTGTCTATGAAGTTATCCCGGATGTATTACGAGAACAGGGAAAAGCTAAGGATCCGTGGCCGAATGTCGATGCAATCAGTGGTACATTACAATACCATTTTGGTGTTAAGGAATTTGACTTTTATACCGTAATTTTTGGTGTAAGTCGAATTCTGGGAGTATCTGCAAATACGATTTGGGCAAGAGCCCTCGGTCAGCCGATTGAAAGACCGAAATCCCTGACGACGACGATGCTCGAAGAAATAGCCGAAAAGTCTGGGTAATAAATCGCGTTCTAAAATAAAATGGGACTGCCTCTTTCGGACAGTCCCTTATTTTTATTAAGGTGTGGGAGTTATTGCCCCTGCGAGACCTGTCCAGGTGAAATATCTCGCTGGACTCGCAGAACCAGCTGTAGCCCACATTGGGTTACCGTTTTCATCGGATCCAGTTATCCTTACTACATCTACGAACCAACTAAATATATGTGAAACCCCATCCGTTGGTCGGATTGTTGCAGGGATGATGTACTTCGTGTCGGTAACTTGGTCAATCAAAGATGGACCCAATGCAGCAGTGGTATCTTCAATGGTTACTCTATATGCTTCGCTTTCCAAGAGAGAACCGACTGATGCCCATTGTAAGGTGATTGAATCATCCGCGAGCGTAAAGGGTGCTCCATTGGCTGGAAGTAAAAGATTGGGTGCAGCATACGGAGGTGGTAATGTTGCTGTTGGCGACGGACCTGGTGTGGCAAACCGCCGGCACAGAGGTATTGTGAGCGGCTGACCTAAGAAAACAGTATCACCCGACAGACCGTTTTCCTCTTTTATTGCCTCCATCGGAACATTGTAATTTGACGAGATACTACCTAAAGTATCAGTGGTTTGAACAATGATCTCTACTTTTTCGCAAGCTACTTCCGTCTGCTCAACCAGGCTGTATGTAGCGGACGGCATGGGTGTGACAGTGGGTGTCGGCTGTGGAATAAGTAAAGGCTGACTGATATACAAAGTGTCGCAAGCAGCGGGTAGGTTATTCAAAGTGACAATACTTTGCACAGATACATCAAAAAATAATGCAATACCGATACAGGTATCATTTTCTCTAATAAGATATGTTATGGGTGTTGGGCTTGGTTCGGGTGTATTGGTTAAAGTGGGAGGAGGCGTATTGGTAGCTGTCTGGGTGCCAGTTGCGGTGGCTGTGATAGTTGATGTTGCTGTTGGAGGAATGATGGCTTCAGGTGTTTGTCGAAGCGCAAAAAAAACAATCAATGCTCCAACTCCAAGAAACAAAGCTAATAATCCAATCGCTGCAGGCAGGCTTAGCGTAATTGATGGCATACGACTGCCTTGAACGACTTTCGCTGATTGGGATTCTTTATCTACGGTGTCGAGGTCCGCACCACATACCAGGCAACGTGTTGCATCTTCCTTCACTCTTGTTCCACAGGTGGGGCATAATTTTGTAGGTGATGTGTTGGTTTCAGGAGTCATAATTATTAGGGTTCTGGTGTGTTTGCCAGACTTGGCGCATTATACCAGCTTTTTTAGCCAGCCGGAAAATCGCGCAGGAGATAACCACCTGTTCTTGGGGCTTGTTTTTGCGTGATATACTGGAAAAATGTCACCAGTTAGCGTCTATATTCACGTTCCTTTTTGTATTCATCGATGCGGCTATTGTGACTTTAACACCTTTGCAGGTCTGGATGCTATGATACCTGCATATACGGACGCGGTTTGCCGGGAAATTGAGCTATTATCGACTGAGGCAAGTGAACGATACATTATAGAAACAATCTATTTTGGCGGTGGCACGCCATCTTTACTACCAACCGATAATATTGAAAAAATCCTTTCAACAATCGACGAAAGTTTTCATATTTTGCCATCACCAGAGATCAGCCTTGAAGCCAACCCTGGAACAGTTTCAGATGTATATCTCAAGCAATTGCATTCTTTGGGAGTAAATCGGCTTAGCTTTGGAATGCAATCAGCAAACCAGAATGAATTAACTTTATTGGAGAGGCAACACTCTGTTAAGGATGTTATCAATGCAGTCGAATGGTCAAGAGCAGCGGGTTTTACTAATATTAACCTTGATCTGATATTTGGATTGCCATACCAGGGATTGAATTCATGGGTAACCAATTTAGATACTGCATTGTCCCTTCATCCGGAGCATCTATCACTTTATGCGCTCACCCTTGAGCATGGGACACCCATGTACCATAAAGTCAAAGCTGGATTGTTACCGGAACAAGACCAAGATCTAGCAGCAGAAATGTACGAAGAAGCAAGTAACAGATTAGCCGATGCTGGATATCAACCAGTATGAAATTTCAAATTGGGCTCGAAGCGATAAAAACGGTGCGAATTACGCATGTAAGCATAACCTTCAATATTGGCGTTCCCTGCCTTATCTTGGGGTGGGTGCTGGTGCTCATGGTTTTATCAACCATCAACGAACAGTGAATATAAAAACACCTGGTGCATATATAAAGAGGATGAGTAAATTTTCGGGGGCATCAAAAAAGTCATATTTATTCCCACGTACACCAGCTACTATCCAGATCCACTCGGTCGATAACGATACAGAAATTGGTGAGACAATGATGATGGGTCTTCGCCTGGTTTTGGAGGGGATATCGGATCGGGAATTTCAAAGACGATTTGGAATAAGCTTGCGACAAAAGTTCAACAGCCAAATAGTCCGCTTGACCCGATTTGGATTGTTGGAATGGGCAGGGGAGGAGAAAGATATATTGCGATTAACCAGTCATGGGCGATTATTGGGAAATCAGGTTTTTCTAGAATTTATATAGAACCTGTAAAAAATTAATGTATTATCAAGGTATACCCGTTTTTCGCTTATGCCTGGCGACTCACGAGTGACATAACAATATTTAATAAAGCATCACTTGCATCCCCGGTTGGCTGGACTTCATCAAGTGTCTTTAAAGCTTTATTGGTCAATTCCCTTGCCTGGATCTGTGCGAATTCTTTTCCCCCATCCTTTTCCAATAAGCTGATGAATTCGGTTATTTCTTCTGGATGTATTGGGCCACGTTTCCAGCGTTCAGCAAATTTACCATTCCTGGATAAACCGTATAAGACGGGCAAAGTTTTCTTTTTGGTCAGAAGGTCACTCTGATTCGATTTACCTGTCGAAACTTGAATTACCCCAAATTCCCAATATGTCATCTTGTACCTGGAAAGCTAAGCCTAGCAAACGCCCAAAATTACGGTATAAATTGCAAATTTGCTCGTCACAGGAAGCTGTCAGTGCACCTAATTCAGTACTTGCAGCAATTAATGTCGCTGTTTTTCCTTCCACCATTGCCCAATAATCATCAATCGTTACTTCATTGCATTTCTCATAAACCAGATCTAAATATTGACCCTGAGTAAGTTGAAGACAGGCTTGCTGAAGGATCGCGGTGGCTTTTAACGCAGCTATCGGAGAGATGGACTCAGCTAAACGAATAGATTGTAAGTGTGCCAGGATAAACATGGCATCCCCTGCATTGATCGCTTGTGGGATGCCCCATTTCTTCCAAATCGTTGGACGTCCACGGCGGAGGGGACTATGATCCTCGATATCATCATGGATGAGCGAAAAATTGTGAACTAATTCAACAGCAGCTGAAGCGGGTAAAGCTTCTTGCCAATCACCACCAGCCGCAGAACAAGTCAATAAAACCAGTAATGGTCTAAAACGCTTTCCCCGCACTTCAATTTTCGAATGTTTGTCCTGCCAGCCCATGTGATAAGCAAGCATATCATACAGTTGGGAGGAGCCAAATATATCAGCTCGCTTCACAGCCAGTTGCAGCTCATCTTCGATAGCAGCAAGATAGGGTTGAATAAAATCATCCGCTGGCTGATACATTTTTATACTATTTTTTTCTCTAGCTTATTTTGACGGAGCTGGTCAATCGTATTTGAACCGGTGGCAAACAAACAAATGTTAAATTCATCTTTTATCAATGATATCGTGTCCATGGTTTCACCAATGGAGTGAGATGCAGCTTTTAAGAATGGACCTGCCATTCCACCCAATGATGCTCCTAAGGCGACACATTTTGCAATATCAATCCCTGTACGCAAGCCTCCTGAAGCAATTATTGGCAAGGAAGGAGCAACCTGGGTCGCATTTAGTATCGCCTCAGCAGTGGGGATACCCCAATTATAGAATGCTTCTGCAAGCTTGCGATCGTGATCATCCGCTGAGCGATGCATTTCGACCTGCGACCATGACGTGCCACCCGCACCAGCCACGTCAATCGAAGAAACACCAGCCTGTGCTAACAGAGCAATATCCTGTTTAGAGAATCCCCAACCCACTTCCTTGGCAATGACTGGCACGGCTAAAACCTTACAAATAGCCTCAACCTTGCTTAGCAATCCTGCAAATTGAGTATCACCCCCATTTTGAATTGCCTCCTGAATGCAATTGAAATGCAAGACCAGCGCATCAGCCTCTATCATATCAACAGCACGCTGACACTCATCCACCCCATAGCCTAAATTTAGCTGAATGGCACCTAAATTCGCAAAGAGCAGGATATCAGGTGCTAAATGGCGAACCTGAAAAGAACTCGCCAGCTCTGGGTGATCAATTGCAATACGTTGTGAGCCGACTCCCATCGCAATTCGAGTTTGTTGCGCAGCTATGGCTAAGGTCTCATTGATCCTGGCTGCTTGTTCGGTTCCACCGGTCATCGAAGAAATAAGGATTGGTGCATCAAGATGTCTGCCAAACAATGACAGACTTGAATCTACTTCTTTCAGATTTATCTCTGGAACTCCCCGGTGGATAAAATGATAATTCTCCAAACCGGTAGTTAGACCAGATTGGACATTTTCATTAAGGTTTATCCGGATGTGATCGGATTTTCGTAAACCCAGTGGCGTAACTTCTTCCATCTTCGAGTGTTCCTGATGTTTGAACAATATTACCAGTCTGGTCTACGCATGTCAACAACATTGCCCTTAGTCTTGACAGATTGACATCTGAGGATACAATTGCGCAGTATCAGGCAACCAATCCTAAAGGAGGATCACAGTTATGATGGAACAAAATGAAGTTTACAATAAAGTTAAAGCAATCATTGTAGACTTACTCGGTGTGGATGAAGCCAAAATTTCAATGGAAGCTCGTTTTCGAGAAGACCTTGAAGCTGACTCGTTGGACTTGGTTGAATTAATCATGAAGTTCGAAGACGAATTCGGTGGAGAAATTTCTGACAAAGAAGCCCAGGAAATCAAGACAGTCGGACAGGCAGTTGAGTACCTCCAATCTCACTCGAAATAATTTTTCTGATCAGGATATTAAGAGGCGCAGATAAAACTGCGCCTCTTTGTAATATTAATAGCGTAGGGCTGAACAACTGATCTATTAAAATAGTATAAAATATTATAGTTATTTATATTCTTACTAATTATTAGAACCAGATGGAGGAAAAGATGAAAAATAGGAATATTGCATTAATATTAGCTACCATCATTATTTTGGCTATATTATCGGTTGCATGCGGTAAAAGTCAGGCCACAACAGCACCTGTAGAAAGTCCGGTTAATACTCAAGTTGGGGCGGCACCTACAGTCGCAGTGCTTCCAACAAGTCCACCCAGTGAAGTCCCAGAAGATGTACCCATAATGCCTGATGCATATGAATTACAAATTGCAAACTCTCTGAATTTAACTTATAAGGTAGCTGTTAAGATAGAAGATGTAGTAGCTTTTTATCAAGAGGAATTCCCGAATTACGGGTGGGATAAGACGAATAATCCGGATAGCGTCGTTGCCTCTATGGCTCAGATGTCACGCGGAAAAGAAAATGGGGACCGCATTGCGTTTTCCCTCCAATATAACCCTGTTGGTGAGTTTACTATAGTTCAAATTTATATCGTTCGAGCTCCATAAATATAAATATATACGAATAAATAGGGAACAAGCCTGTCAATATGAATGACAGGCTTGTTCTCCAATGTTGTAAAATTTAGAAGAGCAGGCTGGGTATTTCTTCTGGGTGTGTTGCTACGCGGACTCCAGCATTCTGGAGTGCTTTAATCTTATCAGCTGCCAAACCAGAACCACCTTCAACAATTGCGCCTGCATGCCCCATACGCTTCCCTGGAGGAGCGGTCTGTCCGGCAATGAAGCTAACCACTGGCTTCGTCATATGGTTGGCAATAAATTCAGCTGCTTTTTCCTCATCGGTTCCACCGATCTCACCAATCATTACAATTTTTTCGGTGTGTGGGTCTGCCTCAAACATGGTGAGCGCATCGATAAAATTGGTGCCATTGATTGGATCACCACCAATTCCAACGCAGGTACTTACACCATGATCGAGCAGCATGAGTGCATATAGCACTTCGTAAGTCAGCGTTCCTGACCGTGAAACAACACCGACGTTTCCTGGTATGGCAATATTCCCAGGGATGATCCCAACTTTTGCCTCGCCAGGAGTGAGTAAACCCGGGCAGTTTGGTCCAACCAATCGGACTTTTTTCTGGTCGAGGTAATTCCTGACGCGCATCATGTCCTGTACTGGGATGCCTTCGGTGATGCACACGATCAGAGGAATTCCTGCATCCGCTGCTTCATAAATCGAATCAGCCGCAAATCGGGCAGGGACGAATATACAACTCGTGTTTGCACCAGTAGCTTCCACAGCAACTTTTACAGAATCGAATACCGGAATTTTTCCATCGATTACCCACTCTCCACCTTTACCAGGCGTCATTCCAGCAACGACATTCGTGCCATAGGCCACCATTTGCGTAGTGTGAAATAACCCCTCATTACCGGTGATACCATGCACAATGAGGCGGGTGCTTTTATTGATTAGAATACTCATTCGTTTTACCTCCCTGCCTAATTTGGTTTTACAGCAGCGACAACTTTTTTTGCTGCTTCAACCAGAGTGTCAGCTGTAATCATTTTTGCATCTGAGAGTAGCTTTCTACCTTCTTCAGCATTCGTGCCTACTAACCGTACCACCATAGGTACTTTTGGCTTAACTTCATCTAGCGCCACCAGGATACCGCGTGCTACTTCATCACACCGGGTGATTCCCCCAAAAATGTTCAAAAATACAGCTCTAACATTCGGGTCTGTCAGTATAATACGCATGGCAGCAGCTACTTTATCGCTTCCAGCTCCACCACCAATGTCAAGGAAATTTGCTGGCTCACCACCGAATAGTTTGATAATATCCATGGTGGTCATCGCCAGTCCGGCACCATTCACCATACATCCGATATCACCATCTAATTTAATGAAAGTGAGGCCATATTTTCGGGCTTCAATCTCCGCAGGAGCTTCAACATCCAGGTCACGTAACTCCGCCAAGTCCGAATGGCGGAAAAGGGCGTTATCATCCAACAGCATTTTGCCGTCCAATGCGATCAACCGGTCATCCTCAGTGATGACGAGCGGATTGATCTCAGCAAGTGTGGCATCACAGTCCTGGTAAGCGCGCCAGAGACCGTTTGCGATCTGATTGAATAATTTCCATTGTTTTTTAGGTAGATCAATCCCAATTGCGATGTCACGCGCTTGATAATCTTTTAATCCAAGCAATGGATCGATATGTGCTTTGATGATCTTCTCTGGGGTAGTACGGGCAACTTCTTCGATCTCCACACCTCCAGCCGACGAAGCCATCATTACTGGTTTTCTTGCTCCACGATCATTGGTGATTCCCAGGTAGATTTCTTTTGATATGTTGGCTGCTTCATCTACTAGCACTTTTCGCACTGGGAGACCTTTAATTTCCATTGCTAGAATCTGTGTCGCTATCTCTTCTGCTTCGTGGGGATCTTTGGCGAGGCGGATGCCACCAGCCTTACCACGACCTCCAACAAGAACCTGTGATTTGATTACCACCCGGCCGCCAAGCTCAGTGGCAATCATCCGGGCTTCATCCGCAGTGGTAGCGACTCGACCCTTGGGTATTGGTATACCATAGCGTGAAAATATTTGTTTTGATTGGTATTCGTGTAATTTCATCCCTTATAACTCCTCGCTTGAGGACAAATTTGGTTTTATGAGCGCAGAGATTATACCACCCAGGTGTATAAGCGTCGTTTGACGAACATAACCAATCAAGGGTCACATAAATAATGTTTTGATATCATTAGAATCAAGAATAATATATTCGTGGATATTCTAAACTCAGAACAATAAGGAATTTGATGATTATGTGAATTATTGGCTGGGTAATGTGAAATGCATGATGCGACCATTACCTGCATCCGCAATCCAAAGACCATTATTATCATCAACGGAGATACCAATGGGAAGGTTGAACCCATTAGCACTCACACCGAAATCGCCAAAATAATTAACGAATGTCCCTGTAGTTGTAAAGTGCAAAATTCGATAGCCTTCGGGGTCAGATGTGTACAAATTACCATTATCGTCGACAGCAAGATAAGGCTTATTGTCAAGCGATTGTCCATACCATGCAACAACATCCCAATTAATCAATGGGATATAGCTTCCACTTGCATCTGCCACCATCACCTGGATGCGTTGATTCCATGTATCTACGATATAAACCAGGCCGTCTTTGTCAACAGCAATGCCTACTGGTTCATCAAATTGTCCAGGTTCTAAGCCTTTGGATCCAAATTGGGTGACATAATTGCCTTCTGCATCATATACAACAATCCGCTTGTTACCTGTATCGGTGACAAATAGATTCCCCTTACTATCGATAGCGATATCCCGCGGCCCCCAGATCGCAAAGGGCGTATCCGCCTCACCAAAGTAACCCCACATGTTCACGAATTTACCATCTGCGGTAAATTTTTGGATGCGATGATTCCATGTATCGGCGACAAATACAGAGCCATCCTTGCCAACCGCGATTCCCCATGGTTCGTAAAATGTACCACCGGGTGCTGCTCCCTTGGAGATATCCGCAAAATAACCCCAAACCTGGAGTATGCTTCCGTCTGCAGATAAGTGTTGGATTCGGTTGTTGGATGTATCTGTGATGTATAGTGAACCATCCGGACCGATGGCTACATCGCGTGGGTTCTGAAGCTGGCCAGGTTCATTGCCTGGCATACCAACTATCTTATCTGCGTTAATTGCAACTTGCTTTCCTTCATATGGATCTGCCTGTATGGGTGCAGCAGATGCTGTTGAGCCATAATCCCATAATTGAGAGACGACATCTTTACGAATGTACAGGCGCATTTTTTCGGATGGAGTCCAATTTTGAAGGCTCATGTCTTGTCCAACTAGTTGAGCATACTTTGTATAATCCCGGTTCAGCCAGACCTGAAAAATGGCTTCCCGCATCTGTGGGTTAGTTAGTGCGTAGCTGAATCGGGCAGAAGTCAAGTTCATATAATCCATATTTGGCCACCAGATACGCAAATAATCAAATTCATTGTATGCCTGACCCACAACGGCTTCGATCTTGCCAAAATTATCCTGTCCGACCAAAATAACCGGTACATCGCGCAAGTCGCGAGTGGGGGTACTCCCATAGAATCGTTGATTTGTGAAATTACGCAAGTACCACCAGTATGGATATGTGGTTTTATCATCATATGCGACCGCTAAATCCAGGCCTCCTGTGAGGCGACGCGAGATATCGATGATCTGTTGCAGAGCGATTTTATCGCCGGGTGCTGAATGCGCATAAACAAGATATTCCCTTGCTTGATCATAATTAATATAGGAGGCCCTGAATGAAGCTCGAGCAGTGAGGACTGCCATCAACCCTAAAAACACCAGGCTGAAACCTCGACGAACAAGAAGGGATGGCCAGTCTTTCATCAAGAAAAACATACCGATCGCACAGGCAAAAGTTACAAAAAAAGCGATGACAAACTCGCTCGTGGCAGTTAGTTGCTCAAGCGATTTTC
Organism: uncultured Chloroflexia bacterium; assembly: GCA_963774275.1. Taxonomy (GTDB): domain Bacteria; phylum Chloroflexota; class Anaerolineae; order Anaerolineales; family UBA4823; genus FEB-25. Next base: position 384,114 of record CAVZEP010000011.1, on the reverse strand, counting down.
CTGCAAAGGGTGGGTTAGCACCGAGTAATGAACGGAGTGAGCTTAGTAAGGCGGGGACAATAACGAATAGTAGACCAACTGCGAGCCATCCTTTTTTACTAAGGAAGGTTGTCCATTGAGTGGTATCAAGCAAGTATCCGATTGACCAACCTGAAAGCAAGATCATCGGCAGCGTAATATGCACTGTCAACCAAGGCATTTTTTCTCCTGCGATGGAATAGGCCAATAGACTGGTGAATGACCAAAATATCAATAAACCCAGCTGTAGGTGATTTCGCAAGAAAAGGCAGCGGTTCATCCGAGATTGGAGTCTGTGTATCGAGTGGAATAAGAACTTTGTCACTTTCATCGCTTTCTATTGGCGCTGGTATTTGTGAAGGTTCATCTGATGAATGACATTCTTGAGCAAAGCTTGCATCCTGGATTGTTTTCCGACCCATCGTAGCTAGAATAACACCAATGATACTGCCAAGCGCGGGCAGGTATTCATATATCGGTATTTGGATCAGCGCATAATAATAGATGGGTTGGTCACCGCGATTAACAGCCTGTTGCGCCAGCCAGTATCCGAGTGAGCCAACCATGCCTGTGAAGAATCCAGCGCCATTGGTGAACATACTGGTATATAAGACAATAAAGACCACATACCAGATGCCTGCATTTATCAACCACTGTCGTCTGTTCCACCATAACCCTAAAACAATTGACACCAAGAATATCGGCACAACAATCGCAGCCATGCGCAGGAGGTCAGGTAAAGTGAGGGCATTGACTTCTGTAGCATTTACTGGGATTTTCCAGCCGAATAGATTAATCCCAAAAGCTGATAACTGTGGCAGTACGAGTGTTCCCAGCAACATAAGAAGATCAAATGAACGCTCTTCACGTATTCGTCCAAGTCCAAATCCGGCGAGGGCAAAATAAATGGTGGCGATACTTCCAATAATACCAAGGACAATTAAAATGATGGGTATGATGGTGGGTATGGATGCAAAGATTGGATATTGTGGCTGGCCAGCGCTCGATAATTTCCCGCTTAACATTCGGATTAGCATGCCTAAGGACAAAAGCAATATGGTCGATATCAATGCAACAATAAAACGCGATCGAAATTTATCCTTAATCCAAATACGTTGAGTCAGGCGATATACCAGATATATGGCTAAAAATAGTAAAGCTTGAGCAGCATAGATAAAAGAGGTTTCTTTAGTACAAAAATGTAACACAGTGACTGTGGTAAAAATATAGAGATATTTTGGTTTTGCCGTATCCATATATCGCAACATTGACCACAGCATCACTACACCAAAGAACGCTACAAAGGCTTCGTTACGCACATAGCGTCCATAATAGAGCATGAACGGGGAGATGGTAAATAATAAGGCAGCAATCAAAGCACCCATCCGGCCTAAATAACGGCGATAGTTCCACATAAAAGCAACAGTTGCGATGCTGAAGATTACTGCTGGGATTCTTGCTGTCGTATCGCTATCACCAAAAAGGAAATATGAAAGCGCGACCAGGTGAAACTGGAGCGGTCCATGTGTTACAGGGTCATGCGCATAGCCTTGCCCTTTGAAAAATAACCAGGAAAAGTATGTATGCGAAGTTTCGTCGTGACTCATCACTCGCGGCTCAAGCATATAGAAGCGAGTAAATATGGCGACAATGAGAATGATGGCAAATGTCAGTTTTTCAATATTGATAATCGTGGAAGAAAAAATGGGTTGGTCTAGCCAAGATTTCTTGGTCTCAATTGATAATAGTTGGGAATTATCCATAAATATGCCTTTTTTGAATTTAGTATAATCGAGCTTATTTTAACTCATTCGCCAATGCAATTAACTCTAATTGTGATGGACTGCCTTCTCCAATTGTACGCACTTCATAGGCATGACCCTCTGCCTGCCAGCGAAGTGTATTTTGAGGCAAGGTATTATCCCAGATCGCACTTATTTCTGTTTGGCTCTCAGGGGTTGTTGTATCTGATGGTGACTGCGTGGAAATAGCTTTCCAGCCACCAAAAACGAACTCACCATGATAGTTCCCAATCATAACCAGGTTGACCTCTGCATCAGCTCCTATGCTGAAAACATCCTCGCCATTCCCGATCAAACGCTGGGTAAGGAAGAGCTTATAATCATCTGCCTGATATAGAATAGTAACCGCTTCATAATTGGCATCATACCTTGCTCCAATAAAAACGAGTCCTTCGGGCAATACCTGTAACTGTTTAATTTCATAGTTAGCTTGTTTTTGAGCATCAATGATACTTAATGGAAAATTATCCGGATTCGAAAAGTGATATAGATCTGCAGGACTGGATGAAGTGACCTGGATTTCGAGCTGATTTGAAGGTGCTGAGATGAAAGAAAAGATTATTTGTCGAGCAATTGCATTTATAGAAGGGATAAAGGAAATGCTTATAAAAACCAGGATTAACATAACTACAACGAGTCCCCAAATCAACCGAGGAAAAGGCTTTGTACGGGCAATAGAAGATATCCGTACATTTGAATCTTTCGTCATCCAGGGGGTATTTTGAATATTGCTGTAAAAACGAGCAGTGGGGAGAGGTTGAAATTGACCCAGCATTGATGCGAGCATTAATTCGGTTGGTAAATCCTTTTTTGAAATCTTGCTCATCGTTTCACTCATATTTCTGGCCAATCCCGCCGAAGCTGTTCTAGACTCCTATGTATATATACAGAGACTGTGTTTTCATCCTTCGTAAGGTAATTAGCGATTTGCTTTACCTGCCATCCAAGTATGTAACGCAGGACGATCATCTCTCGCCGATCTGTTGGTAGACCCTGTAAAACTGCCCACAAATGAGCATATTGTTCACAACTGGCAACCTGTTCCTCTGGAGTTTGCTGAGTGGATAAAAACATAGTCTCGAGATTTGTTTCGTCCAAGCTTGCAGATGAGTTGTCGAGATGCGTTTTTGTTCTGCGGTGTGCATCAATCACTAAATGGCGAGCGATTGTGAAAAGCCAACATAATGCATCATGATCATCTCCGGAAAAATGGTTACGACCTTTCCATGCGCGTAAGTAAGTATCACAAGTTAAATCTTCAACTTCTTCTAGTGGCCCGCCAAGCAAGCCATATATAAAACGAAAAACGATGATATGTGTGCGAGAAAATAGATTACTAAAGGATTCTGTGTCCTGCAATGGTGGTCTTGAGGCTAGCATTTCCTATTCAACGCGATTAACGCAATAATTCGTGAAATCTGACAGAACTTAATGGATTAAATTCCTACTCACGTTTTAGGTGTTCGATGCTTCTTATCACGGATGGATTTATCAATCGGTTTTGCCCTGGGTAACTCTTTTAATTCATTGATCTCAAAAGGTGTAAGGTATCTCCATTCTCGTGGTTTAAGATTTCCAAGGCGTAAGCTGCCAATTCTTAACCGGATAATACTAACCACAGGTAAGCCAATTTGCCGGCAGGTATCCCGTATCTGACGTTTACGACCTTCCTTCATAATCACACGCAACCAAGTTCCTTTACCAGAGTGAGCCTCCACATCCACTCGAGCTGGTGCAGTCCGATAGCCATCCGGCATGACGACTCCATGCTGCCAGGCAGTCAACTGCTTTTCGTCTGGATGACGCGCCACCAATACACGGTACTCCTTTTCATGACCATAACGCGGGTGGGTGAGTCGATTCGCCAGTTCTCCATCATTTGTGAGAAGTATCAGACCTTCACTATCGACGTCTAACCTTCCGACTGGATACAAAGTGCCTTGGACAGGCACCAGATCACGTACTGTAGGACGTGGGTCTGGTGCAATGACGGTAGAAAGGACTCCCCTTGGTTTATATAATGCAATATATTGAAATGCTTCCGGAGGTTTAAGGAAATTACCATCCAACCTGATCTGGTCCTTTTGGAAATCAGCCTTCGATCCTATGTGAGCAACCTGTCCATTTACAGTCACTCGGCCTGCAATGATCATTTCTTCGCATCCCCTACGCGATCCATATCCAGCATTGGCTAAGATTTTTTGCAATCTTTCTTCCATATCAATCATGTCCTGATGCTCATTTTATTTTGATGACTAAATGTTATTTGTTAAATGAGATGCGCAATGTTTTTACTTCAAATGGTCGAAATTCCAGTGCAATTTTTCTTTTTTTCATGGTTAACTCACTTTGGAATCGCTCAAGCATATCTGTCTGAATGACCTTATCTATATTTAATGTGGTTGTCAGGATACACTTAGTAAATGTTCGCTTCAATTCATAGAAACGTAGAATTATATCCTGTGTTCCATCCTCGGCTGGCTTTACTGTTTCAAGAATGATATTCGGTGAATCAAGGCTGAAAATAGAAGCACTTCCTGCCGATCCAGGTAGGATCATCACCGGGGAATTAAGTTCATAAGCTTCATGCACAACATTACAATCCCCGAAACTTCCATTCCAATAGTACAGTGCATAAGTAAATGATTGATAACCTCTATCAGCCGTTGGGTCGGGGGCCAGAGAGGATTTTAGCAAGGTGAGATTCATGGTGTTACCGAGCACATTAATCCCATATTTACAATCGTTTAGGATTGCCACTCCACGATTCTCTTCTGCCAAAGCAGTCCACTTGTGGTTACTGACCTCAAAACGGTCAGCATCGAATGGTCGTGAACGGTGTGTGGGACGCCGGATGTGTCCAAATTGGATTTCGTGAATGGCTTCATCGGCATGAATATTTACTGGAAATGCTACTTTTAACAGCTTATGGCTTTCCTGCCAATCCATATTGGTTTCGAAATCAATCCGACGCCTGCCTTTTTGCAAACTGATCCGCTGGGTGACCGTGGAATTATGGATCTTCCGTGTAATGTTAATCCTGGCAACCAATGGGCTCGGTTGATCAACCTCAAGATGCACAGGTTCCTCGGTGGGAATTAGTAGATTCTCGGTCATGCTGTCGATGTCCCAGGCATCAAATCGGGAAGGAATGTCCTTGTAAAGGCAAAAACGATTTCCAACTCCCGCCATAAGCTCGATTCCACTGTCTTTATCTACCAGGCTGATCAACTCACCGCGCTCATTGAAACTAGCAAGTAAACATTCGTTCTCAAGCCTCGTACAGGTAGCTGCAACCTCAGACGTAGTTCTTTTTGAGGTTTTTTTTACCGGTTGGATATTATCAATTGTCGTCCAACCACATGCAGGTATAGTCACTAATTCTGGTCCATGTGGTAGCTCGATAAGAGCAGTCCGTTCCCAGGAAAGGGAATTAAAGACAGTGATACCTTCAGTTTTCTTTGTAAATGTCATCGCAGCTGCTTTGGCATTTTCAACAGCCTCTGCGATTATCTGTATGAACGCGGATGCTGCTTCTTCATAAACCCGTTGGATTGAAGATCCAGGCAGGATATCATGAAATTGATGTAGCAGTAATCTAAGCCAGCTGGATTTTAGTGTACTTTGAGAAAAGTCAAACCCATTCATATTACGGGCAAGAGATCCCCAAAACTCTGCTTCTCGTAAGGAAAACTCACTGCGACGATTACCTTGCTTTGTTTTTGCTTGCGAAGTGTACGTCCCTCGATGAGCTTGGAAATACAACTCGCCTACATATCGTTCTCTCGGCAGCCCTTGTAGTCTCAAATCCGAAAAAAATTGGGCTGGTGACGAGATTTTTACTCTTGGGAGACCTTCTAAATCTTTGGAACGCGATAAGAACTCAAGATGGTCACGGGTAGGTCCACCACCACCATCTCCCCAACCAAAAGCCAGCAGCATGGAATGGATGCCATCCTTTTGTAATCGAAATTCCCAACGATCCAACAAGCTGCCTGGACGGGTTTGGCTGTTATAGTCAGAGAAAATATGAGCTGGTATGGTCGTTCCGTCAATACCTTCCCATAAGAAGGTGTTATATGGGAACGGATCACCTCCATGATAAGTCCAGGTTATCTTTTGTGTGGCAAAGCTTGAACAGCCACAGCTGATCAATATCTGTGGAAGTGCACCAGAATATCCAAATACATCTGGGAGCCAAACCACTTCTGTATCGATACAAAATTCTTCTTTAAAAAACTGTTTAGCATACATGATTTGGCGGATCAAGCTTTCTCCACTGGTGAGGTTCGTATCAGCTTCGACCCACATTGCACCATCTGCAATTATTTTTCCAGCAAATACAGCTAGCTTAAACCGTTCATAAAGGTCTGGATAGCGTTTTTTTACTATCGTATAAAGATAAGGTTGAGATTGTAAAAACCGATACTCCGGATATTCCTCCATAAGAGCGAGCTGGTTGATCAGTGTACGGGCGATCTTACGTTCTGTCTCTGCCATAGGCCAGAGCCAGGCAACATCGATATCCGCGTGACCAAATGCATAAAGTGTCGGGGATGTCGAGCCATTAATGCATTCTAGCAATGGACGCAACCTCTCGCGTGCTGCATTAATCGTCTCAAGCATTTCTGGCTCGGGCAGCTCCAGATCAATTAATAAAGTGATATCTTTAAGACCTTGATCGATCTCCGATACACGCAATGAAGCAGGATCAAGACGATTACGGAGCTCGAACAACGTGGTGAAATCCAATGCCAGCTGGTAGGCCTGCTCGTGCCAAATGCCGTAATTGCTTTCTCCAACACAGACCTGAGGTTTGCTTACCTCTGGAACCGATTCATGACCGTATCGTACCGGACCAAGATCCATGACCATAGGACCATGACCTGCATAGGCTTCAACCAATAATGAAAATTTTTCACCCGGGATACCATTTCTGGTGAGGGTGATTTCCCGTCTCACCGATCCGTACGAGCCGATTATCGAACCGTTAGACCAAACCAGACACTCACCATCTTCAGGCGGCTTGGCTGCAGGATTCATATACATCACAATCCGTTTCCCCGCTGCTTTTACCGGTAAAGTTATATCGGTTTTGAACCAACCATATTGCCACTTGTCACCCCATTCAGTGCCAACTGGCATCGGGTGAAATTTGTGTTTCAATGCTTGTTCAGCGGTCAGTTGGTTATGGGTGATAAAACCGGTCAGCTCGAGTGTTGCTATGGGTTCATAACAAATCTGCCACAGTGCAGCATCCCAATGTTTAATTCTATTAAGCCATTCTTTGGTAAGTGACATGAATACTCTCCGTGATATTTGTCCAGTATTTTCCCCAAATCACAACAATAAAATGAAAATAATAAGTTCTCATTTTGATAGCAAGCCATTCGCCATTTTTACCGCCAGACTGGCATCAGGTGCATATGCATCCGCACCAATTTGCTGGGCAAACTCTTCAGTGAGTGGAGCACCTCCAACCAGGATTTTTACTCTCTGGCGTAATCCGGATTCTTCCAATAGTTCGATCACAGGTCGCATGGCTGGCATTGTGGTTGTGATCAATGCTGACATGGCTATAATATCAACCTGATGATCGATTACTGCGTTTATAAAATCAACCGGATTTACATCAACTCCCAGGTCAATGACTTCAAACCCAGCTCCTTCCAGCATCATCTTAACCAAGTTTTTTCCAATGTCGTGTAGGTCCCCCTTGACTGTTCCAATAGCTACCTTTCCAGATGGATGTGCTTCCGCTAATGTGAGATATGGCTTGAGCACCTTCATACCTGATTGCATCGCCCTGGCTGCGACAAGCATTTCTGGGACGTAATATTCACCTCTTTCAAATAGCCGACCGACTTCAGCCATTGCTGCAATCATCCCATCATTCATGATTGTATTGGGTGGTAAGCCGTACTTGAGAGCTTGTTTTACCTTTTGGCTCACATCTTTAGCTCGACCAAGCAACACATCCGAATAAATTTGAGATAAGATGAATTCCATTTAAATCCGGTTCTTCTTTCTGGAAATGGATTCCAAAGTAAATTTAAAGTTGTACCTGGATTTTAATAATCGATACGGATCCAATGTATCCGGACCACAGCTGCCAGTGCCAAGACCACGCATGGCAGAATCTATATTGAGCAATATTTCCCGCCTGGGTACTAAATCACAGGTGTGCCTGGCTGCGTATAAGTCATTTGCAGAATAATGACTGACAGAAAACTCAATTGTTGGAAAACCCTCCACTTTAATTCCGTGTTCGACCTGGTCGCACAGTGTCAACCAGCGAACATCTGTTTTATGACCGTGTTCCTGAGGCATGATATATGGCACATACTGCTCACTTACCGTGCTCGAATACCGCCCGATCATTGAAGAGGATTTTCGGTCGCAATAGTTCTCCAACGGACCGCGACCATACCATTCCAATAGCTCAAGACCCGGTTGAAGGTTTATTGAGACACCTACCCTTGGAAGATCCAGGATACCATTCCCAACCTGAACATTATTCGTGATTAACAGCTTGCCTGAAGTGAGCAAGGAATAACGATGGATGTGAATGAAATCATCCCAATTTTCTCTTCCAGAGACGAGATGTGTTATTACAACCGTTGGAGGCTGGTCGGGCTTTGTTACCAACCGAATTGATTTTAAGCAATATTTCAAATCAGTTAAACCGAGAGTTTTCCAAAAACTTAATACTTTCCAGGTTTCCTCCGGTCGCTCGGATAATAGCTTGATACCATCATTGTCTGTTGCTGCTCGCCAAAGGTTTAGGGATGGTCCGTGCGTAATCAAGTTAGAACCATCTCCGAATTCGACCAATTCACCTGCCCGTTTATCGATAATTGCAGTGCAGTGATCCGTGGATAATTTGATTACCTTCTCATCGTTTATGACTTTCGGTGTGGAAGAGCTTTCATGAGCAGGTCTGTTTTGCTTAGCCCTACGAATAGATTTCTGCAAGGGTAGCTGTATCCAACCCACTTCGTACCCAGCTGGTGCCCAGGCAGAATGCTGACGCTGGATAAAATGAAAGGTAATAAAATGCTCACCCTCATCACTGATTTTGTGGAAGGGTAGTTCATAAACCTTGGATTTTCCAGGCGAAATATTGAGTTCCAACAATTTTCCTTGATCGACTACAACTCCATCGCATGTTACTTCCCAGGATACGTTCAACCAATCTAAGCTGATAAAGTCGTGTTTATTTGAGATACGAATTTGACCCTGCGTCATATCAATTGCCTCTACGCTAAATGGTTGGGCAAGATATTTAAATTCGTAAAGCGCTGGATGAGGTACTCTGTCTGGCCAGACAATACCATCTATGCAGAAATTTGCATCATTAGGTACGTCACCAAAGTCTCCACCATAAGCCCAATAAGACTTTCCGTCGACGGTGGTTTGAAGAATCCCATGATCAATCCACTCCCACAGAAAACCTCCCTGCACACCCGGATATTTTTCATAGACTTTCCAATAATCAGCCAAGCTGCCATTGCTGTTACCCATACAATGGGAATACTCGCAAACAATGAGCGGGCGATTCCCTTGATCATTGACTGACCAGTCAATAATATCGTCGATTTGTGGGTACATGGGACAAACTACATCCGTAACACGCTCTCCACCATTCCAACCTCTGCCCGACCAAAAATATCCTAAAGCAAACTCATAATGTAAAGGTCGTGTTGGATCGCACCCTCTAGCATAACCTGCAGCAGCATCATGATTGGGTCCATACCCACTCTCATTACCCAATGACCAGAAGATCACGCATGGGTGGTTCTTATCACGCTCAACCATAGACTGAACGCGCTCCACATACGCGTTTGTATAGCGCTGGTCACGACATAAATCCTGAAAATAGGCGTGGTTTTCAATATTGGCTTCATCAATGACGTAAAAACCAAGCTGGTCACAAAGATCATAAAAATAAGGCTCTTTTGGATAGTGCGAAGTGCGTATGGCATTGATATTGAAGCACTTCATCAGGTGCAGGTCTTTCTCAATGAGTTCAGGTGTAATTGCACTTCCGGATGTATCATCATGATCATGGTAATTCACGCCCTTGATCATAATCCGCTTACCATTCAGCAATAGCATCCGATCCCGGATCTCAATTTTCCGAAAACCAATCCTACAGAAGGTCGATTCATCCCCTCTTGGGGATTTTAATGTGATGGTCAATAAGTAGAGGTAGGGGGTCTCAGCAGACCACCGATGTGGTGAAGGAATGGCTTTTTCAAAATTAAGCTCGTTGGCAGGAAATAAAGGAGCCATCCATTCGTCGGTGGATGGATTTATTGCCTTTTTAAGAGGTTGCTGGAAGATAGGATTTTGTTGTGCGTCGTATAATACTATTTCTACACTACAGTCCTTGGAATAGTTACCAGAAGAACCGATTTTGACTTTTACTTTTAAATTTCCATCCAGGTAATCTTCAGTCAGGTCACCAATTGCAAAGACGTCTTGTATAAATGGATCACCGGTGGCATACAGATATATTTCACGCTGCAATCCTGCCTGCCACCAATGGTCTTGATCTTCCAGGAATGAGGCATCAGACCACTGGACGACTACGATTATCAGCTCGTTCTTCTCTGTCGGACTTAAGAGTAGGGAAATTTCAAATTCGGCAGGCGTACGCGAATCTTTGCTTATCCCGACCAATTGACGATTGAGAAAAACATACATTGCGCCTTCACACCCACCGCAATGAAGTATTACCCGTCTGCCTTCCCAAGATAATGGCAAGTTAAAAGTTCGCCGGTAGATTCCGGTAGGATTTTCCTCTGGAACATCCGGTGGGAGATTTGGGAACGGCATAACGACATTTGTATAATGTGGATGGCCAAAGCCTTGCATGGTCCAATTCCCAGGTACTTGAATAGGTGACCATGCTGCGTCTGTAAAGGATTCGGGTGTAACCAATTCTGGTCGAGGCAAGATTTTAAAATCCCAGATGCCATTTAAGCATAAATACCAGGGTGAAGATTCATGCTTCATGGAAAGGGCATTTTCTGGAGATGGGAATGGAAAAAGTGTTGCGTGTGCTACTAGTTTGTTTAAACCTGTAAATTGAGGTATTTTCCAGGTCTTTTGACCGCTAATTTCAAGCAAAGAGTTTAATAGTGGCATGACAAATATCCTAGGTAGAGCTATACCCGTATAATTATACGTGATAGATTGAACAAATAAGAAAAGCGAAGTTGAATAAACCATTCGTTTTGAGAATTAATTAGTGGCCATAAAGAATGCCATATATTGGTGGACGGATTTTGATGCCAGTGAGGTTCGGGAGGAGTTTACCAGCATCCAAGAATTGGGTTTGACCTTCGTGTAGATATTCCTGTTAAGGGATGATTTTCACCCTACACCACCAGATATTTCTGCTTACTTCCTGATGAATTTGATAACAGTATCCAATATTGCTGAAAGCTTTAGCCTGAAGCTGGATTTATGATTTTTTTTCGGGGTTTATGAGATGTCTTTATGGGCACCACGTTGGATTTTGCATAACCTCAGGCTTTTATTCGCATGAAAGGTGATGAGGTACAGCTAAGTCGTAAGGGGTGGTATCGTAAATCCTTACTAGACTCCGAGTGTTCTTAATCCCTAAAAATTACAATACCACTCTGTTGCACATTTGTTAAAAGATCACCCAGCCGTTGGTCTATGGACCTTGGGTGATGAATCAGATTTATTTACCTGGCCTAAAATTGATCAGATTGGAGAAAAACGTTCAAGCAAATTGGTAAGCGTTATTCATGAAATTGACCCAATCCACCCGGTGATCCGTGGCTTGTAAATAACAAGTTCACTCTCATACAGTCGTAATACCATAACCGAATGGAAACAATGGTTGTTCTTCATTATCAGCGTATCTCTCAATATTACATGGAAGCTGATCCATACTTCGTGGCCACGAATAGGGGAGGCGACCTGTAAACGGTTTATCGCCAAATAAAACATCTGCGATTCCTTCACCTTCCTGACCTGGCAACCACGCACAAACAAATGCATCAATGTATGGGAGTTGGTCGGTGATGATCATTGGTCGACCACTTATCAGGATAACCACCAATCGATGGCATCTGGAGCGTATTCGCACGATCAGATCGATATCATTCTGCGTAAGATGAAGATCTTCCCGATCACCAACCCCTTCAGCGTAAGGAGTTTCTCCGACCACAACGATACCTATATCTGATATGTTTGTTTGCAACTCTGGATTGTCAGGTTCATCAAATCTAGATGAGGGATTATATACGAGGCGGGTATCTTTGGATAACTTATTTCTAATTCCGTCCAAGATGGTTGTCCCAGGTATTTTATTGCCATCAAGACCGATCCACTCAATTGTCCAGCCTCCACATTGGATCTCAAGATTATCCGCACCATTCCCGGCAAGAAGGATCGTCTTGAGATTCCTGGACAGTGGAAGTGTATGGAATTCATTTTTTAAGAGAACCAGTGACTGACTGACTGCCTGCCGTGCTAGTGCCCGGTGAGATTCGTTCCCTATCATAGATAAGAAAGCCGGTTGGGTAAATGGTCGCTCGAACAAGCCAAGCATAAATTTGACATGCAGAATCCGTGAAACTGCATCGTTGATGCGGGAGATGGCTACATCCCCTTGCCGTACTGCTTGAAGTAGTGTTGTAATGAATCTTTTATAATCATAGGGGACCATGTTCATATCGATCCCTGCATTGATCGCTAAGATAACAGCATGGTTGTAATCGAGAGATAATTGATCTATCGCCTGCCAGTCTGTGACGAGAAAACCTTTAAATCCTAATTCATCTTTGAGAACTTTGGTTAAAAGATACTTATTCGCTGTCAGCTTGCTACCATTCCAGCTAGAGTAAGAAGCCATGATACATAAAGCTCCTTGCTGAATTGCTGTAACATATGGTGAAAGGTGAATTCTCCGAAATGTTGCTTCGTCAACCGTGGTATCACCCTGATCCAGAAGATAATTTCTTTCCTTGGAACTTTTCCAATTTGTTCCGCCATCTCCAAGATAATGTTTTGGTGTACCTAAAACAGAATACGGTAAATCCAATCTATCACCTTGTAATCCACGCAGATAAGCAGCTCCAAGTGTGGAGACTAAATCTGGGTTTTCACTATATCCTTCGTAAGTCCGACCCCAGCGAATATCTTGCGGTACTGCTAAAGTCGGGGCGAAATTCCAATATATACCCGTGGCGACCAGTTCTTCAGCGGTCGCTTTACCGATCTGATATACCAGTTCTGGATCCCAGGTAGCACCAAGACCGATGTTATGGGGAAAAATGACTGCTCCGTTTACATTATTATGTCCATGCACTGCATCAACACCGTATAATAGTGGAATTGCCAGGCGTGTTTGCATAGCATATTTTTGGTAGCTGTTGACCATTTCAGCCCAATCATTTGGTGTATTATTGGCTGGGTAACCACCTCCTCCGCTTAAAACACTGCCGATATAATATTTACCAATATCCTCCGGGCTGATACTGTTTTTCTCTACCTGGGTCATTTGACCAATTTTTTCTTCCAGGGTCATCTTCCCGATTAGGTCATAAATACGCTCTTCTATGGGGATGTCAGGGTTTATTAATTTCTTTGATGGCATATCGGACCTTTAAAAAAAAGATTGAATATATGGAATGCTATATGGTCTAAATCAGATGATTTTGTTAGAAAGAATGTTGTGATTGAAAACCACTACAAGTCTTCCGAATAATCTGAAGCAGGAGGTTGAGTCGCAAGGTCAATGGACAAAGGTGGTAATTCTTCCAACGAATTCAAACCGAAATGTTGTAAAAAGTCAGACGTGGTTGTGTAGAGAATCGGTCGGCCTGGTCGCTCCGCACGTCCAATTTCCTGGATTAATCCTTTACTGAGCAGGCTTTTCAAAACCCCATCTGAGCTCACTCCCCGAACTGCATCAATTTCTGGTCGGGTGACCGGCTGTTGATATGCGATAATCGCTAAAGTCTCCAGAGCGGCTCGGCTTAATCGATTTGAGCTTTCCAATCCTAAAAAGCGTTCGATCTCCAAAGCATAATCTGGTGATGTGGTGAGCTGCACGCGGCCATGATGGCGTTGAAGCCGTAAGCCATGGTAATTGGTTGCAAGCCTTTGTTCAAGAACTTCCAGGTTATGGTCAATTACTCGTAATGGCAGATCAAGTGCCGTGGCTAATTGGGTGGGGAGCACTGCACCAGCTGCAACGAAAAGAAGTGCCTCGATGCGGGCGATGGTTGTATCAGAATTGGATTCCAGGAGTGGTTCGTCGGTCATGCTATAATGGGTTCTGCGTTGTGAAAGATCGATTTTAATAATTCAACCAGGTGAACTTTGCGATTATACCATCGGACTATTTTTATTTTCCTACAGTCCTTAAGCATTTTATTGTTTTCTGCAGTAATATGGGGATGCACCGCACCTAAAGTAACCCAGGGACTAATCACGATAAATATAACCGCAGACAGAAATGATATCCAGTTAAAAATTGCAGCGGGGAGCAAGGTACAAGAAGCGCTGAAGTCTGCTCAAATCATATTGGACGAGCTAGACCGTGTCGATCCGCCGTTGTATGCAGTGCTATCAGATGATGCTCAGGTTAAGGTGACTCGGGTCAGGGAGGAATATTACAAAGAACAAAAGGTCATCGCGTTTGAGCATCAAGAGTTTCACAATGATGCCTTTCCCGAAGGTGAGAGAAGATTAAGCCAATCAGGTGTGAATGGTTTGGAAGAGATTACCTACCAAAGGGTGTTCGAGGATGACATCGAGATATCCAATAATATTGTGAAATCGGTCGTCTTAAAAAACGCAATCCCTGAAGTAGTAATGATCGGTAGCCAATCATCTTTTCCCTCGCTTAACATTCCAGGGAGAATTGCCTATTTATCTGCGGGTAATGCATGGGTCATGGACAATTTCAGCAGCAACCGTCGTTTAGTGGCTGCGACCGGTGATTTGGATGGACGCATATTCTCATTATCCAATGACGGTAACTTACTGCTTTTTAGTCGGTTTTCGAGCTCAAAGAATACAATTAATACACTCTGGGTAGCACTGTTACAAAATGATCCCGCGAAAATTATAGACCTCGAAGTAAGCAATATTGTCCACTTTGCTGAATTTAACCCTGATTCAACCATAATCACTTACTCAACCGCTGAATGGCGTGAATCAGCACCCGGTTGGCAGGCAAATAATGATTTATATGAGCTTGGGATCAGCGAAGGTAGGGTTTTCGGTGTCTCCAAGACAAGAATTGGATTCGAACTTGGGAGGTGTTTATGGATGGTGGGGTATGGAATTTTCATGGGCACCCGATTCCGTGCGATTATTATATTCAAGACCGGATGGAATTGGTATATTAGATAGTCAATATGGACCTCTGACTTCAATCCTACAGATTGAACCTTATCAAACGGGTGGAAATTGGGCTTGGGTACCTGGGGCAGCATGGTCTCCAGATGGGAATATCATCTACACAGTGGATCATTTTCCTTCAGATGGCTCTCAGCAATTTAACCTGATCGCAGTACCATTATCAGGAGGGTTGCCCGTACAATTGGTGGAGAATGTAGGCATGTTCGCCTATCCAGTACCATCGCCGGTGCAACATGTGACTGACTTTATGAATACAACCTCTGGTAATAAAATTGATCAGGATGGTTACTCTATTGCTTATTTACAGGCAATACTACCCGATCAAAGTGATGAATGCGGTTATCGGCTGTATGTTATTGATCGGGATGGGTCAAATATGAAGAGCATATTTCCTGAAGCAGGCACGGCTGGCGTCGATCCACAACAAGTTGTATGGTCTCCTGATCCATTGGGTTCAGAGAGAGAATTAACGATAGCATTCATATATAATGGAAATATCTGGTTGGTTAATTCCTCCTCAGGCATTGCTCAGCAAATTACAGGGGACGGATTAACCAGCCGAATTGATTGGAGGTAGAATAAATGCGGATATTGATTACAGGTGCTGCAGGATTTTTAGGGTCGCATCTCTGTGAACGTCTATTATTTGATGGCAATGAAGTGGTGGGAATGGACAACTTTGTTACAGGAAATCAGGCAAATCTCGCCCATTTGGCGACGAATACGAGATTTTCATTTATCAGGCATGATGTATCGAATTTCATTTTTGTCCCGGGTAAATTAGATGCTGTTTTGCATTTTGCCTCGCCGGCAAGCCCAAATCCCAAATCACCTTTTGGGTATGTAAATTTACCGATTCAAACCATGAAAGCCGGAGCTTTAGGTACTCATAATACTCTTGGTGTTGCCAGGTCCAATAATGCCAGGTTTTTATTAGCCAGTACCAGCGAAATATATGGTGACCCTTTGGAGCATCCACAGACAGAGAGTTATTGGGGTCATGTCGATCCAATCGGAACCCGCTCAGTATATGATGAAGCGAAACGTTTTGCTGAAGCATTAACCATGGCTTACCATCGTTTCCATGGGATAGATACCCGGATAGTCCGAATTTTTAATACCTACGGCCCCAGGATGCATCTTGACGATGGCAGGGTGGTTCCAAATTTTATACAACAAGCCTTACGCAGCGAACCTTTGACGATTTATGGAGACGGTCAACAAACACGCAGCTTTTGTTATGTAGATGACCTAGTTGAAGGTATTGTAAGATTATTATTGTCGGATGAACATTTACCAGTCAATATCGGTAATCCTGTCGAATCGACCATTCTTGATTTTGCTAAGATGATTAATTCTATTATTGGAAATCAAGCTGGGATTATTTATAAACCCGGTGATCGGTTGGAGAGTGATCCCCAACGTCGAAGACCTGATATTACGCGTGCTCGAACGATTCTAGGATGGGAGCCGCACATTGGTGTAGAAGATGGATTGGTAAAGACCATACCATATTTTCGTCAAAAACTAGGTATGAAATGACGGGTGTATTAATCAATCCGCGTGAACGAACGCGATTTCTTCGCTTCTTACTCGTGGGTCTGGTTGGTGCTATTGTCGATTTTGGAATAGAGAACCTGCTACACCGCTTGTTTGGTGTTCCATATGTCTGGTCTGGAGCCATCTCTTTCGTCTGCGCAATTTTGAGTAACTTCATATGGAATAGATATTGGACCTATCCAGATTCTCGCTCGAAACCTATCGCAGGACAACTATTGCAATTTTCTGTGGTAAATGTCATCGGTCTGGTAATTCGTGTACCCATCCTAAGATTTTTAGAGCCAGAGATCACAAAATTATTCAACACAATGCCTGAACGAATCGTAATCTTACCTCCCGATGTTATGGGGGAAAACATCACATTAGCAATTGCAGTTGGTATAGTCTTATTTTGGAATTTCTTTGTAAATCGTTATTGGACGTATAGCGATGTTGAATAAATTAAAGATAATAATTGGTTGATAAATTTTCTGGGTTATGTGTATAATTTTAATAGAGTGAAGTATGACAACTGACAATGTGCTTGTTCCCATTTTCACTACCGCTGGTGATGTAGCTGCATTTTTAGCCTACCCATATATATTCAATTGCGAGGGGGATTGGGTAGGTTGGATCTCATCAGATCGGATAGTATATTCTACCCAGGGTCATTATGTGGGATGGCTGGCCGCTGGGCCGCGCATATTACGTAAATTGGCAGATGGATATTCCAGATCCCGGATTGAAGTGATCCCTCCATTTACGCTGAAAATTAGACCACCGTCATCGGCACCTTTAGCTCCTATGATGGCTGAGCTGACATTCGGTGAGATGGATGTGTTATTGGATCGACCAGATTTGCTACCACCAGCAGACTTCGGCGAGCTACGTGATGATATGGATTAAGCGGGCATAGCATGATCACAGTAAATGAAAATAACGAAGATAATGCAGGAGCTAAGGATCCATTGCAGACCGATAGTACTATTCGGCCATTAAAAGAAATAGTTGAGCATGTTTCAATAAAAAAAATAGATGAGTCTCAAAATCAACCAGATAGTGGATTGGTAGAGTTGCTACCATTTCCCTTCCTTGCGATGGTTGGTCAGGTGGAGATGAAATATGCTCTATTACTTGGACTTATCAATCCTGCAATAGGAGGAGTCTTGCTTATCGGTCCACGTGGAACCGGGAAAACTACAGCGATACGTGGATTGGTAGACCTGCTTCCAGAGATCCCCCGAAGCTTATGCTATTATGGTTGTCTCCCTGAGGATATTGAAACAGGTGGAATGGATGCTGTCTGCCCTGAATGCGCTAAAAAGTATGCTTTGGGAGATCCATTAGCCGCGATGGATAAAATACGGTTAGTTGAGCTGCCTTTGAATGCTCGTATAGAAGATGTAGTTGGCGTGGTTGATGAAAGTGTTACCGGTCCTGATCGACTCAGATTACATCGTGGCATATTGGCTCACGCAGACCGCAATTTATTATTGGTAGATGAGGTAAATTTACTAACTGACGAAGTTGTAGATGCCATTTTGGACGCGGCTGCGTATGGGTCGTACACAGTCAGACGTGGGCCGACTGCAGCGACATTTCGAGCACGTTTTGTATTGATAGGAACCATGAATCCAGAAGAAGGCAGGCTTCGGCCGCAAATCATGGATCGTTTTGGGTTGCGCATAGTCGTAAAAGGATTATCTGATGAAAGTGAAAGGTTGGAAGCATACCAAAGGGTTAAGGCTTACCTGGAAAATCCTAGGGTGATAATGTTAGAATTCATTGATGAGACAAATATCGCTCAAACAGAAATCCAGATTGCCAGAGATATTCTACCTAAAGTGAAAATATCCAAAATCGCAGCTGATATGGGATTGGAAATAATTCGTCAATTAAAGATAGATTCTCTTCGAGCTGAGGTTACCTTATTTGAAGCTTCCAGAGCATTTGCAGCCTTGGATGGGCGTCTAGAAGTAACCTCCGAAGACATTCAACGTATTGCACCCATGGCACTAAGAATGCGTCGATCTGCTTTTATTGAAAAATATTTATCCGAACAATCCGTTGAGGAAGAAGAAATCAATAATTATTTTATCCAACATTAAATTAATCTCGATTAAGGAAAGGTGCAATATGAATAAATTGTTTAAAAAGAAAGAAATATTTAAAGTCAAATCGGTCCCAGTTGACCCTGCAGGAATGCAGGAACCAACTTCAGCGGATGAATATCAACGGCGCGGAGTCGCGTACTACGCACGCAAGCAATATAGTGCTGCCGAAACAGATCTAAAGAAAGCAATTTCGCTGGATACCGATCATTTAGATTCATATTATAGCCTTGGTATGGTCCTCAAGGCGCTTGATCGTAAAGAGGAAGCATCTTCCGCATTTAAGCATGTCTTAACCTTGATCAGTGCCTATCCTGAATCCAGCACTACAAGATATGATATGCTACGGAAATTAGCACTTGGTCACATAAATGAGATGAATCAGGGTGATTGGAATTTGGAGAAAGAGATTTGGAAGCACGTAGCTTAAGCCATCGAGAACGGATTGAACATTGTCTGATGGGTGATTCACTCGATAGAACACCTATAGCTTTGTGGCGGCATTTCCCAGTGGATGATCAATCTCCGGATGGATTGGCTTCCGCGATCCTTGATTTCCAAAAATTATATGATTTTGATCTAGTAAAAGTCACACCTTCATCTTCATTTTGTATTAAAGATTGGGGAGCGGAAGATGAGTGGAAGGGAAAATCAGAAGGTACCAGGGATTATGTTCACCGAGTCATCAATTCACCGGAGGATTGGTTGAAGCTCGCTGTACTTGATCCTTATAAGGGAACCTTGGGTGATCAACTAACCTGTCTGAAAATGGTATGCGGTGAGCTTGGCTCAGATGTGCCAGTTCTGCAGACGATATTTAACCCTTTGGCACAGGCAAAAAACCTGGTGGGTGGAACCAAATTGCTGGTACATTTACGCCAATATCCAGACTTTGTTCAAGCAGGCTTAAAGACAATTGCTGAGAGCACACATCGCTTCATTAAGGCTGCTGCTAAAAGTGGAATCTCTGGAATATTTTATGCAGTACAACATGCCAGCTATCAACTACTCTCACAGGACGAGTATATAAAATTTGGTTGGGATTATGATTTCAAGTTGCTGGGTGAAGTTTCGGATAAATGGTTGAATATGTTACATCTGCATGGAGAAGACATCATGTTTCCACTTTTTACGAATTACCCGGTGCAGGTGATTAACTGGCATGACCGTGAAACTTATCCAAGCCTTGCAGAGGGACAGCGCATGTTTTCGGGCGTGGTATGTGGGGGATTGCAACGAATACGAACCATGGAATTAGGGACACCAGAACAGGTATATTCTGAAACTCGTGATGCGATTTTAGCTACTCAAAACCAACGTTTCATTTTAGGGACTGGCTGTGTTCTTCCAATCACGACCCCGAGGGCAAATATCATTGCTGCCCTCCATGGCTGCGCAGAGTGAGTGTCATTCGGATTATTGGGGGAAAAGCGCGTGGCAGGAAAATTCGAACTGTCCCGGGTGATACAACCAGACCCATAACGGATAAAGTTCGTGAAGCATTGTTCAATATCATCGGCTCCGACATCCAGGAGGCAACAATGTTGGACTTGTTTGCTGGTACTGGAAGCGTTGGTATTGAAGCATTAAGTCGAGGCGCAGACAAAGTATGTTTTGTTGAGCTCAACCGTCGACCCATTGCAATTATTCGCGATAATCTCAATAGCACCGGGCTTCTTGAAGGAGCCGCGATCATCCACTCGGATGCATTTGCCTACCTGGAACGTGCTCAAAGCCAAAAGTTTGATTATATTTATATCGCTCCTCCCCAATATAAGGGAATGTGGATCCGCGCCCTTCAAAATTTAGACGAACATACTGAATGGCTTTCCGATGATGCCTGGATAATCGTTCAAATCCACCCGATTGAATACCAGTCTAACGATGCACCTTTACATCTTCGAAGATTACTTGAATTTGATCAACGCCACTATGGCAGTACTTTGTTGGTATTTTATCGATTATTGGAAAATGCACCTGATAAATCAGAATGATCCTGCAATTTATTACTATTTATTTCCCAAGTAGATTAGGGTCATAAATTAAGCCATTTGGTGGCTATTTGTGGCAGTTCACTCACCGAACCCATCCGTGTGGTGCAGGTTGGGAGAGAATCGGTGAACATTCGTCCGTAACGTTTTGTCATAATTCGTCGGTCAAAAATCGCAACCACCCCACGATCAGATTGTGTGCGAATCAAGCGACCAAATCCCTGCCGAAATCGCAGTATTGCTTCAGGTAACGAATATTCACTAAAGGGATCCTCAAAGGTTTCTGAACGAGCAGCCACAATTGGATCAGACGGTACATCAAAGGGTAACTTAACGATAATAACCACTGATAAAGATTCTCCAGGCACGTCTACACCTTCCCAGAATGCCTTCGTCCCGAACAAAACGGAATGTTCATCAGCTCGAAAACTTTCCAAAAGGGTGTTAGCCGAAGCACCTTCTCCTTGCTCGTAGACCCGGATGCCGTTTCTTGCCAGTAATGGCCCAATAGAATGTGAAGTACGTTTTAGCTGATCATAGGATGTAAAAAGCACTAATGTTTTTCCACCAGTTGCAATACACAGCTTCAGAATACCTTGTTCGATGGCACGTTGATGTCCGCTACGATCAGATGGCTCGGGGATATCGTTGGCAATAAATAAAAGAACCGATGATTCATAATCAAAAGGAGAACCGACGGCTAGATCATATGCACCTTCTGCGTTCAAACGCCCGCGCAAATAATTAAATTCACCTGCTGTTGTTAAAGTTGCAGAGGTGAGAATAACTGATGATTTTTCGTCCCAAAGATATTTTTGCATCAAAGGTCCGATGTGTAAGGGTGCAGTATTTAAAGCGATCTGTCTCCCTGTTGGATTAATCTCAAACCAGTAAATTGTATCCGTACGAGGTTTAAACACCATTCCATCCAGATTCGTTTGCATCTCAACAAATCTCCGATTCAAGCTGCTCAGATTTGTTACCACATCATCATCTTCATCTGGAAGATTCTCTCTAATCTCGCCCACAGCCTGGATTATCTTGGCAAGGTTATCGATCAAAGGTCCCAGGCTTGTTTCACAATCCTCCCATGCAACCTCAACCACTTCCCATGCAGGTTGCGTGCGAGTTGCTGGTAAAATGCGCTCTTGATGGGCATACATGCCAATTTCACCACCCTCACGCTGTTGTAATAGGAATTGATCAACGGCACGGAAAAATCCTTGGGTTGTGGTTTGGAAATGAAATGCCAGGTCGGTAATCTGTTGGATATGATGGTTGATAGCAGCAAAATCAGATGGGGAAATATTCCCCTCCAGTAAAGTTAGAAGCTTTCCCAATACACCTGAGTTGGGGCTTCCCAATTCCCGCAAAGTACGATCGAGCATCGATTGGGTAATCCGAAAACTGAGCGCATTGGTGGTGGCGTCTTCCAAATGATGGGCTTCATCAATAATCACATAATTGTATTCAGGCAGCACTCGGTTTCCAGTCGCTACGTCTGCTAACAATAAGGCATGATTTACCACCAGAATATGAGCCGATAGTGCAGCCTGGCGGGCACGGTAAAATGGGCAAATGCCTCCCCGCCTGATACAATTCTCTGTAGTGCAACCTTCATCCTCAGCAGATAAATGCATCCATACATCGCGCTCTATTGGACCGTTTAGATTGATTTCATTACGATCTCCGCTCACAGTTGACTGTAGCCAGACCAGAACTTTACATAATACTCGCATCTCATCCGAATTATCTGGACCTCGCCGACGCATATTCTCCAAACGCCGGGGACATAGGTAATTTCCACGTCCTTTCATAACCGCTGCAGATAGGTTGATCCCCATTGCAGAACGTAAATCTGGAATATCCTTGTTGATTAATTGGTCCTGCAAGTTGATGGTATTTGTCGATATTACGACTCGCTGGCCATTTTTTATGGCCCAAAGAGCTGCTGGTAACAGATATGCCATGCTTTTGCCTGTGCCTGTTCCAGCTTCAACCAGTAAATGGCGGTTATCTGAAAGCGCTCGCGTTACTTCACGAAGCATTTCAACCTGTTGAGGGCGATATTCGTAATTTGGAAAATGATGTGAAAAAATACCCCCGATTTCTAAAGCCGATGCTACTTCATCGGGATCAAGGGACACCTGCTGCAAATTTGGTGAGAGAGCTGGGTAATCTCTGCTGTTATAACCGTCAAATATTGGTCCTGAATATCCTTGCCTGACCTGACGGCCGGAAATGGTTTCCTTAGACCTGGAACGCAGCATGTCGTAAAATGCAGGGTACCCAGACCAATCAAGTCCCTCACCCAGGCGGACAATTTCAGCCAGAATATGAAGGGGTAAATCCATGCCAATTGCGTATAATGATCGATATACTGCACATGTCACACGAGCATCATCCAATGCTCGGTGGCTTGCCGGAAGAGGGATATTTAATAACTGCCCAAGAGCACCGAGGTTATAACGACCAGCATCAGGAAGCAACACTGATGCGACCTCGTATGTATCACGGGTTTCATTGATCTTATAAAGTCCATTTTTCCGCAGAAATGAGAGATCGAATCCCACATTATGACCGAGAATGGGTAAATCGCCAACGAATTGTTGTAACTCAGGTACCAATTTATGGATGGGTGGGGCTTCAAGCACCATGTGATCGGTGATTCCGGTCAACTGAGTGATGAATGGAGGTATCTTCCTACCAGGATTGATTAAAGATGACCACTCATCTTCAATTCGATTACCGTTGAATTGTACGATACCTATTTCAATAATTGCATCCTTCTGTGAGTCCAATCCTGTTGTTTCAATATCCAGAGCGACGATGGAATTCATGCGGGGGATTATACCAGTAACGTGAATTTGAACTTCCCAACTGATTTGGGGTAATTATACATGTGAGTGTACTGTAGATAAATCAGTTAGCTTGAAGTAGCTCATGCTATATAATATCTTGATCCTGGAGGTGAAAATGATTGAGAAAATATGCCAGAGAATTCGAGAGAATGTACAAAAAGTAATCGTTGGCAAGGATGACGTAATCGATCTGGCTTTGGTTGGAGTTTTATGTGAGGGACATTTATTATTGGAGGATGTGCCTGGTATTGGTAAGACTACCCTGGCGCGAGCCTTAGCAGCCTCATTAGGTTGCACATTCAAGCGTATCCAATTTACACCAGATTTATTACCTTCAGATGTGACAGGTATAAATTGGTTCAATCAAAAATTACAAGAATTTGAATTCAGACCGGGACCAATCATCACGCAGATCGTACTTGCTGATGAAATCAACCGGGCAACTCCGAGAACCCAATCTGCACTTTTAGAAGCAATGCAAGAGCAACAAATCACCATCGATGGTGTTACTCACCCACTTCCCAGACCATTTATGGTTCTGGCGACCCAAAATCCTATTGAGCTTGAGGGCACATTTCCATTACCTGAAGCGCAAATTGATCGCTTTCTATTACGAATTGTGATCGGTTACCCATCTGCCATCGAAGAAAATTCAATCCTTGAACGTTTTCGATTGAGTTCACAGATTGCTGAGCTGCAACCTGTAACAACTCCTACTGAAATCATCCAATTACAAAATGAAAGGAGGAACATCAGGATCGAGGAATCTTTACGCGATTATATTGTCCGGATAGCCAGGGCGACGCGTGAGCACCATGAAATACAGCTTGGTGCCAGCCCACGAGCTACAATGGCGCTTTATCATTCTTCACAAGCATGGGCCGGGATTCAGGGACGCGATTTTGTCTTGCCTGATGACATTAAACTCATGGCCCCACATGTACTGACTCACCGATTGATGATTTCTCCGCAGGCTCAGCTGCGTGGCAGGCAACCCAGTCAGCTGATCTCAGATATTGTGAATTCGATATCCGTTCCTGTAGAAAATTAAAAACTGTAATGATAATTCGCGGAGTGCCTATCCTCATCATATTAATGGTCATTGGGATTGTGATTCAGGAATCATTCTTGATCACATTATCTGCTTCATTACTTGTCATTGTTGGAGTTGCCTGGTGGTGGAATAAGCAATCCTTAGTAAATGTAACATATCAAAGGCACTTCCATTTCACACGTGGTTTCCCCGGTGAACGTATCAAGCTTGGGGTGGAGGTTGAAAATCGAAAACTTTTACCTCTCTCCTGGCTTCGCATTCAAGATGATTGGGATAGGGCCGTTGGTCCAGAAGATAAAGACGATCTTACCCCAAGCCATCTTCAAGATCGAGGTTTTCTGACCAATATCTATAGCATGCGGTGGTATGAAAAAGCGCGCCGCTCATACACTTTGCTGCTTGAAAAACGTGGTATTTATTCCATTGGACCAGCCCGGCTGGATTCGGGCGACTTATTTGGAATCTTTGAAAAGACAAAAGAAATAAAACAGAACCAATACCTGACAGTTTTCCCAACTTTACTCCCATATGCCAACCTTGATTTCCCAGCTGAGGACCCATTTGGTGATCGCCGCTCGGTTCGACGCATTTTTGAAGATCCCAATCGGCCAATGGGAGTGCGAGAATACAGACCGGAGGATAGTTTTCGCAGGATACACTGGCCAGCAACAGCCCGAACAGGGAAATTACAAGTTAAAGTTTACCAACCCACCACGGGTCAGGTGATGATGGTTTGTTTGAATGTTTCAACATTTACCCGTCACTGGGAAGGTGTATATCCCGCTTTGCTTGAACACATGATACGAGTAGCAGCAACATTGGTGGATGAAGGTATCCGTGAAGGCTTTAAAGTTGGTTTGGTGGCAAATGGTTGTCTGGCTCATGCAGACCAACCCTTCAGAATTCCACCTGGGCGCTCTCCTCAGCAGCTGGCGATTTTATTACAAGCTTTAGCTGGCGTAACATCTGTTGTGACTGGAAATTTTGAGCGTTTCTTATTACGGGAAGTACCACGGGTACAGTATGGCGCAACACTTATCATACTTACTTCCGTCACATCCCCTGAGCTCGCTTCTATCCTGATTGAGTTAAAGCGTCACGGACGCCGTATTACACTATATTCATTAGCAGAAGAGACACCTCCCGTAGTCCCTGGAATTCAGACTATTCATCAACCATTCCTGAAAGAAGATCAGGTATGAAAGTGTTTTCCCCCACTCGCTTGAACCCCTGGCGTGAGATAGCTATTTTAATGATCATCCTTATGGAGGTGAGTTGGATTACACCATGGTTTAGGTCGCTGACAGCAGAAACCTATGCTGCAGATGGTCTGCGTGTTTTTTGTATCCTTTCATGTGTTATTTTATTCTCATACCTATTGATACGAGGTATGGATTATTTGCATCTGAAGAAATCTATACGTCAAGGGTTCATGGTCACATTCCTGGTCATCGGTAGCTATGTTGGGATTAAGACGATGTTATATGCGCATGAATCTATCTCTCTACTCGGGCTGATTACCCGACCACTCCAAAATTTTGCAGATGTTAAATTTCTTGTTCCTGTTGAGTTTATTGTAATTATTGCTGTATTGAGCGGTTTTTGGCGCGGTTTATTTCTGGCACAAGTACATATTGGTCCATCTTCAGTTATGAGTGATTTTTATTTTGGTATTGTAATGTTTGTAGCTTTTATATTATTTAATACGATAGTGACTGGTGAAGAGCCGGGGGATTTCTTTTTTCTTTTCTTACTTTCCTTTCTCATAGCGGTTTGTTCTGCTCGCATGACAGTGGTTGGCATGCTGCGTGGTGGGGAGGAGAGCAGTTTTAACCGACCCTGGTTCCTTGGTATCCTTCTTTCAGCTTTATTGGTCGTCGGTCTATCTTACTTATTGGGAGGTGTGCTTGCAGACCAGTTTAGCTGGATTGGGGTTTTATTTCTGGGGCTTATTGGTTCATTTGTTGTTCTTCTTTGGATAATAATCAACCCAATCATCTCATTTGTAGTCACAATCCTCACCAAACTTTTCCAAAATTCCAATGCCATTTCTGGGCTTAGCGATAGTCTCCAGAAGCTCAATGACATGATGAGTGGATTAGGTCAAAAAATTTTCGCGGAGCTAAGTAAAAGCTGGATTGGGATATTGCTTTCACGGTTTGGACCCGCGATTAAGGCCATCATTCTGAGCGCTATTGTAATATTAGTTATTTTAGTTGTAATTATGTGGATGGCTAAAAACCTTTGGAGGGATCGAGAACGCCATCTGATCGATTCTGAGAAAAAATCAAATATACAACCAGGGAATTTACTAAGCAAACTTCTGGAAATGCTCCTCCGAGGATGGAATAAGACCTTGAACTCATTGGAGCAAATGACGAACCTCAGACAGCGTCAAAGGATTCGAGCAGCTGCTCGTATCAGGCAGGTTTATGCAGAGCTGATGGAATTATGCGAATCTTTGGGCCAACCTCGTCCTGAGGCGAAAACTCCCCTGGAGTTTATACCTAAATTGGAACGGCTCTTTCCGGAATTTAGTTTAGAAGTTGATGTGATCACTCAAGCTTATTTGGGTGTACGTTATGGACAGCTTCCCGAGACTAAAAATGAAATTGAAGACGTGGAAACGGCTTGGAAGAAGATACACTCAGCAGGACGTGAATTGCTCGAAGAGCGTAAACATAATAAAGTATAAAAAGGCACATGGACTTTGTCCATATGCCTTATCAAATAAATCAGATGCTAAAATCCTAATACATACGGATATCGATGATTTTTTCTACAATTGGGATCAGGCAATCTCGAACTTGTTCTAACTCCATGCCATCAACTTTGACTGTGACTAAGCGGTTTTCTAGATCATCACCAGCAAATTGCACAAATGAAATAAAGTTACCACCATGCTCGGCGATGATTTTGGTGACTTTTGCCAGCTGACCGGGTTGTTCTTTAACCAGAAAAGTCACCCGAATTCCTGGCTGATGTATCGCTAATAGTTCCGGGAAGATTTGAAATAGATCTGTCTCAGTTATGATACCCACCAGCTCATCATTTCTCAGCACAGGGATGGATCCTATTTTATTTTCTGCCATGACCAGGGCAGCATGTTCAATTGGAGTATCTTCACTCACTGTTATTACCTTCTCGGTCATCACTTCTCGGACGGTTATTTTACTCAATAAGGAGCTCATTTCCCATATACTCAAGGAAGTGGCTGGTGAAGGGGAAGCATAAAATCAAGTCTTCGTTTTCCACTATACCTACCAACTTTCCATGCTCCAAGACAGGTATGTGGCGAATTTTCTCACATTTCATGATTCCCAAGGCTTCATGGATTGGCATATCTGGTGATATTGTCACCACTGGAAAATTCATGCGGTCACCAACTAACATACCCGTCTCCTTGTTTCACTTAATTAAGGCACTAAATTCTGTTAATATTCGTACAATGTGCATGGCACCTTTTAAGTACAGGTCTAAGCGGATATTTTCATTCGGTGCATGACCTTGAGAACCTGGATATCCAATCCCAGCACTTACAACCGGCAGGTTGAGATGATGGACGAATGGATGATTAGGTCCAGAGCCACCACTCATGGGGATGATTTGCATAGGTTGCCCATATACTGGGCGGGCAGTTTCTACGACTAAAGCGACGAAGGGGTCATCAGGATCAGTTCGAGCCGGTATTTCTCCTCCCAGATAATTAATTTGTACATCATGAAACCCCTCTTGATCCAGGTGAGTCCGTAATGATTTCAAGACTTGTTCGGGTGTTTGATCCGGAACAAGTCGAAAATCGACTTTTGCTGAAGCGCGAGCAGGTAGCACAGTTTTCGATCCAGGACCCTGATAGCCTGATGTTAATCCACAAATAGTGCATGTCGGTTCGAAAACCTCAGCGATTCTTAGATCCACTCCTCCGGTGAGGTTTCGTAAGAAATGATCAACCCCATAACGGGTCTTATATTCGTCAGATGTCTCGGGTAGGGCTTCCATAAGCTCACGATCACGCTTGCTCGGGGGTTTTACTAAATCATAATGACCAGGAATCCTGATATGTTCATCTTCTCCTTTCAGAGTTGATAGAGCCCATATTAATCTCCAGGCAGCATTTGGAAAAATTGAACCCCCTAAACCTGAGTGTACATCGCTCTTTGCTGTTTCAACTGATAATTCTACGTAACAAATCCCACGTAATCCCAAATATTGTACTGGCACTTCGCGATGATCGACACCACCAAATTCCCAAATACAAGCATCGGCTCTGAGTTTATCCAAATTACCCAACACAAAATCCGTTAAGTGGATGCTGCTGACTTCCTCTTCTCCTTCGATTACGAATTTAATATTACAAGGTAGTTCTCCATCCTTGTCCAGGAAAGCATTCAGAGCAAATAGGCGGCTGGTTAGATGTCCTTTGTCGTCGCTAACTCCCCGTGCGTATAGCTTACCATCCCTCAATGTGGGTTCAAATGGCGGGCTTTCCCAGAGTTCCAAAGGTTCTGGTGGCTGGACATCATAATGGTTATAAAAGAGTAACGTTTTATTTGCTCGACCTTTCCTCTCTCCAAAAACCACCGGAGCACCATCAGTACCGATAACTTCAACTTTAAAACCTCTGGTTTTTAGCATATCAGCAGCTATATTGGCGCATTCAACCAGCCCCCAATTTTGTGCAGCAACACTAGGTTGTTTACAGAAGCGGGATAATTCTGAAATACTTTTATCCAGATTTTGTTGAAGATATGCATCGTATACTTGCATTTTATTCATCAGGCACTCCTTGTTTTAGCCAAATATTGATTTTATAGAGGATGAACCAGCATAAGCAAAAGCGAGCATTTTTATCGTTTCACCGATCCAGGTCCAAAAAAGGAATTTCCCTACCGGCATCTTCAGAGCCCCTGCAGCCGCTCCAGTCAGATCAAAGAATGGGTTAGGGATTGCTGATAAGACTAATACAGCGACTGAGCCATTTTTTCTTAGCCAGTCAACCATACGCTGGTAGATATTTGCACGCGCAACTACGGGTTGGCTGCTGAAACCTGCAAGATATCCTGTGAGCTCCCCCAATGCGGCCCCAGCACCTGCAAACAGAGCCACATACAATGGATTAAATACTGCACCCATCGAAAAAACTACAGCTACACCTGGGGCAGGTAATATTACAGTTGCATACGCTAAAAAGGAAAGCAGAAAGATTCCCGGATAGCTATATTTTTCCAGCTCCTGTGCTTTATCACGAATACTAAAGATGTATACGCTGATGGCTATCACGAACAGCAACGATAATATACGGGCGACAATCAGAAGCCACTTGGATTTCATTATGCTATTGTTCTGAGATTGTCACAGATATTAGTTTAACCGCAGGAGAATCCCGTTTGGATGGATCACGAGGCGGGATAGAAAGTAATACTTGCATCCCATCCGTCACTTGACCAAAAACGCTATGCTTGTTGTTCAACCAGGGAGTGGGAAGATGGGTAATAAAAAATTGAGAACCATTGGTATTAGGTCCCGCATTTGCCATGGATAATACACCGGCTTTATCGTGACGTAAACTAGGATGGAATTCGTCGTTAAAACTATATCCAGGTCCACCCGTACCTGTCCCCGTTGGATCTCCACCTTGTGCCATGAATTCTGCGATCACACGATGGAAAATGGTTCCATTATAAAAACCTTGCCGTGCTAAGAAAATAAAGTTATTAACAGTTTTTGGGGTTTTATCAGCAAATAACAGTAAGGTAATATCGCCTTTATCCGTATGCATTATAGCTGAATAGACCTTTTTGGGATCAATCTCCATTTTTGGGGGGACTGACCATTGTTGAGATGAC
Organism: uncultured Chloroflexia bacterium; assembly: GCA_963774275.1. Taxonomy (GTDB): domain Bacteria; phylum Chloroflexota; class Anaerolineae; order Anaerolineales; family UBA4823; genus FEB-25. The sequence goes on along the minus strand of CAVZEP010000011.1, from coordinate 353,479 downwards.
ATATTAAATCCTTTCTAGATCAGGTAGTATGGTGAGTACGTAATAGTGCTTCGATTCGAGCCACAACCATATCCATGGCAACGGTGTTAAGACCACCTTCTGGGATTATTACATCTGCATAACGTTTGGATGGCTCGACAAACTCCAGGTGCATTGGTCGCACTGTGGTCATGTACTGATGGATGACGGATATACTAGTTCGGCCTCGTTCCGCGATATCCCTTTCAAGGCGTCGAATAAAACGGATGTCAGGGTCGGTGTCAACAAAAATCTTCACATCGAATAATTCGCGTAACCCTTTTTCTGCTAAGATAAGAATTCCTTCTACTAGAATAACAGGTTGTGGATCAATGTGGGCAGTATTAAGCGTGCGATTGTGAGTTACAAAGTCATAAATAGGGAGTTCTATCGGTTGGAGATTCTTCAGACGCTTGATGTGTTCAATCAGGAGGCTCGTTTCGAGGGAATCGGGGTGATCAAAGTTGATCATGGCTCGCTGAGCGGATTCTAGATTAGCTAAATCCTTATAATATGCGTCATGGGGTAGAAGCGCAATGTGATTAGCTCCAACCCGGTCGATGATTACTTTGGCAACAGTGGTTTTACCAGACCCGGTACCACCAGCGATGCCAATCACAAGAGGGGGTATACGTTTTGGCATGTTGGAATTATACTGGAATACGGCTATGGATGATAGTTCAAGTTGATCAATCGCGCGGATGGGTGATGAGGAAAGGCAACAAATTCAGACATTGCCTGTTAGTGAGCCACCGAAGGGAATCGAACCCTTGACCTAACGTTTACGAAACGCTTGCTCTACCGGCTGAGCTACGGTGGCTTGTAGTAATTTAGGCGACGGGATTATACCATAGGTAATTCATGGAGCACATTGACAAGGTTTTGTATCTCATTAATGAAAATTGCGGAGTCGGATCATGCGGATAGCTATGTTATCCTATCATACTTGTCCATTGGAAGTTTTAGGCGGAAAAGATACTGGTGGAATGAATGTGTATGTAAGAGAAATTACTCGCCAATTGGGTGTAATGGGTATTCATGTAGATGTTTTCACTCGCTCCCAAAATGAGCATGTTCCACATGTACTACATGATTTGGGTTATGGCAATAGAATTGTGCATATTCGCGCAGGTCCAGAATATCCAGTTCCAAAAAAAGAATTGGTCACTTACCTGCCGCAATTTGTGGAAGGTATCATTGGTTTTTCAGAAAGTAAAGGCATTTCTTATGATTTGATACACAGCCATTATTGGATGTCTGGCTTGGCTGCAATTGACCTAAAACGAAAATGGAAATCACCCATCGTACACATGTTCCACACGCTGGGGGTAATGAAAAATCGTGTTGCCCAATTACCAAGTGAAATCGAAGGTGATTACCGGGTTGAAGGTGAACAAGAAGTATTACAACAGGCTGACAAGATAATCGCTGCTACTCCTGCTGAATTTGCGCAATTGTTATGGCTATATAAGGCAGATGTCAGCAAGGTAATCGTGATTCCGCCTGGAGTGGATATAGGTAGATTTTATCCAATCCCATCCGATGAAGCTAAAGAATATATTGGTTTTCCACCTTGTGATCGAATGCTCTTATTTGTTGGACGTATTGAGCCTTTGAAAGGGTTGGACGTTTTGCTCGAAGCGATTGGCATCATGCATAAACAAAATTTGTTTATAGAAAATCCTTTTTGCCTGGTTATTATTGGTGGAGAGCCGGATGACAGTGCTGACCAGGCTAATGTCGAAATGTCACGGATTAAGGCATTGAGCGAACAGTATGGACTAAAAGATTTAGTGACTTTTTTAGGTAAAAGGAGCCAGGACTCGTTACCATATTACTACTCTGCAGCAGAAGCAGTGGTGGTACCATCGCAGTATGAATCCTTTGGGATGGTAGCTCTGGAAGCGATGGCGTGTGGAAAACCGGTGGTAGCCTCTCAAATTGGTGGTTTGGCTTATTTAGTGCAAGATGGTGAGACAGGTTTTAGTGTCCCTGTGGACGACCCCGTTGAGCTGGCGAATCGATTAACTTCTTTATTAATCGATCAGAATCTTCGCGATCGCATGGGGAAACAAGCGGCGAATGTTGCCCAAGAATATGCCTGGGAAAAGATATCAGCCAGGTTAATCTCGGTTTATGATGGCTTGTTAGGCAATTCTTCGAGCAATCAAGCTAGCAATAGCTCGGCTATGTGATTTAACTGTTGATTGCCAACCTTCATAATAGAAAACGATCTCCAGGGATTTGCTTATTTCACCATTTAGAAAAGCCTGTTTTAGCTCATCCGGTTTGAGAAGGAAAGTAGGATTAATTTCTTTGTGGATGGTTAGCATTTCCTCAGTGAGACATTCGATCATCACAACTCCACCTAATTTTAATCCTTGGGTCATTGGTATCCATAAATCCCTCTGAAGATATAAAAAATCTGTAATTAAATCGAAAGTATTTCGAGGAATATAAAAATGTTCCAAATCTGCCACTACAGCCATTAAGCTGGGAAGTTTGCTTTTTGCTTTACTTACTGCCACAGATGAGATGTCAACCCCAATTACGCGCAAACCATGTTGGAGGAGATAGTTAGCATTACCTCCCAACCCCATGGCAATATCCAAAGCGAGGCCTTGGGTAGGAATTATGTTGGTATATTGAAGTAATAAGGACCGTGGGAGCTCAAATAAATCTCGAGGTTCATCCTGGTAACGTAAATTCCACCGAATTCCATCTTCCACGGGCATCAGATGACCTGATTGTGATTATCTATTCCCCATAGTCCGAAACCACTTCTCCTTCGCTCTTCACGCAAACGTTGCTGGTCTTGAATCTCATGAATATGAGCGACTTTTTCTGCAATTGCAGCTTCCAGCCAAATTTTGCCTTTCTCAGCAGTCGCAAGACTACCCGCACCATATGCCCCAGTCTTGGTATCATCGTCCCAAGGTGGATTGGCGATTAAGGCACCTCCTTCGACCCAATCCATATAATAGGACGGGGTGGTTACAAAATCTGTCTCATCCACTACTCGCTCCATGTGAACGATGGAGGAATTTAAATGCAAAATCAAAGATGTTTCAAGCTCACAGGCATGACCCATCCCACCCATACCCGATTGGCGGTATTTCTCAAGCGAAGCTATTCCATCTGGACCAGAAAGGTAGAGCCAGGCGGTGGCACAAAAAATCCTCTGATGGCGTTCACCAGCAAATTTAATAGCATTGATGATAAATGAACTATTACCCCCGTGCCCATTAATGAGATAAAAGCGATCAAATCCACGGGCGACCAATACATCGACCACATTCACCCAGAAATCCTCAAAAACTCGCCCACCTGCATTCAGCGTGCCAGCGAAAGATTGCCGGTGTGTGCTGACTCCATAAGGCATAACCGGTAAAAAAGTAGTGAGACTGGGTGATGCTGAAACTGTTCCCTCGCCAATGGCATTAATTATCATTGTGTCAGTGGATAAAGGAAGATGATAGCCATGTTGTTCGGTATGACCGATGGGAATTAAGACCACCTTACCACGCTCGCTATCTGGTGGCATGGAGTTATGATATTTTGTTGGAAGGTTGTTTAGGTAAAGCAAGCCATTGAACCGGTAAGGTAAGATTAAGACCCGGTGGCAGTAAAACCAGGCAATTAATAAAGCCATCATCCCTGAGGCTGGTGATGATATTGGATAAATATCTCTCCAAGATGATCTCTGAAACGCACAGACCACTGCCCTGCCAACCATATGGGAAAGCTGGTAATAAGTATATATCAGGTGGGTTTCCTAATGCATCCGCTAATCTGTCAAGAGGATAACCTGTCCCAAGGGGCAGCACCATCGGTGTGCGCCTGGCAAGAGCATGTACCTCCGGCCAGGTCAGCTCATCATAGGCATGAAAATGGGTCATGCTTATAGCTTCAAGAGTAACTCTGATTTTTTCTGTTGGAATTCTTCCTCTGTGATTACTCCCTGTGTACGCAGGTCGGCTAGTTTGCTGATCATAGCGGGGACGTCAAGTTTATTATCAGGGGTTGGCGGTTGAACAATATCAACAGCATGTTCAAGGTATTCCTTTGCATTGATTAAAGCGCTTTTAAACTTGACTGGGTTATCTATTTTCTTGAACAGGTTTACTCCCAGCTCACTGGCAGTCAATATCTCAATATCCCCGTATCCGAACATCCTTCCAAATGCGGATTGATCCATCTTGATATCGTTCACTTTGTCAAGAGACGAGTCAATCACGCTCTTATTAAAGATTCCGGAAATCTGCATCACACGATGATTGGTGATGATGAATTGGTGATTGGTCCAGTCCAATACATCTCTTGTTCCCGTTGTGATTGGGATCAACAAAAGGATAAATCCGATTACAGGGACAATCAGGTTAAATGGAGGATTTGGTTGTAATAATACAGTTCCAATTATGGTTGCAATAAAGATGATTAATATTAATACAACCTCCAGAACGATCGAGCTAGCTAAAACAAACCAATGGTGGCGTGTGGCAAGAATGATGTTTTCACGATCACCCAACAAACTTTGAAGATAATGACCTGCCATAGTAAATTCCTCCTTTGAATGACTGACTTGATGTTTTAGACAAACTTTATTTTAATTCAGATAATAATTCATCTCTGGCTTTTATAAGAAGCTCTGGATTGTTTATCAGATCGACGGCAGTCATAGCTAAAGCTTTTGCCGCATCCAACATAGCAGATTTTCCAGCCTCAGAGATACAATATTCCTTGAACTCAATGGTGTGTCCAGCTACATTTTCAGGGGCAATTGCCAGATATGGATGTATGGATGGCACCAAGTGGCTTACATCACCCATATCGGTCGAACCCATTCTTTCATTCGGGACAGGCTCCACAACAATTCGACCAAGGATCTCCAAGTTGGATTTGAACAGATCCGCCAGGATGCGGTTTGGGATAATTTCCTTGTAGCCTTCTGTGACTTTGTACTTCATCGTACAACCAATTGCTTGCGCACCACTTTGAGCACAGGCAATGACTCTCTTGACTAAAAAATCCCTGCGCTTTGTGGTCGAGCTACGAATACTGAAATCTGCTGAGGTATGCGCTGGAATAATATTGGAAACTTCTCCCCCGTCTTTAATTACACCTGCAACTCGATCTTGCGGACCAAAAGTCTGGCGTAAGGCATTTATATTAGTAAATAATAAGATCATCGCGTCCAGGGCATTGATTCCCTCTTCTGGAGCCGCAGCTGCATGCGAAGCCTTACCGAAAAATTCAACTTTGAGCTGGATGGAAGCAAGAGATCGTCGTGATACCATATTCTTGCTTGCAGGGTGGAACATCATGGCAGCATCTATCGAATTGAAAATACCTGCCTTTGCCAACAGGACTTTTCCGCCGCCACCTTCTTCAGCCGGAGTGCCGACGATCTGGATTCGTCCATTTAGCCTGGGGTTTATGGCTGCTAATGCTATCCCTGCCCCTACTGCTGCAGAAGCGATCAAATTGTGACCACAGGCATGTCCCAGGCCGATCAGGGCATCATATTCCGCCAATATAGCGATGGTAGGATGTGGGGAATCGCCGTACGTGGCTCGAAATGCAGTCTCCAGTCCTCCAATTCCAAGTTCGACAGTATATCCAAATTTATTCAGTGTTTCGGCAATCAGCTGGCTGGCTTTCAATTCTTTAAACGCAATTTCTGGCTCATTGAAAATCATGGAGCTAATATTCCACAAAACTTCTGATTGTGTATCAACTTTAGCGATTATCTGTTTTTTATAATCAAGCAGCATTCTTTAATTATACGCTAGAAAACAATTGTAAATTCAGTAGGTAAAAACTTATAATCGATACTATAATTATTACATTGACTTACATTTCATAATTCAAAAAAATTGATACTTTGATTGGAGGTGGTAGACGTAAAAAATTCCTAACTGAACTAAAATATCTTTTGACTTGTATATATTGAAAGATCAACACATTAATCAAAACAAAAATGGAGGAGAATCTAATGCAACGTAAACATATTTTGTTTACATGTTTGATGATCGCTGCCATAATATTATCTGCCTGCGCAACTACTGCAACGCCAACAGCGGTCGTAACAGAAGCACCTGTAGTGACTGAAGACCCGAGTGACTGAAGCTCCGGTGGTTGTTCCGACTGAAGTACCACCCACTGAAGTACCCGCCGAAAAAAAGGTGGTAACTTTAATCTGGACTCAGGAATTCGATACCCTTAATCCCCTATACACCAATATGTGGTTCGTTTCCGTACTTTTCCCTGTTTATGCTTGCCAGGCCTGGTGGTATGACGAAGCTAACAACCCCGTCCCTAACTTAGTCACTGAAATTCCATCTGCAGAAAATGGAGGCATTTCGGAAGACGGCCGTACTATCACATTGATGTTACGCGATGATATTGTCTGGTCGGATGGTACGCCGATCACATCTGCAGATTTTAAGTTCACTTATGATATGGAAATGGCGGATAGCAATGCTGTATCGTCTCGGTCACCATACGACCTACTCGAATCACTTGAGACACCCGACGAGCGTACAGTTGTGGCTACCTTCACCGACCCCTATGCTCCGTGGTTATCCAGCCTATTCAGTGGGTCGGCTGGTATTAGCATCATTCCTGCTCATATTCTGCAGCCTGTGTTTGATGCTGAAGGCAACATCGATACCGCCGCATGGAACACCGCTCCGACTGTGGGCTGTGGCCCGTTCGTCTTTGAAGAGTGGCAATCAGGAAGTTTCGCCCGTTTCGTCGCTAATGACAACTTCTGGCTGGGTCGCCCCAAGCTGGACGAATTGTTCTTCCGTTTCGTACCAGATGATGCCTCAATGATTGCTGCACTGGTAGCTGGTGATGGCGATGTAGGCACTTTCTTCGCCTATAGCGATCTTCCTCAGCTTGAAGAAGCTGGCATCACCATTATGAACTCCTTCTCTGGGTACAATGAAGGAATATACATCAACCAGCATCCTGAAAAAGGAAACCCAGCCTTGAAGGATGTCAGGGTGCGCCAGGCGATTGCTTATGCCTTCAACCGAGACAAGCTGGTTCAGGATTTGCTGTTAGGTCGCACTGGGGTAGCAGCCACCGACTGGGATAACAGCCCTTGGGTTGACCCATCTATTTCTCCCTATCCGTATGACCCGGAGAAGGCTGTAGCACTGCTGACTGAGGCAGGCTGGACGGACACAAACGGGGACGGTACAGTTGATAAAGATGGTGTCGAACTGATCCTGAAATGGGGTACCACCAATCGAGAAGTACGCCAGAACACGCAGGCAGTTGCCCAGCAAGACCTGGCTGCGGTAGGTATTGGTACCGACCTGCAGAGTTTTGACTCTGATCTCTTCTTCTCAAGTTACGCTGAAGATGGACCTTCCTCCAATTTCTCGATGGATCTTATCGAGTACTCCGACTCGCCTAACTTCCCCGATCCTGATACTTCCGTGTGGCGTTGTGCCGAGATTCCTACGGACGAAAACCCGGCTGGTGTCAATCCGACTGGTCTGTGCGATGATAAGCTTGAGGCACTCTTTAAAGCACAAGAGACCCAGGTTGACTTCAATACGCGCCAGCAAACATTCTATGAGATCACCCGTTATATCTTCGATCAAGCCGACTGGATTGGCTTGTGGGAGGATCCGGACCTGTTTGGGTTCAGTGATCGGATGACAGGCGTAAAGATGTCTGGAGCAACTGCCTTCTTCAATGTTGCCGAATGGGACTTAGTACCATAAGATAAATTTTGCTTAGTGTGCAGGCGGGATTCTCGCCTGCACACTTTTTCGAAAGGCACTTATGACCCGCTATATCATTCGCCGATTATTGCAAGCCATCCCGTTGCTCTTTATCATCAGCCTGGTTCTGTTCATCCTGATGCAGAACATGGGTGACCCACTGGCTACCATGGGCGGGCGTAAGGTGACTAAAACAGAGGACCGCATAAGGCTAGCTCGTCAGCTTGGGTTGGATAAACCTATCCTGGTCCAGTATGTGTACTGGTTGGTCGGCAATGATTGGGCGAAAACTGATATGGATGGCGATGGTGTGGCGGAGACTCCCGGGTCGCGCAAAGGAGTGCTGCGTGGTGATTGGGGCATATCCCTGGTTAACCGGCAGCCAGTCACAAAGGTGATCGGCGAACGGTTATCCAACACATTACTGCTGATGATAACTGCTGAAGTGCTGATTATCGTTACTGCCATACTGATCGGCATTTACTCAGCTCTTCACCAATATACCACCATAGATAATATCATCACAGCAACGACCTTTATATTCTATTCGATGCCGGTATTCTTCTTTGCCCTCCTGGCAATGTACATCTTTGCAGTGAACTTTAAGAAAATGGGACTACCCTACCTTCCTACGGTGGGCATGTTTGAACCAAAGGCCGGGCAAACACCGATCCAGGTTGCCTGGCACATGATACTGCCTGTGGCAACCCTTTCATTTGGATTTATTGCTGGATACAGCCGATACATTCGCAGCACAATGCTGGAAACCCTGGGACAGGATTACGTTCGCACTGCCAAAGCCAAAGGTCTTCCCCATCGTGAAGTCATCTATATTCATGCACTCAAGAATGCCGCATTACCTATCGTCACACTCGTTGCCCTGGATTTGCCCTTCTTACTGGGCGGGGCAATTGTCACCGAACGCATTTTTGGATGGCCTGGCATGGGTCGCTTATTCCTGGATCACGTTTCCCGCTCGGATACTGCAGTGGTGATGGGGATCTTGATGATGATCTCCGTCGCCGTGATCGTCTTCCAGATCCTCGCCGATGTGACTTATGCCTGGCTGGATCCCCGCATTCGTTACAAATAACAAAAGGAACATGACCGAAACCACACTTCAACCACCCAAACCTGGGATTGCCAGCCTGACGCCAGATGAGCTGGAAACCCCACCTTTATCACTAGGACAGCTCACCTGGCGCCGTTTTCGCCGGCATAGGATGGCGATTTTTGGCTCGGTTGTCATGATTCTTATTGTGATCTATGCCTTCGGTGGTATGCTGGTATTCAGCGAAGCTGATGCAAATCACACTGAAACTGGCAATGCCTTACAGGCACCTACATGGAAGCATCCTTTTGGGACGGATACAATCGGGCGCGATATCCTGGCCAGAACCATCTATGGTGGACAGATATCCCTCATCATCGGTTTAACCGCTATGCTGGTTGAAGTTGTTCTTGGGGTAAGCATTGGCGCTGTGTCAGGTTACTTCGGCGGCAAATTAGACAGTATCCTGATGCGCATGACTGAGGCGATATTGGTAATTCCACAAATTTTCCTGCTACTCGTGATGGCACGCTATTTCTCGCAATCGATTCCCAATATCAAACTTATTGGACGTACCTTCAGTGGCAGTGTCTTGGTAATCGTGTTTGTCATCGGCATTACAAGCTGGCCTTATCTGGCACGCATCGTGCGAGCACAATTTCTTACAGTGAAAGAAAATGACTTTATCCTGGCAGCGCGGGCTACTGGTACATCCACGCGCGATATCATTTTTCGCCATATTCTTCCCAACAGTTCTGCTCCCATCATTGTCTCAGCGACACTCAGCGTAGCCGCTGCCATCACTCTGGAAGCTTATATCAGCTTTTTAGGGTTGGGAGTACGTCCACCTACGGCTACATGGGGCAACATGTTGGAAGGCGCATATAACTATATCGAAGCCGCCTGGTGGCTTTGGTTCTTTCCCGGTGTATTAATCGCTCTAACCGTGCTGAGTATTAATTTCCTGGGAGACGGGTTGCGCGATGCGCTTGATCCGCACAGCCGGTCTGCTTAATCAAAGGATATCGCGCAAATGAACCCAGAACGAATATTAGATATCATCGATCTTCGCACTCGTTTCCACATCGCTGAAGGCACCGTATATGCGGTTAATGGCGTGTCCTTCCATCTAAATCATGGCGAAACGATCGCTGTAGTAGGCGAGAGTGGCTGTGGAAAATCGGTCACTATGATGTCTATCATGAGGTTGATCCCCATCCCTCCTGGAGAGATAGCCAGTGGTCAGGCATTTTACAACCAGCGTGACTTGCTTAAATTAAGCGAATCAGAGATGGAGCATGTACGTGGTAAAGACATCGCCATGGTGTTCCAGGATCCGATGACCGCCCTCAATCCGGTATTGACCATCGGACGCCAACTTGGTGAGCCATTGCGCGTCCATCTCGGGTTGGGTAATGAAGAAATCCATCAGCACACCATCGAGCTGCTCGAAAAGGTGGGGATATCCGAACCCGACCGTCATCTGGGGGATTACCCGCATCAATTCTCAGGTGGAATGCGACAAAGAGCTATGATTGCAATGTCGCTGGCTTGCATGCCGTCTATCTTGATTGCCGATGAACCCACGACTGCCCTGGATGTGACTATCCAGGCGCAGATCGTAGAGCTGGTACAATCAATACGGTCAAGCATGGATATGTCGGTAATCTGGATCACCCACGACCTTGGGGTAGTGGCCGGTATAGCGGACCGGGTACTAGTGATGTACGCGGGCTTTATCGTCGAAGAAGCCCTGGTGTATGATCTTTATGAAGACCCCCGGCATCCTTACACGCAAGCACTTTTAGCTGCGCTACCACGGGTTGACCACCGCCGAGAGAAGCGTTTGCAATCGATCCCAGGTGCACCTCCCAATCTGCTGGTAGCCCCCACCGGTTGCCCATTTGTGCAGCGTTGCCAATTCGCTTTCGACCGATGCCGGGATGAGATGCCACCCCTGATTCAAGTCTCGCAGAATCACCAAGCAGCCTGTTGGCTGGATGTGACCAGTGGAAAGGAACGTTAATGACAGGAGAGATCCCTTGGTAGATGCTCAAATCGCTCCTTCTGGAGTTACCAAACCCCTAGTGGAGGTGCATAAACTTAAAAAGCATTTTCCGATCCGCCAGGGTCTGATCATCGAGCGCGAGATTGGCTCGGTGAAAGCTGTAGATGGAATCACTTTCACGATCAATCAAGGAGAAACCCTGGGCTTGGTAGGTGAGAGCGGCTGTGGTAAGACTACTGCAGGGCGCACAATCCTAGGGCTTTACCCGATTACCGCTGGCATGGTGACTATCTCCGGAATCACACTGGAAAAAGCTAGCAAAGAACAGATGAAATCATTTCGCCGGAAAGCGCAGATGATCTTCCAGGATCCCTATGCTTCGCTAAACCCACGCTGGACTGTAAGCGCTATTATTGGCGAGCCATTGCGAGTTCACAATCTTCTACCAACCGAAAAAGCTCGTGACGAGAGGGTGCATGAGCTGATGCTGAGAGTGGGGTTAAGCCCGCGCCTAATTAACCGCTTTCCGCACGAGTTCTCCGGTGGACAGAGACAACGCATTGGTGTGGCACGCGCACTGGCATCTGATCCGGAGTTCATCGTTTGCGATGAACCGATATCTGCTCTGGATGTTTCAATCCAGGCACAGGTAGTAAATTTATTGGAAGAATTACAAGACGAGTTTAACCTGACTTATCTATTTATTGCTCATGACTTGAGTATGGTCAGGCATATTTGTGACCGGGTAGCAGTGATGTACCTGGGGGTGATAGTTGAATTAGGCGAGCGTAATGAGCTCTATGAAAATCCACTTCATCCCTATACACAGGCATTGCTCTCTGCGGTACCCATTCCAGATCCGAAGCGTGATCGAGAACGTCACCGCATCATCCTGAGTGGGGAAATACCCAGCCCAATTAATCCTCCCAGTGGCTGCAGGTTTCACCCACGCTGCCCAATTGCGGTTGAACGTTGTAAATTAGAAATCCCTGAATGGCGCGAGATAACGCCTGACCATTGGGTTGCCTGTCATTTGGTCGCAAATCCATAGATTCTATAGATAAAAATATATGAATTACAAAGCACGATGATATATTCGATGGGTCTTGTAGAAATCAATTCCTAATTCACCTAATTCACGCTGCATCTTCTCATTGTCCACCCCAATTTGGACCAATTCTGCATGCTCGAAACCACCATCGAGAATGCTTTTATACATTTCACTGAATAAGATGGCTGTACCACCTAATCCCTGGTATTGTTCAATGATCCCAGTACCATTGATGTTTACCCAATTTGTACGCCTCATCTCTCTATATAATTGAAACCATCCGAAAGGATAAACCTGACCATATGTCGCCTGAATTGCTGCCGAGATATCTGGGTAAGCGAACAAAAAGCCAACAAATCTATCATCTTTTTCGATAATTTTTATCAAATGTGGATTGGCAAACCAAATTAGCTGTTTGGCAATCATATTGACCTCATCAGCTGTTAAAGGCATGTTTCCTGAGGTTCCTTGTACCATGTCATTATACATGTCCATTATTTTTGGAACCATTTTTCGTAATTCACGCTTGTTACTGAAATTGATAATTTTTAATCCCCTGCGTTGTTGAACCAGCTTGGAAACTTCATGGATTTTTTCTGGGAAGGAGGTATGAGGGCTTAAATAACCTGAGATGATATCACTTTGTAATTCAAACCCTACAGATTCAATCAGGATAGGATAGTATGCAAGATTATAGGTAATCCCAAATGCAGGGCGATGTTCAAAGCCTTTAACGAGTAAACCCAACCCATCCAAAGCAGTAAAACCCTTGGGACCAACCATGGATTTCAATCCTTGTTCACGAGCCCATTCGAAACCAGAATTAAAAAGTGCACGTACTGCATTTAGGTCATGAAAACATTCAAATAGACAAAAGAAGGCTTCCAGTGTTTGGTTAAAGGCGTTGTAATTGCGGTTATTTAGGACCGCAAGCCTGCCAATCGGCGAACCATCGTTTGTCAGTGCGAGGAAAAATGCCGCTGTGGAGTGTTTGTAATAAGGATTTTTCCGTTGGTCAAATATCATTTCGCGTTCAGTTTCTAGAGGAGGAACCCATTGATGAAACCCTTGATAAATTCGGAATGGCAGATCTATAAATTGCTGCATCCTGTAGTGGTCGGACAAATCAATCTTGATGATTTTCATGTGGTTACCCCGAACGATAAATACCCAGCTTCTGGTTAAGAATGGTTTACGGATATTCCTTGTAAAGAGTTCTCTTCACCTCATCGACAGTTATCCTGCGGGTCGTACCGCCAAGCTCTGTGGTCGATAAGCCTCCTGTTATATTCCCCCATTTCAAGCACATCTCGATAGACATACCATCCAACCAAGCTCGTAAAAATCCACTATTAAAAGTGTCACCTGCGCCAGTGGTATCTATTGGATCGATCTCGATAGCAGGTATATGGATAATGGTATTGTGCGTATAGGCATAGGCTCCATTGGAGCCATCCTTTACGACTACCAGCGGACATAATTCTCCCAATTTCCGGATAGCCAGATCAAGATCAGACATGCCGGTTAATCGTTTGATTTCCTGTGTGTTGGGTAAGAAAATATCCGAATTCTTTATTGCTTTTCGAATGGCTGCGCATTCCCTGGTTTTTCCGAGGATGTCACCATTGGACGAGTTGCCGTCCATCACTATTTTCATTTTTTTAGCGTGGATTAACTTCATTCCAGGATCTAAAAAAGTTCCAGCGTATAAACCTGGGATATATACGACTTTGGCTTGTGATTTTAGCAAGGCTGAAATCGCTGCTGGTATTTGCGGTTCGGGATCGTAATAAGTGAGAAAACCACGCTCATGCGGATACGAGGCGGCAGCAGAAATTCGTTTGTAGGGTCGATCATGGATGACAAATAACGTCTCATCCAAACCCTCCTCACGAGCACAATTCAGTGCGAAGTTGCTAAAATCATCATTACCAAAATCAGCTGCCCAGCCAACATTAAGTCCCAGCCTGTGCATCGTGACAGCTGATATATATGCTTCTCCAGGGGTCATAGTAAATCTCGTGCTTTGGATATCTTTTCCGAGCTGAAGTAATTCAGTCATTCCGGAAAAGATCATGTCAATTGAATAGCTCCCTATAACAATGACATCGAAAGTCGAGATCATCTAGTTCAACACCGGGAAGTAACTTCCGTGTTTGGATATATATTCATCTAATATAGATTTTGCGGTGGGGTAGTCTCGAATTAGCGGATGGAGCGTTAATGCCAGAACACCTTTCAGGTAAGAATGCTCGATGGCGGCTTCAATGGTTAACTGCTCAAATTGTTTTACTTGTTTGATCAAACCCATGCAGTGGTCGGTGATTGCACCAACGACCATGGGTTGGATATGGTCACGATTTACAAGGGTTGGAATTTCAACCACATCTTGTTGATCCATCCCAGCAATTGCTCCACCATTTGGGACATTGAGGATTTGTATGGATGAGTTATTACCGATCAGTGATTCGATCAGGTTAAGGGCTACACCAGCATATCCTTCATCGGATAAATATTTAACCAATTTCGAATCAAATTTGGAGAGATCGTGGGATTTCCCAGTTTCCTTCACCATATATGTACCACCACGTATCCTCAGGTATTCCTGATATGTTGATTGCATCCCGGTGAAGTTCTGAGTGCGAAATTTTTCGCTTAATTCATTCCATAAGGCAAGATTTAACTTTACGATCTGCTCGCCCCGACTTTCACCTGCAATTTTGATATTGTTAATTGCCTGGATCGTGTAGTAATAGTAATACAAATATTCATTGGGAATCATAGCCACACTAAAGATTAATTCTGGATCAAAAGGCAATCCAGGAACTTCCTTAGTCGATTTTATTAATTCAAGAAAATCAGGTAAATGATCCCGATTTTTATAAATAACTCCTTTTATCCACCCGAGATGGTTAAGGCCAAAATAATCCAGATATATCTCTTCAGGTTTTACGCTGAGTAGAGCAGCGATGACCAGATGCATGGAAGATGGCGCATCACATATTCCAACAGCTCGTGACCAACCTGAATGTCGAATGACCGCTTCGGTTAACATTCCAGCTGGATTAGCGAAATTAATCAGCCATGCGTTTGGGCAAACGTCTTCCATCATATGTACGTATTTCAATATCACCGGGATGGAGCGAATGCCCATTGCAAAGCCTCCTGCGCCGGTTGTTTCCTGACCTAAGACGCTGTAGTTTAATGGCACCCGCTCATCAATGACACGCGACTCGAATTCCTCCAACCCTGAATGTGGTAATGACAAAATCTGCACCGGTCAGTGCTTGAAGAGAGTCTGTCGTCCACGTAATAACTACCTTCTTTCCTGTAGATTCTATTATGGGAGAAGATAGAGCGCTTATTAATTCAAGCCGCTCTCCATCGATGTCCATCAATGCTAATTCATGTAGCCCTAATCTGTCTAGCCGGGCCAGAATAGAATTAAGTATAAGTGGAGTGCGTACGCCGGCTGCACCGATGATCGCGATTTTCATTTTATAGAACTTCCTGCATAGTGGATTGTTGTATAATTTGTTCCTGATCTGCACGATGAGCCATTTCACTTCTTAGGATATCGATATCTTTGGAAATATATCGGGAAGTAATGAAAAAAAATAAAGCACATAGCAACCAGGTGAAAATGCAGATCAATAGAAATGCATTTTTTAATGATGTTTGATCCGCGATAATGCCAACGATTAATGGTGCTGATGCAGCTCCAGCTGATTCAATAAAATATTGTACTGAAACTGCGGTGGAACGAACTTCTGGCAATGTTATATCATACACAGTTGAGATAACATTGGGAGAGGCAAATGGCATGAATAGAGCTGTACAGCCAAGTAAGATCGTGAACTGAAGCACATTTTCATTGGGTACATTGAGCGTGAACCAAAGAAAGATCGCACCTAAGAGCACACCAATCATAGAGACAATTAAACGACCACGCTTATCACGTTTGAAGAAGAAATCACCTAAGGTGCCTCCAATAGGATAACCAATGGCGAGTATTATCACTGCAATGGCCATGACCAGAGTTCTTGTGCTATCGCTGAATCCCCTTTCGGAGCCTAAATAGAGGAAGAACCAAATTGTTATTGCATTCCAGGGGAAAACACCAAAAAAGCCTTGTGTAAATAACAACAGTAAACTCGGTTTCTTAAACAAATCTCTGGCAATATTCCAATTAAATTTATATTGTCCAATAATAGCGTGATCAGCCATTTCTGGTTCGCTTTGACCACGCGGCACATCTTTAATTCCAAAGAAGATAAATATTGCCATGACAATACCAAGAGAACCAGTAATAAAGTATATACTTCTCCATCCGATCGTAGAGGCGAGCATTCCTCCGAGAACAAGCGCAACAAGGTAGCCCAACGGTTGTGCAAATTGCAATAATCCATATACAGCCCCCCGGATTTTTGGAACAAAATAATCCGAAACAAGGCTGTAAAGCCCTGGATAACTTGAATCGTCGACGCCAGTGGAAGACCGCGTCACCAGAAAGGACGAATAGTGGGGTGCAATTGCATTCAGCCAGGTAGTGGCTCCCCAGATAAAGGAAGCTAGAGCGAGCAATTTTGGACGAGTGAAACGATCATATAAATAACCCCAGATTGGATAGAAGATGGCTCCTATAATCATTGCTCCCGTGGATACAGCTCCCATTTGGGTCATGGTGATATTAAAGTCCTTCATAATAAATTCAGTCAGTGGGCCAATAAGGAGCTTATCTGCTTGATGCAACAGCACAAAGAAAAAGAAGACCACGACAACGAACCAACCGTAACGTGATGATGATTTCATAGCTCACCTTTGTAAGGATTTTGAAATTTGATTGGGCAATTTTACACTATTTAAGAATAATTATTGGTAATCATGTCTGGAACCTCGACTGTCTTCTTTCTGGATAAGAATAGAAAACCTAGAATTCCGATTACACCAATGAGAAATCCTCCATACCATGTGGCAACGGGTGCGATATTATCATTTAGATACCCTCCAAGAAGGGGGGCGATACCCGCTGCTGCGCTCCAGGTGAGACCAGCCACACTCATATATCGACCCCGCATATCCGCTGGGGCTAAATTGGCAACATAGGAAGAAGCCGTTGGCATCAATATCAGCTCACCAATTGTCATTATCACTATGCTGATCCAAAAGCCTGCAAATGAGTGACCGAAGGCAACACTACCAACACCTAAGGTATAGAATATTGTACCGATCATCATCACTGGTAACGGGCGATATCGTCTGGTAATGCCGGTCACAAAGACCTGTAGAAAGACGACCATTAATGCATTTGTCGTAGGTATAAAACCATATTGACTTTCAGGGACTTTGAAAATACCATTTGCATAAACAGGCATCAAGATCCAAATCATCGTTGCACACATTTGTGCCAAAATAAATGCACCAATAAAAGATAAGAATTGTGAATCCTTTAACACATGCAAGTATCCCCGGGCGGGTTTAAGTTCTTGGATGGCTGAATCTAGATCGTCAGGCAGGGTTTCATGAGCAAAGAATGCGAGCAATAAACTGTAAATAAGCATTCCAGAACCAGCGAAAAAGAAAGTAACAGTAAATGATATAGAGGAAATAAACCCACCTAGCATAGGCCCAATGGAAATTCCTGCATTATTACTCAAACGCATCAGCGCGTATGCATTCAGGCGCTTTTCTGGGGGTATCAGATCAGCTACCATAGCATCAGCACCAACCCGGTAAAGTGGATTGAATGAGCCACTTAAGGTCATCAAAATTGCGAAGCTGAGGTAACTATGAGCACCGCCCATGAAGAAATACACCAATCCGTTACCAGCCAGGCTGAATACCATCACCCATTTGCGTCCGACCCGATCGGTGATTGGACCTGCGATAAATGCTGAAACCAATCCTGCAGCTGCATTGATCGTCATAAGACTGGCGATCTGGGTTAATGGCAGGTTAACTTGCCGTCTGACATAGATCATCAAAAATGGCCAAATCATACTGGAACCAATCGTGCTGATCAACATGCCGAAAAACATCAGCCTTAATTGCCTGGGATATCCTTTTAGGAGATTTAAAGGGTTGGTCAACACTTAATTTCTACTCGTATACCAGATTTGGATATTTATTGGAGAACTATGGCATTAGGGGAAGGCATTGCTATGTGAAATTGATAACCCTGAGGTAGGGGTTCTAACATCCGCTAAGGAAGAGAAATATAGAGAATAATTTGACAAATAGATAAATAATAATACTTCATCTGAATATTTCCTTCCATCAGTCTCAAATCTTTGAAAGAAGCCCTTCAATGGGTAATCCGTATGATTTGGCAACTAACTCCACAGGGTGGATTGCAGGTTTGCCAGTGGCATGTGTGATTTGCCATCGACAAGTTTCACTATCGCATACTACGATCGGGCTACTTGCCAAATCCCCTGAAATAAATTCGAATAATGATTTTCCAACGTCCATGGATACATCATATTTCTCGGTTTTATATCCGTAAGTGCCAGCGATTCCGCAACAAGCAGCTTGACTATCGACTATATTAAGTTCGGGTATCAGGTTCAATATTTGAAGACCGGGTTTCCCAATCCGGTGGGCGCGATATTGGCAGGGAATATGATATCCGAGTGTCATTGGGAGCGGTTTCAAGTTCAGATTGAGCGAACCTTCACCGAAGAGCTGCAATAAGAATTCATTGAAATCATAAGTACTTTCAGCTACGAGTTGAGTATCAGTATCGTGCATATCCAGTAGATCGGGGGCTTCTTCCTTAAGGGTGAGTGTACAACTGGTAGAAGTACCGACAATAGGAATCCCCTGACGAGCATATTTCATCAAATTATGAACATTATTTTGATAATAACGACGAGCAGCGTCAAACTCTCCATTGGAGAGTAATGGCAATCCGCAGCAATTCTGAGGTGGTACGATGACCTCGAATCCGTTAGCTTCTAAAACCCGTATTGCTGCTCGTCCGACACGCGGCTCGTAATACTGTGTCGAGCACCCGTGAAAATATACAACTTTTCGGGTTGGATTAGATGGCCTGGGATGATTACGAAACCAGGAAGTAAAAAGTTGTCTGCTAAAAGATGGTAGGGGGGCTGAATGATGTATGGCGAGGGCAAATTCAATAAATCTACGAGCTGGTTTAAGGTTGAGGGCGATATTCGCAAGTGGTGCGATGGGATGGGCAACTTTTCCCAATAACTCGGGACGGGCGACCAAATTATTTCTAAGGCGTAATCGAATAGCAACATTACCTTGTTTAACCAAAGAAGCTCGAGCCCGTGCATTGATTTCTGCAATTTTCACGCCAGTAGGACAGACCATATCGCATACTCGGCAACCACTGCAATAATCAACCGATTTATCTGGAGAAGGCTGACCTCGCATACGAAAACGACTAGCTTGTGGTCCTTCATACTTAGGACCTGGGAAGAGGTCCGTGACCGCTGAAACCGGGCATTCCGTAGTGCAGATGTTACATTTAATACATTGATCTAACGAGAATTCTGGAGTTGTCTGCTCACTATAACCTGAAGGATTACTGGTTAATTCGTCGGGTAACATAACATTTCACTTGATTGATAAATTCTCACCGACTTTGTATCCCGTTGCTAAAGCAATTCCTTCCATTGTCCGCTCACGGATGGGATCACAATTCCCGATTGCACTACCAACAGTAAATAAATTATGGATAATCACTTGTCCGTTTTCATTAATTGGTTGTAGTGATGAATCAACGCGTAATCCGTATAAATGGATAGGATGGCTTTCTCGAGACAGGAACTCTTCCCTGAACCACAGTGAACGCTTTCGTGGAATGTCAATCGGAAGACCTAATATACTCTCTTGTGCATAGCCACTTTCAAAGGTAGTTATTCCTCCACCAAGAATGCCACCGGTCGCCAACACATAGGTTTTTGCTGTATGGGTTTTTTCCCTAGCCGCAGCATACGACCCTATAGTTTTCAAATAATAGTTTTCAACGTAGGTGTTTGAAACTTGCATACCATTAAAAATAGAGCCATGCTGGCTTTCAATAGCAGAAACGAGCATTTTATGTAAGCGAATTCCAGGAATGGATGGTGGTAATCCAGGGATTTCAAAAACTGGAACACCAAATTCAGATTCTAGGTGTCGAATGACCTCCGCAGAATGGTCCAAGCCCAATACAGCAGGAAAGCCAATACGACCAATGCTACCCAGCCTGGGTTTTATAGCACCGATGACTTCCTGACGGAACTCACCATCATCGAATAAACGAGCCAGTACCATTCCAGATAGAAATTTCCGATTACGAAGGGATTTCAAGTCAAGAGAGATATCTTTAGCAAGAATGTCTTGCTCATTGAGATTATCTGCAATTAAAGACGGGTAGAAATCTAGAAATTGGTTAAACCCAACAATCAACATTGGTGCTCGAAGGCGCGCATCACCCGCAATCATTGTTATGGGTGCCAGGCAGGTTGGACGAAGTGTTCCTAATGCAGTTGGAAGTAGCAGATTTGTGTCGAGCGATCCGTGGAAGGGATAGCCGCTCTCCTCACATAGCTTAAGGAATGAATGAATAGCCTTTTCGATGATATCCACACCTACCTTTGAATAAGGATGGTAGGGATTTGATTTTATGAATTCCACCAGGTAATCACCTGGAGAATCGATTTTGTTAGAAAAATCGGGCGGTTCGTATCCCAATATATCGATACATCCACTGCTCCAATAAGTCGCTCCCCAACCTTTGGTAATAACATGTGTCTGATACCCAGCTAAACTTGCTCGCCATGCAGTGATCAAACCTGATAATCCAGCCCCAATTACGACAACCTCAACTGCCTGGTTATCAGAGGGGCGAGGATGATTCATTACGGAAGGTGGATTACTTACTGGTTGGAGAATATTTTCTTCAGATGGTTTTGCATAACTGACGGAGGAGAGATTTGAGCTGGATTTTCCTGGTAGGTTGGGTGTATTGAGAACATCAATATAAACAAGCTCATTAAACCGTTCCTGTCGAAGTTGTTGTCCCCATAAAATAGGTAAATTACCTTTCCAACGCTCCTGCAAAAAATCGCGCAAGGAGACATTCGTTTCTGTTACGGCCTGATGCCTTATCTCGTGTAACAACCCAGTGGCTCTGAATGCACAAAAAGCTCCCTGGCATGGTCCCATTCCAAGACGTACATCCCGGCGTATATCATCGATCGTTTTTGCATCGGAATGGATAATTGCTTGCTCAACCTCATCCCTGGTTGCCAACTCGCATTCACATACAAGCTGACCATAATTTGATTCTTTTTCAATCTTCTGTAAACGTGCTCCCAGATAATGCGCAGATTTATTAGTTTCATGAATAGAAGGTAAAGTTTCAATATGCGTACGGCAAGGGATAGAGACCTTTAATTTCTCGCAGACTTTATCTACGGTAGCCTCCGCCATTTTTCGATAGGTCGTCCATTTACCACTGGAAATAGTGACCAATCCTTCGATAGCATCTCGTTTTGCATGATCGAGCAATGTGAATGCACGACTGATATCCCGATTTGTACCGGTGTTTGCTTCCTGGATCAATGGACGCACTCCTGCCCAGGCACGTAAGATACGGAATTCTTTAAATCTAGGGATTATTTTTTGTCCTTCATTAAGCAATAAACGAATTTCCCAAGGTTCAATCGAAACTTGATCTGGATCGACAACCCTGATATCAGTTGTACCCATCACAGCCACCGTATGTGTGGGGACCAAAATATCACCGTCCGTTGGCAATTTACAACGATTAATGATTGTATTCACAACTCGATGGTTTAATGCCACCATCGTTCCTTTTCCTGGGATCATTTGGAGATTAATTCCAGCCATCCTAGCGATTTTCCCGGCCCAAGCACCTGATGCATTGATCACCATCCTTGCAGCGACCTGCACATCATCATCTTTTATCAGATCATGGCACAATGCACCAGTAACAGCTGGAGTTTGCTGATTTGGCTGAGAAGTTGTGGATAGATTGATTACCTCATGGTAAGTGAGAATCTGTGCACCGTACTGACGAGCGGATTCGGCATTCAAGTCTGCTGCAAGGAACGAATCGGCTGATGCATCCGGTAGTCGGAAACATAACTGAATCTTCGGATCCAACAGAGGCTCCTCTTTGAGCATTTGATGTATAGCGACTTTTTCGACCGGGATTCCAGCTTTTTGGCAACCTTCGAGAAATGGAGAGATGTAATCCGGATCGTCATAAGCCGTAAGAACGAAAAAACCACCAGTATCTTCAATACATTGGGGCATAATCCGGCGAAGTATTCGATTTTCATCGATGCATTCTCTGGCTGCCGATGGGTCTTTCACCACGTATCGCCCACCGCTATGCAGCAGTCCATGGTAACGCCCGGTAGTGCCATATGCCAGGTCACGCCTTTCAACGAGGAGGCAACTAAATCCGCGCATCGCCAGGTCACGCAAGATACCCGTGCCAGTAGCACCGCCACCGATCACCAGAATATCCGTCTCGATACGACGCATGAATTTACCTCAACACCGAAAGGGTAATTAAATGCCAGCAGGAGTATACCAATAATTGACTCAATCTTCTACCCAGTTAAAGGTCCGCCCGACAGCCTTTAGCCAGCCTTGGTACAACGTGATGCGTTGATTTTCTTCCATTTGAGGATTCCAGGTCTGACCGATCTGCCAGTTCTCCCGTAAATCATCAAAACCATTCCAAAAGCCAATAGCCAATCCGGCAGCGTAAGCAGCACCCAATGCCGTAGTTTCTGAAATTTTTGGGCGGACAACCGGAACCCCAAGGATATCTGCTTGAAACTGCATCAGGAGCTGATTGAAAACCATTCCACCATCCACTTTGAGATTTCTCAGATTGACACCTGAGTCCTCTTTCATGGCTTCTAATACCTCGCGGGTTTGGTACGCGGTTGCCTCGAGTGCCGCACGGGCAAAATGACCTTTATTGACAAATCGGGTAAGACCGACAATCACTCCGCGTGCATCTGAGCGCCAATATGGAGCAAAAAGACCAGAAAATGCAGGGACAAAATATATACCACCGTTATCTCCAACACTACTCGCGAGTTCTTCAATATCTGATGATCGGCTGATCAAGCCTAAATTATCACGTATCCATTGCACCAGAGCGCCAGTAATGGCAATTGATCCTTCTAAAGCATACGCTGCAGGTTGTTCACCCATTTTATAGGCAAGAGTGGTTAATAAACCATGCCTGGAATGCGTGATTTCATTACCGGTATTCATCAACATGAAACAACCAGTTCCGTAAGTATTTTTTGCCTCCCCTGCATTGAAACAAGTTTGTCCTACCAGGGCAGCTTGCTGGTCACCCAGATCACCACAAATGGGAATGACAGCTTCAAATGGTCCATCTTTTATCGTTTTGCCATAGCTGTGAGAGTCACTGGAGGAGACGATGGGGGGTAAGATCGATCGTGGAATATTCATCGTCTTCAGTATTTCATCATCCCAATCCAGCGTAATTAAATTCATCAGCATGGTACGGCTGGCATTGCTTACATCAGTTATGTGAACCCCATTTCCAGGCCCTCCAGTCAACCACCAAATAATCCAGCTATCTATGGTTCCAAATAAGGCATCGCCGTGAGTAATTGCGGATTGTAATTGGGGAAGGTTTTCCTGTAACCAGATGATCTTGGGTCCGGAGAAATAGGTTGTCAGTGGTAATCCGACTTTAGATCTGAAACGGTCCTGACCACCAATCACTGCGAGTGCATCGCAAATCTCCTTGGTACGTGTGTCCTGCCAGACGATGGCGTTATGGTAAGGAATACCTGTATTTCGATCCCAAATTAGAGTCGTTTCCCGCTGATTGGTTACACCGATAGCAGCGATGTCACCTGGGTTTAACCTGGATTTTATTTAATACTTCCTGGATAACTTCCTGAGTACGCTGCCAAATTTCAATTGGATCATGTTCGACCCATCCTGGTCGGGGAAATATTTGTTGGTGTTCTCGTTGAGCACACCATGCAATGTTTCCACGATGATCAAATAGAATACACCGGGTGCTGGTTGTACCCTGATCTATTGCGGCGATATATTTAGTCATAAGATTGTGCTGATTATCGATTAAAGGTAGCGAGTAATCCATTGATGAGTTGATCTTTTTGACCTGCCGATAGTCTCGCAGACGCATGGATAAGGATATATTGCAAAGGTGGCATTTCACCTTCCCTGATCACAGATGTAAGCTCTCCAGGTTCTTCTAATTGGGCTCTGTTCCAATTTGAAAAATTAACCCGCTGTCGACCTTCAACCACATCTCTATAAACCAGCCAGGATGCAGGTGCTATTTTCGAATACCAAGGCCATATCGTTTCGTTACTATGACAATCAAAACAAGTGCTTTTTACCAGCGCTCGGGTCAATTGGCTATCCCAATTTGGCTCGCTAACGACCGGTGGATTATTATGATTCCTGCCATACGGGATTAGCTGGATTACTAAGAGGATTACAATACCAAAAACGATCAAGGTAGAAATTGATTTGAATACAGGTTTGTGCACGTGTTCTGATCCCATTTGTTGTTTTTTCTATATGTTTATTATTTCCAATGATCACCTAATTACTGTATGTATAAGGTGACGTTATTCCAGGATAATCCTTTTTGGCGGTATCAGGGATAACCTTCAGGGTTTTGTAATTGCCATCGCCAGGCGTCTTGGATCATATCTTCTAATGATTTTTGTGCATACCAATTCAATTCCTGATTAGCTTTCGTTGGATCAGCATAAGAAATGGCTGAATCACCCGGTCTACGGTTCATGACTTGGTATGGTATCTCATGCTGGCAGGCTCTTTCAAATTCCCTGATCACTTCCATCACACTATAACCACGACCCGTCCCCAGGTTATACGTTACAATTCCGGGATTTTGTTGAAGTTTTTCCAATGCTTTGATATGACCTGATGCCAGATCCATGATGTGGATATAATCTCTGATTCCTGTTCCATCGGGAGTGGGATAATCATTTCCCCAAACCCGAACGAACGGTCGTCGTCCTACTGCCACCTGGGCAACATATGGAGTCAGGTTATTCGGTATTCCGTTGGGGTCTTCTCCAATGCGACCACTTAAATGAGCACCAACTGGATTAAAGTATCGCAGAATTGCGATATTCCATTTTAATTCAGCATGCGATAAATCGCGCAGGATTTCCTCGATCATTAGCTTAGTACGTCCATAAGGATTCAGCACTGAAAGTGGGAAATCTTCAGTGATAGGTACTTTTTTTACTTCACCATATACCACTGCGGATGAGCTGAATACGATATTGTGAACATTATGTTCTTTCATTGCTTCCAATAAGACTAATGTTCCCGATACATTATTTTGGAAGTATTGAAGGGGGATATTTACAGATTCTCCAACAGCTTTCAATCCGGCAAAATGAATAACCGCCTCGACCGGACTCTCTTTAATTACAGAGCTAAGAGCATCCCGATCCCGGATATCGACCTTATAAAATATCAAACTTTTTCCTGTCAGCTCCTGCACTCTGCGTAGAGATTCTTCCTTGCTATTACAGAGATTATCCACAACAACGACTTCATATCCATTCTGTAATAATTCCAGGCAAGTATGGCTTCCGATATATCCAGCACCACCAGTTACTAGAATTTTCATTTATAATCCTCCCGTGGTGGGCAAAAAGTATCGATGATCACAGACGGTTCCAGTGTAAATACACCGTGTGGGACATTAGGTGGAGCACAATAGCTATCACCTTTTACCAGGTCGTATTTAATACCGTCAATGCTCATCTCCACACGACCTTCAACAAGATAACCAACCTGTTCATGTGGATGCTGATGGATCGGTATCGTAACTTGTGCATCGAATTTAAACTCACATAACATCATGGATTGACTCTGTGCAAGTGTTCTCCGTATAAGCCCCGGTAGTACATTGACTGGTTTAGATTCAAAGTTTGGAAAAATCATGCTGTTTACTCCACTTATTATGATTGGATGCTTATCTTAAATTTACTACTTGGTTGATTTGTGCGGATTTAATTAACGCTTCAATGGTCGCAATGTTAGCTTTGCTATCGACAAGGCTGATTCGGGTTGGTTTCTCGAACAAAACAGCATTTTCAATGTCCTCGACTTCTCCACAATATAACTCCGTGCCTTTTATGTGGATTGTCTTGGAATGTCCATCACATTCTAGATAGATCTTTTCTTGAATCCCTGGTTTATATGGATTTGGGATTGTTATCCGTCCTTTGTCACCAGTTAGCTCCATAAATACTTTAAAAGGAGAGATGAAGCTGCATTCAAATTGAGTTGTCACCCCCCTTGGAAATTGCATTTGACCTGCAAATAACAAGTCGATACCAGTTGTCCCAATCGTATGATGACCAAAAACTTCAATTGGTTCTGTATCGGTAATGTAACGAGCATAACCGATGGGGTAACAACCAACGTCCCAAATGCTACCACCACCTAGACCAGGATCAAAGCGTGGATCGGAAGTACGGCTATTTGTATAACAGAAGGAACCTCGAATCAGCTGAAGATTTCCAATCTTTCCCGTATCAACCATATGTTTAACCAATAATGTTTGGGGATGATGCCTGTACATGAATGCTTCGGAAATGACCTTGCCTGTTTGACCAGCAATCTTCATAACAGCATCCATATCCACGCTGCTGGTGGTCAGTGGTTTTTCGCATAATACATGTTTACCACTTTGCATAGCCTTTATTGACCACTCAGCGTGCAATCCATTCGGAAGTGAGATGTAAATGATATCAATTTCCGGATCTGTTAATAAGGCTTCATAGCTTGAGTGATAATGTGGTATATGCCTTGTGTTAGCGTACTCCTTTGCTTTTAAAGGGTCGCGGCTGGCAACGGCATATAATACGCTATTCTTCGAAGACCGAATTGGATCGATCAAAGCTCGATTTATTCGAGCGGTTCCCAATATTCCCCAATGGAGAGGATGTGAATTAACCATCGCTCTCAATTATACACGCCAACCGTACCAATCAATTCCATTTGAGTATAATACTGGAAGTATGACATTATCTTCTTTGTTGGCTCATTGGAAAGCTGACCCACAAGTTGGTCCAAATCTAATCGAGTGGCGCATACTGTCTGCAAGGAGGGCAAAATTTTCACCATTCCCGCCAGGCATCCATCCAGCTCTCACTCAAGCGCTAATCGACCGTGGCATTAATTCTCTATACACGCACCAGGCTGCCTCTTGGAAATTGCTCAAGGATGGGGAAAATGTAGTTATTGTCACTGGGACTGCCAGTGGAAAAACATTATGTTATAACCTTCCTGTATTGGATTGCCTTTTGAATGAAAATGGGGCAACTGCATTATATTTGTTTCCTACCAAAGCATTATCCCAGGATCAGCTTGCTGTATTGAAATCACTGTTAATTCAGATAACTAATATATTAAACCCCACCGAGCCATTTTCAATTGGAACGACATCGATAAAATATGCTATTTATGATGGTGATACACCTGTGAGTGTACGTTCGGGCATACGTGGTCAGGCAAGGTTGATCATCACCAACCCCGACATGCTTCATACGGGCATCTTACCGCATCACACGGGGTGGGCGCAATTCTTCAGCGGTCTCCGGTTCGTAGTCATTGATGAAATTCATACGTATCGAGGTGTGTTCGGCTCTCACGTTGCCAATGTGATTCGACGATTAAAACGAGTCGCTAATTTTTATGGAGCTTCACCGCAATTCATCTTAACCTCCGCCACGATCGGCAACCCTGGTGAATTGGGACAGAAAATGATCAATGAGCCGGTTACATTGATTGAAGATGATGGGGCTGAAAAGGGCGAGAAACATTTCCTGATTTACAATCCTCCCATAATCGATAAGAGTCTGGGATTACGCCGGAGTGCTATTCAGGCAGGCGTAAATCTCGCTCAGGACTTGTTGAATTACAAAATTCAAACAATTGTGTTTAGTAGAGCGCGACGCACGGTAGAAATTATATTAACTTACCTGAGGGAACAAGCCAATAGCTCAGACTTATCCAAAAAGAACCACAAATCTGATTCCAGTGAACTTATCCGCGGATACCGATCGGGTTATTTACCAGGACAGAGACGAAGTATAGAAGAAGGATTACGGAAAGGCGATGTACGGGTGGTGGTGGCAACGAATGCACTCGAATTGGGGATCGATATAGGTGGAATGGAAGCATCGTTATTAATTGGTTATCCCGGCTCAATTGCGGCAACATGGCAACAAGCAGGCCGTTCAGGTCGGGGTGAAAAATCATCATTAGCAGTTCTGGTGGCTTCTCCCAATCCATTGGATCAATATTTAGCTCAGCACCCGGATTATTTCTTCAGTCGTTCTCCCGAACATGGGATGATCAATCCAGATAACCTGCTTATTTTATTAGGGCACTTAAGATGTGCAGCATTTGAGCTTCCTTTTAAAGAAGGTGAAGTATTTGGGTCTGTTAATCCAACCGATATGCGGGAGCTGTTAGATTTCTTGCAGGGAGAAGGCGTAATTCACCGGTCTGGAAACAAATATTTTTGGATGGCGGATAAATACCCTGCCCAGAATATTTCCTTGCGTAGTGCGTCGACGGAGAGAGTATTGTTACAGGTGTCTTATCCAAATGGTGATGCAGGAACATCCCTACAGACCATCGGCGAGGTGGATGCCACCAGCTCTTATTGGATGACTTATCCTGGTGCAGTATACTTGCACGAAGGTACGACTTTTCTCGTCAAGGACCTTGACCTTGAAAAACACATAGCCACACTTGAATCAACCAATGTGGATTATTATACTGAGCCACGTAGGGAAGTAATAGTAAAGCATGTGGAAAAATTATCTCAAGATGATGTGCCAGGAGGTGAAAAGGCGTATGGTGAAATACAAGTTACTTCACAAGTGATAGGTTTTCGAAAGATTCGGTGGCACACCAATGAGACATTAGGCGTTGAGAACTTATCTTTACCACCGGTAGAATTATTAACCACTGGGTACTGGCTGACACTCTCGGATAAAACGGTCGGTAAATTAAAAGACGAAGGACTTTGGTCGAGTACCCCTAACGATTATGGACCCAATTGGCAAAAACAACGTGATTTGACCCGTGCCCGTGATGGATTTCGTTGCCAGGTTTGCGGTGAGCCTGAGGGAGAAAAGTCTCATCAAGTACACCATAAAATCCCGTTTCGGATGTTTGAATCAGCAGGACAAGCCAATCAGCTTGCGAATCTAATCACTTTGTGTTCTTCATGCCATCGAAAGGTAGAAACAGCAGTACGCGTGCGCAGTGGATTAGCCGGTTTGGCTTTCACCCTGGGGAATTTGGCACCTCTCTTTCTGATGTGTGATATTGGAGACTTGGGGATACACTCTGATCCACAGTCTTCATTGTCAGAGGGGAGACCCACCGTGATCCTATATGACTTGATTCCAGGCGGAATAGGTTTGAGTGAAAGGTTGTATGATATTCATGCAGAATTGTTGAAGAGAGGGCGTGAGCTGGTAGAAGCCTGTGAATGTGACGAGGGATGCCCTTCTTGTGTTGGCCCCGGGGGCGAAAATGGCTTGGGTGGAAAAAAGGAAACCCTGGCTTTGCTAAAAGAATTATCGAATGAATAATCTGCAATTATTGCCAGGCAGTGAAAATAATTAACCGATGATACTGTTACCCGAGTTATTGATTTAGAAGTATAGTGATTTTGAGAATATATTGGTGAAATTAGGATATGTGGATAGCTCGATATATTTCACATGCTTTGCAATTTCATCTGCCAATGCTCTTTGTTCAATCGATAAAAGCATTTGCCTGGCACCAGCCCCAGCTGCATTTCCAACCTGGAGAAACCGGTTCAATGGAAGGGCAGGAAACATTCCGATTTGAATTGCACTTGGAATGTTGATATAGGTTCCAAAAGCACCTGCGATGATGAATTCTTCAACCATTTCGGCTGAGATTCCCGCACAATTCAACAATATATCGATCCCTGCACGTATTGCACCTTTTGCCAGCTGAATTTCGTTGATATCCTGGCGGCTGATTGTCATGTCCCGCCCAGTACCAGTTTTATTTTTATCAATAAGTAAAAACTCGCGTTTTTTATCCGATTGCCTTACGGAGGGGTGATCAGGTAATAAAGAACCACGATGGTCGATTGCACCAATCTGAAGCATACATGCAATAGCATCCAAAATACCGGATCCGCATATCCCTATTGGAGCAAGATTATCGATAGTCTGGGAGCGCAACTCACCATTTATTATTTGAATTCGTTCTATTGCACCCGGAGCTGCACGCATACCTGCTTGAATGTGCGCACCCTCAAAGGCTGGACCAGAAGCACAGGAGCAGGACAAGAGTTCATGATTAAGGGATAGTGATATTTCCGTGTTGGTGCCAATATCAAGGGCGATCGCAATTTTATTTGAAGATGACAGTCCCGTCGACAATAACATGGCAATATGATCCGCACCGACATAGCCAGCGATATTGGGTGGTAGATAGATTTTTGCTCCTGGTGCGATATTGAGTCCGACGTGATGTGCATCCAGCTCCAATGATTCACTAACCGCGGGGACGTACGGTGCGATACCAAGTTGCCAGACTGGTAGACCCGCAAAAAGATGATGCATGGCTGTATTCCCAACCACAACTGCTTCCACAATATGATCTGTAGTGAGGGAAGGAAGAAGTTTCCTTGCATGCATACACAATTCTTCAATGAGCTGGTTAAGTGTTTCTATAAGTCTATTCTTTAGGATCTTATTCCCGTTAGAGACAGTATTACTGTAACTGATCCGGCTGATGACATCTTCTCCGAAAGCGGTTTGAGGGTTCATTGCCCCAGCTTTGGCAAGGATTGCACCTGTGGCAAGGTCGCATAAATAAGCAGCGAGTTTGGTTGTTCCAACATCAATTGCTAAGCCTACAAGAGAAACGGAGGCAGGTAAAACAGCAACAACAGTGTTCTTGCGCAT
The DNA here is from genome assembly GCA_963774275.1 of uncultured Chloroflexia bacterium. Lineage (GTDB taxonomy): Bacteria > Chloroflexota > Anaerolineae > Anaerolineales > UBA4823 > FEB-25. The sequence continues at coordinate 322,578 of CAVZEP010000011.1, read as the reverse complement.
AGCCAAAGTTGTGTGCCAATGATATCTGCGTAAATCAGGTGACATCGTTTCAAGAACAGGGTATGAATAATTAATGGGAAGCTGGATACCATATTTCATAAGGCTATCCATTAACCGGGTAGAATCTGCCCTAAGATCTGTTGAAGACGGTTCAGAAATGCGTAACTCGATAGGAATAACCGGTGGGTCAAGTTTAACCGATAGTGCCTGCCCCTCAATTTGCAATCTTTGAGGTGCAGTAAGTGATTCGGGAGGAATTTCAATGGTCAGATCACTCAGCGGATACGATTGACATGCCAGGCGAAATCCAGAATTGATCTCACTTTCGGAAAATAGAGCCTTTTCTTCCAGTGTCTGCTCAGTCAACCTGCCTTTAATTAAACGGACTTTACAACTATCACATATACCCACGCCGCCGCAAATTGAGGCGATGGTAATCCCTGCTTCTTGGGCGACATTTAGAAGCGATTGATTAATAGCAGCGTTTACACGTTTTCCTATTGGCTGAAAGTTAATGGTGTACTCAGGTTTATTTGGCATAATGATTTTGATATTTGCACACACCTTTTAAACTGCAAAGCTCACACGAAGATCCATGATTCGACTCGTGTGTACCCACTCCTAAAACCTGGGATAAAGATTTGTTAGGCACCATCATCCATGATTCTGTCAGAGAGACCTGGATTTCTTCACTATCCAGTAGCGAAAATATCTGTGGTTGCCCCAAATCCACTGCCCATCCAACCATTCCAGGGTTAAGTGGCATGCTTGGGAACAGTCCATCAATTTTCGCCTTTTCTTCGAAATAATTACAAGCGTGAATTGCCAACATCTCAACCGCAGCTGAACCCACACCGTCCAAAGCTAAAGCGACCATCGGATCAACTTTGAATAAACTGGATATTGCCTCATCCAGCTCAGAGCCAACTGTGCAAACCATCACAATGACCTCTTGTGCTTGGGCTAATTGTTGTGAAATAAGCTGACCTGAAAGGAAATATTTTCCTTGGATAGAGTCGCGAGGTGACAGATTTAATCGATCATGAGTGAGGCCTTTTACCTCATACTTTTCATATAGAACCAAGGGATGAAGCAAAGGCTTACCCCGTAAAATTGCCTCTTCAGTTTTATTGACTAATTGAGGACGACGTGACCGCATGACTTCCGGGTTTGCACCTTGAGCCCGGAGTACATCGTCTATGAGTATATTTAATTCCCATTTATCAAGGATAGGCATACGATAAATTTACGGATTGCTTATTATACTCATATGCATGTTAATTAGATTACTTTCATGCTTGGAAGCAGAACCAGTAATGCAGCCACCAGCTTGTCGATATCATCGACGGTATTATACCCTTGGACCGATAGGCGAAGATAATGTCTTATTCTCCCATTCAATGCAAGGTATTTCAATTTTATAATCAGAATATAATCTGTTCTTCAACTCACTAAGATCATTCACCTGTGGGATAGGAATGGTAGCCATTTGCTGATAAAAATCTGAATCCAATGGATATAAATAAGGTAAACCAGTAATTGCGTGGATGCGTTCCATTGCATCCCTCAGCATATTATGGCATGTGAAGCGCACTTGATTCCAATCGTGGTTGTTCATAAATTCAATGGCCGATGGGACGGATAATGCTGCCGAAGGATCCTTTGTTCCACTCCATTGCAAGAAATCAATAAATCTTGACTCGTGTGGGGGACCGTACCTAGATTGGTAACCCCAGCTCACGATCAGAGGTTCGATCAGCATTTGCACATCCGGTCGAGCATAAATAAATCCAGCGCCTTTTGGGCTGAGCATCCACTTGTGACAATTTCCCATGTAAAAGTCCGCCTGAAGCGAATCCAAATCCGAAGGTATTTGTCCCGGAGCATGTGCGCCATCGATCACGGTTAAAATCCCAGCGTGACGTGCCCGTTGGTTAATTAATTGGATAGGCATAGTTAGTGAAGTAGGAGAGGTGATATGGCTGATAAAGATCACTTTTGTGTGCGGAGTCACACCTTGCCAAATCTGATCAACTATTTGTTCTGGAGACTTTGCGGGCAAAGTGATGGGTTGAGCCTTATATACTGCACCAGTTTTTTCACATACGAATTGCCAGGTAAAATTGCAAGCTCCATACTCTTGATTGGTGGTAAGGATTTCATCACCTTGATGAATATGCAACGATCGAGCGACAATGTTCACTCCATGCGTAGCATTTGGAATGTATACAAGGTTGTTCGCAGAAGTATGAATATATTCACCTAATTTATGCCGAGACTGGTACAGATAATTATCGAGCTCTAACCCTAAAAATTGTACAGGTTGTAATTCCAATTGCCTTTGCCATGCCTGATATACCTCAAAGACCGTTCGAGGACACGCTCCAAATGAGCCATGGTTGAGGAAAACAATATCTGGATCGAGTAAAAACTGATCTTTTAGCATTTTATTCTTTATTTTACGAAGGTGTACAGTAGATTATTTTATCATTAGAAGGTACTAAAATTACGCATAGTATAATAACGATTGAAGATATCCAATTATCGGAATGTTGAAGGTCGTAATCAACGTTTTTATTAATTAACATACTCATACTGGGTAATGAGGTGATACTATGCGTATAATCATTGCAGGTGGAAGTGGATTGATTGGACGTAAACTTACAACCTTTCTATCCAACGCGGGAGATGAAGTGACTATTCTAAGCCGAAGACCGGAGTTGGTTTTGGGGATGCCACCTGGGGTTAAAATACTTCCATGGGATGGTAAAACCGTAAAGGAATGGGGCAATGAAATACAATTTTCTCATGCAGTGATTAACCTTACTGGAGAGAATATATCTGGGGATAATTACTTTCCAAAACGATGGACTAAGGAGAGAAAAGTGCGCATTTTAAAAAGTAGAGTCGATGCAGGAAAGGTACTCACCGAATCTATAAAAAAATCACCGAATAAGCCATCAGTATTTGTGCAAGCATCTGGGATAGGTTTCTACGGAACTCTCCAAGATAAACTGTTAACTGAAGGTGATGAAGGAGGAAATGATTATTTTTCTGATTTATGTAAAGAATGGGAAGCCTCATCCGCGCCAATTGAAGCCCTTGGTATTAGGCGGGTTATCATTCGCAATGGAGTTGTATTAAGCACCGAAGGTGGTGCATTACCACGCTTATTATTGCCGTATAAATTATTCGCGGGTGGTTCACTTGGAAATGGGCGGCAAATTTATTCATGGATCCATATGGAAGATGAAGTCAACGCTATTCGGTTTTTAGTCCAGAATTCACAAGCAAAGGGTATATATAATTTGACTTCCCCCAATCCAGTCTCGAACGATGAGTTTGGACGGACGATTGGTCGGGTGCTAAAACGACCTCATTATCTCCCGATACCAGGCTTTGCTATGAGACTTGCATTTGGGGAGGTAGCATCCGTGGTTTTAAAAGGACAAAGGGTTATCCCCAAAAAATTGTTAGAACAAGGATTTGAATTTAAATTTCCTACCTTGATCAATGCACTGTCAGATATACTAGCTAACTAAAGATAACTTTAAGAAATTAATGAAAATATTAGCAGTAAGCGATATTGTTGTGGATTGGATTTATAGTCCGAAAATACGCTCGCTGTTATCGGATACCGATATCGCAATCGGATGTGGTGATCTGCCACAAAATTATCTGGAATTCATTGTCAGCACCTTAGATATTCTATTATTGAATGTTCATGGAAACCATTCCTTACCAGAAACCGCGGAAAAACAGGATGGTCATGATTCCCATGGCTATATTGACCTTCATTGCATGGTGAAACGATACAAAAGCGCTACATTTGCAGGTGTCGAAGGGAGCTTGAGATACAATGCCGGAAAATACCAATATTCGCAGTTTGATATGTGGTTAAACGTATTCCGCATTGTCCCATCACTGTTGGTTAACCGGCTTATCACAGGAAAATACCTAAATGTGTTTGTATCTCATGCACCCCCATGGGGTATCCACGATCAGCCTGATTTTCCTCATCAAGGGGTAAAAGCTTTCAGGTGGTTACTCACGCATTTCCAACCTGATTACCACATTCATGGACATATTCATATCTACCGACCAGATATGATTACTGAAACAAAATATGGAAGAACAAAGGTAATCAATGCTTATGGATTCCGGAAAATTGAATTATGATCCGATAGTTAAAATGGAACCTTTATCTGCAAATGAGAACTGGTATATTACCCAGACGTAAAATTTCATCCAATTCACTACCTTGAACGACTTCAACAATTGGATTCCGATTGTATCCACCGATTAATAACAAATCGATGTTCAATTTAGCTACATGATTTAAGATCGCCTCTGTAATATCAGGTACATCTACAGATGAATATTCCGCAAGGATATTTTGGCCTTCAAGGTAACCTCGAGCATCAGCTTGAACATCAGAGATGTTCATTTCATCGCCAAACGAAATGACATGTAAGGATATTTTCCACTGTCCTACCAGGTATGCAGCGATAAATAATGCTTCTTCGGCTTTCTTACTACCATCAAATGCCAACAGTGCATGACTTAATGGTTTGGAGACCTTGGGAGTGAATAAAATCGGCCTCGGACATCTTTGGATCAAATAACGAATATTCGAGGTTAGCCTGGCAAATGCCGTCGCTTCTGGTGGATAAGTTAAGTTCATAACAATCAGGTCATTCTGGCGTGCATTCTCGCAAATATTGGTCGAAATTTCGCCAGTTTTCAATACAAAATCCGATTGAACATCAGCATCTAAGCATCTCCGATCGAATTCGCTTTGAATATCATGAGTGAGAGATGAGTCTTTTTCTTCCTCACTACCAAGGATATAAAGTCCATGAATGCTGGCTTTTTCACGCTGAGCGATAACAATTGCCTGTTCGACTGCGAACCAACCATCTTGATGCCCATTGATTGGGACGAGAATCTCACAAAACAGATGCTCTTCACGTTGGGAGGATAAACTTGAGTGTCGCCTTGTTCCAGGGGGAGGTCCAGATTCCAGGATATGTGGAATAAAAGTGTTAACAATCTTGTTACCAAAGCGGGAAATAACCCGGTTTACGCGATGGCTGAACCGATCAGCCAGATCTTCCACAGCTCTAACCACTTCGACTTGGCTATTAAAGTCTTCTTCTAAGGCTGCACGATGATCTGCGATCCAGAGGTATAGATCAGTCTCGGTTCTATTGGGGAAATCAATCAGCAATCCTTTATCTCTGATAATAATAACTACTGGAAGATATACAATATCATACCAATCCACAACCGCATCGAAGTATTGAATATCGTGTTGTTGATCTATCCCCATAAAATATCGATGCACTGCAATATGCTCCTCGATAACCTCATACTGACCCGGTTCAGTAACTGAGAGATCAGCTTCGGGACGTAATTTGTCTATATTGGTGTGCTCCAAGAATTCAGCATATTCAGATTTTAAAATAATATCCTCAGGTCGCACTTCAGCAGTAAGGGGTACTCGTGTGTTCACTTCAGTGACATAAGCTTGTATTTCGGTTGATCCAAGCTGCCTGGCTACAGAAACCCGGTGGTTGCCATCGCTGACAAAATATACTTCATCTATTTGGTAAGCTTCAATCGGTGGTAAACCCACCAGACCTTGATTTGCTACTTCAACATTTGCCCAACGTTCTTCATTGATATTTCTTCTCGGCAAGAAATCACGCGAGAAATCTTGATAGCGATTAACACTACCTATGATCGCTTTGATTGGTATCTCTTTTAGAATTTTCTTTGAACCTATCTGTGCCCGGAGTTTATGACGAACCTCATCGAAAGATAATAATTCCGTGGATGTGCCTGTAAAAAGAGCGATGATCTCCCTTAGGGTAGCTTTTTGCCGAGCGGATCTAAAATCTTGGATTGCGCGAAGGATGTGAACAGAATCGTTTTCACTCATAGGAGTTATTACTCAGGTCATTTAGATCGATAATCGTATCAAGCACATCAATCATACCAATGAAGTAAATATTAAGTATAAATTTGTTTTCCTGAATCATGTATATCGCAGGTACGGGAGCTAGGATATTCAAAACATCTAGTCGCATTCTTATCCTGAGGGATGGCAGGGCCATCGAATCGTAATCCTTTCGGTTGGAGAAATTTACCTGGTTTTATATCCTTATCTTTTGTGACCTCTAAATTATCTTTAGGGATCGTCATTTCTGGTTTTCCAATAAAAATTAACAATCTTAAATCGGCAAATTAGATAATCGCAATTATTGCTCTAATTTTGTCCTTCAATGGGTAACTGACTTAAAAGGTTATAAATATATCCAGTTCTCAGAGCAGTATTTAATTATATTCTGATTTCTAAGTTACCCCTTTGGATTTGGAGATGAGTAAATTCCTAGTTTTCATTAATCATCCATCAGACTTTTTTTCTGCAACGAATTGACATGAGTAACGTACACTAGGTATTATATTTATGCTTATTTGGCTTATCAATTAGATGTATACTTAATCAACATGGATTTAATAAGGAGGACGAATGTCTAAGGAGAGAAGATCTGATCTAATTTTTGGTATTATATTGTTTTTACTCGGTGGATGGTTTTTAGCTGCACAATTTAATATAGTGCCAGGTTTAAATAAACTCATGAATGTACAGTATCAATGGCCATTGATAGTAATTGGTGTTGGTATTTTTTTGTTTCTACTTGGACTACTGGTACGCACGCCTGGGTTGAGCGTTCCTGCCTGCATAGTTGGAGGAATTGGAGGCATTTTGTTCTGGGTAAATCAAACTGGGAATTGGGGTGACTGGTCATACTTGTGGACCCTGATCCCCGGTTTTGTCGGGGTTGGTGTCATCTTATCTACGCTATTAGGTGGTGAGGATAAGAAAGCGTACAGGGAGGGATTACGACTAGTCCTTATCAGTGCGATCTTATTTGTAATATTTATGATGCTATTTTCTGGCCAAGGTTACTTTATTAAGTATTGGCCAGTATTGGTCATATTAGCAGGTATTTGGATCATCATCCAAAGCATTTTCAAAAGAAAATAACCTGGAGGCAACCTGATGAAAATATTCTCATCACGCTTATTCTGGGGGTTAGTTTTTGTCATTGGTGGTGTGTTGTTGCTATTGGATACCTTCGGTATATTCAAGGGCGGAGCATTATTTTGGACGATTGTTTCAGGCGTCGCCGGATTGCTTTTTGTATACCTGTTTATTAAAAACCGTGAAAATTGGTGGGCATTAATCCCAGGGATCATCTTTATTACCATATCTGCCACGATTGGACTAAATTCATTTCTGCCCGGTTTTAACCAGTCAGGATTGAGTGGAACAATCATGCTGGGTGGTATTGCCTTAAGTTTTTTACTTGTGTATTTGGCGGAAAGGTCCAATTGGTGGGCAATTATTCCTGCGGGTGTCATCGCAACTATTGCGATCGTTGCCGTGCTAGATTCAAAAACATCCAGTGGTTCCAGTGGAGGCATCTTCTTCCTCGGCTTGGGAATCACTTTTGCACTGCTGGCGTTATTGCCAACCTCTAGTGGTCAAATGCGATGGGCATGGATACCTGCAGGAATATTGGGATTGATGGGAATCTTGATCATTTTTGCAGCCGAGAATCTAATTAACTATATTTGGCCATCGGCTCTTATTCTGGCAGGAATACTACTTGTTGGGAGATCGCTTCGAAAATAAAATTTAATAATATTGATTAAGATAAAATAGACAGCGTCTGAACTAGTCTCGAACGCTGTCTTTCTTATTTTTAGCATACGGAAATTATGCGAAAGATATAACTATTTTACCGTTTTGATCGTAACTCGAGTGGGCAAAAAAGGGGGGTGAGGCAGTAGTATATCCAATGATTTTCGGTAATAACTGAGGTAGATCACTGACGAGGGGCAGACTTTCGATTTCAGCCGTCTCGACCCATTCCAGAATTCCTTCAGTAGATGCAGCAGTCTGACCATCAGGACAGTGACCGCAGAATATAAAAATGCCTACTCCGGGATTTATTTGCGTGTCTACGGTTAATATTCCACATAATTGCATATCAGGTGAAAATAATGCTGTCTCCTCGAATAGCTCGCGCCTGGCAGCATTTAAGATATCCTCGCCCATTTCAATGTGCCCACCAATCCCATTATATAAACCTGCCCAAAGTCGTTTTGTTTCTGCGCCTTTAAGCAACAGGATGCTATTTCCTCGCATAAGGAAAATTAGAGTTCGGGGTATCAGCATATATCGATCAAAATTAATTCCTTGTTCGGTAGCCGGCATAATTAATCTGCCAGGTCTGAAACTTCTTCTTCACTCACTGCTTCACCTAAATAATATTTAAGCTCCGGTTCAATACTCACTGGGGTGATTTTAGAGTCAACGTAAGATCTTGTTCCCTGCATACCGAGATGTACAAATAGTTTCCGGAATTGTTCTTCCAAAGCTAAAGAAATCTCAGCTTTTTTATCTGAAGGGATTTGCCAGGTTTTACCTTTGAATAGACCGATAGCATTCTTGCGGGTTTTGTAATAAAACTGTTCGTCTGTCATGTCTGATTTACGCTCAGAAGCATTATTTATATTAAGATAATCGTACATTTCTGACTTAAGCTCAACGGGTAAATGATCAAAAATGATATTTTGGAAATTGGTTGCCAGGTGTACTTCTGCCGCCTCTGATTCTACAAACTTACCAAATGCACTCTCTGGCAATGTGGAAGCCCCATGCTGAACAGTTCCCCCCATGCCGTAAGCAGATCGAGCGACACGACTTAACTTGAGCAGAATACCGAAATCCAGATTTACCTTAGCAATGGAGCCATCTGGCAACACAACCCCGCCATGAGAAGTGCCGGTCTGGATGCTGATTTTGCTCAAGCCGATAGTTTTGGGGGCTTTCTTGGAAAGTTCTACTTGATAACCATCCATATAAGCTCGCAGTTCTTCCTCCGTTGAGTTATGACCTCCGACTTCTCCAATCTCACCACCAATAGAAACTTGAATCCCATTAGGTTGTATCGTCCGGATATATTCAGAAAACATCGCAGATAAAGTGTAATTTAATTTTTGTTGATCTGGAACTGAAGGTTGCGCAATATCCACCATTGTTGAAGTGTCAATATCAATATTATAAAAACCAGCAGCAATTGCTTCTTTAGTAAGGTCTTTAACAGCTTGCACTTCGGTTTCTGGTGAAGTCAGGTATCGTTTGGAAGATATCTGGAAATGATCACCCTGTAGGAAGATAGGTCCTGTATATCCTTCGGCAATTGCTGCTGCCAAGATGCTAGAAACATACTCTGCGGGACGTTGATCCGTGTATCCCATCTCAGAGCGAGCAATTTCGAATATAAAAGCCCCTGCATTCATTTCAGTTGCTACTCTGAAAACTGCCCTCGCTGAGTCGAAGGCAAGCATACGCAGATTCATTGCTGGTACGGTGAATGTAAAGGGAATTTCCCCCCGACCACGAGCTTGATAAAGGTCATTAATTGATGAAGGGATTGCTCCAAAAGCTAAAGAGGCTCGTCGAATAATGTATTGAGCCATGCCTTTCTCAGAACCTTCACCCAAAGCAGATACCTCAGCTAATTTATAAATATTCTCTTGTAACCGCTTTCGATCTGTAATCTTCGTTTGATGGTCCACAAAAATTAAACTACCATCGAGCGAATTTAGAAGTCCTTGTAATTTTGACACGTTCATGTAGATACCTCCTGAAAAAATAATGTAATTTAAAAATTATATCATCTCTGCAGTACCTATTCCTCTCTCCAATATCCCTTGATATAATACTATTCGTTATAGACTAGATTCATTGGAGGAAAGATGCCGGAGAACATCCATTTTGGAACCGATGGCTGGCGAGGTAGGATAGCTGAAGATTATACTTTCGCCAATATTCGACGATGCGCACAAGGATTTGCCGAATATTTATTGAATAATGGCTTGAAAAACGAATGGGTGATTGTTGGCTATGACCAGCGTTTTCATTCCGAGAATTTCGCAATATCTGTTGCGGAAGTATTGGCTGCTAATGAACTTAGGGTTTACGTGACTGATAAAGCAACTCCCACCCCTGCTATTTCATATTCGGTGGTAAATAAAAAAGCCATTGGTGCTGTTAATATCACAGCGTCCCATAATCCCCCGACGGATAACGGATTTAAAGTACGTGATCAACATGGGGGTGCAATTGATCCAGAAGGTCTTATTGAGATTGAATCATTTATACCCCAATCGGAGCAGCAAGTCCGACGTATATCGAAAGAGGACGGAATGAGTCAGGGGAGAATTGTCTTTTTCGACCCTGAACCTGCATATATTGAGCAATTAAACCGTCTGATCGATATAAAACCGATTAAGAATGCCGGATTAAAAGTACTGGTTGAACCAATGTGGGGAAATGGGATCGGCTGGTTTCCTCGCCTACTAAGCGGTGGGAAGACTCGCGTGAAGGAAATTCATAATCATAGAAATCCAATTTTCCCAGAAATGAAGCGTCCAGAGCCAATTCCACCGAATGTTGATGTTGGACTGAAAGAAACTGTCAGACGAAAGGCTGATGTATTGATCATTACTGACGGAGATGCAGATCGCCTGGGAGTTGGGGATGAAACCGGTCAATTTATTGATCAGCTCAGAGTATACGGCCTATTGGGATATTATTTCCTTGAAGTACGAAAAGAGCGTGGACCGATAGTTAAAACTTTATCCACGACCAATATTATTACAAAGCTGGGTAAATTATATAATGTTCCAGTATACGAAACAGGCGTTGGGTTTAAATACGTCGCCCCCAAAATGCTAGAGACAAACGCAATGCTCGGAGGTGAAGAATCAGGTGGTTATGCATTTAGGGGGCATGTTCCGGAAAGAGATGGGATATTAGCTGGATTGTATTTCCTCGACATGATGGTTCGATTGGGACAAAGTCCATCAGAGTTACTTACAACGCTGTTCAATAAGGTTGGAGCACATTACTATGACCGTATCGACACCCCATTTACTGGTGACCGAAAATTACGGGAACAAAAAATAATTGAAAGCAAACCCACGACCATTGGTGGTGTCAAAGTAACCAACCTGGATACAACCGATGGGTTCAAATTCAATTTAGAGGATGGTGGTTGGATGCTGATCAGGTTCTCGGGAACAGAACCAATTATGCGTGTTTATTGTGAAACCACACATCAGGAGAAAGTTAAAGCAATCCTGGAAGATGGATTACGGGTAGCAGGAATAAAGTAGTGGTAACGGGAGCAGAAACTGGGTTAGTAGATACGCATTGTCACCTTAATTTTGATGTTTTCGATCATGATCGTTTTTCGGTGGTCGAACGTGCACTGAAAAGTGGAATTACAAGAATTTTAGTCCCCGGGGTGGACATCGAGTCGAGTATATCGGCAATAAAATGCGCGAATGAATTTCCTGAGGTGTATGCAGCAGTAGGGGTTCATCCCAATTTCGGAACGAACTGGACAAATAGCTCCTTTTCTGAGCTAAGGGATTTGGCGGGGAAAGAGAAGGTGGTTGCAATAGGAGAGATTGGATTAGATTATTATCACCACGACACACCTATAGCGATTCAGAAATCAATATTTCAACAACAATTAGATCTGGCGGCAGAAGTTGGATTGCCCGCAGTTATTCACAACCGTGAATCATCGATCGACATTATAAATACACTTAAAGAATGGATTCAAGGATTAGTAAACCACAGCTCAAGAATTGCTGATATTCCCGGAGTGATGCACTCATTTTCTGGTGATTCAACATTCGGGAAGATGTTGGTTTCGCTTAATCTAAAAATCGGTATTTCCGGACCTGTAACCTTCCAAAATTCCTTCGAACTACAATCAGTAGTTGGGTCACTCCTTACGGAGAGCCTCTTCATTGAAACTGATGCTCCCTTCTTATCTCCGCATCCATATCGAGGTAAGCGTAATGAGCCAGCTAATGTTAGAATAGTGGCAGAAAAAGTAGCATCATTAAAGGGCGAATCTTTGGATAATGTTACGAAAATTACAACAGCTGAGGCAGACAAGCTGTTTAGATGGAGAGAATATCATTGATGATATACAATACATTTACAACTCCAATTGAGGATCAAATAAGGCTGGTCGAAGAACGTATGAATTCTCAGGCTGATGGACATCATTCAGCAGTTGGAGCAGCATTACATCATTTACTTAGTTCCGGTGGGAAGCGCATCCGGGTAGTTGTTACTTTATTAACCGGAAAAATGCTGGGTGCTGATTCAGATAAATTGATTACACTTGCTGCTTCCATCGAGTCTCTCCATACCGCTACATTGGTTCATGATGATCTGATAGACGGGGCTATGATCCGCCGGGGTATACCCACATTAAATGCTCAATGGTCACCTGCAGCTACCGTGTTAACCGGAGATTTTATCTTTTCCAAAGCCGCAAAACTCGCGGCTGAAACTGGCTCAGTGGAAGTAATGCGTATATTTGCTGAAACACTTGCAACGATCGTTAATGGGGAAATCACCCAATTGTTCAGCAGCAAGTGGGTTGCCAATCGGGAAGATTATTATCACAGAATTTATGCTAAAACTGCTTCGCTCTTTGAGGCTTCCGCTTCAACAGCAGCCATTCTAAGCGGAGCATCTACACAGATCGTGACATCTTTGAAACAATATGGTTATGAGATTGGTATGGCATTCCAGATTATTGATGATATATTGGATTTCACCAGTGAACAGACAACGATGGGTAAGCCTGTAGCAAGTGATCTCAGGCAAGGATTGATCACGCTGCCGGTCTTATATTACCTTGAGAATCATCCAAATGATTTGGAAATGAGAAATATCCTTGATAGCAATTTCTGCGATGAAGACTGTTTGAGTCGACTCCTAACCTCCATCCGGGATAGTGGTGCGATTGAGTTATCACATAATGAAGCGCGTCAATCTGTTCAGAGAGGATTAAATGTTTTACTGCAATTACCAGAATCGGTTGAAAGAAAAGCACTTGAAGATCTGGCACACTACATCATCGATCGGGAAATATAGTTGACAAAATTTTGAGAGCGTAGTACCATTCTGCCGCCTCAAACTCGGCGAGGTAGCTCAGCTGGCAGAGCAGGGGCATCATAATCCTCAGGTCGTGGGTTCAACTCCCACCCTCGCCACTACATCTCAAAGCTGATTTCTAGTCGTCAATTCCCAATATTAGGTGGTTATTTGTGGACTATCCAATAAGGATTTATGGATAGTCCTTTGGTTATTTGGTGTCTTGCTATTATACCCTTTACAGTTTTGAACACAGATGAATGACTTGCTGAAAGGTCGGTATCCTGGAGTGCCAGCGCATTAGTCTTAGAGCACACCCGTCTTGTGGATACCATCTTGCTCACAGCACCCACCAACATGGGCCTGTTGATAGCTTTCTACGTGGCTAATGCACGAATAGAAAGAACAGAATTTGAAATATTAGACAGCGTCTTCTACAGATTGAACTCCTTGATTGGAGTATCACTGCTTACAACAATGTCATTGAGTTACAGCTCCAGCTCGACCACTACAGTATCCTGCCATTTCTTGATATCTTCTTTCAGTTTCTCCAGAGTATATTTACCCCATAAATACCTGTCTTTATCACGTAGGCTCAGATTTTGTGGCGTCTCAGCCTTTACTTTTGTACAAAAAGAATTATAGTCCGCCCATAAACCTTCGCTGAAGGTGGAGTAATTCTTCAGCTCTTGGAAGGCGATTTGATTGCATACCTTGTAATCATAAACCGTAAATTCTTCTGGATAAAGTACTGTCAGTATCGCTGACGCCATCGGTAAAGCAAATTGCCAATCACCAATAAGTATTCGCATACGCTCCTTATTCTCGGCAACCTTGTATATCGAATTTGTCAAGGAGCGAACAATCGCATCAAGGTCTGATATTCCATCTTCGTGCGCCATTAATTTCCTGGCTACCTTCGACTTTGCACGATTAGCTTTCCAAATAATGATTGAGAAAAAGTCAAAGGCGCTAAGCCATCCTTGCGTGTGGAAACGCTCATGGACATCATTGAATAGATACTCTTCCAAGTGATAATAGCTCAATCCATCTACCTTTTCCCAAAACTTTTCATCCGTTGGTCTATACTCCATTGGTTTCCTCCTGAATAATATTCCGATGGCACTCGAGACATATACACTTCTACAACTCATATCTAAATGACCATCCATTGATAGTATAAAGCAAAAAAGAGCAGCCCAAAGGTCGCTCTTTACTGTTTTAGCTATGATTGCATGATTAGCTATTAACGCTAATATTGCCTTATTTGCAATCTTTCAGGATAGTTGTTAACACTAAGACCGTGTCATGGCTTGTAAATAGTTCTGACCATCAAACGCTATTCCCCCAGCTAGTATCCATCCTTGCTGCAACAAGTCAGCGACTATTTGTGTCAAGCGGTTGAGATTATCTGCGGTTACCACTTTGTAGAACATAGTTTACTCCTGTGAATTTTAGAGGGGTTATTTTACCTTTCGCCCATGGTAGGGAAGGTGGAGCAGGTTTGCTGCGTTGGGATAAAAATTGCCTCCCCGCCTAACCTTACTTTGGGCAACCGTTTCCGATTAGGACTTCTGGGAGGCAATAAGATTATAGCATGTGAATTTAGCCTATATAGCGTCCTTATTCTTGTCAGACATGCTCTGCTCTCTTTGTCCGTCAACGATAAGGTAGTGGAGCAATCCCGAAGGTCGCTCTTTGGTTGCTTCTCTCGATAATAACACGTGACAATCAGGTCGTTTTGTGCAATAATAATATCAAAGGTTATCCCAGTTGCTACTAACCACAATTTAGCAGAAAAAGAGGCGGACATGAAATCGGTTTATTGTTTAGTTCTTCTTGCTGTTTTACTTCTTTCGTCTTGTTCATCATCGGTTGATACGGTCGCAACATCGGTTGCTGCCACAATAGCGGCTCAAGCTGTCCAACAAGCGCAGGTATCACCAGCAGCTCCTCAACCAACCGATACCACTGCCCCCACCGCAACTCAAGAACCAACATCCACACCAAAACCAACTAACACAAGGGCACCGACTCAGACTGCACAACCTACTAAGACAACAGGACCAACAAACACTCCACACCCATCAGCCACTCCGATATCTTTAGACGCTTTTCAACCAGTGAATAATTTTGAAACCTTATCAACAAATCCAGGAGATTATAAAGGACAATTGGTTCGGGTTTTGACAGATACTTTTGCAGCTGAAGATAAAGTCTATTTTCATGATACTGATGGTTTAATATATTCGGCAGACTTTATTGGAGGAGGTGAGTATTGCTTTTTGGTTGCTGATGCCAATGCAGATGAAAGTGTCCAAAATCTTGGGAAATCAGAATGGATGTGGATATACGGTGTAATAATTGACCCGAAGAACGATGAAATCCAAATATCTGTTGTTCACATCGAGGAAATTCCAACTCCCATACAACCAAAAGGGGATGGGTTATATAAAGTAGGTGTCGATATTGAACCAGGACAATGGAAATCTAGTTTGGCTATGACGACGACAGACTCCTGTTACTGGGCAAGAATAGATAGCAAAGGAAACATCATTGACAACTACATAGGTATCGGTGGAATAACTATTAATGTCCGTCCAAGCGATACCGTTATAAAGTTTGACGGTTGTGGAATAATGTTCTATCTAGGAAATTAAGTACGGCTAATTGGCTATTTACGCCCCTTATAAGGCAAATGCAGCATCCCCGCTGCTTTGTTGGCTTCCATCAGTAACACCTGGTACTTCAAGACATAAGCAATTACATCCCTTACATACCTCAAACGAGCAAGGCTTCTCATTGGTATCACCTGATTATTCAGGACACATACACCTCTAACTGTACTGGTGTATTTCTCAGACGCATCTGAGCAGGAGTACAGATATGAATAGAATTAGTTGATTGTTTGAACATCATTGCTATCTCCCATGTTGTTTTGCAACTTCATCCGCATGGTATCCCCTTGTGGTATGGTTTAGTTGGGTTACCTTGTAGGTCACTAAACAAGCAAAACCAGGTAAAACGAGTTTAGTGAGTTTAGTTGGTTTCGCCAGTTTAGTCGGTTTAGTAACTTCCCTCACTTCGCCACTCTCTTAGATATTCATAGCCCCTTGACAGTAATCCTAGCAGTTTATCTGTCGACTCCATCTAAAATATCTACATTTCTACCCACTCCCTACTCCCTCACCTTAGAGATAAGGTGGTGAGGGAGTGCCATGGGAGAACTCCCTAGGGAGTGCATAAGGAGTAAGAGGGAAGTGAGGAAGTAAGCCCTGTTTTCTCTCGATAAAACATGAAAGTCTCTCAAAGGTGGCAGGGAGTGCCATGGAAAATAGTCCTTTTAGCACTCCTTTTGGGGTGAGGTGGTGAGGGAGTGTCATGCTACAAAAGCCTTCCATATCTCAGAGTCTTGCTTGACCGAATACTCGTAGGGGGTTATGTTGCTTGCTCTGTAAACCGTTCCGTCAGCTACTAGTTTGTAAAGTGCGTTCTTAGCCGTTCTAGGTTTACAGCCAGTAGCATTGTCTTCTACCTGCTGGCATGTACCTGTATTATGGGTCTTGAAGTATGTCAGCACTGATGTTGCGCCAGCGCCAAACTCGGTCTTATTTATCACGGGCAAAATCTTGAAGCTGTACTTATTGTTCCATATCCCATTATCGTCCAGGCAAATATCCCACTCTGGTTGTGCAGAGAACTTGGCGCTAGATATATCTCTAGTCTTGGTTGACGAAAAGGTCAGGCTGTCGTCTTTGTTCTTGATTATCTGGATGCTCAAGTCAACTGAGTCTCTTAGTAGACTACTTCCTCTTTCACCCTTTTTCTCGTCCTTGCCAGTGTGATGGATTGCAATAATAGTCACCTTCAAATCCTCTGCAATCTCCCTAAGAGCTCCTGTAACTTTCTGCATGTCCTGTGCACTGTTCTCGTCACCAGACATGAACCTTGATACAGAGTCGAATAGGACAACTTTAGCGCCTGTAGTAGCAATGATTGTCTTTATTTCCTTTAGGTCTTCGGGTATGTCCAGCTTGAAGTGGGATAGGGAGATATACCCCAAGGGAACTTCATAGGTAATCCCTAAACCTCTATATATCTCTGCAAATCTATCAGCGCATCTGTCGTCGCCATTGTCCTCGTCAATCAAGAGGCATTTTTGTTGCTTTACCTTCCTGCCTAGCCACGGCTCACCCGTAGCAATACACGCCAACATGGTGAAGAGGGCATACGACTTTCCGTACCCCGAACCACCAAAGAATAGATTTACTCTACCCTCCATGATAATGTTTTCCACAAGGAACACGGGGGGCGGTCTATCTGCAATAATATATGCAAAGTCACGATAGGGCTTTGCTTTTCCATTGGGTTGCTGTGGTGTAGTAGGAGCGGGTGGTGGAATAGGAGCGCCTTGAGCATTATTTTGCGTTCCAGTATCAACATCAGGAGCTACATCAAGCCAGTCAGACAAATACTGTATTGCCTCGAAGCCATAGTCTACAAAGTCTGGGGTTAAAATAAAGGTTGTCGTGTCCATTATGCACCTCTCATCTTTATATCAGCTACAATCAAAGTAGCCAAAACCAGTATTGAGAGGGGTGAACCAAAAAGAGCACAGTAAATCAACACGCCAATAAAACCGATGCGTGGCAAAACCGTGCCCAGGTAATACTCGACAGTATTTCTTGAAGTTATTGTATTCATTTCCATTTACTCCCATTATCCACTAGCTATTGGTCTTGCAATTGATACAGCGATACCAACCTCTCGGCAGTGTTTCTAGTAAGGACTTTTCATCCTCAAACCAGATTGACCACGAGCGCCCGCATTTATCGCATGTAACCACGAGCTTTAGCCCTTTTATGTGCACACCTAGTTTGGGCAAGTTCACTAGATTTGGTCTAACTGTAGTGCTTATGTCATCCATTCTATTCACTCCTTTTATCTGACAATTAAAACAAAATCGCCTTCGGGAAAATAACCACCATCAACCAATCTCTATTAGTGATTAGGTGGTTCTTTATATCTTCCCTTAGGCGAGAGCATACGGGCAGGTTATCTGATAAAGTACGTGCCTAAGAAGCGCTAAATTTTCAAAGTACTAGTAATAATTAGAACGATTGTATATTTATTTTATCATAGCTATCCACAATGTCCAGGATAATACTCACTGGAAACGAATTTATTAAGATTTCTAACGTGACTATCAAAATAAAACCTACAACTAATTCTAAGTTGCATCAGCACTACCGAGGTAAAGCTGGTAACAGATGTTAATTAATGAAATTAGCTCAGACAAATCTGAGCTTAGATACATTGCTCCGTTTATTCTAGAGGTAAATTGGGTATTCAACTTTGGATATGGTCGGGCGGTATCTAGTAGTGGCTAATGCATACTTTGCAAAGGTTCATTGGAAAACTAACCTTGTAGATAGGTGGAGGGTATAGGAAATAAGCAACCCATGAAAAGAGCCTCCTCTTTAGGAGAACTTTTAGTTAAAGGTTTACTAAATAACCCATTCTTACTTCATAGCCTGCTCAGCATCTGTTAAGAATAAAATAGACGTAGCAGTAAGATGTAATAAATATGCAGCCATATATGGCGGAACTACAACTTGTATCGAACCTTGTCCATGAGCAGATAATTTATTCCTTACTGTTGGTATCCCACTTTCAAGACCTGAACGCAATGATGAATAATGCGCTTGTAAATAAGATGGTATTAACTTCTTCTCAAAGCATATATCTAATAATCTTTTTGCTGTATCGTCTTTGGAATACTCCCATTTATG
Organism: uncultured Chloroflexia bacterium; assembly: GCA_963774275.1. Taxonomy (GTDB): domain Bacteria; phylum Chloroflexota; class Anaerolineae; order Anaerolineales; family UBA4823; genus FEB-25. The sequence goes on along the minus strand of CAVZEP010000011.1, from coordinate 303,738 downwards.
TTTACCACAAATGGCTTTCATCACGCTTTCGAAAGCTTTAAGACAATAAATCAAGCAGTCTTTATAGTTCCCATTCCTGTAATATTCATGAGCTGTCAGATATTCATCGTTTGCCCCTTCGTACATTTTGCTACTTAATACTAATAGAGTAGGCTTTACAACTTCAGCATGTATTAATTTCGAGTCTATTCGAACAAGCTTACCAGATTCATATTGGTAGCCAATTCCATGCTCAAGAAACCTTTGATTAAGCTCTTCTATAGCTTCATCAGGAGCCATACGTACATGAACACTTTGATGGAAATCACTTTCACGAGTTGCTATATCAATATACCTAAATGATATTTCAATTACATCCAGGAGTTTCTCATATTCTCCACAATTATGTATGAAACCAAATACATCTTCGTACGATAGTATCGTTGCTTTGCTACTGGTTGATAACCTGAATTGCCCATACTCTCTGCATAATATATCTTGAATTACACGATAAGCTTGCATTGAGGCATCAGAAGATATGCCATCACCCAAAGCATCTCTCAAAATATGAATTACTTGATTACGAAAAGGTTCAGGGAAGTCCTGGTATTGGAATACATCAGGTACTTCACCACGCAGACGTTTTTGCCGCTTAGAGAAAATATCAAATATAGGCATAATTACTTAATCCAGTTTGGTTTATATCAGAACAATCAACTATCGAACAAAGCACCTTGTTTACCTTCGCTTTTCTTTACCTTTTCAGCCTTTTTGAATGTGCCGTGAGCTGGAGGCATTTGTACTCGCTCTCCATCGAATAGCTGCTCAACCGTGAGTATTTGTATCCTTGGATAATCCTTCTGCCATAGTTCAGAAGTGTAATAGCCCGCTGATAAAGCCTCTTTGTTCATTTCGCTTGTGGGCTGTTCTAGGGTTATGAATATTCCAATAGCAGCATTTTCACGGTCAACCGTACCATGCAAATCACGCATATCCCCAGCCTTGACGTGTCCACTCTTTACTTGCACTAGGACACTTCTTGGTTTTCCCGTTGCATCATCAATAAAATTTATCTTCCCATCAATGCCTAGGTCTTTGCCCTTTTTGCCTGTCTTATCACCTTGCACCCCGCCTAGTGGCATGGCTCCAATCATCCCACATGCCCACCATTGGAATTGGTATCTGTTATCAGTTGCTAGTTGTTTGGCAGATTCCAAATCAACAGGCTCACCGATTACTTCGTAGTCTTTTCCAGGAATAATATTGAACGCATCTTTCAGACGATACTTTTGCAAAGAGATAGCCAAATAAGTAATGTCAATGCCTAACCACTTACGGTCTAGCTTTTGTGCTGCTGCAATCGCTGTACCACATCCACAGAATGGGTCAAGGATAATATCACCTGGGTTACTGCTTGCCTGAATAATGCGTTCTAGTAATGCTTGTGGTTTTTGTGTTGGATAGCCTAGTCTTTCAGCCGCTTGTGAATTTATTGGATGAACGTCGTCCCAAATATCCTGTAATGGAGTGCCAGGCATTTCGTCCAGATAGCGTATATACTCGTACACTTCCTGATTTTGTGTAATGAAGCCTTCCCAAATCATGTAGCTCCTGCATCCGTGTTTTTGGACATCGCCAAATTTTTGTCACCCCATTCCATTCGTAAGTATATCCTCCACCTGACAAGCTAGTCGCTGTTAAATTATCAGTACGGTATCTTCGACCATTTTCATCTAAATTACGATAATGACTTTCAGTGTACTCTGGATTATAAGGTTGATAAAGCTTATTCCAAATAAAATCCCCGCTTCTGGTGTAAAACAATATCACATCATGGGAATTTCCCAAAGTCTTTGAGTCGCTGTGAGCACTGGTTCGTTTCCAAATAATTTCAGTTTGAAAATTTTGAGCCCCAAAAATTGTATCCAGTATTATCTTCAAATAATGACTTGCTGTTGGGTCACAGTGTAGGTACAAACTACCAGTGGATTTCAAAACCCGATGCAATTCTACTAGTCGGGCTGTCATCATACCAAGGTAAGCCATCATCTGGTTCTCGCCAATAAAGCTATGCAGTGCTCCAATCATATCTGAAACATGGGATGGTGCATTTTGGATGATTTCGTAGTATGTACGGGCTGCGGATTTGTCCCAATGCCAAGTATCATCAAAGGCTGAGATTTGAGCTTCACTTTCAAGCCCACCCTCTTCCTTGAATAGCACGTTATAAGAACGGTTGGAATTGAAAGGTGGGTCAAGATAAATTAAGTCTACACTTTCGTCTTGGATATGCTCCTGTAATATGGGTAAATTATCACCATAAAACAGCGTGTTTGTTGTGATTGCCTTTGCCGACATATTATTCTCCCAACCCGTCTGATGTATAAATGATAATCCAAAAATAAAATAACAAAATATCAGAACTTCACATTTTGATTGCTAACCATTAAGGTTGCCTGGTTTTCCTTCCCACCAATCCTCAAACCAAGGTTGTTTCATCGGAAAAGGCCATAACCTTATAGCATCTACTCCAGGGCACATTAGTACAAGAGTATTTGATGGTTGTAATCTGGTGTCAAAATATACCAATTCGCACCCTCTTCCGATTTCTATATCAGTAGCACCTGGAATTGATTCGTGTATACGAATTACAAATATTGCATAACCTAAGACGAAGGTTGCCAGAAATGCAATCAAGAAAGCAGTAAGATAGCTTTTCATCGAACTTCAATTAGATAATAGTTTAGCATAATAACTACTTTATATAATCATATTGTTAAATATCTAATGGGGGGAGTAATAGCACCTCCCCCTGTCTTCTCAATAGGTATTTTCAAAGTTATTTTCCAATGCCTGGATTATTTCCTTAGCAATGTTACGGATGCGTTCCAGGTGCTCCATTATCATTTCTGCATTTGCACCGTGAAGAGCCACATAATTCGGACTCGACAGACCATCCAACCCGAAATGTTTGCCAACAACGTATGAGACCGCTTCAGCTTCGAGCTCCCTTTCAGTATGCAACATCAACTTTGTTTCCTTGTGATGAAGGAGTTCATGGGCGATTTCATGGATGAGAGTCTTAGTACCTGCCTTTGGGGAGAGGATAATGGTTCCTCCCATGCTTACTCCTTGTGTATCACCCTGTAGCTCTTTCACCTGGACTTGGATGCCTCTGCTTTCTGCAAAATCCATCAGGCGTTTTGTCAACAAGGCATTTTGCTCAGGACTTTTCCAATTTGGCGGTTCTGGTAGAGGCTCTCCATCGGTTTGAGAAATATCGAAGACATAGACCGTCTTGAAGCCAACCAGCTTTTCACCTTGTATTCCATCTTCGTTTACTTCTGGAACGAGCACTGGAGCCAGGATAGCTATGCCACGTTCTCCCTTACGGACAAATCGCTTCATTGAAATCCATTTCTGGAAACCAGCAACCATGGTTGCATCGGGTTTTCTCCATCAGGATGAGCCAGACGTTGCAAGGACTGTATTGATGGAACCTGGAGCACATATCCAGATAGCGTTGCATCTCTTCGCTGACACGGGCAGCATCGGTTGCCTGAGCCAGTTCCTGGATGCGCTCAGTAATCCTGGCTTTCAGTTCTGCTGCTGAATTACGGGTTTGAATTTGAGTATCCATTTCGATTCCTCCATAAATAAATAGGGCGGTGCAAGCCTAAGCCTGCACCGCCCGTAGAGTTTGGTTGTGGAGTTGATTAGATATATAAACCGACTGGTAGCTCACCTGTTTCCATCAACTGCACAACTTTCTTGGCGGTCTGGATGGCAGTCTCGTTGCGAGGGTCGGTGTATTCCTGTTCGGAAAGGCCAGCAATCAACCCAAAGGCAAAACAGACTGCTAGGCGTTGCAGGGTACGATGGGTGAAGCGTAGCTGCAAGCCAACCTCTTTGCCTTCACGAAAGCCCTTGCCACCCAGATTGAGGAAGTCATCAAGCATGGAAGCAAAGTTCTCAAGGGTAAGGGATTTGGCTAGGGTATAGACATCAATAGTTTCCCCAGTCTCTTCATTGCGTGAAGTCTCTGAGTTGTATGCTTTTAGTTTGATGGTATTGTTGTCGTCCATTTTGGTCTCCTATCTTATGTCGAACATGGATTGATATAACTTAGGGTTTTCTCTCACGACTTTTATTTGCTCACGCAGCCATACATCTAATCCATCTTGTTGAATATCTGGATAACGGCTGGCGAGAATGGTCATGATTTCATCATCGGACAATTGGCGGATATAAACACTTTCCGCTAGCCACATCGCAAGTTCTTTGACTCTGCCCATTGCACACCTCCTTGCTTATGTAAATAATCTACCCCCGTAGCTTGGGTAGCTATGGGGGTAGTTGGAATAACGAACTAACGAACCGTGTCTTCAACCAAGCGGATGACCAGAACACCAGGTTGAGGATTTTCGATGCGTACATAACTGTTTGGGTGGATACCTGCCCGAAATAGCCATAGACCCATCAAGCGTAGATATGGCCAAGTATGCTTGCGATAGAAGTCACCCACTTCGCTGACCTTTAGGATACGGGTGTTAGGCATTGAGTTGTTGGTCATGGCTCACCTACTTGCCGTTACACCACCCACCATCCACTTTATGGGAATACCAGACACGACCATCCTTATCCCAACGTTTCATCTCACATTGATGGATAGGACACCAGGAAGCGTTATTCTTGCCATTTCCATTACTCTGCAATTCATCCTTCTTCTCTCCATTGGACTTGCTTTCTGTCTGGTGGTTGCCGTTACGATAGAACACATAGGGTGTGCAGCCATTCTTGAGCAGATAACTGATGGCAATGGCAGCTTTCTCCAATAGCTCTGAGCCAGTCTCACCTCGCAGTGTGATTTGGCATTCAAAGCCATTCGGGTCGACGTAGCGGGTGTTCCAGGAAGCAGGGGCTTCGGGAAAATCATTAGTCTTGGGGGATTGATTATTATTGTCGTTCATTGGGGTTCTCCTTTCCGAGAAATAGAAAGAGCGCCTCCCTATAAAAGCGGAAGCGCTCAATTGAATTAGGGTGCCTGGATTAGGATTTGTCCAGGTTGACACCGCAGTCATCGCAGACCTCGGTCAGGTCATCCCAAACATCGCCTGCAATGAAGCGAATATTGCCCTGCATGGATGTGTGCTCATGTGGGCATTGCTCTTGGTGCAGAAGCTGAGCGAAGTCATCCAGGCTGACCCACTTAGGCTGGTTACCACTACCCTCACACATCGGGCAAGGGGCATAGCGTGTATAGGTTTCGCCTTTGGAGCTCTTAGCCTCACCAATAGGTACATAGGCTTCGCCATTGCAGTGCAGAACAGATGGATAAGATATGGACTTTGAGCATGGTTACCTCCTTTCTGACCTTCGTTTGGTCATAAAACAAAAAGCCCGCCTCAACTCAAGGTCTGAGTCAAGACGGGCTAGGATTGGCCGTGCGTTATGGCATGGAAGGCAGGTAGCACGGGAGCCTACCCTCCACTCCCCTGGTGCCCAGGCGGTGCCCTACAGGGTCACCGACACCAGGGGAAAGAATATTCAATTGTTTTATTACCCCCATGTTCACTTATAGAGAAATGCACCCCTCTACTTAGGGGTCTTCAAAATTTTATAGGTTCAAAATCGTGCGGTGGATATGGGAACTATACACAGGATTGGGACACATTCGTTTAGGGTGAAATTATAGCAACCCCCATATAGTGTCCGACTGGTTCACAGATGTCGGAGGTCCTATTCACTACACTTCACTACTGCTTTTATGCTGTTTTATACAATGATATTGACAATCGGGGAGTAGGGAAGTGCCAAGCTATTACCATGGGTGAAACGAGGGCTATGATGGCGAGGCTAAGTGTTCGATATAAATATATAAATCGGGGGTACGCAGCTAAGAGAAATGAGTATTCAAGTATTCACTCCCATGTTACATAAGGTCTTCTTACCCCCTCTATATAACCAGCTTTCAAACGAGCAGGGAGAAAATAGTTGAAACTCTTTTCACATAAAGAGCCTCATACGCAGGGATTTCAATAGGTCAACTATCCGATTTATTGGACATAATTGAAGCCTTCTAGGATATGCAGACAAAACACAGAATATTATTCCATTTCTGGTATAGAATATATTGAGATTGAAGCATAACAAGCGTCCGTATAATCAATAGTTAGGCGCTTCCTAATATCACCGAGACGAATAAGGGCAACAACCTATAAAAGAAAATATGTTATCAAGACGCAACATCGGGGAACAACAAATGAGTGATGAACAGAAAACATGGGAGACTTACGAAGATGTCGCCGCCTATTTGCTCAATCAGATTGCTACCGAGTTTGGCCTAGAAAGATTTGAGGGCAAACAAAAGGTAGTGGGGCAAAAGTCTCGTACAAAATGGGAAATTGACGCCAAAGGTGTTGGAGATGATAACGAAATCTATTTCATCGTAGAATGTCGCCGTTACACGAAATCACGGATAAATCAGGAAAAGTTGGCCAGCCTCGCCTACCGCATTATAGATACAGGCGCCAAGGGCGGAATTGTAGTCAGCCCACTTGGATTACAGGAAGGGGCGGCTAAACTCGCACAGGCTGAAAATATCTATAGCGTGATGCTCGATGAAAATAGCACTCGTTCTGAATACGTCCTGAAATTTTTGGAGAAAGTACGGGTTGGCAAACATTTGGAGGGCGAGGTCACTTTCAAATCATCTCTCAGCCTACGGGTCATCCGTGCAGATGGAACAGTTGAAGAGCTCGGAGAAATTTAGTGCGGCAAATACTTTGAAAGGCATGGATAAGTCTTCCAAATTCAAAACTCGCCCAACACTGCATTGCAGCCGACACGCTTCGCTCGCATGCGGTTGAATACGACCATTGGTACAGGCTTGTAAGTAACATAAAACGTAATTATATTGGTGGTACAACGCCCTCATGAAATCCATCACCAAAGCCTATCGCATAAACATTGTGACCCAGGTCATCCAGCATAAGAATAATGGTTTGCATGATTATCCAGTATTAGAGCTTATTATTATCCACAGGGCTTCCTATCCTATGTGCCTGAGCAATATCCTCAGTGGTCTGAGCCAGATATCTACGAAGTACTCTGCAAATCCGCATGCCCCATCAGCTTTTGTAGGCTGAATACATCCACTCCTGCCCGTAGACATTCAAGAGCAAAGGCTCGTCGGAAAGCATGGAGTTCAGGTTTATGTACACCAGCCTTCCTTGCTCTTCGTTCTATTATCTCATTCAATCCCCAATAGCTGATACTTTCTCCATTCTGTGACACCCAAAGCGCAGGAGAATTATCTTGACGTAATCTGAGATAATTCCGTAATGCTTTGCGTGATTTTTTCCCTAAGTAAACAGTTCTAGGTTTTCTTCCTTTTCCCTGGCGTATCAATATCTCTCCTGTAAATTGGTTGAAATCTTGGAGACTCATAGAGCATAATTCAAATGCCCTTGCGCCTGTATCTAAGAGGGCAAGTAAAATCGCTTTATCTCTGGCTCCGTGGAAATTAGTTATACAAGTATCCAGCATCTTACCAATATCTTCGAGGTTGGCAGGTTCAAGGGGTTCTAGACTCAACCTAGGGGGTTTTACTTTACGAATTGGGTTCTTCCATCCTTCAGGTTCGTATTCACTCTCCCACCAATTGAGAAATGCCTTTAGAGTTCTGAATGCAGCATGAATACCACCAGGATTGTGACCTTTTTCCTCAAGGAACAATAGATATAGCCTGATGTTCTCTGGCGATAATTCTGTGATTTGAGTTATAACTTGGGAATTACAATAATCGGTGAATAGCTTTAGCTTCTTCTGGTAAAAGATAAGTGTACCCTTGCTCAGATTTTGAGCTTTTCTATCTAGCAAGAACCCCTGTATCCATGAAAGTAAATATGTATCTTGAGAAAATTCTGTGATAGTCCTCTGGTCATGTCGTGCGGTTTCCATAGCTCCATCTCCTATTTTGAGCTTGTTCCACCGCATATTGGGAAAATTATCGAGTAAATTTTAAGAGCGTAGTACCATTCTGCCGCCTCAAACTCGGCGAGGTAGCTCAGCTGGCAGAGCAGGGGCATCATAATCCTCAGGTCGTGGGTTCAACTCCCACCCTCGCCACTAGAATATACATACTCCTTTTGATTTATTTAAATACTGACCTGTATGAAAGGTCAGTTTTATTTTTTTTTGGGGGGTGTATACTCGCGTTTTATATCTATAGGTAAATAAACAATAAGGAAGAATTAAAAGAATCCCCATTCAAGGCGTGCATTTTCGTCCATCATGGATGGATCCCAGGGTTCATAACCAAGTGTGATTGAAGTTGGCAGCTTAAGACCAATCTCAGCTTGTTGGCGGGCTGATTCGAGGAGGGCAGGTCCATAAGGGCAAAATGGTGTCGTCATGATCATCGATATTTTTGCTTCACCATTAATAATCGAAACATTGCGAACCAATCCCAGTTCGAGTACATTTAAACCAATTTCTGGATCCATCACCTTATTGAGCTCTGTTGTCAGGGGTTCAACTAGCTCTGGATTTGTGCTTTCTATATCCCATACGGGTTTATTTTGGATGTTATCTGCCATAGCTTTTTTTTGTTATGAAGAGGGTAGCTCAGAGATTAGATAAGTACAATTGCTATCTCCGTTTAAGATGCACTTAACCTTTTCAGCTGGTACCGAGAGCACCGTGGAGATGAGTATTTGATCTACCGCACATACCTCAGGATGGTTCTGCCCCACATAGTAATATGGGCAGCTTGCTTCGTGAATCTGATATCCATCATCGTGTTGTTCCCATTCGATGCTGAACCCTTCACGCATCAGGAGGTCTTTAACCAAGTTAAGCCTTTCTTTCATGGTAAGGTTTTTTGTTTCTTTACCTTCTGCAAGGTCATTCGCAAGGTCTTGTGCCATTTGAGTGAATAATTTACTGACCATGGCTTCAGGCATGGTTTCTTTCAGGTGTTCGAGCAAGCGCACTGTGAGACGTACATATCTGGTTGGAAATTGTTCCACACCGGTTTCTGTTAGTGAAAATAACTGGCGTGGTCTTCCCACACCATGGCGCTCATCTTCGCTCCCGATTAATCCTTCAGCTTCAAGACTTGCTATGTGGTGGCGTATAGAAATAGGGCTAATCCCTACCTTGTCTGCCAATTCGTTGATTGTGCAGCGTGGTTGGGTCAAAAGTGTGCGGAGAACCAAGTCTCTTGTTCCTGACATAATCTTTGGAGAAGAGTATACCAATAATTCATAATTGTGTCAATATTTATTATATTTATCATAAATATTGACTTAATCATCTTCACATGCTATAATGTTTTCGTCGAGCTGGAATCCTTGATCGAATAATCATCAAGGATTATTCGTTTATATCACATCCAAGGAGTATTTCATGTCTGAAATGATCATTCGGGACTTGCATGTAGGTATTGCTGGGAAAGAGATCTTGAAAGGTGTAGATCTCACAGTAAAACAAGGAGAGGTTCATGCATTAATGGGTCCTAATGGGACTGGCAAATCAACCCTGGCGTACACATTAATGGGCCACCCCGGTTATGAGGTGACCAAAGGGGAAGTTATTTTCAACGGAAGAAATATTCTTGAATTGAAACCTGATGAAAGATCCAGATTGGGATTATTCCTTGCCTTTCAATACCCTGTTGCGATATCTGGAGTCTCAGTGGCGAATTTCCTTCGGACTGCAATCAATTCTCGTAGAAAAGCAAAAGATTCAACCGATAAAGGCATTTCTGTACCTGAGTTTCGAAAAATGTTAAAAGAACGCATGGATTTATTAAAAATGGATTATGCCTTTGCGGGACGATACCTTAATGATGGATTTTCAGGTGGCGAGAAAAAAAGAGCTGAGATTTTACAAATGGCAGTATTAAAACCTGAGATAGCTATCCTAGATGAAACGGATTCCGGTTTGGATATCGATGCTTTACGGATTGTTTCAGAAGGTGTGAATACTTTACGCGGTCCTGAAATGGGTGTGTTAGTGATCACGCACTATCAAAGGATACTTAATTATATTAAACCAGAATATGTGCACATTATGTTAGACGGAAGGATTGTAGAGTCGGGGGGTTCAGAATTGGCGATAAATCTTGAGGAACATGGGTACGAGTGGGTACGAGAAAAGTATGAAACGGTGCCAGTATAGAGCAGGTGATTTTGGAGGACGTTATGAGTTCGAACTCAAATACTTTGGATAATATTGGGGAATATAAATATGGTTTCAAGGACCCTGAAACATTTGTATTCAAATCGAAAAGAGGTTTATCCAAGGAGGTTGTAGAACAGATTTCTTACATGAAAGAGGAACCTCAATGGATGTTGGATTATCGCTTAAAAGCTTTGGACCATTTTCAAAAACGCCCGATACCTATTTGGGGTGGAGATCTTTCTAATCTTGATTTGGATAACATCTTCTATTATGTTAAACCAACCCAACAATCGAGCAATAATTGGGATGATGTCCCGAATACGATCAAGGAGACTTTTAATAGACTAGGAATTCCTGAGGCAGAACAAAAATTCCTGGCAGGTGTGGGCGCTCAGTATGAAAGTGAAATGGTGTACCACAACATTCAGGAACATCTGGAAAAGCAAGGCGTTATATTTTTGAGCATCGAAGATGGGCTTAAGAAGTATCCGGATTTGTTCAAACAGTATTTCGGTAAAGTGATACCCATCGAAGATAATAAGTTTGCAGCATTAAATAGCGCAGTTTGGTCAGGTGGTTCATTTGTTTACGTCCCCAAGGGTGTTAAAGTTGATCTCCCCCTGCAAGCATATTTCCGATTGAACGTAGCCAATATCGGGCAATTCGAACGGTCCATAATCATTGCTGATGAAGGTTCACAAGTGCATTATGTGGAAGGTTGTACCGCACCGACATACACAACAGATTCTTTGCATAGTGGAGTGATTGAGATTATTGTGAATAAAGGTGCTCGAGTGCGTTATACCACCATCCAAAATTGGTCGAACAATGTCTATAATCTAGTAACCCAACGCGCTCTTGTGCATGAAAGTGGTACTATGGAGTGGGTCGATTCCAACCTGGGATCGAAGCTCACCATGAAGTATCCATCCTGTTATTTACTAGAGCCAGGTGCTCATGGCGAAATATTATCGATGGCATTTGCCGGACCTGGTCAACACCAGGATACTGGAGGAAAAGCTATCCACTTCGCCCCACACACCTCGAGCAAGATTACCTCCAAATCCATCAGTAAAGGGGGTGGTAGGACATCCTTCAGAGGATTATTAAAGGTATATAAAGGTTCTTTTGATAGCCGCTCAAATACAGTCTGTGATGCCTTGCTCCTCGATCCACAATCACGCTCAGATACATATCCATCCATTGAAATCGATGAACAAGATGTGACTATCGGTCATGAAGCATCAGTATCGAAGGTAGGTGAAGAACAACTGTTTTATTTGATGAGTTGGGGACTATCCGAAGAAGAATCAACCACCATGGTTGTTTCGGGGTTTATTGAGCCGCTGGTGAAGGAATTACCCATGGAATATGCGATTGAAATGAATAGACTGATCCAATTACAGATGGCTGGATCTGTGGGTTAACCATGAGTACACACCGAATCGTCACACGAACAAAACATGACAGCAAAATTGGAACGAGTGATTTCTCATTTTCACGTGAGATGGTCCCTGCTTTGTCATCGAACTGGAAAGGCCCAGCATTTCTACGGGAGTATCGTGAAAGAGCATGGTTAGCATATAAATCACTCCCGATGCCAACAGTTAAAGACGAAGCCTGGCGAAGGACAGATATACGCGGTCTGGAGATGTCAAAATTTACAATACCCGGTGCCAACTCGGTTTTACGACTTCCAACAACACCAAAGAGACTTTTAAAACCATTAGTAAGCTTGATGCATGGCGGTCAGATAATTATCCAGCCTGAACGGACAGAGGTAAAACTCGACGATTCCCTGGTTCAACAAGGTGTGATATTTACCGACCTGCTAACTGCAGAAAAACAATATGCTGAACAACTAGCTAACGTGATTGGACAAGTTGTCAGACCAGAAGAAGGTAGATTTGCTGCATTGACAGCTGCAATGGAGAAATATGGAGTATTCATCTATATCCCGAGAGGGGTACACGTAGAATTTCCCTTGCATTCTGTGATATGGGGTCCGGGACCTGGTTTAGCCTATTTCTCACACATCATCGTGTGGATGGAACCAGATTCTTCACTAACATATGTCCACGAAGCAGCTTCTCCGAATGGAGGAATTGGTCAAACATTGCATTCCGGTTTAGTAGAGATACATCTCAGCGATAATGCCAAATTACATTTCGTTGAGCTGCAATCATGGGGAGATAACGTATGGAATTTTAGCCATGAAAGAGCGTGGGTTGGACGTGATGCAAACCTGGAATGGATATTTGGAGCATTGGGAAGTAATTTAACCAAAAACTTTTCTGAGATGGATCTCATCGGTGAAGGTGCGGTTGGTAAGATGTCCGGTTTCTATTTCACGGATGGTAAGCAGCATTTGGATCACGATACCCAACAAAACCATCTTGCTCCCCACACAACCAGCGATTTATTATTCAAGGGTGCACTCAAGGATAGCAGCAGATCTGTATGGCAGGGGATGATTTATGTGGCACCAGGTGCACAAAAAACTGATGGATACCAGGCAAATCGAAATCTTGTTTTAAGTCCCAAAGCACGTGCAGATTCTATCCCTGGGTTGGAAATCTTGGCAGATGATGTCCGGTGTACCCATGGAGCGACTGTCGGTAAAATTGATCCAGATTCAGTATTTTATTTATTAAGTCGTGGTATTCCTTATGCAGAGGCGGAGCACCTGATCGTGGAGGGGTTCTTTGACCCCATCATGCAACGTATTCCATTCGATGGTGTCAGGAAAAGGTTCCAACAAGCAATTGTAAGCAAGATGAAATATTAACTATAGAGGAGGGTACTTTGGCAGAAATGTATTTTACACACGCCCCAGATCTTGAAGAGCAATATCATGTAGGAGATCGGGTTGAGGTGTTTTGCGATCACGATAAAAGTAACGAGCGGATCCGAGATTGGCTAGAAGGTGTCGTAGTCCAGGTTGATCCTAAGATGATCGCCGTTCAATTTAAGGACAGTGTATATCTTACGGATGGCTGGATGGTTCCAGACCATGTTTTATGGTGTCCAAAAAATTCAGCTCAGATACGCCCCTCACGGCGTAGATTGCATGCACGCCAAAAGGTTTAATAGCCATACATGAGTACGCAACCAACAAGAACCGCCCTGGATGTTGAGCGTATACGGTTGGACTTTCCAATTCTAAAGCGAGAGATTCGACCTGGTATACCGCTTGTCTATTTGGATTCGACTGCTACGACACAAAAACCAATCCAGGTAATTCAATCAATGGATGATTATTATCAAAGAACCAATTCGAACGTTCATCGTGGTGTCCATACCCTTGCAGAAGAAGCAACTAGCGGATATGAAAAAGCACGCCAGCGGGTAGCTGAATTTATTAATGCGCCCGCTGCTAGAGAAATTATTTTCACCAGGAATACAACCGAATCGATCAATTTAATTGCTTTGACCTGGGGTAGAACTTTTCTAAAAGAAGATGACCTGGTAATTCTTACTGAAATGGAACACCACTCCAATTTGGTTCCCTGGCAAATGCTCTCAGCAGAGAAAGGTTTGAGGCTTGAATTTATCCCTGTCACGCCAGACGGATTGTTGGACCTGGAGATATATCGAAAATTATTGGAACAAACGCCTCGTTTAGTTTCATTTACCCACATGTCTAATGTATTGGGTACGATAAATCCAGCTAAAGAAATCATTCATTTAGCTCACAAAGCGGGTGCAATCACAATAATTGATGGTGCGCAATCTGTCCCACATCTTCCGGTAAATGTACAAGATTTGGATGCCGATTTCCTGACGTTTTCTGGTCATAAGATATGTGGACCTACTGGAATTGGGGTACTATATGGTAAATTGAACCTTTTGAATGCAATGCCACCTTTTTTAGGGGGTGGAGAAATGATCAAGCGTGTATTATTACGTGAATTCATACCCAATGAGCTACCGTATAAATTTGAGGCAGGTACACCAGCGATCGCGGAATCATTTGGATTACACGCTGCATTGGATTATATGGAAGCTGTAGGCATGGATAATGTTGCTGCTCATGAAAGCGATATCATCTGTTATGCTCTGGAAAGATTGGGCGAAGTCCCTGGTATTCATGTTCTTGGTCCTAAGGCAGAGTATAAAGGTGCAGTTGCAGCATTTACTTTTGAAGGCGTACATCCACATGATGTAGCCCAGATTTTAGACCAATCAGGGATAGCTGTCAGGGCAGGTCACCATTGCGCCATGCCCTTGCATGAAAAATTTAACATCCCTGCGACGACACGAGCGAGTTTTTACTTGTATAATACATTTAACGAAGTTGATCTTTTGATTGAAGGTTTATATCATGTCAGGCAATACTTTGGATAACCATGGATGATTTGTACCGGGAATTGATTATTGATCGATATAAAAATCCACATTTTCGTGGATCACTTGAACCACATGACATTTCCTTTGAGGATGATAATCCATTATGTGGTGATCATATACGCATTGATCTCCGTATCGATGGCCAAGATAAGGTGAGTGAAGTTGCATTTGACGGTCATGGTTGTGCAATATCCCAGGCAACTGCTGACTTGCTGGCTGAAAGTATCATGGGTAAATCATTGGACGATGTCAAAAAGATTAACAAACAGGATATTTTAAACATGCTGGGAATCGAGCTTGGACCTGTCCGTTTAAAATGTGCCCTCCTCTCTCTAAAGGTGCTCAAGGCAGGGGTATACGGTCTAGGTGTGGCAAGCGATGAGCTTGTTGAAAATTGATCATGTATAACTACAAAGAACTCGACCAAAGAAAATTGGAGTATATTCCTGTAGGATCAGTCGACGAATTAAAAGCTGGAGGGAGATTGTTTATTGAGATTAATGAAAAACCGATAGTGATTCTTAATGTCGCAGGTCAGTATTATGCAATCGCTGATGTCTGCTCGCATGATGATGGACCTGTGGGTGAAGGTGATTTGGAAGGATATGAAATTATCTGTCCCCGTCATGGCGCCCGATTTGATATCCGGACAGGAAATGTACTAGCTTTACCAGCTTTTGTGGACATCCCTGCATATCCTGTGCGGCTGGCAGGGTATCAGATTGAGATTGGTATGCCTGCTGAAGATTGAATCAACGATCTACTTCACCAAAAGCATAAAATGTTGGCACGTATAGTATTCTATGTCTATCTTTACGGGAAACAAAATCCAGAGCTTTTAATTCGTCTGCTACGTCGATGAACTCATTTTTCCTATGCAAATCGGATTTTACTACCTTCCATTCGAGCTCGAAATCTTCAGCTGAAAATTCCTCTCTCCATTGAGCACCTAAGACACCTACCTCAATATTTTTTAAACCCGCATTCGAGAAAAACGATCTTAATTTTCGGCCAATTAATGGGTTGGCACCTTGTTCCCTAAGGCTTTCTATTTGCCAGCGACCAACCTGCGATAATTCTTCTGGAAAGTCTATTCTTCCACCATAATCGGGTTCAGCGAGAGCTAAAACGTAGCCATTCGGCCGGGTGACTCGGGACATTTCTTTTAGCACCTGCAGGGGATCTTTCACCCAGAGCAACAGGAAATGGCACAGCGAGAGATCAAATGATTCAGAAGAATAAGGCAGATTTACTCCATCACCTTGAGCGCCGAGCGATTTTGGTACCAATTGTAGAGCCCGGGATAATGCATTAAAATTTATATCCAATCCAAACATCGAACATGAAGAGACCTGATCTAGCTCGGATAGCAAAACACCTGTACCACAACCTACATCCAAGACTTTGTTGGCAATTTGCATACCAACCCGATCATAGATATATTTACGTAAGGTTTGGGTCCACCGTGCCTGCTGTTGGTAGCGCTGGTGCCATTGTTCAAGGGATAAAGTCATTAGGTCATGCTTTCTCTAAGTAATGTGAATATCTATTACCCGCTATTATAATTATATAATTTAATCTGATATGGCTAAACAACATCAATATAATTTTTACGAATGTGATAACCCTACCTGTGGCTTACGCTTTCCAGGGTATGACAATTCCCTTAGGTGGAACCATTGTCCGATATGCCGTTCAAATATTCGGATAGTTGCGCATGTTGAATATTCACCTGATGAAGCAAGAGAAGATAGTAATCATGGAGACTGGCAAATTGATGCATTGTTGGATAATATCCGTAGTGCTTGGAATGTCGGCTCGATCTTTCGGACCTCGGATGGTACAGGGATTAGAAAAATATATATAGGAGGAATTTCACCGACTCCTGAAAATCCCAAAGTTGTTAAGACTTCTTTGGGAGCTGAATCCAACGTTCTTTGGGAAAAGTCTAATAATGCGATGAAAACTGCTGCTTACCTCAAATCTCAAGGACATGAACTATGGGCTCTGGAGGATTTACCAGATGCAATGCCACTATTTCAGGTGAGTACAGCCACAAAACATCCTATACTTCTAATCGTAGGAAATGAAGTGAGTGGTATCGACCCAGGTATTATCGGTCTTTGCGATAAAGTACTTTCTATTCCGATGATTGGAAAGAAGCGTTCTTATAATGTGGCTATTGCATTCAGTATGGCCGTGAGTTTCCTATTCTATCGCCTAAACACTAATGCCAGAGGGTTTCCCACGAATCCCTCAATATATTCCCAAGTACCTGATTGACACCCTGAGTAGGAAGAACATCTCCATCTGGTTCGATATAAAGCCAGGCATGCCCGGCACCTGTAGATGGGTTGTCCATATGGGTTTCTAAAGCAACCGGGTTGAAGGCAGAATAAGGTACTGGTAAATCCCAAACTAATGACACCCCCATCGAAGCAACCTGGTTCCGAAACTGACTTAATGCTCCATGTAGGGTAGGGTCGGATGCACTCAGAGATATAGCTTTTATACCCATCTTTATGAGTTGTTCCAACGTTTCGGATGTATTCATTACATTTTGAAGGGTGAGGGTGTGATGAACGGCAACAAATAGGTCAGACTGCGAGGACATTTTCCAGTGCTTTCCATGAGTTTTCATCATCCGGTTTTATGGTAAGCAGTAAATGATCTAACCCGGTTTGCAGCAATGTCTGCAGGTAACTTGTATCGATCAACTTAAGTCCATCGCTCAACAATCCTGCGACCTGACCATTGGTTTCTGTGTGAGCAATCAAATCAGGCAAATCATCGCGTAAAGTGGGCTCACCACCTGTGAGGATAATGTGTGGTATCCCGAAAGACCACGCTTTATCAAAAATACCAAACCATTCATCCCTGGATAATTCGCGATCAACCCTTTTCGTTGGAGCGAGAGAATCATCGGATGTATCATGTAAACGGTACGTGATTGCACAATCCAGTCGGTAAGGTGCCGAAATTTTTTTGGTGTATGGAGTTGTTCTTTCAAAATCAAGATATGTTTCTGGATCTAGATCAGGGGTATGAATTAAACTAAGTATCCGATCACACAGGAGCTGATAATCCAACAATGCTTGACTACGTTTAACCCGATAACGACCTGTGATTTCGTGTAACATCTGGTTCTCAGGTGTTTGCCTGACCAAGTGATAGGCAAATTCCGATGCGGTTTGATTAAGATGTAAAATGGTGGACGCATTCACGATTAATAACCCACTTCCATCAGGCTCAAGACGCAAATGGAGTCGGTATTGCATAGGAGCGTCAGAGGGAGCCTGGTAGTGGAATATTCCAGGAGCTAACGGAGTAACTGGAATTAATAAATGTTGAAAAGATGCGAGCAAATTGGTCATCTGAGGCTCCTTATAGGTTTATAAATCAATGATTTCCTTTGGTATTCATCACCAATGGGCAACCACCACCACATTCCTTCACCAGGGTGCAGGTAGTGCATTTCTCCGGAATCATCTTACGCTCACGAAGATTGATGGATACTTCGTGATTCCAGATACTGTTCCATGAGTTGGTGAGTATATTTCCCAATGCCTGGTAATAAGATTGGCAAGGAATAACATCTCCATTCGGTTCGATACACATGTTATACATCGCTGCAGTGCAGCCTTTTATACCTAATTCCAATTGCATCGGGTCAAAATTACAATATTGAGTTGGGGTATACCAGATCAATCTCTGATTATTTTGTGATGTGATATCTCTGGCGAGATTTAATAACGGAGGCAGATTACTTTCGGGTATACCAGTGTCAACTGTCGAGCCTCGTCCAGAATAGATCAAAGCATTCAATCCAACTGTAGGTACACCAACTCTAGCCAGGAATTCGAGTGTCTGACCCAGGGAGGGGCTATTATTGCTCAACATGGTGGTGTTTGTCATGATATAGAGAGGGGTCTCAAGTACATTCTGAATCCCTGCAACTGTTTGTTTCCATGCTCCCCGAGTATTAACCATGGAATCATGAATCTCAGGGTTATCTGATTCTAGAGTGATCTGGACATGATCAAGGCCGGCCTTTACCAGAGTTTCAACATATTTGCGATTCGATAATCGCCTACCATTGGTATTAATCCCTGTGATCTGGCCATTTTGTTCTGCATGGGCAATAAGCGCTGGAAGGTCGTCTCGTAAAGTCGGCTCACCCCCTGTAAACACGACATGAGGGATACCAATAATCCAGAGTTGATCCAGGATATGTTGCCAATCCATAGTTGTTAATTCCGGATAATCTCTGGGACGGGCGTTATAACAATGCAAACAATCATTATTACAGCGGTAAGTAATTGCCAGGTCCATTCGATAGGGAGCTAAAGGTTTGGAGCTGAAGGGAGGAATGATCTCCAGCTCTAAATCATGGATGGGGCAAGCGCTGTTCGGTTTTATTAATTCTTGGATTTGATTGAAGGTTTGCGTATAGTCAGTAGATGCTTGATCATTTGTTACATCATAGACTTTCGTTATTGTTTTAATTGCCTGGTCACGAGTAACTTCCTTTAGAATCGAGAAAGCGATCAAGGCTGCAGTCGGGTTCAAATGAATGATCCGGTTAGCATTTACCATCAGCAAACCACTTCCATCAGGATCAATGCGCAAATGAATGCGCGCCCGTTCACCAGTTTCTTGGCGATCGAAATGATATAAGCCTATTTTTGGTAACAAAGAATTTCTATTTGTTACCTTCGATTTGATCTGGTCTATTACCGTATTAAAATTTATCACATTGTCATACTTTCAAGAAGCGTTTATCTACCTCCACCTGCACAAGCACATGCACACCCCGCACAGGCACAAGCACATGCACAACTGTGACCACCGCCACTAAAGCCACCGCCTCCTTTTGATGAGCTTGTGGAGACCTTTGGAGGTGGGTTTGTCACAGAGGTAATGCTTGAAGTAAATTCGTTGATATTTCCTACTACTTTCGATGAAAAATTCTGCACGCCTGTTGTCACTGAGGATGCAAAGTCTGCTCCTGGCATACTCAATGAGCTTCCCCCAGTGGAGACAGGTGCACTGCTCGGTTTGATTGATCCACCACCAAACCCTGGGTCATAATGCCCCCACCATGTCGGAATAAACACAGGCATGTTACGGAAAACATCTTGTGTCCGATCGTCGTAGTTTTTATCCAGCATGGTCCATTCCATTACTTCTTCATATTTTTGACTCTTGACTTCAGGAGTAGCAGCCGCTTCCACTTGCTCCCATGCTCGCCTGGTGATGTCCCGATAATAATCCAAAGATTCTTGGCGGCTAAACCCTTTCATCTTTTCAGAAACACTTTTAACCAAGTTGACCACCATCGTACGGAGTAATTTACGTCGATCCGATCCTGTCTCAGCGAATGCGCTAAGGAAATCCTTCTCGTAGGATTGGAGATCTTCTGGGAGTGGTTGGTTGATTTTTATCTCCAGTGGGTCTTTTGTGACTACCTCGGCGGAATTCTTCTTGATCACACTGAATAGGATCATGGTCATGATCTTATCCAAAGGTTGTTCTAATAATATCGCAGCCTCAACTGCTGTCAGGCCACGCTTGATCCCATGCCCTTCTATCGATATTTTGGGAGGAAGATACTGCCTTTTTCGTCTGCTATCTGCACCGATGCTGGCAGCGACAAATGCAATAAAGCCTCCAATACATAGAATTGGCACAATTGCACCACTGATAAATTTTCCAATTCCAGCAAAGGGATTGACAGTGACGATTGCACTCGAAGGGATGTAATTCTTCGGGAAGGATGCTCCGAATTCGTAAACAGTATATCCATTAGCATTTGAATTATGCCAGGAATATGTGATCCGGTTAAGTTCGTCGTACCCTGTGGCAGGCTCCGCCGGAAAATCATCCGGGGCGGAGTGCCATCTGGGTTCTTCAGGTTTTACTCCAGGAGGTAAATGATAAGTAACCGTATAATCTGTGTTGCCGGTTACGATGCTTGAAATAAAGTATGCTGGATAGAAAACAGCACTTGCATAATTACTATCTTGACTATCTTTATATAGGACATCAGTTATTTTTTCTACATGGATTTGCACTGTCCCCGAAGCACCAGGCTGGATGGCATATTGCCCTAAACCAACTGCAACCCCTTGAACGCCTTCGCCCTGGAAACCGGAGGAGGAGATATCATAAACCTGGTGACCATCAACCAGAGCAGTTATATTGCTATCTGAGTAGTTACTATTCGGTAGACCCAGGTCTACATAATCAATAATATGCCCCGATGAAGTATTTTCAAAGTAGTAAATATAATCCAAAGCTAATGTCCCATCAGAGTTCCAATAGGCATCCACCGTGAGTTTAGGTAGTTTAAAGTAGTAATCTTGAGCTGCGGTTGGTGTGGATATCAGTAAAAGAAGAACAATAAGTAGTAAGATGGATAATAACCGCTTTCGCATGAACCACCTCCACAATTAGGATTTATTAATAATATATTCTTGACTTAAGTTTACGAAAAATTACCATTTAGGTTCTTCAGTTAGCTGATATGTGGTATGGCAATAAGGGCAGTTAACCACTGGTGCACCTGCCACCATTTTAATGTTATCCATTGTCAAGTCTCCACCGCATGATTTACATTTAAGGGTATCGAGTTTGACATTGGCAGGAAGATCGACTTTAAGCGTGACATTTTCAGTTACTGACCCCATTTTTCCACGCCCAGCTAGATATATTATATAAACACCACCAGCAATAAATAATAACCCAATAATAATAGAGATCACACCAATTATTAATGATCCACTTTGACCAGTTTGCGAAAGACTTACCACTAAATATGAACCACCAACAATGATCACCAACCCTAGACCGATCAAGATTAAAACAGCTGCCGCTAAATATGAGAGAGTTCTGCCAGTACTCATGTTCACCTCCAAGGAATAGTTTACATCTGATTAAGGACTCAAGCAAGTCAGTTTTACGATTAGATCATTATAATGAGTTCTCCAATATATTACGCAGTTCTTCACGAGTAAGTTGTATCGGATTGCCTTTCATGCTGCTTGCATTGACAGCATTAGCCAATATCTTATCAAATTGATTATTTGTAAGACCAAAAGCAGATAATTGACGAATATTTGCATGAGAGCAGAAATCACGAACCCATTGGATTCCTTTTGCTGCTGTTGCATTAGGGTCCTTTGTTAAAATCTTACCAATTGTCTCGTATCGCTCAAGCGCGTCGTGACCAGGTGCTCTCTTGATCATGGCAGCCAGATTAATTTCCATCACATTGGGTAATAGCGCAGCGCATATCGTACCATGTGGAGCAGGAATTTCTCCACCAATTGGACCTGCAAGCCCATGCACGGCTCCTAATCTGGCATTAGCCAGTGCGAGACCGCTAAATAAACTGGAGAGAGACATGTCTTCGCGTGCTTGTAGATCATCACCGGTATCATACGCCTGAAGTAATGAACGCGATACACGATGAATCCCCTCCAAACAAATGGCATCCGTCAAGGGATTCGGTGAATTACATGTGTACGGCTCGATTAATTGGGTGAGAGTATCTAAACCAGTAAATGCAGTTATCATTGGTGGAACGCTTAAAGTGAGCACAGGGTCTATAAGTGAAATTTTCGGGAATAAATAGTGGCTACGCAGGCTGACTTTTACCTGATGAGCTGGTGAACTGAGGACTGCATTTCGGGTCACCTCAGATCCAGTACCCGAGGTTGTTGGTATGGCGATTAGTGGTCTAGATGGAGCCAATAATGGTTTGTTTAAACCAATGACTTCCAAATAATCCGTTATATCACCTGGGTTAGACAACAATGCTGCTGTGGCTTTAGCAGCATCAAGTGCACTGCCGCCACCGATACCAATAACAACATCCGAGGATGAGCGATGAGCCAGGGTCACCAGCTCGCGTATCATGTCGATGGTGGGTTCACGGTTAATTTTTACGAATGAATAAGTGACTTTTTGTAAGTCAAGTAAATTAAATAATCGATCCGAAACCTCTTTTGTACAACCAGATATGATTAACGCTTTCTTACCAAATTCATCGACCAGAGCACCGATCGAATTTAATCTGCCTGGTCCAAATAGGATCTTGGTCGCACTTGCGAATTCGAATTGCATTTACCACTCAGTGACTGGAGGAAAGAGAATATTATATGTGACTTTTGTACGTGGCTCAGCCAGCATGTCTACCACGGCATCACGCCAACGGGCATAATGAAGCGTATCCCTATGTTTGCCAGGCGCATCGTCAGAGCGATAAATTTCTATTAAATTAAATTGGGTAGGATCGTCCGTTTGTTGGTAGAAATCAAAGCGAGCCACTCCAGGTTCTTGGATACTGTTACTGGCGTTGTCATGGGTGGCGGTAATAAAAGCTTGTATGAACTCTGGTTTGACATGCGCATGAACAATGACGACGAACATATATTCTCTCCTTCTGCATTGATTTTAACCAAGGGTAATGGAAATAATTATATACCAGCAATTGATGTGGTCAGAATAACCTCTCTTGAGATGGTAAATCGCCATCTTCATAACTCAAACCGGCAAGGAGCTTGAAACGTTTACAGGTGCCTGCTGCAAATCCTGCATAATCGTTATTAAAAAATCCATAAATTTCGTTTATATGATCTTCAAATGGCCGGATAGCCTCGAGCCACCATTTCAATTGGGAAGTTTTATCCTCCCTTTCATAGGAATGATGCTGGTACATTCCATTTGTTCCGATCCAGCGTATGTATAGGAAATTGCATGTAGGTACGATTTGTTTTGGCAAATTTGGAAAATCATTTGATACCCAGCATATATGATGATGAGTTAACAATTGGGTAGTTATTGAATTAAACCATGAAGCATGGCGAAATTCAATTGCAAATAGATGGGATCGAGGTAAAAATTCAAGAAAATCCTCTAATTGAGGTAAGTACTCCTGGGAAAATTGAGGTGGTAATTGAAGTAGAATAGGTCCTAATTTCTGGCCTAATGGGTAAAGTGAATCCAAAAATTCGTACATCGGGCCTTGCGCACCCTTTAATCCAAGCTCATGGGTGATCAATCGGGGAGTTTTCAGGCAGAACTGGAAATCCGCTGGACTGTAATTCGCCCAGGATTGAACAATCGATTTTCTTGGTACTGAATGAAATGTTGTATCCAATTCAACGCTATTGAATACCTTACAATAATAGGGTAAATATCCGCGTTGAGAGGTACCGACAGGATAAAATGATCCAACCCAATCCTTATAACTAAGACCAATCGTACCCAGATACCAATGTTGCATATAATCTCAAAGATTTGGTAGAATATTATTATATTATCTTTTCTGAACTTATTAATGGTAAAAGAGTGAACCTGATGGAGAATGTAATCACAATTTATGGTACATGGTGGTGTGGAGATTGCATTCGTACGAAAAGATTTTTTGATGCGAATAATATCGCTTACAGATGGGTGGATATTGACAGTGATGAGTGTGGTGAGGAATTCGTATTATCGATTAATAACGGTATGCGAAGTGTACCAACAATTCTGTTTGAGAATGGGTCAACCTTAGTCGAACCTACCGATATAGAGCTAAATCAAATTTTGAGAACAACCTTATCCTCGACATAATTATTCAAATTCCTTCAATGTCCCAGTCGTCATAAATACTATCTGTTCGGAAATATTTATAACTCTATCTGCAATGCGCTCCAGGTTATGGGAACACCACATGAGATAGGTGCAGCGGGTTACCATATCAGGATCCTTAGCCATGATTTTTATCAAACGTTGGAAGACGATTTTATATAATTCATCAATTTCGTTGTCTCTTGATGCAATTTCGTGTGCCCACACAGGATCTCGTTTCATGAAGGCTTGAATGCTGTCCATTAGCATATGCCGGCTGATATCAGCCATTTTGAAGATCTTTTTGAAAGTTTTTAATAATGGTTCTTCTTTCATCAAAATCACGGTCTTTGCAATTCCGGTTGCATAATCGCCCATTCTTTCCATCTCGACGATCATATAAAGTATTGCGATTATCTCGCGTAAATCACTTGCTGTAGGCTGTTGAGTAGCAATTAGCGTCAGACAGTCTTCTTCGATTTGAAAGCGATATTTATTGATCTCATTATCACCAGCGATAACCACATTGGCTAATTTTGTATCCCGTTCCAATAATGCTTGCATGGATCGATCTATGGCTGCATCAACGAGTCCGCTCATCGCCATAAGTTTGGTACGTACTTCATCAAATTCGCGATCAAATATTGAACGAATTCCATGTAACATTCGTATTCCTCCTAGATAATCGCTTAACCCATTTTCCCGGTTATATAATCTTCAGATAACTGTTGTTCGGGGCGGGTAAATATTTTCGTTGTTGGAGAAAATTCGACCAATTCTCCCATCCAGAAGAAACCAGTGAAATCGGACACACGTGCAGCTTGTTGCATATTATGGGTCACAATGATTATCGTATAATCTTTTTTTAAATCGACCATTAATTCTTCGATTCTCAAGGTGGCAATCGGATCGAGTGCAGATGCAGGCTCGTCCATTAAAATAACCTCTGGTTGGATAGCTAACAATCGGGCGATACACAAACGCTGCTGTTCTCCCAATGAAAAACTTAAAGCATTCTCGTTGAGATGATCCTTAACTTCCTCCCAAAGGGCAGCCTGGCGTAAACTACGCTCTACAATTAGCTCTAGTTCGTTTCTGTTGCGTGTTAAACCCACTACCCGTGGACCGAAGGCGACATTATCAAAAACGGATTGGGGAAATGGATTTGGTTTTTGAAAAACCATCCCAACGCGCTGACGAAGGTTTGCCAGATCAACATCTTGACTGTAAATATCCATTCCATTGAGAAGTATCTGACCTTCAATATGCGTTCCAGGTATCGTGTCGTTCATACGATTGAGACACCGTAAAAATGTTGATTTTCCACAACCAGATGGTCCGATCAACGCAGTAATCAGATTTGGTGTGATCTCCATGGAAATCTGATGAAGTGCAATCATCGATCCATAATAAAAATTGAGATTCCTGATTATGAAAATAGAACCTTTTAATTCCATACAATATGATTCTACACTATAACTTATCTATCAATTCTCCTTGTGTGGGAGAATTATTGAAGCTATAATCCAAACGATGAAGAATGCCTCTTATTGCATCATAGTGTTTATACTTCTTCTATTTACTGGATGCCAACAAAATACTGAATCAACACCTGGAAGAACCCGATCAGCTCAAATATCTACGATTGTAAATAAAGGCTCTGATACTTTAGTGAATCTTGCTCTAGCTTGGGCTGAAAATTATCATCAACTTCATCCAAATATTGAAATTTCTGTTACTGGTGGTGGATCAGGCACTGGAATCGCGGCACTGATCAATGGAACTGTCGATATCGCCAATGCAAGCCGGCTGATTAAGCCGGAAGAAATCCAATTAGCAAAAGAAAATGGGGGTAATCCTGTGGAATTTATAGTTGCCAAAGATGCGATTGCGATCATCGTCAATCCAAATAACCCTGTTACTAAGCTAACAATCGAACAATTATCCGATATATTTAGTGGAAAAATAAACAATTGGAGCGAAGTGGGTGGAGAGAATCGCGTAATCGTCCGGTTATCACGGGAAACCAATTCAGGTACCCACGTGTTCTTTCTGGAAAATGTAATCCGAATGGGTGACCCGAATAATAAAACTCTCTTCTCAACAGATACTATCCTTTCACCATCCTCGGAGGGGATCACCGCAGAAACAAGAGATAATCCAAACGCGATTGGTTATGACGGATTAGGCTATGTCACACCTGATGTTAAAGTGATCGCTATTGCCCGGGATGCAACTGGTCCCTATGTCTTACCATCCGCTGATAGTGTAAATAATGAGCAATATCCAATTGCACGCGATTTATATATGTATACAAATAACCAACCGACAGGTGCTGTCGCAGAATATATTAACTGGATAATGACTACCGACGCTCAGGTCATCGTTACGCAGCTGGGATTTGTTCCACTTGTCAACCCCTAGAGATTTGTCAGGGAGAATATGCAATCGAGAAATAATTTGAATGAATTTATTCTAACCTGGCTAATAAAAATTTCAGGTTATTCTGCCATCATTTTCGTTGCATCTGATATTTTATTTTTTATTACACGAGGGACTACCAACTATTGGTGAAATATCTATTAATAATCTTTTTTCAATTCGCTGGTATCCAATTGAAGATTATTTTGGGTTATTACCATTAATCGGTGGCTCGCTAATCGTTACCTTAGGCGCAGCTTTGGTGGCCATTCCTATCGGACTTTGTACGGCAATATTTATCTCTGAAGTTTCACCACGTTGGGCACGCGATATATTAAAACCACTCGTAGAGATTTTAGGTGGCATCCCGTCCGTGGTGCTTGGTTTCCTCGGAATCATCATCCTAGCACCTGGCCTTCGCCGTTTGCTAGACTTACCGACTGGCTTATCTGCTTTAGCGGGGAGCATTTTATTAGGTGGAATTGCCATACCCACTATCGTTTCCGTAGCTGAAGACGCATTGGATTCTGTTCCCCGTACCTATCGGGATGGGGCTTTGGCATTAGGAGCTACACAATGGCAAACCATATGGCGTGTGACTTTACCTGCGGCCCGCAGTGGAGTATTGACTGCAATAATGCTTGGAATTGGACGCGCCATTGGAGAAACGATGGCAGTGATGATGGTGACTGGGAACGCTGCAGTTCTACCCATCAAATTAACCTCATTATTTTCACCTGTCCGCACAATGACTGCAACCATTGCTGCTGAGATGGGGGAAGTGGCTAAAAATAGCACCCATTACCACGTGTTATTTTTTATCGGATTATTATTATTTATAATTTCCCTTGGGATAAATATCGCTGCCTCGACAGCCATGTTTAAACAACGCCAAAGAGCAGAACGGATACTTTCGTAGAGTACTTATGGAAATTATCAAAGGAATTAAAGAGATCTATAAAAATCCCAATTCGTCTGCTTCCCGAAACCTTAAGCAGGAAATTGGATTTAATTTTTTGATACTAACAACTTTTCTCACTGTTATTCCAATTTTCTCTATCGTAATTTATATAATAATAAAGGGTCTACCAGCTATTTCATGGTCTTTTCTGACCACATTCCCAACAGATGGCGTTAAACAAGGAGGGATACTTCCCGCCATTATTGGTACTTTTTATCTGACGATTGGAACTGCAATATTTTCTGTTCCATTGGGTATTGGTGCTGCTATATATCTTTCGGAATATGCCCCGGATAGTCGCTGGACACGGGTCATACGGATTGCAATAATAAATCTCGCAGGAATCCCATCAGTTGTTTATGGGTTATTTGGTCTGGGAATGTTTGTTATATTTCTAAAATTTGGGACAAGCATCATAGCCGGATCCTTAACTTTATCCATCATGACCCTTCCGGTTATCATAAGCACGGCTGAGGAAGCTTTACGGGCAGTACCACAATCATATCGGGTGGTGAGTATTTCTGTTGGTGCGACACGCTGGCAGACGATCCGTAGAGTCGTTTTACCACAATCTCTTCCAGGGATCATGACTGGTGTGATTCTTGGTTTGGAAAGAGCAGCTGGAGAGACAGCGCCTATTCTCTTTACCGCAGCCTCATTTTTCTTGCCCCGGTTACCCAACACACCGCTAGACCCGACCATGGCATTACCCTATCATTTATTTGTCATTTCCACACAAGTGCCAGGAATGCCAATCAAAATACAGTATGGTACTGCACTAGTTCTGATTGTTTTTGTTCTGGGGATGAATCTGATTGCAACCAACATACGATCCCGGGCACGTGCGCATAGGCAATGGTGATCGATGGACAATGTGAAAATTCGAATTGAGCACCTGAATCTACAATATTCGGATGGTAAAGAATCGTTGCGTGATATTAATTTTGATATCCATGCGAATGCGATCACAGTGATATTTGGTCCTGCGGGTGGAGGTAAATCTTCCCTCTTACGTGTATTTAACAGGTTAAATGATCTGGCGGATGTGAAATTAATCTCTGGGAGAGTTCTCCTGGACGAGATGGACATTCTTGAACGGAAAATTGATGTAATTGCATTGAGAAGAAGAGTTGGAATGGTATTTGCCCGACCGGTTGTTTTACCAATGAGTATCAAGTCAAATTTAACTTATGGGCTTGAGCTATCTGGTGAAAAAAGTGAAAACGAATGGGATGTTGTAATCCAGAAGAGTCTAGAGCAAGCTGCCCTGTGGGATGAAGTCAAAAATCGGCTTAACGAACCCGCTGTTTCATTATCTGGGGGACAACAACAACGTTTGTGTTTAGCACGGAGTCTTGCATTAGAACCAGAAGTGATCCTCCTGGACGAGCCGACTTCTGGTTTAGATCCAATATCTACTGGAAAGGTTGAGGCTACCCTGCAGGAATTGAAAAAGATGTATACAATAGTGTTGGTACCTCACTCTGTTCAACAAGCTGCAAGGGTTTCGGATTTTGCTGCATTCTTCCTGCAAGGAGAACTTATCGAAAAAGGAATAGGTAAAGAGCTATTTATTAACCCGAAGGATAAAAGGACGGAAGATTATATAATGGGACGTTTTGGATAAGTAATTACTAATTTTTATGTTGATTTTAGGAATTCAACTGTGGAAAAAAATACAAACCTAGAAATCCCGATTGACCTGGAATCCCCAAAAAACTATATAAATCGTGAATTGAGTGCTTTGTCTTTTCAACAACGAGTGTTGGAAGAAGCAGTCGATGTAACTAATCCATTATTAGAAAGGATCAAATTTCTAGCCATAGTTGGTTCTAACCTGGATGAGTTCTTTATGGTGCGGGTGGCTGGATTAAAGAAGCAAGTAGATGCAGGAGTGATGGATTTACCACCAGACGGACTAACTCCTGCAGAACAACTTGCTGAAATAAGGAAAGTGGCAAGTAATTTGATGAAAGAAGCTGCGGATACATTAAAGATTGGGTTACTGCCGGAGTTGAAAAAGGTCGGGATTGAAATTTATGATTATCAAGAATTGAATAAACATCAAAAAGAGGTCATCGAAGCATATTATAGGGATGTGATATTTCCAGTTTTGACACCCTTAGCATTTGATCCCGGTCATCCATTTCCCCACATTTCTAACCTTTCACTGAATCTTGCAGTTTTACTCAAAGATAGAAAGGGTATTGAACACTTTGCGCGTATAAAAGTACCGGACACGTTGCCAAGATTAGTCCCGATAAAGCGGTCTTCCGGTAGTGTACGGAAAGACGGTACGGTTCCGTATTACCACTATTTCGTATGGCTGGAACAGGTTATCTCTGCAAATTTAGCATCGCTATTCCCTGGGATGGAAGTGGTTGAATCCCATCCATTCCGGGTTGTCCGTGATGCCGATATGGTTATTCAAGAGTTGGAAGCTGCTGATTTGCTCGAAACAATGGAACAGACCGTCAGACAGCGCAGATTTGGATCGGTCGTCTTAATTTCGATCAATGAATCGATGTCAAACCGTATTCGTGAAATATTAATGGAAAATCTTGAAATTGATCGAAATGAAATTTATACAATCAATGGTCCAATGGGTTATAGCGACTTGATGTCGTTACATAGTATCGATCGGTACGATTTAAAAGATCAACCATTTAAACCATCGATTCCAAAAATCTTAAGAAACAATGATGACGGAAATATATTTGCTGCAATACGTGAAAAGGACATTCTGCTCCACCACCCATATGATTCGTTCACACCCGTTATTCAATTCTTAAAAACTGCAGCGAATGATCCTGATGTCTTAGCAATCAAAATAACCTTATACCGCGTTGGTAGTAAACCACCAGCAGTAGATGCCTTACTTGAAGCGGCAGAGAATGGTAAACAAGTTGCCGTATTGGTAGAACTTAAAGCGCGATTTGATGAGGAAAGTAATATTGGTTGGGCTCGTACTCTTGAACGCGAAGGTGTACATGTAGTGTATGGATTGCTCGGGCTGAAAACCCATTCAAAAATTGCTTTAGTGATTCGCAAGGAGGGAGAAGGAATCCGTCGCTATTTGCACATGGCGACTGGTAATTACAACGCCGTGACTGCCCAGGTATATGAAGACATTGGCATGTTCACTTGCGATGAAGATATGGGTACTGATGCTACAGATTTATTTAATTATCTGACTGGATATTCATCCAAGAAAGAATACCGAAAATTACTGGTCGCACCGATCAACCTGCGAAATGGCATTGAGACATTGATTAAAAGAGAAATTGAGATACAAAAGAGTGGACAACAGGGGCATTTAATTTTCAAAGTGAATTCGATGGTTGATAGAAAAATGATCCAGTTGCTGTATCAGGCATCCCAAGCAGGTGTGAAAATCGACTTGTTTATCAGGGGAATTTGCTGCTTGAGGCCGGGTATGCCTGGAATAAGCGAAAATATCCAAGTCACGAGCATTGTCGGTCGTTTTCTCGAGCATAGTCGCATTTATTATTTTAATAATGCAGGAAATGAGGAGATATACCTGGGAAGTGCCGATCTGATGCCACGGAATATTGACCGACGAGTAGAGGTGTTGTTTCCTGTCCAGGATCCAAACATGATCAAGCATATCTATGATGATATCTTGATATCCTATTCAAAAGACAACACTAAAGCGCGTAAAATGCTTCCGGATGGAACTTATATACGGGTGCAACCAAAAAATAACGAAGAGCAGTATAGTATACAGAGTAGGTTTATATCGATCCGCCGGTGAAGAATGCCGCTGCGAGAATGCCTGGACCTCCATGGACAACAATAGCCGGTGGTACATCCAGGATTGGTATCGAATCCAACCCAAATTCAGAACATAATCTGCCTGCAAATTCCCGAGCTGCGTCGGGAACTGCTGCATGCATTACCGAGATATAGGCATCACCATCTCTTGAGGCTTGAGATTTAACCAGCTCGATAAGTCGATTTATCGCATTTTTCTGGGTTCTCTCTTTTTCAAATTGATCCACTCGGCCATCCGATAATGCCAATATTGGTTTAATTTTCAATACAGTCCCCAAAAGGGCAGTTGCTCCCCCAATCCGACCTCCCTTAGCGAGATATTCCAGCGTATCTACCATGAAATAGATACGATTTCGAGGAATCATTTGTTTAATTCTATTCTCAATGGAATCTGCATCATCCCCATTTGATGCCCATTCGGCAGCCAACTGGACTATAGTAGCAAGAGAGCTACCGATCGTACGTGTATCAATTACTCGAATATCCGCACTTGGAAATTCCTGAGCAGCCATAAGCGCTGATCTGACGGTACCACTTATTTCTGCAGATGGATGGATACAAAAGATAGTTCCCTCTGAGGGGAGGATTTTATTAAATTCCATAATAAAAAGCTCTGGTGGAGGTGCAGCAGTCTTTGGAAGTTCCTTGGATGCCTTGAGCATTCTCATGAATGATGGGTTATCCAAATCAATCACTTCATAATAAGATTTATTATCGAAATTTATAATTTGAGGAATGATCGGAATGTGATAGCGTTTTGCAATTTCGGGGGGTAAACCGGAGGTCGTATCTGTGATGATAGTGATCATATATATTATTTCCTCCTAATGTAGATTTCGAGTGTTATAACCCCATTCCGAAGAATTGGTTTCTGTTCGTGAATAACTAGACAAGATTGATTCTTTCAGGTATCATTTGACCGCTTTAATCATTCCTCTGAGGTACAAATTCCGATGGATTTTACTTTAAATTTACTAAAAGAACTCACCGAGACTCCTGGTGTGCCTGGGTACGAAACCCCAATCCGTTCATTGGTCCGAAAATATTTAGAAAAATATGGTGAACTCTCCCAAGATAAAATTGGGAGTGTTATTTGTAAGAAAACAGGCACATCTGATTCACCACGGATAATGCTTGCTGGGCACATGGATGAAGTTGGTTTCATGGTAAAGCAGATTACCCCCGAAGGATTTATCAAATTTATTCCCCTCGGTGGATGGTTTGACCAAGTTTTATTAGGTCAGCGAGTCATTGTACAGTCAAGAAAAGGTAATGTTGTAGGTGTTATTGGAGCTAGGCCACCTCATTTGTTATCACCTGATGAGCGTAAAAAAGTAGTCGAACGAAAAGACATGTACATTGATATTGGAGTATCTAGCAAGGATGAGGTAGAAAAAGTTGGAGTACGGCTTGGGGACCCAATTATTCCTCGTGCAGATTTTGTCGAATTAGCAGGAGGATCAACTTATTTGTCCAAGGCATTTGATGATCGCGTAGGTACTGCCCTTGTGATATCAACTATGAAAGAACTTCAGCAAAAAGAGCACCCGAATACCGTTTTTGGAGTTGCAACCGTTATGGAAGAAGTCGGTATTCGTGGAGCAACTACCAGTGTTCGTGCAGTGGATCCAGATGTTGCCATTATTTTAGAATCTGATATCGCTGGTGATGTTCCGGGAATAAAACCTGAAGAGTCAAGCATTAAATTAGGCCAGGGACCTACTGTCCTTATGTATGACGCAAGGATGATACCAAATCTCCGTTTAAGGGATTTGGTACTAGAAACAGCTGAACAAATCGGTGTGCCTATTCAATTGTCCGCAATTGAAGGTGGGGCAACCGATGGTGCAGTCATCCATTTACATGGGATAGGCGTACCTACAATCGTAATTGCAGTAGCAGCTCGCCATATCCATTCTCACAGCTCAATCATCCACCGGCAGGATTATGACAATGCAACAAAGTTGTTGTCTGCGCTAGTTCATCGGTTGGATGCAACCACGGTCGCTTCATTAACTGAATAAACAAACTGTTGGAGGAATATGACAGATCTGATCAGGCAAATCACAACAGATATCCAAAAGCAGATAGATACCTACCAACCGGAATTAAATCTCAGCGATGTAGGTACTGTGGTTGATGCAGGTGACGGCATTGCTCGTGTAAATGGCTTGGAAGATGTTAAATCTCAAGAACTGGTTCAATTTGCAAACGGTGTGATGGGAATTGCCTTCAATTTGGAAAAAGATAATGTCGGCGTCATCATTATGGGTGACTACACCGAGATTGCTGAAGGTATGTTGGTTCGATCTACTTCACGAATAGCTTCTGTTCCAGTAGGTGATGGATTAATTGGTAGAGTAGTCAATGCTTTGGGAATTCCGGTTGATGGAAAAGGAGCAATAAAGACAAGTAGTTTCAGACCCATCGAGAGGATTGCCCCTGGTGTGGTCCAGAGAAAAGACGTTGACACACCAGTCCAGACGGGTCTAAAAGCCATCGACTCAATGATCCCACTCGGACGTGGTCAGCGTGAGCTGATCATTGGCGATCGCCAGACTGGAAAAACAGCTTTAGCCATCGATACAATCATTAATCAAAAAGGCAAAGATCTATACTGCATATACGTGGCAATTGGGCAGAAGAAAGCTGCCATTGCTCGTACGGTGGCTACTCTAGAACGCTATGGAGCAATGGAATATACAACTGTTGTTGTCGCATTTGCGGATGAATCTGCTGCTTTACAATACATCGCTCCTTATACGGGTTGTGCTATTGGTGAAGAATTCATGGAAACGGGTCGTGATGCTTTATGCATCTATGACGACTTATCGAAACATGCCTGGGCGTATCGTCAGGTATCATTATTACTTCGTCGTCCACCAGGGCGAGAAGCTTATCCTGGAGATGTGTTTTACCTACATTCAAGATTGTTGGAACGTGCTGCGCGACTTGCGGATCAGTATGTTATTGTAAAAAAAACCTTCCCAGGCACTTTAGCAGAGAATTCAAATAGCTTAGATGGAAAAATATTTGGTGGACCTCTGGCTCGTCACAACGTCGCTGAGGCCATTAAAGTAATGGAAAATCCAGACGAATACAAAGCCGTCAAATTGAAAGGATCTGGAGGCTCACTCACTGCATTACCAATTATTGAAACCCTGCTCGGAGACGTCTCTGCCTATATCCCAACTAACGTCATATCAATCACAGATGGTCAAATTTATTTGGAAGGCAATCTATTTTACGCTGGCATTCGTCCTGCGGTTAATGTAGGTTTATCAGTGTCACGGGTTGGTGGGGATGCTCAAACCAGAGCGTTCAGGCAAGTGGCAGGTCGGCTACGGTTAGATATGGCCGCTTTCCGTGAACTGGCTGCATTCGCCCAATTTGGTTCTGATTTGGATAAAGCCACCCAAGCGCAGCTCAATCGCGGTCAGCATCTTCAAGAAATATTAAAACAACCTCAGTATCAGCCATTGTCATTGGAAAATCAGGTTGTGGTTATTTTTGCCGGTACACGTGGATACGCGGATGGTGTGCCTCTTGATAGAATGAGACAGTGGGAAACCACATTGTTAAGATACATGGATACATCCCATCCAGAAATTGGAAAATCAATTACTGAAGAAAAACGGATCACTACCGAGACTGAAGAAAAACTTATCCAGGTTCTTGATAGCGTTCATGTCCACCTGGCAGTAAATTAAACCTGCATAAAGAAATATGGCGAATACAAGAGAAGTCCGTCTACGAATACGTAGCGTAAAAAATATTGCCCAAGTAACCAGGGCTTTGCAAGCGGTGAGTGCCAGCAACGTCAGGAAGGCAATGGCAACAATGCTTCGCACCCGTCCATATGCCACAAAAGCCTGGCAAGTGTTAACACATATTGCCGGGCAACCTGGTCGTGCCTCTTTACATCCGTTATTGACACCTAGAGCAGTGGACAGAAATGAACTTGTCGTATTAGTGACGGGGGATCGTGGTCTAGCAGGTGCTTATAACTCGAATATCGTGCGTTTTGCACTGCAGCGGTTCAATACCAGCGAAGTGCCGGTTAGCTATATTGCCATTGGTCGTAAAGGCCGAGATATGCTAATCCGACGACGGAAAAACGTCATTGCCGAATTTAGTCACCTTCCTGCAGCTCCTTCATTTTCAGATGTTTCTGCGATAGGTCATTTAGTAGTAGATGAATTTTTACGTGGGAATGCGGATCGTGTTTATTTGATCTATACAGATTTTATCAACATGGTAAAACAAGTTCCAGATATTAAGCTACTTCTTCCCTTAGAAATCGGAGCGGGTGAGGGGAGGGTGGAGATATTTGAACACGCAAAGAAAGCTACTGCAGCATACATATATGAGCCAAGTGAAGAAGAAATATTAGATGAAATTGTACCGAGATTTACAGCTCTTCAAGTTTATCAAGCGATTATGGAGTCTTTAGCAAGTGAGCATGCTGCCCGTATGGTTGCAATGAAAAATGCAACCGATAGTGCAACTGAATTAGCCGGTGCATTACAATTGGAATACAACAAGGCACGCCAACAAGGTATCACGGGGGAGATCCTGGATATCGTTGGAGGCGTAGAAGCTCTAGCAATAAAATGATGTTCAACGGTTCCCCAGGAGGTAAGCATGGCTAGATTGACTGGCCAGGTCGTACAAATATTAGGTGGTGTGGTTGATGTTGAGTTTCCAGCTGGACAACTTCCAAATATATACGATGCGCTTGAGGTGCCTCGTGAAGGACAATTACCATTGGTACTCGAGGTAGAAAAGCACCTCGGAAACAATTGGGTTCGGTGTGTAGCTATGGATTCTACAGATGGCTTGCAAAGGAACCTGCCGGCTCACTCGATGGGTTCGCCTATTAAGGTACCGGTTGGACCAGAAACCCTCGGACGCGTTTTCAATGTCTTGGGAAGACCAATCGATGGAGGCCCGGAAGTGACTGCTGAGCAGTATTATCCGATCCATCGACCAGCACCAGATTTTGAAGCACAATCCACACGTGTTGAGGTGTTCGAGACAGGGATTAAAGTTATCGATTTGATTGCACCTTTCACACGCGGTGGCAAGACTGGGATTTTTGGTGGGGCTGGAGTGGGGAAAACGGTAATAATAACCGAATTGATCCGTTCGATTGCAACTGTTCATCAAGGCAACTCGGTATTTGCTGGCGTGGGAGAACGAACCAGAGAGGGTACCCAGCTGTACCGTGAGATGATTGAGTCAGGGGTGATGAAAGATACCGTCATGGTGTATGGGCAAATGAACGAACCTCCTGGTGTCAGATTGAGAGTCGCGCTGGCAGCATTATCGATGGCTGAGTATTTCCGGGATGAAGGGCGGGATGTATTGCTATTCATTGATAATATTTTTCGGTTTAGTATGTCGGGGTCGGAGGTGTCAGCATTATTAGGACGCATGCCATCAGCTGTAGGATACCAGCCTACCTTGGCGACAGAGATGGGCGAGCTTCAGGAAAGGATCACTTCAACCCGTCATGGCTCGATTACTTCCATGCAGGCGGTCTATGTTCCAGCAGATGATTATTCTGATCCTGCACCAGTGGCTACATTTACCCATTTGGATGCGACCATCGCACTAGAGCGTTCCATAGTAGAGAAAGGGATCTATCCTGCAGTTGATCCTTTGACTTCCACATCTCGCATCCTTGATCCCTTGATCGTAGGTGAGGAGCATTACTCAACTGCACGGGAAGTCCAACGAGTTCTTCAACGTTATAAGGATTTACAAGATATTATCGCAATCCTTGGCGTTGATGAGCTCGGAGAAGATGATAAATTGATTGTGTCACGCGCCCGAAAGATCGAACGTTTCTTCTCACAACCATTTTATGTAGCTCAGGTGTTTACTGGTCGTGAAGGCCGTTATGTACCTTTACGAGAAACTGTGCGTGGTTTTAAGGAGATTCTGGAAGGCAAGCATGATGATATTCCTGAGCAAGCATTTATGATGGTAGGCGGAATAGACGAAGTTGTCGAACAAGCTGGCCAGCTTGCCAAGAATGCTTAATCATAAATTTAGATAAAGATCATGTCCATTCGATGCGAAATCGTATCTCAAGATCGGCAAGTGTTTGCAGGTGATGCAGACATGGTGATTGTCCCTGGGGTTCAGGGTGAAATGGGTATTTTACCTAACCACGCCCCGCTGTTGTCTACTTTAAAGCTAGGTATTTTGCGCGTAAGGTTCCAGGGGCAGGAGCAGGTATTTACAATCGCGGGTGGTGTAATCGAGGTTCAACCAGATTTAATTACCGTGATGGCTGATGTAGCAGAAAATGTACTTGAAATTGATGTTAGCCGAGCCGAAGATGCTAAAAGGCGAGCGGAAGAGCTACTAAAACAAGGTCTACCTTCGAATACAGATGCATATTTAAAGATAGAATCTGCACTTCGCAGGTCGACACTTCGCTTGGAGGCCGTAAAACGATACCGGGGTCAGAGAAAGCGCTATCCAGGGAGCAGTGAGGAAAGCCAAAAGTAAAAATGGCACTATTTTCGAAGGATCTTGGAATTGATCTCGGAACGAACAACACCAGAGCAGCCGAGGGTGGACAGGTAATTCTTGAAGAACCGACAGTAGCTGCGATCATCATTGCTGAGCAAAAAATGGTGGCGTGGGGAAAAGAAGCCCAGGATATGCTCGGGCGTGTCCCTGATACGATAGAAGTGAACCGGCCTCTTCGGAATGGGGTCATCGCCGATTATGAAGTGGCAGAATATATTCTGCGGGATATACTTCGTAAACTCAGCGGTCCTCTCCAGTTTTTTCGTCCCCAAGTCATGATCACGGTTCCAAATGGCATCACCAGTGTCGAGCGACGTGCGGTTCATGAAGCTGCACTCCAAGCTGGTAGTCGCGATGTAGCCCTGATTCAACAACCTCTGGCTGCAGCCATTGGTGTTGACCTTCCCATTGGTACTCCATCAGGAAATCTGATCCTTTGTCTTGGCGGTGGTACGACACAGGTGGCAGTCATTGCGATGTATGGTATTGTGACTGGAGAGACATTGCGTGCAGGCGGAACCTCGCTAGACGAAGCAATTGTTGGGTATGTGCGTAAGAAATACGGATTGATCATCGGTCAGCTCACAGCAGAGCAAATTAAAATCAAGATAGGTGCAGCAGTTCCTCAAGAAGAAGAGCAAAGTGTGGAAATCCAAGGTCAAGATCAAGTTACGGGTTTACCCCGCCCGGTCACTCTAACGACCGGTGAGATTATCGATGCTGTAGAAGAGCCACTTAATGCCATCGTGGAGACTGCCAGGCACGTTTTAGAAAAGACGCCACCTGAATTAGTCTCCGATATTATTGACCGTGGAATAGCGTTGTGTGGTGGTGGTGCGCTATTACGTGGAATCGATCGTTTATTTACCAAAGAGTTAGGTGTACCTGCATATCTTGTAGATAACCCGACCACATGTATCGTTCTTGGGGCAGCGCGTGCAGTCAAGATGCATGACGTTTTGAAGCGTAATTTAATAGCAGTCTGATAAGTATAAAAAGAGTACAGGATAAGGTGAGCTGAATTTACCAGCTCACCTTTTTTATTCTTGATAGTAAGTCATTCTTTGGAGGTGCAACACAGGATCTATATACTGGACGCGTACACCTGCGGGGACGGATATATTAATGGGAGCATAATTAAGTATTGATTTTACTCCTGCTTGAACTAATAAATTTGCTACCGATTGCGCCTGATCGACCGGAACAGATAGCATGGCAATTTGCACGCGTGCATCCATGAGCTTTGTTACCAAGCCTGATAAATCCTGAATGATGAAACCCCCTACATTTGTGCCAATTTTTTGAGGGTTATTATCAAACAACAAGACAATCCTAAATCCACGATTTGAAAATCCTTGAAATCTTGCCAATGCATGACCAACATCACCGACACCAATTACGGCCACATCCCAAACTTTATTAACGTGAAGAATTAGACGAAGCTGATCGGTAAGAAAATCGATGTTATAACCAGTACCTTGTTTACCGAATTCGCCAAATTGTGAGAGGTCCTTCCTTATTTGAGCAGCGGAAATACCCAATCGCTCACCCAATTCTTGCGAGGAAGTCACCCTTCTACCTTCTTGACTTATAAGTTGTAAGGTTCGTAAATAGAGGGGTAATCTACCAACGACAATATTCGGAACAGATTTTTCTTCCATACGGCCTCCACTTTAATGATATGAAGAAAGATACTACTGAAACAGTTATAGTGCAAATCTCCACAATTATAATACAACTATCAGACTAGCAGTGAACTAATATCATACAAGTTAAGGTGCAAATATTTGGAATGGTATAATCTAACAAAGAATTGAGGTTTTGTAAAACACCCAATGTTTATCGATGAAACAACACTCTCTGTAAAGTCTGGAAAAGGTGGAGATGGAATGGTTCATTTCCGCCGGGAAAAATATATCCCTCGGGGAGGTCCAGACGGTGGGGACGGTGGTAGAGGTGGAAATGTAATAATAAAGGCAATGGCTACACTAAATACATTGAATGATTTTGCTCACCAACGAATTTTTGCTGCAATAAATGGAAAAAATGGAGGTAGAAGTAACCGAACAGGACATTCAGCTGAGGATTTAATCATTAATGTTCCTATCGGTACGATAATAACTGATATTGATAGTGGAGAAATGATAGCTGATTTGGTGAGCGAAAATCAGGAGATCATGATATGCAAGGGTGGTAGAGGAGGCAGAGGTAATGCCAGATTTGCCAACTCGCGTGATCAGGCACCCAGGATAGCGGAAAAAGGCGCACCTGGAATAGAACGGAATATCAAGCTCGAGCTAAAATTAATTGCAGATGTAGGTATCATCGGCGTCCCCAATGCAGGGAAATCTACATTTTTGGCAGCCGTTACCAAGGCAAAGCCGAAAATAGCAGACTATCCATTTACGACGACCGAGCCCAATCTGGGAGTTGCATCCCTGGATGATGAAATCACATTAGTGCTGGCAGATATCCCAGGTTTAATTGAAGGTGCACATTTGGGGACTGGTCTCGGTTTTGAATTCCTACGCCATGTTCAAAGGACGCAGGTGTTAATCCATATACTTGATGGATTAGCTGAAGACCCAATCGCCGATTTTGCTCAAATAAATACTGAATTATCATTATTTGATTCTGACTTAGCAAATAAACCCCAAATCGTTGCGTTGAATAAAATGGATTTACCAGATGTAAAGGACAGGTGGGTTGATATCGAAAGGAAATTAAAGAAAAAAGGTATTTCACCCATCGCAATTTCAGCAGTATCTGGACTCAATCTTCGAACATTATTATTCAAAGTAGCCGAGGTACGGCGAAATACACCGGTTATTGTGAGCGAAACAGTGATACCGGTATACCATCCCATGAACGATCCAAGGCACTATGAAGTTCATCGGGTGGCAAAAGGCTGGCGTCTTACCGGGGCATCCATTGAACGAGCTGCAGCAATGACATATTGGGAAAACTACGAATCCATCCGAAGATTTCAAAGAATCCTGGAAGCATTGGGCATTGATAAAGAATTACGTAATGTTGGGGTTAAAGAAGGGGATATGGTGTTTATTGGAGAATATGAGCTGGAGTGGTCTGATTAATCAGAGGATAAATGAGAATCGGAATATTCGGGGGTACATTTAACCCTCCACACATTGGTCATCAAATTCTAGCAGCAGAGGCGATAGTAGAATTAAAACTGGATCAGGTTCTGTGGATGCTGACGCCATATCCTCCACATAAGAAACTCCAAAAGATCATGCCGATCGAACGTAGAATAAGGATGGTGGAGCTGGCTATTGATGGCAACCCCAGTTTTGCCTTATCCACTATTGATATCGATCGAGACCCACCTCATTATGCTGTCGATACAATGTCAATTTTAAAAGGTCAAACGTCCAATATCAAGTACTATTATTTAATGGGATTGGATTCGTTAAATGACCTGCCCACCTGGCACAAACCAGCTGAATTCATCAAGCTTTGTCATAAAATTGTTGTAATGATGAGGAAAGAGGATGTAAATGATCCCTCCAGAGTGGAAGTAGCAATTACGGGGCTTATCAAGAAGGTCTATTTCTTAAAAACACCAATTATTGAGATATCCGGAACCGATATACGTGCACGCATTAAGCAGGGAATGCAATATCGCTATTTCGTGCCGGAAAAAGTTTACCAATATATTCTAGAAAACCATCTGTATCAAGACTAAACTAATGAGGTGATAAAGTCACGTAATGCCTGATTAAAAACATCAGGCTGTTCAAGGTTTGGCAGATGACCTGCATTTGTAATTCTGACCATTCGCGAGTTCGGAATTTGGCTGTGCATCAGTTCCGCTTCCTTAATTGGAATTAATTGATCATCTGTACCGTGAATAATTAATGTTGGACAACTGATCTGAGATAATAAGGAGGTCGAGTCAGACCGATCCATCATTCCGTGTAATGCACCTACAATTCCTTGAATAGATGTATGTGCCATGATGCCATAGATTTTCTTTACCAGGTCTGGTTTTGAATATAGCGTCTGAGGTGCAACAATTTTTTGTATCATATTATCGGCGATATAGCTTGAGCCGTTTTCACTTGCATTATTAATCGAAGCTTGCCTGCTGGCTTTTGCTTCAGGTGAATCAGCACCTGCACGTGTGGATGTTAATATCAACCCTTTGAATAAATGAGGATAGTTACGATAGAGTGCCATCGTTACATATCCACCCATGGATAAACCGCATACCAGGACAGGCTGATTGATATTTATATCTTCCAATACTTTTTTGCAATCTTCGGCAAGCATTTCCATCGAATATGGGCCATCGTATGCGAAGGATTCGCCATGTCCGCGTAAATCCAATGATGTCATTGAAGCTAGATCGGAAAGACTTTCCATCTGTGGAGCCCAAATCTTCCTAGATAAGGGGTAGCCATGGATAAACAGCAAAGGTGTACCTTTTCCAATCTTGTCATACACTAAAAAACCATTACTTATTTGGATCTTCATCTTCTTTGCTCCTAAATCAATTGTCCCCAAAATGAACCAACTCCTCGCAAATGTATGAGGAGTTGGAGCCACACAAGATTGGTCGGGGCGAGAGGATTTGAACCTCCGACTTCTTGCACCCCATGCAAGCGCGCTAGCCGGACTGCGCTACGCCCCGAGAGTACAAATTGCGGGCAGATTATAGCGCGTTCAGACGGTTCTGACAACCCTTTAGTTTACTTATTAGCACCTTTCAAGCATGTATAATATATTTTATGGGTAAGTTCTTGACAATTTATATTGTCTTATTATTTTTATCGGCATTGACAGCGTGCCAACCAATCAATAATATTGGAATGTTGGAAGCTACTCCCACATTCAGACTAGTAAGCACTACAACATTAGTAATTGGATCTCCAACTTTATCATTGAGAACAAGGGTGCCGTCTTTAACTTTAGAGGTCATAGCAACTCAATCTGGACCATCGGATACATTCACCTCGACTGTGACCCCAACAACGACGGAAGTTTCAAATATTTTATGTTCACCCCTACAGTATGAAACGATACCCTCCTTATGGGAAATCATTACCAATGTTTTTGATCCACCCCCACCTGGACGGGATGATCACCACCATGGTGTCGATTTTGCGTATTATCGCCGAGGTGATCGATTATCAATAGAAGGAGAGATTGTCCAATCCATATTTGCAGGTAACGTTGCAGCATCCATTCAGGATAGGCTGCCATATGGGAATATGGTCATCATCGAAACCACGCAAAATTTGATGCCGAATACTATTCTGGATAAGCTCTCATTAAAAGCGGGAGAATCTATTTACAGCTTATACGCACATTTGGCTGAGGTACCCCTGGTGGAAAAAGGCGATAGTATAACTTGTGGCCAACCTTTAGGCAAGGTCGGGAAAACTGGGTATGATATTGTAAACCCACACCTGCACCTGGAAACTCGAATTGGTCCGTCAGGGGTAAGCTTCGAGGGTATGGCATTTTACGATACGAGTGCGACAACCGAAGAAATGGATAATTATCTGCGTTGGCGAACCAGCGGAAACTTCAAACCTGTGGATCCGATGACGGTTTTTGCTGATTATTTATCAGATGCAATCGTTGATATACAGACTCCATCTCCATAATCACCGAAATTCACTTGACAGCTAGAATTTATTTTGATATCCTATCCCTACCGAATGTTCGGTAGGGAGATTAAATTTGACTAGAGATGGTATTCTAGAAGAAGCAGCACGCATATTTAGCGAAAAGGGGTTTCATGCTACTTCGATGCAGGATATTGCTGAGGCAGTCAACTTACAAAAAGCAAGTTTA
Source organism: uncultured Chloroflexia bacterium (assembly GCA_963774275.1). GTDB lineage: Bacteria > Chloroflexota > Anaerolineae > Anaerolineales > UBA4823 > FEB-25. The sequence goes on along the minus strand of CAVZEP010000011.1, from coordinate 260,057 downwards.
TATTATCACTTTGATAGCAAACAAGAAATTCTCATTGCACTCCTGGATCACGCTTTAGATTTAATCAATACCAGGCTCGAATTGGTACTTGCTCAGTCCTTATCCCCTGAAGAAAAACTACGCCAGGCTATGGTCTCCTACTTTCAGACTATCGCGGAAAATCAAAGCTTGGCTGCTGTTTTGTTATTGGAAATTCGATCACTGGATCCTGTCCTAAAAGCTCGTCATGCTACACGAAGAGAGAAATTTGATCGATTGTGGAGAGATTTAATTAGTGAAGGCAAACAGGCGGGTCAATTCAATAATGTTGATCCTGCCCTCACTGGAAGAGCATTATTAGGCGTAATGAACTGGTCAGTGACATGGTATCGAAGTGATGGTCCACGTTCATCTACAGAAATTGCCAACATGTTTGCAGATTTATTATTAAATGGATTACTACTCCATTAGATGGAAACTTATAAAACAGCTGGTGATGCGTTAATCTATCAAATCCTACTCCGTGAATTCCCGGACCTGATAGGTAATGTTTATCTGGTAATTGTAGGTAAATATCGAGTTCTTGTGGATGCAGGGTCTGGCTTTTTTGAATCAAACAACGACCTAATTCGAGGATTGGATGAAATCAGTGATATACGCGGAGAAGATTGCTCGCTACACAATCTCAGCCATATTTTTATTACTCATGGACACATCGATCACTTTGGAGGTTTGTCCAATATAAGAAATCAAACAAATGCGAAAATTTGTGTTCACGAATTAGACCGCAGGATTGTGTCCAACCATGAAGAGCGTTTGTTGTTGGCAGCACATAGGTTGGAGGAATTTTTAACCGAAGCTGGAGTCAAGGAGGATCAGAGAACAGGTCTTCTTGATATGTACAAGATAACCAAAAGCTTATATCGCTCCGTGAATGTCGATTTAACATACGAAGCGATGGGGATGCGGTTGGGACCGTTCAAATTTATCCATGTACCAGGACACTGTGCAGGTCATGTCGTAATCCATCTGCATGACTATCTTTTCAGTGGAGATCAAATCCTCGAAAAAATCAGTCCACATCAGGCTCCTGAGCAAATCACCCTTTCCACTGGATTGGATACCTATTTAAAATCTTTGGAGGTAGTAAGACCATTGGCAACAAAGGTGAGATTTACCTTGGGAGGACATGAGAATCCAATCTGTAATCTTGAAAATCGGATCGATGAAATACGTTCAGTCCATAAGGAGAGGCTGCAAAAGGTATTGGATTTTCTCTCTGAACCACATACGATTTCGGATATCGCTAAGTATTTATTTGGTAAAGTATCAGGCTATACAATTTTATTGGCATTAGAAGAAGCGGGTGCTCATGTTGAATATCTATATCAACGAGGATTTTTAGAGATTACAAATTTAAAAGAGATAGAAGAGAATTCTAAGTTAGTCCCTATTGTTTACCGATGTGTCGAGTGTAGGATATCAGATATATAACAACTTCAGGTCAAATTATAAGTCATAGGAGGATTTCAATGTATTCATTCGAACCAACCGAAGAACAAAAAATGCTGGTTGATACCGTCGCTCGGTATGCTCATAGTAATTTGCGCCCAGCTTCACATGATGCTGATGAGGAAGGTCAGCTGCCGATCACACTGATCAAAAAAGGATGGGAGCTGGGAGTGCTCCAAGCCTCCACCCCAGAATCATACGGAGGATTTGGGGAGCATTCATCAGTTACGGGTGTGTTGGCTGCAGAAGAAATGGCTTGGGGAGACCTGGCAGGTACTTTGGCAGTGATGGCACCTGGATTATTCTCCATTCCAATCCTTTTAGCAGGAAGTGAAGAACAAAAAAAGGAATACCTGCCTATGATAGTTGAAGGAGATTGGTCCCCATATACAGCAGCAACTATCGAGCCACAGTACGATTATGATCTCAATGACTTGAAAACTACTGCAACACTTGAGGGCGATTCTATATTGATTTCGGGAGAAAAAACCTACGTTCCATTTGCCAAGGAGGCAAAAACAATAATTGTATATGCTTCTTTGAATGGGCAAACACAAGGGTTTATCGTCCCGAATGGCCTGGATGGTATCCAAATCGGGGAACGTCAAAAGATGCTTGGAATACACGCTTTACCAGTGTATCCGGTCAAATTCGAATCTGTACGGATACCGAGTATTAATCGTCTAGGTGGAAAAGATGGACATAATTTTTCACTCATTCTTGCTTCGTTCTGGCTTGCAAGTGCTGCGATGGCATTGGGAGTATCAAAAGCTGCGTTGGAGTATGCAATTGACTATGCAAAAGATCGAGATGTATTTGGAATGAAGGTAGCGCAGAAGCAATCCATTGCCTTTATGCTGGCAGAGATGGCCACAGAAATAGAAGCGATCCGTGTGCTCACATGGGAAGCAGCATGGATGCTGGATACTGACAAGGAAGATGCGTATAAGGAAGCTTACCTGGCATATAGCGGAGCATCCGATATGGCGATGATGGTAACCGATCGCGCCGTCCAGATCCTGGGTGGACATGGCTATATACGCGAGCATCCGGTCGAGAAATGGATGCGCGAAGGTCGTAGTTTTGCCATGCTAACTGGAATGGCAATCATATAGACCGTCATTCCTATCAAGATGAGATCATATAAGGAGATGAGAAAATGATTGAGTTTGAAGCACCTAAACCCATTGCACAACAGAGTTTTGTGTTAAAAACTGTTGCTGAAAATATGATGAGACCAGTTTCACGTTATTTCGACGAAAATGAGCACCAGGTACCCTGGGATTACATTAATTTTATGCACATGGCGATGAAGGCGACTGGAGCTGGTTCGCTTGCACCGAAAGAAGCTCCTAAAAAGGACGCGGAGGGTAAGGAAAGACCTCGCATTGGATATCAAATGCTCGCATTTATGTTGGAAATGCTTTCATGGGGGGATGTTGGGATTTACCTGTGTACTCCCGGGGGTGGGCTTGGAGCAGCAGCTGTCCAGTCAAATGGTACTCCAGAGCAAAACGCAAAATTCTTGGCACGATTCGGTGAAGAAAAACCTGCATTTGGGGCGATGGCGATGACGGAATCACAAGCTGGGTCAGATACATCCGCAATACGCACAACCGCTGTTCTGGACAAAGAAAAGAATGAATGGGTGTTGAATGGCGAAAAAATCTTTGTTACCGGGGGGCAAAAATCCTTAGAGGAGGGAAATGGTTTGGTCGTAGTCTGGGCTACTATTGACCCAGCAGCTGGTAGAGCGGGCATGCGTCCATTTGTAGTGGAAGCAGGCGCTCCAGGAATTAAAGTGACTAAACTCGAACATAAGATGGGCATTCGCGCAAGCGATACTGCCTCGCTGGTTCTACAGGATTGTCGAGTTCCTTTTGAGAATATCCTGGGTAGCCCTGAAGTTATGCAAGAAAAAACTACAACTGGTTTTAAAGGTGCCATGGCGACTTTTGATGCGACCAGACCACTGATCGGGGCAACCGCGGTGGGTGTTGCGCGTGCTACACTTGAACTTCTAAAAGAGTTGTTAGCACAACAAGGTATTACTATCCGGTATGGACTTCCAAGACAAAAATTAACCAGCATCGAACGTGATGTGATTGACATGGAGGTGATGCTGCGTTCTGCCTGGTTGTTGGTGATCAAGGCTGTTTGGATGGCTGATAATCGAAAATCGAATCCTAAAGAAGCATCCATGTCTAAGGTCCGCGGAGGGGATATCGTCACAAAAATCACTCAAAAAGCCATCGAGATAATGGGACCACTTGGATATAACCGAGATCTGCTCCTGGAAAAATGGTTCCGAGATGCTAAGATCAGTGACATTTATGAAGGAACGGGTCAAATCAACCGTCTCATAGTAGCACGGAATATTCTAGGCTATGGTGGGCGCGATTTACGCTGACAAAGTAACCTAAAATTTGAATGGTAAAAATGTTGCGCCAACCATTCCATGAGATTCTAATAAAGTAAACGATGTTATCTAATAAATCATAACTAAGGAGGAACCATGAAGTACAAATTTCATCGAGCTGTGGTTATTGGATCAGGGACGATGGGAGCAGCCTTAGCCGCTCACCTGGCAAATGCAGGAGTGCCGGTAACTCTGTTAGACATCACACCCAACAAGTTACTTCCAGAAGAAGAGCAGAAAGGTTTTACTCTACAAGATAAAGTCGTTCGTAATCGAATCGTCCAACAGGGTTTAGACCGAGCAATAAAATCTCGACCAGCAAGCTTTTTTACTTCAGAAATTGCCACCCTGGTTTCTATTGGTAACCTGGATGATGATCTCGATGTAATCAAAGAGGCAGATTGGGTCGTCGAAGCGATTGTTGAAAATTTGAAGATCAAACGGGATTTAATGACTCGCATTGATGCCATTCGACCACCCATGACCATCATCAGCACGAATACTTCGGGGATACCAGTGACATCTATCGCTGAAGGACTATCAGATGGTTTTCGGAAGCATTTTTTGGGAACACATTTCTTCAATCCGCCACGTTATCTAAAGCTGCTTGAAGTGATCCCGACCATAGATACTTTACCTGAGGTTGTCGATGCGATCAGTCAGTTTGGGGAATATCGGCTAGGAAAAGGTATCGTTTTATGCAAGGATACTCCCAACTTTATAGCCAATCGCCTGGGATTCGGTGGTGGGGCTTTCGCACTTGACTACATCCTCGAAAATAATTATTCGGTCGATGAGGTTGATACCATCACAGGACCTTCAATGGGCAGACCAAAAACTGCTACCTTCCGCCTGATTGACCTGGTTGGGATAGATGTATGGGAACATGTTGGGAATAATCTGGCACCGGCGATCCCTGATGATAAGAAGGCGTTGAAGTACTTGAATTCCGATCGGGTCAATCATGTGATCCATACCATGGTTGAAAAGGGTTGGCTTGGTAATAAAGTCAAGCAAGGTTTTTATAAGGAAGTACGCAACCCCGAAGGGAATCGTGAATTTTGGTCATTAAACTTGAAAACATTAGATTATGAAGCCCCAGTCAAGGTTCGATTCGAATCTCTGGGCAAGGTAAAGGATACCGAAGATTTAGGTGAAAAATTAAAAATCTTATTGGATTCCGATGACCGGGCGGGGCAGCTGGTGAGAGCATTGACTTATCAAGGCTTGGAGTACGCATCAGAACGTATCCCCGAAATCGCTGACTCACCAAAACCTCTGGATGATGCCATGAGATGGGGATTCGGTCACGATGCTGGTCCATTTGAAGTCTGGGATTTGTTAGGTGTTGAGGCGACATCGTCAGCGATGAAAACCGCTGGTTTCACACCTGCGGCATGGGTGGAGAGTATGATTTCATCGGGGCATACAACATTTTACCAGTATGAAGCTGGTACAAAAGTCGGTGTATATAACCAAACATCTGGAAAATATGTACCTATCAAACGTCCAGCCTCATTGATTTTATTGAAAGAACAAAAAGTGGTTAGTAAAAATCCGGGTGCCACGTTTTATGATCTTGGAGATGGCGTTGGTTGTGTAGAGTTTCACACCAAAATGAATTCTTTGGATGAAGACATTGCCAATATGATCATTGAAAGTCAAGAGCGAGTTCTACATGAGTTCGAAGGACTAGTGATTGGCAACGAAGCGGATAATTTTAGTGCAGGTGCTAATATTATGCTTGTAGTGATGGCTGCCCAAATGGGTGAGTGGGATAAACTCAATAGTGTGGTAAAAAACCTACAAGATTTGAACATGCGCGCTCGATATTCACCAAAACCAGTTGTTGTTGCTCCTGCAGGTCTGACATTAGGTGGGGGGGCAGAAGTAACGACGCATGCTAGCCGAGTGGTTGCTGCTGCAGAGTTATACACCGGATTTGTTGAATTTGGCGTTGGTGTGATCCCAGCAGGCGGCGGCACAAAGGAGATGTTACGGCGTATTGTAAATCCTGCTATGAAGACTGAAGGTGCGGAAGCATTACCATTCTTGCAGCGTGTATTTATGCAGATAGGTCTGGCAAAAGTCGCCACAAGTGCAGAAGAGGCTCGTCAAATGGGAATCCTTGGGCCTAACGATCGTGTTGTGCTCAATAAATATCTGCTACTTTCAGAAGCAAAGAAAGAAGTGCTGCATATGGTGTCAACAGGATATCATCCCCCCATGCCTGAAAAGATATACGCTGGTGGGCGCGATGCATTAGGCGCATTGCGTGTAGCCATTCATATGATGAAAGAAGGGAAATATATCACTGAATATGAATCCCACATGGCAGGTAAGCTTGCGAACGTGATGACAGGAGGAGAATTAAGCCGTCCAACCTGGGTGGATGAACAATATATCCTGGATTTGGAACGTGAAGCGTTTCTTTCTCTGTGTGGTGAAGAGAAGACACGTCAGCGCATGGTTAACATGTTGCAAACTGGCAAGCCATTACGGAATTAATAATGGAGATGGAAAATGAAAACAAATGATGCTACACGTGACCCAGTAATCGTTGCAGCAACCCGGACAGCAGTTGGAAAAGCCAAAAGAGGCAGTCTCGCCACAGTCAGACCGGATGAAATGGCGGTGGCAGTGATTAAGGAATTACTGCAACGCGCTGAAGGATTAAAACCTGAAGAGGTGAATGACGTTATTCTCGGTTGTGCTTTTCCTGAAGGGGAACAGGGCTTGAATATGTCACGTCTGGTTGCCTTACGCGCCGGTTTACCCGTATCGGTCCCCGCTGAGACGATCAACCGCTTCTGTTCATCAGGCATGCAAAGCATTGCTCATGCGGCATTTGCGATCATGGCTGGCCAAATGGATTGTGCCATCGCAGGTGGTACAGAATCGATGACCATGGTGCCGATGACTGGGCTAAAATTCTCACCCAATCCATATTTGGCTGCAGAATGGCCAGGTGCATATCTGGGAATGGGCTTGACTGCTGAAAATGTATCTGAGAAATATGGAATAAACCGATTAGATCAAGATGCCTTCGCGTTTGAAAGCCATAAAAAAGCAAACCAGTGCTGTAGAAAGTCTGGATTGTTTGATCCTGAAATTGTTCCCATCCAAGTAAATTTGGCTGAGTATGATAAGTCAGGTATGATTAAAGAAGAGTTCCTTCATATTCAAGCGTGATGAAGGTCCACGTGCAGATACAACCTTGGAAGCACTTGCCAGGCTTAAACCAGCATTTAAAGAAGGCGGTACCGTCACGGCGGGCAACTCATCGCAAGTATCTGATGGCGCAGCTGCCGTGGTTATTATGTCGCGCGATAAGGCAGAAAGTATCGGATTAAAACCATTAGCTCGATTTGTGGCTTTCGCAGTGGGTGGGGTCGATCCTGAATTCATGGGGATTGGTCCGATAGTGGCTATCCCAAAAGCTCTCAAACTGGCGGGTATGGAATTGAAGGATATAAGTTTGATCGAATTAAACGAGGCTTTTGCAGCTCAAAGTCTGGCGGTCATAAGGGAACTCGGGATCAATCCAGAGATAGCTAATGTAAATGGTGGTGCCATTGCGTTGGGTCATCCACTAGGATGTACTGGTGCAAAGTTGACCACCCAACTGGTATATGAAATGAAACGTCGCGGCGTACAGTTTGGAATGGTCTCCATGTGTATTGGAGGTGGTATGGGGGCTGCTGGGATATTTGAGAATTTGAACTAGTCTGGAAATTCTGTAACATAATAACAAAAAGAGGAGATAATCAAATGACAGAATATACAGTACGACAACTTATCCTAAACCACGAAAAAGCTTTCATGCCCGAAAAAGCCGCTGGTGTGGATGCTGTAGTCCAATATCACCTGACTGGTGAGGAGGGTGGCGATTATATCATCACGATAAAGGATGGCGTTTGCAAAGTTGCTGATGGTGTCGCTGAAAATCCTAAAATGACCATGACAGCTGATGGACGGGAATTTGGTGATATTTTGTTAGGTAAAATGGATGGAATGGCAGCATTTATGCAAGGTAAGTTGCAGTTGAAGGGTGATTTAAACCTTGCTATGAAGCTAACCTCATTCTTTAAAATGAAGTAATAGACAAAGTCAATCGAGTGCCTGTAGGATTCTTTTCTACAGGCACTCGATTTTTTTGTGTATATGTAAAGGGGAGAATCCCATCTAATCAATTTACTAATAATTTATTATCCAAAATAAAAAAACCGCTGAAATGTGCAGCGGTCGATGAAAGCAAATACTGGCGAAAACGAGTTAAAAATCAAAAATCTGTATAGAGTAATGTTTTGTTCTCTAAGGTTGTGAATAAACCTTACCTAAATGATAAATTGACTTCACTGAAGTAATTCTAATTCGATAGGCTAATAGCATATTTTTAGAAAACAAAGACGTAATTTTACTCCTTTTTTTCTTCTTCAGGTTTTTGCTCTTCATCAGTCTTCAAGCCTTTTTTAAAGGCACTTATCCCTTTTCCCAACTCACCACCGATATTGGCAATTCGACCTACACCAAAAATTAAAACTACAATGATGAGGACAATGATTAATTCAGGCGCTCCTAACCAGCTTGGCATTCTAGTTTCTCCCTGGACGATATTTTAATTCCAACATTTATTTATTATACTTCCGTTTTACGCATTCATACCAGGTAGTCATATTAAGCGTTAATTAGGAAATGTTCTCAGAAACGGATGGAGGTCCAATCTGTTCCAGTAAGAATTGAACATGCAAGTACCAGGAAAAGGATCAATAGTATGATCCCACATCCCATTCCCGTACAGGAACATCCGCGACCAAAACCGAACCTTCGCTGGAGCCAATCGAAAAACCAATCCAGCAAGATAAATTTAAGTAGACCTGAAAAGCATCCTGGCCTTGAATTCATTGCAATCTCCCTTTAAGTATCCTGGAAATTTAATAATCTCAATCCATTATATATACGGAATATCAGGTTATGAGTTTCGATTGGAGAAACGAAGGGTGATGATTTTCTTACTGTCTACATGAATATTAATTGTTCCATCTGCGGAGGCGATAATTTCTTGAATATTTTTCTCATCTAATCTGGTAAGATGAGCATGTTTGAATGGCATCCATGGTTTTAGGGAGACATCAATCGGGGTCGATAAAAGATTATAGCCTCGCACAATCAGATCGTTATCTTCTTCTGAAAGTTTAATCGCTGTGATTATATAATCCTTGTTTTTATTCTCGATTATCGCAGATTCATGAGGCAGTATTCCTGAGTGTATGGACGTATACATGACCCGCATGGGTGAATTGTATGCTTGTACCTGGTAGATCGATCTGACCCACTCACTGTCACCCGGGATGATGGAATAATCAAATGTATACTTTCCTAATAATTGTGCTCCAGGTGTTTCTATTCCCATGGGTCCAGCATGTCCTTTACGGGTGATAATATCATCCCGAGATAACCAGCCAACGCACCGCAAGAGGGTAAGTGCGATTTCTGCATTTCCTACTTCATTAATAAATACTTCCACTTCGGGAAGACCACAATTAGCAATCGTTAAGCTCAAATGTCCATCCGTTATGCTGGTAAATTCTCGCTGAGGTACCTCTGGTCTCGGTGGTTCTTCCCAGGTTTCGTCAAAACCATGGATTTCAATTTCACGTTTTACGATTTCGTAATGTCCGTCATGCCATGCAGTTGAAGTACAAAAAGGAGCAGGAAAATGAACCCTTAAGCGATGATCCATTGCCTGGTTGTCAACTTCAGAATGAATGTCTACTCGAGGGACTCCAGGGACAAGGGTGATCTCGCTATTAATACACATCTTGATCATCTGATGACTACGCGATTTTCTACCTTCAGATATGCTGCATGGAATTATCATCTCATTGGAGACAATTAATCTTTGAACTACCTCATTCGTCACTTTATCAACGTGTTTAATAGTCGAAGTTACTTGCAAGTCATGCGCTGGTGGGCAGAAATTATATAAATCACCGCAATCCCCACTATCGATAAAACGATTGAGCCCATAGTAGACCTGCTGGTTTTGCTTATCTATGATGGTTAAGCCTTTATCTGAAGGATTGGCTTTGACAATAAAATATTCATTTTCTATCCTATATGGTGTTCTGTTGGGTTTTGGTTTCTTCCTTTGGATCAAATTTGAGATGGAAAATAGTTGGGTTAATTTATTTACCACTGGAAGAATAGTCTGGGTGACTCGATTTAACTTAAAGGGCTGTGGTACGGTTATATTTTGTTGACTGATACCACGGATCCAATAACATCGGTATCCGTGACCGGGTACATCCTGTGCGATCATTGAAAGCGAAATTTCTGGATCTGAGCTAGCTCGAATAATAAATTTTGTTATTATAGGATCAGCCAATACTGTTTCGACCTGCAACAGGCCATTTCTCCACTTCTCCAAATCGACTACTCCGTGATCAGATAATATTACATGAATTTGAACATTGAATTCCTCTTGAAGTAGCTCAAAATCACGGATGACCATTCCTGCAACAACACCTTCATGGATCATTCCTAAAGCCTGTTTCAAGCTTTTTTTATCGAGCACCATCGAAATTAATTCCTGGCCTCCCATACCGGTCTGGCTTAAAGGGATTGGCATCCCCAGAGCATCGATAACTTGAACCGTGCTATAGCCCTTATCAAGCTTATATTTAAGTGTCATAATGCCAGTATTTACGGCGTCGTTTGAATTAAATACAACAATCGCCGATAGGATATCCTGGGATTCCTCAGGTATGGCTGAGTTAGATTTCAATCTGGTACTTATATATTTCCCAAGCCTCTCCAGACTTTCCTTGATCATTTCAGTATTCACTTGATCGACCTGATCAAAACGAGTCCCCATTTCCTTTGCAACTTGATCAATGGATGTGCCACAGATCGAATCATGAGGGTGGCATTGCATAAGGAGCTGCCAGCTGTATTGGATAACAGATTTGGTGTTAGTCAAATTATCTGAGAATATATTCTTCTTGCTAGAGGCCAGAGCATTTTGGGATTGCTCGAGCAGGTTCACCCAAGCAGAAAAAGGTTCGACCCATTTTAATAAGTCATTCTCGCAGGAATGATTTCGCTGTTTAAGCCAGATGCGTGTAGACAACACATTTTGTAATAAAGCAGAATGTTTGGAAGATCGTAACTCCCCAGAAACTTCATCTAATTTTTGTGGGTTTAACTCTTGATGGATACGAATTGCATCAAAATATTGAGGAAGATTGGAATGAATCAGTTGATCTGGAGATGAAATTTGTTGGTAGGCGTGTAAAGCCCTTGGGAGATCTGCCGGTGGTTCCATATGGTCTGTGCCGTGCATAAGCAAAATATTATCCGAAATCGAATTGGGTAATAAAGAACGGCTTAACTCTTGAATATCATTAGCAAATTTGTCAGGATTGGATGTTGTCAGACCCGCTGCGTTGCTATAACTATTACGCAGATATGCTAATAAGACACTTGATCCATCTGGGGATTTCCAAATCAGATCATTTGAATGGTCATCCAAACCCCTCCAAAGGCACGCAGTGCTGATCCCAAATCCCTGTAAAATCTGAGGCATTTGACCAATATGACCGAATGAATCAGGGAGGTAACCAACCAACATTATTCCGCCGAACTTGATGCAATGCCGGTTTCCCTCTAGTAGATTTCGTATATGGGACTCAGGCGCAACCAAAAATTCATCCGGGCTGACATACCAGGGTCCAATCAATATTCTCCCTTTAGAGATTAATTTTCTTAATTCTGTTTCCTTCTCAGGGCGAATTTGCAGATAATCATCCAATAGAATGGTCTGACCATCCAATAAAAAGTACTTGAAATCCTGATCATCTTGTAAGATTTCTAATAGTCGATCGATTAGATGAACGAGTTTGAAACGAAATTGCTGGAAAGTTAAATACCATTCACGATCCCAGTGTGTATGAGAGATGAGATGAATTGTGCTCATTTTATTCGACCTGCGGAAGGTCTATAAATTTCATTATGAATCAAATTCTAGAGTTTATTTTCCAAACTTACGATTTCTTCCTGCATCGCAGGGATGATATTCTCATAAGGAATGATTGTTTTTTCTGGACTATCGCGGCGTTTATATTCAATTCCACCGTTTTTAATGGAACGCTCGCTGATCGTGAGCCGGATAGGGATGCCAATCAGATCAGCATCATTGAATTTTATCCCAGGACTTTCATCGCGATCGTCAAAAAGGCATTCGATATGTTCTTTATAGAAATTTTGATAGATAGCTTCAGTCAAATTTGGATCATTACTAGAATTATTATTAGGTTTCCATGGCAAGGAGACCAGGTGTATTTGGTATGGAGATACCGTCATTGGCCAGATCAATCCGTGCTCATCATGATGATCTTCAGCAATACATGCTAATAATCGTCCAGTTCCAATCCCATAAGAGCCCATAACGATCGGGTGGGATTGCCCTTGATGATCCAGGTAATTACATCCCATCGCTTCGCTAAAATGTGTACCCAACTTAAAAATATTGCCTACTTCTACTCCACGGAATGATTGGAGTGGGTGTCCACACTCAATACATTCATCTCCATTTTGTGCGACTGTGATATCGGCAATAATATCTGCGTTATAGTCGCGACCGAAATTTACATTGCGTAAGTGATACCCTTCAATATTAGCACCTGATACCAAATTCGGAGAATTAGGAATTAAATCATCAACAACAATGAGCACATCTTTTAGTCCCACTGGGGAGGCATAGCCAGGGACCGCACCAACACTGCGGATCTCTGCATCTAATGCTGGTCGAATTTGTATGGCGTTCAACGCATTTGCAAGTTTAGTTTCACTCATTTCCATATCACCGCGGACGATCACAAAAACGAATTGATCGACCTTTTTCTTATTCTTTAAAGTAGTCGCAATCACAAAAACAGCTTTTGCAGTCTTATGTGTAGGAATTGATAGGAAATTTGCGAGTTCTTCGATTGTTTTTGAGCCTGGGGTGGCAACTCTTTCTAGCAGTAATTGGGGCTCGTTGGTGAAGGGTATTTTGTTAACCCGAGCAATTTGCTTATTAGCAGAATAACCACAATTATTGCAGATAATTAAAGTGTCCTCTCCAATTGGTGTAAGGAACATAAATTCATGAGCGGTCTGGCCACCCATTATTCCAGTGTCTGATTTAACAGAAATTACAGGAAGATCACAACGTTTGAATATTTTGGTATATGCCTGGTGATGAGCCTGGTATTGCATGTCCAGACCATCCCAATCAACGTCCAGGCTGTAACTATCCTTCATTGTAAACTCCCTAGCTCTGATCAGGCCAGCGCGTGGGCGGGGGTCATCGCGCCATTTTGTTTGTATATGGTAAAGTAATTGGGGAAGCTGCCGATATGAACGAATTTCTTTGCGTACAAGATCTGCAATGACCTCTTCGTGTGTCATGGATAAGACCATCTCATGATCATTTTTATCCATGAAACGTCCCATTTCATTTCCGATTTTGTACCAACGGCCAGATTCTTGCCAAATTTCAGCAGGATGAATGACTGGCATGGTAATTTCCTGTCCACCGATTGCATTCATTTCCTGGCGCATAATATTTTCGATTCTGGTGAGGGATTGTCTACCAAGAGTCAAATAAGAAAAAATACCAGTAGCTAATTGGCGAATAAATCCTGCTCGCAGCAACAACTGGTGGCTAGTTATTTCAGCTTCCGTGGGAGTTTCTCTAATTGTTTGGCTAAACAATTTTGACATTCTCATTGTATGCCTCCTCATCTAAAAACGCTCCCTGGTTTCAATCCAGAGAGCGTTTTATTAGCAAACATTTTATTTAGCTGACAAACACCATCAGATCGAGAACCAAAGTTGATATCTATGGGTAGGTAATGGTGCGCCTGTCTGCTTTGTGACCATTTGATAAGTTTACCACGGGATAATAAAGTGTCAAGCTACATGGTTCATAATAAACACTGGAGGAAAAAGAATAATCTATCCATGTTCGAAAAGGGTAATTTGCGCATAGACAATATTACTCGGCGATACCATACATTTGATCAGGCAGGAGAATATTTGGAAATTGATTCCGAAGCGATTTACGAATTTCATAACACATATGGCAAGCATCCGCATATGTATCAGAACTGGTTAAGAAATAGGATCCGGCCAGTCTAACTGGTCCACCATCCAACAGAGGACCGATGATTGGATGCTGTTGGGGATCAAAACCGTCACATATCTCATTGATCGAAGAATCGAATACATTTCCAATGGAGATACCCTGACATATGTGCATGTTACCCAATGGATCGATGTGCACACGCCCGGGATCATTCAGGTTTTCATGAGGGCATTTGACAAATGTGCTCGTTGCCTGCGGGATGGCTTTTGGGGCAAGTTTATATGCTGCACGTCCACGATACATAATTGATGCAGGTTCGGGCGGTATTTGTCCAATCGACGAAACAGATTGGTTCTCAGGTTGTTCGATGCATATGATGCCCAGGGGAATATTTAGTTTCTCAGCAATTCGACCCACATATTTGGATTGCTGACTAACATTTTCACTGAAGTGAAACAAATCACTGCTGATCGTAAGATCTTGTATTTTGTTGGCTAAAGGAGATAGCCAAAGGAGGGTATCTTCTTCAGAAGTAGCCCAATAACTATTGGTAACTATTCCAACTTTAAACCCCAGGTCAAGTGCTTCATTGATGCCTGCCACCATCATCTGGTAGTATAAAAATGGCTCACCTCCTTCAAAATAGATCCATTCCACTGAATTAGTTTCTTTAGCCTGGAGTAGGATCCTTCGGATAATTTCGATAGTCATCGTACCATTTTGAAATGGACTTCCCCAGACAAAACAATGATCACATTCGAAAGTACACTGATAAGTTAACAATAGGTGCAATCCATTTAGCTTTATCATCAAATCTTTACCCAATTATTTAGGATATACTTCAGGATTCACACAGTGTGGCAATCGCTTACCGTTCAAACCAGCAAGAAGATTTTCACATGCCAATTCTGCCATTTGGCGACGTGTCTGATGAGTGGCAGAACCGATATGGGGGACAATCAGGCAATTTGGGAAACTATACAATGGATGGGAAGGTGGTAATGGTTCGGGATCTGTCACATCAAGTGCTGCTGCTGCGATAGATTTATTCTCAAGTGCCTCTACGAGGGCTGGGGTATCGACAAGCGGACCACGCGCAACATTGACCAGCATGGCGGTAGGTTTCATCATGGATAGAGTAGATTTATTAATCATTCCGTGTGTACTGGATGTGAGGGGAGCGTGCAGGGATACGATATCACTGCATATTAGTAATTCCGGTAAAGTTACTTGAGATGCATTGATATCATTTACAGGTTCTGGGTCAGTGAAAATGATTTTCATCCCGAAGCTGAGGGCTCTTCTGGCTACTGCTTTTCCGATCTTTCCCATACCCACAATTCCTAATGTTGCTCCATGTAGTTCCATTCCCAACCAACCAGCTGGCGACCAGGTCTTCCATCGTCCTTCGTAAGCATCGCGGCTCGCAATTGAGATTTTTCTGGCAATGTTTAACATCAAAGCCATTGTAAGGTCAGCTGTGCTCTCTGTAAGAACTCCAGGCGTATTACCAACTGGAATTCCGCGTTGGGTGCATGCTTTGATATCGATATTATCCACTCCTACGGCCATATTACTGATCACTCTTAGCATGGGTGCTTGTTTGAGGATTATTTCTGTCACTGGTATGGTCAATAGTGTTAGTAAACCTTCAGCTTTGGGTAACAATGTAGTAAGTGAAGGATCAAATTCAGTAGCATCAAGTGGCCCAATGAATAATGAGCATTGGGACTCAAGAATTGATATCCAATCCGCGGGTAAGGTGTGTGTAATGAGTACTATTGGACGAGTTTGTCCAGGCATACTCCTCTCTTTCGTCCATTATAAGTATGGATATTATGGGAATGTTATTACTTCAGGTTCGATTATACTCTAAGCACTTGGTAGTAAAAATATGTGTGTAATGATGTATAGGAAATACATTAATGTTGGACTAAGGTTATCTATTGACCCGCCTTTCCTTTAAGGTTATGCTTAATGATATGTTTCACCCAAACGAATTATCACGTCGAAATTTCATCAAACTTGCTGGTATTGGCGTTACAGGCATCATTATTAACCCCAAAACCAATTTTAATGATCTGGCTGAATTCCCGGCCTACGAAAGATTAGGGCGTGTATGTGTTGGTGGCATGGTTAATATAAAGTCCCAGCCATATGTTGACAGCCAAAATGTGGGAGTGCTTTACGAAGACACAGTGGTGCCGTGGTTGAGGGAATTGTCAGCAAAAGCACCCGATACTTATAATTATAATCAGAGATGGGTGGAAACCCCAGATGGTTTTATTTATGCTCCCTACCTCCAACCTGTCAAGAATTTTCCCAATATACCCATCGACACATTGATGAAAACAAGCACAGGCGAAGGGATGTGGGCAGAGGTGACAATACCTTTTGCTGACGCGGCCTTGGTCTATGGACCATCCTCCAATTCATGGGTTCATTACAGGATTGATCATGGACTACCATTAAGAGTATATTATGGACAGGTCTATTATATTGACCAGATCAAAGTAGATGATCTTGGAAATAAGTATTACCGGGCAAATCCTAATTATTATGGAGGTGTGGATTTGTTATGGGTACCCGCGGAATCCATGCGCCCAATCTCTTCCGAAGAATTAACCCCCATCAATCCGCTTGCTGAAGAACAAAAAGATCGTTGTGGATGTAAATAAGCAAACTTTATCCTGTTACGAAGGTGATGTAGAAGTATATTATTGCACTGTCTCTACTGGTTGGTATGATAGGTCTGAAGGTCCATCTGGGAAATTCGGTACACCTTTAGGTACATATTTGATTTCGAGAAAATTCATTTCTCTTCAAATGAGTGGAGGAACTTCGGGTGCACCTTATGATTTACCTGGTATTGGCTGGGTCTCAATATTTGCCACAGGTGGGGTGGCAATTCATGCGACTGTCTGGCATAATGATTTTGGAAATCCCGTATCGCACGGATGTGTAAATACACTCCCAGAGGATGCAAAATGGATTTTCCGATGGAGTCAACCCAATGTACCAAGCGATCCAGGAATGTATGATATCTCGATAAATAAAGAAATGAGTACGACTGTGCAGGTAATCTTGTCATAAGTGAAGTTAATAAAATATTATTGAGTTATTGTTAAGCCTTTTTTCGGAGAAATGTGGATGGATTCCAATAATAATGCTGATATGTATCAGAGTATCAAAAATCGTGGGTATTTGTTCCTGCATGCGCTTGCATTCGTGTTTGGTTTCTCATTAATATTTGTTATCGGTTGGGGCGGTGCGACGACCATCCTGGGTCAGCTGTTTGTAACCTATAAGATATGGATTGCCAGAGCAGGTGGTTTGTTATTGATCGTATTTGGTTTAGCAACGATGGACTTCATCCACATTCCATGGTTTTATATGGATACCCGCAAGCATTACAGTGGAAGAGCAGGTTCATTTTGGAGTTCGATCGCGATGGGTATTTTCTTTGCAGCAGGTTGGAGCCCTTGCATTGGTGCGACCCTGGGTGCAATCCTAACCTTGGGTTTTAGCTCGAATACTGTAGGTCAGGCAATGTATTTGTCGTTTGGATATTCACTTGGGTTGGGTATTCCATTTCTACTTATTGCATTACTGATGGATAAGGCCGTACCACTGATGAGAAGGTTGAATAAGTATTTGAGAACATTTCAAATTATCTCGGGATTGCTGATCATTGCAATAGGTTTATTAATGCTGACTGCACAAATGACAACGATCGCCCGATGGGCATTGCAGGCGGGTTTATACATAGATTTACCATCCAGATCACAAATACCCAGCCTGATTACTGCTATAGCAGCTGGAGCCTTATCATTTTTATCCCCTTGCGTTTTCCCATTGGTACCAGCATACATGGGCTATTTAAGCGGACACGTCATCGCTATGTCTCGACAAAATACAGTCGAACAGATTAAGGTCTGATATTTATTCTAAAGCTGACATTTTTACAAGATACAACTAGGATAGGAATTCAACTGGTCAAATTGAAAATATAAGATGATGATAATTATTATTGGTGTTCGTAAAAATACCCGTGATACTGGTAGATTGAGAATTGGAGTACCTAAATGATTGAAGTCACGCTGTACACCCGGCGCGATTGCCATCTATGTGAGGTGGCACAAAAAGATATGGAGGAGTTGCAGTCAAGTATTCCCCACATCTTGAAAATCATTGATATTGATACAGATATTAAATTACAAAGGTTGTATGGTTTTAATGTGCCTGTCGTGATAATTGGTCCCTATAAATTATCTGCTCCGATTGAAAAGAAAGATCTGGAAATATCACTTCAGGCAGTCCAGCAAGGCATAGAACAAGAGGAAAAATTGGATAAAGCGATTAAAGATGGTCGTTTACAAATACCAGTTTCCTGGACCAAAGCTGACAGCATAAGTCATTGGCTTGCAAAACACTATCTGGCACTATTCAATATCCTGGTTTTCCTATATGTCGGGCTACCTTTTTTAGCGCCGGTTTTGATGAAAACAGGAGCGGTTACACCTGCCAGAATTATTTACCGTGCATACGGTTATGTATGCCACCAATTCGCATTTCGTTCCTGGTTCCTTTTTGGCGAGCAGATAGCTTACCCTCGTTCAGAAGCTCAAGTTCCTGGTCTGATTTCTTATCAGCAAGCAACAGGTCTAGTTGGTACCGATATTCTTTCAGCAAGAGCATTTGTGGGCAATGACCAGCTGGGATACAAAGTGGCATTATGCGAAAGGGATATTGCCATTTACGCGGGAATACTCTTATTCGGGATATTGTTTGCCGTCTTGAGAAAAAAGATTAAATCTATTCACTGGCTTGCTTGGATCCTGATAGGGATTGTCCCTATCGGTTTGGATGGTTTTAGCCAATTGATCAGCCAAGTGCCTATAAATTTGATCCCATACCGAGAAAGTACACCAATCCTTAGAGCTACTACTGGTCTGCTTTTTGGCTTCCTAACAGCCTGGTTTAGCTACCCCTATGTTGAAGAATCGATGGAAGAGAATCGAAAATATATGGAGGGTAAATTGACTCAAGCGAAAAAACTGGTGGATTCGAAATAATTCTGAAAGCTTATCCTGTGCCATTTTATGAAGTAGGAGCTATCAAATATTTTAAGTTTTCGTCTCTTGAAAATCAAGGGTTATATCATGCTATTTTTACTCGACATGGTGGTTTTTCTCCATCCCCATGGCGTAGCTTGAATTTTGGTGCCTCGGTCGGAGATGATGCCCACAGGGTAATGCAAAATCGTGAGACAGCTTTGAATGCCGTAAACATTAAACATGATAGTGTCTATGATCTTTACCAAGTTCATAGCGCTAAAGTCGTAGCTACCGATAAACCCTTACCTTCAAATACCCCCCATATAAAAGCTGATGCAATCATTACTAATAAACCAAATGTTACACTTATGATGAGATTCGCTGATTGTGTGCCGATTTTATTATTTGATCCGGTTAATAGAGTGGTCGGAATTTCACATGCTGGATGGCTTGGAACGGTTGATCAGATAGTAAAAAATACGATATTACTTATGAATGAGAAATATGGGACAGATCCAAAGGATATTACTGCAGCGATTGGTCCTTCCATAGGACCAGATCATTATTCGGTAGGTAAAGACGTGGTAGATCGAGTTCATGCGAGTTTTGGTGACATGGTTGATCAACTCGTGATCCAAAGGGACGGCGAGACATATTTTGATTTATGGAATGCAAATAAAGTAATCCTTACCGATGTTGGAGTGAAAAATATTGAAGTTTCCCAAATATGCACATTCTGTAACCTGCACGATTGGTATTCTCACAGAGGAGAGCATGGAACTACTGGCCGGTTCGGGGCGATTCTTGGTCTCAATCAATAATGTATGGTTTTAAGTAGATTCACGATGATAGGCGTAAATATTAGCGAAAATTACCATAACGTGAAAGAACGAATCGCCAATGCGGCTCTATTGGCAGGTCGCAATCCCGACGATATTCGACTGGTTGTTGTGACAAAAACCAATCCCATAGATGTGATTCAAGCCGTGATAGATGCCGGTGCAACCGACCTGGGAGAAAATTATGTTGACGAAGCTATCCCAAAAATCCAGAATCTGGCAAATAACAAAACGATTATGTGGCATATGATTGGCCATGTTCAAAGCCGAAAGGCAGAACTTGTATGCGAATATTTCCAATATATTCATTCCGTAGATTCTATAAGACTTGCAAATAAACTGAGCAGATATGCTGTTGATATGGGAAAATCATTGCCGTTATGGCTGGAATTCAATGTTAGCGGTGAAGTATCAAAATCTGGTTGGAATATTGCGGGAAAAGAAAATTGGGGAGAATTTCTCCCAGATATCGAGAATATATTTATCCTTCCCGGTTTAAAAGTTCTGGGCGTAATGACAATCCCACCTTTTTCAAATAACCCTGAAGAATCCCGGCCATACTATCAGATATTACGAAAATTCCAAGAATATGTCGTTAATCAGTTTCAAATAACTAATTTTAGTGAGCTCTCCATAGGAATGAGCTCAGATTTTGAAATTGCTATCCAAGAAGGATCTACATGTGTCAGAATTGGGCAAGCAATTTTTGGCCCTCGAACGTCGTGAAAGGGAATGATTGTGATCGTCTTTTCTATTCGAATAATTAATTTCATTGTCCAACTTATCACATTGTTAGTGATTGTTAAAGTCTTTCTGTCCTATTTTATGTCTCCTTATCATCCATTGAGGTTAAATACAGACCGTATCGTTGAGCCATTACTCGGACCGATTAGAAGATTTATTCCTTCCGTAGGTATGTTGGATTTGAGTCCGATCATTCTAATAATCATTATTCAACTATTCGGTAGAATAATAATAAGTATATTAAGCACGTTTATTTGACGATCATAGATTCATTTTATCTACTTATTATTTAATTATACTTAAATCCGTCAATACTACAAAATCTTATATGTTATTCCCCTACTATTAAGAGTATTAAATTCTATTCGAAAGAATATGGTAATTTAATACCTGTGATTGTCATTAACCACAGGAGGTAATAAGCTGACGCACGTAGTTCACCAGTGCTGTTTTTGTATGTTGTATAGATCAGATCCATTGCCTTAGGATCGCATTTATTCCGTAAATAATCAATAGCGTTTAATTTTTCATCAGGGTTACCACTTGTAAGAGCTTTTCTAACTAACTCTTCCGCTGGTTTGCCTGGCGCAACAGTTGTACCGATTCTGGATGCATATTCGATCAACCATTTAGTTTCTGTAAGATCTGGCAAAGACTTTGGTGCATAGCTAGATTTCCGGTTTAGTTCATCGAATGCCTGGATGGCAGCGTTTCGAACGACCCATTCATTGTCATCCAATTGCAAATTTTCTACGATTTTTCTTGCCCATGGCTGATCCACACGAATAAGTCCAAAGACAACCGAGCGACGCACTAGTAAATCTTCCATGCTGCTGCCTTCTTGCAGTGCTGGATGACCTTCCACTGGATTATTTGCGAGTGCTTCTGCAGCATATCGGCGAACAAGCTCGCTCCCATTAAGCAGGTTGGAGGCCAATATTTCCAGGCATTGCTTATCACCAATTGCAGCTAAGGCGAGACAAGCTGAGCGAATAGAGGCAGGCGATTGTTCCTGCAATAATTGGAATAAATCATCAATAGCTTTTTTATCAGCTAAAATTCCACAACCGAGAGCTGATAATTGTTTTAAGTTCGGAGATTCAGATTTTAATAATTGTCGGAAATAAATTGCTACCCCTTGATCTCCAGAAAATGACATAGCAACTACGATCTTTATTGCCAGATTTATCGTCTCTCTCTCTTTTTGTAGGATAGATGCTAATCTGCGTAGGACGAAAGTACGCCAGGGTCGATTTTTGGGAGCAACCTGTAACCAGCGAGCGATAAGTAGTAGATGGGTATAAAGGATATCATCATCGCTAAGATAATATTGGATCAAAGGTGTGACATCTCCATATTGGGCTAGATAACCCATCGATAAATTTTTCATCATCCATGAAGGTTGATCTTGAAGATGATTGATCATTATTATTTCAGACAATGCCTTGCCAGCAAGGTAACCACATATTATTGGATGGGAAAAACTATAATGAGAATTCTGGTAATTAATTAATAAACCATTTTCTGTGAGCGAATTAATCCATGGGATGTCTTTATAGAAATGATGTCTTGCCGGTAATGATTGTTTCGGATCCTCTCCGTTTGATGACGTGTCGGGAACTGTTGACTTTAACGCATTCTTGTATTTAGAAATTAATAGGTCAGGAGTATTTGGATTTGCTGTGATACCCATCTCGATCAGTAATTGGAGTGCAAATTGTTCCAAAACTGGTCTGGCATTGGGTATATCTCTGGTCATACGGCGAATATATGCTTCGATCGCATCGGAGCTACCTGGACCAATGATATCGCCAGCATATGCAGCCCATATTTTAAGCGTGAACTCAAACGGTTTAAATAGTGTATTATCTATACTCAGCCAGCTCTTTAAATAATGTGAATAAAGCTGTGCTGATTGAAATTTCTCTGCTGGAAGGATCCACTTACCCCATTGTTGGCTCCAGAGCTGTGCAAAAGTGGTTCTCTCTTCGTCACCCCACGCCGCCATAGCAAGAAGACTAAACCCGATGCTTGGCAAGCCAGCCAGATTGTCATAGGACATTGCCACAACTATGCGCAACTCAGGATATTTTTCAATAAGCAGTTGCAGAAAGTTAGTAACTTTAAGTGCTTGCTGAGGTGGTAATTCATCCACCCGATCTAGTAAAATGATCGCTTGTTGATTTTCTAAGGCAGAACGAATGACACGCGGAAGTTTGGTGAGAGTTAATGGAGAAACATAGGTGGAAATTGCCTCGATCAATAACTCTACTGCTTGGTTTGCATTATTGACTTTGTTCCGGTTGTGAGCTACGTTACCTAAGCTGCCATCTTCCATAGATTCAGAATCGTTGGATCCGCTTCCTATATGTTCATAAAGATAGTGTAATTGTGTTGCATGGATATAAATGGGCAATAAGCCTGCTAAATTACCCAATCCTGGATCATTGCGCACTATACACGAGGATAACCAAGCCAGGGCTACAGTTTTGCCACTTCCTGGGTGACCAACAAGGATGATATTTGTCCCCCCCTGGAGAGCCTCAAGTAATGTCATCGTAGAGGTTTTATATATTGAACCAAGTTCAGGCCAATCAGGTACATAGGGTATAGTTAAACTTACACTATCCGTTGGGGCAAGCTCAATTGCTCTTGGCGATTGGATGAGAGGGGTTAACACTTTAGGCACAATAGCAATTTCATCCAGCGAGAAGAGTGATGCAGCAAGGTGCTGTTTTTGTGAAAACCGGTAGATATCATTTTGAAGACGGACTTCTGGACCAACAGATAAACTCTCTCGGACGCCCCCCAGCCTGCCGCGGATAGAATTTAATGACTTTGACATGTGCCCTCGTCGTTTAGATTGAATCCAACTAACAATATAGCCAAGAGAAGCACCAGTAATATCGTGTTGAAATAATCTTGAAATTTTGGGAAAAGTTAATCACGATGACTTCTTCACAATCACCCTGGATACAATATTCTTCCACATGTTGGGCACCGGACCAGTTGGCCACTCGATTGAGTGGACTGGATCATGGCAGCGGTTAATGTAGTTCCACATGCTGTACATGCCTTTGATGCAATTTTAACCACAGCTACGCCATTTCGGCTTTTTCTGAGTTGTTCATATAAACCAAGATCAATTGCTGGGATATTTGGTAATACTGCTTTCCTTTCAGCTTCCAAGCGCTCGATTTGACTTAGCAAACTAGATTTTTCACCATTCAGGATAGCGTTGTGTTCAATTAAATTGCTTTGGATGACATTTAGCTCTTCATTTGTCAACGTTAGTTTCGCATCTGCCTCTTCGACCTCCATCATGGCTTCAAGCTGTTTATCTTCCAAGCTAATCATTAATCGCTTCAATGAAGCTATTTCATTTTGTAATTCCTGAAGTTCTTTTGGAATTTGAATTTTACCTGAGTATAATGAGGCTTCAGCCAATTCTATTTTTATTCGCGTATCATACGCTTTGTTTTCAGCATCACGCAATTTTTTTAATAAAGATCTATGCAGCTCTCCTGCAAGTGCCACAGTTTGTTGTGCAGACAAAACTGGAATATTATCGAGTAATTCTTTCTCAATCTGATTTAAATTGACAGTCACAGAGTCAAGTTGGCTATCAATTTGTTGTAACCTGAAGAGGTTTGATATTTGGCTCATACTAAAATTATAGAGTGTGTTCGATAAGAAGGCAAGGGAATCCAGAGTTCAGTTTGGAATTTACTACTCATAATTATTAGAGCTTGTTTCATCGTCGGATTAAAGCAGTCCTTACCATATACTATATTTTTTTCGATTTGAAGTAGGTAGTCGATTATTATTTGGTAAAATTACATTATCTTGAGTTATGTTTATATATGAACTCTTAAAAGAATTATGAATAAATTCAGCAAACTAATTATCATACTATGTTTGTGCTGTATCGTTTTCATCGAGGCACAACCAGTTATGGCTTCCGGATTATATCTTTCTTATGTAAAACACACAGGCGAGTATAAGTTTCAAAGACTAATCGGAAGAAATGGGCATTTTTTACAGGTATACCCGCCTCCTGAAACACATACGCCAAATCCCACCGCAGGAATTAGTAGCCTAACACCAACTGGAATATCTGGAACTCCTTCACCGGCCAGCACATATAGTACTCAATCAACAACTGGCACAGCTAGTACTCCATCACTAACAATTACACCATCATCAATCCCCTCACTGTCACCCACAACTACGTTGATGCCATTACCTGTAATTACCCTAATCTTTCCTGAATCAACGAAAACTTCTACTGCAACAGTAACACCCGAAGCACAAATAGGAACCGGTACTCCAGCCCTGTCGGGAGATAATGATTTATTTAGATTATCTCCACGATTAAAGGCATTATCCATTGTACTTGTATTTTTGTGGTTAATATTGGTGGGTTTTTTGATTGTGTATATTAGACAATTTAGATAACCTTACCGAAGACTTTTTCCCAGTAAATTTAGGTTGAAATTCCTGCTCGGGTCGTATAAGATAATTGTTAGGTATTAATGACGGATATACCCCGTCTTTCTGATAAAGAATATATTTCTATTAAATTTCTTCTCCGGAGATGACGCAATGTGTTATAATAAATATGACGCATTGCGTTATTTCGTGTAAATTGTAAAGGAGAACCCCAATGGAAACTAAATCTGATGTGAAGAATGAGGCTGAATATAAGGATTCCCATCCTTTCTTTGATACTGCTAGGCGAATATTGTTGGCAAGTATTGGAGCGATTGCACTAACTCATGATGAATTAGAAGAATTCGTAGATAAACTTGTCGAGCGAGGTGAGATCGCAAAAAAAGACGGAGAAAGTCTGCTCAAAGAGATTAAAGAACGTCGTAAGAAATATCTACATAATGATGAGAATTACTTCCACAAAAGAATAGACGAACTGTTCGACCATTTCCACGTTCCTGCTAAAAAAGACTTTGATGAACTTGTTGAGAAAATCTCTGCATTGGAAAAAAAGATTGATGAATTAAATAAGTCTAAGGAATAGTTTTATTCAAGACAACGGCGAAAATGCCTTCACCAAGAATTCAAAATTAGGAATATTTATGCCTGTTATTATTAAACGATATCGAAATCGTAAGCTTTATAATACTCAGTCCAAACGATATATAACACTAGAAGGAATTGAGGATTTAATAAAGGAAGATCAGGCGATCCAAGTTATCGATAACCAGACTGGGGAGGATATTACTGCTGTAACTTTAGGGCAAATTATTTTCGAATTAGAAAAAAAACATTCCGGTTTATTGCCGATTAAGTTATTGATAAGTCTGGTTCAGTCAAGTGGTAATCGAATTGAGGATATTAGGCAAAGCATATTCAACTCACTTAATTTGTATCATCATTATGATGTTGAAATCGAACGACGGATTAATCTATTAGTAGAACTTGGTGAATTGAACCAGGTAGAAGGAACTGAACTGCTTGGAAAACTTCTCACTGTCAGTAACCGACCTCAGCGAGCAAAAGAGTATTTTGGGGAGAAGATATTCGATTATTTTATCGATCAAAAAATACCTACGAAAAATGACTTTCAGGCACTGATTCAAAAAATTGATTCAATGTCTCAACGGGTTGATGAGCTTTCTTTGGATGAAAAAAGCAAGTTGTAAATCGTCAAAGGATTTAAATCATCGAGTACCGTTTAAGGGCAGCCTCCAGGATCATGTTGACTAATTCGGTGTGTCCTATTCCTTCACCTGCTGCTTCAATCACAAGGTCTGAAATGATGGGGGATAAACCTGGCAATGGATTTATTTCTAATATATATGGTTTATAGTTATCATGCATATCCAGGCGGAAATCGACCCTGGATACATCCAATGCACCAGTGACACGGAACACTGCTGCAGCTAACCAATTTAATTCATCCACCTGGTCCTCTGTTATTGGAGCAGGACAAAGGTAGTTAAGCTTGTCAGCAAGATCGACTTTTAACCGATTGCTATACACTGTGTCTGAATCAGAAAAAGGTGATAGATCAACTTCCATGGATGGTAGGAAATGCAGGCCAGCTTGAATTCTTCGGGCATTCTCATCGTCTGGTAACCGATGGGCAACGGGACCAACTAGATTACCAACAAAACCTACAGTAACTTCCCTACCTTCAATATATCTTTCAACCAGAACCGGTTGCTTATATTTTTCAAAGATCAATGCAATTTGGTCGCGCATCTCAGCTTCATTACTTACAATAGAATTTCGAGAAACACCCATCCCAGTTCCCTCGCGGCTAGGTTTTACAAATAATGGGAATTTCATCTCAGGTGAGAGATCCTCATCTATACGTTCGAAAGTTTGAAACTCAGGTGTGGGTAAGTCATGAAAAGCAATTACGCGCTTCGTCATCGGTTTATCTAATGCCAACGCTAAAGTGAGGACTTTTGAGCCTGTATAAGGAATGCGCATCATTTCCAAGATTGATGGGATGTGTAATTCACGCGCATCACCAAAGTGTCCTTCGCAAATATTAAAACAAATATCTGGCTTAAATGTGTTAAGCGTGTTGAATAAGCTGATATCGCCTTCCAGGAACTCGCATGTATATCCGCCTGCTCGAATTGCTTCAACCAGTGCATTTACAGTCTTTTCTGAATCAAGATCATCCCATTGGTCTGAAGCCATGCCTTCAAAATGAGGGGCATTCTTCTTGAGATTGGCAAGTACGGCAACCTTATAAGGGTTCATAAGTCTCCTTTGCTTTTTGATGTCCTAAGATACAACCAAACAGGATATGTGTCAAGAATAAATACTATTAACTATTTTTCAAATACGTTTGATAAGGTAAAATTAGGTAAGCTCAGAAGAAACGAAATTGGTTTAAAGTATAAAATTGAGGTCAGCATGGATTTTATCGAATTAATTAACAAGCGTTATTCAGTACGTTCATATAAATCTACTCCGATTGAAGATGATAAACTGTTATATGTGCTTAATGCTGCACGATTGGCACCGACTGCGAGTAATAGACAACCTTTTCAAATCATTGTGGTCCACACAATGGGTAGAGAAGAGGAATTGCTGACAATTTATCAGCGAGATTGGTTCGTTCAAGCACCATTGATCATCTGTGTTTGTGGTTTGCCTGCGAACGCATGGATTAGACGAGATAATAAGCTTTACCTGGATGTTGATATTGCTATCGTCACTGACCACATGATTTTAGCTGCCACAGAACTAGGATTAGGCACCTGCTTTATTGCAGCATTTGACGCTGTGAA
Source organism: uncultured Chloroflexia bacterium (assembly GCA_963774275.1). Taxonomy (GTDB): domain Bacteria; phylum Chloroflexota; class Anaerolineae; order Anaerolineales; family UBA4823; genus FEB-25. Next base: position 232,107 of record CAVZEP010000011.1, on the reverse strand, counting down.
TGCACGTAAAGTAATGTCACTACCAGAGGATGTAGAACCAATTCTTTTCACCCCCTTAGGATATCCAGACGATTCACCGAGGATTAAAACGAGAAAGAATCTTGATGAGCTAGTACGTTATGAGCGTTGGTAGGATAGATTAATTGCTATTGCAGGAAGAGCAGGAGCCACTCGAACACCCAGCACATCCTCCATTGTTTCCACCCGCAATGATTTGTGAGCCACTTTGGGCGTAAAATACCGAAACCGCACGTTTTGTTTGGTTACTCTGGCATAATTTACATAAAATAGGTGAATCAGCATCTTTGATCGAACGAAGGATCTCAAAACGTTTTCCACAATTCTTGCATAAATATTCATAAATTGGCATAAATACTCCTGAAAATTCAGACTATATATTTTAACCCTTCTGAAGGAAGCGGTCAATATCGTCCGAAAAGGCATAGATGAATATCCATCCTCACTTTGTGGTGATCATATCAGCCGATGCTGAATGGAATGTGGTACGGAATTATTTTACAAATCACCCGGCTGTTTCTGCACCTTTTGGAGAGTGGTTTTCAATACACTATAAAGATTCTCAAAAATTAGAAGAGCCTGTAATATTCACTCATGGGGGTTGGGGAAAAGTTGCAGCAGCTGCCTCGACTCAGTTCGCAATAGACAAGTGGCATCCAAAATTAGTTATAAATCTTGGTACTTGTGGCGGCTTTGAAGGACAGATCAACAAAGGTGAGATCATTTTAGTTGAAAAAACTGTCATATATGATATTTACGAACAAATGGGGGATCCCGCTGAGCACTTGAAGTATTACATGACAGAAATCAATACATCCTGGATCACACCACCATATCCTATCACAATAAGACGTTCGTTATTGGTTTCTGGTGACAGGGATTTATTTAGCGGTGATCTACTTGAATTAAACAGGAAATATGGCGCAATAGCTGGCGATTGGGAGTCAGGAGCGATTGCTTGGGTAGCCCATAAAAATCAAGTTCAATGTTTGATTTTGAGGGGAGTAACTGACCTTGTCGGAGAGGGTGGGGGTGAAGCATATAATGGAAATGTTGGTTATTATTACGAGAATACAGGCAAGGTCATGAATGTACTGATTGATTCCTTACCGAAATGGTTAAAGAAATTTAATGAAAATGCTAAAATAGAGTAATTAAAGGATGAGATGTCCAATAATTACTGCTGATAAGGTGACTGTGATGTTATCAGCGTCCTTTATGGGAAACGACTCTACGATTGTACCAACGATGGCGATAATTGTAATCGGAAGTATATAAGCTTGAATAGTGTGTCGAAAAAACACCGGCCTTTGAAAAAATCCAAATTACCAAGACCGATAATATCCATCCCCCCAGGAACATCCCGATTGAACCCGCCCAAGATTTACCTTTGTTCCATAAAATCTTTTTTGTACCCCATTTACGACCGAAAATATCAGCCAAACCATCACCACCACACATAAGCATCAATCCGACAATACCGATTGGTGAGCTCTTCCAATAAATGATAGTGAGTAAAACAAAGATGATCCCATAATATAATGGGCCGCGTAATACTTCACGCCTATCACCGCTCCTAGACATGGCTTTAACCGAAGCCTCATCTTTTATCAGCCCTATTCCGATCAACAAAAATTGAATGGTGAACGCTAAAGGAACCAGAGCTGCCAGGAACCGATTGATCGGATTATCATTAAATAATAGCCAGCAAAGAACAAAAAGGGGACCTGTGCCAATATGGATTAATTTACGACTTAGGTGGCTTTCCACCCAACCGCGATGAGCAAGATAATCATTAATTCTCAACCAGACAAGTGCGACAATAAACGTTATGGCGATGGCATAGATTGTATTGTTTAGCATAAGAATTCGTATCAAGTATGATTATATAGGTTATTCATGGGTATCACATCATCTACGACTATGCAGCTGTCTGTCAATCTCACGTTGGGAGTCACGCTTAGCGATTTCTGCTCGCTTATCATATAGTTTTTTCCCTTTAGCCACAGCAATTTCCACCTTTGCCCGTCCATTTTTCAGATAGACGGATAGGGGGATAATCGTAACTCCCTTTTGACGGACTGTATTCCACAATTTACGAATTTCCGAGCTGTGTAATAACAATTTTCTAGATCTTAGGGGTTCGTGGTTATTTATACTGGCTTGTTCATAGGGTGCAATATGAGCGTCTTCCAACCAGGCTTCATTTCCATCAATTCGCACGTATGCTTCTGCCAGGCTGATCTGTCCTGCCCGAATGGATTTAATCTCACTGCCTTGTAATGCGATTCCCGCCTCGATAGTTTCTAATATAAAAAATTCATGGCGTGCTCGACGATTACTAGCAACTATTTTTTCACCCATAACTCAATTCTATCATACAGGATATTCCAGAATATTTTCCTGAGGCTTGGGATTTTCCCAACGCACTAAGAATTATTTGAGTGTTATTTATTTATGTATTTCCCCAAATGAGAAATCAATCTTTCAGCTAATTCCTTGCGTGAGTGATTCTGTTTTGTATATTTGAGGCCATTTTTCCCCATTTCATCCAGAACATTTGGAGAATTCATCAATTTTATTATGGTTTCTGCCATTATTGTTGGATTTTCCGGAGGAACAAATACTCCACCTTGAACACTTTCAACAACTTCCCGAGCTTCGCCATCGATACTTACTAAGACCGGTCTTTCACAAGCCCAAGCATCGAATATCTTTGACGGCAACGCGCCTGTGAATATCTCTGCTTTCTTCAATGGGACTAGTGCGATATCTGCAGCTGATAGGTATCCAGGTATCTGTTCGCGGGGTTTTTCTGGTAGAAGCGTGAGGTTTGGGAGATTATATTCTTTTGCCAGAGAAAGGATTTCTTTTTTCTTAGGTCCATCACCGATCAATAAGAAATGAATATTCGAATAGTCTTGGAGAAATCGAGCAGTATCAAGAATTGTATCTAATCCTTGTGCCAATCCGTGAATTCCAGCATAAATCGCAAGGAATTTACCCTCTAACCCCAATTCCTTCCGGATATTCTCTCGAGATTGAGGCTCATACCCGAACATAGCAATATTGGCACCATTCGGAATTACGATTAACTTTTCTGGTGAGATTCCCCGCTGGACTAACCGGTTATATATTCCATGCGTGACAACGACCACCTGAATAGATCTGCGATAACACGCTTCTTCAAGTTTAGTTGCCCATGAAATCGCCTTAGGACTTGTTAATTCACCCAGAGCAACAGCAGATTCAGGCCAAAGATCACGCACCTCAAACACAAGTTTAGTTCGTTTTAGATAACTTAATACTAATGCTGCGCCACCAACGAATAGCGGTGGGGAAGTAGCGTATAAGAAATCATACTTTCCTTTAGTAAGAAAAAATCCCGCGAGAATGGCATTAAACATAAAAGAAAGATAAAAAAGCATACGATTTCGAAAATTCTTTATCGGAGAGGCTTTTACCCAAACACGGAGGATATCTATGCCTTCGCTGTTAGAAAGCTCGTAACATTTGCCTTTAAATTTGAGGGGGATAATTCCTGAAGGATGGTTGGGAAATTCTGTCAACATAGTCACCGAGTGACCCAGGTGTATCCAGTTACTCGCCATTTCATAAGCCCGAGTTTGCGTCGCTCCGGCTTCAGGAGGAAAGTACTGAGAAAGGTACAGTATGCGCATAGGCATCTTTATGACTTATTGGATAAATCAGAATATATTTCTATTATTTTTCTTTCTGCAGATTCCCAATTATATTTATTGTAAGCAACCCTTTTTCCATTTTCACCTAGTCTTTGGCGATACACAGGATTCATTAATTGGCGAATTCCATCAGCAACCGATTCAGGGGTAGCATCGGAGATCACAATACCACAGTCTTCCATTTTTACAATTCTAGCAATCTCACCAACGTCTGTTGTCAGGATTGGTTTACCAGCTGCCATAGCATTAAAAAGTGTGTTAGGGTTGCTGTATTGACTGTTGCCATCTGTAATATTTAAACCGTAATAAATAATATCCGATAGCATGGTATATGCTGGTACCAATTCTTGCTTAATCCAGCCAAAATATAAGATATTAGGATGATCTATGATAGCCTTTTCAATTGCTGCACGCTGGGGTCCATCGCCCGCAATTAATAAGCTAACATCCTTGAAATTACTTGATGCCTTTATCAGCGGTATTATTGCTCGGGCTAAAGTAAATCCACCAATATATGCTATGATGATCGAATCGTTCGGTATTCCCAGCTGTTGCCGGGTATATCGCTGAGCAGAGGGCTTGAACGAATTAATATCTGGGTAATTCCCAATGATAGATACCTGGACTCCAAAGGAACGGAAATGCTCTCCCAAACCTTCACCGACAGTAATCACTCGGTTCGCCCTTCTGGATATAAATCCTTCGAAGTATTTTAGAAAAGAATATATCACGCGATGGACTTGTGGACCGATTTGTTCTGGATAACATTCATGAGCATCAAATATCCAGGGTCGTTTATGCCAGAAAGCATACCACCCCCCACTTGGGGTAGTGTCAAGATCGTGGCAATGAATGACATCTGGATGAAGTTGTTTAAGATATCGATACGCTCTGAACCAAAATCGCGGTAAATATAATAATTGCCTTGTTCCTGCGCTGTATTTGGATTTTATCTTTATTCGAAGGATTTTCATCCCACGAATTTCCTCCTCTTCGGGAAATTCATCTGTACGATCCCAGCAAATTACCTGAACTTGGTGTCCAGCCTTTACTAGACTTAATCCTTCCTTATACACACGTGGATCTGGACGGAAACTATTCGACAGCAGCATTGTGATACGCATTTATTAGTGCTCAGCTATTACCAAGATTTTGATAAATTGTTATTAATTTTCTTTTTTCTTTATCCCAATTAAAATCCTCAGCAGCCTTTTTAGTGTTGATCTTCATTTGCAGAAAACGAGGTGGATCGCTGAGGATAGATTTTATGCTTTGCGCGATATCAGATGGATTATCCGGATCAGTAAGTTCACCAACTTGATACCCTTGAACGATTCGAGCAATTTCAGGTAGATCGCTGCAGATTACTGGCAACCCGGCATGCAGGTATTCGAACAATTTATTTGGCAGCGAATAATGATGGTTCAAGCAATTATCCTGAGTAAGCACTACTCCCAGGTCGGCTGAGGCAGTATAGTCAGGCAGTTCGCCGAGAGGTACTTTCCCAGGAAAGAAAACTCGCTGCCATTCACCAGTGCTTGCACGACCGCGAAACATCTCTAATGCAGACCCATCCCCCAGAGCAACACCTACGGTATTTTCTACTATCTGAATAGCATTTACAAAGGATTCTATGCCGCGTCCAGAACTCACCATCCCTTGATAGAGGACTATTTTTTGATCCGGACTAATTCCAAGTTCTTGGCGAAGTCGGTTAGTTGCTTGAAACGAAGATATTTCTGGGCAATTTAAAATCACCTGAGGAATTGGTATACGATACAAACGTTTGAGTTCTCTGGCAATGGAAGGACTGACTGTAATTATAGAATTTGCTCGATGGATAAATAGCTTTTCCGGTAAAACCCAAATTTTACGGTAGAAGCGTGCAATTTTATCACTTGAAAAAAAACGGCCAGTTTCAAATTCATGTGCATCATACACTATCTTTGCATGGCTGCGCTTAGCTGCACACCAAGCTGCTGGTAAGGTGTTAGCATCATTGGCATGATAAAATTGGGCAGGTTCTCTCCCAGCCAGGTGGTATACCCGCCACGCGAACTCAAGATATTTAATCGGCGGAGAAAATAGGCGATTTCGCCATGGACGGGAAAGGAGGTGTATGCGAATCACCTGGTAGCCAGATTGTTTTTCGGTAAGGGGCAATCCAGGCTGCCATAGTGCCACAACAGTTACATCGTAACCAACAGCAGCTAACGAAACGGCTTCCTTATGGATGCGAGCATCATTCGTGAAGTTATTTAGTACGAGCATCATGATTTTCATGGCACAATAACCGAATTATGTATTATTTTACTTCGCCTAGCTCGTCTCGTAATTCATAAAGCATGTTATTTACCGCCCCATCACGAAAATAGAAGGATGATATTTCTGGGGGAACCGTTCGCTCCTGAGCGATGATATGCACCATTTCTTCCGGAGTCTTTGCTATTAGGGCGTAACCTCCAGCACGTTCACATAAAGGTAAGATCCGTTCATAATTCGTGAACGGTAATATTATGGTGGGGATTCCCAAACCGAGAGCCTCATAATGACAGGTGGAATGGATGCTGACATGATAATTGGCCCTCGATAACAATTCGAAGGTCGATGGAGACTCATGACCGGAGATTATATGCACATTAGGGTAATCCTTGAATGCGATTTCATAAGGACGCCGGTCGGATTCCCTGGGATGTAATTTAATATCCACCTCAATCGGTATATCCGAAATCTTTATAAATTCAAGCAGGAATGAAATCAGGTGATCAACCTCTAATGATTGTGTAGTTACAATAATTATTTTACCTGGAAAAGATCTTTTGTTCTCCCTGGAAGTAGACGCTGCATGCGAGATCCGGTATTGATCTAAACGAGGGCTACCTACAACCCGTAATTCTTCATTCCAAAAGCCGTTTAGAAATAGTTCCTGCCTCCAATAATCTCCATAAACGAAGACGCTGTCAGGAATTGCCATTTGATTTTTGTAAATTACAGCCTGACCAGTCCAGGAATAACCTGGATGGTGTCGATCGATAATCCCATGCTGGAATTCGATCACTTTGATTTTAAGCTCTTTTGCAGCTGCCACGAGGGCATGATTGGTGTATGCAGTCTGCAAGAGAAGGACCTTTGGTTTCAAGTGATTTAACAGGTATCCGAAAAGCTTTTTTCTCCAAAAATATAAAATTAAGATTCTACGAATATCCTCACGCGTCAGGTAAGATGAAGGAAAAGATCCTTGGATAATGGAATCGAATTTGTCAGCAATTTGTAGAATTGTCTGTGGCTGTGACAGCCTGGAAAGAATACCCGCATATAGGTATATTCCAGTGGTTGTCATCTGGCTGGGGTATAAAGCAAAATTACTTCGATCTAGGTAATTTTTATTGTTTATATGTTCAATTTTAAAATATGATCGGATGTAGCGAAGCAAATCGTCGAAGATGATATCCTTATATCGTCCACGTTCTTGTTCAACCCGATTCGATGAAGCGACATAGTTTATAACAACAGGATGTTCAGATCGCATAACACCTGAAAAATCATGGAACGATTGGGTCAGGCGCTCTGCTTTGGTCAGACGTATATCACTTGCATCAATCACTAAATTGGATGCGATGGCAGCCAGGTTGAAACGAAGGATTGGCCATGCACACCAAGAACCGATTTTCCACCTTAGCAGGTCTTGTTTGCATTCTACTTCCTGGATAAGCTTATTTATCTCAATGAGATTCATATGTTATCAAATGTATTCAGATTCGCGCTGGTACGCCTAGATCGGATTGCTGAAATTGCGTTTTGTCTGCACAAGTCAGCGTTACGCTTTATAAGCAGACTATTTTTGGTTCTCAATCCGATCAGGGGGAGTTCCCTTCTTTGGCAAGATGATCTTCGCATAATTGATCAGTATCGGGAGTTCTTTGCGTTCGAAAGCAAAAATTATACTCATGTAAACAAGGCTAAATACGATCGCTTTTACCCCGCCTGTTCGCCAATATGATCCGAGCACCCCTGGAACTTCAATTGCCAATCGCGCTAGAACTAAACCCACACCTAAGGCTATTGCGGGTGCCCCAAATAGGCGCACGATTGAAAACTCTACATAGCTGCGTGATTGCCATAAAAGTATGATGATGCCGATTAAAATCATCACGTTGACTGCAATTGCCACACCTGAGATCCCCCACAAATTACCAAATATGAATAACCCTGCAATCAAAACTGCCAATTGAGCTAACCGCGCCCAGAGTACTTTCTCGGGCTTGCCAACAGCAATGAACAAATTAGCGAGTGTACCCCTTATTGGGTCAAGGAGGGTGAAAAGCAGCATCAGACGAAAAGCATCCAACATTGGTAGCCATTGCCTGCCGATCACCAGATAAATGAATTCGGGAGCAATTAGTGCGAGCAAGCCTGCCATTAGGAAACCAGTACGCACCAAAAGAGCATTAGCTCGAAAAAACGCCTGGGATAATTGTTTTGGATTGCCTTTTAATTCAGCATATGTACCAGAAGCAACTGCATTTATTGGATTGGCTAAAACCTTACGTGGGTAAGAGGAAAATGTATATGCGCGTGAATAATAGCCCAATGGAGTTTCACCTAAGTATTGACCTGTCCACAAATTATCAATGTAATCAAGCGCTTGACTTACTATGCTTGCAAAAAATGTCCGATAACCAAAGCCAAGCAGGTAGCGGGCGATCCTGGGTGACCAACCCAGGTGCACTTTCCAAGGTGGTCGTATTAACAAATACCCCAGAACGGCGACCAGGGAGGCAATAATATCTGTTGAAACCAAACCCTGGATACCATAACCTTTCCATGCAAGCAATAGTGCTGAAAGGGTGGACAAACCAATGCTGAGGGTATCAACAATGGCGATTCTTTTAAAGGTAACCCGACGTATGAGCAAAGTACGGCTGGTGATAACTAGATTATCTACAAATTGAGTCGCAAGAAATATCCATAAGACCCATAGATATTCCCGAGGGAAGGTAAAGTTGGCGATAAGTGCAATTACCAATACCCAAAAAATATTAAAAACCAATAAAATGGTAAAGTGAACCCGCAGTGCATCTTCGTGCTCGCTTTCAGGAGCTCGGTGGAGTAGAGCACTGGACATGCCGAAGTTTGGCAGGGAACTTGTGACGAGGACAAATGCAGTTGCGAATGCATAAATTCCGAATATTTCCGGTGCGATCAATCTGGCAAGTAGAATTGAACGTAAGAATTGAACAACGGTGTTAATCCCACTGGCGATCAATGTGTACGTGGAAGAACGAACACTGCGTTGGGCAACGGTCATTAAATGGCCTTAATCTCGAAGAGCATTGATACAATTTTTTGCGCCGCACGACCATCACCAAACAAGTGGGAGGAGGGTCTCACTGGCAATACATGTCCCCGAATAGCATCCATGATTAGGTCAGGAACTGTACCCACCAAACAGTTCCAGCCACTCTCGATTGTTTCCACCCATTCTGTTTCTGAACGAAGAGTGAGGCATGGTACCGCAAAGAAATAAGCTTCTTTTTGTACGCCTCCTGAATCGGTCATAATAATTCTGGCATTCTTTTCTAATATTAACATATCCAGATATCCCACAGGATCAATCACCATTACATTATTTGGGATAGATAAATTCGCTGCAACCATTGCATTTAATGTTCGTGGGTGAATGGGGAAAATAATCGTCTCATCCAAGTGTTGGAAAACAGACAAGATGGTACCCAACACATCAGTATTGTCCGTATTATATGAGCGATGAATGGTGGCTAGTATGTATTTTTTTGGATTTCAACCCCAATTTATTAAGGATTATTGATCGTTGCAGCGATATCACTAAATTGGAGCACAGCATCGTACATGGTATCCCCAACCATGTGGACTCCTTTTTGAATCCCCTCTTTAAAAAGATTATCTACAGCTGTCTGCGTGGGACAAAATAGAAGGTCGGAGCAGTGATCGGTTAATACTCTATTATGCTCTTCTGGCATTTTGCGATTAAAAGATCGCAATCCCGCTTCGATATGAGCAAGTTTAACTTGTAGTTTTACAGCAGCAAGGGCACCAGCCAAAGTCGAATTGGTATCACCATAAACCAGCACGACATCCGGTTTTTGGACTAAAAGTTCCGACTCAATCCCAACCATCATTTGTCCGGTTTGCTGTGCATGGGTTCCCGAGCCGATATTAAGGTTGACAGAAGGTTCTGGAATCCCCATTTCTTCGAAAAACACCTGCGACATTCCGTAATCATAATGCTGTCCAGTATGAATCTTGTATTCCTGGTGACCAGCTTTAGCTAATAGCCTTGGTGACTGGAGCTGATTTGATAAATTGAGGTCGTGCACCGACCACGGAGACAATTTTCATTCGGTTAAATTTCTACAAATACGATCTGTGGAATTCGAGAATCACATCCACTACCCTTGACTGTTGATCTTCTGTCAGTTCGGGATATATGGGCAATGCGAGTGTTTCTTTGGTTGCCTTTTCGCTTTGCGGAAAATCGCCTTCCTTATAACCTAATTCACGAAAACACTCCTGTAAATGCAAAGGGATAGGGTAATATATTTCGCAGCCAATCTGCCTGGCTTTTAAGAAAGACAAAAGGTCATCCCTATATTTTGTACGAATCATAAATAAATGATAGATGTGGCGACCAAAACCTGATTCGACGGGAGGAACGATCCCGCATTTACTTCCAAATTCCTCTAGAGAAATAGATATCCCCGACTTCTTAAATAATTCTCTATACTTCGTAGCATTATTTCGCCTAGCTTCAGTCCAATTCTCCAGATGATTAAATTTAACTCCCAATACTGCTGCCTGGATTGAATCCATCCTGAAATTGCCACCTACTAGAATGTTATGGTATTTTAAGCGCTGACCATGGTTACGCAACATGAATACCTTATCGGCAAGATCAACATCATTGGTGGTGACTAATCCGCCATCCCCATAACCACCAAGGTTTTTAGATGGGAAGAAACTGAAGCATCCCAGGTGTCCGATTGAACCCAAACGGCTTCCTCTATAATCTGCACCAATTGCTTGACAGGCATCCTCAAGCACATATAGTCCGTATCGTTTTGCGATATCTAAAATTGGATCCATATCTGCAGATTGCCCAGCTAGATGTACCGGAATGATAGCTTTTGTACGAGATGTGACTATCTGCTCAATCTTATCGGCTTGAATATTGAAACTTGCGGGGTCGATATCCACAAACACAGGTCTGGCACCCAATCGAACAATCGATCCAGCAGTAGCGAAGAATGAATAAGGTGTGGTAATCACCTCATCCCCTGGTTGAAGACCAATTGCCATCAAGGAAACTAATAAGGCATCGGTACCTGATGAGACACCAAATGCATATTTACATTGAGAATAATCCGCCAGTACTTTTTCTAAACTTTCGACTTCAGGGCCAAGAATAAATTGCTGACTCTCCAAAACACGCACGGTAGCTGCAAGAATCTCCTCACGAATGGTTGCATATTGCGCTTTTAGATCCAGAATAGGTATCGGTTTTGAATTCATACAGTTCGTGGTAGAGGTTTGTCTTCCGACCAATCTAAACATTTAATTACTTGAGGTTCAATTTCCTTGTATCGCCATCCCGAAACAGAGCAAATCATAATTCCGCCTTCATCCGGAGCAGGTAATCGGTATCCATGGCAACTCATCCAACCTTTTAGTATTTCCGGGTACACCTAACACAAGGCCATAATCTGGCACATCCTTGCGTGCCAAACTACTAGCTCCAATGAAAGCAAAGCGTCCGATTGTGATACCGCAAATAATTGTCGCATTGGCTCCGATTGTAGCTCCCTGGCGAACAAGTGTACGCTGGTACTCATTACGCCTTACAATTTGCGAGCGAGGATTAATCACATTGGTAAAGACACATGAGGGTCCACAAAATACATCGTCTTCCAACTCAATTCCACTATATATAGAGACATTATTTTGGATTTTTACGTTGTTACCGATCACAACATTATTTGCCACCATTACATTCTGTCCTAAAACACAATTCTCACCAATGCGTGCACCGATCATAATATGGCAGAAATGCCATATTTTAGTGCCTGCTCCGATAGCGACAGGTTCGTCAATGATTGAGCTTGGGTGAACGTAATAATTACTCATGATGACTTTTTAAAAATGGATGGAGTTCATCATTGGAAAAGGAAACAGGTGAGGTACGGATACGGTGGACCAATTCAATCGATGGGCGGGCATCCTCAATGCCAAATCCCCGACCAGCCAGCGTTTCATGATAGACGTGCGTATGGAGATCAGTAAATCCTTCAGTGAATTCGACTTCCTGGTCATCGATAATGATTGAACGGTAGGTGCTTCGCACACCTGGTGTAACTTGAAATGGTAAATCATTATGATCAATTGATAAATACCAGCGAACCCGTGCATATTCCAATTCCAAAAAGCCACTCATTCTTTCGTGGTCAGAGTGGTGAATACGAACATCTCCTGCTTTACCAAACAACCACATTAATAAATCAAAAAAATGTATACCTATGTTCGTGGTAATTCCACCAGATTTTTCAGGATCTCCTTTCCAGGATGTATGATACCAGGGTCCTCGCGCAGTTACATAGGTTAGAATAACATCATGCTGGGTGGAAGACTTCGCTGCATGTAACACATTGTGTAATTCAATTAACTTTGGATGCAACCGTAATTGGAGAACGGTATTTATTTTGCCATTATATTCTGCTTCTAATTCCTGGAGGGCAGTCAAATTCCATGGATTGATAACCAAAGGTTTCTCGCACAATACATTGGCATGCACTCGTAACGCCAGGCGACAATGGGCATCATGCAGGTAATTCGGAGAGCAAACACTTACATAATTAACCCGGTCCTTCTCAGGACCATGGCGGAGTTTTTCTAGATGTCTATCAAAGCGTTCGATTTCGGTAAAATAACGCACATCGAACGAGTATTGATCAAGCAATCCGACAGAATCATTTGGATCCACTGCTGCCACCAGGCGGTTACCCGTTTCGTGAATTGCTTTCAGGTGGCGCGGAGCGATATATCCCGCGACTCCGATGATTGCAAAATTGAATGGCATCCATAACTCCTGAGGTAAAATCGAGATTAATTATCAGACCGAATACTATTCTATCTGTATTAAAATAGGTAGTCAATGCCTATCTTGCGAACTATGTAAATTTGTGATATCGTAATCGGTATTCTTAACTACAGGTGATGTAGTATGTCAACAAAACTAAGCCGGTTATGCCTTGGGGTAATGGAAGCTGTATGGCTGGCAGCTGTAAGCATAGTACCAATATTTTTTGACATTTACTCAAGCCGCATCTTTGAACCCGATAAGATCACAATTTTACGGTCACTTGCAATATTAACTATCGCTGCTTGGTTGATAAAGCTATTAGATGAAGGGGGAGTTCATTGGAGTACCAATGCAAAAGAGACATCATTGGTGAGATATCTTTGGAATTACCCGATGATTGCCCCTGTCATCTGCCTGGTAATTGTATATATTTTGTCAACAATCTTCTCAGTTACTCCATCGATAAGTCTATTCGGATCGTACCAACGCTTACAAGGCACATATACCACTTTTTCGTACCTGATCATATTTTTTTCGATAATTTCTAACCTACGTACAAAGAACCAGATCAGTCGCTTAGTTACTACTGTAATTTTAACCAGCTTACCAGTTTCATTATATGGATTATTACAAAAATATCAGATAGATCCCATACCTTGGGGTGGAAATGTATCCGTCCGCATAGCATCCAATATGGGGAACTCAATCTTCGTTGCTGCATACCTGATTATGGTATTTCCATTAACCGTTGGTCGAATGATCGAGGCATTCAGGGAAATAATTGCAGTAAACGATCAAGCAATGGACTCTGGAGTCACGACCACCAAACGCATCATTAAAGCCACAATTTATGTGTTTATAGCTGCTCTGGAATTGATTGCAATTTATATGAGTGGTAGCCGAGGACCGTTGCTTGGGTTGATGACATCAGTTTATTTTTTAGTCCTTTTATTATCGATATTTTGGCGAAAACGTTGGCTGACATTTATTATCGTCGGATTAGCACTACTAGGTGGTGCATTCCTGGCAGTATTCAATATGAACAACGGCCCCTTGGAAGCGCTAAAAAAATCTCCTGCCATTGGTCGCTTTGGGACATTGTTGGATCAAACAAGTAATTCTGCTTTGGTCCGGCAATACATCTGGGAAGGTACAGTCAAGTTAGTCGGAATCCATGATCCCTTAAAATTTCCAGATGGAAGTTCGGATCCTTTTAATTTCCTTAGACCAATCATTGGTTATGGACCTGAAGCAATGTATGTTGCGTATAACCAATTTTATCAGTCAGAATTAGGCCAAGTCGAAAAAAGGAATGCTTCCCCAGACCGAGCACATAATGAAACTTGGGATTCCTTAGTGATAACGGGGTTTGCAGGACTACTGATTTACTTAACTATATTTAGCGCGGTATTTTATTATGGTTTAAAATGGCAAGGTTTCATAAAATCCAAACGCAATACGTATTTCTTTTTTATCTGTTTAATCGGGGGAGGAGTAATAGGATCTATAAGTCTGATTATACTGAAAGGGATTGAATTTTTGGGGGTTGGATTACCTTTTGGAATGATCCTAGGGATGGTTGCGTACCTCACTATATATGCATTATTCTCATCAAATAATAATGAAGAAAAGAAACCAATAAATCCATTCTCCATCTTATTGGTGGTTTTATTTTCAGCTGTTGTTGGGCACTTTGTAGAAATCAACTTCGGAATTGCTATTGTAGCAACTCGAACACTATTCTGGGCATATACAGGCATAACTGTAGTCATCGGTTATATTATTCCAAAAATACTGCTTGCAGAAGTGCAAAATAATGCAGTTGAAGTAACTGAAGGAGATAATTTCCCGCGTGCAGTTAAGAAGAATCAACGCTACAACACATTTAAGCAACGGCGTAAGATTGATAGAAATTCTGCTCCTCTCCTGAGCAATCAACCAAGTTGGATGAGAAATTCCCTTATTGGTGCTGTCATCATGGGGATAATTCTATGTACTTTAGGGTTTGACTTCGTGACCAACTCAGGACACTCAACCTCCTCCCTATCGATAATTATCAGTTCGATAACCCGATTGGCAAATAAGGACAACGCGATTTCATTCGGCATACTGGCATTGATATTAACAACTGGCATCATTGGCATTTTATTGTTTTCGTCTGAAAATAATGATCAATTTGAATACCAATCCTGGGCAAAATCTGTAGGTGTAATGACCATCGCTATGGTGGCTATCGTTTTAATCTTCTGGTTTTTACATGCAATCAGTCTGGCGACCGTCGCAAGTTTTACGCCTGCGAATCAGAATGATGTTATCTTACAGGTCGATAGCATTGGATCATTCCTGACCAAATTCTATATCTATATATTTCTTATCATATTCCTGGCAGCCTTTATCCTTCCAGAAGATTGGCCGCAACGAGGTAAATCTGCAAAGCCTATTGTTGCGCTGATAGCGCCTATTGCTTTGATCGTTGTATTCATTTTGACAAACCTTTCTAACCTAAAGGTAATCCAGGCAGATATTACTTTCAAAATGGCTGAGCAATTTTCTAAAAGCAGTCAGTGGCAGGTAGTCACTTTCTTATATAAACAGGCAATTGAGCTAACTCCAAGAGAAGATCATTATTATCTTTTTCTTGGAAGGAGCTATCTAGAACAAGCAAAAGTTATTGATTCTACAACAGACCAGGACAGCCTTGTGCTACAAGCAGAAAAAGATCTAAAAGTAGCCCAAACCATCAACCCGCTGAACACTGACCATACAGCGAACTTGGCTCGTTTATACAGTTGGTGGGCTGGGAAAGCGACATCTTCCACCATTCGTAATGAACGTGCTCAGACTGCATCTAATTATTATGCTACTTCAGTCTTACTAAGTCCGAATAACTCTACACTGTGGGATGAATGGGCAATCTTGTTCATGCAAGTTATGGGGCAACCACAGCAAGCGTTAGAGCGGTTACAACGTGCACTCGAGTTGGATGCGCGGTATAGTTATACCCAGGGATTAATTGGTGATTATTATAAGAATCTAGCTGTATCTGCAAGTGATATAACTGTCAAAAGACAAACATTGGAGAAGGCTGCTGAATATTATCGAACCGCCATAGAAGTTTCAAAGAAAACCGACCCAATTTCCAAAGCCAGTTATATGGTTTCGCTCGGAAATGTATACATAATGATGGCTGGACTGGATCCACAGAATGTTGATCGCTCCCAATTGCAACAAGCAGTTGATGTGTTATTGGAATCAATAGATTCCGGAATAAGTTCCTCCGACCTTTGGAAAATCCAAGAAGCGGTAGCCAAGCTGTATTTGCAACTTGGGGAAAAATCTCTTGCTCTATATTATGCGAATCAAGCATTGACCGGTGCCCCAAATTCCGCAACTGAACAGATACAGGATCTAATTACTCAGACACTAGCCCTACCATAAAAGCTGCCAAAGAAAAACGGTAAAAGTATCACTTGCCCATCTACTCATTTATCGCACCAATAGTTTCACTACTTGTTAGTCTGGCACTCATGCCAGTGATTCTTAGGCTTAGCTTCCGAATTGGATTGGTATCGATGCCGAAAGTAGAGAGATGGCATCAGAAACCAACCCCAACACTTGGCGGAGTTGGGATTTTCATTGCATTTTT
Organism: uncultured Chloroflexia bacterium; assembly: GCA_963774275.1. GTDB lineage: Bacteria > Chloroflexota > Anaerolineae > Anaerolineales > UBA4823 > FEB-25. The sequence continues at coordinate 215,630 of CAVZEP010000011.1, read as the reverse complement.
GGTGACTCTATTGTTTGTTTCAGTGACAAACAGTGATTTACACTGGTTAGCAAAACGGTGGAGTATTTTATTGGGAATATCGGTAATGTTTCTTATCGGTTTATACGATGATCTCAAGCATATTAACCCACCAGTGAAATTGGCTTTCCAACTTTTAGCGGCAACATTAGTCATTTTTTTTGGCAACAATACCATTGACTTTTTTCGGTGGCCGATTGCGAACATAATCCTAACGTTCTTTTGGTTGGTTGGCATTACTAATGCGATTAATTTACTGGATAATATGGATGGTCTTGCAGGGGGTGTGGCATTGATTGCGGCTGGTTTTTTATCGGTATTTTTTTATAAAGCTGGAAACTATGAATTACTCATACTTTCGTTATCCATAGCCGGCAGTATTCTCGGATTTTTAGTATTTAACTTTCCGCCAGCTAAGATATTCATGGGGGATAGCGGAAGCATGATGTTGGGTTTCGGCTTGGCTGCACTTGCTGTAGCGAGAAGAACGCAGGCATCCAATATATTTGCTATCGTGGGTGTTCCAACTTTGGTATTTCTACTGCCAATACTGGATACAGGATTCGTAACGATAACACGCATTCTTAGAGGGCAGTCACCTGCACTTGGCGGTAAAGATCATACTTCTCACCGTTTGGTAGCATTTGGACTATCGGAACGACAGGCTTTATTCGTATTATATGGCATAGCGATTATATCGGGCTTAGCCTCCATCGGTCTTGAAGCCTGGGACTATGATTTAAGTTTAGTCCTGATCCCAATTTTGTTACTTGGACTCTCACTGTTTGTAGCATATTTATCCAGAATGAAGGTTGTTTCTTCAGGAGAAATCAATCAAACAAATTTCACACGTTGGATATTAAATCTCACTTTTAAAAGAAGAGTATTTGAGCTCGGTTTCGATTTATTATTAATCGGAGTGAGTTATTATCTTGCATTTTGGACCCGTTATGGGTTGAATATGACTTCTGCCAGCATGGGTCTTTTCTTACAATCATGGCCCATTAACTTTGGGATTAACATACGGGTCGTTTTACATCCTAGGTGTTTATCGAGGTGTGTGGCGATATATTGGGATAAATGATTTGATACGTTATGTTGGGGCTGCGGTCCTGGCAGGTGCATCTTCCTGGCTAATCCTCAAGCTTGCATATCCGAGAATTTTGTTCACCAGTGACGTATTTCTGTTGTTTATTTTATACCTCCTGATTGGTCTGGCAGGATCGAGATCCTCTTTTAATATCCTGGATAGAATATATAGCAGAAAATTCACCGGAGTCGAAAAACAGAACATCTTGTTATACGGAGCAGAGGATGCAGGAGAAATAGCTCTGAGGTGGATATTACGCAACCCTTTCCTTGGGTATTGTGTGGTAGGTTTTCTCGATGACGATGCGCTCAAGTGGGGGAGTAATATTCATGGGGTAAATATCCTGGGTAATATGGATAACATAGAGCACTATATCCAGGAGAAACAAATAGGCGGAGTGATTGCAACAACAGAGAATTTATTAGAACTCCCCATCCGGAGTAAAATTAATATCTACCTGCCGTGCAAAAGGTGTATGGGTGCGGGTACTACGCCTGGAATTTGAACTAGCTGAGTAGGAATACTGCTGTTTGATAAACCATTATCCTTCTTTAAGTTACTGAAATTTCTTATGCAACTCTTTTGAAGAAAATGAAAGTGGGTGGCAATTTCGATGCCACCCACTTATATTAATTCTTTATGGACCGATCGCTATGACCTGAAGATGATCGGGAGATAGAACTGGTAACCGGGCGGCACTGTCTCATTCACCGTCAGAGTGACATCCAGGGTGAGAGAAGCCTCATCCGGATCGTTGCTGGTGATCGTGATTGCTTGCCTGATATTCCCCTGCAACCAAGCCTGTCGCGTCGAAAGTAACCACAACTTCGCTTGATCCATCAGGTGCAATAGTTCCAGAAACAGGAAGCTCACTCAGCCAGTCTGCACCGTCAGTCAGGTTCCAGGTGAGATCAAGGGTGCCAACATTACCGATAGTGAAGGTCAGCGTGCCGGTCGTATCGGGATTGAGCACCATATCCAACGGCGGTGCGGTGACCACGATGTCCGGTACAGGTACGGCTACAACGGTCAGCACAACGTCGACGGTTACAACCGGCTCATCCACGTCATTACTATTTACATTGATAGTAGCTGTATACACATTTGGAGACAGACCCGAAGCATCGAAAGCGACAATCACATCGATAGAACCAGCAGCAGGAATGGTGCTTGATATTGGATCTTCACTCAACCAAGCTGCACTATCGGTAAGGTCCCACATCAGGTATGCTGAACCAAAGTTACTGATTGTGAAGGTCATCGAACCGGTCTCATCGACATAAAGTGTCTTGTCAAGAGATAGTGGGAGCACATCGATATCAGGGACAGGTAGAGGAACCACGGTTAGCGTAACAGCTATTGGAACTACGAGCTCATCCGGATCATCACTGTTGACATCGATGGTCGCTGTGTATACAGCAGGTGTCAGGTCCGTTGCATCGAAGGTGACGACCACAGCGATGGAACCAGCAGCAGGGATGGTGCCTGATATTGGATTTTCACTGAGCCAATCCGCATTATCGGTGAGATCCCATGTAAGGACTGCGGTACCAACGTTGTTGATGGTGAAGGGAAGCGTTCCAGTTTCACCTGCCATGAGCGTCAATCCAAGAGATAACGGAGTAACCTCGATATCCGGTTCAACCACGGTTAATGTGACGTCTATGGTGACAACCGGCTCATCTAGATCGTTGCTACTGACCAGGATGAGCGCTGTATGCTCACCTGGAGCAAGTCCTGTCGAATCAAAGGTGGCGACCACCTCTGTTGACCCAGCTGCTGGGATGGTACCGAAGGTTGGTTCTTCACTTAACCAATCTGCATCATCCGTAAGCTCCCAGGTAAGAACTCCTGTACCGACGTTGCTGATAGTGAAGGGTAGTGTGCCAGTATCACCAGCCAGAAGTGTCAGCTCGAGTAACAGTGGGGTGACTTGGATATCAGGTTTAACCACAGTCATGGTTACCGGGATGGGTAACAATGGATTTACAGGGTCATTACTTTGGGCGTACAAAGTTGCAGTGTATACGCCTACACTCAATCCTGTAGAATCGAATGACACATCCACCAGGCTGCTTTCTCCAGGAAGGGTTGCTCCAGACATTGGATTGAGGCTTAGCCAGGGTATGTCAAGCACTTGCTCAAGTGAAAGGTCATCATAGTACACCTCAGATGCGCTGATTGGCAAACAAATCTACAGCAGCTATGTTTAGCACCCCACCACCTCCACCCTGTTCTTCGGTCCAAGTGGCTGTATAGAGCTGATCTCCATTGTAGAAAAATGATTGTTGATTATTATCTAGATCGATCACAACTCGAAGCTCTACCCACGACCCCTTGATTAGCGGCAGTGCACCTTCCGAAAGCCCAAGATTCAATACTTCATTGGTTGTGGAATCGAATTGGACTTGAACCGACCAATTGAGATTATTACCCGCATCATCATAACTATTGAGTAAGATGAAATCGGACTAACCGAGTATAGCTCGGTTGGCACATACACCCAGGCTGAGTATGCCCAGATACCATCGGTGGAGCCGGAATACTCGTGTACCAGGTCGGTAGCAGCCAAAATTGCTAACCGAATTTGGCGCACTACGAGCAAAGATGTCCGAAGTTTCAGCACCAGCAGCTGGATCGTTAAACCAACCCTTCCACCCACCTTGACCATGCATCTGGCTTCCGGTTGCATAACTATCGAAGTTTTCTGTCCAACCTGGATTTGGATATCCTTCGAACAGCTCCCATACCAGATCGGCAGTACCTGCATTTGTCACGCTCATTGGGAGGGTTATTGTATCGCCCGCATATACCTGAACATCCAAGGTTGGAGGCGTGATGACGATAGTCGGTGAACCAACGATCAGAGAAACTGGAACATTAACTACAGGTGTGTCTGGATCGTCGCTGTTAATGAGCAGATTGGCAAAATACTCTCCAGGCATCACTCCGTTTGAGTCAAAGGTTACAGTCACATCGGTGCATTCGCCTGGTAAAACGGTACCCGAAATTGGGTCTTCGCTCAGCCATGGGATATCCGCAGTGCCGCCCCAGTTATAACCGAAGAAGATGGCATTAGGTACGATTGGTGCCCCATCCCATCCGAAATCATATGTGATTTCAAGGGTCTGTCCATAGCCAATCATCCAGCCTGAGCCGATCCCATACTCGACCATGGTGGGTTCACCGGTGCTTTGTCCATGAACAATGATATGAGCACCAGTAGGTAGATTGCTGTAAACGATATGGCTTGCTGAAGAACCCCAAAACGGATTTGGCACGCCGGCAACAACTGGGTGAGCAGGATCATCAATTACGTTATAATCTTCTGCTGCATATGTTGATATCATGCCACCTGGTAATGGTGCATTTAGGGTACCGCCATTCCAACCGTTATCTGCGCTACAGAAGTTAAGGAAGCCTCCATCTGCAACATATGCTTCGAATTTGCCAGCGTTGACAGCATAATCATCGTAGAATAACTGATTCTGATCACAAGCTACGATGATCATCCCGAATTGATTAAAGTCCAAGGAGGCAAATTCTGCCGAACTATGGATCTCATATGGGATACTGTTGGCGTTCATGATGTTTTCCCATGCTAACGATGACCAGGGGTCTACATTCTTGAACAAGCCAACCGTCCCAACAAAAGTACCCTTATTCTCAGAACGCGTCAGGGTTGGAATATACCCTTCTGGGACGTCCGTCGAGTTGCTAAATGGAAATTTAGACTCGGGCTTGATATACACGTTTTCCATCTCTGGGATTTCTACCATGGACCAATCCAATTGTGCTCCACCCACATTGCACACCTGTAATGTCTGACTGGTTAATGTGTCAGGTGGTTGGATCGCGCTCAGGGATAATGGTGTCACCTCAATATCGGGTTCTGGAACCACGCACCATTCTGCACTATATTCCCAGAACTCAAAGGGAACGGGTGAAATTGCTCCAGATCCGATTGTCCCACCTAACGTCCAGAAGCCCTCCAGGTTTGGATCACCAAAAGAGCCTTGGGCTGGACCCAGGCTTCCGCCCTCGGTAGTATTCAACACGGCGAGTGGGAGTAGTGTCCATGTATTGCCAACTGCGTCATATTCGTAAGTGGTATTAGTGCCGGTCCAACCTATCAAACCTCCAATCATATAGATTTGACCTGTGAGGGGATTCTCTTCGATAAGTGGAGTTTTATGAATTCCACCAGGGAGATTCGCTAATGTATTCCATGTATTAGCAATGGGATCATAAGCGAACCAACCACTGGAGGCGGCAAAGTGACCACCTGCGAATAGAAGTCCCCAATAATCACTACCCACACTTCCACCTAAGTTAAACCCATAGCCACTCTGCAATGGGCAGGAGGCTAAAGATAGCCAGGAATCCGCAATTGGGTCGTATGCGTAAGTAGGGCAGTCGGTGGGGAAGGAGTCAGTGCCACTGCCACCTGCCGAGAAGAGTATGCCGTTCACAACGCCTCCAGCTGCTCCACCGCGCGCCGTGGGTAGCGGAGCGCCAGATGACCAGGTGTCGGTGGAGGGGTCATAGATCTGGAGGTTTGTGTAACCGAGGAAGTTGATATCAAAGCCACCAGCAATGTAGAACTTATCACCGATCAACCCATAGGCACCAGCCATGAGCGCTGTAGGCATCGAGGCACGGTCAAACCAAATGCCAGTAGAGATGTCGTAGCAGTGGTGCTCATCGCTGACGATGATCGCACCGGATGGTCCGGATAAGCCTCCTACTACACATATGTTACCGTCGTAGTAGTAGCTGTGACCCCAGTAGAGGTCGCCTTCAAAACCTGTGGCAACATTCAACCAGGTTTCCGCCATACCAGTAGGTGATTTTACTTTTGTAGCGACTGAGGCAGTGTCAGAAAGACCAGAACCTTGACCAAAGGCCTGGATCGTGGCAATATCTTCTGCAGGAGGCAATGCATTAGCGGGAACATTGACGGTGACCATGACCACGCCTGATTGTCCTGGGTCGAGAATTATTGATGAGGGGTCAACTGATGTTGGCCAGCTAGCTCCGAGAGGAGTGATATCCATCGTATCTGCTAATGGGGTTATATTCTGCACAGTTAATGGATATTGGATCGCAGAACCTGCACAGGATGAGCCATCCTGATCTGGACCTATCGTTACAAATGGACAGGGATACCAGCTCTCGGAAAGGGAAGTGTCATCGAGATAGAAGTTGTTACCGTAAGCGCTAATGCCCAAGAAGCCGATGTAGACGCCGTTGATGTTGTAACCCGCTGGTAACATCACTCCATGCTCCTTCCAGCAAGCCGTCGTGCATGAGGCGTCGTAACGATTGACTGGGGTACCTACGTCGATCCAAGTGACGCCATCCGTAGAAACTTGGATTTGGATACGATCGGCGTTGGACGCATAGCCTGTATCATGCGACATCCAGAAGACAACCTGGGGGGCTGCATACGTTGTCAAGTCCAATGCACCTGTCCACAGTCGGGCCATACCCCCACTGCCGGTGCTGTAAGAGTTGAATTTGGCCATATAAGTGCCACCATGGGGGTTGATTGTTGGGGATGTGCCGACATTCACCTGACTCCAGTCGGGGTCTGTACCGGGGTCATAGACGATCGTCTCGGTCCAACCCGGGGGCGGAACGCTGACTTCAAACCCATCCAGGGGCGCCGGAGTGCCTGCAATGAGCGTTGTACCAACTGACTTGGTTACCGGTCCACCGTACAAGTCGGGGTCATCCACCGTGACCAGATTGGTCACGTTAGTACCACATCCCATTCCAACCGTAGCAACGGAGAAATTGACGGTCACATCACCTGCGATGGGTACGCTGCCGGCCCATGTGACATTGCTACCGTCAAAGCCGCACGTACCTGAGCTGCAGGTAACGTCGTTGTTGTAGGTGGTTCCTGCTGGGATCGGATCAACCATCGTTGCAGAATCAGCATCTGCGGTCCCCGAGTTCACGATATGCACCGAGTAAGCGACGGGGTCACCAATAACGACCTGCGCTGGGGCAGTCTTATATGAAGCATTGAAAACCGGGTGTGGCGAGATTGGTGTCCAATCCCAGGTTAAACCATTCGGGGGTACATATGCAGTTGTCAGCGCCATTGTATCCGTGTTGAGGGTGCCAGTTAAAGAGTTGATCCAATCAGCTGAACCTATACGGTTGTTAAAAGTCTGCGTTTGAGGCACCACGTAATCCGACCTGAGAAGTACGACCCGTTGCATTTTGGGTAAATGCTCCGTAAACCACCTCAACCAGGTTACTGGTCTCATACAGTCGGATTTGATAATTGTAGATATCTCCTGTGGCACTATAATGGCGGAAGTTTTTCCACTGTACAACAAAAACCTGGTCAGGGGAAGTGCCCACTGTCTCGTAGCGGATTTCACTGTTTGTTAGGTTGGTTTGTTGGTCTCCACCTAACCCTACGATGATGTTGTTGCTCGCACCGCTGCTTATGGGAGTGTAAGAACTAGAGACCGACGCACCCATGGCGATGAAGCCATTGCACTGGATGCTGACTGCAGTATAGGTAATACCGTTATAGATGAAGCTAAACGGTATGGGGAAATTATTGTAATTAGTATCGTCGCAGGAGGTTGTTACCTGAGTACCACCCGAGATTTCGGTGTAGGTATCAAGCTCCTGACTCCAGCCATAATCGGTGCTCACCCCAGTGATACCAGCTTGATGTGGGATCGATGCAACCCGTGGTTCTTCTGGTTTAGATTTTTCAGGGTAAGCAGAGATATGACTACTAGGAGGCGCACTAAAAGAGACATTTCCTCCAGTAGGTGGTGGGGATTGGTTTGAGTTGTCTGCAGCGATCGCTATACCCACAAGAGTTAGCGAGAGCAGGATCACCCCGATTAATAAGAATAAACGCGTTTTATTCATTCCTAAATTCCTCCTCTAATATTCGTCACAATGGGATTGGATCATTCGTTAGAATGTTTGATTGGAAGCACTTATTTATGTATATCAGTTGTCCCTCCTTTCCAAATCAACAAACCAATAGGTAATTCCTTTTCCCCCAGATTTGGAATTGCGGTATGAAAGAAATATTACAATGTTGATAAATTACAACGCGTGCCTAGGCAATTAAAAAATACCATTATTAAGCATTAATGTCAAGTTAGAATGACATGAAATCAGCATGAGATTCATATTCCAGGAAGTCTCATTAAAATTCCCCCGTTTTTTGCGTAAAAATAACTGATACTAAACTTGTGCAGCCAATTGACCGCAGCCAGCTTGAATTTCTATCCCCCGGCGTAAGCGTATGGTGCAAGGTATACCTGCTTCCTCGAGCGTTTTTTGGAAGGCTAATGCTCCCTCACGGGTGGATGCATGACCGGCGTACTTATGTGTAGGATTTAATGGAATCACATTGACATGACAGAGGATTGAACCCCCAATCCGGAATGATTTTAATCGCTGTATAAGGAGATGAGCCTGTTCTGTCGTATCGTTCACCCCTTGAATCAATGCCCATTCAAAGGATAATCTTCGATGTGTCACCTGGATATATTCGTGGCAAGCAGAAAATAGATCTTCAAGTGGATATTTGCGATTAATTGGTAGCAGTTGTGTGCGTAGTTCATCATTGGCTGCATGGAGAGAGATTGCCAGATTCACTTGAGAGTGTAGTTGAGTAAAACGGCGGATGCCTGGTACCAGACCGACAGTCGAAATGGTAAATCTCCGTGCTCCGAGATTGAATCCTTGCGCGTGGTTTAATGTTTCGATGGCACGAATAGTTGCATCAAAGTTATGAAAAGGCTCTCCCATTCCCATGATTACAATATTTGTGACTTGTTCATTATCCTCTGACAATACACGAGCGTAATACAGAACTTGCTCGATGATTTCACCACCCGTAAGATGACGGTGGAAACCCATTTGACCTGTAGCACAAAAAACGCAACCCATCGCACAACCTGCCTGAGTGGATATGCACAATGTTCGGCGTTTGGAGTACCGCATCAATACAGTTTCAACTTGCTTACCATCGTATAAGGAGAACAGGGTTTTGATCGTCTCTCCATCGGTTGATTTCTGTATTGCAAGGGGATACAAATTTGAAAATAATGTTTGACCATCACCACTTAATCCAAAATTGGAATACTGATCACTCAGTTTTTGTCGTAGCGATTTGGACAAGCTGGTGAATTTTTCTGGAGCGCACCATAGATGCTGGTACAGCCCCTCCCAAACCTGATGTGCTCGATATGCAGGTTCACCCCATGATGCCATTTTCTCGGTTAATTCTTCTAAGCTAAAATCGTAAATATTGGATTTGCCTTGCGCAGAAGAGCTTGGAATTGTGTGTACGTCTAAGCTCATAAATTTAACCACTCCATACTTACGATACTTTCAAGGTTATCAGCAATAATATCGGGAGCTGGTTGCCAGGCATTAGCTTGTTCGGTGTTTGTTACCCCAGAAAGCACCAATGCAGTATGACAACCGATAATTTGCGCACCTGCAATATCCGTTTCGGGTCGATCACCCACAACCAGCGCATGGTCAGCAGGGATATTCAATCTCTCCAAGGCAACCTGGTACATAGTTGGTTGTGGTTTACCTGCGATGATGGGTGTGACATCGCTAGCGATGGTTAACGCTCCTAAGATAGCTCCAGCGCCTGGCACCAATCCTTGCGGGGTTGGGAAAGTATGATCAGGATTTGTGCCGATAAATGGAATGCCTGAACGAAGTAATAATGTTGCCAAGCGCAATTTTTCATAGGTTAATTTCCAATCCATTCCTGCGATGACTGCTAATGCTTCAGTATTGGAATGGTAAAAACCATTTTCATTACATGCTTCTATGAGTCCTTGCTCACCAATGATAAATACCGGCCCGCCGCGAGGATAATGCTTTTTTAGATAATGAATAACAGCTGTAGCAGATGTAATGATTTGCCATGCCTCTGCACAAACCCCGAATGATGATAATAAATCCAGATATTGTTCGGTTGTCCGAGTAGCATTGTTGGTCGCAAAGATTACTTTCCAGCCTATATCAGCGATGCGATTAAATATTGTTTTAAGATCACCGATCGACTCATTTCCACGCCATAAGACACCATCCATGTCCAAAATGAGTGCATCGATTGACGAGAAAAAATTGTTGGTCATAATTCATCCATGACAACATCAATATAAAAAAATGTACCCAGGTAGTATCTTTTACTGCAGAACTGGCAAGATATAACTGGGTACATCATTGTTCAATACTATTTGATTTAGTCGTTAGCAAGCTCTGGTTAAGTTTTGACCTACTTGATTTTTACTGCCTTATCTGCGGGCGTATCAAGTACCTGGTCAACAAGACCATAATCGACAGCAGCCTTGGCATCCATATAGAAATTTCGATCTGTATCCTTCTCAATTGTCTCTACCGATTGTCCGGTGTGGAACGCTAATATCTCGTTGAGTCTGCTTTTCATCCGAAGAATTTCGCGCGCTTCTATCTCAATATCCGTTGCTTGTCCTTGAACACCACCTAAGGGTTGGTGAATATGAATTGTCGCATGAGGTAGAGCATAACGCTGTCCTTTGGTGCCGGCTGTTAGCAGGACTGTCCCGAAGGAAGCCGTTACACCAACCGCAACAGTACTGATTGGGTTGGTGATCATCTGCATGGTGTCATAAATCGCTAAGCCTGCATACACCTGTCCACCCGGTGAGTTGATATACATTGAGATGGGTGCTTCACGGTCTTCCTGGTTTAAGAATAACAATTGGGCAACGGTTAGGTTTGCGATCTGATCATTGATTGGGGTACCTAAGAAAACAATGCGGTTCTTAAGTAACAAAGAGAATATGTCATAAGCACGTTCGCCTCTCCCGCTAGTTTCGATAACCATCGGAACGAGGGCTAAAGGATCATTTGGGTTCATTCTTTTCCGCCTTTTTGGTTGATTTTTTCTTGGGTTGTTTTTTATCTGGCTCAGTTATTGATGGTTCTATAATACTGTCTTCAGTTTTTGAGTCTGATGGTTGATCATCTTTCTCACCACGCGCAATGGATTCAAGATAGTCCCAGGTGTGTTTGACCAACAAGTCAGCACCAATATTTCCTATCATTCCGCGTACGAATTCATTGGTTAAAGTCTTGCGCGCTTTGTCTGCTGGCATCATTCGACCGAGCTCATCTAGTGTGCGCATGGATTCGGATTCCAATTCAGAATTCTCTACATGAATATTTTCTGCTTTTGCTATTTCAAGCAATATCAAAGTACGCTTCAAGCGCTCTTCGGCCTGTGGTGTTATTTCAGTACGTAAAGCAGCCGAATCGATTTTTCGCATCTTTAAATATGTTTCCATATCCATCTTTTGTTGTGACAATCTATTTTCGAGCTGCTCAATATATATATCAATCTCGCGATCCAACATTTGTGGAGGGTACTTTAGGATGCAATCCTTCAGTAATTCCTTCATTATCTTATCGTTATACCCGTTGTCGTATTCTTCTTTCGCTTGTTTCTCCAAGGAGTTACGAATATCGTCTGTTAATAAAGCTAGGTTTTCATATTGTTCACCAACCGATTGGGCAAATGCATCCGTCAATTCCGGCAGGATCCGTTTCTTAATTTCTTCGACTTTCACCTGGACTATCAGTATCTTTTCCACGTAAATCCTTATAATCTGAAGTTTCAGGATATGTGTAATTAAGAACCTTTTCCTCACCGGTGGTAGCACCAATTAAATTCTGGGAGAAACCTGGGAAAGGCCACTCGGTTTTATTTTCAATTTTTGATGAAGAAATCACGATTGGCATTCGCCGATCAGTAACCAAGGCTGGGATTTCTCCTTCTTCAGGGTGAACACGATTTATGGAAAGCTTGATATAAACCTGATCTCCCTCTTTAGCTGGTTGTTCACCGATGGCTCCAGTAGTACTTGTCTCTCTCGAAGATCATCCAACACCTTGTTGATGTCTTTTTTTGATATTGACTTGAGCTTGTATGGGATACGGATTTGTTTATAGTCACCCAGAGAAATTTCTGGTTCAAGGGGAACGACGAACTCAAAAGTGAGTGGATCAAGCGTGGGCATATTTTCAAGTGACCCAGGTCCATAAGGCTTGATCTTAGCTTCTTCAATGATCTTGGGATAAATATCCTTTACTAAAATATCCAACGCTTCTTCCAGAATGGTTTCCTCACCCAAATTACGTAATACGATGGGGTATGGAGCCTTACCAGGGCGAAAACCCGGTATCTTTTTGTGTTGTGAGAGATGTTGGGCGGCACGATGCTTGGCTTCTTCCAGCTTGGAGGACTCCAGCTGAACAGTAAGTTTTACCTGATGATTATCAAGAATTTGTTGTTCGATGTTCAATATTTTATCCCTTTGATAACCCCGAAAAATAATTTCAGGGGAGATATTTCATGGGGAAGGCGGGACTTGAACCCGCACGCCTTGCGGCACATGATCCTAAGTCATGCCTGTCTGCCAATTCCAGCACTTCCCCGCGGGCGAGAATTATAAGCTAGAGAGAGATGGACGTCAATAAATCGGATATAATCATTCGGGTTTTCTATCATAATGTTAATAGTCTAAGTGAGGAGTGTTAGTTTGGGACGAATAATCAAGACAGGTAGTGCAGGAAAAGACCGGTTGTTGTTAGAAAAAGGCATTGTGGTTGCCATTCGAGAGTTGGTGAAACAAACTGATATGGATAAAACTACCTATGACTTAGTTGCGTACATAGCTTTATCCCTTTTAGGTATCGGAAATACCATTGACGAATCAGTAGCGGCATGGGAAAAACGTGGATACTGGGTAAAAGCAGATCGTTATAGAATGGAATGGAATTGGACGTCCAATAATGGAAATGAGCTACTAGACACCCTTCAAAAAGGCGATTGGGAAAATGTAGCCAAGCTGATTGCCCAAATTACACAGAAAATGAGTAAAGTAAAAGTATCTCAAAGAAACCGCCTTGGTAGCCCATGGATTGGCGCATGGGATAGATTAATACGCCCAAAGCATGGTCATTAGCGCACAAACCGCAGTGATGATCAGGGCAATGATCACTGTTATTCGTATCACCCGAGTTTCCTCTCCAATGCGATCGATGCTGGCTGCCGCGTTTTGTAATTTAGCCGGTGAGATCACACTTGCCAAGCCTCCCCCGATACCACTAGCTGCAGCGATGATAAGTCCGATAGCACCTATTTCTTCAGCAGTCGATAAGTGAAGTTTAGTCAGCATGGCGATTGCTGATGTCTCCGAACCGCTGATAAATCCTCCGAATAACCCGAGGAATGGGGTTAGAAGCGGATAAAAATGACCAAATAATGATGATGATGCCTTTGCTAATAATGTGACCATATTAAAATTTGGATCTAATAATTGCCAGCCGTTATTTCTTCCAGAATTATTGATCAGGTATGCAATTGCAAAAAATATCGCAGCGGAGAATACCGGACGGGGAGCCCTTTTTAACCACTTTTGAAAACTGATTTTTATTTGGCTTGACGATGCTTTTAAGATTGGGAACGACAAGATCGTACTAATCGCAATCCAGAAGTATGCTTGCCATAATAAACGGATTTTTTCCGGTGATCCGGGGATGAGCTCCACGGGCATAGAAAATCGATTAAATGTCAGGTCAAAGAAGGGTAAAAAAGGTGCATTGATTAAAAGCGACATACCGGTAAGGATAAGCCACGGTGAAATTGCTGCTGACAACGATAATTGTTCTTCTGCCGATCGGTCGGCTTCATCCATTTTCCCACGATCCATTATCGGCTTTCGAGCCACGAGTAGATAGACCAGCATGACAACAATCACACCAGTACCAGCTACAATCCCAGTGACTGTAATCAATCCCAGCTTATTCATCCCGATGCAAATGAAACCTGCGGTCAATCCTGATATTGTTGCGGGAATAGATCCACGCAACACCATTTTCCAACCCCCAATGATCCATAACATTCCCAAGGCAATACATGTACTGATTACTGGCATATAGCGCGCGAAATATATTCCTACATCTTTCACTGGCATTCCAACAATGTTTGAGAATACCACGACAGGAACTCCGAGTAGCGCATATGTGGTCAGTGCATCGTATCCGATAGCAGGCAAGGCGATCGCGACAAACGATGAGTATCCAAGCGATAGCATGATGGGGGGTAAAATGGATACCGGGACAGCACCAAGGGCGGTGAGTAATGTCCCGAAGCCGACATTGATCAGCATTACCTGAACGATTTTATCTTTAGGAGAAATGGTTTTTAGAAGAGCGACAATGCGGGAAATTGCACCTGTTTCCTGCATAATGGTTACCTGGAAAATTGAGGTAGCTACTACTAACGCTATGGGTAATGAAGCTACAATTCCGCCCAGGCTGGAAAGGAATATTACATTAAATGCGGTTTTGAAGTAGAAAAAGGCGATACCTACGGTTACTATCCAACCAATAATGCCTGCAGTGTCCGCAGGTATATGCCTGATTGCCAGCAGGATAAATATTACGGTTACCGGGGTTATTGCCAGGAAAAGGCTTAGCAAGCTTATTTCAGCCATCTATAGCCCCATAACCTCCTCCACCAGGTGTGCTGATGCTTAGAATATCACCATTCGAAACATAAAACGATCCCTTGCTTGGTAAAAGGATTCGATCAGTTCCATGGATCAGGTAATTTTCACCCTTTTGCCCGGGTTCACCTCCAGCTAGACCATAGGGTGAGGTCGAACGTCGTTCGGTTAATAAGGTCACCTGAGCATCCGTTAAGAGTTTGATCTCCCGGATGATACCATCACCGCCGTTATAAGTGCCTTTTCCGCCACTATTTCGCCGAATTTCATAACGCGTGACAAGTAATGGATAGCTATACTCAATAGCCTCGATTGGAGTGTTCAGGGTGTTGGTCATGTGACTATGGATGGCTGAAATACCATCGCTGGAGATACTTGCACCAGTACCACCGCCAATGGTTTCATAATATGTGAAGTATCGGTTTCTTTTTAGGTCCCATCCACCAATGCTGATATTATTCATCGTCCCCTGAGAAGCTGCAGGGATTCGATCCGGACAAGCTTGTGAGAGTGCGCCAAGTAAGACATCAACTATACGTTGGGATGTTTCCACATTACCGCCTGCAACGGGTGCTGGGCGAGTTGCATTCACTACTGTTCCCTCTGGAGCGATAATTTTTATTGGGATCATACATCCGCTGTTATTTGGGACGTCAAGGCCAATCAAAGTGCGAAAGACGTAATTGACTGCAGAAAGCGTGATAGCATAAACTGCATTTACGCTTCCTTCTTGTTGTTTGGCAGTCCCGCTAAAATCCACCCGAGCAGTATCTTTTTTAATTGTTATTGTGACCTTAATTATGACTTCTTCATCGGTGATCCCATTATTATCCAACCGATCAACGAAAGAGAACCTTCCATCCGGAAGGGATGTTATTAAATTTCGGGTCATTCTTTCTGTATAATGCAGTAATTCCTGCATATAGTGAGTAGTCTCACTCTGACCATAACGCACAACCAGATCCTTGATAAGTAGTACACCGCGGAGGTTAGCGCCAATTTGAGCTTGTAAATCTCCAGAACGCTCTTCTGGTGTGCGTACATTTGCTAGTATCAGATCAAATACATCAAGGTTTAATTTACCTGCACTTAATAATTTTATAGGAGGGATGATCAAACCCTCCTGGTAAATTTCTCTAGCTATCGGCATTGAACCCGGCGAAATACCTCCCACATCTGCATGATGGGCGCGACTGGCAACATATGCAAATGGAACATCACCGAGACTTGAAGTTAATTTAGTCGAGTATTTATTCTTGATCCTCAGATTGTTCTTAGGCAGAAAAACTGGAGTTACCAGAGTAATATCTGGTAGATGGGTACCCCCGAGAAATGGGTCATTTAGGATTATTGTATCCTCTGGGCGTAGTGGGTTGTCTATAGAGTTAAATTTCGAAATAGCTGAAGCAACTGACAGTGGCATAGAACCAAGATGAACTGGTATATGGGCAGCTTGAGCGATCATGTTGCCATTTGCATCGAAGATGGCACAGGAGAAATCACGTCGTTCTTTAATATTTGGGGAGAAGCTTGCCTTTCTGAGGATGGCTCCCATTTCCTCAGCTACGGCTGAAAAAAGATGCTTGAATACTTCAAGCCTGATCGGGTTCAACTGGTGAATAGTTCGGGACTTGCGCATAGCCATTAATCCATAATCAGCATTTATCTAATATAAAACATTTACTATTCTATATTTCCTTTTAGGAGATGCAACACCTAAGCTAATTCGACGGACATATAGCGATAGATATATTCTGGTAATCATCGACGCTGATTTTATCCACGTTATTTATCATGATGGTAGTATCCGATGAAACGATTAAAGCTGGCCCTATAAATTTCATCCCAGGCTCTAGTTGCTCGTAATTGTACAAGGGTATGGTCCTGGTTCCTTCACTCAATTCAAGCTGAATTATCTCGATTGGCAAAGGTATCTCAGTGTTCGATATTATTTGTAATTTGAGGTAAGCGAATGGGTGTAACCTTACCAATAGCCCGCACCCGTAAATTAACAATCTCAACCGGTTTATCTGTGTAAGAGTAGCCATAGGTCATCGCATGAGATTTTTGAAAATCTGTAAGGAAATTTATCGTATAAGGTATGTTTAGCTCATAAGCTTGTCCAACATAGCGGACATCCAAGGCTTTGTTCAATCTCGATGTTATCTCCTGGAATTCCCTGGTTTTTTACGTCTTGTAAACCCTGCTCAGCGAGATGAGAAAACAATCCAGTCAATATTTCGTGGGCGGCAGTTCCAGGCAGCATCACCGTCCGGACATAATCCTTAACCACATTTGTTGCTAACATGCCGAATGCAGAAAGTGTCGATGCGTATCTGGAAATGATGACTTTTGGGATCCCAAGGGTATGCGCCAGCTCAATGGCATGTAAGCCTCCCGCACCTCCAAATGAAAACATGTTAAAATCACGCGGATCGTGTCCGCGTTCGACAGAGATGACACGTAAAGCTCTTTCCATTTGAATATTGATCACTTCAATCACACCAAAGGCGGCTTGAACGGCGGTCAGGTTTAACTTACTTCCAAGTTTTGAAAGTGCAGCGCATGCGCGTTCAGGATAAATACGCATCTGACCCCCAAGGAAATGGTCCGGTTTTATACGGCCGAGAACTAGATTTGCATCTGTGACGGTTGGTAACTCACCAATTCCATAACATGCAGGACCTGGATATGCACCTGCACTTTGCGGTCCAACACGAAGGGATCCTCCTGCATCAACATATGCGATTGAACCTCCCCCTGCACCGATGGTATGTATATCCAGTAACGGTAAGTGGATTGGGTAACCCCCAACGATAGCTTCTGTGGTCAGGGTTGGTTGGCCATAAATTAGTGATACATCCGTCGAAGTCCCACCCATATCAAATGTTATTAATTTGATCGGCTGCTTTGAATGAGACTTTTCATCCTTACTCATTGTTGTTTGAACGATATGTTGGGCACCAATTATGCCGCCAGCTGGACCAGATAAAATGCAACGCGCTCCATTCTTCCTGGCATCGGTTATATTGATCATTCCTCCGTTGGATTGCATTATTTGTAAGTTGGAATTGCCTAAGGAATTTTGTAAGCTGGAGAGATATTGATCCATAATTGGGGATACATAGGCATTTACAACCGTTGTGCTTGTACGCTCGTATTCCCGATACTCAGGTAAGATTTCGCAGGAGGCAGAGACAGAATAACCCAAATTTCGTAATCTTTTTGCGATCGTCTGTTCGTGATGTGGGTGTAAAAATGAGAATAACAAGCAGACTGCGACTGATTCGATGTTGTATCCAGATAATTCATTCAATATAGCTTCGATCTGTTTTATATCCAGCGGAGTGATGACTTTTGCGTCCGAATCGACACGTTCATCAACCTGGAAGCGGAGGTCAGCTGGAACTAATGGGGGTGCGGGTTTTTCAGACCAATCGTACAGGTTTGAACGATTTTGTCTGCCAATCTGAAGTATGTCCCGAAAACCACGCGTGGTAATCAAGGCCGTGCGAGCACCTTTTCTCTCTAATAACGCATTGGTGGCAACGGTTGAGCCGTGGATGATCTGAGCAGGTTGGTCCGATAATATAGATTTCAAGCCTTGAAGAACAGTGTGGGCGGGGTTTGTGGAGTCTGTTAAGAGTTTGAAAGTGGTTATGTTCCTTGTTTCAGGATCATAGCTCACGAAGTCAGTGAAGGTACCACCAATATCAATACCAATGCGCAGCATGATATCTCAGTATAGAGTATTCATTCTAAAATTACAAGCGAAGATGGATGGGATTAAAAAAATGAAGTTTGGTAAGCAGCTTTCTTTTCATTGACCAATATAAATGGCGCGGCACGTTTAAGATTTACACCGAAGGCAGTTAATTCTTCCGGATGGTAAAATTTACTCTTTGTTCGTGCAGACAGGATTGATTCTACACTTTTTAAACCAATTCCAGGTATGCGTAAGAGCGTGTGTTTATCTGCTCGATTAATTTCAATCGGATGATCGAGTAAATTTCTCTTTGCCCATGCAAATTTGGGATCAATATTTAATGGAAGATAACCATCTTGGTTAAATGGCAGCTCTTCCATTTTAAAACCGTAATCACGTAATAGAAATGAGGCTTCATATAGCCGGTGTTCACGGATGGGAGACCCTGGGGGATTGTTTTCTAACGGAGTATCAGAAATTGGGTTAAAACTTGAATAATATGTGCGTTTTAATTGTAATATGATTGTAAAGATATTCTGTCGTGACAAGTAATTCCAGGTCTGTCTCGCCAACTGCGCCTACCACAAATTGTGTTACCGATGAAGGCCAACGACCATTCCAAGCTTTATCAGGCGAACGGGTACGCCGGATCTGATTAATCCATTTTAATGGTTGAAGAAGCTCTTCGACAAATTGCTTTCGGGGGGCAAGTTTTTCAAGTCGATCCATCGTGGGTGCTTCTAAATTGATTGAAACTCGATTCGCAAGTTGCATGGCTCGTTCAACCTGTTCATATTCAGACCCTGGCATAATTTTAAGGTGAATATATCCCTGAAAGGACAACTTGTTTCTTAATATATCTGCTGTATCAATTAACTTATCTTGAGTGTAAGTGCCGTTATTGACAATCCCAGAACTTAGAAATATCCCCTCTGCGATCCTGGCACGATTCAAAGACATAAAAACCTTTGCGAATTCTTCCGGAACAAAAGTCGCGCGTTGAAAATCACGGCCTGCACGAAAAGGACAATAATAACAATTTCTTTCACAAACGGTGGATAATTGAGATTTTAGCAGTGAAATGCGTTTACCATTAGGTAATACTGCATCACTCACAGAAATTTTAGCTTGCTTCCGAGTAGAGAGCTGTGGGCAGTTAGAATCTTCAGCGGGCTCTAGATGCATTTGTGAAGTGAGAAGCTTTAGTCGACCATAATCATCCATAATCATATTATAGAACAATAGTGCTATTTGTCAATACAAAAATAATAACCGAATCTTGTTATGATAACCAAAAATGCGGTTATTAATTGCTTGCTTCTTTTATTATTCTACTTGAGACTGTAATAATCGATAAAGCGATCGCCTTGCCAGAATGTCTGTACTAACCATGCCCTGCACCTTTTTTCCTTCAGTGACTGGCATTGCCGAGATCTCGTAATACTCGAGTTTTCTCACTAAATCCAAGATTGCATCATCTGGTTTGGCAGAAATCACACTTCGGGTCATAACTTGCTCGATGGTGGCTTTTTCGATAGGTCCACGTGAGGCTGCTTTTGTGATATCCCAATTTGATACTACTCCCACCAGCTCATCGCGAGAATTGATCACTGCCAGGATGGGACAGCCCGTCTCTACAAAAAGCCGGGCTGCTTCTTGAGCTGTGCTAGTAGATTGAATGGTGATAATTGATTCCATAATATCTGATGCTTTACGGTCTTTTTCGCGTGAGGTTATCCGGCTAATACTGATACTTTCAGCCGCTTCACTGGGTAGCATATCAGGATCGGAGACTAGCCGGTCAATTAACTCGCGCATATTACGTTTGATTACTTCATCACGCGCTTTCTCAGCGACCTTAAGTCGCTCCTCGGCAAGCTTTTCAAACTCCTTGGAATGTTGATGAAGCCAATTATTTACTCCCTCAATGTTACCTAAGAGATGTTCAGGAATTCGTAGATGATCCGGTGTTTTTATCAAGTGTTCCTGGGCAGCAAATATGACTCCTCCTGAGTTAACCAGGTAGTCAGTGGCGATAAGTATCCCTTTTTGACGATATACTTCTCGTTCCATCCGAGAGCGAGAAACCTTTCGAGCTTGATCTGGTGAATATGTATTTGCACCTTCAATGATTAATCTCCAGTTACCCATGTGATCAGTGGTCATGGATGGCTTGGTTGCTTCAGTAGTATCCAGGTATGTTGCAATTGGAGCAGCAGGTATAAAACAAAAGGCTGATTCACGCAGCAGATCTTCAGGATACGTGGAATATTTAGTCATTGGAATACTATATGGTTGATCTACCAATTTTTCCTGAAAATAGGGTTTTGCGACGACTCCGTTACTCACCCAAAAATTAAATAATGTGTCTATAGGTAGCCCTGTTGGAGTAAATAAATAACCAGAGATATCACTTATTCCAACTATGCTGGCATTTGGTATTTTTTGTTGGATGTATTTCGCCGCATTCGCTCCGACAGCACCAAACCCCTGAATGATTATTGAAATATTAATTATGTCGCGAATGGAGGCGGTTGAGAATTGTGGGAGGACATTTAAGCGAGGCATTTCTTGTAATAAGGCTTCAAGCGCGATTGCCAGTCCTCCTCCTGCTGCACCAAGCTGATCAATCCTGTTTCCTCCCATATCTACCGGTTTTGATAAAGCATTGTCCAGTCCATTCATGATTGCAATGATTTTCATATCAGCGTCATTAGTCCCAACGTCAGGACCAGGTAGATATATATCTCGATAGCGAAAAATAAGGCGTGCAAATCGACGAACAAGTTCTTGATGAATATCCGGGGACAAATTGGTGTCTGCAATGATCCCAGCCTTGCCGCCTCCATAAGGTAAATTGGCGGCAGCATTTTTTAATGTCATTCCTCTGGCAAGATTGTGAATCATGCTCGGGGTCAGATCGGGTAACATTCGTATACCCCCCATGGATGGGCGACCCATCGCAAGGTTGTCCACCACAAGATAACCTCCCACTTCAAGGGAGGTACCTTCATCCCACATGCAGGATAATAATTTTGGTCCCAGGCTGTCTACTTCAATTCCAAGCCTTCCTAATCTGTCAACATCTAACGGACCAAAATCCATGAAACACATACCGTCTTCACAAACAAGGCGATTCTTCCAAGTTTGTTCGGGGATATTTAGCCTTAGAAAAGATTCCATTTGTTTGGGGATCATATCTCACCTATTTATGAAGTTTTTGTGCAGCGATAAATGATAATCCGTTCTGGGTCAACGCAAAAGCAGTCTGGTTTGTGGCATCAAACTTATCCATGAAGTTGGTTTGTAGATTTTCCCAATCACCAAACTCAACTACTTCACTTTTATCCCTGAAATAATCAAGAATATCTGATGGGTGTTGTCGCGCCTGATCTATTTCTGGATCACCCCCTTCATGCTTGGCAGAAATATTCGCCACGTGATCTGCCAATTGAATTAATTCATCCCGGCGATTATAAGGTTGGCGGACAATACTCTTCCATGTTTCAGTGATGTGATGCTCAAATCTTACAACATCTTCAAAGCCAAAATCTTTTCGGAATTGAGCGGTAATTTCCATCGTTTGATTGTTTACTGAATTGCTCCAATTAAAACCAATGAGTGGTGATGTGCCATCCTCGCGAGAGAAGAGTTTGGCTCCAATGAGAGTCCATAAGCCAGCATAAGGATTATCATTGCCCATAAATACCGAGATTTTGAACTCAATATTTACACCTATACGATACAAGAAATACCCTAAAAGCACAGTTCCCGGATTTATATTCAACACCTGACGAACACCATAGTTCGTATAGTAATATAAAAATTCATCCAACCATTTCAAAGCATAATGATTGGGCTGGCCAACACCGCCGAAATATCCGGTGATTGTAGCGGGACCACCAAGATGGATATTTGAACCATCTGTTCCTTTGGTATCCAGCGTCTCAACATAGGAAGCACCGATGATGTTCATTGCGGCAGCAATTGCAGGCAAGTCTCCATCCAATTCCTGCTCTTTCATTTTACGAACTTTTATAAATCGTCCCGGCATCAAGAGTTGTTGTTCGATTGCTTTTTTTGCTGCTACGATAATCCAGGGGAAGTACTGGCAGGCACTTACTTCCAGAGTAACAGCAAAGTCGTCTCGGAAATCAATGGATTTGGCTTTTTCCCCCAATACCTTATGACGATAGTCTGCTACATTGATGAATGCGGATTTATCTCGTTGTTGCTCAAGCCACTCAAGATCCTTTAAATATTCCGGTTTAGTGGCTTCAACTTTTTTGAGCAACGTGGCAAGCTTTCCAGATTGTTCTGCTTTCTTATTGATTTCTTCAGGTGTACCATACTTTTCAACAACTTCAAGAAAATTGTTGATAACTTTCATATCCGGATTTAATAAGATTGAATTCAGGGCCTCAAGTCGTGTTGGATCAATTCTGAGCAGTTGACGGATTTTCTCATCCATTTAATTGTTCTCCTCATTTTCATTATTAAGAATCAGGATTGTAAGTAATATCCTACACCGTATTAATAAATAATTGAAAATTAATTAGTCAACCGTTAATGTTTTACTCAAATTTCGGGGATAATCCGGATCAAAACCTCGTGATATGCTGATTCGATAAGCAAGTAGCTGTAATGGAATAATTGAAAGTATGGAATTAATGATGTGACTAGCTTTAGGAATGCTAATCAGTCCACTTGCATTCGATTGTAATCGTCCATTTTCTTCACTGATGACTATTGTCCTGGCACCTCTACATGCGACTTCATTGATTCCACTGATAATCAATGATACATCTTCTGGGCTTGCAATAAAAATAATTGGATAACCGTCTTTAACTGCTGCTAATGGACCATGTTTGAACTCTGTTGATAAAAGCCCTTCAGCGTGGATATCTGTGACTTCTTTTAATTTCAATGCTCCTTCAAGGGCAATCGGATATGTGGAGCCATATCCCAAACAATACATATCATTCCACGTGTCCAACAATCTTTCCAAACCGTGGATTTGTTCATCTGTAGATGAGATTGTCTTTTCAATTAATCCAGGCAACTCAGATAACCCAGATGTGGGTTGATTTCCCATCTTTAGTGCCAGGTAGAGGAATGCAATCACCTGATTGGTGTATGTTTTTGTGGCCGGGACACTGATTTCATAACCGCAGGCTAATGGTAAATATATATCTGATACTTTAGTCAACGTGGAGCCGATTACGTTTACTAATCCGAATATTTGTACACCCTTGCTTCTCGCAAGCGATAAAGCATTCAGCACATCCTTTGTCTCTCCACTCTGACTGACAAAAATTCCTACATCGTCAGCGCTTAACGCCGGACCAAATTGGGAAATGAATTGTGGTGCTAAAACCGGGATTGCGGTTCTACCAGCTAGATTAGCCATGTAAAATGATCCCAAGATACATGCATGATAACTTGTCCCGCATCCAACTAAATACAAGTTACGTGCATTCGCCAGGCGGTCGACCATAGGCATTACATCTTGGGATTTTTCCAATAGATGGATCAGCTCACGAGATACCTGGACTTGTTCGTGAATCTCCTTGAGCATAAAATGTGCATAACCACCTTTTTGCGCTGTTTCCATATTGTCTGTAATTGTTACGAATTGTCGTTCAATAATTCCGCCGTCATTTACACTACGCAACTCGATTTTATCTGATTGAAGGATGACAATCTCACCGTCTTCAATATAAAGAATTTTATTAGTGATTGGCAAAAGTGAAGGCAAATCTGATGATACACAGGTCAAATCCTTTGCGATACCCGCAATTAACCCTGATCCTTTTTTAAAGGCGTATAATCTCTCATCTCCAGCTGCACCAATTACGAATGAATAATCCCCCATTAAGTCATTATATGCATTTCTTATTGCTGTGACGATGTCCTCACCTTTATTCATATAGCGTTCCACTGCGTGTACGCATGTCTCTCCATCATTATCGGAACGCACGATCATACCTTCGTCAATAAATTGTTGACGAAGTTCAAGGTTATTGACGACATTTCCATTATGGGCACCAACCATTATTCCTTTTGAATCAAGATGAGGTTGAGAATTTGCTGTTGAAGGAGATCCAAAGGTTGCCCAGCGCAGTTGAACGATACCTCGACTGCCTACCATATCTTTAAAATTAAGTCTTGGGGCTACCTCGTCCACTTTACCGACATCTTTTTTTAATGAAATGTGACCGTTTTTTGTCAGAGTTGCGCATCCAACAGAATCATACCCTCTGTAGGATAGTTTTTTTGCTGCATCAATTAATATAGGTCCTAAAACTTGTTCGTCTTTAGTGATAATGCCAAATATCCCACACATAAATTATCCTTTAAGATATTAATCAGTATATCAGATTATCAATGACCATTAGTGATCTGAGATCTATCAGCTCATTATTTTGAGTAATAATAACAAAATGGATGGAAGGCTTAAAAAGAAAATGCCAGCATCCATATAAATAGATACAGGCATTCCTCTTTGTGAAAAAATTAAATTCTAGGCTTTAACAATGCAATCTACCGGACAGACTGCCACACATTGCTGTGTATCAAAATGACCAACACATTCGACGCATGTATCTGCACTAATGAGATAAATCGTATCGCCTTCAGTGATTGATTCGGTTGGACATTCCGGGATGCATGCTCCACAAGAGATGCATTCTTCTGTGATTTTCATCGCCATGGTTTCTTCTCCTTCTTTGGTCTGATATAAATCGTTTATATGCAATTCAAAAATGCTCTGTATAGGTTACTAAAACTCATACAATGCGTCAAATGACAAATATCACGAATAATAGTGATGGATGTGACGCTGTAATGAAAATTCAGAGTATTCGAAAATAATACAAATGCAATTTACTCACATGACTCGGCTCGGATATTCTTGAGCAGATCTAATTCTTTTTTTCAGGCTTGACATATTTTAGATCGCTACCTCGAATGATTGTGTTTCTTCCGTAACGTTCGCGTAAATGATCGACAGCGGTTAGTAATTTGGTGTCTTTCTTGTTTTGCGTATCCCAGAGGCTTAATTGACTAGGAGGTTTTGAGAATTGTGTCACGCCAACTCCCAGGAGGCGAACAAGTTTTCCTTTATGCCAGACTTTATTGAATAGATCCTTCACAGCTGTATATATTTCGCGATCATCATTGGTTGGATTCAAAAAAGTCGCCTGTCTGGTTAAAGTAGAGAAATCATGCCAACGTAATTTTAGTTTTACAGTACTTCCAGCGAGATTTTTCTTTCTTAATCGATGCCCAACACTCTCAGACAATTTGTGTAGAGTCTCGTATAAAATCTGTTCATCTGTGATATCACGAGCAAAAGTAGTTTCGTTACTAACAGATTTAACCTTATGACTGGTGTGAATTGGGCTGTCATCGATACCTAATGCACGTTTTACAAGCTCTTCGCCAAACTTACCCAAATGCTTGGTTCTTTCTTCTTTCGACCATCGGGTAATATCACCAATCGTGTGAATACCATGTCCTGCTAAACGTTCAGCAGTTTTTGGTCCAATTCCCCAGAGTGCTTTAGTAGGGAGCGGAGCAAGAAATTCAGCTTCATTACCTGGAGGTATAACTTTGATTGCACAAGGTGCCATTATTGAGTGTTTGGATGATTTTCCGAAATCTGTGGCGATTTTTGCGACTAATTTATTCGTTGCGACTCCAATAGAACAGGGTAAATTATAATGCTTCAAGATATATTGTTGTATTGTTCCTGCAAGGATTTCTCCAGATTCTGGTAAATCACTTAAATCCAGAAAAGCTTCATCAATCGATACCTGCTCAAGTAGAGGAGTAAGGGTTTTTAGATATTCCATGATCTGTTTGGAAATATTTCCATAATCACTGTGTCTACTGGATAATATGATCAGATCGGGACATAATTTTATCGCCTTTGCCATCGCCATAGCTGAATGAACTCCACGCATGCGGGCGGCATATGAGCATGAAGCCACAACTCCACGCTCATCAGGACGACCACCGACTGCAAACGGTTTTCCGCGTAAAGAGGGATCAGTATTCTCTTCAACGGAGCAGAAGAAAGCGTCCAGATCAATATGGAGAATTTTTCTTGGCATTTACTCGTATTTTAGCGCAGTGACAGGGACCATTGTCGCGGCGCGTAAGGCTGGATACAAGCCGGAAAGCAAGCCAATCAGTGTGGCAAATATTAATGCAAAGATGGGTAACCAGAGTGGTGTGTATACAGCTGTGCTGGGTGGTGGTCCACCTTGTTGTGCGGATTGACCCGCCAAATAGGATAATGCAAGGACATTAATTACCTGACCTGCGCTCCAACCCAACAATACCCCACCTAAACCACCTATCAACCCAATCCCTGATGCTTCACCCAGAAATATACTTAACACATCTCGATTGGTTGCCCCAACCGCTTTCATTAATCCGATTTCACGGGTTCTTTCTAAGATAGCCATCGCCATCGTATTAGCAATCCCAATTGCAGCTACGAGGAGAGCAATTGCACCTACGCCACCAAAAATCACCTGGAGGATGAGAAAAAAGCTATTAATTCCCTGAACATAGGATTGTGGTGTATATGCCTGGTAACCCAGTTGGGTTATTTGGTCACTTATATCCAGAACTTTTTCCACACTTTCAACATTCACTACCAGCTGGTTGTAGCCATCCTTATTTCGATTTATCCGTCTACCAAGCATCCACTCATTATATGTATTAACATCATTTATTGACATGTAAAGAGAATAATCAGCTTCACCTCTGGACTCCTGGAAAATGCCGACAATTCGAATTGGCACTGATTTACGGATTTCATTACCTTCCTGGTCGTATTTAATCAACACCATTTTTATCGTTTGACCCAATAAATCCGGTGGAACCGGTGTTTCCTGCCCGGGACGCCATTGGGGATTATAAAATGTGCTGGGAACCATCGCGCCGATCACAGCAGTCCCACTACTACTTAATGCATACTCTCCACCCTGAAGTTCAACGCCTAAATAGCTAAGATCTGGTGCTCCCACACCGATTATTCCGGTGTACGTTTCCATGCGGCCATATTTTAGTATTGCTGCTCCCTGAATGTAATCTCTTGGGATAACGGATGTTACCCCGGGAATTGATGAGAGCTGAGCGATCGTTTCGTCTGTTATTAGGGTTTGTGCAGATGGCATACCTTTACCACCACCAGGACCGCTGCTTACGGAAACCTCCATTACCTGTTCGTAATTGGGATAGACCTGAATTTGAGTTAAATCACCAATCCCATACAGTTGCTGGGTTGCATTTTTCTGTAAACCGATCGCTAAGGAAACCAGAACAACTACCGCAGCCGTGCCAATAATTACCCCGACTGCGGTTAATGCAACCCGGGCCTTCCGCCTTCCCAGATTGTCTAATATGAGGGAGACTAAGTCAAATAAGCTCATATGGAATTAGGTTCAAATTGAACAATATCTCTATGGTCCTTTTAAAGGTTGCACTGGAACGATAATTGGCTGATCTTCAGGAATGGGAGTTTCTTTTAATAAGTCTTCTCCGGAGGATTGCGAGTCGTTAATACCGCTATCAAGACCTACCAATCCTAATATAAAGCGCCAAATTTTTTGAAAAAATGTTTCTGGTTGATCCGGCGTAACATCAGGTCCTCCACTCTGACCATCATCGATAGGTGGTTCGATAATAGGCTGCTCCATCACGTCGATTGAAAGGGTCTTTGTAATGACTAGTGATTGGTTAAAATCGTTCGTATAGTCAATCGTTACAATGAGATCAACTGGTCCTGGTTGATCAGGAATATAGCTGGCGTCCAGCGTGAAGTATCCACCAGGTTCAAGGGTCCCAACCAGGATAGAATTATTCGTGAATTGACCGATATTTGCATTTACATGCATGTTTCCTAAGAACAATGCTGTTTCTACCCAAGTTAACCACTTGCAAGGGAAGTATATTTGGCTGAAATGTAAAGAACGGGGATATTTCCTGGTAAAAACTAATGTCTACTAAGGGTAAACGGTAAACTAATAATGTGATAACCTGGTCATCAGTGAATGAATGATTTTGCTCATCTTGATACACAAAAGATATTTTTAACGGGTACGCACCTGGTGTGGTATTGACATTTACAATGAGTGGTTGGTAGGCAGAGACGCTAATACCAGGGGTGAATTCCCCTAAAGACTGAACATTGGATGATCCTATTGGAGCAAAGTTAGTAAACTCTCCACTGGCTCCTGATATCCCTCCAGGTTGTTGAGTTCCACCATCACCACCGGAAATACTGCTTCCACCACCAACGATCATGGTTACTCTCTTGGCAGTTGAACTTCCCATGTTTTGAACAGTCACAGCTAAATTAAACTGTACTCCAGGCTGAAGAGGAGTGACATCTGAAGCGTAACCAGAAATGACCAGCTGTGGTTTTAAAGATGGGGTCGGGCTTTGAGTAGGCGTTGGGGTAGCTGTTGCTCCTGCTGAATATGTCTGATAGACAGGCAAGGTTATCGCAAAGTTTTCGCTATATAACATACCAGATTCATCCGCATAAGATACGAGCATATTGATAGAAGCAAGTCCTCCCCAGACATCGGTGCTGAGAACAAGCGGCTGACCAAAGTCTTGCCGGTTACCTGGAGCAATTTCTCCCACGGCAACTACTCCACCAGTCTCCCGAGGAATTAAATCGCCGGCGGTAAAAGTAGCAACCACATTTCGTGCATATTGCTGCCCAGCATTGTAAAGGGTTACATAGAGTGTAAAGTTATCACCCGGTGAGATTCTTTCTTGACTCATACTATAAGTGTTAACCACAATCACTGGGCGTTCATAGCCATTAATAGGTTCGGTCGTCTGTGTGGCTGCAGTAGTAGGAGCACCAACGATAATGGTTACGGAATTAGGGAGGGAAACTGTGCTCAGGTCAGGATTAGTTATTGTGAGTGTATATACCCCTGTCGGTATTCCGGCTGGTACAACCGCCATAAGAGAGGTGTTAGAAAAATAGGAGGTACTTAGCGCGCCATAACCATCCAATGAAACGACTGCTCCCAGAACAAAGTCATTCCCAGTAATTGTGATTGTATTGTTTTGAAGATTTGAAATTGTGTCAGGAGTTACACTGCTCACTACCAAAGCAGCCTTGGCAACTGTTGGAAGAAATATAAGCGCGAAAATAATTGAACACATTATTAATATACGTATACCAGGTGAGATATTTCTTTTCATATTATTTAGGCCCTTTATTCTATCAATAGCAGAAGGTTAATGAGTTAGGAGATCGTTATTTTACTTGACGGTATTATCGAGGCAGCATTATATTCATTTTCAGTTACAATTTTCCCATCCAGTAAATATAAATGGTGCGTGGCAAACTGTTTCATCCTTGTATCATGGGTGACAACCAGAACAGAATGACCGCTCTGATGCAATTCTGAAAGCAATTGCATGATGTTAGCACCACTGGTTGTATCCAGGTTTCCGGTGGGTTCATCAGCCAATATCAATTGAGGGTTATTAATCAGGGCGCGGGCGATAGCAACTCTTTGTTGCTGTCCTCCTGAGAGCTCTGTCGGGCGATGAGATATTCGATCTTCTAAACCCACTTGTTTGAGCACTTCAATTGCGCGTTGATTACGTTGTCGGTTTGTGGAGCGATTAAAACGCATTGGAAAAGCCACGTTTTGCTGCGCAGTCATACTGGAAATAAGATTGAAGGATTGAAAGATAAAACCGACCGTTCGCCTGCGGTATACAGCCAATGCGTTTTCATCGAATTTTTCCAATATTTGACCATTGACTTCGATTTGCCCCTTTGTGGGTCTATCTAACCCACCCAATAAGTAAAGGAGTGTGGATTTCCCTGATCCGGAAGGTCCCATTAAAACTGTAAATGAGTTAGGTTCAAGATCCAAATCAACACCAGCCAGAGCGCGAACAATCGTCTGTCCCATTCTAAATTCTTTATATATCTGGGATATTTTTACAAAACCTTCAGTCATGATCAGGTCGATATACTCACTGATGAGCTAAAAGAAAAAAGGCCTGGTTATAGTCAGATTTCCGAGGACACTTCCGAGGTAAGATAAACCTGTTTGAAGGAGTACGATAATAAGTACACTTATTAGGACTGCGAAAGTAGTTTTGGTCGGATTTAATCCAGTTGATAAACGGACGCCTAATATAAGTAAAATGATTTGCCAAACTAAATAAATATCAATCAATTTAAGAATTTGACCAAAAAATAATGGTATACCGCTATCAGCAATTGGGCCGAAACCAGAAAGTCCTGCATTGCTGATCAATTTTTGGGAAACAAGCATATATATAATCTGCACGATCTCGCGTAAAACCAAAGGCAAGCTCGCCCATGCGACAATATTCATGGATATGGCTGTATTTCCACGACCGCCAAAAAGGGTCGTCACCAGATGTAATATTCCTCCAAGGATCAACCAACCAAACCACACACCAAGCAAAGATGTAATTGCTGGTAAAACATAGATAAATACAGGTCCTTGTGTGGATTGGATGGCTTGGGTATATTGTGCTTGCTGTTCAGGGGTGTAATATTGAAAATCGGGTGGATAAGTGATCTCACCCATTAAAGCAGCTTGATTTTTTAATTTGCCTTCAATAAGCACATTTATTAAAACTGCGACTGATAAGATGAGTAAAGGTGTCAGCCAAACCGGATTTGTGTATTGGGAAATTCGTTGAAATGCACGGCGTGGATAAAAAAATAAATCCGGTACCCATTTAAAGTAGAGGCGGTTTTTTGGTTCTATATAAGTGCTTATCCGTCATGTTAATTCACACCTGGGTGTCGCATGTCGTCACCTGATATTATCTAAAATATGCTATCCAGTTATTTTAAGCTGCTGGTTTCTCATCAACACCGTCTACCTGATATGGTAAACGCATACTAAGCCAGACAACCATTAAGCTGACTTTGTCAATACTTGCATCGGACCCTGGAAACAGATCGGAAAAATTCGTATACAGAGCATCGAAATCCTCACCTTTTGGCCAATGAGTATAAAATCCAGGTAACTTAGTCCGATTAAATTTAATAGGAAAAATTGGCCATTCATTAATCAAGGTACTGGTTAATTCCTCGGCGTCTAATTTATCATTTTCTTCCAGGATTTTCCAACCCCGAGATGTCAATAATTGCAGTACCTGTTGGCGAAGTTCTGAGTGAGCTTCAGCCCAGCAAGAAAGGACAGCACCCACTAATCCGGGATTTTTCTCGAAGGCTTTGTTTGTGGGTAGTACTTTCACAAATAAAGGTGCTTTATTACTATTTCGAAAACCAGGAACCGTCACATTACTTTTAATTTGATTATTTAATAAGTTGGCAAATGGTTCAGCGAATGTAGGTTCTGCGGTCAAGGTTTCGCGGATCACACTCAATCTGAAATCGGGTCGCATAAATTCATTAATTGCGTGAAATGGGAGGAATTCGGTTTTTTCTATCATGTGTTTTTTTAAATGATTGGAATAATCAACTAGTATACCAAATCCTACGAATTAAAATTGAAATATCTATTATTCTCTAACGATGCTGTAGACAGAATAAAAGAATAGGCGTAAGATTTAGAGTTATTGGGTATTGAGAGGATCAGTTGATTACTACACAATATTTACCCTTAGGGAAAACCGAGATAGATAATTTCGCCCATTGGGCAAGGTATCATGCAATGGGGAAATATAAAATTTCCAGGACAACCTGAACTCGAAGTAGATAAAGAAATTAGAGATGAATTTTATGCTAGTCTGGCAAATGGGATTAACTTTTTTGATACAGCAGAGATGTATGGGAACGGTCGATCTGAAATTTGTTTAGGCAAATTATTGAAGGGAAGAAATGAAAAAATCGTCATTGCGACGAAATTCATGCCTTTTCCGTGGAGGATTTCAAAAGGCGAATTAAGAACCGCATTACTTAAAAGCCTGAAACGACTGGGACTTACGCAAGTGGATCTTTATCAGATGCATTGGCCTTTTCCTCCTGTCCCAATTAAAACTTGGATGGAGGAAATGTCGAGTGCTGTTGCTGATGGTCTTATCCGGGCGGTCGGCGTTTCCAATTACTCACCTGCACAGACTGAAATGGCATATGACGCCCTGGCAAGACATGGTATCCCATTAGCATCCAACCAGGTCAGATATAGCTTGCTTTATCGTCGTCCTGAACAGAATGGGTTGGTTCAGCTGTGTAAGAAATTGGGGATTACGATAATCGCATATTCCCCTTTAGAAAAGGGTATTCTGACCGGAAAATACACAGCAAATAATATTCCAACAGGAATACGATCCTGGCGATATAATAAATCATATCTTGAAAAAATTGAACCACTTATTAAAACACTTCGAGAAATTGGTAAGGACCATGCAGGGATGACTCCTGGACAGGTGTCATTAAATTGGCTTACATCAAAGGGAGTAGTACCGATCCCAGGGGCGAGAAAAAAGGCTCAAGCAAAGGAAAATGCAGAAGCGATGGGATGGCAGTTGTCTATCGATGAGATAGCCAGATTAGATAAAATTAGCGAAAATGTAGTACACTAATTTATCAAAATAATATCATTTTACGGAGGAATCAATGTTACTCATTGAGAAGGTTGATACTACTAATAAAGCCCAAGTGAAGCGATTTACTCGATTACCTTATCGGTTGTATGCAAACCATCCACAGTGGGTACCTCCACTATTTATGGATGCGGAAGTCCAATTGAATAGAGATAAACACCCATTCTTCGAACATAGCGACGCTGATTTCTTTCTAGCGACAAAAGATGGTCGTGATGTGGGGAGGATCGCTGCTTTGGAAAACAAACGCTTTAATGCATATCATAAATCAAAGCAGGCGCAATTTTATCTCTTTGAATGTGAAGATGATCAAGAAGTCGCCAACGCATTGTTTGAGAGAGTATTTGAGTGGGCTAAGGCGAGAGAACTTAATCACATTGTTGGACCGAAAGGATTTGGCGCACTGGATGGGTATGGCATCCAGGTTGAGGGATATGAACATCGTCAAATGATGACCATGATGAATTACAACTACCCATATTACGTCCGTTTGGTGGAAAGCTTGGGATTCACCAAGGAAGTGGATTTTATTTCATGTTATATGAACAAAGAAACATTTCACTTACCTGAGAGGATCTATCGAATTGTGGAAAGAGTAAAGACGCGCTCTAATCTTGGTGTGCATCGCTTTGAAACTAAAAAGGATTTACGCGCTTGGGCAAAGAAAATTGGTAAGCTCTACAATGATTCATTTATAAACAATTGGGAATATTATCCTTTGACTGAAAGAGAGATTCAATTTCTCCTGGATAATATACTTACTGTCGCTGATCCACGGTTGATTAAGATCATTACCCACAACGATACTGATGCGATTGGATTTTTATTTGGATTTCCAGATTTGTCCGCGGCATTACAACGCGCTAAAGGACGACTACTTCCCTTTGGATTGATTGATTTAATGATGGAAATGAAACGAACAAACTGGGTATCATTAAATGGTGTG
This sequence comes from uncultured Chloroflexia bacterium, assembly GCA_963774275.1. Taxonomy (GTDB): domain Bacteria; phylum Chloroflexota; class Anaerolineae; order Anaerolineales; family UBA4823; genus FEB-25. The sequence continues at coordinate 181,695 of CAVZEP010000011.1, read as the reverse complement.
GGCGTGTTACCTGAATATCAAGGAGTAGGTGGTAACGCATTGCTTTATGTTGAAATGGAAAAAACATTGCATGAATTTACCTTCGAACACGCTGATCTTACCCAGGTTGCAGAGACTGCAGTTCAAATGAGGCATGATTTAGAAAATGTTGGTGGTAGAGCGTATAAGAATCATCGTGTCTATCAAAAGCACATATAACCTGAGGCAAGTGCTAGGGACTAAGTGCAAATCATTCGGCTAGATGAGAATTGTAAATCGTAAAAATATCCTTCCAAGATTTCCTCTGGAAGGATTTGTTTTTTTCCAATATTCGTATGCTAAACTAAACTCAATGTCACAAATATTTGAATATTTTCTGGATATCGAGATATTATGCAACCAATACTGCGAATCAACCTTACCTACAGGAACAATCGATCAATTTGAAATTCCTCATGAATGGGAAGTAGATTTCTTAGGTGGTGCGTCTTTAGCTGCGAGAATGTTATATGAAGAATTAACCCCGGATCTTGATCCACTGTCAGCCTGAATGCTCCCTTATTATTTCTGAATGGTCCGCTATCTGGAACCTCAGGGCCTGCTGTAGGTCGTTTTGTTGTGTGCGCCAAGTCGCCTGCGACAGGTTTATGGGGAGAATCAAACTGTGGTGGTTTTTGGGGTCCGGAATTGCGTATGGCTGGATATGATGGCCTGTGGTTAGCTGGTAGAGCAGAATCGCCAGTTTATATAAGTATTATCGATAAGAAAATTGATCTTCATCCAGCGGAGCATCTATGGGGGATGGACACGTATACAACTCAGGCAGCCATAAAAGCAGAATTAGATGTAAAAATCCCACGCGTCGCTGTCATTGGTCCCGCTGGGGAATCACAGATCCCTTTTGCACTAATCCTAACTGATCATGGCAGGGTGGCAGGGCGCACGGGTATGGGAGCTGTGATGGGATCAAAAAACCTGAAAGCAATCGCAGTAAAGGGAACCGGAAAAGTTCCGGTAGCTGATATAGAAAAATATGCACAAATTAGATCCGAAGCTAACCACGAGCTAAAGGCTGATGCGTACACGGATGTAATGCATTCACTTGGAAGCGCAGGATCTGCGGATTATTTTGATTACCTTGGTGATATGCCAAAAAGATATTTTCAATACGGAGAATTTGAAGGAGCTGCAAAAATCTCAGGAAGTAGTATTTCAGAGAGCATATTGGCTGGTACCAGTGCATGTCATGCGTGTGTCATTGCCTGTGGTAGGGTGGTACGTCTGGAAGATGGGGAAAAACGGAAAGGACCAGAATATGAAACTCTGGTAGGGTTTGGACCTAATTTATGGTATGACGATCCTGCTAGGATCACCAAATTGGGTGAATTATGTGATCGTTACGGGATGGATACCATTAGTGTCAGCAACACGATTGGCTTGGTTATTAAATTACATGAAATGGGTGCAATTTCCGATGCAGATACCGTTGGAATATCTCCGAAATGGGGAAACCCGGATACCGTCGAAACATTAATCCATCAAACTGTGCATAAAGAAGGTATTGGAGAATGGATTGCGAAAGGCTCGAGAGAATTAGGTAAGCATTTTGGATTTGAAGATGAAGCAATTCAAATAAATGGACTCGAAGTACCCTATCATGATCCGCGCGGCTCCAGCGGAATGGCATTAGTATATGCAACTTCGCCGCGTGGTGCATGCCACAATCAATCGGATTATTTCTTAATCGATATAGGTCAGGTTTTAACCGAGATTGGAATGAAGCAATACTCCCCGCACGGGGGGGTAGAGAAAGCCCATAATGTTGCAATCCATCAAGATTGGCGTACGATTTCGAATTCATTGGTACTATGTTTTTTTGCGAATGTTCCACCACAGACGGTATTAGCCTTAATCAATGCAGCTTGTGGCTTTGATTGGCAGCTTGAAGATATGATGCGGATAGGGGAACGTGGTTGGAATTTAAAGAGAGTCATTAATAATCGTTTAGGACTTAATCACAATAATGATAGACTACCAAAAGCTTTATTGCAACCATATCTGGATCATCCGGCTGAATCGGATGGTTACGCGCCGGATATTGAAAAAATGCTGGAAGCTTATTACAAAGTACGCGGTTGGGATCCAATAACGGGAACTCCCAAGAAGGAAAAGCTAATTTCACTCGGGTTGGAGTGGCTGGTGGAGGATATATGGTGAAGCTATTTTCGGTTGATGAAATGAAATTATTGGAAAAGGAAGCTAATGAAACCGGATTAACTTATGAAAATATGATGGAAAATGCAGGTAAAGGGCTGGCCAATGAAATCGGTATTTCGTATAGACATTTAATAAATAAAAAAATACTTGCACTCGTTGGTTCAGGTAATAACGGTGGTGATGCTTTGGTGGCTTTATCTCATCTCGCCTCCGACAAATGGGATACTCATGCGTATATTGTTAGTACTCGCAATGAAAATGATCCCCTAATTTCTCGCGTGATAGATAACGGCGGGCAGGTTAGCTTATTGGAGCGTGATACCAAATATAAAGAACTTACTGAATTGTTAAACTCATCCTCTATAGTAATTGATGGAGTTTTAGGTACTGGTATAAAATTACCATTGAGGGGGGAGATCGCTAAAGTCTTATCTTTTGTGAAAGACTATTGTGAAATTAAGACCGATAAGTTACATATCGTGGCTGTTGATTGTCCTTCTGGTGTGGATTGTGATACGGGAAAGTTCGCACCGGAAACGATTCCAGCAGAGATGACAGTTACCATGGCTGGAGTGAAACAAGGTTTGATCAAATTTCCTGCTGCAAGTCTTACTGGCGAGTTGCGACCTGTAAGTATCGGATCCATTGAGAGATTATCGGCTTATACAGAGAATAATAAACTTATTCTGACTGAAGACATGATCAGGCAATATCTCCCGAAAAGGCCAATCAATTCTCACAAAGGGACGTTTGGTACAGCGTTCATCATTGCTGGATCAGTTAATTATACCGGGGCTGCTTTATTAGCTGGTCTTGCTGCCTATAGGGTTGGAACCGGATTAGTAACAATGGCGATTCCAGCGCCTCTGCATGCAGCATTATCTGGACAATTTCCTGAGTCAACGTGGATTTTATTACCCAACGAAATGGGAGTGATCTCTGCAGATGCTGCTCATATTGTTTGGAAGAACAACACTCGCGCAACTGCTATGCTGATAGGACCAGGTCTTGGCATTGAAGATACAACCAGAGAATTTTTGATTAGATTGCTGACCCATGGAAATGAACGCAGTAAAGGGGATATTGGGTTCATTCATAATGAGGAGATTATCGATGAGGGAAAAAGAAAACTAATACCCTTTGTTGTGGATGCAGATGGTTTAAAACTTATATCAAAAATTAAGCATTGGTCGGAATTGTTACCATCACCCGCAATACTTACGCCGCATCCTGGTGAAATGGCAGCACTGACTGAATTGCCAGTAGAGGAGATCCAAAATGATCGTATTGAAACCGCTAAAAAATATTCAGAGAGGTGGGGTCATGTAGTCGTATTAAAAGGTGCATACACAGTTATTGCTGATCCAGATGGAAATATCGCAATCGTTCCTGTAGCTTCTTCTTCATTGGCAAAAGCTGGAACTGGAGATGTGTTGGCTGGATTGATAGTTGGTCTACGTGCACAAGGATTGGATGCTTTTCAAGCAGCGTGTACCGGTGCTTGGATCCATGCTAATGCAGGTTTGTTAGCTGCTAAACATTTGGGGAATAATGCCTCAGTCCTTGCCCGTGATGTTTTAAATGCTGTTCCGCAAATTATGAGTGATTTAATACCATTATAATTAACCAAAAATAACGGAACCCTGAGGGTAGTGATGGGTTCCGTTATTAATCGTTAAAGTAAATCTAGCCTTCTACAGTGACTTCAGTTTTATCGTCTGAGGAAGGTTTCACTTTTTTCTGGACAGCAGTTTCAATTTTTGCTTTTTGTGTCTGATAAACTTCCTGCCCTTTTTTCTTAAATTCAATGGCTTTTTCCTGAGTCAATCTTGACAGCTCGTCTGCACGTGCTCTTGCTTCCGCAGCAGCTGCCTCTGCTTTTATCCTGGCTGATTCAGCTTTTTCTACTGCCTTATCTTTTAATTCAATGCTTCGGTCATGAATTAGAGTACGGGTTTGTTCACCAGATTGAGGTGCGAGAATGAGTGCTACAGCAGCACCAATCACACCACCAACTAAAAATCCAGCAAGGAACGCACCAAAATCACCATCTCGACCATCCATTGGGATATCTCCTTTCTTCGTATTGACTATCTCTTTTTCGTTATGTGCAGAATATCTGTCACCCGTTGAAAAACTGCGATCAATTCATTTAATTTGATAACGGGCTCAACAAGATTATCGCTTAAAAATTTGGTTGTGCCACGGAGATTGCTAATCGTTTCATTTGTAGAATCGAGGATTGGTTTTACCTCATTTTCAAGTAAATTTGTCAAGCGCGCAATCTGAATAATCAGAATAAATAATGCTAAACCAATCAACAAAGATTCTAACGCCATGAGGATAATAAATATATCTCTCAACCGTGCAACGACATCATTCGTGGTAAGGTTTGGATTGAGTAAAAAAACCATTCCGGTAACGAGTAATCCAAGAATAACGATCCCTACCACTACAATCCCAGCAATGATCATGCGTTGCTTGCGGACTAGTTTGGGATCCGAATTAACTTGCGTAGAATTACTTAGATTCTCGTCTGTCCTTGTATCCATTAGAGAGACATTATACCATAGCGATTATTTTTTTAATTTTTTCGGAAAATTATTATATTATGAGAAACAGTGAACATAGTATAGATAAAATTTGACTGCGTACTTGACAATCGGCGAATAAATCGTATAATTTATGTAAGAAACGGAAGTATATTCTGGTTTTCATGTACGAAATAGACAAAACCGATATAAATATTATAAATTTATTAATGGAAGATGGCAGAATGCCAGCTTCTAAGATGGCGAGGCGCATAGGGGGAATTTCCGAAAGGGTTATTCGTTATAGGATAGAACGAATTATCAAAGAAGGATATATTCAAATCAGCGCAATTACCAATCCTAAATCTTTAGGATATTTAGTCACTGCAGATGTTTTCCTTGAAGTCGAGTCTGGAGCAATTCTTGAAGTTGCAAAAAAGCAACAGAATATGATTGTGTTAGTTACGTTGCTTGTTCAATTGGTGAATCAGATATTAGCATTCAAGTTGTTGGTCATGATACAAGTGAAGTATATCAATTTGTTATGAACGTAATTGGTAAAATCCCTGGTGTGCGAAAAACAACTACATCAATCGTCCCTTTAGTGTTAAAAGATGTATACCAATGGCGGATACCTAAGGCCGCTTGTGGATCAGTAAATTCTAATTTGACTATGAATATCGAGGAGAACATCGATGGAAATAAACTGGCCGAAAAGTAAAGCATTACAAGCGAGAGCATTAAAAACTATTCCATTGGGTGTAAATTCTAATTTTCGCTTTTGGGGTAATGGTATTACTCCGTATGTTTCAAAAGCCAAGGGGGCATATCTGTGGGACGTAGATAATAATAAATACATAGATTATCGTATGGCATTTGGACCTATCATACTTGGACATGCCTATGATGAGGTCAATGCCAGGGTTCATGAAGAAATCGATCGAGTTGTTTTAAGTGCAATGACTTATGAATTGGAACTTGATGTAGCCGAAATGATCGTGGATATGTGCCCATGTGTGGACATGGTCAGGTTAGCATGTTCAGGAACTGAAGCTACCATGCATGCGTTGAGAGTTGCCCGGGCATTTACCGGACGGGAGAAGGTAATTAAATTCGAAGGAATGTATCATGGTTTTCAAGACTACACGTTATTTTCAACCTATGCTCCTGCAGAGGCCTATGGAAATATCAATAATCCCATAGCAATTCCTTCAAGTTCTGGAATCCCAAAAACCCTTAATGATTTGATCATTACACTCCCATTTAATAACTTTGACGTTTTAGATAAAGTCATCAAAAGGTTGGGTTATGATGTGGCAGCAATCATCACTGAGCCATGCCTGGGAAATTGTGCTGCGATTGAACCTTTGCCAGGATTTTTGGAATTTATCCGGGAGAAATGCACTGAGTATGGGATTGTGTTTATTCTGGACGAAGTAAAGACAGGGTTTCGGATCGCACGTGGTGGTGCACAAGAATATTATCAAATAACACCAGATATGGCGACGTATGCAAAAGCCCTGGGAAACGGATTCCCAATTGCAGCCTTTGGCGGTAAGAAAGAGATCATGAGCATCATCGGGAATGGAGTTTCTCAGGGAGGTACGTATAACAATAATAAACCCGGCGTAGCTGCTGCGTATTCCACGCTCAAGTTATTGAAAGAAAAACCCATTCTTGAAACAATCGAGACCAAAGGTAAAAAGTTAATGCAAGGGATAAAAAATATTCTGAATCAAGCGGGAATACTTGCAAGTGTTCATGGTTATCCTGCGATGTTATCGTTTTCAGTAGGTACTGAGAAAGTCGTTGCACAACGTGATTGGCAGGAGACAGAAAGGGAATATTATTTGCGATTGATCGAATACGCAATTGCACGAGGAGTTATGCCGGATCATGACCCACGTGAACCCTGGTTCCTGTGTTATTCTCATTCAGATTCTGATATTGATGAAACTTTGAATGTGATGTCCGATGCCGTAAAGGCAGTAAAAAGATAATTTATCGTCATAAAAATTTATAACTAATAATTAGCACTGACCATGGAGTTGTACATGTCGGAAAATAATAATTCGCTAACAACACAGGAAATAGTTAATTTAAATAAGAAATATACGTTATTTTCGTGGTCCATTCAATCCGCCACAAACCCCATCCCCATTTCACGCGCTGAAGGCGTCTACTTTTGGGATAATGACGGAAAGAGATATATTGACTTCTCTTCACAATTAATGAACATGAATATCGGTCACCAACACCCCAAAGTGATCAAAGCTATCCAGGACCAGGCTGCAAAGTTATGCTACGCACATCCTGGTATGGCCACTGAAGCGCGTGGTTTATTGGGAAAAAGAGTAGCCGAAGTGTCCCCGGGGAACTTAAACAAAACATTCTTCTGCCTCGGAGGCGCAGAGGCAAACGAAAACGCGATAAAAATAGCCCGGTTTTTTACTGGACGTAATAAAATAATGGCTCGTTACCGTTCTTACCATGGCGCTACGCATGGGGCAATCGCATTAACGGGTGATTATCGTCGTTTGCCTGTCGAACCAGCGTTGCCTGGTGTAGTCCATTTTCTCGATCCATTTTGTTATCGTTGTCCATTTGGTTGGACGATAGATACTTGTCATAGGGAATGTATAACCCATGTTGAAGAAATAATCAGTTATGAAGGACCCGACAGAATCGCAGCCGTAATTATGGAGGGAGTGACTGGCTCGAATGGTTTGATTGTTCCCCCTGATGATTATTGGCCAAGAATCAGAGAAATTTGCACTAAATATGGGATTTTATTGATATCCGATGAAGTTATGAGCGGTTGGGGGCGGACTGGAAAATGGTTTGCAGTTGACAACTGGAATGTAGTCCCTGACATAATCACCACAGCCAAGGGTATAACTTCTGGGTATGTTCCACTGGGAGCTGTGATCGTTTCGGAACCCATTGCGGATTATTTTGAAGATAAAATGCTTTGGTGCGGATTGACTTACAGTGGACATCCGCTAGCATGTGCCGCTGGAGTAGCAACGATTAATGTTTATGAGGAGGATGGTTTACTTGAAAATTCCATCAAAAGTCGGGATGTATCTGGCCAAGAGATTGGAAGAAATCAAACAAAAACATTCATGCGTAGGTGATGTTCGCTATATCGGATTATTTACCGCTATAGAAATTGTTAGCGACAAAAAATCAAAAAAACCAATCGATCCATTAGCCGAAACTGGGAAATTCTTACGGGATAATGGTCTGTTTACTTTTATATTTCATAATGTATTTATTTGTTGTACCACCACTCTGTATCACGAATGAGCAAATCGATGAAGGACTTGCTGTAGTAGAAAAAGCATTGGATGGAATTGATCAAATGATTAAATAATCCGATTTTCTTCTTCACTGAAGCTAATCACCCATACTATTGAGGAGAATAACTGATGGACGAAAATATATTACAGAACTACATCAACGGGAAATGGGTATCATCTAATTCCGGAAAATTTAGGGAAGTTACAAATCCAGCAACCGATGAAATTCTTGCGAAAGTACCTGTTTCCTCACTCGAGGAATTGGACGATGCAGTTCTTATCGCTCATAAGACATTTCAAGATTGGCGTCGTGTACCGGTTACCACACGCATACAGTATCTATTCAAGCTCAAAGGATTGCTAGAAGCTAATTTCGAAGACCTGGCACAAAGCATTACACTTGAACATGGTAAAACAATAGATGAATCACGTGGTGAGATGCGACGAGCGATTGAAAATGTAGAAGTTGCATGCGGAACACCTTCTCTGGGCATGGGAGACGTGGTTGAAGACATTGCACCCGGAATTGATGAACTCATGATCCGGCAACCACTGGGAGTGGCAGGGCTTATTTCACCGTTTAACTTCCCTGCGATGATCGCATTCTGGTTCCTACCCTATGCAGTTGCAACCGGGAACACAGTCATAGTAAAACCTTCCAGCCAGGTACCCATCACCATGGTTAAGCTCTTTCGACTTATGGAAGAAGCTGGTTTTCCAGCTGGTGTAGTTAATCTGGTGCATGGTGGATCAGATATTGTCAACGGCATCCTGGATCACCCATTGATCAAAGCAGTAGGTTTTATCGGTTCTACACCTGTCGCTTTACATGTATTTAGCCGTGGGGCTGCACAAGGTAAACGTGTTTCAGCAGGTGGTGGAGCGAAATGCCCAGTATTGATCCTTCCTGATGCTGATGTAAATACGACTACTAATATAATGATGGACAGTGCATTTGGGTGTAGTGGCCAACGCTGTCTTGCAGCGACGGTTGCAATCATGATTGGTGACGCAGATAAAACATTCATTCCTGCATTCGCAGATGCAGCTTCAAAAAGGATTACTGGGTTTGGTCTTAATCCTGAGGTTCAGATGGGTCCAGTGATAACCCAACATGACAGAGTACGGATTGAAGAATTGATCCAGCAAGGTTTGAACGAAGGTGCTGAAATGCTTGTAGATGGCCGGAATGCTGTTATTCCTGGTTATGAGAAGGGATATTTTATTAAACCGACGATATTAACTGATATACCAATTAACGGCATCATCCACAATACAGAGATTTTTGGGCCAGTCTTGGGTGTGATGCACTGTGATACGGTAGATGAAGCTATAAAGATTGTAAATAATAGCGCCTTTGGAAACGCGGGATCAATTTTTACCCGGGATGGTGCAGCTGCACGTAAATTCAGATATGAAGCGCTGGCAGGAAATATTGGGATTAACATTGGAATCGCAGCCCCGATGGCGTTCTTTCCATTCAGTGGATGGAAGGATAGTTTCTTTGGCGACCTGCATGGACAAGGTAAACATGCAATAGAATTTTTCACCCAGACAAAGGTCGTAATTGAACGTTGGCCAAAAGAATGGTCCCGGAAGTTTTAGAAATGGAGGAAATATAAGACAAATATATTAAAACCTTGGCTCCTTTCATTTGATTATTTGCTTTGATACCCTAAAATTTTAGTAGGAGGATGAAAAAATGCCAGAACAAATGGCTTTTGCTCGAAAAGCGAGTGGCCTTGTGCGTGGGCTTTCGTTTTGGGATGCTTTTGGTGTTGGTTTTATGAACCAGGGTCTTACACCAAGCATGTGGGTAATGATCAGTTTTGGTTTGGGAGTATATACGGGTGGAAATCTGATTATTGGAACATTGTTATCCGTCTTACTGTGTGGTTTTGGTTTTTCCCTTGTTTGGGGTATTCTAGGTGGATCTATGCCTCGGTCGGGTGGCGAGTATATCTATAACTCCCGAATCTTACACCCAATCATCGGTATTGCTGAATCATTTGGAAATGCCTTTGTGTGGATCATGTGGATCTTCGTTTTAGCTCCATGGACGATTGATCCCGGATTGGTAATGATGTTCCAGTTCTTAGGACTTAGAAGCTGCTGCCGAGGTGGTTACCCAACCCTTAGCCGTATTTTTAATCTCCAGTGTTGTGAGCTTGATCGCTTTGCTGTTTGTCGTATTCGGTATGAAAGTCTTCGCTACTGTGCAGAAAGTGATCATGGTAGTGGCTATAGCAGGCTGTACGATCATTTTATTAGTATTTACGTTCACCTCCCGAGATGCATTCGTACTAGCATGGAATAACCTGGCTGTGCAATATGGGTCATTGGACTATCAAGGCTTTCTGAGCACGGCAAGAACTACCATAGAAGCAGCTGGGGATGTGCTTCCAACCACATGGAATTGGTTTGATAGCCTGGGTGTGATGGTTGCAGGTTCATGGTTGTTTGCATATTCATATTGCATCACGTTCATCGCAGGTGAAGTGAAGCGACCCGATAAAACCATCATCCTGGCGAATGTGGCTGCCATCGTCGTACCAGGGTTCTTTATGACCTGGCTGGCCATTGTATTGTATCGTACCGTTGGTTTCGAATTCCTATCTGCTACTGCCTGGGTTGATAATATGGGAGAAGGTTTGGCTGGGTATACCCTACCATGGTCAACGAATTTTGTTGGTTTGGCAGCAGTGATCACCCAGAATAAATTCCTGGTTTTCATGATGGCTCTCTCTTTTATGCTATTCAATCTTTGGTGGGTGGCACTTTCGTACCTGGCATTCCCACGCATCCTTTTTGCCTGGGGTATGGACAGAATGGGACCCAAATGGTTTGCTGATATTGATTATCGCTGGGCATCCCCGGTGAAGAACCATATCCTCTGTTTCATATTGGGTGAGATCGGTATCTTTTTGTATGCATTCAGAGGCGATCCAATGGAAGGGTTATCGGTCACTGGAATGGAAATCGTATCAGTTTTTGGTGTAACCGCTATTGCAGCTGCGTACTTCCCATTCTCAAAACGAGCCCGACAAATTTGGGATTCTTCGCCTTACAAAAAGTGGAATATATTGGGCATTCCTGTGGTTACCCTGGCAGCTATTGTGAACCTGATCTATTTAGGAATACTCTTTTATTACTTCTACTTCATGGCGGGTATGGGAGAACAGGAACTCGTAAGAGGGTCTCTTATTTTATATAGCGTGATATGGATCCTTGGTATTGCATGGTATTTCTATTGGAAATCTCGAAACAAGCAAGTCGGCGTTGATGTTAGCATGACATTTGGTGAATTACCTCCCGATTAATGGAAATAAACTCTTATCGAAGGGTGAAGGATAAAACCTTCATCCCTTCGATAAATCTAATTCATCCAGGAGTTTCAAATGGGAAATGCGATAAAAATATTCTTTGTGACCGACATACACGGCTCAAATTTATGTTATCGAAAGTATCTAAATGCTTTAAAGGTCTACAATGTGGACGTAGGAATTCTTTTAGGGGATTTAACCGGTAAAGTATTAGTCCCGTTGGTAGAAAAAGCTGGTAGTGGCTGGGAAACTACATTAATGGGAACCCATGTTGATGTTGCCACTCAGGATGAGTTGGAGAAATTAAAGAAGACGATCGAGACGATGGGCTATTATTGGGTCCATCAAACCCCGGAAGAATATCAGGATTTTAAAGCAGATCCACAAAAAGTAGATGCTCTTTTCAAGCAATTGATGATGTCACGCTTATGTGAATGGATAGATTTAGCTGATGAGCGTCTGGCTGGTTCTACATATAAAGTATATATGGCACCTGGTAACGACGACCATTTTGAAGTAGATCAAATCATTTCAGACTCGAAGGCAATTGTAAATTGTAATAATAGAAATGTGATGGTCGGAGATCATGAAATGATTACTTTCTCTTGGGCAAATCCAACCCCATGGAATACGCCACGTGAAAAACCAGATGAAGAATTGGAACCTATGCTTGAAGAGTTGGTGGCGAAAGTTAAAGATAAATCAAATGCTATTTTTAATTTCCACGCACCACCATATGGGTTTGCCCTTGATTTGGCACCAGAACTTTCCAAGGATTTAGTCCAAGCAGCCGACCGTAAGATTCATGTTGGTAGCCATGCAGTTGCCAAAATGCTGGAGAAATACCAACCACTGATCGGACTTCACGGACATATTCATGAATCTCGGGGTGCACAAAAAATTAGACGGACACTGATCATCAACCCAGGAAGTGAATATTCTGAAGGTATTTTAAAAGGTGCGATGATTGTTTTGGAAAAAGGTAAAGTCAAGGATTATGTATTTACATCTGGATAGGAGTGAGATCAAATGTTACCGGTAAAGAAATTTCGCTTACCAAAAGATATTCCTTTGGAAGAATATCCAACACCCGAGGAATATCTTTCTGAAGCGCGTAGATTAATCGATGAAGCCCAAAAGCAAGGATTAATACTCCGGGTGATGGGTCCGATTGCTATACATTTTTACTTCCCTGAGTATATAGATCTATACCGAAGTATGGAACGACTTGGCGATAAAGTATTTACAGATATCGATTATGCTTCCTATGGGAAAAATCGAGGGAAAATTGTTCCCTTTTTCGAAAAACAAGGCTACGAATTGGAGAAACGTGCGGCGATGATGAGTGGAGGCACTCGCCATATCTATTTCGGTGACCGCATTCCGATGATCGATGTATTCTTTGATAAACTCGACTACAACCACCCAATTAATTACCAGGGGCGACTTGAGATAAATCCTTATTGTGTCTCCCTTTCTGACCTATTGCTTCAAAAACTTCAAATCGTAAAAATAAATGATAAAGATTTGAAAGACGCCATGCTTCTTCTATTAGCCGCACCATTGGGTGATCCTGAAAGTAGCAGGATAAACCTGAAATATATCTCAAAATTAATGGCTGAGGATTGGGGGTTTTATTACACTTCCGTTATGAATCTTAACAAAGTCCAAGCCGCAGTAAATGGAATAGCTGTTCTAACTGACCAGGATCGAATATTAATAAAGGAAAAAGCTGAAACGATTATAAAAATAATCGAAAATGAGCCTAAATCTGGAAAGTGGAAGAGCAGAGCCAAAACTGGCACAAGCAAGATTTGGTACAAAGAAGTATCAGACTGGGAATAATAAAAACTAAAAAGGGAAAAACAATATGAGCAAATCGCATGAAGAGGCGATAGCTTTCGCCCAACGCTGGATAGAGATCATTCATAAATCAGAAGTAACTGAAGAAGAAGCTAAAACGATCATAGAAGAATCGAAATATAATTTCGCCGAACATTTTAACCGAGGCTGGCTGGATTATCGAAAATCAATCACCGAAGCAGGAGATTGGGCTTCTGTGGAATGGACTGGTTCTGGAGCGATTTTTCGAGATGTGTTAGGGCGTGAATATATCGATTGCTTGGGTGGCTATGGGATGATGGACCTCGGTTGGAGCCATCCAGAAGTAATCGACAATGTAAAAGCCCAATTAAGTCGGTCGCCTATGCCCAGCCAGGAATTGATCGACCCGTTGCGTGGAGTCCTTGCTCGATTATTGGGTATGATCACGCCGGGTGATATCAAATATAGTTTCTTCGCTGCGAGTGGCACCGAAGCTGTCGAAGGAACTATCAAGTTGGCGAAAATGTATACCCATAAAAACGGATTTATCGCTGCACTAAAGGCATTTCACGGTAAAACCATGGGTTCGCTCAGCATGATTGGAAAATCAGATTATCGCTCTCCTGTGGGCACCCTTTATGGGGGTCCGGTGTATCATGTCCCATTTGGAGATGCAGATGCAGTAGAAAGACAATTAGATATTTGCCAAAAAGTTGGGATTGATATTGCTGCAGTATTAATGGAACCCATCCAAGGTGAAGCTGGAGCGATTGTTCCCCCTGATGATTTCTGGCCACGCATCAGGGAAATTACCAAGCATTACGGTGTTTTATTGATTGCCGATGAAGTGCAAACAGGATTTGGGCGTACAGGGAAACTATGGGGTGTAGACCATTGGGGAGTGGTACCTGACATAATCGCACTGGCAAAGTCATTGGGTGGGGGAGTGATGCCAGTCAGCGCATTTTGTTCAACCGAAGAAATCTGGCAATGTATGATGTATCCCAACCCCTTTATCCATACAACGACAACCGGAGGTGGTTCTTTAGCTTGCAGCGCTGCCATAGCCGCTATTAATATCACCCTACGTGATAAATTGTGGGAACAAGCAGCAGCAAAAGGTGAATATATCATCCCAAAGCTGAAAGATATCGCCAATCGGTATCCTCAGATTTATCACAGCATCACAGGAAAAGGATTGTTAATTGGACAGCATTTTCATAACCCAGATATAGGGTACAAAATAGCATCAGGGTTGTTTAAGCGTGGTGTATTGGTGGCTGGAACGCTAACGAGTGCTCAGACTATTCGGATTGAACCCCCACTTGTCATCACCTACGAACAAATCGATATGGTCCTTGACCGGTTAGAGGATACATTAAAAGAAGTAAATAAAACTTTATGAAGAGCGATCTTGCGGTTGAATTTCATGATATCGTAAAGATTTTCCCCACACCGGAGGGGGGTCAGGTAAATGCAGTTGACCACGTCTCTCTGCAGATAAAACATGGCGAATTTTTTTCCTTATTAGGACCTTCCGGATGTGGAAAAACCACTTCACTAAGATTGATGGCTGGATTTGAATGGCCTACAAGTGGTGAAGTGGTCATTAATGGCGAAAAAATGGGCCGTAAACCTCCATTCCTTCGTCCAGTGAATACGGTTTTCCAAAGCTACGCTTTATTTCAGCATATGACTGTATTTCAAAATGTAGCATTTGGCTTGGAAATGGAAAAAGTTCCAAAGAACGAGATTTCGCGTCGTGTCAATGAAGCACTGGAAATGGTAAAACTCCCTGGTATGGGACAGCGTAAACCAAAACAGTTATCTGGTGGTCAACAGCAACGCATCGCCTTGGCACGTGCTTTAGTAAAAAGACCTGAAGTTCTTTTATTGGATGAACCTCTTGGAGCCTTGGATCTAAAATTACGCAAAGAGATGCAATTAGAGCTGAAGTCTTTACAGGAGCAAGTGGGGATTACATTTATTTATGTCACCCATGACCAGGAAGAAGCATTGACGATGTCAAACCGAATTGCTGTGATGAGTAAGGGTAAAACATTACAGATAGGATCATCTGTAGAAATTTACGAACGTCCTAATTGCAGATTTGTTGCCGATTTCATTGGAGAAACGAACTTCTTATCCGGCTATGTGAAAGAGATTGATAAAGACAGAGTGATTGTTAACTTGACCTCGCCGAAACAGGAGATTGTTGGGATTGGAATTGGAAAATTAAGCGTTGGACAGGCTGTTGCTGTCTCGATTCGACCGGAAAAGGTCCGCCTCATCGATGATGATGGTTTGGGGGTAAATAATCCGACGGAAACAGTTAACCAGTTAAAGGGCAGGGTTACCGCCTCGGCCTATATCGGCTCAGACACACGTGTGGTATTGGATTTGGGTGCAGGTGTTCGAATGAAGGCATGGGAGCAAAATGCCATTTCTACATTAGACCCAGAGGCGTATTATTCTGTGGGTGATCCAGTCTTGATTTTTGTGCCGTATGAGAACACCCTTGTTCTTCCGGAGGATGCCGGATGATATCTCAGCCGACAAGTGTTGAACCGAAAGTAAAATTTTCACTTTCCAGGTTATTAAGGGAAAACTCGAAAGCTCAGGGATTATTCTTAATCTCACCAGACAAATATATATCTTTTCATCCTCGTTGTTCTACCATTAATTTTAGTGACTGGGTTGAGTTTCTTATCTCGGGGTACCTATGGACAGGTAATAGTTCAAGTTTAACTTTAACTAACTATACCAGGCTTTTTGATGCTCTTTATGGTAAGGTGATGATATTTTCATTGGGAATTGGGTTGGGTACAACGATTATTTGCCTTTTAGTCGGTTATCCTTTAGCCTACTTTCTGGCTCACGCACCAGTGAAACAGCGGTCACTGTTGCTATTTTTAATCCTCCTACCTTTCTGGACGAACTTCATCATACGTATTTTTGCCTGGATGATTATATTAAGATCTGGAGGATTGTTGGATTCCTTGTTGCAAGGGCTCCATCTCACTCAAGCACCATTAAATCTATTGTATACACCGACAGCAGTGCTAATTGGTATGGTGTATGAATTTTTACCATTCATGGTGCTTCCGTTATATACATCTCTGGAAAAAATTGAGAACTCATTGTTAGAAGCTGCAGCTGATCTCGGTGCACCGCCTTGGAAAGCATTCATAAGGGTGACCTTGCCACTCAGTGTGCCTGGAATGATTGCTGGAACGATCCTCACATTCATACCGGCTATGGGCATGTTTGTCGTTCCAGATATTCTTGGTGGAGCAAAGACAATACTAATAGGTAACGTCATTAGAAACCAATTTTTAACCGCCCGGGATTGGCCTTTTGGGGCAGCAGCATCAATGGTTCTAATGGTAATGACCATGGTATTAACGCTTTATTACACCCGTAAGGCCGGGTTTGGTGAGGAGCTCCTGATATGAGTGAGAAAAAATCCTCGCTGTGGTTGAGATTTTACTCAGCTCTTGTTTATGGATTTATCTATGCGCCAATATTGATCCTGATTATATTTTCCTTTAATACTCAAAAATTAAATGTTCGTTGGGAAGGATTTACATTACACTGGTATAAAGTATTATTCAATGATGGCCAGATATTTTTAGCGACCCGAAATACGCTCGTGATCGCGATCATCTCCACTTTGATTGCCACGATAATTGGCACGATGGCAGCCCTTGCGATGCATAGATACCGGTTCCCGTTCTATAGTACTTCTGAAACTGTGATGTATATACCGATTGTCATCCCTGAAGTGGTAATGGGTATTTCATTGTTGGTTTTTTTCGTAATGATAAATTTCACGTTGGGGTTGACTACAATCACTTTATCGCATATTGCTTTTAATATACCATTTGTAGCTCTAGTGGTCAGAGCAAGATTACATGGTTACGATAAATCTATTGATGAGGCTGCCATGGACTTGGGAGCAAATGAGCTAACTACATTCAGACGCGTCACTCTACCAACCATTATGCCGGGAGTGCTCTCAGGAGCAATGTTAGCTTTAACCTTATCATTGGATGATTATGTCATCACGTATTTTACAGCCGGTCCCGGTTCTACAACTCTACCCCTTCGGGTCTTTTCCATGGTTAAAACTGCTGTCACACCTGAAATAAATGCGTTATCTACCATGTGGGTTTTGATAATCTTTATCTTATTGGTAATTGGACAAATCTCACAAAGAAAGAAAGTATAAACTAAACACAATAATTAAAGAGATAAGGAGATGAAGAATTTCCGATTAATCAGCATTCTAAATTTCGGGTCCTTATTTTGCTTTTTGGTGGACAAGTCGAACTGACAACTCCGCGAAACCAATGATTCTTGACTGCCCTGTCGGTGGAACAACACAGAAATCCACCACACTGAACCTGTATGCCTGGTCAGAATACGTCCCTCAGCAACTAATAGACGATTTCTCAGCGAAATATAGCATCACAGTCAATTATGATGCTTATTCATCTAATGAAGAGATGCTGGCAAAACTGCAAGCAGGAGCCTCTGGATATGATGTCATCATACCCAGTGATTACACTGTTGCGATAATGATCAAACAAGATATGCTTAGAACCTATTGATGTAAGTAAACTGTCAAACTTTGGAAACTTGGACACCCGCTTCATCAACCGTGATTATGATCCTGGAAATAAGTATTCTATTCCTTACCAATGGGGAACCACTGCCTTGGTTTATGACAAAACTACCGTTCCATCAGAACCAAAGAGTTGGGTGGATTTATGGGATCCAGCATATGAGGGTCGACTGGTATTTCTTGACGATGAACGTGAAGTGATGGGCATGGCGTTGCAGGTATTGGGTTTTGATCGGAACTCGACCAACACAATCGAGTTGAACCGAGGCAGAGCAAAAATTGATCGAGTTAAAACCTAATATTTTAAAATTTGATAGTGATGCTCCAGAGACTGCAATAATTAGTGGAGAAGCCTGGGCCGGTTTAGTCTATAACGGTAATGCTTCCCTTGCTCTTGCGGAAGATCCTAATGTTGTCTACATTTGCCCTTCTGAGGGATGCACAATCTGGTTTGATAATCTGGCTATACCAAAAGGCGCACCTCACAAGGATGCGGCTTTGCTCTTCCTCGATTGGATCCTTGATCCTCAGCAGAGTATTTTAATTACTCAGGAATTTCCATATTCCAATCCGAACAAAGCTGCATTAGACTTGCTCAAGACAACTGATGCAACGGTTTATGATACCTATATGGCATTTTCAGGAACTAATCCACCTGATGCTTTCCTTGCAGAGACAAAACCAATTGTCGATGTTGGTGACGCCACTACATTGTATGATAGTTTATGGACTGATTTTAAATCTAGGTAAATAATGAGAGAGATCTATTTCCTACCCTGGATGAAAAGTTGATTATTATTCAGGGTTGAGGTCATTATAACGAAATTCGACTAGTAATAAATAGGAATAACTTTTTACTTGACAAGATGTCGTGTCTACGACTATTGAT
Source organism: uncultured Chloroflexia bacterium (assembly GCA_963774275.1). Classification (GTDB taxonomy): domain Bacteria; phylum Chloroflexota; class Anaerolineae; order Anaerolineales; family UBA4823; genus FEB-25. The sequence goes on along the minus strand of CAVZEP010000011.1, from coordinate 163,003 downwards.
TTTTAGATATTCACATATAGGAGAGTATTATGAAGATTTTGCTTGTAGGTGTCGGAGGCGTGGGAGAAGCCATTGCGATGATCGCGAAACCTCATCCTTGGGTAGAGCAAATTGTGTTGGCTGATTACAATTTTAGCCGAGTCGAAGAAGTACAAACGAAATTGGGTGATACCCAACGATTTCCAGCTGAAAAAGTGGATGCCAAAAACCTGGGGCAGATTGAAGTCATTAGCAAAAAAATATAAAGTTGATTTAGTTATGAACGCCTGTGATCCCCAATATAATGTGCCAATCTTTGAGGCTGCCTTTAATCAAGGATGTAATTATATGGATATGGCCATGACACTCTCAGAGCCTCATCCTACCGATCCATTTACAAAGTGTGGAATTAAATTAGGAGATTATCAATTTGAGAGGACAAAGCAGTGGGAAGAAAAAGGATTACTGGCATTAGTGGGTTTGGGTGTCGAGCCAGGAATGGCAGACATTTTTGCTCGTTATGCTCAAGATTACCTCTTTGATGAAATCGAGGAAGTTGGCATCCGAGATGGGGCTAATATTGAAGTAAAAGGTTATGAGTTTGCTCCGAATTTCTCTATATGGACAACTATTGAAGAATGTTTAAATCCGCCTGTTATTTGGGAAAAAGAGAAAGGATGGTACACCACTCAGCCATTCTCCGAACCTGAAGTATTCGAGTTTCCGGAAGGTATCGGTAAAGTCGAAGTGGTCAATGTTGAACATGAAGAAGTCTTGCTGATCCCTCGCTGGGTGAAAAGTAAACGCGTAACGTTTAAATATGGACTTGGGGATAAATTCATAGATGTATTAAAGACTTTGCACATGATTGGGCTTGATAATAAAGAACCTATCAAGGTAAAAGAGCTCATGGTGGCACCGCGAGATGTGGTTGCTGCATGTCTACCAGATCCTGCACATTTAGGTGACCAGATGTTTGGAAAGACTTGTGCTGGAACCTGGGTAAAAGGCATAAAAGACGGAAAATCTCGCCAAGTTTATCTTTACCAGGTTGCGGATAACGAACAATGCATGAAGACTTGGGGTTGCCAGGCAGTGGTTGCCCAGACAGCCTTCAACGCTGTAATTGGATGGGAATTATTACATAATGGAACTTGGAGTGGTTCAGGTGTTTTAGGACCAGAAGCATTTGCCCCGATTCCTTTCATGAATAAAATGGCAGAATACGGGTTTCCTTACGGTATAAAAGAGTTCTGAGATTAATGGAGAAGAAGTTAACAATGAAAAATGAAACTGACGCGATTCAGAATTTATCACCAGTATGGTCAAGGATATTTTCAATTGAAGTTGATCATGCTCAAGGTAGTCATTTATATGATATTTCTGGGAATAAATACCTGGATTTTACTTGTGGCATTGGTGTTACAAATACCGGGCATTGCCATCCTCGTGTAGTTCAGGCAATTCGAAAACAAGCAGGTTTATTAATCCATGGCCAGGCAAACATCGTTATCCATAAACCTATGCTGGAATTGGTCGAAGAATTGAAAACCATCGTGAATCCTTCTATAGATGGATTTTTCTTCACAAATTCCGGAGCGGAAGCAGTCGAAGGTGCGATTAAACTTGCCCGGCACGCAACTGGGAGAACTAACATTATTGTTTTTCAAGGTAGTTTTCATGGGCGGACGGTTGGAACAATGTCTTTAACAACTTCAAAGACCGTCTATCGGGTAGGTTACCAACCATTGATGGCTGGCGTATTTGTAACCCCCTATCCATATAGCTATAAATATGGATGGAGTGATGAGCAAACCACGGAATGGTGCCTTGAAGAACTCGAATTTTTATTCCTATCACAGACAGCCCCGAACGAGACTGCTGGGATCCTCATTGAACCTGTTCTTGGTGAAGGTGGATATGTCGTTCCTCCAGCTAGATTTATGCAAAGTTTGCGTGAGATTTGCGATAAATACGGGATAATGCTCATTGTGGATGAAATTCAATCTGGCTTTGGTCGAACAGGAAAATGGTTTGCACAGGAGCATTTTAATCTAACTCCAGATATCATGACTGTCGCCAAAGGTATTGCCTCAGGTTTACCCCTTTCTGGAGTATTTAGCAAGCTGGAATTAATGAAGAAATGGCAGACAGGTACTCATGGGGGTACGTATGGAGGAAATGCTATTGCCTGTGCAGCTGGTGTAGCAACAATTCAAGCTATGCGAGATGAGAATATGCCAGAGAATGCACGTATCAGAGGAGCACAATTAACCAATCACCTGCGACGAATGCAATTAGATTTCCCTGTCATTGGAGATGTACGAGGCTTGGGATTGATGATTGGTGTTGAATTTCGCACACCAGATAGAAAACCAGACAAAGCAACCACTAAAGCCGTAGTCAATGCATGTTTTGAAAGAAAATTGATGTTGCTGACATGTGGTACCTTCGATAATGTCATCCGTTGGATTCCACCACTGGTTGTAACCGAAACAGAAATCGAAGAGGCAGCTGATATTTTTATTGATGCACTGAAATCTGTAGTAAAGTAGGAAAAAAACAAATAAATAGGATAGCTTATGATTGAGATCGATCGCAAGCGGCTTGATGATCTACTAGTCGCGGAAGAACAGCGATTCCACCAGAGTCACCCCAAGTCATACGAGTTATATCAACGCGCCCAGAAATCACTACATGGTGGTGTACCCATGCTGTGGATGATCCGTTGGGCAGGCACATTCCCAATTTTCGTAAATAAAGGAAAAGGTGCGCATTTTGAAGATGTTGATGGAAACGAGTATATCGATTTTTGTTTGGGTGATACTGGTGCGATGACCGGTCATGCCCCAGATAAAACGATAGAAGCCATCGTAAGTCAGGTAAACAAAGGCATCACTTACATGCTTCCGATTGAGGATATTATATGGGTGGGTGAAGAGCTACAAAGGCGTTTTGGTTTACCTTATTGGCAATTTACATTGACCGCAACGGATGCAAACCGGTTTGCCATACGTATGGCGCGTGAGATCACACAACGGAAATATATACTGGTCTACAATTACTGTTATCATGGAACGGTAGACGAGACATTTATCACGATTAACAATGATGGCCCTGGACCGAGGCGGGGTAATTTGGGTCCACCTATAAATCCAATTGAGACCACCAAAGTCATTGAATTTAATGACATTCCAGCGTTAGAAATTGCCTTGGCGTCTGGTGATGTAGCTTGTGTGCTTGCCGAACCAGTGATGACAAATATTGGAATTATTCACCCTGACCCTGGTTATCATGATGCACTCAGGCAGATTACCAAGAAAACTGGTACGATATTGATAATAGATGAGACACATACGATATGCACCGGACCAGGTGGATACACAAGCGCTTATGGATTAAAACCAGATATGATAACCCTGGGTAAACCCCTTGCAGGCGGTGTGCCTGCTGCAATCTACGGTTTTACCCAAGGAAATAGCTGATAAATTTCATTCGCGATTAAATCTTGAAGATTCGGATGTCGGTGGAATTGGCGGTACACTGGCAGGAAATGCTCTCTCCATTGCAGCGATGCGTGCTACCCTTGAGTATGTATTGACAGAACCAGCTTATACAAAGGCAATAGATTTATCCATACGTTTTTCAAATGGAGTTCAAGCAGTCATTGAGAAGTATGATCTGCCATGGATTGTTAAGCGACTAGGTTGCCGAAGTGAGTATTGGTTCCGTGAAATACCTCCAAGAAATGGTGGCGAAGCTTTTGATGCCATTGATAATGAATTGGATCGTTATATGCACCTATACTCTCTTAATCGTGGCATACTAATGACACCATTTCATAATATGGCTTTAATTGCTCCATCAACGACAAATGAAGATGTGGACTATCATTCACATGTATTTCTAAATGCTGTTGCTAATTTGATAGGTAATTAACGAGGAGATTATGATGACTGATCATAATTCAAAAAACTTTGATCTAAAGGTTTGGAGGGTTAATTGTAAAGAAAAATCATTTCACAAAGAAGAAGTACCACAAAGCTGGGAGCGATTAGGAGGCCGTGGATTGATCGCCAGGATACTTGTGGATGAAGTCCCGCCTAAGTGTGAACCATTAGGACCTTTAAATAAACTAATTTTCGCACCTGGTTTGTTGGTAGGCCATATGCTATCAAGTTGTGACAGAATTTCTGTCGGGGGTAAAAGTCCATTAACCGGTGGTGTAAAGGAAGCAAATGCCGGTGGTACTACTGGTTTACATCTTGCGTTTTTAGGCATAAAGACGTTGATAATAGAAGAAAAACCAGTGGATAGCAAGTGGTATATATTGTATATTGATCGAGAGGGGATTAAATTTGAATCCGCTGACGGATTGGTTGGATTGGGTGTTTATGCTTGTGCCGAAAAGTTGATTGAGAAGTATGGAAATAAAATTGCACTAGCGTTGATTGGTCAAGCTGGCGAGATGCAACTCGCCTCAGCCGGAATACAAAATTTAGATAAAGAAAACATTCCATCCCGTATCGCAGCACGAGGTGGGCTAGGTGCGGTGATGGGATCAAAACAAATCAAAGCGATTGTTATTGATGCACAGGATGGTCAAAAACCACCAATTGCTCACCTTGAAGCTTACCGTTTAGCACAAAGGGCATTTACAAAGGCATTAATGGAGCACCCTCAAACAGCGGTTTATCGCGATTATGGAACCGCTGCGATGGCTCGCATGTCGAATGGTTTTGGTGGTATTCCCACGAGAAATTTTTCTGCTGGGCAATTCGAGAATATTGAAACAATCAGTGGGGAAACCATGCGGGAGGTTATCTTGGAACGAGGAGGGGATGGCAATCCATCCCATGCATGTATGCCGGGATGCACTATTCGATGTTCAAATAATTACCCTGATTCTAATGGACAATCCCTAGTTTCTCCATTGGAGTATGAGACGATTGGATTGAATGGCTCAAACCTTGGGATCGATAATCTTGATATGGTTGCCAGGCTAAATTGGTTGATGAACGATCTTGGATTGGATTCAATTGAAATAGGAGCTGCCCTTGGAGTTGCAGCCAAAGCTGGGATAATGAAATTTGGTGACGGTGATAAAGCAATAAAGTTAGTCGATGAAATAAAACAAAATACGCCTTTGGGTAGGATATTAGGAAGCGGAGCAACGATTACAGGAAAAGTATTGGGGGTCGAACAAGTGCCTGCAGTTAAAGGGCAGGCGATGTCGGCATACGAACCAAGGGCAATAAAAGGAACCGGTGTGACATATGCCACCTCTCCTCAAGGAGCAGACCATACTTCTGGATTAACCATAAGGGCGAAAATTAACCATCTTGATCCCGTAGGACAGGCCGCACTCTCACGAACGGTCCAAATCAATATGGCAGGTTACGATACCCTTGGTGCGTGTATATTTACAGGTCCTGGGTTTACAGGCGCACCTGAAACTATTAGGGATTTGTTGAATTCTCGATACGATTGGAATGTTAATACGGATATTTTGCAGTTATTGGGTAAGGAATCTTTGAAATTGGAACGTGAGTTTAATCGGAAAGCAGGGTTCACTAATGCACACGACCGTTTACCCGAATGGATGACAAGGGAACCATTACCTCCAAACAACGCGGTGTTTGATGTACCTGAAGAAGATTTGGATGGGTTATTTGACTGGTAACATATGATTATCGTGTGTGAAATTTAATTAATACTGTTACCGAAGAAGAGACCGAATTTACTTCGATGATTTCCGCTAGAGATTATTCTAGCGGAATTGTTTATATAATTGACTTTGATAAAAAAAAGTATCTTGATTTATTGAAAATACTAAATTTAAAGTATTAATTATAGATTTTGAATTACAAAGTAATTAGCATGAGCGAATCAAAAGAGAGTATTAAAAGAAAGGAGACTATAATTAAACTCTACGGTAGTGGAGGACATAATCACATGAATAAACTAATGAATCCACAGGATTTACATGAACGCCTTGAATATTTAAAAAAGGAAATAAATTATCACAATTACCGTTATCATGTACTAGACGCTCCGATAATCAGCGACTACGAATATGACCGACTATTTGTAGAGTTAAGAGAAATTGAATCACAATATCCTAATTGGGTGACTGGTGATTCCCCCTCACAACGCGCCGGTGCTGTTCTTTTGGATAAGTTTACCAAAATTCGGCATCCTGGTCCGATCTTAAGCCTGGCAAATGCATATGATGAAAGCGATGTTTATGCATGGTTTGACCGTATCAGTAAATTAGACCCACGCGTGAAGAAAACAAGTTATATTGTTGAGCCCAAAATTGATGGCTTAACTGTGGTCTTGCATTACGAAAATGGAGTATTCGTTCAAGGAGCAACCCGAGGCGATGGTGTCATCGGCGAAGATATAACCGCTAATTTGAAAACTGTTCGTTCGTTACCTCTTAAAATTCCTGCTGACTCAAATGGACCACTACCACCAGCTGAGCTGGTGGTTCGGGGAGAAGCCTTTATCCCGTTAAATGAATTCGAAAAATTAAACAAGCGTTTAGAAGAAGCTGGCGAAAATACTTATCAAAATCCCAGAAATACAGCAGCCGGGGCTTTGCGTCAACTCGACTCAAGCCTGACTGCATCACGCCCACTCACCATCCTTATTTACGCGATCGTAACAGATGGTGATAATTTACCAATAACCCAGGCAGAAAGATTGAAGTATTTACAATCCTTAGGGTTTCCAGTTCCTGAAAGTATTTACTGCCGTACATTAAAAGAAGCAATTAATGCGTATAACCATTTCGAGAATACTCCGTAACCAATTGTCCTTTGAAGCAGATGGTGCAGTAATAAAAATTAATGATTTGCTTCTTGCAGGACAACTTGGAATTGTTGGAAAAGACCCCCGAGGTGCAATTGCGTATAAATTTCCAGCTCGAGAAGTGACAACGAAATTGCTAGATATTATTATAAATGTTGGACGCACGGGTGTACTGACTCCTCTTGCGATCCTTGAGCCTGTCGAAATTGGTGGGGTGATAGTGAAACAAGCCACGTTGCATAATTTCGATTATATTCGAGACAAAGATATTCGCATTAGTGACCGGGTGGTAATCAAACGGGCTGGAGATGTCATACCTTATGTAATTGGACCGATTCAAGATGCAAGATCAGGTAAAGAGATAAAATTTGAGCCGCCTAGGTCATGCCCCACGTGTGGACAGCCTGTCGAGCACATACAAGGGGAGGTGGGTTGGTATTGTGTAAATACATCATGTCCAGCTCAATTAATACGTAATCTTGAGCATTTTGCATCAAGAGGTGCTATGGAAATAACTGGAATTGGAATAAAGATTGTTGAGCAGTTGGTGGAAAACCATCTGGTGAAAGATGTAGCCGATATATACACACTGAAGAAGGATGATTTGTTGAAATTAGAAGGATTTGCTGAAAAGAAAGCAGAAAATCTATTAAGCACGATTGAAGTATCAAAAAAACAAACCTTGAGTAGGTTGATCACTGCCCTTGGAATTAGAGGGGTTGGTGAAGTAATAGCGATTGAATTAGCACATAATTTTGAAGATTTAGATAAGCTGTCGCATGCAACAGAGATCGATTTACAAAACATCGAAGGTGTCGGACCAAATATTGCAAAAGCAATCGTTGATTGGTTTAGTGGAGATACTAACCAACACTTGTTGGATAAGTTACATACTGCTGGTGTTTGGCCGATTGAGCATGCAGGTCAAAAACAAGTCGGAAATCAAACGAAATTTATGGAATTGACTTTTGTAATTACTGGTACTATAGAAGGGTTATCTCGGGATGAAGTGAAAGCGATAATCCAACGAAATGGTGGAAAAGTAACAGATTCAGTCAGTAAAAATACAAGTTATGTTTTAACTGGAGAACAACCAGGATCCAAATTAATTAAAGCCCAACAGCTTGGTGTGCCAATCATTAATATTGATGAATTCAATAACTTACTTAAAAAAGTAGACGATCAAAGCTACTTCCACAAGAGCTAAGCGATCTTTAATTACTTCAGGAATATATTTTTTTACCTATGCCTGACCTAATCCTAAAACAAGGTCGAGAAAAATCAGTCCTTCGACACCATCCATGGATATTTTCTGGATCAATTGCCAGAATAATCGGATCTCCAATAATTGGTGAAACCGTTGATGTAATCTCATCACATGGAGAATTACTAGCCAAAGCTGCATATAATCCAAATTCGAATATTACAGGTCGTATTTGGACATGGGATTCTAATGAGCAAGTTGGTCCAGAATTAATTGAGAACCGATTAGAGCAAGCGATTAAAGCTCGTAACAAATTTAGTTATTTAATAAATTCCGATGCCTTGAGGTTGGTACATGGCGAGTCGGACGGTTTGCCTGGATTTATTCTTGATCAATATGGCGATACCTATGTTGTACAATTTCTTACGGCTGGGGCTGAATTTTGGAAAGAAATATTTATAGATGCCATCGTAAAGATTACAAAAGCGCAGACAATATATGAGCGTTCCGATGTGGATGCCCGTGAAATAGAAGGATTACAGCTATGTACAGGTTTATTGCGGGGAAATTTTCTTGAACCGGATGTAACCATTACTGAGAATGGAATCAAATTCCATGTAGATGTGAGTAGCGGACATAAGACAGGTTTTTACATAGATCAAAGAGATAATCGTCTTTTAATTAAAGAGATGTCATCAGGATTAAAGTTGTTAGATTGTTTTTCTTATACTGGCGGTTTTGCGATCAATGCTGTTGCCGGTGGTGCTTCAAATGTAACGCTTGTAGATTCATCTTCCAACGCTCTAACAACCGCAAGACAAAATTTCGAATTAAATAATCTATGTATAGATAATGTAAATTTTATCGAACAGGATGTATTTAAGTATTTAAGAACTTTGCGGGATATGGGGGAGACCTATGACCTGGTGATATTAGATCCTCCAAAATTTGCTCCGACTGCCGCACAAGCAGAACGCGCCGCCCGTGGCTACAAGGATATCAATCTTTTAGCGTTAAAAATCTTGCGACCCGGAGGACATTTAGTAACTTTTTCTTGTTCGGGAGGCATTAGTGAGGATTTATTTCAAAAGATTCTTGCTGGAGCTGCTCTGGATGCAGAAGCTGAAGCGCTGATTATTAAACGCCTGCATCAAGGAATTGATCACCCGGTAGCTCTCAACTTCCCAGAAGGTGCCTATTTAAAAGGTTTCGTTATTCAAAAAAGAAAATAACGCTTAATCAAATTCTATGATAAGGTTCGTAAAAAAGGATGTGGAAATCGTATTTCCTTGAATTGTAAGATACCCGCTATCAGAAGTTGCCTGAATTAGTTTCTTACCATGTAAGACTACACTTGCCATTGCGTATCGAAAAGTATAGCTGCCTTCAGACTCCGTCGTAATTTTCATAAAATTGTTTTGACAATTCGAGTGGAAATGATCTATACGCCAGGCGCCATATCCGTCACCTGCATCCGAGTACATATGGCTGGAAGAAATTGTATTTGTATTTGGATAGATATGTAAAATAATCTTTTCTCCATCTTCCATCGGTAAAATCGTGCCACCCCTGATGAAAATTGGGATCATATCGAGTGAAACATTGAGCTCAAATTGGGTTGGCCCAATGTACTTTTGATCGCTCCAAAATGAATACCAGATACCTGGTGGTAGGTAAACTATGCGTGTTTGTGCTCCTTGCGAAACAACAGGTGCAATTAATATCACATCCCCTAAGATGAATTCATCATCAATATCCCATAAACTTGGGTCTGCTGGATTCTCCCAAAAGAGTGGGCGGACAGGTGGAATGCCAGTTTGGGCTGTATCCCAGGCTAAGGTGTATAAATATGGCAAAAGTTTGTACCTGAGCTTTAAGAAGGTTCGGATGATGTTCGTTATCTCTTCTCCAAATACCCATGGTTCTCTAGGTTTCGTAATTAATGAAGAATGAGTTCGATACAGAGATAAGAATGTCGCCATTTGAAACCAACGAAGATATAACTCTGCATCTGGACTACCACTAAAACCTCCAATATCGACACCAGCAAATGGATGACCCGACAATCCTAATCCGAGGATGGTGGTTATCGTTTGTTTTAGTGATTGCCAAGAAGTCTCCACATCACCAGTCCAATTCCAGGCATATCTTTGAAGGCCTGCCCAACCCGACCTGGAAAATATCCAAGGACGTTTATCTGGTGCATTTTTTCGATATCCTTCAAATCCTGCCCTGTTCATTAACAGTCCATACAGATTGTGAGCTTCCACATGATTTCCATCATGGCCATCAAAATCATGAGTTGTAATTCTTGGAAAGGTTATATCTCCCCATGCAGAAAACGAGGAGGGTTCATTCATGTCATGCCAAAATCCTGATATTCCAGCATTTAATAAACTTTGATATTGTTCACCCCACCATTCACGTGCCTTAGGATCAGAAAAATCTGGGAATACCGACCAGCCGGGCCAGGAAACGCCTCTGAAAATGCTTCCATCAGGGAGCGTGCAAAAAACATTTTTAGATAGTCCGTCCGTAAATACTGAGTAAGTCTGATCTTGTTTTACCGCAGGGTTTAACGTTGTGACTATGTTTATTCCTTTATCTTTCAGCTCGTTTGCCAATTGTTTCATATCCGGAAATCTTACGGGATTAATCGAAAAAACCCGATAGCCATCCATGTAATCTATATCAAGATGAATTGCACTAATCGGAAGATCGCGCTCCTCGAAACCATTTATAACCCTTCTTATATCTGCTGCTGACTGATATCCCCAGCGACTTTGGTGATATCCGAACACCCATCGAGGTGGCAAGAACGGTCGGCCTACCAATTCCGATAGTTGTTTAAAGATTGTTTCTAACGATCCAAAAATAATATAGTATCTTAGCATTCCCCCTTCAAATTCGGCATCAAACTTTTCGTCAATTGAGAATATTGACTTAAACGAATTTTCAAAATAAACAAGGTGACTACCTGACTTTGAAAGACTTAAATATATAGGTGTTCCGATATACAGCGGATCAGTTCCTGTCGAATAGCTACCTTTTACGTCAGTGTTCCAGGAGGTGTATTTACCAGGGCGAAGGTTTAGCGATGCAGCACGTTCCCCGAGACCATAGATATGCTCCTCGGTTTTTAATGTACTGGATAAATGCCAAGAATCTCCAACCAGGAAAGGTCGTTCATCATGGTGAAGGATATTTTTCTGATTATCTTGATAACTGATCTCTCCAATACTGCTTATTGTCACAAATAAGTTTCCCGAATGTAGAGAACACCTTTCGTTATCAGTCTCTATAATCGGTTGCTGGATTTCCCAATCGGTTTTATCGATTGTATATGGTGCTGGCGCATTTCCGGGTGACCAGGAAACTTTGATCAAATTTTGAGATAGAAATTCTAGGTCAACACTGGCATGATTAAAATCTACTCGCACTCCACTGGAAATATGTGTGATTTGTTGAATATCACCCGGAAAAATAGTATCGGAGACTGGTGATTTTTTAGAGAATCTTTTATTAATGATATCTCTTGATATAGCATAGTGAATTGTTCGATAAATTCCACCTACTCCTAACGAACGGAAAATATAGATAACTTTATCAATATTCATGGGAAATACTAAGGACCCCAATTAGGTTCACCGGATGCAGCCTCATTGTTGGTAAGTCTTTTTTGATTGGAACCATCCGGTCGCATAATGTATATTTCCCAATTTCCATCTCTCGAGCTATTAAATGCAATCAGCTTTCCATCACGTGACCATGAAGGTGTTCCTTCGCCCGCAGATGTATCAGTCAAACGAAACAAATCGGAGCCATCTGAATTAATCGTGTAGATCTCAAAATTACCATCTCCATAATATGCAAAAGCAATTTTTCCTCCATCTGGTGACCAGGTTGGCGATTCAGCAACGAAAGGTCCTGGAGTCACTGGGGTTATATTGGAACCATCAACGTCGATAATATAAATTCTGTCATTTCCATCCTGGCGAGATTGGTAAACGATTTTCTGGCTATCTGGTGACCAGGAGGGATTGGTATCATCCGCACCGCTGTTTGTTAATTTCCTTACCTCACTACCATCAATTTTCATGGTGTATAAATCAAAATTTCCGTTGCGATCCGATTGGAACGCTATATGCTTGCTATCCGGCGACCAGGCTGGCATCATGTCACTGGAAGCATCGTTGCTGAGGTTGGTTGAATCTGATCCATCGGGTTTCATTACATATATATCCAAATTACCATTTTGATCAGACTGGTATGCAATTAGATTCCCCTTTGGAGACCAAACTGGATTAGCATCGATGGCACTATCGCTTGTTATTCTTTGTAAATTACTGCCATCACTTAAAATAGTATATATATCCCAATTATCGTTCAGATTTGAAGTAAATACTATAGAATGTACCCCAGAGGAATTTGCGGTATTACCACAGGATGTGACAAGAAAGACTAATAACACTGAGAATATCATGAAGGTTTTACTTTTTATATTTTGATTCATAAAACATTATCCTTAGTTAGTAAAAGATTTATATCGAGGCATCAAATTTCAGTTATGATTATAATTGACTTACCTTGCTTGATAGGAGAGTTAAGATGATTGAAATTAATCCAGATTTAAAGAAAGTTCTGGTTACGACGGAACAAATCCAAAAGAGGGTCAGTGAATTAGCAGACCAAATATCAGCTGATTATGCTGATGTGGAACAAATATATTTGATCGGTATTTTAAAGGGTGCATTTATTTTTTTAGCAGATTTAAGCAGACAACTAAGAATTCCACATGTAGTCGATTTTATGGCAGTCTCAAGCTACGGCAAAACTGCTATGACCGGGGCAGTGAGATTGATTATGGATTTGCGCGAGCCTATTGATGGACAGCATGCGATCATCATAGAAGATATTGCTGACAGTGGAAAGACTCTAAAGTATTTATACCAAGTGTTACAGTGGCATAACCCAGCATCATTAAGAACGTGTGTTTTACTTCGAAAAAACCGAGACAACTTAGGTGTTCCGATAGATTACTTAGGATTTGATATACCCGATGCCTGGGTCGTAGGATACGGGCTGGATTACGCAGATCATTATCGTACGTTACCTTATATTGCTGAATTAAAACCAGAAATATATTCCAAAGAATAAAAATAAATCAAACAATTCAACTGAGCGCAGAAAATAAAACCTGGAGAGCAACATTCTCTTCCAGGTTTTTGCCGTATATTCTTCGTGCGGTCCCGACGGGATTCGAACCCGCGATCTCGGCCTTGACAGGGCCGCATGTTTGGCCGCTACACCACGGGACCTTGCGTGCGGTAGTTTACTATACAATCATATCAACGTCAAGTGAAGAGCATTGTCAGACAATTAGATCGATGATGCATCACGGGTTCGATGCATCACGGGTTCAATATTATTTCAATTGAATAATTACTGGATGATAGAATTTTTGCGAGCGCCATTGGGTATGGAAGATAATGACCAGGTGAATAATCGTAATTAGGATCTTCAGGATAATCCATGGCTTCCTTGGTAGTATTAAATGCATACAAAATGACAGGATTGCTGGTCCGTAACTCTATTAATTCTCCCGAATTAATCCCCCATTGAACACCGGTGGGAGAATTCATGGTAGTGTAGCTTTCTCCCCATCCTAAGCTAAATCTATGCCACGGATCTACGACCAATGGAATAAGAACATTCTCAGATGATGAGCTGGAATCGATGATGTCTACGCGGATTCTGTCGTCCGAAATAGTAAACGATTTACGCAAGGGCATATAGCCATTGTAATCTATGACTAGCTTGTTTTTACTTTGGACTATCGAATAATTGTTGATGGCTCTATTGTTACTGTCGAATGCACCCAGGATTTGACCTGGATCGCTACGCATCCCAAGGGAGAGATCCCACAATGAAGGATCGCTTATTCCAAGTATGAATTCCCATGTCGGTCCTATAATTTGATGGAGACCGTTATCATCAATCGAAAATAGGAAGGGGATATATCCGCCATCTGGATCAATGGTTATATATATTTTTTTGTTTGATAACACGCACTCTTTTTCACCATCATAATCTAAATCAATATTGCACGAATTGACTCGATGTAGGTAGGGCAGCCCATTTTGCTGCGGCTAAGATGTAGCCTATTTGACCGGCATAATTATTACCGAGGGAAATATAATCAGGTGAAAAGGATTGAGATAATGAGGAAAAAATAGACCATGCTAAGTCTGTGAGACGATTATTGGGTGCAGATACTAAGAGCTTCATAAATAATTGAGTAATTTGAGTTCTCAGTTTTATCCTTGGTAATGAGCGAGTTCAGATTGTTCGTTCCATTGCCATACAGGTTTAAAATATCGAATGATGGGGTAGTATATTGAGTATAAGATTCTTCAGGGATATCATCAATGGATAAAACCTGTATCCATGGATGATTTTGAATAAAAGTAAATATTGTCGAACTGATTGCTGGATCGCCCAGGATTGATTTTGAAAAGTCACCTCCAAATATTAGCGGGTTGGGTGAATTTGACAAGCTATTTGATAATAATATTTCCTTACATCGATCCATCATTTCCAGTATTTGCTGCGCATCAATAGAACTAATAGTACCCAAAGGACAATAATGTGTTTTACTTACATTATGCGCATAGTCATTAACACCAAACATATTATTTATACTATCATTTATAATCATATAATTCATTAATAAAAATATATTCAAATATTTTATTTAGCTTTCTCAAGGCTCACATTACCTAAGATATCCATATCATTCTCATAAATTTCACTAGGTAAGTGCTGTTCATTAGCTGACAAAGATGATATGTAGGTAATATCGGGCACACCTAGAATTTGTTGGTCAATTAGTTCCCTTATCAGAGGAAGAACATCCAGGTAGTCAAGCGCAGATAACGTTTCGGGTCTCATCAAATCCACTAAGTAAACTGTTGATTTAGTCTTGTTTGCAGCATCAAGTAGATATTTCAAGCCATGCCTGCTGCTTATTGGTCCCGAGTGCGCACCTGCCCACGATCTTAATGTCTGAGCAGGTGTTGACGAAGAAAACGTATTCCAAAAAACAAAGAGAACCTTCGCTCTGGAAGGGGAGGGAGCATCAATTGAAATTGGTCGCGTTTGATCTACAATTAATGGTTGATTTTGAGGAGTGATAAGTATCTGCAAACTCGTTAATGCCCATTTTATCGGTAATACGTTTACATTAAAACTTACTGTAATTTTATCTTGTGGTGTATCTCGAACTACTAGCAGTTCCAATCCCATTACTGTTGAATAATCACTATCCACGACGGTGATATTCCCGGATGCGGGAAGAGTAATTAAATAATCCCAGTTCATCGCCACTGGTAAGATTTCATTCTTGATAGTTTTGATTTGATTGAATCCACCCGGATTTGTATCAAGAGTTATATAGATATCCTGTTTATAAATCGAATCAAGATCGAGGAAATCCATCCTTACCTCGAAGGATTGATTGGTAATTCTCGTATAAAGAGCAATCAAATCCTGGCTTGGCTCGATCGAATCAACAGGATCCAAGTATCGTAGATCTGCATATTTCCAGTCATTCACAGAGCCATCGAATACGTAATCTCGAGCTGGTTGACATCCAATTAAAGATAAAGTCATGAATATTAGGAATAATCGTTTGTAATTCAGAAAAATATGCTTCATCATAAATCTATCCATATTAGATAATAATTATCAACTATTAAGGAATTTATAATGGTATATCATACAGATACACGCTAAAATAAAATATTATTACAACCAATAATAATATAAAACTGGTTGATTACTGGGTACAAAGAGAGGAGAAACCTCATGAAACGTATACTTATATTCTTAATTAGCATCATAATCCTATCAAGAATTGTAATTCCGGTGTCTGCATCCACAACTCTTGTCTCTGGCTATAATGGTTTCCCAACATTTTCTATCGAATCGGTCGTGGTGGATAAAACAGTGACTATAAAAACCAATAATCTTCCACCTAATGATACCTTCACCGTAACGATGGGGAAAGTCGGATCCATGGGTATTAGCGGAACGGTAGTCAAAAGTACGGATTCAGGAACGGGTGGATCACTTACTTTGACCTACGATATCCCTGCTTCATTATTGGGTTTATATCAAATTGCTATCCGCATACAAAGCCCGACTACAGGCTATTTTGCCTATAATTGGTTCTTTAATAGCACAATTGCACCAACTCCGACATCGACAGCAACACCAACAACAACACCAACAGCGACTCCGACAGTAACTCCAACACCATCCGGGTATAGTGGCTTCCCGTCCATCACCATCGAGGCTGTCAAACAAGATCAAACAGTCACGATCTCCGGGATAAATTTTCCTCCTGATGATACTTTTAATGTATTGATGGGAGCATACGGTAGTCGTGGAATTGATGGTAAAAATGCTGGTACTAGAAGTACTGGAAAAGGTGGGTCTTTTACAGAAATCTACACCATTCCAGCATCGTTGACTGGTGCAGATAAAATCGCAATTCGCTTACAAAGCCCAACCAGTGGATATTTTGCTTTTAACTGGTTTTGGAACACTACAACACCGTAATAAACTTATTTTTTAAGTTACACAATAAATCGATCATGCTCCAGATTTAATTTTCGAATTGAGCATAATCCTTTTTATCTTGTCAGCGAAATTATATGACCTTTCTACAAATCGCGGCCAGTGTCATATCATCTGAAAGTTCCGTTCCCTCAATAAATTCATGAACTGATCCCTCGATTGCATCTAGCAATTCTTTGGATGAGGCAGATCGATTGTTAATCAGCAAATCAAATAGTCGTTTGGTCCCGTACATTTCTTCATTAGCAGAAAAAGCTTCCGTAACACCATCCGTATATAACAAAATCCAGTCGCCAGGGTTTAATATTACTTCGCGTTCTTCAACAACGATATCGTCAAATATTCCTAACGCCATACATGTGCGTTTTAGCTCAATCAACTCACCAGATTGAAAAGATCTAATTAGCGGAGGATTGTGACCAGCATTTGTATAAATGAGCTTTCCCGAAGTCAAATAGAAAACTCCATAAAAAACAGTAACAAACATCCCATGTTTTGCATCTGGGATCAGCAGCTCATTCACTTGCTTAAGTACTGTTGCTGGCGATAGATTATCCTTGGCTGCCGCACGGATTAAAGTCCTGATCAAGGTCATAAATAACGCGGCTGGCATGCCTTTATCCGCGACATCTGCTATTACAAAGCCCAACCGGTTTTCACCCAGAATAAGAATATCATAAAAATCTCCACCGACCTGTCGGGCTGGTTCCCAACGGATATCCATATCCCATCCAGGTAGTTCCGGTAGGTGTTCCGGTAGAAATGTCAATTGAATCTCTCTGGCTAATTGAAGCTCCCTTTCCATCCTCTCGCTTTTCACAGAATCTTGTTGCAAGTACTCATTCTTGATCGCGATTGCAGCCTGTTGGGTAATCCCATTAACAATCTCAATTCGCTTTTCTCGAATATGATACGTGGATAACCCCTTGATTGGGTCTTCTTCCTCGACCAGCATCACACCGAGAACCTCATTTTTGATTGAAAGTGGAAAACCAAGCAATAATCGCGTTTTATCTCTTAATTGCTTTTCATCTAGTTTTATTGTGACTTGTTCTTCACTATCAGCAGAAATTACTTCAAATAAATGAATATCCCCTACCGCAATTTTGTTCCAATTAGCTGGTGAGGATGTCGGATCTAATTGATGATATGCAATTTGGTTGTATTCCAAAATTGTCTCAATGAATGGATATTCATCGGATCGAATTATTTGATCTCCGGTTGGGAGCTCATTTTTTGTAAAACCATAATATTGAGCAGGATGAAATACCTTATTATTGGCATCCCATAAATAAATAATACATCTTTTTACGCCGACTAATATGGGTGTTATTCGCACAATCGAAGCGAGTATTTCGTCTAATTGATTTAAACTAACTATTGCTTGGGCAACTTGTAACAGAGCAATGGAAATATATGCTTCTTCTTCTCGAGATTTATTAATCTGGAGAGTTTCAATGGCAGGAGCTACTTGATGAATCACTCCTTCGATTAATAAATACTTGTTATCCCAATCTTTCTGAGATGATGTTTTCCCAAAATCTGTGTTAGTAAAGTCAATTAAGATTGCTCCAAGTAAATTTTCTTGAGCAATCATTGGAAAAAGAATTAATAAATCTGTCTGTAAATTGTAAGTTGGAAATATTAATGAAGCTAATTCACCTGATAAAGTCTCGGAGCTTAAAATCACCGGGCTTCCGGATTGTAATAATTGGTCAAAAGTAGCTACAGACCCGGAATAAATATCCCATGAATTCAAACGAGCCTGTTGCTCAGTTTCAAATCCATAAGAAGATTGTGGGAAAAATGCACCTGTATTCGGATCCCACATGTAGACCATACAACCATTTGCGCTCGCCAGTTCAAACAATAAATTGGCAATTGTATCGAGCAATTCAGATAAGGATGTTATTGACTGAGATGTCTCTGTTACTTGCAATAATGCAGTGGATAACCATACTTGTTCATGGGCAAGAGTAAACAACCTGGCATTTTGTATTGCTTTGGAGGCATAGGTCAAAAAAGAAGATGCAATAAGCTGTGATTCACTAGTATACCGTCCGTGTAGATGATCTACCAGGATGATCAATCCTATAGGTTGACTATTAAAATAGAGCGCGCCACCAAGGACAGAATATCCTTCTGGTAATGCGAGCTTTTGACCCAAGGGTTCAATGGATGAGACCGCTGTCTTAAGAATCGGTTCTTTGGAATTGATAATTTCTGATAACCAGGGGAAAACTGATAGTAGAGAATTTGTATCGTCTTCAAACTGGATCAATTGATCTTTTATGTCATTGGTACTTAACATCTGAGCTTGATTGTCAGCAATTTTGGATAGGTCTCCGAGACGAACCGCAGCTAATTTTAGTGTGGACGTAAATTGCCCCAACCCAGTATCTGATGTCACATTGTCGTATAGCCAGATAGCTGAGGCATCAAAAGGTAAAGATTTTTCTAATTCAATTAATAGCTTGTCTAAAAAAACATCAAATGGTAAATCAGCCGAAATTTCTCCAATTACTTCCTGGACACCTTCAGCGATCTGCCTTTTAAGTTGCTCGAAATGATAAAGCCTCACATTTCTGATGGCCACAGCAATATTATCAGCTAGTAATTTATAGATTTGCACCGTAGCTGGACTAAATTTATTCGTCCTACCGCTGCATAAATCCAATACACCAATCAACATATCTCCACTGATAAGTGGGATAACAAGCTCAGACTTCGTATAAGCATTGAAAGCGGATGGTGGAAATCTATTCTCAAGGGCAGTGTCATTAATAATGATAGGCTCCTGATGCAAAACAGACCATGAAACCGGACCAGAATCTCGGTCATAATAATATAGGTCGGATGGCTCGATTCCTTGATCGGTAATACCAACCCTGGAGAGAGCTTGATTAGGCCCACCTTGAACCATAAATATATTTACCTTTGAAAAACCAAATCGCTGGTGGAGATGAGAGATAACACTGTTAATCAAATTACCCAAATCAAGGTTAGAAGTGATGGACTTGCTGATCTGAGAGGTAGAAGTCAGCAATTCAACCATTCGACTCTGATCAGAATTGACAATCTCTTGCCTTTTCCAATTTATAGCCAGAGAACATTGTAGCCCGAGACCATAAATAAATTCACAGTCCTGGTAATCGAATCCAGATCCATCACTCCGATCTAGTTGAATGACACCTATGATTTCTTCCCTGATTAGCATGGGGAGTGCGATATTGGAAGGAAGATCAACTATATTTGAATCTGGGTTTAGTGGAGGGTAAATCTTTTTTGAATTCTCGCGCCTTTAGCATTAAATCAGACAAATGACTCAAAATTATATGATTTTCTCTCAAGACTTCATCACGGAGAATAATTGAATATAAATCATCCAGCCAAAGTGAAGCTTGGCAGGAAAAAATCCGTTCAAATGTGCTGATGATATAAGCTAGTTGTGATTCCAGGTCTGATTGTGGTATTAATAGCTCAGCGAATTTTATTAATTCATGCCATTTACCGTCTTCGCTATTATCGTTAGAACGCGTTGATGGCTGAGCTGACATTATTATAGAACTTGAACAGGGGAATGAAACCGGCCAACTCTAATGTTTCATATACTCGGGGTGGGATATTGACCAGTAAGACTCCGCTCTGGTTTATCTTTTTGCAGGTTTTTTGAAGATCAATTAGAACTCGCAACCCTGCGCTGGATATGAAGACGACTTCCCCCATATCCAAAATGATTTTATAGCGACCATTATCAGTCAGCGATATTAATTTTGTAGCTAGATCTGGGGCAGTGAAACTGTCAATCCGGCCTTTAATTACTACTAAATCACAATTATTGATCGATCTTAAGGTGATTTCCATGACCGGATATCCTTAAAACGTGACGATTTTCGTTTACTAGATTAATAAAATTATACCATTGGGGAATATAATATAGCCAAATGTAAGACCAAGTATTATTGATCGATAATATATAAGGGTATCAATACAATGGATAACTATAAGAATCTGTCAGTTGTAATCCCTGTATTTAATGAGCAAGATAATCTAGTTCCTTTATATAGAGAACTATCTCAGGTATTAAGTAAATTAAACCAGACCTATGAGATTATTTTCGTAGATGATGGCAGCACTGATAGTAGCTTTCAAGAATTATCAGACATTCATGCGGGTGATAAGTCTGTAAAAGTGATTCAATTCAGGCGAAATTTCGGCCAGACTGCTGCATTTGCGGCTGGCTTTGAGGCTGCCCAAGGAGATTTAATCTTGACCCTCGACGCCGATGGTCAAAATGATCCCAATGATATTCCTCAGATGTTGACTATCCTTACAGAAGGGAATTATGATTTTGTGATCGGGTGGAGGGTAAATCGGAAGGAGCCAGTAGTACGTAGGATCTTATCGAAAGTAGCGAATATGATTATCAGCCGGAGCACTCATCTAGAAATCCACGATCGTGGTTGCTCGCTGAAGTTATTCAAGCACGAGATTGTAAAAAATATCAGGCTTTACGGTCAGCTGCACCGATTCTTACCAGAACTAGCCAGTACCATTGGGGTTAGGATCGCAGAAATCCCAGTCAATGACCGGATGAGAAAATCGGGTAAGTCGAAGTATGGCTCCATTACCCGTACACCACGAGTGGTGTTAGATTTGATTACCGTCGCTTATTTACTGACGTTTTTCACCAGTCCGATGAGACTATTCGGTTCTCTGGCAATGTTTTGCAGCTTATCTGGTTTTCTCATCGGGAGTATTCTGGCTTTATTAAAAATCTATCATGGATTAGTTGGCGGTTGGGTAGGATTTCGTGCATATGAAATTGGTAATCGACCATTATTACTACTGGCAATCTTATTAATAGTGATTGGCATACAGCTACTCATGATGGGTTTTTTGGGCGAAATGATTATGCGTATTTATTATGAATCACGTGATAAACCCGTCTATCATATTCGCCAGCTATTGGAATGAATATTAACAATACTTGCTAGGTGTTTTTTACCTCGAATACATCATAATAACCTTTATCTAGCTCATCATCGGATAGATGTGCATATCTTTGGGTCACCGAAATACTCTTATGCCTGGCTAATTCCTGGGCAAGTTTTAAATTTCCAGATGCCCTAAGGACAACAGTGACAAAATAATGACGAAAAGAGTGGGGGGTTATGCTTCCCGCCGCATCGTCTCCAAGAGCTTCGCAAACCCTCCGTGTGACAATATTTCTACCGGTTGTTGTGGTTATGGGTTTTATTTTTTTCCCTGCACCACGATCATGCCTGGCAAAGAGGGGCAGGGAAGCCAGAGTACGACCTGTCGACCCATCTAAGCCTGCCCGAGCTGAGAGGTAATCTTTCAATGTCCCTAAACTACGTCTCGAAAAACGGACCACAGCTTGTTGATTTCCCTTACCAATAATAAGTGCGCGTCCCTCGTTCCAATCAACATCGCCTCTTCGTAAAGCACAAGCTTCATGAACTCGTAACCCTGTGTCTGCCAAAATAAATAAAAATGCACGATCTCTCAAGTTAATCAAGTGGTTCATTGGATCACTATCAGGTTGTAATGCAATTTTATTTGCATATTTCTAATATAATTTCAATTTTATTATAAGGAAATTGTGGTAATCTTTGGCCAGGTTTTCGAGCCCGCTGTCTGATCATAAGACGCAACCGGGGGAGGTTAATTTCGCATAGTCGTTCAGCGGATAAGAATTCATAAAAACCGACTATGGCAGTCAAATAGAGCCTTTCTGTAGCTGGGGAGCAATCCTTTAGTGCGGAGATGAACCAAGAGATAGCCTCATCAGGTAATTCAGAAATTGGAGTCGAATCAGGTGAAAGGTGGTGATCATTCAACACGTGACAGAAGGAATTCATCGCATTGTGGTAAGTTCTTCCGGTATTGGCACTACGTGCAGAAGTTACAATATTGATATATTCATTAATTACGTGTAATAGGGATGATTTCTTGTTCACACTATTTTTCTCTCGAGATTTATTGTTTGCGATAATAGTACTTATCGAAACCATGGACATAATAACGTGAATATAGATGGTTGTCAAGTCCCCTATCAGTATCATCTTCTCCAACCTATGACCTGGCAATAATTATATATACGGAGATATATTAACGTTAGAATTTATAACAACCAATGATGATCATTATTTTTACTCCCCCACTCGGTTATCTGAAACATCTCTGCGCTACTAATGATATAGGATGCACTGCATGCCGTCCTGTACCATCTTCAATCTGTGATTTGCAGGAGATACCGGATGCAGCGACGATAGATTTGTTAGATTGTTTTATAGCTGGGAATAACGATAATTCACCCACTTGCATGGATAAATCATAATGCTCGACCTCATATCCAAACGCACCTGCCATACCACAGCAGCCATCTTTGACAGTGCTCACTAAATAACCCACACTCTCTAATACGGATACCGTTGCATCTACACCGGTTGGTAACCCATCTTTTGCTGGTGGTCGTGCTTTTTGATAACAATGCCCGTGCAGTAGAACATTAGTTCTGTCTCCCTCAAATCCATTTGATAATGCAATTTTTGATATTCGTGGTAATCCATCCGGCGCGTGACGAAGCAGGAATTCGTCGATCATAAACGCTCGCTCAGCAAGTAAATTCACATGCGTATCCTTTGGGAGTAAATCAAGATATTCATCCTTCAGGGTATAAATCTCTGATGGTTCCAAGCCAATGATGGGTAGTTTCCCAGTCGGATCTATCTGATTAATCTCTTCCACTAATTTCTGCGCATGTTTTTTAGCTTGGACCAGGAAGCCTTTTGAAATCATTATTCGGCCTGCTCCAATTGTAGACAAGATTTTTACTTTACAACCAGCAGTCTTTAAAACCATTAATGCATCTGCACCAATCTGTGGATAATAATATTCATTAAACGCGTCCGATAGAAATAAGCAGTCTGGCTCTTCTTCATCATCCAAATACTGCTTTGCATAATTGTGGATTGTCCTTCCTGATAATTTTGGGAGCATCCGGTTATGGGATAATCCTAAGAGTTTTTCCCGTATTCCACCAAGTTTAGTATTAGTGACTAATAGATTAACTATTGGTGCAAAATGTTGTCCTATTCTTAACAATTCAGAGATATATCCAAATAGGTAATCTCGTAAAGGTCGTTTGTAGCCACCTACTGTATAGTAATATTGAAAAAATTCATACTTCAATTTAGCCATGTCCACGGCAGATGGACACTCTGCTTTACAACCTTTGCAAGCCAGGCATTTATCTAATGTCTCTTTGACCGCTCGCATTGCCATTTCCTGAGTTGTAAAACCATTGGATACCATCGCACGGAGTAAATTTGCCCTTCCCCGGGTGCTAAACATCTCATCCTTTGTTGCTTGGAAGGATGGACACATCACCCCATCAGATTTTCTACACACCCCCACCCCATTGCACTGCTCGATCGCTTCAATTAATTTGATTGGATCTGGAATTTCGGATGAAAAAGCCATAACGGGTGTCCAACCATTGGGTTGATACTTATCGTCATAGCGTAAATGCGTGTCCATTTTGGGAGAATCAATGATTTTCCCAGGGTTCAGTATTCCGTCTGGATCGGCTGATTGCTTTAACAGATGAAGGGCTTCCATAATCCTTGGGCCATATGCCGCTTCTACCCATTCACCCCGTGTTATACCATCTCCATGTTCAGCACTGATTGCACCCCCCAGACGTAATACCAGCTTGACCGCTGCCTCAGCGATTGAGCGAATGTGAGCTCTCCCGACAGGCGTCTTAATATTTAACAGCGGTCGGATATGCAGACATCCTGCAGAAGCATGACCATAATAATCAGCTTGAGTCCCATGCTCCTTTAAGATTATATCCATTTCGTCTACAAATTCCCCCAACTTCTCCACCGGCACCGACATATCTTCAATAAACGTTGCCGGCTTCATGTCCCCAAGCCTGGACATGAGTATGCCCAACCCAACATTCCTCACGTCCCACACTTGCTTTTGTTGAGCGGCTGATACTGCAACATACGGCTCACCCTCCCATCGTTTTAGCCTATTAAGGGTTTCCACCTTCTTTAATAACTCGTTTGAATCTTCCCCGGAAAATTCCACCACCAGCATCGCAGCTGGGTCACCCTCGACGAATGATAGGAGATTGGCATAAACGGGTACTGTACGAGCAAGATGTATCAGGCTCTGCGGTATCAGTTCAATAGCAGCGGGAGATAATTCCAATATTTGAGGGACAATGCCACACGCGTCACTGATACTTGAAAAATTGATGACTGATAATAGTTTATTTCGTCTGATAGGTACTAATCTTATGGTTGCTTTTCGGAGAATCCCCAAAGTTCCTTCAGAGCCTGCCATTAACGGAGCCAGGTTCATCGTGTTCGGTGCAACAGGTGGATATGGCATTTCCTCCCAATCCCATTGCGGAGGCGATGTGGGGGACCAAGGCATCAGGTAATTCAAGTTATAACCAGATGTTCGCCTCCAGGTAACAGGCCAGGTATTTTCTTATATCTTCTTGATATTCACCTCTAATTTTTATCGCTGCTCGATAGATATTCATTTCAATACTTGAGGTCGTTTTATTTCCACCACCACTTGAGATAATCTCGGCCTCATTCCACGTAATTGGTTTCAAGTTAGTGACGGATCCATTTGCCAAAACCACTTCCGCTGATATGATGTGGTCGGCGGTCATACCATAAAGGATCGAATGTGCGCCAGCTGCATTGTTACCAATACATCCACCCATCGTCGCGCGTTCTGATGAAGCAGGGTCGGGTCCAAAGACCAGATCATATTTCCTCACCACTCGGTTCAAATCATCCAGGATCAGACCAGGTTCAACAACAGCATTCCTTTCCTCTTGATTGATATTGACTAATTTATTAAGATACCGCGAGCAATCGATAATCAGACCATTCCCAATGGACTGACCGGCTAGGCTTGATCCAGATCCACGCGGGATAAGTGGGATATGATATTTATTTGCAATTGAGACTATCGCTTCCAATTCATCCAGGTTGCGTGGGAAAACGACCCCGAGTGGCTCCATCTTATGTATTGATGCATCGGTGCTATATAACACCCTGGTGATTTGGTCTGTTTTGACCTCACCTGTGATGGATTTTTTCAATTCATTGACAATTTCAGAAGATAATTGGTCCATTGTATTTTCGAACACCTGTGAATATTAACTTGTTGTATCAATCAGATTTGGGAGTCCATATTATGCCACAACCCATAAAACTCATGGTATATAATATTGTTCGGATGTGCTTAACATACCTATGAAACATATATCATACTATACAGATCTATCCTGCTCAATATGCGGTAAATCTTACTCCAGTCGCGAGATCCAGACGATATGCACGATCTGTAATGCTCCCCTAATCGTCAATTATGATCTCAAATCCTTAAAACATAAGTTGGATCGTGATGATTTTACACACCGATCCAAGGGAATGTGGCGCTGGTCAGAATTATTACCAGTATATAACTTGGATAATATTGTTTCGCTTGGTGAGGGTGATACTCCATTGTTACGTCTAGGCAATATTGGCCGCGAGCTCGGATTCCCCAACATTTTATTGAAGGAAGAAAGTCAAAATCCGACTGGTTCCTTCAAAGCCCGCGGCTTGTCTGCGGCAGTTTCGAAAGCAAAAGAATTGGGCATAAAAAAGGTTGTCATTCCATCAGCAGGGAATGCCGGTGGGGCATTGGCAGCCTACGCTGCTCGCGCCGAAATAAACTCCCTGATCTATATGCCAAAAAACTCTCCTTCAGCGAATGTTATTGAGAGTGAAATCACCGGAGCTTCTGTACGATTAGTTGACGGATTGATTTCTGATGCCGGAAAATATGCACAGAAAGCATCCACCTCTGAGGGTTGGTTCAACATGTCCACATTTAAGGAACCGTACCGGGTTGAAGGAAAGAAAATAATGGGATATGAGATCGCCGAAAGCCTTGGGTGGAAATTACCTGAGGTAATCTTATACCCTACAGGCGGTGGTACAGGTTTGGTTGGAATGTGGAAGGCATTTCTAGAATTGGATGAATTGGGATGGTTAGAGTCCAACACAAAGTCGAAAATGATTGCTGTCCAAGCTGATGGCTGCGCGCCCATTGTAAAAGCTTTCCATGCTGGCAAATCTGTATGTGAATATTGGGAGAATGCTCATACAATTGCATCCGGCCTATGCGTTCCCCACAGCTTTGCAGATCAGCTGATCCTGAAATATATCCGTGAGAGCCAGGGAACCGCAATCAGTGTCTCGGACGAGGAAATAATTGAATCAAGAAAACAATTAGCTCAAAAAGAAGGTATTAATTCATGTCCGGAAGGAGCTGCCACCTTAGCTGGATTGATTAAATTGATTCAGCAAGGAATGATACAGCGAGATGAAAGGATTATCCTATTTAACACCGCTAGTGGTTTGAAATACATCAGTTGATTGGATTTATTAATCGGTTTCAATATAAACAATATTTGTAAACTACCGATAAAAATCACATTGACGCATACCTCTATTAAGGATACACTTTTCAAGTGGCAATGCATCTAGGCTTGACCACCTATTGAGATTTAACCGATATTATTTGACATTAGGAGATAAGTATATTTATGAATATCAGCAGATTGGCAAGAGCTATTGCTGAGTCACCAACTTTTGCGTTGAACGAGGAAGCCAGGATTCTTCGCGAACGTGGTGAGCCTGTAATTAATATGAGCATAGGTGAGCCCAAAAACAAGACCCCCATCACAGCAATCCTCAGCTCAGCAACCAAACTCAGCGCAGGAGACATAAAATATACTCCTCCAGACGGAACGCCCTCTCTCAAAAAAGCCATCATCCGCTATACCGAGGAAAACTATAACAAGATTGTTGCGCCTGAGAATGTCATTGTCTCAGCCGGAGCCAAGCAATCAATCTTCAATATTCTATACAGCATAATTAATCCACAAGATGAAGTCATTATCCTGGCACCTCATTGGGTAAGCTATCCTGAGATGGTCAAGATGGTCTATGGCATCCCGGTCATTGTTAGCCCTGAAGATGGGACATTCCACCCACGAATGGAGGATATTGAAAGAGCGGTCAGCTCTTATACTAAAGCAATCATCGTAAATACTCCCAATAATCCTTCAGGTGAGGTATTTTCCGCAGAATTCATTGCTCAAATTGTGGAATATTGTGAGCGTAAAAAAATCTACCTGATAATGGATGATATTTACCACAAGCTTGTATTCGACGGATCAATTTGGGAGCCGGCGTATAAATACACTCATGCTGACATAGAAAATACAATGGTCATTGTCGTTAATGGGGTTGCCAAACTATATGGTATGACTGGATTTCGAATCGGATGGGTGGTGACCAATCGAAAACTAGTCGAAGTGATGACCAATGTCCAGGGTCAAATGACTTCTTGTACATCAGCGTTACTGCAAGCAGCGGCTGAAGGTGCATTGAACGGAATGCAGAGCGTTGTCGAGAATCTAAGGTTAACCTTTCAAAATAATAAGCAGGTCGTTGTGCAAGAATTGAAATCCTTCAAAGGGGTCAGGTTGATCCCACCGAAAGGAACTTTTTATGCACTCCCAGATTTTCGAGCATATCTACCTTCCAGCCTGGCAAAAGATTCGGTTGAGCTCTCTAAGCTGATCTTAAAAAAAGCACTCGTTGTCACTGTCCCTGGTAAGGAATTTGGAATGGAAGGTCATCTGAGATTAAGCTATGCTGGCTCAGTGAAAGACATTAAAGAAGGAATTGAGCGCATTAAATGGGTTTTAGATCCAACCTCCCCCAACGAAATCTACATTGGTGATCGAAAATTAATCAGGGATTGGCTATGAACAACATATTAAATATTAAAACACCTGCTGAAGCTCAGGCAGATGCCACGAAAAGTGATTTTGGCTTGGATAATATCGGTTTAATAAATTTACGTAAAGCATATTGGAATTTAACCACTGAAGCACTTTATGAGGAGATAATATTTAGGGGAGAAGCCCAAATATCACAATTAGGTCCGATCATCGTCAACACGGGAAAACATACTGCTCGAGCTGCCAACGATAAATTCATCGTCCGGGAATCTACAACTGAGAATAATGTTTGGTGGGGAGAATATAACCGGCCATATGCAACCACAAAATTTGATGAGCTTTATTGCCGCTTACAGGGATTTCTCCAAGGACGTGATTTATTCATCCAAGATTGTTATGGAGGCGCAGACCAGAATTACCGGTTGCCTGTTCGAATTATCACTGAATTAGCCTGGCATAGTTTGTTTGCCCGAAATATGTTCATTAAGCCTAAGACAAATGAAGAATATCGTCGGCACGTTCCAGAATTTACAGTCATTGCTGTGCCCTCATTTAAAGCATTCCCCCAAATAGATAGCACACCTACAAATACTTTTATTGTGATTAATTTCGATCAAAGACTATGTATTATTGGGAATACAGGTTATGGCGGTGAAATTAAAAAATCCGTATTCACATTATTGAATTATCTTTTACCTTTGCAAGGCATTATGACGATGCATTGCTCAGCTAACATTGGTAAACAAGGAGATGCAGCCCTGTTTTTCGGTCTTTCAGGTACTGGCAAGACCACATTATCTGCAGATCCCAATCGTGGATTGATTGGTGATGATGAACATGGATGGAGTGATGAAGGTGTTTTTAACTTTGAAGATGGTTGTTATGCAAAAGTCATAGGACTTTCTCAGAGCGCTGAACCTGAAATCTATGCCTGTACCAAGCGCTTTGGCACCATCCTTGAAAATGTAGTTTATGATCCTGTTACACGCTTTGTTGATTTAGACGACGATACTTTAACCGAAAACACCCGCGCTTCCTACCCACTCGACTATATAGCCAATGCCATTCCAGAAAAGACAGGTGGACATCCAAAAAATATCATCTTCTTAACCTGCGATGCTTCCGGAGTGATGCCACCCATTGCCAGATTAACACCAGATCAAGCTTTATACCATTTCATATCTGGCTATACGGCTAAGGTTGGCGGAACAGAGATTGGGCTTGCCGAAGAACCAGAAATCACCTTCAGTGCATGTTTTGGTGCCCCATTTATGGTCCATCCACCCTCATTTTATGCTGATATTCTTAAACGGAAAATCTTGCGTTATGGGGTAGATTGTTGGCTGGTTAACACGGGTTGGGTTGGAGGCCCTTACGGAGTGGGAAAACGTATCAGTATCCGGTATACACGTGATCTGCTTAATTCAGCCTTGAACGGTGAATTAAAGGATGTGGAGTATTACACCGATCCGGTATTCGGATTCCAGGTCCCAAAACATTGCCCAGGAATACCTGATAGCGTTCTTTACCCTTCATCTGCTTGGGCAAGCGAAGAAGCATACAAGAAAAGATACAACAGCCTGGCAGCCAGGTTTATTGATAACTTTAAGAAATTTGCGGATAGTTGTCCAGCAGAAGTGGTTAATTCAGGACCGAAAATCTAATTCCCGTGCATAATTAAGCATAAATCCTCATTCATGTACAAAACGTGGATGAGGATTTATTGATTCTCTTTTTGATGTGGGTGGAAATATGACAATAATCTGCCGGGAATTCGGCCTTGAATCTCAACACTACCAGGTTTATGTTCCAAGCGCTCAACCTGTCCTTGCTCGTGAAATAGGGTAATTAATCCACCCTCTTGATAAGGCACAGATATTTGAATAGGAATAAAGTCCTCATATAAAAAAGTGTATGCTTTCGCGAGTAGGTCTGTGACTCCTTCCCCTGTCAACGCCGAAATTGCAACTGCACTCGGATAATCAGCTAATACTTCCCGGGCATGAACGGGATCTGTTAGGCTATCAATCTTATTTAATGCGGTTAAGATGGGAATGTGATCTGCCTCTAGCTCAGTAAGCGTCTTATAAACCACTCGAGCTTGTTCATGTGCTTGTGGGTGTGTTACATCGATTACATGGATGAGCAGATCAGCTTCAGCAATCTCTTCCAAAGTCGCCCTGAAGGCTGCCACCAGTGCTGTAGGAAGCTTTTGAATGAAACCAACCGTATCTGTGAACAAGGCCAGATGCCCATCCGCCAAATTAACCCTTCGCGTGGTCGGATCAAGCGTAGCGAACAATTTATCTGCCACGTAAACATCAGATTTAGAGATGCAGTTCAGCAACGTCGATTTTCCGGCGTTCGTATATCCCACCAATGCCACTACCGGTGCAAAGGCTTTCTTCCTCCTGCTACGATATTGTTGCCGATGAGTCCGGACCTTTTCAAGCTGTTCTTTGAGGTGTTTAATCCGAGAACGAATCTCTCTTCTATCCACCTCCAGCTGGGTTTCTCCTGGACCTCTCAAACCAACTCCACCCACCTTTCCAGAACGTCCTCCCCCTCCACCAGCCTGACGCGCGAGGTGAGTCCAGGCGCGTGTCAACCGCGGCAATCGGTATTCATATTGGGCTAATTCAACCTGTAAAGCTCCCTCGTTCGTGTTTGCATGCTGAGCAAAAATATCGAGTATTAATGCAGTCCGGTCTATGATCCGGACTTGGTTACCAAATGCGATTTCAAGCTCTCTCAGGTGACGGGGAGACAACTCAAAGTCAAACACGATCACATCCGCCTTTAATTCTTCAGAGAGCATACGGATCTCATCCAGTTTACCCGAACCAATATAGGTTTTTACGTTCGGTCTGTCCATGTGTTGGGTCGATTGACCTACAATCTCCAAACCGGCTGTATCACCCAACAAAGCAAGCTCAGTAAGTGAATTCTCTAAAGATAGGAGTTGATCTTCTCCTCGTATCTCCACACCAACAAGAAAAGCCTTCTCTCGGGGTTTACGCGTAAATTCAGGTGTTTTTTTTGCCATTAGCTCTACTCAAAGGATCCTATTGCTGCCATGATTTATAGCCATAGTAAAAATTATCATAAAGCTTCTTAGGTAAATGCATAAGATATGACACTGAACTGAATCTATTTTGGATATTGTACCAACCATTTTAATATTGTTTCTCCCACGACTTCCAGGCTGTCTGAGGAGACTTTATCAAGTGTATCATGGGTAGTATGCCAGTATGGATAATCAAAATCAATGATATCGACGGCTTTGATTCCAACCTGAATAAACGGAAGATGGTCATCAATCAATTGATGCTTGTAAGCCAGTCTGAACTGAGAATAACCCAATTCAGACGCCACTCCCCAGATCTCCTGGTTTAAATCAGGATTTGAATTTCGTTCCATGTATATATTTAGGTCTTTATCACCCAGCATGTCGAGGATGATTACGTCATCCGGTTTTCCTTGTAATTTGGACACAAAATATTGAGAGCCTATACTCCAGTCATATCCTAATATATCTCCATTATCTTCAGCATCGAAAAATACCAACCAGATTTGCTGGTCTAATCTTATTGGTAGAATACGAGCAAGTTCCAACAAGATGGCGACGGTCGAGGCACCGTCATTTGCACCTACTACTGGTTGTTTCCTATTGCCAATATCTGAATCTCTGTCTGCGTACAATCGTGAATCGTAATGGCTTCCAATAATTATCCATGATTCCCCAGTTCCTCGCTTGGCAATGATATTTTTTACCGTTACCCCGGAAATCACCGACTCCTGGGTTTCAACTTCCCAATTCGAATCACGCAAGTTAGAAATGATCCAATTCTCTGTTTCCCTATGAGCATCGCTCCCCAAAATACGGGGGCCTAATTCAACTTGATATTTCACATCTTCAAATGCCCGTTGACCATTAAAATCCTGCGGGTCTTCATCAAGGTATACCATCAGAACAACAGTGAAAATCGTAAAAGTACCTATTAAAATAAATGTAATCAGGAGTTTAACAATTTTAAACATAATGGCTATGCGCAGTATATATATTATTTCTCTTGTGTAGCCAGAAGTGCATTAAGCTCTAACTCGGATCGTTCGGCATATGCAGCCGCACGCATTCTTTTATCACGGATTTCATGGGATAGCTCTGCTAAGATCCCTAAATTTGCTTTCATGGGTTGAAAATCTTTTTCATCCGCATGCGTAATATAGTGACATAAAGCTCCAATGATTGTACTGGAGGGCATTTCGATCAAGGGTTTGTCCAATAGCAGATTGGCAGCATTCCACCCGCCTAATAACCCGGTGGCAATATTACCCATATATCCTTCAACTCCGGTTATCTGACCAGCAAAGAACAAATCATCCCGGTATTTGAATTGTAGAGTCGGACGTAATAGTGCAGGAGAAAAAATAAATGTATTCCGATGCATCTGACCAAAGCGTGTAAATTCAACATCCTCCAATCCCGGGATCATCCTAAATATTCGTTGTTGTTCAGAATATTTAATATTGGTCTGAAAACCAACTAAATTATACAGGGTTCTGGCCAGATTATCTTGCCTTAACTGCACTACTGCAAATGAATGCTGACCGGTTCTTGGATCGGTTAAACCAACGGGGCGCAAAGGTCCGTAAGCGAGTGCATCACGCCCGCGCATGGCAATAATCTCAATCGGCAGACAGCCTTCAAAATATTTATGCGCTCCAGCGCGCACACCGGACGAAATCTCGTTTTCATAGCCTGGCAAGCTAATTCGCTCCGCCTTTATCAGCTCATCCACAAAATTATAATATTCGGTCTTATTCATCGGGCAATTCAAATAATCTCCCCCACCTAGCTCATTATTATTCCCATAACGAGAACCCCGATAAACGATATCCATGTTTATCGAATTATGCGTAACAATCGGGGCAAGCGCATCGAAAAAATATATCTGATCGTACCCGGTCAGATTCTGAAGAGCATCTGAAAGTTTGGGTGATGTTAGTGGTCCTGATGCGACTATGGATGTGCATTTGGGTATTTCAGATATTTCTTTTCGGATTACTTTTATGCGAGGATGACTCTCGATCGCTAAAGTCACTAATTGAGAAAAAGCTTCACGATCTACTGCCAATGCCCCGCCTGCAGGTA
This sequence comes from uncultured Chloroflexia bacterium, assembly GCA_963774275.1. Classification (GTDB taxonomy): domain Bacteria; phylum Chloroflexota; class Anaerolineae; order Anaerolineales; family UBA4823; genus FEB-25. Next base: position 129,346 of record CAVZEP010000011.1, on the reverse strand, counting down.
CTGCTGATTCATCAGCACACTTAATCAGCAGTGAGTTCAGAGATCTGAGTTCTCGTTTTAGAATACCTGATGCTCGATCGGGTAAATTAGAGCCAAGCGAATTAGAACATACTAATTCTGCAAGAGCAGAAGTTTGATGAGCACCTGTCATTACCGAAGGTCGCATCTCATATAACTGCACATTAATTCCCCTTGAGGCAGCCTGCCAGGCAGCTTCTGAACCAGCTAAACCACCTCCGATTACAATTAGGTCAGGATTTCTCATTTGTCGCATAATCATGAAGTATTGTACCAAATTACCTTTTATAATACAGAAAAGCATTTATTTGCCAATCATGCCTTTGCGCATAGTACGATGTGTCATTAATGATGTGTCTCTAATTGCCTATCCAATCAAGTTGATAGGTAATGACAGCGCTTCTACGCATAATTTGGCTATATTATTATTCTACGAGGATTAATCAATGCGTGAAGTTGCCATCCTGGGAATTGGTCAGACCCCGGTCGATGAACACTGGGATAAATCGTTAAAAGAACTGGCTGGAGAAGCAATTTTTGCTGCCTTAAACGATGCACAACGAGATTCTGCGGATGCTTTATTCATCGGAAACATGCTCTCAGGCTTACTAAGCAAGCAGGAGAACCTGGGGGGCTTGATTTCCGATTGGATTGGTCTACCTGGGATGGAAGCTGAGAAAGTCGAAGCTGCATGTGGTTCTGGAGCAGCCGCGTTTCGCGCTGGATTGATGGCGGTCAGCTCAGAGGAAGTGGATAGTGCCATTGTTCTAGGTGTTGAGAAGATGACTGAAAGTTTACCGTCAGAAACGACAGAAGCGCTCGCTACAGCTGCCGATGCTGATTACGAATCCGCACAAGGACTTTCATTTGTAGCCATTAATGCTTTGGTGATGCAACTATATTTACACACATATGGGTGGAGACACGCTGATTTCGCACCTTTTTCGATAAATGCTCATGCCAATGCTTTGCACAATCCAAATGCTCGCTTGCATGAAACGATCACCGAAAAAGATTATATTTCAGCTAGAATGATAGCGGAACCAATTAATTTATTGGATGCCTCTCCCATTGGTGACGGTGCCGCGGCTGTCTTGTTGGTTCCGGCTGACTCCTTCATTGCCCATAATAATCACATCGTAAAAATCATCGGATCAGCATCCGCAACCGATTCGATTGCTATTCATAATCGTAAAGACCCGCTGTGGCTTTCGGCTGCAGAAAAATCTGCTCGAAAAGCCTACGATCAGGCGGGTTTGGCACCAGGTGATATTGATTTTTTTGAGCTCCATGATGCATTTTCCATAATGTCTGTGCTCTCACTTGAAGCCTGTGGTTTCGCCGAACGGGGTAAAGGACCTGGATTGGGTCTTGATGGACACATAAGAATTAATGCGAGAATCCCCATCACGACTCGTGGTGGTCTAAAAGCACGCGGGCATCCCGTTGGTGCAACGGGTATGTATCAAATTGTAGAAGCTGTACAGCAACTCCGTGGGCAGGCTGCCCCAACCCAGGTGGAGGGCGCACGGATTGGTATGACACAAAACATTGGCGGTAGTGGTGCGACCATAATTACCCACATTCTAAAAACAGAATAGCCTGGATTGATACTGATTGCAAATAAGATCACTTTGTTGGTCTATTTCGGCTTATCTCGAGAATAATGATATGATTAGCGGATGACGAATAGCACTACAGATGCTTTTTCAGCTATGGTATTCTGAATTACCATGCATGAATTATCTGTGACCGAAAGCATTTTGGAAATATCACTTCGCCATGCAAAGAAGGCTAATTCAAAACGCATAACCAATCTCTACCTGGTCATTGGGCAGCTAGCCAGCATCGTGGATGATTCGATTCAATTCTACTGGGATATCATCTCCAAGGATACTATTGCCAATGGAGCTATGCTTCATTTCAAAAGGTTACCTGCCACGCTTTCATGTAGGGATTGCGACCATCAGTACTCTCCCGGCAAGGATGGTTTTTCGTGTCCAAAATGCAAGAGCGAACATATAAAGGTAATTTCCGGTGAAGAATTCTACATGGAAGCAATTGATGTTGAAACTTGAAAATAAGCTAATATAGATTTTAATGGCTAAAAATATTCTGGTTGTAGAAAAAATACTAAGCGCCAATGATCGTATCGCAGCAGAAAACCGGGTGATATTCGATGCTGCAGGGGTAAAAGCCTTTAATTTGATGGCATCTCCTGGTGCTGGAAAGACATCGCTTATCGAACAGACAATTAAGCACTTGCTTCCTGTAATGGATATGGCTGTCATTGATGGGGATATTGCCACGAACATCGATGCTGAACGCGCTGAGGCAGCAGGAGCAATTGCAATCCAAATCAATACTGGTGGCGAATGTCATTTGGATGCAGTTATGATCAATACTGCACTGAAGCAAATGAATTTGCAGAGTATCGATGTCATTATTGTTGAGAATGTCGGAAACTTAGTTTGCCCGGCGAGTTTCCATCTTGGCACTCATAAGAGTGTATTAATTGCCTCGATCCCGGAGGGAGATGATAAACCATATAAATATCCCGGGATGTACCGGGGAGTGGATGCCCTTGTTATAAATAAAATAGATCTGCTACCTTATGTTTCATTCGACATGACTTACTTTCGTAAAGGTGTGGAAATCCTGAATCCCGGTTTAGTCACCTTCCCATTGTCATGCAAAACTGGAGAGGGTCTAGAAGGTTGGCTCAAGTGGATCGTCGACACCATCGGGGAATGATGAGCTGGGCAGATCAATAATATACATCCATGATAGGCACTAGAATTCACATCACTGGTATCGTACAGGGGGTGGGGTTTCGCCCATTTGTTTATCATCAAGCTATTCGACAGGGTTTAACGGGCTGGGTATGCAATACTTCCGCTGGGGTGGATATAGAAGTCTATGGCGAGGCTGGAGAAATTACATTATTTGTTCAAAATTTAAAATCGAAAGCCCCACCCCTCGCACACATCGATTCGATCGAATATCACCAGATACCAGTCAATTTATATAACGCATTTGAAATAATCCAGTCCATGGAAGTCACGGATGCATTTCAACCGATTTCCCCGGATATTTGCATTTGCCAAGATTGCTTGAGCGAACTATTTGATCCCCAAAACAAGCGCTACCGTTATCCATTCATCAATTGCACAAATTGCGGTCCTCGACTAACCATCATTGATGAAGTCCCTTATGATCGGCCAAACACAACCATGAAGGATTTCGAAATGTGCCCGGAATGCAAAAGCGAATATACAAATCCGACCGACCGTCGCTTTCATGCTCAACCGATTGCGTGTCCAGAATGTGGTCCACAGGTTTGGTTGGAACAGCGAGATAATAAAAATGGATCACAGTACCGCCTCATCTCAAAAGGTGATGAGGCCATCCTTGCTGTACAAAAACTGCTGATCAAGGGAAAGATAGTCGCAATTAAGGGACTCGGAGGCTTTCATCTGGCATGTGATGCTACAAACGCCAAATCAGTTGCGGAATTACGCAGGCGCAAGTTGCGTGTCGATAAACCATTTGCTTTGATGTTACCAGATATCGCCACAATAGAATCGCATTGCCTGATCAATGAGATTGACAGAGAGCTCCTTGAATCGCGGGAACGTCCAATCGTAATTGCCCCACGTAGAGCATCCTCTTCGGTTACCAGGCAAGTCTCACCTGGCCAAAACACCTTGGGCGTCATGCTGCCTTATACACCGTTACATTATCTGTTGTTTTCTCAACCTACAGGAAAAGGGATCGTTCAAAAACGTAATTTATCTTCGAAAATGCCACCACTCGTGATGACCAGCGGTAATTTATCTGAAGAACCGATCGCGATACATAACAAAGAAGCGCGTGAGCATTTATCTGGTCTCGCAGATGCCTTATTACTGCATGACCGATCAATCCGAACCCGGTGCGATGATTCGGTAACACGAACTTTTCGTGGTGCACCCTTCCCCTTAAGAAGATCCCGGGGTTATTCACCTTATCCAGTATATCTTGCTTCAAAATCCCCTCAGTTACTTGCAACGGGTGGTGAGTTAAAAAACGCATTCTGCATCGTGCGTGATCGCTATGCATTCTTGAGCCATCATATCGGTGACATGGAAAATATCGAGACGTATGAAGCATTTGTAGACAGTATCTCCCATTATGAATCAATTTTCCGTGTCAAACCTGAAGCCATCGCTTATGACCTCCATCCAAATTACCTGGCAACGCGTTATGCAATCGATAGAGCTGGGCAAGATGGTTTACCCTCATTTGGAGTTCAACATCACCATGCACATATCGTCTCCTGTATGGTAGAGAACTCCTTAGCCTCCGACCATCCTGTCATCGGGGTTGCCTTCGATGGAACTGGTTATGGTGAGGATGGAGCTATTTGGGGTGGTGAGTTCTTTCGGGTGGATTATCAGGGATACAAGAGGATTTGTCATCTAAAATATATCCCGTTGCCAGGTGGTGATTCTGCAATTCGGAAGCCTGCCAGGATTGCATTAGCTTATCTGTGGGCAAGCAAGATCGGTTGGGATCCTGAATTTTATCCCGTCGCATCTCTCTGCGTAGAGGAACGATCTATTTTGAAATCACAATTGGAAATGAAAATCAACACGCCACTTACTTCAAGTATGGGTCGATTCTTCGATGCTGTAGCGTCGATCACCGGAGTTCGACAAAAAGTCAATTACGAGGCGCAGGCTGCGATCGAGTTTGAAGCTTTGGCCGATCCTGCTGAAAATGGATCTTACAATTTATCAGTAGAACCTGATGGCAATCCTATCAACGGATCTTATCAAATTAATCCGGTGCCATTGATTGAAGAGCTGTTAACAGACATGCACCAGGGCACCCCCATAACGACGATTTCAGCGCGTTTCCATAACAGCATTGCCAGCATGGTCGTTAAGGTATGCAACACCATTCGAAATGATTTTGGTATAACTGAGGTCGTATTAAGCGGTGGCGTTTGGCAAAATATGACCTTGTTACGATGCACTCACGACCGCTTAGGAGTTGATAATTTTAAAGTCTATATTCACCACCAGGTACCAACAAATGATGGTGGTCTATCACTCGGTCAAGCTGTAATCGCCATAAATAGGTTGACTCATTGAGCAATTATAATTTGGAGGTTTTATGTGCTTAGCAATTCCTGGAAAAATCCTGGATATTTATGAAACCAACGGTCTCTTAATGGGCAGAATAGATTTCGGTGGCGTGGTTCGCGAAGCCTGTCTTACATACGTTCCCGAAGCGAAGCTTGGTGACTACACGATTATTCATGTCGGATTCGCATTGCAACTAATTGATGAAAAAGAAGCTCTGGAAACTCTAGCTCTATTGGGTGAGATTTCTAATCAAGACCTGAAACAAGAATGAAATATCTCAAAGAATATCGCGATTCCAAGCTGGTGCACGGGATTATTGACGAAATTGCTCGATCAATAAATCACCATTGGGTCATTATGGAAATATGCGGTGGTCAAACACACTCCATAATGAAATATGGCTTGGATCAATTGCTTCCTGAGAGTATTGAGCTTGTCCACGGACCGGGCTGCCCAGTTTGTGTCACCTCTCTGGAGATGATCGATAAAGCACTCACAATTGCATCTCAACCAGAGGTTATTTTCACATCCTATGGAGATATGCTTAGAGTCCCGGGGTCTTTCAATGATTTATTTTCAGTTAGAGCATCAGGAAAAGATATCCGCGTCGTTTATTCTTCCTTAGATGCAGTTAAAATCGCTCAAGATAATCCCGATAAACAGGTTGTTTTTTTTGCAATTGGGTTTGAAACCACCGCTCCAGCGAATGCAATGAGCATCCTTCAAGCACAAAAGCTTGGACTGAATAATTTCAGCCTTTTGGTTTCACAAGTGAGAGTACCTCCTGCTATTCACGCAATTTTAGGTTCTCCGAACAACCGTGTTCAAGGATTTCTTGCTGCCGGTCATGTTTGTGCTGTTATGGGATATTGGGAATATGTCCCGATTGCTCAAAAATACAAGCTGCCCATTGTTGTAACCGGATTCGAGCCTGTTGATATCTTACAGGGTATTTTATTTGTCATCCGGGCACTGGAAGATGGTACTTATGAAGTTGACAATGCTTATTCCCGGATAGTTACCCATGCTGGTAATCAACAGGCGCAAAAAATAATTAACCAAGTGTATGTTGAATGCGATCAAAAATGGCGTGGAATAGGCAGTATCCCAGGGAGTGGATGGAAACTTAAGCCCGAATTCATGGGGTATGATGCTGAGGTTCTTTTTCAGGTACAAGAAATCAATCCACAAGAATCAGCTCTTTGCATCTCCGGACAAGTTTTACAAGGATTAACCAAGCCAATTGAATGTCCCGCTTTTGCGAAACAATGTACGCCTGAACATCCTTTGGGTGCGACTATGGTTTCGTCAGAAGGTACTTGCGCAGCCTATTACCGATATGGAAGGTATAAATGACAGACTCATTACCGAGTATGGAAGGATTATTATGTCCTCTTCCCCTTCCCCATAACGAACGCATCGTTATGGGTCATGGAAGTGGTGGCAGAATGTCATATGACCTAATATCTAAAGTATTTTTACCTTCATTTGAGAATCCAGTTCTCCGGACAGGCGATGATGCTGGTTCGATAACCATTATGGAACATGGCAGCAACATGGGTGAGAAGCTCGCTATCAGTACAGATTCACACGTTGTTATGCCACTTTTCTTTCCCGGTGGGGATATTGGAAGACTCGCCATCTGTGGGACTGTAAATGATGTATCTATGCTTGGCGCAACACCTCATTGGTTGACTGCGGGATTTATTCTGGAAGAGGGTTTGGAAGTCCAAACCCTACACAAGGTAGTCAAATCCATGCAGGCAGCCGCGGCGGAAGCCAATGTTCGAATAATTGCAGGCGATACCAAAGTGGTTCAAAATGGCAAAGCGGATGGGTTATATATTACGACTACTGGAATAGGTATTATCCCTGAGGGTGTAAACATAAGCGGTAACAGAGCCCAACCAGGAGATGTTGTTATCATCTCAGGAACGATTGGTGATCACGGAATTGCGGTATTAGCTGCAAGAGGTGAATTAAATTTTGAGACTCAGATCAAAAGCGATGTCGCCCCGTTGAATGATCTGGTTGCAAGCATGTTGGAAGCAACCAAGGAGATCCACGTTCTGAGGGACCCCACCCGTGGAGGTCTTGCAACTAGCTTGAATGAAATTGCTATCCAGTCACATGTCGGAATTACGATCTACGAAGACACTATTCCAGTCAAACCAGCAGTGGAAGCCGCATGCGAAATGCTGGGATTTGACCCTTTATATATTGCAAACGAAGGGAAGCTCATCGCAATTGTAGAAAAAAATAACGCTGAAAAGTTGCTTACAGCGATGAAGAACCATCCTCATGGAATGGATGCAGCAATTATTGGTACTGTGGTAGAAAGATCGACTCCCCATGTTATGTTGAAGACTAATTACGGGACGACCCGTATGGTCGAAATGATGTCTGGCGAGATGCTACCCAGAATATGCTAACCACTGATACTGCATAGAGTTTATTGGCAAAAATATATCTAAGCGTATATTAATCGCTCCCCTTATCAACAACAATCCAAGAAGTCGCACCTTCTTTCTCAATAGTTGCGCTTGCATTCGCGTGATGGAACGCATTGGTTATTTTTAGGGGAGAAATAAAATGGCTGCGCATCAAGGCAAGTTTTTCTACAATTGCTAGCACTTTTACAGGCAAGGTCTCTATATCCGGTTCCTCGATAATTATCCGTCCACCAGGCTTAACCACACGCCATAATTCATCTATAGTTGCCTGATAATCATAAACATGATGAAGGGCATCCACCATAATCACACGCTCAAAAGTTTCATCCGCAAACGGCAAATCCTCTGTATTCGAACACACAGGAATGAGGCAATTTTTATTCGTTGTTTTAGTTAACATTCCAATAGATGAATCAGCAATCACAATGTCTGTAACCCAATCTCTCAGTGAATATGAGATGCGTCCAGTACCTCCTCCAGCATCTAATAGTTTTCCCTCGATGGGTAATCCCGCTAATCTATATAGTCTGGTGGGATCGATCGGTTTTACAAAACGGTCATAGATGGGTGCGAGAATATCGAAGTGATTAAAATGCGTCATAATGGCTCTGATTATTAAACAGCCTCCTGTTGCAGGAGGCTGTTGGCTGATAATAAATAATTATATGATATTAAAATTCATCTTCATCAATATAAAGATCATCGTCTTCATCATCTACATCTACATCTTCCCAATCATCAACTTCTTCCAGTTCGTCTTCCTCTTCATCCCATTCATCTTCTGTTTCGGTGTCATTTGCACGCGAATATGTCATGCATCCCATATCAGGATCAATTTCAACCGCAGCTGCTCCACAGTATCCATCGTCCAGGAACACACAATCAACATAATGGCAACGTATACGGGGCATGGATTCCTCCTAAAACAAAAATATCACGGGTGGTCATTAAAATCGTAATCAGAGATTTAGTATTTCTTACAGACGGCAGAGATTTTACCTCAGATACAGTAAACAGAATAGTATCTGTTTATTGAATTTTGCATTTCTTTTTCCACATATTGAAAATAGCAGGCGACATTATATCACTACAATCCAGAAATGGAGCCAGGCGAACCTTGATCCAAAATTCAAGCCAGACTCCCCCAAATACGTTACTTCATCCTGGCCTTAACCTATGAGCTTCCATCACATTAGGTAAGGCTTCAATACGAGTTAATACCCTGGTTAATTGATCGATATCCTTCACTTCCAACACCAGATCAAGAACCGCAAGGCTGAGCTTTGAATCATGGTTGACTCCCGCTTGGACTAAACCCATATTTATCCCTTCATTCGCGATTAAATTAGAGACATCCCTGGCTAGACCATCCCGGTCGTAAGCTTTTACCCGGACGGAAACAGGGTAGGTCCTCTTGGGTTCCCCCCATGCTACTCGCACTAACCTTTCCCTTTCTTTTAACCGTAAGATGTTAGGGCAATCTGTGCGGTGGATTGTTGCTCCACGTCCACGAGTGACATACCCAACAATTTCATCCCCCGGAACAGGATTACAACAACGCGCCAGTGTAGTCAATAACCCTTTTAATCCCACCACTGTGATTGTGTCATGGCTCTCGACCACAGTATCAGGGATAAGTCGCGTTCCAAATTTCAACCCTTCTTCATCTTGCTCGTTCTGCATCAGCTGGTTGGCGATTCGAATGAGGGGAATATCCCCGGTTCCGATCGCCACGTACATATCTTCACCCGTTCGGTATTCAAATTGATGTGCAAGTTGTTCAATATTGATATCCCCCACTCCTAACCGTCGCAATTCCTTTTCAAGTAGATCCCGGCCTTGAGTAATGTTTTGTTCACGGGCTTGCTTTTTGAACCAATCCCGGATTTTTGCTTTTGCCCTCTGGGTTTTCACCAGACCCAGGTTTGGATTTAACCAATCTCGACTCGGTCCCCCTCGTTTGGCAGTTAATATTTCTACTTGTTCTCCCGTCCGTAACACATAATCGAGTGAAATTAATTTACCATTGACCTTTGCACCACGGCATCGATGGCCAATATCTGTATGCACATGATAGGCAAAATCGATTGGGGTGGATCCCGTTGGCAAATCGTAAATATCTCCTTTGGGGGTAAAAATATATACCCGGTCCTGAAAAACATCCGTTTTTAAGCTATCTACAAAGTCTCCTGCATCATCCACATCCTGTTTCCACTCCATTAATGAGCGGAACCAGAGAATTTTCTTCTCAAATGCGTCGTCGCGTGGTGCTCCCTCTTTATATCTCCAATGAGCAGCAATACCCAACTCTGCATTTTGATGCATCTCAGGTGTACGAATTTGGATTTCAAGTGTTTTTCCATCATCGTAGAGGACTGATGTATGCAAAGACTGGTAAAAATTGTCTTTAGGCACGGCAATATAATCGTCAAATTGACCAGGGATGGGTTTCCAATGGGTATGAATTACTCCCAGGGTGCTATAACCGGATGGAATATCAGGAACAATGATGCGTACACCTCTGATATCGTGCACCTGATCAAAGGGTACACCTTTCCGAATCATTTTGCGGTAGATTGAATAGATGTGTTTCGGTCGCCCTGAAATATCCGCCTTGATTCCCACTTGAGAGATCATTTCAGTCAGATTATCGATGATGTCAGTCATCTCGCGTTCGCGATCTAAACGTCGTTCAGCAATGTTATTAGCAATTTCCTTATATTTCTCAGGGTTGACATAACGGAAACCCAGATCTTCAAGCTCCCATTTCATCTGCCAGATACCCAATCTATTCGCTAATGGTGCAAAAATATCCAGAGTTTCTTGTGCAATACGCCTTCGTTTATGTTCGGGTAAGTGCCCGAGGGTTCTCATATTGTGTAATCTATCTGCCAATTTGATCATCACAACTCGAACATCTTCACCCATGGCAAGGAATGTCTTCCGTAGAGTTTCAGAAACCAAATCATAACGCCTGCTTTTTGTAGGTAAACCAGCGGTGACATCAGGGTCGGGTTCACCCCGTCGATCAGCTGCCTGGCGTAATTCTGCTTCGCGGATGTCCTCTTCGGGGTGCTGGTCGGCTCTGGATACCCGGGGTAATTGCGTCAGCTTCGTGACGCCATCAACCAATTTTGTAACATCTTCACCAAAATCGTTTTTAATATCCTCAAGTGTGACAGCTGTATCCTCAACCGTATCATGCAATAATCCAGCGACTACCACGTCGACTGGCACACTTAAATCAGCTAAAATTGAGGCTACAGCTACACAATGATTGATATATGCCTCTCCGGACACTCGGTTCTGTCCTGAATGTGCAATTTCTGCCATTCGATATGCGCGTAAAATCAAATCGCGATCCGTTATCGTGTATAGATCCGGTAAAGATTCCATTAATTTCTCGATCTGCATAATATCTACCTATCTTCTTAATAGTATACCCACGGGTTCTTCGACCGACAAGGGGTGATATTGCGCTACTTATCACTGCGCAATTCTTTTTAATCAGATATAGTAAAATTAATTATAGTAGTTTTATCAGAAAGTGAGGTCACTATGTGCGGGAGATTTACATTAACCATTGATCCATATCATCTGCAACAAGCATTTCCATGGGCAGTCATCCCGAATGACTTGGATGCCACGCTATAACATTGCCCCCACTCAGCCGGTAGCTGTCATTCCTAATACGGGTGACAATACTCTTAGCATGTACAAATGGGGACTTATTCCTTCATGGTCGAAAGACCCGGCCATCGGAGATCGGATGATCAATGCCCGGGCTGAATCTTTGGCTGAAAAGCCATCATTCCGCAACGCCTACAGGCGCCGTCGATGTTTGGTTCTCGCCGACGGATTTTTTGAATGGCAGCAGAATCCGGCCTCGAAAAGCAAACAACCGATGTATATTCGCTTAAAAGGGTCTCAGCCATTTGCCTTTGCCGGCTTATGGGAGCTCTGGCACTCTCCAGATGGTTCTGAAATTCGTTCTTGCACCATCATAACCACCCAACCGAATTCTTTACTTGAACCGATCCACAATCGCATGCCGGTAATTTTATCTCCAGAAGATTACAAGCAATGGTTGGCTACAGAAGATCAGCATCCTGACCAATTGAATAAGCTCCTGGTTTCCTACCCTGCCGATGAAATGATCGCTTTTCCAGTTTCAAAGATGGTGAATAGTCCAGAATATGACTCACCCGAGATAATCAAACCGATCGGGGAGTTATAAATACTTTTGTAATTGATGATTATTCTGCCTAAGCAATTAGCAACCCGCAGTTTACAGATGTCACCGAGGGGAGATGACATCTGTAAAATATTGGCTGCTGGGATCAATGGTGCTGATGCGAGACAAGCAATAAGAAGGCACGTGTCACGTGACTCAGATCAGCTCGTTATAGATAACTTGCACATAGATCTCAATAAATTCAAACGTTTGTTTGTTATTGGTGCTGGTAAGGCAGCTGCTCCAATGGCAAATGCAATTAATGAAATCCTGAGTGATAGGATCACTTCAGGTTTGGTGATAACCAAAGATAGATACCTCGATCCTCAAGATTACCCGAGTAATACCGCGATAAATCTAATTGAAGCAAGTCACCCTATCCCTGACCAACGCAATATAAATGCGACAAAAAAACTGTCATCTCTGATCCGTGATTTAAGTAGTGAGGATCTCGTGCTCGTTTTACTATCTGGTGGAGGATCCTCACTGTTGGTAAACCCGTCACCTGGGATATCTCTTCAGGATATCCAGGCTACCACTATGTTATTATTACACTGTGGTGCGACGATCTCGGAAATTAATACCATCAGAAAACATGTGGATAGAATTAAAGGTGGTGGGCTGGCAAAATTACTGCATCCAGCGACTGTTCTCACCTTAATACTATCTGATGTTGTGGGGGATAGTATGGATATGATTGCTTCTGGACCTACAGTTGCTGATCCCACAACTTTCAGTGATGCAAGAGCGATCTTAACTAAATACCAGATTACGGATCTGGTACCTCATCCTATCTATTCTCATCTATCAGCAGGAATTGCCGGAAAAATTCCGGAAACACTAAAACCTGGTGATCCGCTCCTGGAGAAGGTATCGAATATCGTTATTGGGAACAATTCGACTGCAATTATTGCTGCTATTGAGGCAGCAAAGCTAGTTGGGTTTACTACTTCCATATTGACTACCTCCCTTCAAGGGGAGGCATCTCATGCAGGGCGAATATTGTCCGAACAGGCAAAATCGTTCATCAATTCACACGCCTCTGTTAACAAACCCGTTTGCTTGATTGCCGGTGGTGAGACGACTGTAACGATCAAAGGATCCGGTACGGGGGGGCGAAATCAAGAACTTGCCCTTGGTGCAGTGACGCACCTTTCAGGAAAAGATCCGTTTCGTACTCGCCAGCCTTGCAACAGATGGTGGAGACGGTCCCACAGATGCAGCTGGAGCAGTCACAACCAATGAAACCTATACCATCGGGTTAGCCAAAGGTCTTAACCCGTTAGATTTTCTCCAACGGAACGACTCCTATCATTATTTTGAGTTGTTGGGTGATTTGATAAAACCAGGTCCGACATTAACCAATGTCAATGACCTGGTTTTTATATTTGGCTTATAAACTATTCGACCTTCACATTGCGCAAGCGTAAACTATTGCTGACTACAAATACGCTGCTAAATGCCATAGCTCCAGCTGCTAGCATTGGGTTTAATAAACCGGCTGCAGCTGCAGGAATTAGAATCACATTGTAGAAAAATGCCCAAAATAGGTTTTGTTTTATCGTTTGCAAGGTTTTTCGGGACAATTTAATTGCCTTAGCTACGCCTCGCAGATCGCCACTGATCAACGTTATGGGTGCAGCTGCCATAGCGACATCCGTTCCGGTTCCAATAGCGATACCAACATCTGATTGCGCTAATGCCGGTGCATCGTTGATTCCATCACCGACCATTGCAACTACCTTGCCTTCAGCTTGTAGTTTTTTCACCACTGAAGCTTTCTCTCCCGGCAAGACTTCAGCCAGTATCGTATCAATTCCTACCTGTTTGGCGATTCCAGCTGCCGTGCGTTGATTATCACCGGTAATCATGGCTATGCGCAATTTCATCCGTGTTAATTCCCCGATTGCATCCCGTGAGCTTTCCTTCACTGGATCGGCAATCCCGATAATACCTTCTAGCTTGCCATCCACTGCGATGAGCACAACGGTTTTGGCTTCATTTTGTAATCGGGTCACCTCTATCCCGCCATTCACCACCGACACCCCGTGTGCTTCCATCAATTTGGTATTTCCAATGAGCACATTTGTACCACTCACCATTGCATCCACTCCTAATCCGGCTTCAGCTGCAAATTCATCCGGCAATTGTAATGTCAGGCCTCGTTGTCCTGCTTCGGCAACGATGGCTTCGCCTAATGGATGCTCACTGGCTTTTTCAACTGAGGCAGCCAATTGTAGTAGATACGCTTCCTTCTCATGTTTATCTTCATAGTCAACCAAAATGACAATATCAGTTACCGTGGGTTGTCCTTTGGTGATCGTTCCTGTTTTATCTAACACCACGGTATCAATTTTGCCAGCCCTTTCAAGCGCTTCACCTGAGCGTAAGAGAATGCCATTTTCCGCACCTTTCCCTGTGCCAACCATCACTGCTGTCGGTGTAGCCAAACCCATTGCACACGGACACGCGATGACCAAGACTGCCACCATATTGATCAATGCCCGTGTAAATAGGCTTGTTTCTGCATTTGCAGGCAAAGGAATTAGGAAGTACCACACTAGAAATGTTACGATTGCAATACCGATCACTGCTGGGACAAAAACTTCGGATACTTTGTCCGCCAATTTTTGGATGGGTGCCTTACTTCCTTGGGCTTCCTCCACTAAATGGATGATTTGCGACAGTGCAGTCTCCTTGCCGACTTTTGTCGCTTCGAATTTGATAAAGCCAAGTTTATTCAATGTCGCCCCAATGATTGCATCCCCTGATTTTTTCTCTACTGGCATGGATTCTCCCGTCAGCATGGATTCATCCACAGAGGAATGTCCCTCGACAACTACTCCATCAACAGGGATTTTTTCTCCTGGGCGTACAAGCACTGTATCACCAATTTTCACCTCATCCGCAAGTACTTCCAGCTCAACACCGTCACGGATTACATGGGCGGTTTTTGCTCTTAATGCCATTAATTTCTTAATCGCTTCACTTGTTCGACCTTTGGCGCGGGCTTCAAGAAATTTTCCTAACTTTATCAATGTAATGATTACAGCCGAGGTTTCAAAATAGACATGTCCAGGAAGAAAACCAAGCGTAACTACAACCGAGTAAATATACGCGACAGATGAACCCATGGAAATCAGAACATCCATATTTGCTGAGCCATTCCGCAGGGACTTATATGCACCCACGTAATACTGCCAGCCAACATAAAATTGAACCGGGGTCGCCAGAGCCCACATCAACCATTTAACCCATGTCTGTTCTCCCCATGGTGGCATTAATAGATCCCTTGTCATGGCGAGGAGAAATAATGGGATGGTAAATATCAGACCGGTGATCAACAACCGCCGCTGCTGATCAATTTCGTACTGCCTAACTTTTTGCTCTGCGTCTTCAGTCTCTGACCCGGTATCCACTACTTCAAATCCGGAAGCTTTAATTACCTTTCTTAGCTCTGATTGACTGACTATCGTGGGGACATATCGAATTCTAACACGTTCAGAAGCGAGGTTTACCTTTACATCAAGGACTCCGTCTATTTTTTTTGTTGCTCGTTCAAGTCGTCTGACATCATTATCATCACTCAAGCGTTTAATTAATAAATCTGCTTCTCCCGTTGCCACCCCATAACCAGCTTTAGCAACACGCTCAATCAACCCCTCCAACTTTGATAATTCAGGGTCGAATTCAACTGTAGCGCGTTCTGACGAAAGATTTACATTTGCGATCAGGACACCTTTTTCTTTCTTAAGGTTCCTTTCAACAGTCGCGACACAATTTGCACAAGTCATACCTGTGATTGGTAATATCACCTGTCTTGTTTCAGTCATACACTCTCCAATAAAATAAATTACGCAATACGCTCCTAGCTATAAACCCATGGGCATATTGCGTAATTCCCTACATGATTATTTAAATTAGCCCATTACAGGGTAGTTAATCGATTCCAACAATTCCTTAATTTTTTCTTCCGTCGCTGGGGATTCAAATTCAATCGTTGCAATTCTCGACATTTGATCCGCTTTAACGGATTTCACCCCAGGTAGATCTATCACTTCGGATTGAATTGTGTGAACACAATGTCCACAGTGAATACTAGGTATTGAATATATAACCTTGGTTGCCATTTTATTCTCCTTGGTAGAATTGAATATTCTATGAAATTTTTTTCATTTCAAAAACGTCTGCGATCTCATTCAACACACGTTCCCGTTCATCTGGGTTTTCTCCTCGAACGGCTGTAATCAAGCATGAATGTAGGTGACCTTCAAGAATGATCCCACTTACCTTTTCCAGGGCAGCTTGTACTGCATGAATCTGGCGAATTACATCAATACAATAGGCACCATTTTTGACCATTGTTTCAATCCCCTTGACATGTCCTTCGACATTTTTTAATCGTTTCAACACATCATCATTCATTGTCTTTATCTACCTACCCCCCCCATATGGGTAGGGGTAAATATATTATACTATATTACTCTAATATGTCAAGTACTAAGCAAATTCTAGGCACGAATGGGTGGGCTATACACCGAATTCTTCCCCCAATTCATCCATCTTTAAACTTATCACCTGGCTGGCAGAATCTCGTCCCATGGTCACACCATAGATGATACTCGCTGCTTGAACAGTATTCCGGTTATGGGTGATGACAATGAACTGGGTCTTTTCGCTCAGCTCAGTCAACATCTCACGGAACCTACCCACATTTGCCTCGTCTAGCATCGCATCAACTTCATCAAGGATGCAAAATGGGGTTGGTGAAACCCTCAGTAATGCAAAAACCAACGCAGTCGCTGTCAGGCTTCTCTCACCCCCAGATAACAGGGCAAGTCCTTGTTCTCTCCGTCCTGGTAATCGAGCTTCTATATCAATCCCAGTTTCGGTAAGATTTTCAGGATCAGTTAAGGCTAAGCGTGCAGATCCACCTCCGAATAAGCGGGTAAATATCTGCCTGAATTCTTGTGCAACCGCATCGAAAGTTTTACGGAACTCCCTTTCCATCAGAATATCCAGCTCGGTAATTATTTCTTTGATATCTTGTTCTGCACTCACTAAATCGTCCACCTGTGTGGAAAGGAATTCGTACCGATTTTTTACCTCGCTATACTCTATCTGTGCTTCAGGGTTGATTGCACCCATCCTGCGGATTTGAGCTTTCTGTTGCCGGATACTGTCCTCAATTTCCGGTGATAACTCTTCGACCTTTGGTAATTCTTCCACCCAGCCATCCAATGGAAGAGGTTTCGGACCAGTTACAGACTCTGTGTAATCGAAAGAGACCAGACCAAAGTCATCCTCAATTTGTCGGCGTAAGGATTCAAATGCTTCCTGGTGATGAACCAGATTGATCTTCGCTTGTGTATATCGTTGTTCGCTTGCTCTCAGTAACTGTCGTTCCTCAGTATCCGTGGATAATAAACTGCTATGATCTCTTTCCAAGGTACTTAATTGATCTTCGCTGGGTTCAACAGTTTTTTCCAACTCTCCAATCGTTTCAGCGATTTGAATCTCTTCTTTCGACCTTTTCCCCATATTTTCATTAATAGTTTTAATATCAAATTCAAGCTGAGATGACCGTGACATTATTGCCACAAGATTTTCTTCCCCTTGTTTAAGTCGTGCTTTTTTTTCTTGTAGACGGTTACTCGCATCCAACAATGCCTGCTCAATCACCGCCGCATTTGTGTTCCAGTACGTATTTTGAGCCTGCAATTCATCTAGTGGTAAAGCCTCCAGTGTAACGATTTGGTTAGCCAATTCCGATTTAATGGTATTGACTTCATTCTGTGATACCGTAATCTCGGCTTTAATATTGACCAGCGCCAGCTCTTCATTTTCAATATCTATCTGGTATCTAACCCTCTGATCATGATGCCACTGTAAATCGCGCTGGATTTTTTCTGCCTTTAATTCATGCTGGTTTAGTCTGAGTGTAATCGATTTTTCAAGATCAATAGCATTTCTATACTTATTATTACCATCCTTTTCCTGCTTTTGCAATTCGCCAATATTTCCCTCGATTGAACGGTATTTATTTTTAAGCTCATCCAATCTGGATGTGACACTTTCCAAGGTGGATTTTGTTTCACGTTGTTGGCGTGGTCTGGCCAGTTTTCCTTTGCCTGATGCTCCAGTGATTATGGGTCCGCTGGCCAGGTACATCTCGCCCTTTAAGGTGACAACTCGAACATTCGGCATGTCCCGCCAGTCTCGGGAACCAATAATAGTACGGGCTGTCTTTCGATCTCTCACAAGGATCACATGCCCAAATAATAAATCAATGACTGGTTTTAATTGTGGATCAGCTTTAACCAGATGAGCAGCTACCCCGAGAATGTTTCCTGGTTCAACTGGAGCCTTTCCTAAATCCAATGATAATGGCCGTATCGGTGCGACGACATCCAACGGTATAAGCGAGCCTCTGGTAGTCTCATTTACAATAAGATCCAATACCCTGTCCGTTTGACCCATCAATTCGATGATCAACGAATCAATATATTCACCCATGACAGCAGCTATAGCAGTTTCGTATTCTTCAGGCACTGTCAAGCTATTTCCGAGTGAGCCAAGCGCTCCTTCTATCCGTTTTTCTTTCATTGCCTGAATTAGGATTCGCGCTCCTTCTTCATAACCAGAAAGGCTTTTTTCTGCCTCATCCAGAACGGCAATCTCAGCTTGCAATTGTGCAATCGTAGTTTTCTGCTCGGAGATCTTCTCATTAATCTCCCTACGTTCAAGTTCAAAGACAGCCGATTTGTCTCGAATTGCTTGCAGCTCCGTTTTGATTTCTTCAGTGTCCTTTGCTTTCGCTTCTTTCTCACCCCGGATGCTATCTAACCCTTTTTGGGCGGAGGATGCTTCTGATTCGGCAGATAAAATATCCCGGTCGATTTTTTGCAGCGCAACTTTTAATCGATTGATATGAGTTTCTTTTTCTGATTGGCGTGCAAGGAGCTGTGTTGATTGAGTTGTGATAGCAGCAATATGCTGTTGGGTAGATTGAATTTTCTCTTCTACGATCGAACGCTCAAATTGCCTTGCTTTAAGCCTATCCACAGATTCAGCAACCGATTGGTGTGTCTCTTTTAACTCCACCGCTAACTGCCCAAGCTCTTGATCCGATAAGCTCAATTGATCCCTTTGAATTCCAATCTCTTCTTCAAGCTTTATGCGCTCTTTGGATAGCTGCTCCATTTGTAAGAGTAATAACCGGGAGCGTTCAGCATTTACAGCCTGCTCCCGACTTAATACCTCTCGTTGCTGGTGTAATGTGGTTAATTCCTTGTGCCAATCATTCAGCTTTGTTCTAATCTCATTGATCTGTGTACGATATGCGCTTAGTTTTTGATCGAGATCGAGTTGGGAGGATTGGACTTGAGTCAGCGTATCTTCTTGTTGCTTAGAATTAATTTGTGCTTCTACCAGGTCTGCTTGAGCCTTATGCCAGTGATAACCATACCATTCACGTAGCACAATTTTTAAATCAGCTTTCATATGGTCGTATTCTTGAGTTCGTTTGGCTTGCCTCTCAAGACTGCGCAGGCGAGGCTGTAGCTCTGCCAAAATATCATGGACCCGTTCCAAATTTCTCCGTGTAGTCTCGAGGCGTTTGTTTGCTTCTTCTCTTCTACTGCGGTATAAACCAATTCCAGCGGCTTCTTCAAATAATCGCCGCCTTTCTTCAGCTTTTAATGCCAGAGCTGCGTCAACCAGTCCTTGACCAATGATTGTATATGTACGTTCTGCTAAACCTGACTTGGCTAAAATCTCTGACACGTCCTTCAAACGCACACGTTGCCCGTTTAATAAATATTCATTCTCTCCATCACGATATGCTCGTCTTGTAATTCCAACCTCAACAAAATCGATCGGCAACCAGCCATCACTATTATCAAAAACAACAGTTGCCGATGCCATTCCTGCCCTGGGGCGGTTCTCTGAGCCAGCGAAGATCATATCTTCGGTCTTCTTGGCACGTAATAGTCCATAAGACTGTTCCCCTAATACCCAACGCAAGGCATCTGCAATATTTGATTTTCCAGAGCCATTCGGACCAACAATCGCAGTAATTCCATCAGAAAACAAAAATTCATTCCTGGTAGCAAATGTCTTGTAGCCGTGCAATTCGAATGATTTTAGTCGAGCTGGCATAAATTATCTTAATCCCAGTTTTTCTAAAGCGATTTTAGCTGCGTCCTTTGTAGCAGCTTGTTTACTATGTCCTCTTCCCGTGCCATAGTTATCTCCATCAATCAAAACCTCAACCTCGAAGAACTTATCATGATCCGGACCACTATCTCCAACTGTTCGATAAACAGGCGTACCAAATCCCTTTGCTTGTGACCACTCCTGTAATATGCTTTTCGGGTGATGCTCTACCTGGTTAGCAATGATAATTCTTACCTTGGTTTCAAGGATGGGATCCATGAATTTCCAAACCTCCGAGATATCTCGGTCCAGATAAATCGCTCCAATTAAAGCTTCAAATGTTGAACCTAAAAGTGGTAAACGCTCCCTGCCACCGTTCTCTGCTTCACCATGTCCCAAACGCATAGCAGCTCCCAAATTTATCTGGTTCGCAAATTCTGCAAGCTGTTCATTTCCAACTAAAGCTGCCCTAAGCCTGGTGAGCTGACCCTCTGCCATCTCAGGGAAACGGTGATATAACCACGCACCGACCATAAAGTCCAGTACGGCATCCCCAAGAAATTCAAGACGTTCATTATCCTCAATTGCATCTTTATGTTCATTGAAATACGATCGATGAGTAAGGGCTCGTGTCAATAAGCCGATATTATTAAAGTATAAACCCATCCGCTGAGAAAAATCCTGGGGGGATACCTCTTGTTGACTGCTCCCTGGTAATATTCCCATATAAAATCTCCTTAGAACTCAGGGAGCGTCAGACACTCTGCCTTCGCCGGGTATCTGGCGTTCCATTAGTTCACAGCCATATAAAAAATATATTTCGCTCTTATATTATAAGCGAGAACGATCCTCTTTGTTCTTTATATCAATTCACGACACCAATAATCTAAAATTTGGCAACTGGAATCCAAAGATTTTCTCTGTATGTTGGAATTTGTGATTTTACTCTCCACTTCTCGGGTAATAATCACCCTCGATCCACACCGCGCCATCTTTGCTCACTTCTTTTTTCCATATAGGAACAATCTCTTTCAAACGATCAATGCCAAATCTTGCAGCTTCAAATATCCCGGAATCACGGTGAGAGGATGTGCAGGCAATTGCAACCGAAACCGTACCAGGTAGGAGTTTTCCAATCCGCTGAACGAGGGCAATTCCTTCAACATCCTTCCAGCGTTCACGGATTTCCTCCGAGATTTGAAGCATTTTTGATTCAGCCATTGCTTGGTAAGCCTCGTATTCCAGCAGGCCAGTATCGCGTCTGGTTCCTCGGTTAGTCACACCACGCACTATTCCTGAAAATACACAAGCTGCACCGGTAGTAATTAAAGTAATTTTCTCCAGTATTTCATTTATATTAATATTCTGATCGACAACAGCTGTTATGGTGGGACGATTCATTATTTCTGTCACACCGCCGCTGACCGGTGGGAAAATCGCAATCTCAGCTCCGTCTGGAACCGTATAATCATCAAACGCAAATTCATGGTTCATCGCCACGATGAGTGTCTCCATACTCGTCTTGAGATTGGGGAAGAGTTCTAATAACAGTTTTTTTACATCTGATATGTTCGTCCCGCTCGGAAATTCTATTGTGGTTTCCCTTACGCCGGTCTTCTCCCGAATTGTTGCAAAAAATAATACTCTAGCGTGGTCATTCATTCAACACATCTCCACTTACCCCACCGGATTTTCTCACCAACCGGATATTTTGAATACGCATGGTTTTTTCGGTAGCTTTTACCATGTCGTACACCGTCAATGCTGCCACTGCTGTTGCAGTTAGTGCTTCCATTTCAACCCCGGTTTTGGCGATTGTTTTCACGGATGCTGTAATTTGAACTCCGGGTAAATTACTATCCAGAGTTAAATCTACTTTGATCTCCAAGAGTGGTAGCGGATGGCATAAGGGTATGAGCTCTGAGGTACGTTTTGCAGCCATAATACCTGCAATTTGGGCCACGGACAGAACGTCCCCCTTTTTTATCATCCCCTCACGAACAAGGTCAAAGGTACCCGGTTTCATTACCACTTCGCCTCGAGCAACAGCAAAACGCTCAGTATCCCCCTTACTACTCACATCTACCATTCTTGCTTTTCCGGTTTCGTCTATATGGGTTAGATTATCGGTCATGGATACTCAACCTCATTCATTAATTATTTTTTTCAGATTTACTTCATAAGGTGGATATACGACACCTGCATCGGTGATGATGGCAGTGATATATTTTGCTGGGGTAATGTCAAACGCAGGATTTGCTACTTTTATTCCATCAGGTGTTATTTGTGTCTCACCGATGTGCGTTATCTCTCGATCAGATCGTTCTTCAATGGGGATATCTTCTCCCTTTGCAATTGATAAATCAATCGTAGTCGTTGGTCCAACGGAATAAAATGGTACTCCATGAGCATAGGCAACTAAAGCCAGATTATATGTGCCTATCTTATTGGCAACATCTCCGTTTGATGCAATTCGATCACATCCGACGAGACAGGCATCAATCCGGTTATTGCGCATAAAATATCCGCTCGCCCCATCGACGATGACAGTATGTGGAATACCTAATTGCTTTAGCTCCCAGGAGGTTAATCGAGCGCCCTGTAGGCGAGGTCGGGTCTCGTCAACATAAACATGGATTATCTTGCCGTTCTCATACGCTGCTCTGATCACCCCCAGAGCTGTTCCATAGCCTCCTGTAGCTAATGCACCAGTATTACAATGATGAAATAAGTTGGCATGCTCAGGGATGAATTGTTGACCGTTCATGGCCATTTTCTTATTCATTTGAATATCTTCATCAGCTATATTCTGTGCTTCAGATATGATAATTTGCTTAAGGAGATTGATGTCTAGCTCATCAGTGGAATTGGCTAATCGTAAAATTCGGTTGATTGCCCAAAATAGATTTACAGCAGTCGGTCGCGATTTTTTCAGCACATCGGCTGCTTGATTCAGCTCGCTTACGAACACACTCTTTTCGCTGGCAAGACTGTGGATGGCAGTTAAAGCTAATCCGAATCCAGCGGCAATACCAATAGCAGGTGCACCACGAATGACCATTTGTTGAATTGCAGTAGCTATTTCTTCGCATTGAACAAAATCAAGATACACCACTTCATCCGGTAGAAGTCGCTGATCCAACATTTTCACCACACCATCAACCCAGCGAATTGAATAATATTCGCTCATCCACACCTCCAATATCGAACCAATAGGCTATTATAAACCCCGAAACCCCTCATGTTATAATAACCGACCGATGAATAATATCTTATCCAAGTGGAAAACAGGGCTTGCTCGCACTAGTAAAGCAACTTTTGGGCAATTAGCGACCCTGTTTGGCGCAACTGAAATCACAGACGATACATGGGAGAAATTGGAAGCACTCCTCATCCATGCTGATATTGGTGTGGATACGACATTTAATATCATCGATAAACTGGAAGACCGGGTTGATCGCGAAGGTATTACAAAGACTAATGATTTGAACAAGATATTGCGTGATGAGCTACGTGCACATCTTGATACACCTCCTGCAATCCAATTTTCAGTGCTTCCTGCAATAATATTGATCGTCGGTGTTAACGGCTCAGGAAAAACCACGACGATCGCCAAATTAGGTAAAAGATTCTTAAATGAAGGTAAGCAAGTTATTTTGGGAGCTGCAGATACATTCCGTGCAGCCGGTGTGGACCAGCTGGAGATATGGGCGGATCGGATAAAATTGCCGATTATCAGCGGGCAGCTCGGAGGGGATGCAGGTGCAGTCGCTTTTGACACCGTCCAGGCAGCTGTTGCTCGAAAGGTTGACGTCGCCTTGATTGACACCGCTGGACGCCTCCACACTCGTTACAACCTGATGGAAGAGCTAAAAAAGGTATCCAGAGTTGTGAGCAAGGCACTCCCAGGAGCACCTCATGCAATCTGGCTCGTGATGGATGCGACCACAGGACAGAATGCACTACAACAAGCGCGCGCTTTTAAAGAAGCAGTGAATGTCACTGGGGTAATCCTGGCGAAATTAGACTCCTCCGCTCGGGGTGGTATGGCTTTAGCTATCCAAAAGGAATTGGGGCTTCCCATCCTATTTGCGGGGTTAGGTGAACAACCCGATGATTTACAGCCCTTTGATCCTGACATGTTTATTAGCGGAATAATCCAGGAATAATTGACCAATATGGGGAGTACGCATTCATGCAAGATTTAATCGAAAGACTGAATACAGCTCAATCAAGAATCCAGAGTTTATTGGTGCGTCTTTGACTTGCCAGTAAAAGAAAAACAACTGGCCCAATTCCAAATACAATCTGAACAAAACGACTTCTGGTCAGATCCAGAGTCAGCTCAGCGAGTTATGAAGAAGATTGCCTCACTTAAGGCGGTGGTAGGCGATTGGAACACGCTTTCTCAACGCGTGGCTTACTTTCTGGAGTTAGCTCAGCTAGAAGATGAAACCCTTCGAGCAGAGATTACTGCTGAATTGAACCAGATTGAGAGTGATTTGGAGCGCAGAGAATTTGATGTTTTATTATCTGGAAAATACGATCAGAATAACGCATTGCTTGCAATCCATGCAGGCGCTGGCGGTGTAGACGCGCAAGACTGGGCGGAGATGCTGGAGAGGATGTATCTGCGCTGGGCAGAGAATAAGGGATTTAAGACCGATGTCATCGATATGAGCGAGGGTGAAGAAGCAGGGATAAAAAGTGTGACCATCGCTGTTGAAGGGGATTATGCTTACGGATACCTCAGACCCGAAAAAGGTGTCCATCGACTGGTCAGGCTTTCCCCTTTCGACGCAGCCCATCGCCGGCATACTTCATTTGCTTTGGTAGAGGTGTTACCTGAAGTAGAGGATGACTCCGACTTAAAATTAGACCCTGAAGACTTGCGAATTGATGTATATCGCTCATCTGGTGCTGGGGGTCAAAATGTTCAAAAAAATGCCACTGCTGTGCGAATAACCCACATCCCCACAGGTATTGTTGTCACCTGTCAAAATGAACGTTCACAGACCCAAAACCGTGAAAATGCGATGCGCGTATTACGTTCACGGTTATTGGAAATAAAAGAGGAAGAGCACGTTGCTACATTAGCTGAGCTACGTGGTGAATACACAAAGGCGGAATGGGGAAGCCAAATTCGTTCATACGTGCTCCACCCATACCAGATGGTCAAGGATCATCGCACCGATTATGAGGTTGGCAACGCCCAAGGGGTATTAAACGGAGATATTGACAGCTTTATCGGAGCATATCTGCGCTCGAATATATCTCATGGTAATAAATAATCCGTTCAGGCGGGTAAAATCACATCATTTTTCACTGATTTTCTTTCAACCAAGGTTATTTCTACGGATAACCCTACTCATGGTTCTTGCTTTATCCATGTCTGCTTGTGTGACCTTCAACGACCCTGAAGCATCACAGGAATATAATACCGATTCCGTTGGTACACTTGATGCCAGCACCACTGTAGGTCAAACATTTGTCTCCCGCAGACCTCTCTTGAATGGAATTACGATCTGGTATTCACCAGCATCTGGTCAAAACGATGAACCTGCCGATGCTCCATCAAATTACATTACAGCAAAGTTATATAACTCCCCAGAAGATGCATCACCTGTTTTAACCACGACCATAATTTCACCCGGTTTGGGAGATAGCATACCCATCACCATTCAGCTGCCAGATTTAAACAACGCTGCCGGGAAACCTTATTACCTCCAGCTGATAAAAATGTCAGGCTCAGCCACGATCAATGGTCGTAACGAAGATGCCTACCCCCACGGTCAGGCTTACCTCAATGGACAGGCAATCAATTCAGATATTGCCTTTAGATTAAGCTATGATTACGACTTCATAGCTTTTACTCAGGATGTCATGCATGGCTTGACATATTTCTGGTTAATCTTTCCAGCATTGACCATCTTATGGTTGCCAGGATGGCTGCTCCTTGAATTCACTCACTTACGTAAGCGATTTGATTTTGGGGGACAAACTGCCATTTCTATTGGAATCAGTCTTTCTCTAATCCCTTTGATCATGTTATGGACCACTATATTAAAAGTATCTTGGACGAGGCGAGGAATTTTATTTCTTGCTGGCTTCCTGGTCGCTTTGTTTTTCATTCGTTTGATATACAGATACATTATCTTTAGGCGAGTTGCAGTACAAAGGGATGATCTCCACTCAACAGAACTACTACCCTCTTCTGGGGATAGATTGATTCTCCAACCCGTCATTTCATTTTTACTTATCATGATATTTCTCTTTTCACTCGCTGTTCGCTTAATCATGATCCGCGACCTTGCTACGCCCGCGTGGGTGGACTCGGTTCACCATGCGCTGATTACCCGGTTGATCTTATCATTCGGCTCTTATCCCCCAACCTACCTGCCTTACTTTGACATCCCGCCCACTGCTTACCATCCAGGGTTCCATAGTATCGCTGCAGCATTTACCTGGTTAACAAATTTAAATCTATCCCAAGCCTTATTGATCTTGGGTCAGATTTTAAATGCATTAACCGTATTTCCAGTTTATCTATTGGCTAAAACATTAACCCGCAACTCAATTGCAAGCATATTTGCAGCAATCATCGCCGCATTCCTAACACCAATGCCTGCATATTACACAAGTTGGGGAAGATATACCGAACTAAGCGGGCTTCTAATCCTTCCATTAATAATTGCGCTTGTGCAGTCGATAAAAGATAGGGGTTCTAAGAAACAAGAACATTGGATAATACTTCTTGGAGCAATCACAATCGGGGGGCTATTTATGGTTCATTATCGGGTGATGGCTTTCATGATCTGTCTTATCGTTGCCTACTTGCTATTTTTATTATTCGAGAAAAATAACCATAGCACGATCAAATTCATTCATATTTTACGTCCTGTTTTCATCATGGCAGTTGCAGGGATAATTTCAGTCTTTCCGTGGTTATTACAAACGATAAAGACGACAGTACTCCCCATAATAAATTCATCCACCGCGAGTACAACTATATTTTTCCAAGACTTTTCCTGGGCATACCTAACATCTGCTCTGGGAAAACAAACCCTGGTTTTTGCGTTACTGGGTCTGGCTTGGGGGATGATCAAGCGGTTACGTTTCACATATATTCTTCTGGTTTGGACGATACTACTTTTCCTGATTGCCAATTTCGATGCTCTTCATCTGCCGGGTGGCGGATTGATCAACAATACGTCGGTGGAAATAATGTTATTCATTCCACTCTCTATCCTTGGTGGTTATTTTCTAGATCGAATTATCGACAATTGGAGAATCTTACTTCCCAAACAACTAAGATTTCTATTTTTTGGAACAATATTCATTTTAATTGGATTCGTGGCATTTAGTGGAGCCAGGCAATTGGTTACAATAATCAACCCGATTACCATTATCTCTCGCCAAGCAGATTTAGCTGCTATTAACTGGATAAATGAGAATATCCCACAGGATGAGACGATCGTAATAAATCCCTTTGCCTGGGGTTATGGATTGTATGCTGGTAATGATGGAGGCTATTGGATATCTCCGCTATCGGGGAGGACGACCCTTCCGCCTCCAGTTTTATACATCCTGAGTAGTAATAACGAAGCCATTAGCGCACAAAGCCAGCAAGTGAACGACATAAGCGCAGATTCGGATGTATTCCATGAATTTTTAAGCTCCAACCAAATCAACTATATCTATATCGGCGCTAAGGGAGGTGTTTTATCACCCAGTAAATTGGTTGATAGTGGCTTATTTACGATCCTTTACCAAAAAGATGGCGTGTGGATTTTAGAACTAAAACCTTGACAGGCAGGGCACACACACGTATAATCTCAGCCTACCTGCCCGTTTGGGCAGGTGTTATTGTGACTATACAAATAAGGCAACACCAACACCAGGTTTTGCCAAATGAATCTGACAGGAGTAATTTCATGACACCCCAACCTAAAAGAAAACATTCTTCTGGTAGACGCGATCGCCGTCGTGCCCATGATGCATTGGCAAATCCGAACTTGGTTGTATGCAGCAACTGTGGGGAAATGCGCTTGCCTCATCGAGTCTGCCCCAATTGCGGCCACTTTAAAGGTCGTGAAGTAATAGAAATTAAAAAAGAAAAGAA
Organism: uncultured Chloroflexia bacterium; assembly: GCA_963774275.1. Classification (GTDB taxonomy): domain Bacteria; phylum Chloroflexota; class Anaerolineae; order Anaerolineales; family UBA4823; genus FEB-25. The sequence continues at coordinate 101,230 of CAVZEP010000011.1, read as the reverse complement.
GTAATCATCAAACGGGCCGTGAAATTCACGGCTCGAATATTTTTAATCAATCCTTATGAACGATCAAAAAACAGCCTATGTATTTCCTGGGCAAGGATCCCAATCAGTAGGGATGGGTCAAGCATTAGCCCAATCCTTCCCTTCTGCCAATGAGATATTCAAGCAAGCTGATGATATATTGGGGTTTCGGCTATCACAGTTAGCCTGGGAGGGACCAGAAGAACAGCTGAATGATACGATTAATACCCAGCCAGCTATATTCACACATTCGATGGCAGTCTTACAAGTAATTCATGACTTAAACCTTGATTTGATTCCATCTTTTGTTGCTGGCCACTCAATGGGTGAGCTTAGCGCGTTGGTTGCGGCTGGTGCCATATCCTTCGGGGAAGGATTGAGGTTAGTGAGAACTCGGGGTGAGTTAATGAAACGCTCAGGGGAGAGAACCCCTGGCGGTATGGCAGCTGTTATGGGCCTGAGTATCCCCCAGATTGAGTTGATTTGTAGTCAGGCTACCATTGCCTCAGAAATTGTCCAGGTGGCTAATGATAACTGCCCTGGCCAGGTGGTCATCTCTGGGTCAAACGCAGCCCTTGACCGGGTTCAACCATTGCTCGAACAAGCCGGAGCAAAACGTGTTATTCGACTGGCCATAAGTATTGCCGCACATTCGCCTTTCATGGCAGCTGTACAGGACGATTTTTATAAAGCCGTTACTTTAACACTGATAAAAGCACCGCTAATTCCTATAATAGGAAATGTCACTGCCACCCCTCTTGTGGATGCGAGTACCATCCGGGATGACTTACATAAACAACTGACCCATCGAGTACGCTGGACTGAATCAATACAAGTCTTGGCTTCGGAAGGGATCACTGAATTTATTGAGATAGGCAATGGTTCAGTATTAAGTGGCTTGATTAAAAGAATTGATCGTAATGTAACCGCTACTACACTGGGAACACCTGCTGAATTTAAGCGCTTCGATGGGTAATAATCCCCCTTTGAGAATATGATTAAAACGAATAAGGTATAATAATATGACCCTATTTCTATTAGAATTCAGGAGTCGATTATGTCAAATCTAGATTTTTGCTCGATGAAAGGGAAAGTTGCAGTAATTACCGGCGGTGCGCGCGGGATCGGTCGAGCAATCACAGAAAAATTAGCCCTTTTAGGTGCAGATGTAGTTATTGGTGATATGTTGGTTGAATTGGCAGAAAAAACTGCTGATGAAATTTCCGAATTAACCCAAAGGAAAACTCTAGCGATAAAAGTTAATGTTACCGATGGTAAATCATCAAGCGAGCTGATAGAAAAGACGATTAATCAATTTGGGCATGTGGATATATTGGTTAACAATGCAGGAATCACCCGAGATATGCTAATCCTCCGCATGGAGGAAGCTGATTGGGATGCAGTAATGGATGTAAATCTTAAAGGTGCTTTTAATTGCTCCAAAGCTGCCATCCGCCCGATGATGAAACAACGATATGGTCGGATTATCAACATATCCTCTGTATCAGGTCAGGCAGGTCAGGCAGGACAAACCAATTATTCGGCCTCGAAAGCAGGGCTGATTGGCTTCACGAAAGCACTTGCCCGTGAAGTTGCTTCCAGGCAGATAACGGTGAATGCCGTCGCCCCGGGTTTTATTCCCACCTCATTAACCAATGATTTAACTGAAGACCTCAAAAAATCCATCCTTATAGCTACACCAGCTGGTCGGATGGGAAAACCGGAAGAGATAGCATCCGCTGTGGCTTTCCTCGCCTCAGAAGAAGCTGCTTATATCACTGGTCAGGTACTTGCTGTCGATGGCGGAATGGCAATGATGTAATATAATCCAATCTGGTAGGAAAAAAGCATGAATGAAAATAACCCATCCCAAGGAACAACCACGATCGCACCGGAAGTATTATTAACCATCGCTCAACTAACTACACTAAACGTAGATGGGGTGAGCCGCTTAAGCCACGTTCAAACTGGGGTTAATCAGCTGCTAAAACGAACCCAAAAACGTGAGGGTGTAATTATTGAGATTGTGGACGATGTGGTTCACGCTGATATATACGTTGTTTTAACCAATGATGTCAATGTGCGTGACGTCAGTCACAATATCCAACATGAAGTATCTCGTGCAATCTCAGAGATGGTCGGCATGACAGTCGGACGGGTCAACATTCATATCGAGGATATTGATTATCCGCCGGAGGCTGAAGCATAACCTAATATGAAACCTCGAACCAGGGCACGCAGCATTGCCCTGCAGGCACTTTACGAAGTTGATATGACCGGTCATCCGCTGGAATTGGTAATTGCGGAAAGATTATCTGATTCCCCTATGGAAGATAATCTGGGTGATTTTGCCCGTAAAATTGTGTTTGGGATCCAACCCATAATCACCGAACTTGATGAGATTATTTCAAAGCACGCGCCGGAATGGCCTTTGGATCAGGTAGCCACAATTGACCGCAATATTATGCGGATAGCATTATGGGAAATAGCAGTCAGTAATCAAACTCCTTTAAAAGTGGCAATAAACGAAGCAGTTGAGCTGGGGAAAATATACGGATCTGAAAGCACTCCACGTTTTGTTAACGGTGTGTTAGGAAGCCTTGCACTTCATTACAATGACATCGTTCAACACTTTAAAAATATTAAACTGACCTGATGCATTCATGGAAATACTCGGTATTGGCCCTCTCGAACTCATTTTTATCCTGCTAATTGCTTTGATCATCCTCGGACCGGGAGATATGGTCAAAGCAGGCCTAACTCTTGGTCGTTTTTTACGAAAAATCATCACATCTCCAGAATGGAGGACCGTCCAAAAAGCATCAAGGGAGCTACGCTATTTACCAAATCGATTGATGCGTGAAGCAAGTCTCGAAGATCTTTCAAAAGAATTAACGGATATAAATAAAATTGGAGCAGACCTAAACTCCGAAGTCAAAAAAATCGGGACGGATCTAACTTCCTGGACGACACCGCCCCAGTCATCTGCCCTCAAACCCGAACAATCTGGAACAGAAGAAGGCGTAACAAAACCCTCGGTTCCTCCAGAAAGTCCAGATGACCCTGTCGAGCCTGTTTGATTTATGCGAAAATTACTCCGCTCCATTTGGAAGGTCATCACTGCACCTGCACGTTTCGTTGTAAGGATTATCCGCAATATTATCTTAGCCTTGAATCGGTTTACTCATAACATATCTTCTTTCTTCAAAGATGAAGAGATGGATGACGCTCCTATTGGGGAATCGCTTGCCACTACAATTGAAAATCCACGCGCTCTTCTCCCACATCTAAACGCTTTACGAAAGCATCTCTTCCGGGCAGTATTGGCTATTATTATCACCACGGCTGTCTCATTTCTTTTCGTACGCAATATTCTTAGTTACTTGGCTAGACCTTTATCTGGCGGTATCAATGAATTGATTGCTATCGATGTAACTGAAAACATTGGCACCGTGATGCGCGTAACCCTCCTAAGCGGATTTACCATCGCGCTGCCATACATAATCTTTGAAATTTGGTTGTTCATCGCGCCTGCTTTACGAGTCAGCTCACGTATTAAAGGTCTCTTTGCGATTCCCGCAGCGATTATCATGTTTGTAGGAGGGATGGCTTTTGCTTTCTTTGTAATGCTTCGAACAGCTTTGCCATTTCTTTTCAACTTTATGGGTTTGACTACTCAGCCTCGACCTTCCTCATATTATAATTTCGTGACACTGATCCTGTTTTGGATCGGGGTAGTTTTTGAATTTCCATTGATAATCTATTTACTGGCAAACCTGGGATTGATAAAGGCGAAAACTCTCGCTTCTCAATGGAGACTTGCCATTGTGTTAATAGCCGTCTTGGCAGCAGCTATAACCCCTACCGTAGACCCGGTGAACATGGGGATTGTCATGGCTCCGATGATCATCTTATACTTCATCAGCATTGGTCTGGCATATATAGCTCAACGTAATCGATCAACCAAGCAAGAGGAGGCGCAGAAAAATATATAAGGTATCTAAATAGTGAAATAAATAAACAAAACACAAAATAATACCTGATCATATAAGGAGGTATCCATGCATGAAAGAGTTGCCATTGTAGGAATAGGCTGCACAGGTTTCCGATCCATAACACCTGAACAGTCCTATAAAGAAATGGTTTATGAGGCTGCTGTGCGGGCTTATAACGATGCTGGTGTGGATCCTCGTCGCGATGTGGAGAGTTTTGTAACCGTGGCAGAGGATTTTCATGAGGGAACGAGCATCTTTGATGAATACACTCCAGATCAAATAGGGGGAGCACTAAAATCAGTACATACCATTACTGGGGATGGATTACACGGTGTCGCTACTGCATATATGCTAATCCGCACTGGTCAATTTGATATCGTCGCAGTTGAAGGACATAGCAAAGCTTCAAATATAAAAACACTTCCCGAAGTTACTGCCTATGCGCAGGACCCCATTTTAAACCGACCATTAAGATTTAACAGCCATTTCATCGCTGGATTGGAAATGAATCGCTATCTGTACGAATCTGGATCTACTCCCGATCACTGCGCTGCCGTGGTTGTTAAGAACAAATTTAATGCATTAAAGAATCCATTCGCTCCATATGGCGCGGATCTATCGCTGGAAGATGTGCTCTCAAGTCCGGTACTTTCCTGGCCGCTTGGAGTGCGTGAAACCGCAGAACATGCTGACGGTGCTATTGTCATGGTCCTGGCATCTGAGGATAAAGCCTCATCCCTGACGGATAAGCCAATCTGGATCTTAGGAACAGGCTGGAGCAATGATTCCCCATCTCTTGAAAATCGAGACTGGGCACACGCAATCTATACAGAAGAAGCTGCCAAAATGGCTTACAGGCAGGCAGGTATTAACAACCCTCTGGAGGCGATCGATATCGCAGAAGTGGATGACATCTATGCCTACAAGGAATTACAAGCCCTAGAAGCTTTAGGGTTTTGTCGTGAAGGAGAGGCAGGCATCCTGACGATGGAGGGATTTACTAATCCAGACAGCGGTCTGCCGGTTAATGTTTCCGGTGGCAGCTTAGGAATGGGTAACCTGTTGGATGCGAACGGTTTGGCGCGTGCTTTCGAAATCGTTCTTCAATTAAGGGGCGAAGCAGGTGTTCGTCAGGTTGAAGACGTCAACATTGGTCTGGCACAATCTTGGCGCGGGGTGCCATCCACCAGTGGCGCAGTCCTGATACTCGCCAACTAGAAAGGATACCAAGATGGGAATGCGAAAAGTTGCCGTTGTTGGTGCTGGCATGACTAAATTCGTTCGGCGCGCCCAGGAAACAGCCAAAGAGCTGACCTGGGAAGCAACTCACATGGCACTTAATTCATGTGAAATGACCATGGATGACATTGAAGCAGTATGTTTTGGAACTGCCCCAGACGCTTTCGACGGTGTTCATTTGAATGGAGAATATGTTAGCGATGGAGCAGGTGCATGGCGTAAGCCTTATATGCGCTCATATGTTGGGGGTGGTACGGGGGTATTTGTACCTATTCAGGGTTGGTATCATGTTGCCTCTGGTTTATTTGATGTTGTCATGGTTGTAGCTGAGGAAAAGATGTCCTCCTATTATCCTCATGCTCAAGCGGGGTTTCTTAACAATTTTTGATCACACAACTGAACGCCCACTAAAACCCAATCTGCTTTGGATATTTGCAATGGAAATGAACCGCTATATGACCACTTACGGTATTTCCAAAGCAGATATCGCCCAGGTGGCCGTGCAGCATAAAAGGAGTGCAGCAAACCATCCATGTGCTTTGCTTGGAGACGCTGATATCACCCTTGATGATGTATTGAATTCAGAAGTGTTAGCCTGGCCTGTCCAACGCTATGATGTGAGCCCCGTATCGGATGGAGCTGTGGCAGTGATTTTGGCTGCAGAGCATGTTGCCAAACGAATCACCGATAAACCTGTTTGGATAGAAGGTGTAGGCTGGCACCTGGATACATCATATTGGACCAATCGAGACCTGGCTTATCCACGCTATGTAGAATATGCTGCTCGTATGGCGTATGACATGGCTGGAATCACAGAGCCTCGTAAGGAAATAAATATTGCAGAACCTTATGACCCATTCGATTACAAAGCTCTCCATCATTTGGAAGGTCTCCAGCTTGCAGAGCGAGGAAAAGCTCCCGAATTGTACAGTGATGGTACTGCATCACGCACAGGCAATATGCCAGTTTGTCCGTCTGGAGGCCTATTAGGCGTCGGCAACCCAATAGCTGCCGCCGGTTTAATGAAAATTGCTGAGTTATTCTGGCAGATGCGGGGTGAAGCTGGAGCGCGTCAGGTTCCAGGGCAACCGCGACACGGCCTTGCCCAAGCCTGGGGTGATTTGATGCAAGTTGGCACCGTTGTCATCATGGGGCGATAGGAGGAAGATATGACTGCAAAAATAAAAGAGTTTCCAGGGATATCTTTAAGTGAGAAGGATTTCGCTGACGGAAAAATATTGTTCAATTACGACAAGCTCAATGGTCAATATGCATGGGATACGGGCGTCGGTATCGGAAGTTATTTAGCCTCGTTGAAAAATGGAATAATCCTAGGCAGTCATTGTAAAACTTGCCGAAAAATCGTAGTGCCGCCGCGAACGTTTTGCGAGTGGTGTTTTCGACCCATGGATGAATTCGTGCCTCTGAAAGATACCGGGACTGTCAATACATTTTCTCTCTGCTATGTGACCTGGGATGTACAAAGGATAAAAGACCCTGAAATCCCTGCCGTGATCAACATCGACGGGGCGTCGCCTCTGCACGGTTTCATGCATATGCTCGGAGAAGTTGATCCGAAGGAAGTTTATATTGGAATGCGGGTGCAAGCAGTGTGGAAGCCTGCTGATGAGCGCCAAGGATCAATAAACGATATTTTGTATTTCAAGCCCATCAAGGAGGAATGATATGACACTCCTACATCGTGATCCAAAAGCACCGCTTTCATGGCAGGGCGATCTGCCTGTTACCAATCGTTATACTTATGGGCTGGCAGGAGAGAAATTCTTTCGCTCCATTAAAGATGAAGGGCGCATCCTTGGCACGCATTGCCCAAACTGTGACCGCACTTATGTCCCGGCAGCAGTATTCTGCGAGCGCTGTCTCGCCAAACTGGATGATTGGGTGGATGTCGGTACCAGCGGAGAGGTGATTACATATACATTTCTTTTTGTCAATCTGGATGGCAGCCCACGGGATAAACCAGAGATCATTGCATTCGTTCGCTTCGGTGAAGGGGGGCTGGTCCATCGTCTGAGTGAAATCAACCCAGACCAAGTGGAAATAGGGATGCTGGTCGAAGCAGTATTTAAACCAGCCTCCGAGCGAATTGGCTCGATCCTGGATATTGACTACTTCAAACCAACCTGATGCTTTAGGATAAATCCTATGTATCCTGCGGGAGAATTGAAAAATATCGACTTGATCCAATATGCTCTTTCGCAGGATACAGTAATTTATGAAATTCCTGGTTAGGTCCATTGAAATGATAAAATTTATTCACCATTTCCTGAATCAGATATACTTTACAATCTCATATCAATGAACTCATTGGATTTATTATTTTATGTATAAATCATTCAAAATTCCCTTCGTACCGATAGTTCCTTATCCTGACAATTCTAATATTCTTGACCGGATGTAATTTCCCTGCTCCAACAGATCGAATGTCGGCGGATTCTCAAGGTAATCAAGCCTATCAAAAAACAATGATCACTTTCAAGGTGACTGTAGAACAACAGCTTCCTCCCGGTGATTCAATTTACCTATCCATTCTGGATGAGGTGACAGGTTTAGCTTTTAACACTCACAAAAATATAATGAACGCCGAGGATGAACTGACCTATTCGGTCACTCTGCCATTTACCATCGGATCAGTAATTAAATATCGCTACACCCGTGAAGGTGCGAGCTTATTTAATGAGCACATGTATAATGGCAGACCAGTTCGTTATCGTTTATATCATGTTGAGGGACCCGGAAAGGTTGACGATGTTATCAGCCGGTGGACCGATACTGAATATCTCGGTCTGAGAGGACGGATCATGGGTCAGATTAAGGATTCATCAACCGGTATGCCCATACCGAACATCCTAATCGCAGTCGGTGGTGAACAAGCATTCTCTCTTGCAGATGGATCCTTCCTCATCGAAGGTCTACCCCCTGGTACGCATAACCTTGTCTTTTATTCAATCGATGGTTCTTTTCGCATCTATCAACAGGGTGCAGTTGTCGAAGGAGATTCAACCACCCCCGTATCCGTACAATTAAACCCAACGAAACTGGTGACGGTGATCTTTGCAATTACTGTTCCTTCAGACACACCAGTAGATGCACCGATCCGATTGGCTGGAAACCTATATCAATTGGGAAATACCTTCGCTGACCTATCTGGAGGAATGAGTACTTTAGCCTCTCGCATGCCAACTTTAGGCAAGCTTCCAGATGGAAGATATTTGGTGACGCTATCACTTCCTGCTGGCACATATCTGGAATATAAATACTCCCTGGGAGATGGCCTGTGGAGTTCTGAAATTACCTCCAAAGGGGCATTTCAACTTCGCCAGCTAATTATCCCGGATAATGATTTTGAGGAAAATGAAACTGTCGATTCATGGCAAACAGGCAACACCAGCCAAATCCAATTTGAGGTTAAAGTCCCTCCTGACACTCCACAACACGATGGTGTATCAATCCAATTCAATCCCGGATTTGGATGGTTGGAACCAGTACCAATGTGGCTTTCTAAAAATGCTCAGGGTGAAGATGTATGGAAATTTGATCTAACCGGACCATTTAATCATCTCACCTCCTTGCAATATCGTTACTGCCGGCAAAATCAATGCGGAACCGCCGATGACTCAGCGACTATTGGGATAAATCCTGCTGGTCGCGTGCTTGACCCCAGCTCAAATCCTCAACTCATCCAGGACGTGGTATCAAGTTGGGCATGGCTGAGCAATCCTAATGAATCTGCTAATGTTCCGGATGTCCAGGTAGTCTCAAGAGGAACGGATTTTGTTGCGGGTGTCTCATTTCAGCCCAATTACCATCCATCATGGGGTCCACTTATTTCACAAGCGATAAACAATGTCCAGAGCCTGAAAGTGAATTGGTTGGTCCTCAGTCCTACCTGGACGTTCACCAATGCATCTCCCCCTATCCTTGAACCATTACCTTCTCAAGATATGCTCTATCCAGATTTGCTTAGCTCGATCAATTCTGCCCAACAGCAAGGTTTGACCATTGGGATATATCCTACTCCTCACTTCACTACAGATGTGAGTTCCTGGTGGCAAAATCCGAACCGCGATTATTATTGGTGGGTTTCATTTTTCGAAAGATATTCAAACTTCATTCTGCATCACGCAAGCGTTGCTTCGAGTACGAATGCAGCGACCCTTATTTTGGGTGGTGACTGGCTGAACCCAGCTTTGCCGGGTGGTCAGCTGGAAGATGGTTCATCAAGTAATGTTCCCCAGGATGCAGAAACACGCTGGCGAGTGCTGATTTCTCAAGTACGAGAACGTTATTCCGGTAAAATTGCCTGGGTATTATCCTATCCTGACGGAGTGAGAAATCCTCCGCCTTTCCTGGATGCTTTTGACCAAATCTACATCCTTTGGTCTGTACAATTAGCACAACAACCCAATGCATCGTTGAATGATATGCAAGCCCAGGCGAATTCCATTATTAATCAGGATATATTGCCTTTCCAGCAACAGGTTGAGAAACCGATCATCATTGCGATTTCATACCCATCCATTGATGGTGGATCGATGGGTTGTATAGTGATATCAGGAGGGAGCTGCTTAGACTATAATCTGCTTAACCTCCCCAACCCTGATATCCCTGAGCTGGTGGTAAATCTTCAAGATCAGGCAAATGCGTATAATGCCGTTCTTTCAGCCATTAATGACAATGATTGGATCACTGGATTTGTTTCAATGGGTTTTTATCCGCCTGCCATCCTTCAAGATAAATCAACTTCAATTCATGGCAAACCTGCAAGCGGTGTATTATGGTACTGGTCCCCGAAATTTCTGGGCCGATAAAAAGAAGTGTACATCACACAAAAAAATGACCCCACCTGTAATTAGCGTGGGGTGTTTTTTTTAAAACATCATAGCATTTACTTTATCTATCGTTTCTTTTGGAGGGCGTAAGCGTTCTTCCGTAAGACGATTTAAAGGTTCTTCTGGCAGGTTATAAAGCTCAAAAAGTGTGGGTAAAGATTGGTTGATGTAAATCAGACCGGTGATCAAGCAGCAATCCTTATTCGATTCTTCCAATACCCTCATCGCTTCAGCTCGGTTTTTGGGGTCATAGTCACGATCAAGCTTCTTCAACAGGATCGTTGATCCATCATGCATGGTGACTTCTTTAATTTGACCATCCTCGTAATCGACCATGATCTCTTCTGCAGGAGGAACGTAAGATAGTTCATGTAAAGCCACTTCATGTTCCTTACCCCATGAATAGGAATGACTCGTATCGTCCTGGTTATTAAAAGTAACACAAGGGCTGATGATATCCAAAACTGCGATTCCATTATGGCTTAGTGCGGCTTTGATTAATTCCTTCACCTGTTTTGGGTCACCCGCGAAGGAGCGCGCAACGAAAGTAGCATGTCCAACGAGAGCCTCCCAGGCAATATCGACCGGTAAATATGGGTTTTTACCCTGTTTCTTGAGCTCTAAACCCTCATCGGCGGTGGCTGAAAACTGACCTTTTGTCAATCCATACACCCCATTATTCTCAACAATATAAACCATGGGTACGTTTCTTCGGGTTATATGCTTGAATTGACCCATGCCAATACTAGCAGTATCACCATCACCGCTCAATCCAATACCTTTCAGTGAAATGTCTCCAAACATTGCCCCGGTAGCCAGTGATGGCATTCGACCATGCAGACCATTGAACCCAAAGGTACGGTTCAGGAAGTAAAATGGGCTTTTACTTGAACATCCAATCCCACTAAATTTGATCATATTTTCTGGAATGATATTCAATTCATAACACGCCGCAATGATCTGGCTTGATATCGAGTTATGCCCGCATCCCTGGCATAAAGAACTTGGATTCCCCCGATAATCATTTTTTGTGAGTCCAACTAAATTTTCCTGGCTTCTGGTAGTTTGTGAGATTTGATCAGTCATTTTTGTTGTTCCTCTTTGGCTATAAGCTGGTTCATTACCCATTGAGCGGTCAGGGGCAGGCCGTCTAGATGGGAGAGGGAGATTAATTTCATGCTGCAATCGGGTATTTCCAAGCGGAGAATCTGGTGCAATTGCCCATCCCGGTTGAGTTCGACGACATAATTACGCTCATGCATATGGACAAATTCAGTCACCTCTGGTGCAGTTGGCAATGACCGTACACGCAGATGGTCTATTTTATATCCCAATCTTGCAAGGTTGTTCAAGGCTTCGTCAATCGCACCATCAGTCGAACCATAGGAAATTATGCTTATTTTTGCATCCAGTTACCGATTTAATCACCGGCTTAGGTAGGATTGCAACACTGCCATCAATCTTGTGACGCAATCTGAGCAAGTTATTTTCCCATGTTTCAGGTTCTTCGCTATAATTTGCATATTCATCATGCCCAGTCCCTCGGGCAAAGTATGCCGCATTAGGCAATTTATTGCCCGGAAGCGTCCGGTAGGTAATTCCATCCCCATCAACATCCACATAACGCCCCCACTTGCTGCTCAACTTTTTAAGGTCTTCTTCCCACAGCACCTTGCCTCGATCCATAGGTTTGTCAGGATACTCAAATGGTTTTGTCATCCACTGATTCATCCCAAAATCCAAATCCGATAATACAATGACGGGTGTCTGTAATCTCTCTGCAATGTCAAACGCCTTCCAGCCAAATTCAAAGCATTCGGTAACTGAGCCTGGGAATAGGATCACATGTTTGATATCCCCATGACCCATGAAATAAGCTAAGCGCAGGTCACCTTGAGAGGTCCGGGTTGGTAGCCCTGTTGATGGACCAATCCGCTGAATATCCCATATGACTACTGGTACTTCCGAGAAGTAAGCTAAACCAACATACTCAACCATTAAGCTAAATCCAGGACCCGAGGTTGAAGTCATTGATCGAAGACCAGACCACCCTGCGCCAACCACCATGCCAATGGCAGCCAATTCATCCTCAGCTTGCAGAACGACACAAGTGTTCTTTCCGGTAACTGGATCTTTTCTGAATACAGGTACGTATTCATTCAATGTCTCAGCCAAAGATGTTGCAGGGGTAATCGGGTACCAGGCAGCAAATTGCAACCCACCATACAAAGCACCTAATGCCGCGGCTGTATTGCCATCTGCCATGATATAACCATCCGTCTTATTTGAAGGCTTAACTGAATAAGCATCGCTTTTTTGTAAATTTTTCTCCGCCCAATCATGAGCATTTTTAATCATCGACCAATTTAAATCGATTGGCTTTTGTTTGCCTTTAAAATGAAATTCCAAAGCCTGATAAATACGGTCCATATCAATTCCCAATATGAAAGCTACAATTCCAACGTAGACCATATTGGCGATGTAATCACGTAAGTTAGGTGGAGTTCCGGAATCCCTGACCATTTGTTTAACTGGCATCGGATATAAATGGATATCAGTGCGAGTTATGGGTAGTTTTATGCTGTCGTCATAAAATAAGACTCCTCCCGTAATGATTTCCTCCATATCCTTTGCAACAGTTGTGGGATTCATTGCAACTACAATTTCCTGGTCTTCACAACGGGCTAAGTAACCACCTTCGTTTAACCTGATCGTATACCATGTAGGTAAACCCTGGATATTGGATGGAAACATATTCTTTCCGGAAACGGGAATCCCCATCTTGAATAATGCGCGCATCAATGTAAGGTTGGATGTCTGGCTACCCGAGCCATTAATTGTCGCCATAGTGATACTGAAGTTATTGATTATTGGATTACCTTGTTTTGTATCACCCGGTTTGGATTCTGTTTTATCTTTGTTCATGCCTACTCCTTGCCATCAAAATCAATCACTATTCCAGAAATTCCAATGTAGAAGCTACCATCAATCCCACTGCTTTGGGTAGGATGGTTTCATCAAAGTCAAATTTGGGATGGTGATGTGAAGCATCCAATTTCATCTCCCTATTGGCTGAACCGATAAAGAAAAAACATCCTGGAATCTGTTGTAATACATAAGCCATATCCTCTGAACCCATTGTAATCGTCTTAAAATCTAGCTGGTTATTGGTAAGCAACTTACCTGCTACCCCTTGAACACGATTTGTTATTTCCGGGTGATTAATTAGGACAGGGGTAATAGACTTTATTTCAATCTGACAATTACAATCAAAGGCTTGGGTGCCATGCTCCACGATTTGTTGAATTCTCTGGATTACCAGGTTGCGAACTTCAGGTTCAAATGTACGTATTGTTCCTTTCAACACCACTTCAGACGGTATGACATTAAATGCTTCACCCCCATGGATGGATGCAACCGTAACTACCGTAGATTTTAATGGAGATACATTCCGAGAGACGATCCCTTGCAACAAATTAATCACCTGAGAGGACGCTAGGATAGGATCATTGCATAGATGTGGTGAAGCTCCATGCCCGCCTTTGCCAATGATCCGGATTTCAAATGTATCTGAAGCCGCCATCGCAAGCCCGGGAACAATTCCAATCCACCCGACTGGTCGTTCATTCCAAATATGCAAGGCTAACGCAACGTCTGGCTTTGGACTTTGTAAGATGCCATCCGCAATCATACTTACAGCACCTCCAAGACCTTCTTCTGCAGGTTGAAATACAAACTTGACCGTGCCAGAAAATTTTTCACGGTATTTATTCAAAATACGAGCAACTGTTAAACCGATAGCAACATGTCCATCATGTCCACAAGCATGCATCACACCATTATTTTCAGAAGCGTATTCAGCTCCAGTTTCCTCTTGGATGGGCAGAGCATCCATATCAAAACGTAATAATACGACCGGACCAGGGGATTTACCTTCCAGAAGAGCCACTACACCGGTCTGTCCTACCCCGGTTTTTACTTCCATCCCTAAATGGGTGAGCTCTCGAGCCACAATTTTTGCAGTCCGTATTTCTTTAAATCCAATCTCAGGATGCATATGTAGATCACGGCGTAAATCCCGTGAATATTCGAATAAATCTTGCGCTTCATTCATCAAATCAGACATAAGTCCTCTTAAGAATTACTTACAGTTAATCTGCATTGCGCTGCTGTTTTTATCCCAAGATTAACCGGCGAAATTTTTCTTCATACCGCGGTCTCTCAGGTGTACTTTCAGTAGTTCGACGATTACGCATTCGTTCTGTAAATTTCTCCTTATCACCAATTTGGCTTTTATGTTCGTAGAGCGCGTTTAACTTGATATCCCAGGTATCAGTGACATCCAGTATGATATCAGGCTGTAGAGTTCCGCAAACCCACACTTCACGTACAATATGGGGTTCAAGTTTTTCATCCTTCCACAATTCAATGAAACTTAAGTGATCACGTGCAGACGGGAACACAGCATCTAAAGTAGCCTGACCAGCTGCCCTGTGATCCGGGTGATTCAATCCCGCATTGGCAGTGAATAATGTCTGAGGATCACAAGTGACTAAAACATCTGGTCTGACTATACGCAATACCCTCGTAATATCACGTCGAAGATTGATATCAGGCACCAGGTAACCGTCGGGATGGTTTAAGAATCTGACATCTTCCACCCCTAACACTTTCGCCGCTAACTTTTGCTCCTTCTGACGTATGGAACATAATTCAGTGGACCCAAGTGCTAAATCCTTGGTCCCTTTATCGCCACAAGTGAGCAGGCAGTAGGAAACCGTGTGACCTGCTCGAACCCAGCGCGCAATCGTGGCACCGCAGAAGAACTCGGGGTCATCAGGATGGGCAAGAATTACTAATATTTTTTGAGATGATTCCCAAGATTCTGGAGATTTATCTGGATCGACCATGAGGCTTCTTTTTCCCTTTTTGAATTCCCAATCGTATATCTTCAGGGCAGTTCTCACAGGAATCGTCAGCCTTTTTTTTCAATGCTTCCAGTTCCTCTAAAGGTTGGATTTCTTCTTGCATAAACTCATGCTGACCGCCCTGTTCTAATTCTACAAATACACTGCTTTTTAATGGGTTTACATCTACAACTTTTCCATTACCCTTGGGAGTTACCACAAGTTTTCCTCGCTTAGGTAATTGCCTGCGTGCTTCCACATACTGTTCATATTCATAAACTAAACAGCATCTCAACCGTCCGCACATACCAGTAATTTCGGTAGGTGTGAGTGAAATGCCTTGTTCTTTAGCCATTTTTATCGAAATTGGATTAAATTCGGTTAAAAATGCTGCGCAACAACGGCAAGCCAATCCACATGCGCCCATGCCTCCTAACGCCTTCGCTACATCTCTTGGTCCAACAAGGTGCATTTCAACATGGGATTGCTGATAAGCACGCTGCATGGTCCGTTTAAGAGATTTTAAATCAGTTTTTTCGCCCTCTTCACTACTATAAACAAACAAAAGCCGGCTGCCATCCAGGCTAAATTCCGCTGATACAATCTTGACATCGATGAGCCCAAGCTCTGCTGCCTTTGTCCGACAAGCCTGCACGGCTTCAATTTCCTTCTGTTCCCACTGTTGATGTACTAACAAATCTTGCGGTGTGGCTATGCGCAATATCGATTTTATTCCTGTGCTGTTTCGATCAGGAATATCTACTAATTGAACGATCTTTCCTAATTGTGTCCCCCGACTCGTCTCAACCACTACATAATCACCGGGTTGTACACCTTGAAAATTACTCGCATCAAAGTGATATATCTTACCTATCGGCTGGAAACGCAATCCAACCACACATCGTTGGATAGTCGGATGTACTACTGTGTCTTCCAATTAGCTTTCCTCTTTTCGTATCTTCATATCACTCCACGATTGTGATCGGGACTACCTTATCGCCCTCGTATGCAGCTACGCTGATTTTTGCGGCGATTGCCTCTGCGATTCCTCTTAAAGCAATGGCGGCTTGTGATTGAGGATACTCAACTATGACTGGCTTCCCATTATCGCCACCTGCCCGAACTTTGGCATCAATTGGGATGATGCCTAAAAACGGAACTTTGCCCTCTTTCGCTAATTGTTCCCCACCTCCGCTTCCGAATATATCCATGTGGGAACCGTCGGGTAATTCCAAATAGCTCATATTTTCAACCACGCCAAGGATTGGAACGTTCAGTTGCCTGAACATCTCCATTCCTCGTCGTGCATCCTCCAAAGATACTTGCTGAGGTAACGTTACGATCACACCCCCGCTCAAAGGTAACGACTGGGTTAAACTTAATGCAGCATCCCCCGTACCCGGGGGCAAATCTATGATCAGATAATCCAATTCCCCCCATTCCACGTCACTTAAAAATTGCCGGATGGCTGAATGCAGCATAGGACCTCGCCAAATTAATGGTTGGTCAGGTTTGACGAGAAAACCAATCGACATCATCTTTACGCAATACGCTTCCGCAGGTACTAGTTTTTCTTTATTTGGTGAAGGAAGCCGATCGACACCCATCATCGTGGGAATGTTCGGACCATATATATCTGCATCCAACAGACCCACACGCGCTCCAGCTTGGGCTAATGCCACAGCCACATTCACTGCAACAGTACTTTTTCCAACTCCGCCTTTACCTGATGCAATTGCCACCGCATTACGAATCGGTAGCTGCATCATTCCTCTGGAGCGTCCATCATTGGGGACGTTGGAATCCATTTTGATATCCACATGCTTAACCCCAGGCACAGAGATTACTGCAGCTCTGGCTTCACTTTCTATTTTTGATTTCAACGGGCAGGCAGGGGTAGTTAATACAATTGTGAACTTAACCCGATCACGATCTATTTCCAAGTCACGGATCATATTCAAGGACACTAAATCGTTCCGTAATTCAGGTTCTTGCACATTACTTAATGCGCCCAGGACCATTTCCTTTGATACTAAATCAACCATAATATTTTCAAACCTCGTTTATATATTTAACCACATCTTTTTTAGCTTCAATATAAAGCTCGATGAGAGTTTGGTCATTCCCCTTGTACCGCTTGATTGTGGTGCTTGAACATTGATTGCATCCTCTCATGGCGCGAAATGAATCAGATTGGCAGGATGTACACCCACCAATTCGGACCATCATTAACACGAAGGCTATTACTTCTGGACTCGTTGGCTGCAAGTTGACCAGGCTGCTGACTAATTGGTCCCATTGTCCGCCACGTAAATTCCTTAAATAATCAATCGCTTTGGATGGAAATAACAGGTCAATGCTATTACCTTGCATAAAATTACTCCAAAACTGCCCTCAACCAAAACACTTTTTAATTTGATGCCTTTCCTATGCTATGGTTCTCCGTAT
Source organism: uncultured Chloroflexia bacterium (assembly GCA_963774275.1). Classification (GTDB taxonomy): domain Bacteria; phylum Chloroflexota; class Anaerolineae; order Anaerolineales; family UBA4823; genus FEB-25. Next base: position 83,770 of record CAVZEP010000011.1, on the reverse strand, counting down.
TGCTCGCTGCGATTCTGCTGCTATGCGGGCAGTCTCTTCACGCTGATAATTGACTGGACGAATGGTTGCATAATAAGAGACCGGCTTTCCAAGCTTAGCTTTATCATAAACATTGTTACTTTTGTTATAAGATGCCAATTCATAATCGTGATCCATCTTGATCGCGTCGAATGGGCAATATTCCGCACAATAGCCACAATTCATGCATATGTCTATATCAATATAAAACTCAGCCGGATCAGGGATGGGTCGACCTGTATTTGGGTCAGATGAACGTACGATCCAGATACACTGAGGCGGGCACACTTTGGCGCAAATACCACAAGATGTACAGCGGTACTCAATCGCTCCTTCTTTTTCTTCATAAATAAGGAAAGGAATAAATCGAAATTCTTCTGGAACTGGGATTTTTTCCTCAGGATATTGAACGGTGAATATTCCACTCACATCTTTACTTGCCCTATATGCAATCCCTCCAGGTGTTTTATATCGCTTACCCCAATGCCGGATATCATCCAAATACGTTTCAAGAAAATGTCTGAAGGCTAACCCAAGACCTTTCAGGACACCTAGTCCAAACATATAGTTATTTTTTTGATCAGACATTCTACACTCACCTATCAGTTTCGCCCAGAACGATATCGATGGAACCCAGGATTACAACTACATCCGCTAATTTATTACCGATGCACATGCTTTCAAGGGGGGTCAGATTGATAAACGATGGAGCTCGGACATGGTAGCGCCAAGGATTGGGTCGGCCATTCGATATAACGTAGAAACCTAGCTCCCCTTTTGGACCTTCTACGCAACCGTATGACTCTCCCGCAGGCACCCTCACCTGGTATTGTGGTTTTCCTGCCTGAATCGGTCCATCAGGAATGTCTTTCAATACTTGTTGTAATATCCTTAAGCTTTGGAACATCTCATCTAGCCGAATTAAATACCGGTCGTACACGTCACCATGATATCGGACAGCAACATCAAAATCGAATCGGTCATAAATGCTATACGGTTGTGCTCTTCGTAGATCGTATGGCACACCCGAAGCCCGTAGAACAGGTCCAACTGTTGAAAACGCAATCGCTTGCTCTGGGGTCAACACTCCGATCCCTTCTGCTCGATGGCGAACAATTTCATTATTGGTGATGTATAAATCAAGATCATCGATTTTGCGAGGTAAGCGGTCATAGACTAGATTTTTTATTTTTTCAACAATACCCTCGGGTAAATCACGTGCTACACCACCAAATCGGAAGTAATTGCACATCATCCTCGATCCAGAGACGGCTTCGAATATGTCCAGGATTAATTCTCGTTCCTCAAACGCATACAAAAATGGCGTAAAGTAGGCACCCAGGTCATTCAATAAAAAGCCGAAAAGGGCCAGGTGATTAACGAGAACGCGTTAGCTCTGCCATCATCACTCGGATGTAATCCGCACGCTCGGGTGGGGTGATCCCCATAAGCTTTTCGACTGCCAGGGCATAACCGAAATTATTACTCATCGAGTTAAAATAATCCAGCCGGTCAGTGTAAGGCATATTTCCCAAGTAGGTATTTCGTTCACCTATCTTTTCATGATTGCGGTGGAGGTATCCCACCACTGGCTTCAGACCAACAACCGTCTCTCCGTCGAGCTTGGCTGCCATTCGAAAGACCCCATGCGTGGATGGATGCTGTGGTCCCAGATTTACAATCACCGATTCAGTGCTGATACCCGTTGTCATCATCCATGCGTTCCATCTTGCTTAAGCCTGCATATAATGCTACTTCAGTTTCTGGAACCCAGCTTTCAGGATCAAAACCAGCTGGGTAATCAACATTCTGTCCCAGTGGATTTATCTGATCGATATTTTTATAATATCCTGCTGGCCAACGGCTCTTAAATGGTTTCCCATCCTCTTCGAAATAGCCTTCTTTCCAGTCTTTTCTGAGAGGATGTCCGTAAAAACCCTCCCAGGTCAGTATCCGGCGTAAATCAGGGTGTCCATCGAATTTTATTCCCAACAAGTCCCAGGCTTCACGTTCCTGGAACTCAGCACCCGGGTAAATCGGGACAGCTGACGAAATTACCGGGTCGTCTCGGTCTAATTGTGCCTTGACTACAAGTGGAGAACCGCCGGTGGACTTTCGAATATGATAGACGACTTCCATTTTCCCTTCAGGTAAATAATCCACCCCTGTGACCGAAGATAAATAATCATATCCCAGGTCATCACGTAGTCTCTGCATGAAAGGAGCAAGATGCTCCGCTTTGATCTGGTACCCTTCGTAACCTGCACGTTCATCGCGTGAAAGAATATCTGGGAATATTTGTAATAAATCTGATTCAAGTGCAATAGTTGAATTACCCATGGGCATACTCCATAGTGAGTTGATTCATCAATGTGCTACCCGGCGTCTGGTGCAGCTAATGGATTATCTGCTTTTAGATCAGCTACTTGTTGAGGTTGAAGCTTATTTTGCGAATATTCTTTTATCAAGGCATACTTACGTGGGTCCATGAGATCCGGTCCGAGAACAGGAACTGGTAGAGGGGCTTCCGGTCCTTTGCGGTACCATCGTACTGTTTTAATCGACTGGGTATCAATCAACTTTTGTAGAGCGATCAAACCATTTAATAAAGCCTGAGGCGTAGGAGGGCAACCCGCGATATAAACATCTACAGGCACAAATTCATCCACGCCAGACACTACGTTGTAGCCTTCTTTAAATGGCCCCCCTCCTGAGGCACAAGATCCCATCGCAACGACGTATTTGGGTTCGGGCATTTGGTTATACAGCCTGACAATCTGAGGAATCATTTTTTTTGTGACTGTACCGGCAACAATCATCAGATCCGCCTGGCGAGGACTGGGACGCATAATTTCCATACCAAAGCGTGAGAAATCAAAACGGCTGGTAGCTGCACAGATCATCTCAATAGCGCAACATGCCAACCCAAACATCATCGGCCAGATCGAGGATCGCCGTCCCCAATTGTATATCTTATCAAGCGTGGTTATGGTCAACTGGCCTTGTATTTCGGGTGGAATTTCATAACCAGGGTTGTTTAGCACCTGACTCATAAAGATTGCCTCCTCAAACTCAATTGGATGAACGCGTGCATTATACTCTTATCCATTATCGTGTCAATCGATATACGCAAATATATATTTGCATTTATCAGCCGCTTTTGATATACTTATCCCATAATAAAATGCCAAACTCACGCCAAAAAATCCTAAATTACATTCACGAACAACATAGTTCTACAGTGGAAGAATTAAGCAAGGTATTTCATGTAACCCCTGCAAATATTCGCCATCATTTGTCGATCTTGGTCGAACAAAGTAGTGTCAAAGTAATCGGGCAGAAAGCAGCTGCCTTCAGAGGGCGCCCTGCACAGATTTATTGCAGTAGTCAACAGACTGATTTACATAATTTGAATCATCTATCTGGAGCTTTGCTTTCGATTTTAATCGTCAATGCTGAACCATATAAAAATAACCAAAAGATTAAAGAAATAGCAAGCCTTATCGGATCAGAATTTAAACCTGATGCCACCAACCCAACCAGACGGTTATATTCTGCTATCCGTTCGCTTAATCGAATGAATTACCAGGCACATTGGGAAGCTCATATCGAAAATCCGCGCATCATGTTCGATCATTGTCCATATCGATCAATCATTGCGGATCATCCTGAGCTTTGTCAAATTGATGCATCCTTGCTTGAGAACCTGTTGGATACTTCAGTCAGGCAGATTGATAAGCTTTGTATAGGTATAAAAGGTCTGCCTCAGTGCGTATTTTTGATAAACGAACCTATATCGTAAGGTATTCTCCTTTACAACTTATTATATATAATATATAATATATCAGGTACATTATGTATCGTTGATTCTAGGCTCTGTGGAAGAAATCCAAACTATGGATCAAACTACAATACCTGATGCCCGTGAAATCCTCCATAAACGTTCCCTTACCGATGAGGTTTACGATTACCTGTACGGCAAGATCATCGCAGGTAAATATTCCTCAGGTGATTGGTTGCGTCAGGAGGATATTTCTACACTTCTTGGTGTAAGCCAAACACCGGTTAGAGAAGCCCTTGATCGTTTAGTCGCTTCTGGTTTGGCTGAAAGAGTACCTTATCGCGGCGTTCGTGTCCCAATATTAGAACCTAAGGAAATTATTAGCGCCTTCGTGATGCGCCTGGTGCTTGAAAATTTAGCTGCTCGCCTGGCTGCTGTAGTTATTCAACCAGAAGAAGTCCGTACTTTATCCAATATCGTTGAGCAAACTGCCAACCTGCTTTCGCTGGAAGATATGTCCACCTTGCGCCAATTAAATAAAGAATTCCATACCCGCATAGTGGATGCAGCAGGTATCCCATTGTTGAGCAAATTATATGACATGGCTACCAATTCGTTTCCAGATTGGATGCTGTATGAATATATGTTCCGTCACCCAGAGCTTCTCCAGAGTAGCTTATGGCGTGAATATCTTGAACATAAGGCAATCGTCGAAGCTTTGGCAAGTAAAGATCCACAAACAGCTTCGAGTAAGGTTACCTATCACATTAAAAACCTTGGCGAAGAGCTGGAAATATATTTAGACATCTCAGGAGAAACAATCCGTGAGATTGAAAAACAGATCGAGCCAATGATCTCATCCTATCAAAAATAAATTTATAAGGAGATAAAAATGCAAACCGAAGACCTTTTAAAAGCAATGGCTCAAAGTATAACCGATGGTGAATTTGAGATAGCCGCCGATTTAGCAAAACAATCTGTTGAAATGGGCATGGATCCATTGGAAGCTATCAACCAGGGGTTTGTGGCTGGGGTTAACTTTGTTGGCGAACAGTTCAGTTGTGGAAATATGTTCCTGCCTGAGTTGGTCATGGCAGGTGAAGCCATGAAAGCTGCTGTCGCTGTATTAGAACCTGAATTAGCCAGACGTGGCACAGAAAGAAAAATGTTGGGCAAGGTCGTGTTATGCACCGTTGAAGGCGATATACATGAAATTGGAAAGACGTTGGTGGGCACGATGCTGTCTGCCACTGGCTTCCAGGTTTTTGATATGGGTGTGGATGTACCGGTGATGAAAGTGGTGGAGAAAGCTCGTGAGGTGGGTGCGGATATTGTAGCGATGAGTGCATTACTTACAACCACCATGGTTCATCAAAAAGATGTCATTGAAGCGCTTGAGGATATGGGCATGCGCTCCAAAGTCAAAGTCATGGTTGGTGGTGCCCCGGTAACCCAGGAATGGGTAAAGCAAATCGGTGCTGATGGCTATAGCGAAGATGCCATCGGAGCTGCCCGCATAGCCAAACAGCTTCTGGGAGTTTAATCCACACAGGAGCAGCTATGACTGGAAAAATTAAATCCATCACTAACCCGAAACTCAGCCTGGAAATCCTTTCCCCCGACGAAATTTTCCGCCTGCATACTGCCACCCTCGATATCATTGAAAAGACTGGCGTTCGTTTTCCATCGAAACATGCTTTAGACATTTGGGAAGAACATGGTGCTCAGGTGGATAGAGGCACATCGATCGTAAAGGTGCCTGGCCAGATAATCGAAGATGCATTGAAACTCGCTCCACCAAAATATACCCTGGCTGCGCGCGACTCACAACAAGACTTACCTTTAGATGGCAATCATGTTTTCCTTGGTACGGATGGATGCGGAGTGGAAGTCTTGGATATAAACACCGGCAAGCGACGCATGTCTAGTTGGCAGGATGTTGCCGATATCGCCCGGATAGGTGATGCATTAGAGGAAATTGCATTTCACTGGGTAGCCGTATCCGCGCAGGATTACCCGCCCAAGTCACGCGGGTTGCAGGAATTAAGGGCTATCTGGGAAAATTCAACCAAACATGCTCAAACCGAAAGTATTTATAACGAAAGGGAAGCGCGCGCAGCAGTAGAAATGGCAGCCACCATCGCTGGTGGGAAGGATGCTCTGCGGAAACGTCCAATTCTCTCCATCATGCAATGTACAGCTCCGCCCCTTGGCCAGGATGGTGGCAGCGTGGACGCGGCGTTGATTGGCGCAGAAGCGGGCTTGCCAGTTGGTTTTATGACCATGGCAGCTTGCCTGACCACTGGACCTGCCACACTGGCTGGCACTCTGGTAGTAGGTAATGCAGAAGTAATCAGTGCAACGGCTTTGATCCAGCTGGCATTCCCAGGCGCGCCTGTCTTCTACGCAGCCGCACAAACAGCCTCTGATCTGCGATCTGGTGCGTATACTGGGGGTGGGCCTGAAGATTTTCTATTTGGTGCTGCTCAAAATAAGCTGTCAGATTTCTATAATATCCCCCTGTCCATGGGTTCTTTTGCCACGGGTGCCAAGGAACCAAACTGGCACGCAGGCGTTGAAAATAGCCTATCAACCTTTATGGCTAGCCTGGTCATGTCAGATATGTTATTGGGAGTAGGTTTATTGCATGGCAGCCGCATATGGTCCTATGCGCAAATGTTGATGGACTGTGAGATATTCTCAATAATTCATAAAGTCATGCAGGGTATTGTCGTCGATGATGAGACGCTTGCATTGGATGTGATCCGTTCAGTCGGCCCAGGCGGGAACTTCCTCAGCCAAAAACACACGCTGAAACATATGCGTGAAATTTTTATTCCTCAATATATGGATCGCCGCCCTTATAATATTTGGGAAGAGAAACATGACGATGGTCGTGATTGGGCGCTCGAAAAAGCCAGGAGGCTTTTGAATACCCATCAACCTGAACCATTGGATGATTCTATTTCATCTGAATTAAAGAAAATAATTGCATCCGTTGAGACAAAGTGAGTGCAATGCAACCTAATATCACCCTTCTATCCGATGAGTTGGTCAAGCAAATCCTGGATGAAGCATTTCAATTGCTAATAAAACCGGGGATAAAAGTCCAATCCCCTATGGCTATGCATTTGTTAGAAGCTGCCGGTGCTCGTGTTGATAAAGATGCGGAAGTAGCCCACATTCCAGAAAAAGTAGTCTACCAGGCATTGGAAACCGTCCCGCATGAGTTTTTGCTTTATGACCGGCAAGGTTTCCCCAAGATATCTTACGGAGGGAATTCTGTACATTTCGATCCGGGTTCATCGGGTGTACATATCCTGGATCCTGAATCATTTGAGCACCGCCCTTCCTACTCCACCGACCTGGTACGGATTGTCAAGCTAACCGAAATGCTTCCTCAATACGATGCTCAATCCACAGCGGTGATCTGCAATGAGATTCCAAAACCGATCAGCGATTTGTACCGGCTATATCTCGTATTGTTATACTCGACCAAGCCGATCATCACCGGTGCATTTGCCATCCCTACTTTGCAGGTGATGGTGGATATGCTGGCAATATTTGCAGGAGGCCGGCAAGCGCTGGCTGAAAAACCTCAGGCAGTTTTTGATGTTTGTCCATCTCCTCCACTGATCTGGAGCAACTTTGGAGCTCAAAATCTGATTGATCTTGCTCGTGCGGGCATTCCAGCCCAGATGGTATCCATGCCATTGGCGGGTGCAACTGCTCCGGTCACGTTGGTGGGTTCGGTTGTCCAGCATGCAGCAGAATGCCTGAGCGGTATCACGATTCACCAGCTAGCTAATCCTGGCTCTCCAATCATTTGGGGTGGTGCTCCAGCCATCTTCGACATGCGTAAAGGCACAACTCCGATGGGTGCCATTGAGACAGCAATGATTGATGCCTCGTATGCTCAAGTTGGAAAATTCCTCGGTTTACCGACCCACACATATTTGTGTGCAAGTGACGCGAAAGTCGTCGATGCACAAGCCGGTTTGGAAAGTGGTATCAGCGCCATCATTGGGGCTTTAGCCGGAATCAATATGATCTCAGGAGCAGGAATGTTGGATTTTCTGGCGTGCTTCAGCCTGGAAAAGCTAGTGATCGATGCTGAAATCGTTGCCATGGCTAAGCGTTTATTAGCCGGCGTGCTAACACCTACGGATACGTTAGCCACCGCTATGTTTGAAGGTATCAATTTCAAGGGCGATTTCCTCAAGCAAAAAATTACCCGAGAATTATTCTCCAAAGAGCAATACCTTCCATCAAAAGTACTGGACCGCGATTCAATCCGTGGTTGGCATCAAGATGGGAACCTGGATACCTTTAGCCGCGCAAAAGCACAGGTCCAATATCTCTTGGGGCAGTATGAACCTCCAAATTTGCCACAAGATCAGGTTGAGGACCTAATCAGATTGGTAAAAAGTCAGGCACATGATGCTGGTTTGGATTCACTTCCAACCCACGACCGATAAGTTAAATCGTGCTGTTGATAATATGGGAGGTTTATTGGAACACGCCTTCCAGGTCCATTATTGATTAGATTCTGGTAATAAATCAGCTCCTCTCCAGATCAATCAGCCAGTAAATCTAAGGAGAAGTCTATGTACGAATTCAGAGTCATGACTGAATCAGACATCGATGCCATCCATTTAGCTAGTTTACGCGTGTTGGCAGAGACTGGAATTAACCTGACACAGCCACGAGCATGTGAAATTTTATCTGGTGCCGGGGCAACCATTGAAAAAGATAGAGTTTTACTTCCTCCCGAGCTTGTTGAACGTGAGGTTGCCAGGTCTACCACCAAGGTCCGCCTCCATGGTCGCGGGGGTGCGATAAAAACACTTGGTGATCAGACCCTCCACTGGCATAACTTGGGAGGAGCCCGCGATGTTTATGATGCGGGCTCTGGCACACGCCATAAAGCCACTTTGAAAGACCTGCAGGATTGTACCCGCCTTCTTGATGCCCTGGATGGTGTCACCACCATAACCCCATTTTTCACACCTCAAGACGTACCAGGTCATCTGATGTCCCTGGCAATGTACCGGTATGCCATACCCAATACCACAAAACCACTTCAAGGTCCTGGTGTTCAAACTGCCCTGGAAGTGCGCTTTGCCATACGTATGGCTTCTGTCATTGGTCCTCCCACTAAAGTCTTGTCGTTGAGTGTTTCTCCAGTGAGCCCACTCAGTTTTCTAAATGATTGCGCAGAGGCGATTATTGAGATCGCCGATAATGGAATTCCATTTGCCCCCCTTCCCTGCCCAACTGCTGGAACAACGGCTCCTTTTTCAATCGCCGGAGCAGTCACACAACAAAATGCAGAGCTACTGGCATCCATTGTTCTGGCTCAATTGGTCCACCCCGGCTTGCCCATCGTATATTGCGGACGACTTGCGATGATGGAACCCCGCACCGGGTCATCCGTATGGGGTGGGGTCGAGTTGGGTCTGGCTTCAGCTGCCACAGTTCAGATGGGCCATCGCTATGGGCTACCGGTTAATGTCTATGGTTTCTCAACAAATTCACATACTTTGGATATTCAGAATGGTTTCGAACGATCCCTCAACGCAATTATCCCGGCACTCGCCGGAGCAGACGAGCTTTCTGGAATAGGAGAGATGGAAGCTGGTGTGATGGGTTCATTCGCCCAGATCGTATGTGATAATGAAATTGCAGCCAGCATTAAGCGCCTTAGGAGAGGATTTGAAGTCACTGATGACTCATTGGCTGTGGATGTGATCTCAAGTGCTTGCCGGAGCACCCATAATTTCTTGGGGCAAAAGCACACCCTGCGCTATCTCCGTAGTGGTGAGATATTACTCACAGCACTTGCTGAGCGTGGCTCATGGGAAGCCTGGGAAAATAATGATCGCACCGGGATGGCTGAGCGCTCTCAGGCTGAAGCAATCAGAATAATTCAAAATCACCAGGTTGAACCTCTCACCAATGATCAGGAATTGGAACTGGATGAAATTATCACTGAAGCAGATCGCGTATTGGGAAAATAAAACCGATAATAAGAGGATGCCATGTTAAATCGAGCAATGATGCTTCAGGAAAAAATGCAGGAATATCGCCATGACTTTCACAAATTCCCGGAAATTGGTTTTCAGGAATATCGGACATCTTCCAAAGTCGCTGAAGTATTAACCTTACTCGGCTGCCGGGTTCGACAAAAGGTAGGCAAGACGGGAGTGGTGGGTGAGCTTGGGCAGGGATCTCCGATAGTGGGCATCCGTGCAGATATGGATGCACTGCCCCTCCAGGAAGAAAACCAGACCGATTATTGTTCCCAAAACCCAGGCATCATGCATGCTTGCGGTCACGATTCCCATACTGCGATCCTCTTAGGAGTTGCAGAATTATTATCGGAAGAAAGTAATTTACCCGGGGCAGTACGTTTCTTTTTTCAGCCTGCCGAAGAAGTGGCAGATGATGAAGGATTGAGTGGTGCTCAGCGCATGATTCAGGATGGTGCTATGGAAGGTGGAGTGGGTATGGTGCTCGCCTTACATGTTTCAGCCCATGTCCCGGTAGGTCGGATCGATATCGGAGCAGGACCCTCGTCAGGTGGGGTAGATACATTTCGTGGATCAATCATTGGGATGGGAGGCCACGGTGCCAGACCGCATGAAACAGTGGATCCAATCTATCTATCAGCACATGTCATCCTGGCATTAAATGGGATTATCTCCCGCAAGCTCAATCCTTTCGACCCTGCCGTCATCAGTATCGGGTCAATCCATGCGGGGCATGCTGAAAACGTCATCCCAAATAAGGTCGATATCCTGGGAACTATTCGATATACACAACCGAAAGTACAAGAGCAGCTCCATCATGAGATCAGAAGAGCTTTTGAGGTTGCGAAAACCTTGGGTGGAGATTACCAGCTCACTTTTGAAATTGGCACTCCACCGATGATCAATGACCAGAAAGTAGCAGATCTAATCAAGCAAACAGCAATCGATATGCTTGGAACCGCCAATGTCCAACTCCCGCCAAATGGTCTGGGAGCTGAAGATTTTGGCTGTTTCTCTGAATTAGCGCCTGGTGCGATGTTTTCCTTGGGTTGTAAGTTTGAAGGAGATGAACGTGAACATCATAATTCCAGGTTTGATGTCAACGATAGTTGCCTGCCCTATGGTGCAGCCATTCTGGCAGAAACCACTTTAAGATACTTACGCAATGGTGGATTCTAATTAAGTCCGGTTATGTCAAATTCAATTCATGTAACTCCAAAGATAAATGTACTGTCATCTGAAGCCATAGTTCAGGTGCATAAGTCTTCACTAAAAATATTATCAGAAATTGGGATCCGCATTGATTCTGAAAAAGCCATAAAAGTATTCAAAACATCTCAAGACGTAAGATTTTTGGATGATTGCCATGTTGTAATCCATCCAGAAGTCGTAGAATGGGCGGTTCAACAAGCCCCATCCGCTATCGATATCTACTCTCGCCAGGGTGATTTAAGTTTTCGCCTTGGGGAGAGCACAACACGGTTTGGGATTGGAGTGACCAATCTTTTCTATCAGGAACCACGTACCGATGAAATCCTGCCCTTTAATCGGGAACATATGCGTTCTTCCGTCGGGTTTGGAAATAACTTGCCTTCTTTTGATGTTATCTCCACAATTGGTATTCTGCGTGATATTGACACAGATAAAGCCGATCTGCTGGCTCTCTTGGAAATGGTGGCTGGTACTTTTAAACCGTTAGTCATCTTGATTTCCGATGAAAGACAATTTCTGCCAGGTTTGGGATTACTTGAGAGACTGGCAGGTGATCTCTCCTCCAAACCATTTGTAATCCCTTATTTCAACCCTGTCACGCCCCTCATATTGAATCAAGCCACAGCCAATAATATGCTAGATGCGATTGAACGCGGCCTGCCAGTAATATTCTCTAATTATGGCATGGCAGGGTTATCTACCCCCATCACCCCACAAGGAACACTTTCCCTCTTGAATGCAGAGCTGTTGGCTGGCTTGGTTTTCAGCCAGCTGGCGAAACCAGGCACACCGGTTATTTTGGGTAGCCTGCCCGCCTATTTCGATATGAAATTGATGGTGGATTTCTTCGACCCACAAACAATGTTACTCAACCTTGCTTGTGCAGAGATGATGGCATACTACAAAATCCCACATGCGGGTACCTCTGGGAGTGCGAATGGTTGGGGAGCAGATTTGATCTCCAGCCAAGCACTCTGGATCAATCAGCTCACAAGCTGTCTGGGAAAAGTTGGTTTGGCACCTTTCGTGGGTGGTAGTTTTGGTTCTAAAGTGTTTTCACCAATGTTGGTGGTTTATGCGAATGAAATTATTGAACAGTCACGACAGTTTGCTAAAGGCTTCGATATCAATGATGAGGCGTTGGCATTCGAAGAAATGTTAAAGATTGGCGTGGGTGGAAACTTTATCTCATCACGCCTAACTACGAAGTTGTTCCGCGATGCTTATCATATCAGTACCATATTTCCCAGGTTAAGTCTTGAAAAATGGCAGGAATCAAATCATAAGGAAGCATCGAAATACCTTCGTGAACGAACCATCGATTTATTAAATCTATCCAATTTCCCGGATGACCATATTGAAATGCTCAAGAAGGGTGAATTTCTGATCTCAAAGGGTAATAGGTTGTAACTTTAAACTAGCTAATTATTCGACAGTAACTGATTTGGCTAGATTTCTGGGTTGGTCAACGTCCAATCCACGCTTGGCAGCAATAAAGTAAGCCAAAAGCTGTAAAGGAATGACGGTTACCACCGGGCTAAGTAGCCAGGGTGTCTCTGGCACCCATAGCACATGATCGACAAGGGAAGGGATGATTTTATCTCCATCAGTGGCAACTGCAATCACGGTGCCTCCCCGCGCTTTGGCTTGCTCAATCTGGCTGATCATCTTTTCGTACCATGGATCATGGGGTGCCAGCACCACAACGGGCATCTCTCGATCGATCAGTGCGATCGGACCATGTTTCATCTCTCCAGCCGGGTAACCTTCCGCATGGATATAGGAGATCTCTTTAAGTTTAAGTGCACCCTCATAAGCTATTGGCATATTTATCCCCCGGCCCAGGTATAGACAGCTGCGTGTATCTTTAAGCGTCGCAGCGACTTCTTCGACTTCCCTAAAACGATCTAAACACTTTCCCACCAGGTCTGGGATCATTAATAAGCCAGCTATTAGAGATTGCTTCGTTTTGCTGTCCAATGTCCCTCGCAAGTCAGCCAGTAAAATAGCCAGCATGTACATGTCGACCATGGGAGCAGTGAATGCCTTTGTGGACGCCACTCCAATCTCTGGGCCAGCTTGCATGGAGATATATCCATCGGCTATGCGCATTGCTTGGGTTCCAATTGCATTTACGATTGACCACAATGTGGCTCCTTTTTTCCGCCCCTCCTCCATTGCTGCCAGCGTATCCGCTGTCTCACCAGATTGGCTGATTGCCAGTACGACTGTATTCTGATCGATGATTGGATCCCCATATCGAAATTCTGATGCAATCTCCAAATGCGTCGGTATTTTAGCAATCCGCTCAATTTGAATCTTACCAACCATACCTGCATGAGATGCTGTTCCACATGCTGTAATATATATTTTTTTGATTTGCCGAGCAAATTCTGGTGTAAGGTTTAACTCGGGTAGTTGCACCCGCCCACTCTCAACATCCACCCTTCCTGCGATTGTATCTGTCAATGAACGCACTTGTTCATTAATTTCTTTGTGCATGAAATGACGGTATTCACCTTTTTCAGCTGAAATTGGATCCCACGCTACGATTTGCTCCTTATAATGAATAGGTTTACCTTCTAAGGTTTGAACCGTTAACCCCTCCGCACTAACGATTGCCATTTGGCGTGATTCCAAAAACACCACTTTACGAGTATGGTCAAGGATGGCTGGTAGGTCGGAAGCGATGAACATCTCATGATCCCCAATACCAATAACCACCCCTCCAGCATTACCTATTCGCGCTGCCACGATCTTATCCGGCTCAAGTGAAGACATTAATACGATCCCATGTGCGCCTTTCAATTGTTGCATGGTCTTCTGTGCAGCCTCAGTTAAACCAATCCCTGTCGATTGATAGCGTTCAACCAGTTGTACGATCACTTCGGTATCGGTATCCGAATTAAAGATGATACCTTCGTCGGTGAGCTCATTCCGTAATTCCAGGTAATTTTCCACAATCCCATTATGCACGACCACCACATTGCCTGTCATCCCAATATGTGGGTGGGCATTACGGGCGCTTGGTTCTCCGTGGGTCGCCCATCGTGTATGGCCAATCCCAGCATGACCAGATACAGGAATCTCTAAAACTAGCTCGGATAATTTGTTTAATTTACCCACATCCCTGCGAATCTCGATGTGATTGTTTTGTATGACTGCCAATCCTGCCGAGTCATATCCCCTGTATTCAAGCCTTTTAAGACCATTTAAGATGATTGGGGTGGCATTCTGAGGGCCAATATAACCAACAATTCCACACATACAGCCTTCCTCTCAAAAATCACAAGGTACGGTGATCTCTGTATAAACCATACCTTGTGACAATATCAAAGCCTAATTTCCAGCGCTTTTTTGGGCTTCTTCGATTTTTGCCCAGGTGTCACGCAGAGGCACGATGCGATTGAACACGAGCCTCCCTGGAACAGAGTCAGTATCCACGATAAAATAACCTTCCCTCTCAAACTGGTAACGAGTTCCTGGTGTCGCAGAAGCAAGATTCGCTTCAACCATGCAGTGCTCGATAATCTGTAACGAGTCAGGGTTGATAAAATCGAGAAATCTGGCTCCTTCATCCAAGTCATTTAAATCAGCTTTCGTGAACAGTCGATCATAGAGTCTCACCTCGACATCGATGGTATTTTCTGCAGAGACCCAATGCAACGTGCCTTGTACTTTCCTGCCATCTGGGGCGTAGCCGCCCCGTGTCGCTGGGTCATAGGTGCAATGCAACTCAGTGATTTCACCAGTCGCAGGGTCTTTGACTGTCTCGACACATTTGATGAAATAACCATATCGTAATCTGACTTCCCTGCCTGGAGCCAGGCGAAAATACTTTTTTGGGGGATCTTCTCGAAAATCATTTCGATCAATGTAGATTTCTCGTGAAAATATAATTTTTCGGGTACCTGCGGTAGGATCCTCGGGGTTATTTACTGCTTCCAATTCTTCTGCCATACCTGATGGGAAATTATCGATCACGATCTTCAGCGGATGGAGGATGCCCATCACCCTGGGTGCAGTGAGATTTAGCTCATCTCGTACTAAAGCCTCCAGGAGTGCAATATCGACCAGATTATTACGCTTCGCTACACCAACCACTTCGATAAATTTTCGGATCGCCTGTGCTGAATACCCACGTCGCCTCATCGCCGATAAAGTAGGCATACGCGGATCATCCCAACTTCGAACATATCCATCTTTGACCAGGGTTAATAAGATCCTTTTACTCATCACCGTGTAACTTAGATTAAGTCGTGCAAATTCAATCTGGCGTGGATGGTATATCTCCAGCTGTTCTAAAAACCAATCGTATAATGGGCGATGGTCTTCATATTCTAATGAACATAACGAGTGGGTGATCCCCTCGATTGAATCAGATTGGCCATGCGCAAAGTCATACATCGGGTAGATGCACCAGGCATCTCCCGTACGATGATGTGTGGAATGTAGGATGCGGTACATAACCGGGTCACGCATGTTCATATTACCAGAAGCCATATCGATTTTTGCTCGTAGTACCCGGGATCCGTCTGGAAATTCACCACTCCGCATCTGTTTGAACAAATTCAGATTCTCATCAATAGTCCTGTTGCGATAAGGACTGTTTTTCCCTGGCTCAGTCAAAGTCCCGCGATATTCTCGGATCTCATCTGCACTCAAATCATCGACATATGCTTTGCCCTTATTTATAAGTTTTTCAGCATATTCATACAGCTGTTCAAAATAATCCGAGGCAAAAAATAGACGATCTTCCCAATCATAACCCAGCCAATGGATATCCTCTTTAATTGATTCGACATACTCCACGTCTTCTTTAACCGGGTTGGTATCATCGAATCGCAAATTACATTTGCCTCCGAATTCAAGTGCGATACCAAAATCAATCGAAAATGCCTTTGCATGCCCAATGTGAAGGTAACCATTTGGTTCTGGAGGGAACCTGGTTTGCACCTTGCCGCCAAATCGGTCTGATTTTATGTCCTCGATAACCGCTTCCCTGATAAAGTTGGTCGGCGTAGTGGATGGTGTTTCAGTCATTGTGTCCTCCTGCTCGTCTTATCAAAACACCCCGGATTAGTCTGACGGGGTGTTTTGACCTGTGGCTGGGGGCAAAGGATTCGAACCTCTACATACAGATCCAGAGTCTGCTGTCCTACCATTAGACGAGCCCCCAGTATATAACGAGAAAAATTTTACCACGCCCGTCACCTACCGTCCAGTCTGTTCTAGTTCGAGTTATTGGTTGCTCATCTGCTCCAAAATTTTTATCGCTATTTGTATCCGTTCTAATACCTTTTCTTTACCAATGATCTCCATACTCTCAAAGAGTGGTGGACTCACTTTTTGACCAGTCACTGCTATTCTAAGGATGCCAAAGACCTGCCCGGCAGTTAAACCAAGTTCCTCCACCAAACTCCGCATCGGGGGCTCTGCCAGTTCTTTATTAATAGCTGGCAAGGTTAACAGAACCTGATAAGACTTTTTAGCAACCATTAACGAATCTGCAGGGGTTAGCTTATCTGCGATCAAATCATTAGGATTTGGTATGATCTGGTTTTTAAAGAAAAAACCCGCCACCGGTACCACATCATCTAAAGTTACTAATCGTTCACGAATGATCGGTATGGTATCATAAAGTGTATTCTTATTAAATGAAGGTTCTTCACGCTGAAGATATGGAGTAAGTCTTTGCACAAGGTCTTCTCTGGAAAGACTTCGAATGTGCAAACCGTTAAAATGGTCAAGCTTTGAGAAGTTGATTGCCGCAGGCGATGGATTGAGATGAGCCAGATTAAACTTTTCGATCAAGTCTTCCATCGTGAAAATCTCTGTTCGGTCATCATAACTCCATCCCATTAATGCAATCCAATTGATCACCCCCTCGGGAATATATCCTTGTGCTTCCAAATCCTTTATAAATATCGAGTGACCATCCTGAACCAGTACGGCAGCTTCGCGTTTACTCATCTTACCTTTGCCGCTAGGCTTGAGGAAAACTGAAAGATGGATCCAATTTGGTTCCTGCCAGCCAAAAGCGCGAATGATCTGGACATGAAGCGGAAAAGTAGACAACCACTCAGACCCACGGATGACGTGTGTGATCCCCATCAGGTGGTCATCCACCATGGCTGCCAGGTGATAGAGCGCTAACCCATCTGACCTCACGATGACGTAATCATCCAGGGCTGAATTGTCAACCGTAATATCCCCACGGAGAAGGTCATGCGCAGTCACCGAGCCTGCCTCAGGTATTTTGAACCGCACGACATGCTTCTCACCTTTGGAAACCCTCGCATCTGCTTCACCCGGGTCTAACCGGCGACATAATCCATCATAGCGAGGGTTTTCCTTCTTGCTCTGTTGTTCCTTACGCACCTTTTCCAACCGTTCGGGAGTGCAAAAACAATAGTATGCATGACCTGATTCGATCAGCTTGCGGGTATATTCTTGATAAATCTCCCTGCGTTGAGTCTGGTAATATGGGGCATGAGGGCCACCGACCCCTGGACCTTCATCCCATGTTATTCCTAACCAATGCAAGCTATCGATCAGCTCCTTTTCTGCCCCAGGCACGTAACGTCTCTGATCAGTGTCTTCAATCCTTAGGATGAATGTGCCACCGGTCTGCCTGGCTAACAGGTAGTTATATAGCGCAGTACGTCCGCTGCCGATATGAGTGCTTCCAGTGGGCGATGGGGCAAAACGAACTCGGACTGGATTAGTTTGTACCAAAGCGATTCTCCCTATCGTAACTATGTATCAATGCCAATTGATTCGACCCTCAGTTTGAGGAATTAAAACTCCAGGGGTTTGTGGCGCAATATCACGCTTTCCACTAAACCGACCCCAAGCAATAATGATAGCAGTGAGCTTCCACCATAACTGATAAACGGTAAGGGTAATCCCGTTGCTGGTAATAGTTTTAAATTAACCCCGATGTTAACCATCCCCTGGAAAGCCAATAGCACCGCCACACCATAAGCGATTAAACCGCCGTAAGTATCCCTTGCTAATCTGGCAACCCGCATGCAACGAAAGATGATAAACAGCAGCAAAAGCATGATGATAACTGAGCCAACTAAACCGAATTCTTCTGCTGTCGCAGAGAAAATAAAATCCGACCAGCGCACTTTAAGAAAACGTAAATGGACTTGTGTGCCCTGGTTGTAACCTTTTCCCAGTAAACCACCCGAACCGATACTGATCAACGCTTGTTGAATATTGTATGTCTCCCCTTGGGTTGCATTTGGATCAGCAACAAGAAAATTTATTATCCTTTGCTTCTGATAATCTGCCAGGAACGGAAAAGCAGCAAAAGGAGCGATCAAACCAATTCCACCAAAAGCAAGCAGGTATTTCAGTTTCAGTCCACTCGCCCACAGTAAGCTGAACCAGATCGCTATGATTACCAGGGAAGTGCTTAAATTCGGTTGGAGAATGATCCACACCACAATTCCCAGTGTGAATAATAAACTGCGTGCAATCCAGGTGAGGCTGTCTATCTTATCAATATTCCTGGCGAAGAAATCAGATAACACCAGGATGACTACAATTTTTGCCAGTTCTGAAGGTTGAATGAGAATGACACCTGTATCGAACCAGCGCGCCGATCCATATAAAGCCTGACCGGCAATTGTCAAAGCACCTAATACAATAACCGTAATAATATACATTGGTCGGCTGATGGAAGCCCACAGATGGTAATCAATCGCAGCTACAACAAAAATGACAATGAAACCCAATACTGCAAAAATCAGCTGCCGTCGAACAATATCAGCCCTCTCAAGCTCAATATTACCTGCCACAGCGGAACGGATCATTGTGATGCCAAAGATTGTCATCAAGGCAACTGCACCTAATAACCAAAAATCAAAGTGGCGCCAATTCGTTTGACTCATTCATTTACTTTCAGCAATAATGAGCTTGAATAGGTTTGCTGGTCCACCAAGCTGGAACATAGCTGATCCTTCAGCAATTTCATTAACCTTTTCTTTGCATGTCATTAGATCGCTATTTTTATGCCATTCCGATTGTGTTCCAGATAAACATGCAGATACCATTTGCTGGATCGCATTCACAATTATTAACCTAATCGACCGATTATAGCACTACCCATTCATTAATTCCGATGCTAAGGGATCGCTGTACTATCAGCTGACTTTAATTCGAAATATGCATCCAGCACCCTGCGGACGATTGGTCCTGCCACACTGGAACCCTCTCCACCATTATAAACAAATGCCACCACTGCAATTTCAGGGTCTTCATAGGGAGCAAATGCAACCGTCCATGCGTGGGATGGCCAGGCTCCTGGTTCACACAGGTTCTTTGCTTGAGCGAACTCATCACAATACTCTGCTGTGCCTGTCTTTCCAGCCGCGGCAATATTCACATTCGCGAATTGTTTTTTAAGTGTCCCCTCCAACACAGCCAGACGCATACCTGTTCGTATCTGTTCAAACACCCAGGGTTCCACTGTTTTCATTTCGCCAGTGGTCTGGCATCCCCGTATTGTATTATCCTCATAACCCTGTATAACCGGGTCGACGGTCAGGTCCCAGCGCAAGCGAGGCATAAAGGGTTGGATGACATTCCCTTCACTATCCAGGATCTCGTATAAAATCGTGGGAGCCATTAACTTGCCATTGTTGGCTACTGTTGCAGCTGATAAAAGAACTTGTAAAGGTGTTGCTAAGTCATATCCTTGACCCACACTGACGATATAGGTATCACCGGTCGACCAGCTCTCCCCTTGATTGATGCGTTTCCAGGTCGGGTCTGGGATTAACCCGGATGCCACATCCGGAAGCTCAACTTCAGGTGTTCTGTACCCTGCCGGGAGGCCTGCATATCCCTCTGGTAGCGTACCATAACCCAAGGCGCGTGCGTACGTGCCGATCCGGCATATTCCTAGACCGGGATTGACCTCATCCCGGTAACCTCCACCAACTTTATAAAAGTAAACATTACTTGAATTGGCAATGGCGTGGACGAAATCAAGCTGACCAAATCCCCCTGGTTGTTTCGTGTAGATCCAATCGACAAAATCTCTCGGTTTACCTGGATCATTGGCGTAGTAACGTTCGGTAACAGTTATCTTACCAGGGGTTTGGATTATCTCTTCAGGCGTAACGATTCCTTCATTCAATCCACCCGTTGCAGTAACTAGCTTAAATACAGAGCCAGCAGGTAATTCTGCTCCGACAGCCAGGTTCAATAATGGATTTCGCTTATCCGCTATGAGTTGCTCGTAATAATATGCAGGTATGATTCGGGCCATGCGGTTGTTTTCATAGGTTGGGTAATTAACCAAACCGAGAATTTCTCCGGTGAGGGGATTTATTGCGATCACAGCACCACTCGTCATTCGTTCTTCACCCAGGACTCGATTCCAGTCATTAATCTCATCCACTAAAATCGATTGAATTGCCTGCTGTAGCCGTGCATCAATGGTTAATACAATACTTGAGCCAGGTGTTGAGGGCACTGGTGGCACTAAATCATCCAGAATCTGTCCTGCAATATCCCACTCAACCACACGATAACCATTCACACCTGCCAATAAATCTTGGAAGTAGAGTTCAACACCAGCATAGCCAACTTTATCGCGGTTGGGAACAAACCCCAAGGACCGGTAGAAATCTTCATCGATTGCCGGTATCGGACCGAGGAAACCTACAATCGATGCAGTTAGTGAACCGGAAGGGTAATCTCGCACTGGCACTACATCGACACCAACCCCTGGCCAGGCGGAGGTATTCTCCTGAATTGCTAAGGCAACTTGTTGGTTTACATCACAGGCTAACTTGACAGCCTCATACGGAGCAGTCGTCTCACCATAGGTGACGATTTGTGTAATCCCATGATCGGAAATACAGGGGACGAAAGGATCCGCTTGTGATACTTCTCCTCGGTTTACTGGTACTCCGGTTAAACTTGAGAGCGCTCTGTAAATCGCCTGAATCTCTCCTTCATCATCTGGTAAATATGCAGGAGTGATTACAACGTTATAGGAGGGGATATTTCTCGCTAAAATATATCCCTTCCGATCATAAATCATTCCACGTGAGGCAGATAAATTTATTTCGTGTGTACGGTTACTATTGGCTTGAGCTGACCAATCAGAATATTCTATGACTTGCAGGTTGTATAAACGTACAACGTAAATAAAGAAAATGATGATCAGGATGATACCCAGCACAAGAATCCGCCAGGTTGCTACCATATTTTTTAATGCAGATGAGCTCTTCATGCTTCTAACTCTTCTGGGAATAGCCAACCTGCCATATCATGCACGATCGAATATACAGGGATTGCCAGGATAAGGTTTAATAACAAACCCGGCAACAGGATCAAATTGAGCACATTGATGATTGGAATATTCACACCTGTGATTACTCTGGCGGACAAAGATATTAGCTGGACTACAAGGGTTCCGATAAATACAGCTGCTAACATGGCAAGGAAGGGTGCCTTCCATACACGTCGTTTCAACAGTCTGGCAATTCCTGTAGCAATAAAATAGGCTAAGATAAATGTACCGATAGGTAATGCCGAGTACAAGCTGGCAAATATTCCACCTATCAGGCACCATTGCCAGGCAGATTCTACTCGATCCTGAAGTGCCCAAGCTAAAATAAATAATAGGATCAAATCCGCCGTACCGTTGAGTAACGGCATCCTGCTCACAATCGTACTCTGCAGGATAGCTAAAACACCAAAAAGGAATAATCCGACTAAATTGCTCATTTGGTTTTTTTTAGGGCGTACTCGGTGACGGAATTAAAGGGGAAATATCCACCGGCTGGAAATTGATGATGATTAACACGATATCAAGTTGAGAAAAATCCACTGCCGGTTGTACACTTGCACTTTGAAACAATGCAAAAGCATCACTTCGTATGGTTACTACCTGCCCAATAACAATATTCGCTGGAAAGTTTCCACCCAGTCCGGAAGTGATTACTAAATCCCCAGGCTGAATCGTCGCATTTTGAGAGATCATATCCAATTCAATCTCACCAGTGATTAGGCCATTGAGGACTGCCTCAACGCCCGATTGCTGCAGGATCACATTGATGCTGGAACCCGGGTCGTTAATAAGCTGAACTCTGGCTGCTCCCGCAGTCACCGCTGCAATGCTACCTAACAAGCCTTGTTGAGTAATAACCGGCATTCCTTTGCGTAATCCATCATCTGAACCGCGGTTAATGATCACGTAATGCATAAATGGACTCACATCACGTGCAATCACGGCAGCAGCAGTGTATTGGTTTTCCACGTGTCTTCGTTCATAATCAACCAATGTTGAAAGCAGTTGTGCCTCAGTGACTTGTTGCTGAAGCTCAACAATTTGAACTTGCAAGCTCGAATTTTCTGCTTCCAACGCCGAATTTTGCTGGCGGAGAGTTGTGACATCTTCGGGCTGAGTGATAAGGGATTGAACTGCTTGATATCGTTTTGCGAGCCAGGACTGAGCAGACACAATAGGATTTAATAGTATTCGAGACATTGGAGTGAGATAGCCACCTAATGCCAATCCAATCAATCCGAAGGCTACCAATAGAATGTATATAATTTGCATCGAACGTGGAGAATTTGACTTCATCATATCTGGGTCACTTTAGAAATGGATTGTTGGTATAAAGGATTACCAAACTTCCATTAATAAACTGTCTAGCTGTGCCGTCCGTTAGAAGAGCGCTCCAGGCTGGTTAATAATTTATTCAAATGCTCATAATCTTCTAATACCGCTCCTGCTCCCCTGGCGACACAGCTCATCGGATCTTCTGCAACCCAGACACGGATCTTCAATTCTTCAGTTAATCTACGATCCAATCCCTGCAACAAACCACCACCACCAGACAGACACACACCTACTTCCATTAAATCCGCAATAATTTCCGGAGGTGTCTCATCGAGAGCATCTTTCACCGTATCAATGATCGTGTTTACCGATACAGAAATCGCTTCCCTGATTTCTACAGAAGAAACTTCTACACTTTCGGGTAATCCGGTGACTAAATTTCTTCCCCGTAACAAGGTCGTTTTTTCTTCAGGAAGATGGGCAGCTGACCCGATCGCGATTTTTGCATGTTCAGCAATCCGTTCACCAATAAGCAGGTTATATTTATTACGCATATATTGAACGATATCTTGATCCATCTCATCGCCAGCGACACGCAAGGAACGTGAAATAACTATACCTCCCATGGCGATAACCGCGACTTCAGATGTTCCACCACCGATATCCACGATCATGCTTCCACGAATTTCGTTTACTGGTAGTCCCGCACCCAGCGCGGCAGCCATTGGCTCTTCTATCAAGCCAGCTTCACGGGCTCCAGCAGACATGGCTGCATCATATACCGCCCGCTTCTCTACTTCTGTCGCACCCGATGGTATTCCAACGACCACGCGGGGTCTCGGGACAGGAACAATGCTTTGCCGGTGAGCCTTCTCGATGAAATACTCGAGCATCGCCTGTGTAATCTCAAATTCAGAAATCACTCCATCTCTGAGGGGACGAACGGCAATCACATTGGGAGGAGTTCTCCCCATCATTTCTTTAGCTTCAGCTCCAATGGCTAAAGGTACCCTGGTCCTTTTATCAATAGCCACCCATGAAGGCTCATTGATTACAATGCCTTTGCCGCGTACATTCACCAGGGTATTTGCGGTACCCAGGTCAATGCCAATATCCAATGAAAAGAAACCTAAGAGCCAGTTTAGGGGATTAAACGCCAATTTTTGCTCCTGGTTTTGTATGCCTAGGGGCGAATGGCATGAGAGCAACCATCGAAAATATTATACCATTACGCATCTAGGTAATATGTATGGTACGGGTTTGCACATGGGTTGCCCCATGCAATATGCATCGCTCGGGCAGATAGATCGATAACCATTGAATTAACAGTTTTTTCACGATCTATCGGATCCATATCATCTTCAGCATGATTACATATCGAATTGGGAAAATTGATGTGGTCTCGTTGGATAGTTTGTATCGATTTTAATGTATGTTTCTCGGTCTCTCGTAATAAGCGATTTGCTCTGAAATATCGCACGCGAGTGTTGATGAGCTCATCGGTTTCATATTCGATACCTTGCATATTGTAGTCAAGATAATGGTTGGTGTGCACCATATACCCATCTTCGTCATAGATGATCGCAAATTTTCTGGCCGATACTTCCACACTATATATTTCTCCGCTTTCATGGGCAAGCAAATGATTATATCCTGCCGCCCTGCGTGGTATGAGAGCTCGCCGGATGGCTTCACCGGGTGTCTTCGCTGCCAGGACCGCCCTCGACACGACCAAACGTGGGATCCCTATACGGCTGTCATTTGGATAGACTGAATCACAACATTGTGCAATTCCGAACGCATTAAAACCTATATTGGGTAATAAAGCACCGTACGTCATGGCTAAAAATGGTGGTTCATCATCCGGTTCTGCATGGATCAGGTAAACATCCGGCTCATCGTCAGGGATCCAATCTTCATTATGTGCAACTAATACGTGACCATCAGCAGTGTTCGTTTCACTTAATGCCATGCTGGTACACTTACTTAAATGTAATGCATCGATCGTAACTGCTTCGAGGGCGTTCACCACCCCAACATCATCAAATTCAACATCAGCCCCCTCAGATATTCCAAACATTTCTTCAACATATTGCGGATAACGCTCTTGAGCAAATGGGATATATTTACGCCCTTGCATCCGTGCACCAGGCCAGTCAAGCTCGAGAGTTCCATAGGCAGATTTAATTAACTCTCGCGTATTCTGCAAGTGGTGCTGAATTTGTTCTCGATAAGCTTCACCGATTTGCCGACCAATTTCCCGGTGAGAGCCTTTAACTTTAATGAGCGAGATTGGATCGGGATGAATAAATTGGTCAGGGATGCTAAAATCTAAATTCATAAATCACTTTTTATGTTACCGTGTTCTGTTACAACCTATTGCTGTCCTAATCGTTCCTGTCCTCGAAAAATAAATATCAGGCTATCAATCGTGTAGATTAATTTTCTGATTTAAGCGATCTGGGAGAATATATTTGCCCTTTTCCACAGAATGTGAAAAGTATAGCATATAATCCTGCATTTTTCGCCCCTTGACTTATCAAGAGAATTTTTATGAAAATTACAAAAGTTATAGAAAATCGCTATTATATTTTAGGGACGAGAATTCCACCCTTAAAGTTGGTAATAACATAACAAAACGATTATCTTACACAGACGTGAAGATTAAATTCACACTAAATTATCACTTATTAATAATTAGTAAAATTCCCTTCAACATTAATTATGGGGTGGAAAAATACTGTAAGGCAACTCGTAATCGCGTTTCTACATCTTGCGCAGTATCGTGTGGGATAAACTGCAAGGCTGCCTGTGCTTCAACCAGGCTATAGCCTAATGTAGTAAGAGCTGCCAGTACTTCTGTGTCTGCATCACTGATCAAGGAAAGTGGACCGAATCCATCGGTAGTCGGAAGCCGATCTTGCAAATGAAGGACAATTTTTTGAGCTGTCTTTTTACCAACACCTGGAACACGACTGAATACATCAGCTTGCTCATTAATAACAGCTCTGCGGATAGTATCGGGGCTAAGCGTCGAAAGGATACTGATTGCGAGGCGTGGTCCTATCCCATTAACACTTAACACTAAATCGAAAACCTCACGTCCTTCTTTACTCTCAAAACCACATAAAATCCATGCATCTTGTCGGATGATCATTCTCGTATATAAATAGACTGCCTCTCCAGGTTGGACACGGTCTCTGATAGATGTGGGAACCATGACGTGGAAACCTACCCCGTTCACGTCCACGATGATGCCATCGGTCTCCTGGGAGATGACATTCCCTCGCAGGATGGATATCATATTATGCCTCCTGATCGCTCGAACCAGACCCTCATAAAGAAGACCAGCGTGAAAATATTGCCATAGACAGTATTCTACCCGCACTTTTTTCAGGAATAACAAGCTCTCCCGATGTCAATTTCCCATGGAAGTTGCTCATCATCTCCTCAATAGAATAGTGTAATGCGAGTGCTGAGGCACGAATTGCATAAGCTGTTATGACCAGAAACAAAGGTTTGGTCGCTAGCACGGGTTTAACCTCATGTAGTAAGTAAGGCAGCATTTTAAAGAATTCCCATACTTCTCCCTTTGGACCTCGGCCAAATTTCGGCGGATCCAGAATGACACCTTCATACTGTGCTCCACGCCTCGACTCACGTTTGACAAATTTCATCGCATCATCAATAATCCATCGTATGGGCTTTTCGCCCAAACCAGTTAGAGCTTGGTTCTCCTTGGCATATTGGATGCTTTTCTTGGAAGCATCCACATGGGTCACGCGTGCACCTGCCTCAGCTGCAGCCAATGAAGCCAAACCCGTGTAGCCAAATAAATTCAACACATTTACCGGTTTATGAGATGCAGATATTTTCTCTTTTATCCAATCCCAATGAGTTGCTTGTTCGGGAAACACACCCAAATGCCTCGAATTACTCGTACGGGCATAAAAAGATAGAGTCCGGTAGCGCATTTTCCATTGTGGTTCAATGTGTCGATTAACCAGCCATTTACCCCCACTTTCTTCATTGGTTGCCTGAAATACCGCATTCACATCATCCCAGTCACTTTGAGGTAATGTGTGTTTCCATATTGCCTGGTGTTCGGGTCGCACAAATTTATATGCGCCGAAGCGTTCCAGCTTAAGGCCATCTCCACTATCCACCAACTCATAATCATCCCAATGTGTCGAAGAAAGAAGCTCAATCGCGGGCATATTACTCATCAATAGTTACCTTTTTTCTTATTTACTCGTTATTTTCTGAGTATAAATTGCGTATTTTGGCACTGTGAATGTGGCAGATCGCAACCGCCAGGGCATCAGCTGCATCATCAGGACGTGGGATTACCTCCAGCCCAAGGATTGTTTTAACCATTTGTTGCACCTGATTTTTATCCGCTCCTCCATATCCTGCTACTGCCTGTTTTACTTCCAGAGGTGTATATTCTCCAATCTGCAATTTTGATTCCGCCATTGCCAGCAGGGTCACTCCCCTTGCCTGCCCAACACTTAATGCTGTTCGGACGTTTCGTTCAAAAAACAATTTCTCCACCGCTCCCATATCAGGCTGGTGGAGAACGATAAGATTTTTTATTTGACTGTAGAGCTGAACCAATCGATCTGCTGGCGAGAAAGCAGTACTGGTTTGAATCACCCCAAAAGCCATGACTGTCAGACCACCATCCTGCTCTTCTCTAATAACACCAAAACCAGTCGTCGCAGTCCCTGGGTCTATTCCTAAGGTGATCATCCTCACCTAAATGGTTAATCACCCTCCAACTTCGCAATCGCTTCTTCTGTGATAGTCATGTTGGAAAAAACTTCCTGAACATCATCCAGCTCCTCGAGCACTTCTATCGTCCGCATCACTTGCACAGTGGCATCAGGATCCAATTCAATTTCATTTTTGGGGATCAATCTCAGCCCACCTTCTTCAGGTTGAATTCCAGCACCGCTCAGGCTATCTGAGATAGATTTAAATGACTCTACGGGACCGACGATCTCGATAGTATTTTTGTCGAATATAACATCATCAGCCCCAGCCTCGACAGCTAACTCAAAGACTTTATTTTGATCCTGACCTTCTGCAGAAAAGGAGAAATATGCCGACCGATTGAATTGCCAACCCACCGCGCCAGCTTCAGCCATGGTGCCTCCATTGCGCGTCAGGGTGTGACGAATTTCTGCAACCGCGCGATTGCGGTTATCCGTGACTACCTCAATCATCAAGGCAATCCCATGATTTGCATATCCTTCATAGTAAACCTGTTCAAGCTCGCCGCCTTCCCGGCTTTCCCCAGTACCTCGTTTTATCGATCGCTCGATATTATCTTTGGGCATATTTTGAGCCCGTGCTCTTGAAATCGCAAACTCCAAGCCGACATTTGTGCTTGGATCACCTCCCCCTGACCGAGCTGCCATGGTAATTTCGCGTGCTAGACGGGTGAATACTTGTCCACGTTTTGCATCAGCAGCACCTTTCTTGCGCCGAATAGTAGCCCAATGTGAATGTCCAGACATAAATTTACTCCTACTAGATTACCGTTAGGTTTAAATAATATCCTATATGAGCGTAAAAATTATACCATGTCTATTCTGAACCGCGAATAAATGCATCCGTCATCTCACGGGCAATATCATCTTTGAATTGCTTGGGAGGGGTCTTCATAAAATATGAAGACGGTCCAATCAATGTACCAGAGATGGATCTATCCAATGCAAGTTTTATACAACGAATTGCATCAATGACAACACCAGCTGAATTTGGAGAATCCCAAACTTCAAGCTTGGCTTCAAGATTGAGCGGTACATTACCAAAAGTCGTCCCTTCCATTCGTACATAGCACCATTTTCGATCAGATAACCAGGGGACGTAATCACTCGGCCCAACATGAATATCCGTATCAGGCAGGGTGTAAGGTAACATACTTGTGACCGCGCCTGTTTTGGATATTTTTTTGGATTCAAGACGCTCGCGCTCAAGCATATTAAGAAAATCGGTATTGCCGCCAAAATTTAATTGATAGGTCCGGTCCAGCTTGACCCCTCGGTCCACAAATAAGCTGGTCAAAACCCGGTGCAAAATCGTGGCTCCCACCTGGCTTTTAATATCATCACCAATGATCGGTAAATTGCGCTCGCGAAAGCGATTCGACCAGTAATCAGAACTTGCTATAAATACCGGGATGGCATTTACTAATCCGCATCCAGCGTCTAAAACCTGTTCCACATACCACTTGGTCGCCATTTCAGAGCCAACTGGTAAGTAGTTAATGACTACGTCAGTATGGGTATCTTTTAAGATCCCGACGATATCTGAGGTTGGACCAGGTGCTTTCTTCAAGATTTGCGATAAGTATTTTCCCAGTCCATCATGAGTCATACCCCTCGAGACTGGAACATTTAAATTCGGCACATCTGCAAATTTATAAGTATTATTCGGATAAGCGTAAATCGCTTCAGACAAATCCTTACCCACTTTTGTATCCACCACATCGAATGCTGCCGTGAATTCAATATCACGGATATGGTACCCTCCTAAATTCAGATGCATAATCCCTGGAACTATTTCATCTTCCTGGGTATCTCGATAAAAGTGTACCCCCTGAACCAGCGATGATGCACAATTACCAACTCCAATAATTCCAACACGTAATTTCTTATCTTTGTTGCTCACTATTTACCTCCTGGTTAGTCTTCATTTGTGAATAGATATTAACAACCGGGTGATATCCTTTTATCGAAGAGATTATACATGTCCAATATAAATACCCGATGAGTACGGCTAATTCAGTTAGCAATTTCCCCCACACTTGCCAAAGCAGATTGGCTAGATTATAATCCCAGACGTTCGGGGCGTGGCTCAGCCCGGCTAGAGCGCACGGTTCGGGTCCGTGAGGTCCCGAGTTCAAATCTCGGCGCCCCGACTAGATTGAAGTGCTGTACCTGAATCTCCTTTAGCTAATCCTAAGGGAGATTTTGATTTTCCCAGCTCAAAATATGGCAGATCTGAGCTATAAACCATATCAGGTTCTGTTGATGATAAAATGAATACAAGAGATAAGCCATCGCTCCAAATTATCCTAATTTGAGCAGTGTTGAGGCTGACTGATTTCGACAAATGGACATCACGGCTGAAACTGGTAATGA
The DNA here is from genome assembly GCA_963774275.1 of uncultured Chloroflexia bacterium. Lineage (GTDB taxonomy): Bacteria > Chloroflexota > Anaerolineae > Anaerolineales > UBA4823 > FEB-25. The sequence continues at coordinate 53,983 of CAVZEP010000011.1, read as the reverse complement.
ATTACCTAGCCATCGATCTGGAGTACCTGCATGCGACCATCTGAACAAAAAATTGACGCAGCCATGCAATCCTATGCTAAAAAGTGGATGAAGACCCTCGATCATCCGCGTGCTTCAACCACCCTTGGGTATTTTTTCGTGGGTCTTTTCATTCTATTCTGGTCATCCTCACTGACGAATCAGATCGGTTTCGACCTGAAAAAAGGATTTGGCAGCCTGATCTTTATCGGTATAGGATTATTGTTGTGCCTGACAACAATTTTTGTTAATAGCATCATGGCAAAAATTGGTCTGGAACGAGCCATTCGTTCTGCATTATGGTTGAGCGCAGCCATAGGACCTTATGTCAATATGATCACCTATAATTCGTGGAAACTACCGGTTATCAGCCATATTGTTGGCTTTGCTGCTGCAATATTCACCTTCATCCTAAGCTTCCAATTGGATAAATTGCTGGAGAAATACCATCACCAGAAAGATTAGCCATAGATATCATGTCTGTCGTTCCAATTAGCTCATCACAACGCGAAATTATTCAAGCACCCCTCAATGGGAAAATCTTCCTTGAAGGTCCAGCAGGCACTGGGAAGACAACAATTGGTGTTGAGCGCTTGTTATACCTGATGAGGTCTGGAATACCAGGGAACTCGATTCTGGTAGTATTACCTCAGCGTACTTTGGGAACACCCTATCTCGATGCGATGAATTCACCCGGAGTTGTTGCAGGGGGAAGGGCGACCCTAAGTACCATTTCTGGGTTGGCTCAACGAATGATAGATCTGTTCTGGCCTACAGTCGCAGAAGTTGCAGGTTTCTCCAATCCCGAAGATCCACCCACATTCCTTAATCTTGAGACGGCCCAATATTATATGGCTCGACTTGTCCGTCCGCGAATGGACGAAGGATTGTTCGACTCTGTCACTATTGATCGTAATCGCATCTATAGTCAAATCATTGATAACCTTAATAAAGCGGCTGTTGTTGGTTTTCCTTATGAAGAAATCTGTGATCGATTGAAGTCCGCGTGGTCAGGAGAGCCTGGTCAATCCAGGGTATATGAAGACGCTGTCATCTGTGCTACCCTGTTTCGCGAATATTGTCTCAGTCATAACTTGCTGGATTTTTCCTTACAAATCGAAGTATTTTGGAATCATCTCTGGAATTCCAGGCTGTGTAGCGAATATCTCCGGGACATTTATAAGCATTTAATCGTTGATAACGTGGAAGAAGATGTCCCGGTCACTCACGATTTATTATCTGCCTGGTTGCCGAATGTCGATTCAGCGATGCTGATTTATGATAGTGACGCTGGCTTTAGGCGTTTCCTCGGTGCCGATCCTGTTGGAGCTTACATCTTAAAGAAGTATTGTTCCCAAGTAGTTGTGTTCACCGACTCCTTCGTGACCTCACCTGAAATCCAATCTCTATCTTCATATCTCAAAAACTCACTTCTCCATAAAATCACCCCTCAAACCAATATTGACCCCCGGCTGGCATTATGCCACGCTACTCACACCTATTACCCACAGATGCTTGATTGGATCACAGACGAGATTGTAGCCTTAATTGATGAAGAAGGTGTATCACCAAAAGATATTGTTGTATTAGCACCTTTTCTATCAGATTCATTGCGTTTTTCCATCGTAAATCGGCTTGAGCTTAAGCATATTCCTGTAAAAACACACCGTCCTTCCCGAAGCTTACGCGAAGAGCCAGCCACTTTCTGTTTATTAACTTTAGCTTCAATAGCTCATCCCGAGTGGGGGTTTATTCCATCAAAATTTGATGTCACCCATAGTTTGATTCAGGCAATCGATGGATTGGATTTAATCCGAGCAAAAATCCTGGCTGATATAGTGTATCGAATACGAGACGGAGTTCCCACTCTCTCGCCATTCGAGCAAATTATCTCATCTACCCAGGACCGCCTTACTTTTGTGATTGGAGAAAAATACGACCATCTACGGTTATGGCTAGAAGAATACCACCAATCAAGTTCTGGTGAATTGGATCATTTCATCAGCATGCTTTTTGGCGAAGTACTTTCACAACCAGGTTATGGTTTTCATTCAAATTTCGATATGGGCCAAGTCACCGCAAACCTGGTCGAATCGATCCGTAGATTTCGCCTGGTGACGAGTGCTAGCCTGGTTAAAGCCGGCATTCCTGTCGGTAAAGAATATATTGAAATGGTTCACGACGGTGTTATTGCGGCTCAATATATCCCATCCTGGCAGAACCAGGGCGAAGATGCAGTATTTATTGCCCCGGCTTATACTTTTTTAGTGAACAATTATCCTGTGGATTTCCAATTCTGGTTGGATGTTGGTAATCGTAGTTGGGCAGAACGCCTCTACCAGCCTCTAACCCATCCATATGTGCTCAGTCGAAATTGGGAAGCACATAAAGTCTGGACTGATGTTGAAGAGGTGGAAACTGGTGAGCAAGTTCTCCGTGCTTTGGTTATGGGGTTAATGAACCGCTGCCGACGGAAGATATATCTTGGTCTAAGCGAATACAACGAACAGGGTTTTGAGCAGCGTGGGCCTCTCTTGCAGGCTTTTCACCGGACTTTGCAATCTTTAGCAACCGAATGAGCTGGGTTGTAAGATGTTTAAACTCCGTCCCAAACAACAAGAAATCTTAAGCTATACCCACGGAAAAATGGGGATATCCGCTGTTCCTGGTAGTGGAAAAACCTGGACGTTATCATATCTCGCTGCTGATTTGTTAAAGCGTGGGGTATTAGGGGACGATCAAGAAATCCTGATCGTCACATTGATCAACTCTGCAGTCGATAATTTTTATAATCGTATTGGCTCTTTCATTGAGGCGAAGGGATTAATCCCCAATATCGGCTATCGTGTGCGTACGCTTCATGGTTTAGCACATGATATTGTACGCGAGCGACCAGAGCTGCTTGGATTGGATACGAATTTTCAGATCATCGATGAAAGAGAATCGGATTCTATTCGCAATGCAGTTGCTCAAGCCTGGTTAAAGAGTCATCCTGATGAGCTGGATTCGTTGTTGGACCCACTCATGGAAACCACAAAAAGGGATTGGGTTCAGCGAGAACAGCTCCCTGAATTGGTAAAGGGAGTAGCTCTGAGTTTTATCCGTTACGCAAAAGATCATCGCCATACTCCTGAACGTCTAAAGGAGCATATGGATAAACTTCCAGTTCCATTGCCCCTGGCTGCAATGGGGCTGGAAATGTATGAAAACTACCAGAATGCGCTCAAATACCGAGGCGCAGTAGATTTTGATGACCTCATCCGGCTGGCTTTATATGCCTTGGAGTGGGATCCTGCCCTCTTGGAACGCTTGCGATACCGCTGGCCTTACATTTTGGAGGACGAGGCACAGGATAGCAGCTTGCTGCAGGAAGAAATACTGAAAACGCTTGTGGGTAAAAATGGAAATTGGGTGCGGGTGGGCGACCCAAACCAGGCGATTTATGAGACGTTCACTACGGCTAATCCAGAGTATTTGCGCAGCTTTTTAAAGCATCCCGGAGTAATTCAAAAAGAGCTGCCTAATTCTGGACGCTCTACCCTGGATCTGATTAAGCTGGCTAATCATCTTGTTCATTGGAGCCATGAAGAACACCCAATTGAGGCTGTACGCAATGCCTTGCAATCGTCTCCACAGATTGAGCCAACCCCTGTGGATGATCCTCAACCCAACCCACCCAATGAACAGACTTATATTCATATCTCGCTGGTTAAGTACACCCCAGGAGAAGAGATTAAGGCAGTCGCCGATAGCCTGGAACGTTGGCTGCCAGACAACCAGGATTCCACCGTGGCTGTGCTGGCTCCTCGCAACTTGCGTGCATTCGATCTGGTCGATGAGCTTCGTAAGCGCAGTATTCCATACCATGATGACTTGTTGCGTAGCTCGAGTACGACCCGCTTTTCAGCCGGCAGTCTTGGTCATATCTTGCGTTACCTTGCCGATCCAGGTTCCTCAAGTAAATTGTCTATAGTCTTTAAGGTGTGGAAACGGGATAGCCGTCAAAATGATGTGGAAAAAGCTAAAGTGGATCAATTAGCAGAATTGGTACATAAAATTCACTATATTGAAGAGTTCATCTGGCCGGTTGATGGGAAGGATTGGCTAGAAAATTCTGGTCTTTCCGTCCAGGCACCAGACACATTCCAGCTGCTCTCCCAGTTCCGTCTGATTATCCGCAAGTGGCAGCAATCGGTCTTACTGCCGATTGACCAGATCGTGCTCACCCTGGCTCAGGACCTGCTTACAGATCCAGGAGAATTAGCCATCGCTCACAAGCTGGCTGTGCTTTTAGCTCGAGCCCAGGAAGCTCATCCTGAATGGCGCATAGGAGAGTTATCCGATGAATTGGTCGTCATCGCCAGGAATGAGAGGCGCTTTTTAGGCTTCAGTGATAGTGACTCTGGTTTTGATCCGGATAAATACAAAGGTAAAGTCATTATTTCTACAATGCATAAAGCCAAGGGATTGGAATGGGATCGGGTATATCTTATGTCGGTAAATAATTATGATTTCCCCGCGGGTGCATTGGGTGATCCATATATATCCGAGAAATGGTTCATTCGAGACCATTTAAATATTGAAGCCGAGACTTTATCCCAATTGCAATCCCTTTTTTCCACCGATGAATACCATTGGTATCAGGAAGGAATGCCAACCATGGATGCCAGGTTGGACTATGCCCGTGAGCGATTAAGGCTGTTGTATGTCGGGATTACACGTGCGAAAAAAGAGTTGATCATCACGTGGAATAGTGGTCGCAGGGGCGAATCCCGCCCTGCTGTTCCTTTAGCTGAGCTTTATTCATATCTTGAAAAAGAAGGGTATTCGAGTTGACACTGCCAAAAGGTTTTCTCTTCAGTCAAAGTAACCTGCAAGACTACGTCGATTGTCAGCGAAGATTCCAATTGCGCTATATGCTTCACCTGTCCTGGCCAGCCGTGGAAGCCGAGCCGGTCATCGACTTTGAGCGCATGATGAATTGGGGATCACAATTTCATAAAGCAGTTCACCAGCATCTGATCGGTGTTCCTGGCACTCAGATTGAACCTTCCATGATCAATGATGAAGTAATGGATCAGTGGTGGAGGAATTATCAAAATTCGCTCAAAGATGGAATATTGGCGATAATAAGTCAAGACGGGAATAAGCATTTGGAGGAAATAACCCTTTCAACTCCGGTTGGTGAGTATCGCCTGGTTGCTAAATTTGATCTCTTGATTTCAAAATCGGACGGTAAATGGGTCATATTGGATTGGAAAACATCGCAGATTCACCCCAAGCGGAAATGGTTAGCCGACCGTATGCAAACGCATGTATACCCGTATGTGCTCGCTATCGCAGGTACAGGGAACCTGATTGGATATCAAGTTGATCCAGACCAGATTGAGATGATCTACTGGTTCACCAATCAACCTGAACAACCGGAGCGTTTTAGTTACAATAGATCAGCCTATGGAACAGATGCAAAATTCCTCGATAATTTGATTTCTACGATCAACCGAAAATCTGAGGATATCTTTCCCCTCACACCTGATGTAAAGCGGTGCCTTTTCTGCACCTATCGGTCATTATGTGACCGGGGAGTAAAACCAGGAGCCGTGAAGAACTTGGAAGAATGGCAAGAATCGGAACCTGCCTCGCAAGAGGTGTCGATTGATTATGATCAGGTTGGGGAAATTGAATTTTAGGGCACAATGCTAAGACCCTGGCTCGAACCCAGTCAATTATCTGTATCCCCAGATTTCAACCATGCGATTGGCGGTAATCCATTAGTTAGCCAGCTGCTTTATAAACGCGGGGTGACCGATATAGACTCCGCCAAAGGTTTTCTATACCCTGATAACTACCACCCCACTCCCGCTACAGAATTGCCGGGTTTGGAGAAAATGGTTGGCATCCTCCAAAAAGCGATTGAAGAAAAAAAGAAAATCGGTGTCTGGGGCGATTTTGATGTCGATGGACAAACTGCTACCACAGTCTTAGTCTCAGCACTCCGCGATTTGGGTACCAATGTAATCTATCATATCCCTGTCCGGGCAACTGAATCTCATGGCATCGGGATAAAAGCTCTAGAAATTTTTCTTCAACAAGGTGTCGAATTACTCCTGACTTGTGATACAGGCATCACCTCACATGAAGCCATTAATTTCGCACAAGTTAATGGAGTACCTGTTTTACTGACTGATCATCACGATCTTCCCATATCGCTGCCTGAAGCAAAAGCGATTGTCAACCCTAAAATGCTTCCTCAGGACCATCCATTAAGTGCACTCCCAGGGGTTGGCGTAGCCTATAAATTAGTTGAACTATTATTTCACTTGAATGGAGAAGCTGATAAATCACACCAATATTTAGATTTGGTTGCATTGGGTATGGTTGCTGATATCGCCTTGCTTATCAATGACAATCGCTATCTCCTGCAACGCGGGTTGGAAGTCTTGCGCTCCACAAAGAGATTGGGATTATTATCGATAATGGAATTCGCGGAGTTAAACCCATCCAATATTACCGAGGAACATATAGGATTTATCCTCGCCCCACGCATGAATGCCCTCGGGCGTCTGGATGATGCCAATCAAATGGTGGAGCTATTAACCACCCGCGATGTGGGTCGCGCTCGCCTGCTTGCACTCTCGCTCGAAGGTATGAATGCCCAGCGAAAATTACTCAGTGACCAGGTCTATCAGGCAGCAGAAGCATTAATCACTAATGATCCAAAATTGCTTGATGATGCGGTTTTAGTGCTATCACATCCCAATTGGCCAGCTCGGAGTGATTGGGGTGGTTGCCTCTCGATTGGTGGAACGATACCATCGCCCGGTAATACTACTCTCCGCTCCCCCTGGCATGGATGCGCATGGCTCAGCACGGTCTGTTGAAGCAGTCAATATAACCTCAGCCATTGCGGCTAACGTGGAGCTTGTCAAACGGTTCGGAGGTCATCCGATGGCAGCTGGTTTGGAGATTGACCAGGAATGTATCCCCGATTTTCGCAAAGCCATCTCACGCACCGTCCAGGCAATGGGGGGTGGTATTCAAATTGAAAAAAGTCTGCAAATTGATGCCTATCTATCCTTGCCTAAATTATCGCTTGACCTGGTTGAGGATTTGGAACGCCTGGCTCCCTTCGGCGCTGGTAATCCCCCAGTGGTATTGGCTTCTCGCAACTTGAAACTGACCGGTTATGCTGTAGTGGGACGCGCGGACGAACATCTTCAATTAACCATTGAGGACGAGCTCGGTTATACACATTCTTCAGTCTGGTGGCAAGGTGCAGGGTTTGTTTTACCAGAGAACATCTTTGATCTGGCTTACACTGTTCGTGCCAGTACGTATCGTGGTCAAAGGGACGTTCAAATCGAATGGTTGGATTATAGAGCAGCTGACTCTCTAAAAATATCATCATCTTCTGAAAAACGACTCGTCGAGGTGATTGATATGCGGGAATCCACTGAGCCAGGGGATGAACTAATTCATATTCAAGATAATGAACAGGTCGTCGTCTGGGGAGAAGCAATTTCCCGATCAGGAAAACCCTTTTATGATCGCTTTTCGTTGAACACCTCTGATATATTAGCCATCTGGACAATACCACCCGGCTTTGATCAGCTACGAGAGGTGCTTCTTAAAGTAAAACCAGTCAAAATATATCTATTTGGTATCAATCCTGGAATGGATGAACCGGAACCGTTTCTGCGACGCCTGATGGGCTTATTGAAATATCGCATCAAATCCAAATCTGGAATCACCAGTTTCTCCACCCTAGCCGCAGCTACCGCACAAAAGATCTCAACCATAATGATCGCTCTTGAATGGCTGGAAGTACATGGTCATATTCGCGTACTGTCAATCGATTCTGATGCAATCCGGATGGAAGCGGGTACCAAGATTAATAGTACCGTTGCTGGTACCAGTTCAGCTCGTCTTAATGCAGTATTAGCTGAAAGTGCAGCATTCAGACGATATTATTTAAAGGCAAATAAAAATCGCCTGATTAATGATGAATAATCCATCTGAAATCTTAAAAAGCCTTCATGGTTCCGTCCTTGCCGACTTTGCCTTGAGTTGTTAAAATTGACTGCATGAGAAATCGCATATCACGTAAAAGTTTTCTTAAGCTGGGAACTTTAGCCATATCATCTTTGGCTGCTAATCCCTTCCCTCCAACCACGGACGATTCCTCTTATCCAAGCGGAATGATAGGACGGGTGACCCGCGACACGGTCAGTGTTTTTCAAGAACCTACCTGGCCTAAAGGCATCACCGTCGATTATTTGCGTCGTGATACGCTTAAAAATCTCTATTATTCAATCTCTCCCGAAGATGGACCTCCATATAACCCAATCTGGTATCGCATTTGGGAGGGTTACATCCACAGTGCTTATATTCAAAAAGTAAAGTTTAGATATAACACAACGGTAGAAACCCTCCCAGAAAGTGGCCAGTTGTGTGAAGTAACCGTACCATATACCCAGATTTATCAATATGATTACTCGGTAGGTTGGCGGCCGCGCAGCCGTTTATACTATCTGTCCACCCACTGGGGAGTGGGTGTGGATGAAGGTCCGGATGGTACTCCCTGGTATCGGCTATATGATGAATTGCGCGAAGATGAATACCATGTTCCAGCCAGCCACATGCGCATCATCCCAGATGATGAGATCAGCCCAATCTCTACAAATGTCCCTGCTCATAAAAAACGGATTGAAGTATCTATCCAAAACCAAACCCTCATGGCTTACGAAGAGGACCAGGTCGTATTATCTACCCGCATCTCCTCTGGATCGCACATGCAGCCTGATCCGAATGATATTCCTTGGGATACACCACGGGGTGAATTTAATGTCCAATCAAAAATGCCCTCCAAACACATGGGGGTTGGAGACCTGGCTGCTGATGGTTCCGATCTTCCTGGTGTTCCCTGGACACAATTTTTCTTAACGCCCCCTGGAAATGCCTTCCACGGCACCTATTGGCATGATAATTTTGGCTTGCAAATGAGCCATGGTTGTGTAAATATGCGCACCGAGGAGTCAAAATGGTTGTTCCGTTGGACCACCCCGGTTTTCAAAACCCCGGTTGAGAACCACCGCATGTGGGAACAGAGGGGACTGGGTACAAAAGTAATCATCACCTGATTGTTAAATGTTAGATTTTTTCGGATATCGTTATCTTGAAGATGAACAATACAAGGACACCAGCCGTCTATTTATCTGCCATAAACCAGGCAGGCGTGATGAATAGAAAATATGCTTTGCGGCTCTTGTTCGGGATAATCCTGGTGGTCATGTCGGTGTGGCAAATTTATTCCTCCCAGGTTGGACTTGATGTGATCAACCTGCACACCACCAACCCGCCTGTCACTATCATTACTCCCACAAATGCAGGTTCTTCCTTAAGGCCAACTGTGCTTATTGCTCATGGTTTTGCCGGGTCATCCCTTCTAATGCGTGGATTTGCATTGACCCTTGCCCATGCAGGATACACCACCATCTCCTGGGATTTTCAAGGTCATGGTACGAATCCCAATTCCTTCAAACTATCATCCCAATCGAATGATTTACTGTTGGAGGCAGAATCTGCCTTGTTCAAATCAAGATCCTCAGGTTTGATCGATGCGCAGCGCGTTGCGATACTAGGGCACTCAATGGGAAGTGGTGTCGCTCTGACTTACGGTATGATCCACCCAGACACTTATGCGACTGTTGCAATTTCCCCGGTCAATCAATCGGTGACACCTGCCTTACCTCACAATTTGCTGCTCATGGCTGGCAGTCTCGAGCCGAAATTCGTCACCAACGCCGAAGGCCTTTTAATACTTGCCGGTGGTTATGCTGGCGATTTCACCACAGGCACAGCTCGTGAGCTCGTGGTCATCCCGAATGTTGAGCACATCTCCATTCTATTTTCACCCACTGCACATTCGACTGCACGTGCCTGGTTGGATGCGACTTTCGGGTCACCGCCAGGAGCTTCAAATTACACTGACCGGCGAATGATTTGGTTTGTGTTGGGAATTTTGGGTTTTACTTTCCTTGCAAATGCTACGATCAATAGTTTACCCCGCTCAAGCCAAATAAATGTCAGCCATAAATCGTTGTGGCTCAGACTGGTTGCCCTCTTAGGAGGGGGTATTTTTGCTACGCTTCTATTGTGGTTGTTAAATTTACTCGGGATTAAATTGAATCAATTTCTCGGTCTCTTGGTTGGTGGTTATATCCTCGTCTGGTTTGGAATCGCAGGGGTAATCAGTCAATTAATCATTAGATATCCACTAACTAAACCAACCCCGAATGAATTGGTAAAAGGTTTAATTGCTTTTGCTGCCCTCTGGCTGGGTGTAGGCATGTTAGGCAATTTCGTTTGGCTACCCTGGTTATTGATTCCGTACCGATTAGCTTTATGGATCCCTGGCTCGATCATCCTCCTTCCATGGTTTTTCTCAGTTAGTGAGGCTACTAAACAAGCCAAACCTGCAGGGCAAATTGGCTGGTGGGCTTTACAGACCATTACGATTATTTTGAGTCTTTATATGGCAATCCAGGTCAACCCTGAGCTAGGCTTCATTTTTATCATCCTGCCTTTGGTGCCAGTTATAATAGGATTGCATATGCTGATGATATCGTCAAAACATGGATCCTGGGCGTATGTCATGTCGGGTGCGATGTTTACCGCCTGGCTATTGCTTGCTGTTTTTCCACTTCAATAATGACCGGATAATAAAATGAATGATCAACAGGTGATATTTTCAATGAGTAGGGTTGGAAGGATATATCCTCCCAACAAACAGGTCTTACGAGATATATCTTTAGGTTTTTATTATGGTGCAAAAATCGGAGTGCTTGGTCTTAATGGCGCTGGTAAGAGCACATTATTGCACATCATTGCTGGTGAGGATAAAGAGTTTATTGGCGACCTGGCATTCGCCAAAGGGTATTCTGTTGGCATGTTGGAGCAGGAACCGAAGCTGGATCCTCAAAAAACGGTCAAACAAGTCGTCGAGGAAGCTGTCCAACCGATTATCATGCTTATTCATGAATATGAAGAGATCAACAATAAGTTCAGCGATGCAGATGCCGACTATGATGAATTGATTAGTCAACAATCTGCAATCCAGGAAAAATTGGATAAACTGGATGCCTGGACGCTGGATAACAGGTTGGAAATAGCCATGGATGCCCTGCGCTGTCCCCCTGAGGATACGCCTGTTTCTATAATATCAGGCGGTGAACGTCGTCGGGTGGCATTATGTCGTCTTTTGCTGACCGAGCCCGATATCTTATTGCTGGATGAGCCGACAAATCATCTCGATGTAGAATCCGTCGCCTGGTTGGAGCAACACCTCAAACAGTACAAAGGCACAGTCATCGCTGTCACCCATGACCGTTACTTCCTCGACAATGTGGCAGAGTGGATCTTGGAACTTGACCGTGGTTATGGGATACCTTGGCGTGGAAATTACACTTCCTGGCTTGAGCAAAAAAAAGAACGCCTAGAGCATGAAGAAAAAAGTGAGACCAGGCGGCAGAAAACCCTCGAGCGTGAGCTCGAATGGATCCATATGTCTCCCAAAGCCCGCCAGGCAAAAGGCAAAGCCAGGGTATCAGCATACGAAAACTTACTCAGTCAGGAATTCGAACAACGACGTGAAAACCTCGAAATTTATATTCCGCCCGGACCAAGACTTGGTAATCGTGTCATTGAGTTGGCTGAAGTTTCAAAAGGTTACGGGGATAAGCTCTTGATGGACAATTTAAACTTAAGCGTCCCACCTGGTAGCATCATTGGCATCATTGGACCCAATGGAGCAGGGAAAACCACCTTATTAAGATTGATTACCCATCAGGAGCAGCCAGACCAGGGAAAGATATCTATCGGAGTAACTGTTCAGCTGGCATATGTAGACCAGGCACGTGATACGCTGAATAATGAAAAAACTGTCTGGGAGGAAATAAGTGCTGGCGAGGAATTGCTTACCGTTGGAGACCGGCGTATGAACTCCCGCGCCTATGTAGCGAGCTTCAATTTTCACGGGACGGACCAACAAAAGAAAGTGGGCTCGCTTTCGGGGGGAGAACGCAACCGAGTCCATCTGGCAAAAATGCTTACCCAGGGGGCAAATGTGATCTTGCTCGATGAACCGACCAATGACCTTGATGTAAACACCTTACGCGCCTTGGAGGAGGGGATCGATAATTTTGCTGGCTGTGCCATCATCGTAAGCCATGACCGCTGGTTCCTCGATCGGGTAGCCACTCATATCCTGGCATTTGAAGGGGATAGTCAGGTATACTGGTCTATCGGGAATTATTCTGATTATGAAGTTGAGCGCAAGAGGCGTGATGGGGAATCTACCGCCATTCCTCATCGCATCCAATACAAGAAACTTACCCGGTAATATTTCTAATTTATAAGGTGAAGGAAAATGGACGACAATACTGCACCAACCTCGACTGAAGCAACCCAACCTATTCCATTTAAAGCTGAAACACGTCAGCTTTTGGATATTCTTATTCATTCACTATACACTGAACGCGAGATATTCCTGCGTGAATTGATTTCCAATGCTTCCGATGCCCTCACACGGATGAGCTTCGAGATGCTCACCAACCGGGAAATTCTCGATTCCGATGCAGAGCTCGCCATCACGATCACTACAGATCCAGCTTCCAATACCTTGACCATTAGTGATACTGGCATCGGAATGACTTCTGACGAGCTGGTTGAGAATTTGGGGACCATTGCCCATTCTGGTGCCAGGGCATTTATGAGTGCCGCTCAGGATGGGGTGAAAAATATATCTGATATTATCGGGCAGTTTGGAGTGGGTTTTTACTCCGCCTTTATGGTAGCTGAGTGGATTCAGGTAATCTCTCGCTCCTATGCACCTGAGGCAGCAGCAGCATCTTGGTATTGCACAGGTGAAGATACTTTCACAATCCAGCCTGCTGATAAGGCAGACCGTGGGACATCAGTAATCATAAAGTTGAAAGACGACGCCAAGGAATTCTGTCAAGAAAGCAAACTGCGTGAGGTGATCAAAAAACATTCGGACTTCATCTCTTTCCCAATATTCTTGGGTGAAAAGAAGGAACAGGTCAACCGGCAAACTGCACTTTGGCGCCAGACCCCACGAAAAATTGAGAAAAAAGATTACGAGGATTTTTACCATCAGCTCACCTTGGATTTCTCACCCCCGTTGACATACGTTCACCTGGCAGTAGATGCACCTGTGCAAATGTACGCCATCCTATACGTACCCGCGAAATCTGAGCGTAATATGTTCTCCATTCGCAAAGAAGATGGCTTGAAGCTTTACTCCTGCAATGTTCTGATCCAGGAGTACTGTAAAGATGTCCTGCCTGAATATTACCGCTTTATTCAGGGAGTCGTGGATACAGAAGATTTACCATTGAATGTCTCGCGTGAGACCGTGCAGGCAAACCGGATCATGGTTAACCTCAAGAAATTGATCACCTCCAAAATCACTGGTACGCTTGAGAAATTGGCTAAGGATGAGCCTGATAACTACACTAGATTTTGGGAGGAATATGGGCGTTTTATCAAGGAAGGTGTTGCCATCGAGCAGGTCGAGCCCGAATCGTTGTACACATTATTGCGTTTTCATACCACCGATCATCTCGATCAGTGGTCCTCGATTGATGATTATCTTGCCCGGATGAAACCTGAGCAAAAAGATATTTACTATATCCTCGGTGATGATGAGCGGTCCGTTGTTTATAGCCCCCACTTAGACATTCTTCGGAAGCATAGCCTCGAGGTTTTGCTTCTGACTGAGCCCATTGACCCATTTATGGTCGTCAGGCTGGCAAAGTATAAGGACCATGAATTAGTGAATATATCTTCAGCCGATTTAAAATTACCCCCATCGGAAAATGAACCTGTATCAGGAGATAAAGCCGCGCTAAACTCGAATGAGTGGGTATTACTTATCCAGCGTTTTAAATCACAGCTCGGTGATAAGGTAGCTGATGTACGAATGACCGACCGTCTATCAGATTCGCCAGCCCGCCTGGTTGATCCTGAAGGTGTACCGAATCAGGAAATGCAGCGTGTTTATCGCCTTCTCAAAGAGGATTTCCAAGCTCCAAAGAAGGTGCTTGAATTGAATCCATATCATCCGATTCTGATGCAGCTTAACTCCCTTACTCCTGAAACAGAATTGGGCCACATGATCATGGATCAGATATATGAAAATGCATTATTAATTGAGGGATTGCACCCTGATCCTGCAGGCATGATTGACCGAATTCAAAAAATAATCCAGGCTGCCATTAAATAAAAAGGTTCAGGCATTGAGACTATGCCCGAACCTTATTGAATGATTATCCTTAATTGTTACAATTGAGCTACTTCCTGGCAGCAACGGACAAAATCTATCACTGTCGGTACGTTCCGCATTAATACTGCCATGTTACCCCGTAATCCAAGCATCCGTGTCATCAATGCTTGCATGGGTCCCACTTCTCCCGATAATAACTTCACATAATTGCCATATTGGGCTTTTAACACGAATGCAGGCGTTTTGGTTGAAGATTGATCTTCAATATACGCATCCCGGCATGTTCCATGCCACAGATCCAAATAAATCCACATGGTCTCCTGGAACGAGCCATCAGGTTCGATGATTAATCGCATATCGCCTTCCCAATTTTTGGCGATTTTTGCATATCGGTCATCAGTATTAAGCTTCTCTTTGATTAACAACACAAAATCAGCGGAAGGAAATTTCGCTTTATTGTCCATTACATTCCTCATATAACCATCTATAGGGTGTGCGCTGGGGGGGACTTGAACCCCCACGCCTTGCGGCACATGGCCCTCAACCATGCCTGTCTGCCAATTCCAGCACCAGCGCAAAAGGTATTGGTATTATAATCGGCTCCATGTGGTTGTCAAGCAAGCCTATATTTAGGAGTTTATCATGCGTATAGTACTGGATGCCATGGGTAGTGATACCTGCCCCGATCCTGAGATTGCCGCCGCAGTCGAAACTGCACGTCTGTTTGGTGAAGAGATTATTCTGGTCGGTCCAATCGAAGACCTCAAATCTCGGCTGAAGGCTGTGGGAGCTTCTGAAAGTTCTGTCCATCTGGTCGATGCTCAGGAAATCATTTCCATGAAAGACAAGGGCATGGCTCTTGCCTTAAAAGCCAAACGCAGGAACTCGAAAACCTCCATGGCAGTCGGTATAGATTTGGTCAAATCAGGTGAAGCTGATGCATTCGTCACTGCCGGTAATACCGGCGGGGCGATGACAACCGCATATTTTCGTTTGGAAACCATCCCGGGTGTTGAGCGCCCCGCCCTGGCAGCGACTTTCCCAGTGAAGAATGGATATTGCCTTATCCTTGATATCGGTGCAAACCCCGATTGTAAACCCGAGCATCTGTTCCAATTTGCCATCATGGGTTCAATTTATGTCAATAAGACACGTCATATCGATAAGCCACGTGTCGCCATCCTATCCAATGGTGAGGAAGCAGGCAAGGGAAACGAATTGGTCAGAAATACTTTTCCATTATTGGAGAATAGTGGATTGAATTTTATCGGTAATGTTGAAGGGAAGGAGCTCTTTGCTGGAGAGGCCGATGTAGTTGTCACGGATGGGTTTACTGGTAACATCTTATTAAAATCAAGCGAAGCTGTTGGAAAATTAATCACCGATATTCTACGCCAGCAGTTGATGTCTAATCCAATCTCAATGGTTGGGGGAATGCTTGCCAAACCTGCACTAGGAAGGGTGCGGGCAATGATGAATCCGGATGAGGTTGGTGCAGCACCTTTGCTTGGTGTGAATGGTCTGGTGTTCATAGGGCATGGTCGATCCAACGCTCATGCTTTGGTAAGCGCCATAAAAGTCGCTCGGCAAACAGTTGAAGCCAACTTGCTGGGGTCAATTCAATCAGCAATCCAGGAGAGTCTCCTAAAATTACAGGTCAAGGAGATTAAATGAAATCACACAGAGCAGTCATCACCGGAATGGGGGCGATCACTCCATTAGGTTCATCGATCGATCTATTCTGGAATGGTCTGATCAGCGGGATATCGGGTGTAAGAAGGATTACCCAGTTCGATGCCACAGGATTTCCATGTCAAATCGCGGGTGAAATCCCTGATTTTAACCCTGAGTTATATCTCGACCGAAAAGAAGCACGCCGCCTCCCACGGTCAGCGCAGATTGCACTGGTCTCAGCAATTCAAGCCGTGAAAGATGCCGGATTACCTGATACGATGCCGGACAAGGAACGATCAGCTGTTATCTATGGTACAGCGCTTGGGGGAATCGATCAAATCGATGAAGGTATCGTCGCACTTCGCACACAAGGATTAAACAAGATTAGTCCATTTACTATCCCTTTTGGCATCCCCAACCTATCATCTTTCCTCATCGCCCGGCAATTTCAATGCCTCGGACTCAATAGCACCATTGTGACTGCGTGTGCTACAGGCACCCAGACCATCGGTGAAGCATCAGAGCTAGTCCGAAACGGAAAAGCTGATGTCGTTATAACCGGTGGAACCGAATCGTTGATCAAAGATTATTCCGTTGCTGGTTTTTGCGCCATGCGAGCCTTGCCTGTTAATTACAACGACAACCCGCAAGCAGCCAGCCGTCCTTTCGATGCTAATCGTGAAGGATTTATCCTCTCCGAAGGCGCTGGTGCAGTGGTGGTCGAGAGCCTTGAGTATGCTTTGAGCCGTGGAGCGCACATCTACGCAGAAATCTTGGGTCACTCAGCCACCTCGGATGCTTTTCATATTGCTCAACCAGACCCGGAGGCAGAAGGTGCAATCCGTACAATGCGTTGGGCATTGGCTGACGCTGGAATTCCCCCCCACGAGATAGATTATATTAATGCCCATGGTACATCCACACCATTGAACGACTCGACCGAAACTAAAGCTATCAAAACAGTCTTTGGTGAGCATGCCTATAAATTAGTCATCAGCTCTACCAAGTCAATGATTGGGCATGCCATGGGCGCTTCTGGTACGCTTGAAGCGATTGCTTGTATCCTTAGCGTCGTGCATGGCACCATCCATCCCACGATCAACTATACAACTCCAGATCCCGAATGTGATCTGGATTATGTACCCAACCAGGCTCGAAAACAACCTGTTCGTTATGCTTTATCAAACTCATTCGGGTTAGGTGGTCAGAACGCATGCGTTATTATAAAAAGATTTGATGATTAACCAAAACTCCATTCATTTTGAGGGATGCATTCATGAGACTAATTACCAATGATAAACTGATTAAAAGAAACGGAAGTCTGGGCAAGATTGCTACCATCGGCGGGCTCTTGGTTTTGGTAGGCGGCATGTTTGTTTCTTTTCGATACCCAAGTTATGCAGGCTTTGCCTGGATTGCCTTATTGGTTGGTTTTGCATTATCGCAAATAGGGCTATATTTTGGTAACCGTTGGGGAAGACATCCACGCCCGGATGAGCTGCTTAATCAGGGTCTAAAGGGACTAAATGATCAATACTCCTTTTACCATTACCTGACCCCCGCAGCTCACTTGCTGGTCGGTCCGTCTGGTTTGTGGGTCATCATACCGTATTACCAGGTGGGAAAAATTATCTACGAAAAAGGTCGCTGGAGGCAAAAAGGGGGAGGTTTTATGCAGCGTTACTTACGTGCATTTGCTCAGGAGGGGATTGGTCGGCCAGATCTGGAAGCACCGGCAGAAACCGAATCCCTTGCTAAGTTCTTCAAAAAAAGACTTCCCGATAAAACCATCCCTGAAGCAACTACTGCCTTGGTTTTTACCAACGAAAAAGCTGAGCTTGAAGTTGATGGTGCTCCGATATTAACCCTGCCATTGAAAAAACTTAAAGAAGCGATTCGAAAATCTGCCAAGGAAAACTCACTCTCTCCTGAACTTATTCAGGAGATCAATGACCAGTTTGCTTAAACAAAAAACCGGTGCTGTGGATTGAACTGCTCAGCACCGGTTTTATTTTCTGAATAATTAACTTTGCAGATAAGCCTCAAGGGCTTCCTTGCTGATGCGGAAGGCGTTGCCAATTTTCTTGGCTTTTAGATCTCCAGATGTGATCGCTGCGATTACATCTTCTTCAGATACCTTCAGAAACGATGCTGCTTCTGAGGGCGTCATTACAGCGGGTACAGCCCCAGACGGTGCTCCACCCGAAGGCTGTCCACCAGCGGGTGTCATCGCACCTGCGCCGGTCATGCCCTGAAGGGCTGAACCCATCACCTGCCCAATCCCCACACCAGCACCAATCCCGGCAGTTAACCCCGCTCCTCCACTCGGGTTTTGGGCTGCATCGCGTAAAGCATCCGCAGCCTGTAGCTGTGTATAGGTTGCCATATCCAGCATACCCATTGCGCGCAGCTCCTCGGCAGATTTGCTGGATGGTTTCAGGTTTTCGATATAAAATGATTTTAAAGTCAGGCCGATAGCTTCAAAATCCTCAGCAGTTTTAGCGCGCACGCCAGCACCCAGCTCTTCTGTCAAACCAATCATCTGGGGGATATCATTTTTCGCTGCAGTCTCGCCAAGCAAGTCTTGTAATTTTGACAGTAGCATTGCCCTTAGCCGTGATTCAATATCATCAGTCCGGTAAGCTCCTTGTGCGCCCACGATCTGGGTCACGAATTGCTGGGCGTCCTTCACCTGGAAGCTATAATTTCCAAAACCTTGCAGCAATGCCACCCCCAACCCCATCCCTGGATTACGCACGATGATAGGCTGTGGTGTTCCCCATTTCTGATCCGCGAATTCTCGCATCGATACAAAATAAACTTCAGCCGGGAATGGAGTAGCACCATTGAAAAGTGCTCCGAGTTTTTCGATCAATAGTGGGATGTTGGCTGTTGCAATCGTGTGTCGCCCAGGGCCAAACGTATCCAATGCATTTCCATCCCTGAAGAACACTGCTTCTTGAGATTCACGCACAATTACCTGACTGCCCAGCCTGAAATCGCCAGGACCCGACTCAGGAAAGCGATGCACGATTTCACCACGCATCTCATTTGGGTATTCGACAACATCAAAAATTCTAGCCATGATTTAGCCTCCTATGCGAATAATATCACTTTATTTTTCAGATTTACCAAGCGCTACCACTTCCTGGCGTCGCTCGTATGCTTTCACGCAATCTTTGGACAGCGTTTGAAGATTCCGGATGGCTGCAGGTAGACCATCTGTTCCAACGGACGCCTGGATATTATCGATTGCTCGTCCGACTTCTTCACTTTTATCCATCAGGGTTGCATCAAATTCATATAATTGGGCTAATTCCTCCTCATTGATCTTTACCGCCTCGAACAAGCTGGAATAGCCCCGAGGGGCAGTACGTACACGATCTGCAAAAGTACGCAATCGTAAAGCAGCTCTTTCCAGGTCATCGGTATATTTAATTTCACCTTGATTGATAAACTCGACCTGTAGGTCAGAAATCCGTCCCTCAAGCTCACGGAAGCGGCGATAAATTGTATCGCGGAGAAGTTTATCCGAATCTCTGCGATTCTGACGTTCAATATATCCTTTAAATCCTGGAATCTTGCTGGCGAGTTTTTTGAATATATCCATGCTGCCAGTTACTGTTTGAAATAACTCGTCTTTGATATCACTCATTTTATCCTCCACAATGACTTATTTGTTATATTTAGATTATTGGTTTAGATTATAGTCTCGGTTGATAGAAATGACAACAGATTATATAAGGTATTACGTATGAGCAGGTCGCTGGTTGTAATTTTTCATATTAGGTATTTTCCCGGTTATAATCTCCGC
Source organism: uncultured Chloroflexia bacterium (assembly GCA_963774275.1). Taxonomy (GTDB): domain Bacteria; phylum Chloroflexota; class Anaerolineae; order Anaerolineales; family UBA4823; genus FEB-25. The sequence continues at coordinate 34,172 of CAVZEP010000011.1, read as the reverse complement.
CATGATCCAAGAAAAACAAACCTACCTTGATTATGCCGCCACAACCCCGGTTGATCCACGTGTGGTGCAGGCGATGTTACCCTATTTCACCGAAGAATTTGGGAATTCCTCATCCTATCATCAGTTTGGCCAGCGTGCAGAAGCGGGACTGGAAAATGCTCGATCAATGATCGCACAATGGCTGAATTGCCTCCCCGAAGAGGTGATTTTCACCTCCTGTGGATCGGAGAGCGATAACCTTGCCCTCAGGGGAGCAGCAATGCTTGCCCGCCAGGAGCGAGGTGCAAACCACATTTTGATCAGCCCTGTCGAGCATCACGCCATCTCTCGAACTGCCCAGCAGCTTTCAAGCGTATACGGTTTCGAGCTAGAATATTTACCCGTAGACAAATATGGGCAAACCCACGCTGAAGATGTCGCCGCGTGTATTCGCCAGGATACTGCCATAGTTTCAGTAATTTTCGCCAATAACGAGATTGGCACAATCAATCCGATCTCAGAAATTGGGGAATTGTGTCGTGCACGCAGGGTGATATTTCACACGGATGCTGTACAGGCTGCCAGTTATTTATCACTAGACGTGAAAACCCTGTCCACTGATCTGATCTCTATTGGGGCACATAAGTTTTATGGTCCAAAAGGAGTTGGTGCTTTATTTATCCGCAAGGGTTTATCTATCCTCCCTGCTCAAACAGGTGGTGGTCAGGAATTTGGTTTTCGAGCCGGCACCCAAAACATTCCGTACATTGTCGGGATGGCAGAAGCTTTACGGCTTGCACAATCCGAGCAGCAAGATCGCATTTCATTGACTAAAACCAATGCGCGATCATTTGATAGGCATAATTCTTGAAGAAATCCCTGATGTACGCTTAACCGGGCATCCTGATGAACGGCTCCCAAATCATGCAAGTTTTATATTTAAACAAGTCGATGGCAATGCGCTCTTGATGATGTTGGATGTCGAAGGGTTTGCCTGTTCATCAGGATCAGCCTGTAAGACCGGTAATCCCGAGCCGTCTGAAGTGCTAACCAGCCTGGGGATCACGCGTGATTGGTCGCTTGGCTCACTACGCGTGACTTTGGGTACGTACACAACCCCCTCGGAAATCGAAAGATTCATAAACATCTTACCCAAGGTCGTTTCCAAATTGCGTAAGCTCAGGTAAGCACCACGATGAGTACACGACCCTTGGTAGCCGTTGCCATGAGCGGCGGTGTGGATAGCTCAGTAGCTGCAGCGATGCTAGTAGAACAAGGCTACAAAGTGATTGGCCTGATGTTGAAATTGTGGAGCGAGCAGGATTCAGACCGTTCAAATCGTTGCTGCACTCCCGATTCAATCGCAATGGCTCGCCAGGTGGCATCGATCCTATCTATCCCTTTTTATGTCTTGGATGCCAGGCAGCTCTTCTTCGATTCAGTTGTCACGCCATTCATTGATGACTATGCGCACAACCTTACTCCCAATCCCTGCCTCTACTGTAATCGCTTTGTCCGTTGGGATTTTTTACTTAAGCATGCTCTGGCAGCCGGAGCTAATTTCCTGGCTACTGGGCATTACGCTCGTATTACTCAAAATTCGGAGGCTAACTTCAAATTATCCCGCGGGGTCGATCCTGCCAAAGACCAATCTTACGTCCTGCATATCCTGACCCAAAATCAGCTACAGCATGCCTTACTCCCATTGGGTGGGTACACCAAACAGCAAGTCCGCCAAATGGCGCACAAATATAATTTACCCGTCGCAGAGAGGCCGGATAGCCAGGATTTATGTTTTGTCGGTGCCCATGGAGATTACCGTCGTTTCCTGGCTCGCCATGCACCCCTAACACTCATCCCTGGATTGATTAAGGATCCCCAGGGGAATTTGCTCGGAAATCATCCGGGGTTGGCTTTTTTTACCATCGGTCAGAGAAAGGGACTCAACATAGCCTCTACTACCCCACTCTACGTAATTGAAAAAGATGCCTCGAGTAATACCTTAATCGTTGGCACAAAGGAGCAGATGGGAAGTGATCAGCTCGTGGCTGAGAATGTCAATTGGATTGAAGGGTACCCTCCAAGCTCATCGTTTACAGCTTGGGTGAAAATCCGTTATAACGCTAAAGATATCCCTGGCATGGTAAACATAGTGAATGGGATTAAAATTCACATCAAGTTTGAAAATCTCGTCCGCGATATTACACCCGGACAGGCAGCAGTATTATATAATGGTGATATCTGCCTTGGTGGTGGAGTAATTGTCAATCAGGTTTGATAATCAGGTTCCAGCGAGATAATATATGTCCATTCCATCCCTTCTGCTCGGTTTTGTTATTTCAACGTTGTATGGTTCATTATTTCATCTGTGGCGGGGAGGACATGCGGGTCGATTGTTACTGTACCTCGTTCTTGCATGGATTGGATTTTGGTTGGGTCAATTTATAGGCAATTATCTCAACCTCTCCTTCGATATATATGGCCAGCTTCACCTCATAATTGCCACTTTAGGGAGCCTGATCTTCCTGGCCGTCGGTTACTGGTTGAGTCTAGTCCAGGTTGAGAGGAAAGCCAATTAAATAAAAATCCCCTCACCTTGGTGAGGGGTATGCGATTTTCAAGGGAAAATTATTCTACTAATTTAATAACGTTTGCCGCCTGTAGACCTTTTGGGCCTTGCTCAATAGTGAATTCTACTTTTTGACCTTCATTGAGGGTTTTAAAGCCCTCAGATTCGATGGCTGAGAAATGTACGAAGACATCCGGGCCATCCTGGCGTTCAATGAAGCCATATCCTTTGCTTGCATTGAACCACTTGACAGTACCTGTTACCCGCTCACTCATCTTTTCTACTCCTTACTTTGTTTATTTTTTTATGGCATTCAAGTGTTTTCAGTATGTTCAATTATGGCTTATTAATAAAAACATCCGATCCGAACTGCACTCCTTGTTCAGACCGGTTCCTCATGAACTCCAGAAAGAACACACGTGCCATATCTGTTAATCGCAGTTTATCAGGCATATTTATTTTAGTCAAGGTTTTAAGCTATTACTCATTTTTCAATCGTTTCGTTTCATATAAAGAGAATTTTGAAGGTACAATTATTGCTGATACCAATACTGTATAAGGAAGGGATATTGAAATGACTAGAATAGAATCTTTTCTCTCGGCTCGCTTGCTACTATCTCCACAATTAGTGGACGACCGGATTTATTTTATTAGTAACCTGAGTGGTCATATGAGCTTGTATGCCATGGATTATGGTGGCAGTGTCCCTGAGCCTCTCTTACCACCTGGGATCGCTATGCAAAACCCTCATCTTATTGGGGGAAAATCATATTTTGTATATCCAAAGATCGGAAAAATTCTGGTAATGTTGGATAAGGATGGAGATGAAAACTACCAGCCTATGCTGATACCAATTTCTGGCGGGTATCCTGAGCCATCCTTTTATAATTTCTTTGAAAATTATCGCGTCCACCTTGGAGCGTGTGATGCTAAAAACCAAATATGCTATCTATCGGCAGAATCTCGCTCCGAGGCAATGAATGAATCATTCCAGGGGCACTTGAACTCAAATAAATTAACCAAGCTTGCTGAGAGCCGTTGGGGGGCATATGTCGAAGGCCATAATAAGGATCATTCCAAAGTTACCCTCATCGATGGATACACGGTCGGTGATAATGTGCTCTATCTTTGGGAGAAAAAGATAACTAAAACCAGGCTGTTATTTGGAATCCCGATTGAGCAACGTACTCCAGGCCAGGAAATACCCCTCAATGCCATAAACTCCACTCATTTTACGAAAGGAGACCAGGGATTGCTGTTTGTTACTGCCTTGTTCGATGATGCCATGGGCCTGGGGTATTTGCCAATCAATCGTCCAACAAAGGTGAAACCAGTTACCATCACTGGGATAAAACATCGCGGAAAGGGTGAGCTTAATAATTGTTTATCGGTTAGGAAGGATAAATATTTGCTTGAATACAACATTGATGGATGCTCCTGGCTCTATGAGGGGATTTTTAACCAGAAAAGTCTCCAGATGCATCTAGGCAAGGTCATCACCGGTAAAGGTGATATCTCCAATGGCGTGCTGGAATCGGTATCCTACGAAAAGAAATCTGACCGATATATCCTAAGTTTTTCAACCGCTACTACACCCACCCAAATTTATACTATTGAAGGAAAGAAGAAAAAAATGGTTGTAGTCCATACGCGTGAACAGGTACTGGGAATACCTGATTCGCATCTCTCTGAAGGCGAAGATGCTGCATTCACCTCATATGACGGTTTGCGAATATCTGCCCGGTTATATCTTCCAGCTAAGGATACTGAGATTCAACCTCCTTACCCGTTGGTTTATTATATTCATGGGGGACCACAGAGCCAGGAACGTCCCGATTTCGCCTGGTTTTCCATGCCATTGATCCAATACTTGACAATGAATGGATTCGCTGTATTTGTCCCCAATGTACGTGGCAGTAGTGGCTATGGATTGAGTTATATCAAGCTGGTGGATCATGACTGGGGTGGGGATGATCGCCTCGACCATGTCCATGCGATGCAAATCCTGAAAAAAGATCCCAGGATTGACGTTTCTCGCTCAGCTGTAGTCGGTCGATCCTATGGTGGTTATATGACTCTTACCATGGCTTCTCGTCACCCCGAGCTGTGGTCAGCCGCAGTGGATATGTTTGGACCGTATGATTTGCTCACTTTTAGTGATCGTTTACCAGAAACTTGGAAGCCTTATTTCCAAATTTCGTTGGGAGATCCTATTAAAGATCGTGAATTTCTAATCGAACGCTCCCCAAAAACCTATATCGATCAGATTCAATGCCCGCTCCTTGTCATCCAGGGGAAAAATGATCCCAGGGTGATCGAGCAGGAATCACGCGACCTTGTTGAACACCTGCGTGAGATTGGAAAAGAGGTTGACTACTTGATGTTCGAAAACGAAGGTCACGACGTGCTCAAATATGAGAACCGGGTCATATGCTACAACTCCATCACAGAATTTTTTAAGAAGCATCTAACCAAATGATGGAAACCGAGAATAATGCCTTTGCACAAGTTGGCGACATTGCCCAACTGATCAGCGCTCAAAACAAAAGGTTTATCTTCCGGTTGGTCGTCGACGGTAAATTTGAGACACACCGCGGATACTTGAGCCATAACGATTTAATTGGAAAATCTTGGGGCAGTCGGGTTTTTACGCATATGGGTAGTCCATTTGTGCTTCTGCAGCCCTCGATGGCAGATATCCTGGTCGAAACTCGCCGCAATACTCAGATTATGTATCCCAAGGATATTGGTTTTATCCTATTAGCCATGGACGTCAGTCCCGGGAAACACATCCTCGAAGCCGGGACTGGCTCTGGCTCATTTACCACCGCATTGGCATCGGCTGTTGGTCCCTCCGGTAAAGTAACATCATATGAATCCAGGCCTGAGTTTCAACACCTGGCACACAAGAATTTGGATCGCCTCGGATTAGCGGATCGGGTGGATTTCAAATTACGCGATATTGCTGAAGGCTTTGATGAAAGAAATGTCGATGCGGTTTTCCTCGATTTACCTAACCCTCAAGACTACATCCCACAAGCCAAAGAAGCACTAAAACCAGGCGGATACCTGGGCAACATCTTACCAACCACCAACCAGGTTTCAACGTTATTGGTTGCCTTAAGACGTTCAAATTTTGCTTTTATCGAAGTGTGTGAGATCCTGCTGCGTTATTATAAAGCAGTTGCTGACCGGCTGCGGCCAACAGATAGAATGGTTGCCCACACTGGCTACCTGATTTTTTCTAGGTCAGTCGTTGCAGATCTCGCCAACCTAGAAAAGGCGGATGAATTGACAGGCGATATCGACCAGGCTGATCAGGTTTAGCTGCTACTATATTCTCAAAAACCGATGCAACCTTTTACTGAAGCATATATCACCCGGTGTTTGGCTGATGCTTATCATACCCAACCGAAAACCTCACCCTTCTGGGCATTCTTATCCGATCCACCCCGTCCAGCTGCCGTTCTAATCCCACTCTATCAAGCCAGTACTACCGGTGACGATAATAATGCTTGGCAAGTTTTACTCACTCATCGTACGAATTCAGTCGCAGAGCATCAGGATCAGGTAGCATTCCCAGGAGGTCGGGCTGACCAAACCGATACCTCACCTGAAATGACTGCCTTGCGTGAAGCCCGTGAGGAGATTGGCCTGGATCCAATTGGGGTAAGGATTCTGGGTCGTATGGACAGCATGCAAACGATTACCAATTATTTGGTAACCCCGATCGTCGCCGTCATCCCCTGGCCTTTTCCAATTCAGCTGGAACAAACCGAGGTCCAGCGTGTGTTTTCAATTCCACTGGATTGGTTGGCAGACCCTGATAATCACGAAATTCGTTTTCGTTCCATCCCCAGTCCCTTTGCGCAAATCCTTCATCGAGAACACCATCCAGTGATTTATTTTAAAACCTACCAGGATGAGCTCCTTTGGGGAGTGAGTGCTGAAATAACCCTGTGCCTGATTGATATTCTATATAATAAAAAACTGGCGGGCGATTGATCGCCCGCCAGTGATTATTCGGCTGCTTCCTCTTCCTCTTTCTTGCCATGCTCAATGATTTCCGGCTCCGTGGTCACCACCTCTTCAACAACTGGAGCGACCTCTTCTTCAACCGCAGCCTGGGCAGTAATTAGCACTACCATCGTATCAGGTTCCTCCAGGATTTTAACCCCTTCAGGAACCGTCAGATCTCTGACATAAATCCCATCACCAATTTTCTCTAAGCCTGAAACGTCCACCATGATCCGTTCAGGTAGATCTTGTGGCAAACATTCGACTTCCACTTCATTAGGTCCGGTGACCAGCACACCACTGTATTCTTTGATTGCCGGAGCGAGGCCTGTGATTTCCATGTAAACCTGTGCTCGTAATTTTTCCTTCATGGAAACTTCTAGAAAATCAACATGGAGGAGGATTCCGGTAATTTTGTTGCGTTGTTTCTCACGCACGAGCGCTTTATGCGGGGTGCCATCAACTTCTACGGTTATCAAAGCCGATGGTGCCAGACCGGTTAAACTTTTCGATGTATCTCTCAAATCCATCTCAATTGAGATTGGATCGATATGGTGACCATAGATCACCGCAGGTAGCTTACCCTCGCGTCTGATTGCTTTGACCTGCTTACCCAGGATACTTCGATGAACTGCTTTAAGAACTACCTCTGCCATTATTCCCTTCCTCGAGCGCCTCTCACCTCTCAGGTCCATTCTTCCCAAGGGTTACCCTCGCTCTATGAGTGTATTCCGGAATCTACCGGTTTTTAAATTAACTAAAGGGTGTGGCACTGATAAAAAATCCTCAGTCTAATCATCCCTTTAGCAAAAAAATCGCCTCCAGCTTGGAGACGGCATCTAAGCAGGCTGAATTTTAGCCGCGTTATACACTTTAGTCAACCCCGAACGAGAAGATATAATAGTTCTATGCGAGCTACAAAAGTATTGCCTTCCAATTATCATCTCCACAAAACTTTGGATCTTTCCCGCCCGAGGGTCATTCTGTGGTTAAATCTGGCTGCACTACCATTATTATTTATTTTTGGTTGGTTATTTGGCTTTTTGATCTTCTTATTACCGTCAATCAGTCCACCACCGAAAGGGATATTGAATTATCTCACCTCATTTCCAGGGTGGGGTTTGTTGGCCTTTCCTCTATCTATCATTCTCATGCTCGTTCTTCATGAGCTAATCCATGGGGGATTTTTTTGGCTATTCACGCACGAACGGCCCAGGTTTGCATTGAAATCTGGTTATGCTTTTGCAGCTGCACCTGAATGGTTTCTACCAGCTACACAATATATCCTTGTAGGATTATCACCACTGCTCATCATTTCAATCGTTTCCATCCTTCTTGCCTGGATTGTTGCTTCAACAATTACCCCATACCTGCTGTTCATCGCCACCTTCAATGCTGCCGGGTCCCTTGGAGATATGATCGTGGTGGCTTGGGTCATGAAACAGCCAAAGACGATCCTGGTTAAGGACAAGGGTGATATTTTCACTTCTTTTGCACCAGATAATACTTAACCGACCAGAATGAAACTAAAAACTCCCCATCGATATGAAGAAGTAAGCCAATTCTCTGTGAATTTGGGTCAGCTTTCGGTCAAGGTGTTTTCCAAACCTGGATTACCTGATTGGGATCAACTACCACCTTCAATAGAACTACTCGCACAATACCCAAAATTACATCCAACGGATCGTATCCTTTTATTTGGCTGCCATCATGGTGCTCTGCCGGTCGTCTTAGCTCGCGCAGTGCCTGATGGTCAGCTTTTTCTCATCGATAACAACTCCACCGCCCTTGAGATGACCCGTAAGACCTTGATCGCAAATAATATTACCTCCGCGAATCTTCCTGTCAGACGTGGATATTCCTCAGACCCTTGATCACAAGATTAATCGCGTCTTCATTCAAAATCCAAAAGGCCGGAAGCTTGCCCGTAGATGGCTGCTCCAAGCAAACCAGGTATTAGATCTGGGGAGTGATTGTTATCTTGCAGGCTCAAATCAGTCTGGCATCCAGTCGGTGATTAAGGATGCGCAAGGATTATTTGGGCATGGATACATCCAGGCATATAAAAAGGGGAATCGCCTCGCCCATCTGGTTAAACAATCAGCGAATATTCCCCTTCCCGATTGGGCAAATGTTCCGGGTATAGCTCCTGGAACCTGGATGGAATTTTCAATTAGCTTATCCAATCATACGTATCACATCCATAGTCTGCCTGGGGTGTTTTCTTATGACCGTCTGGATGTCGGGACAAGCATGTTATTAAGTGTTGCCAAATATTCCTGTGGGTGCCAGGGTCTTGGATGTGGGTTGTGGATATGGGATCATTGGGATGTTCGCTGCTGTTAATGGTGCAGGTTGGGTAGATTTCGTCGATAATGACTTACTGGCTGTTGCCTCATGTAAAGAGTCACTCGCCCTGAACGGAATCACCAATGCATCCATCTTCGCTGGGGATTTGTTGGATCCAATCGGTTCAAACAAGTATGACCTTATCCTTTCCAATCCTCCCTTTCATGCCGGCCAGGCCGTGGATTATCAGATCGCTGAGTCTATGATAACGCAGTCCTATCACACCCTGAACGTTGGTGGAAAAATAATTATTGTTGCCAACAGGTTCATTCGCTACGATTATCAGATCCAGGCAATTTTTGGAAATATCTCTTATCTTGCTGAGACAGGGAAATTCCATGTTCTGTCAGGTGTAAAAACCAGTTAAGAACGAATCAATGATAAAGAAGGAAATATGTCAGAGCCTAATAATCCATACGATAGATTTGAATTTTCTTGGTCACACGGGGACAATAGCCGCCTACCTGGTTCCTCATTCCAATGGAGGCATCCTGGTCGAGACTGGACCTCTCTCCACACTTCAAAACCTGGTCACTGGAATGAAGGATGTTGGTTATCAAGTTGAAAATATCACCGATGTATTTCTCACCCATATCCATTTGGATCATGCCGGCGCGGCTGGTTGGTGGGCTCAGCATGGTGCCCGTATCCATGTCCACGAGAATGGTGCCCCACATTTGATTAACCCTGAAAAATTATTGGCTAGTGCCGGGCGACTTTATGGATCCATGATGGACTCACTCTGGGGAGATTTTATTCCCGTTCAATCAGACCACTTGACGATAATGCACGACCAGGAAGTCACGCAGATTGCCAATTTGACCGTCCGCGCTTTGGATGTCCCCGGACATGCCAACCACCACCTGGTTTATCTGATTGGGGATGCGTGCTTCAGTGGTGATATCGGTGGTATCCGGCTAAGCCACCACCAGTACTTAAGATTGCCCATGCCCCCTCCTGATTTACACCTCGAAAAATGGCAGGAGAGCATCCGACGTATCCAGCAGGTTCATCCAGGGCGGATTATCCCAACTCATTTTGGCATATATCCGGATGCTGAATGGCATCTTCAAGCAGTGCTTGACGAATTGGATGCGGTGAAAAACTGGATGGAGGCAATCCTACCTCATGAGCCTTCTCCAGATGATTTTCGTCAGCAATTTGTTGAGTTTGAACAAACTCGCGCCATAAAATATGGCGTCACAAAGGAAGTAGTTGAAAGTCAACAAATCGCCAATCCATCCTTCATGTCTGCAGATGGAATCCTGAGATATTGGAATAAATATAGGAAACCAGCTTGATCTAAAATATTTATTGTCCTCTCAGGATAGAACGGATCAAAGAATTAATGGTTGCTGGTTTGACACATCATTCATTTACCCGTAGAATTGCATCACATTTTCAATATTTTTGGAGGTAATCGTGAATTTCAACCATTATTTTTCCAACGAAGAACTTTCACACTTATTGGATGACTGGGTGGCAGCCTATCCTGATCTCATCCAGATGAAAACAATCGGGAATAGCCATGAAGGGAGACCCATCTGGTTGCTAACCCTGACCAATCGCCTCACCGGTTCTGATTTGGAAAAACCAGCTATTTGGATCGATGCCAATATCCACGCTACAGAAATCACAGGAACCACCTCAGCTTTATATGTCGCATACCAGCTGTTGATTGGTTATGGAAAGGATGACCGGATAACCCGTCAGTTAGATCAAAGTGTCTACTATATTGTCCCGCGCGTGAACCCTGATGGGGCTGAGTGGGCAATGGCAGCAACACCTCGTTATGTGCGCTCGGGCGTGCGCCCTTATCCATGGGAAGAAAAAGACGAAGGATTGCTCACTCAAGATATTAATGGTGATGGCAAAATCCTTCAGATGCGCTTTACGGACCCCAATGGTGATTGGAAGATTAGCTCGCTTGACCCACGCTTGATGGAAAAACGCGCACCCGACGAGGTTGGCGGTACCTATTACCGCTTGCTCCCTGAAGGACTCCTGGAAGACTATGACGGCTATGTGATCAAAATGGCGCGCCCATTGGAAGGGTTGGATTTCAACCGCAATTTCCCTTTTGAATGGCGCACTGAAGGCGAGCAGCATGGTGCTGGTCCATACCCTGCCTCCGAACCTGAGATCCGAACTCTGGTGGATTTTGTTGTCAAACACCCAAACATCAATATCGCCATTACTTTCCATACCTATAGCCGGGTCATTCTACGACCTTATAGCACCAAATCGGACGATGACATGAACGCCGAGGACTTATGGGTGTTCAAGAAGATCGGCGAGCTGGGGACAAAATTAACCGGCTATCGCTGCGTTTCCACCTTCCATGACTTTAAATATCATCCTAAGGAGGTCACCACAGGTGCATTCGATGATTGGATGTACGACCATTTTGGGGTTTTCACCTATACCATTGAGCTATGGGACTTGCCCACCGAAGCTGGGATTAAAGATCGTAAATGGATCGAGTGGTGGCGTGAACACCCACATGAGGAGGACCTGCAAATCCTGAAGTGGGCAGATGAACATGCAGCCTCAGATGCGTACGTGGATTGGCAACCATATGACCACCCTCAGCTTGGAAAACTTGAGCTGGGTGGGTGGAATAATATGTTCACTTGGCGTAACCCACCTTTGGATTTTGTCGAATTGGAAGTGAAAAGGCACTACCCGTTCATGCTTTCCCTGGCTGATATGCTCCCCCACCTTGCTATCTTTGCCTTAAATGTGAATAATATCAGTGAGAATAAATTTCACCTCAACCTGGTGGTTGAAAATAGCGGTTTTCTACCGAGCTATACCAGCCAGCAATGTAAAACCCGCCAGGCTTCCCGGCCCGTTAGGGTTGAGCTGACTCTTCCTGATGGAACCGTTCTCACCAGTGGGAAACACCGCCAGGATTTGGGTCATCTTGAGGGCCGCAGCAATAAACTGGATGTCGCTGCTGTCTCTGCTGATAGCCCCACGGATAATCGTCTCAGGCTTGAATGGGTCATTCAAGCCACACCGGGCACGAAAATCGGAGTCAGAGTCCTCAGTGAACGCGCGGGGACGCTCCTTCGTGAGGTTATCCTCCAATAACAGTTAATGGATCGCGATATCAGAGGGCACTTCAATGTCATCACTCGTTCAGGAAAAAGTAGAACAGGCTGTTCGTATCTTACAGGAGCTGGATGTAGATTTGTGGCTCACATTTGTCAGAGAGACTGGCGGTGGAGGCGACCCTGTCCTCCCATTAATCTATGGGCACGATTTGACATGGCAAAGTGCCCTCCTATTATCTAAATCTGGGGAGCGAATTGCTATCGTCGGTAGGATGGAAGCAGAAACAGCCCGTCGCACGGGTGCATATGATCAGGTTATCCTTTATGACCAGTCCATCCAACCGGAATTATTAGGAGTTTTAACCCGATTAAATCCAAATCGGATCGCGATCAATTATTCAGTGGATGACGTTCATGCCGATGGACTGACATATGGGATGTACCAGCTCTTAAGGAAATATCTTACTAACACTCCCTACCTACCCAGGCTTGAGTCTGCTGAGAAGATCCACGCAGCTCTTCGTGGGCGAAAAACACCGCATGAAGTTGAGTGCATTCGAGGGGCTATTCTTACAACCAATGAGATTTTCAAACGAACATTTGATTTTATAAAACTCGGCATGACCGAAATACAGGTGAGCGATTATATGCATTCTCAGCTCGACGAATTCGAGGTGAGAGCTTCATGGGATTATTTAAATTGCCCGACGGTGAACACCGGACCCGATTCCGCAATCGGCCATGTCGGTCCTACAAGTCTGGAAATATCACCCGGTCATATTGTCCATTTTGATTTCGGTGTCTTACAGGATGATTATTGCTCAGACATACAACGCGTGGTTTACTTTCTCCGTCCAGGTGAGTCAGCCCCTCCGTCCGAAGTTCAGCGCGGTTTTGAAACCATCCGGCAAGCCATCCAGCGTGCTGTTGATACAATGAAACCTGGTCTTTCAGGCAAACAGGTTGATCAAGTGGCACGGCAAACAGTCATTAATGCTGGTTATCCTGAATATCTGTACGCTACCGGTCATCAGCTTGGGCGGGTGGTGCATGACGGTGCCGGGCTTTTAGGTCCGGAATGGGACCGTTATGGTGATACACCCAATTTACTGCTTGAAGCGGGGCAGGTATATACAGTAGAGCCAGGCTTGGTAGTGCCTGGTTATGGTTACATTGGTCTGGAGGAAGATGTGTTGGTCACGACAGATGGAGCCGAATACCTGGGTGAACCTCAAAGGGAGCTGATAATTAAATAATCGAAATAATGGGATTGACCCATCTCTCGGACAACTTATTCCAGTCAAACGAGTTTTTTTATAAGGATGATATTGATTGTGCCATTTTCTGGCGAAATTCCGAGCGGCTAAAATTGGTCCATAATTCCGGAAAACTGACCATCAATCGATAACGCTCTGCATGCAAATATGCCAGGTAGGTGACGATCGGCTCAGGGTTTATCCGTTCGGGAATGGGCTGCAGGGATTGATTTTCTTCCCAATCCTTCAAGAAACCTCTGACCAATTGACATGCCACATCCGCATCATGCAGTTCACCCAGGTGATCCTGGTATTGCTTTAATTCACGAATCAAATCTGCTGCGCTTTCACCCAGGATTTCTTTGAAATACTCCAGGGTGTAACGGAATTTCTTGAATTCAATCCGCAAAGCATGCAGTTGTGTCACCGAAGCCGTGGGTACAACAGAATCATATGCTCTTACTGCTGCATATCGGCTATATACCAGGACAGGGACAATATCACGAAGGTGTGAGGTGGTTTCACTCCATGGCTTGATCGTACCGTCGCCTTCTAATGGTGCTTGGAGAAAGTTATTAAATTCTTGTTTGAAGTGCTGGTAGGCATCGCTTTCAAGATGTTTGATCAGTTTGGAGCGCTTTTTTTCAATCGTCTGCTTCCATTCACCGATCAATGCCTCCAAACCTGTGCGCGCCTCTGCAACTAAATTACCTTGATAAATTATCGCTTTCTCCAACAACACGTCCATGTCTCGAACCTGTCCCAGTACGCGCCCGATTGATCGTAGGCCTTTGAGAGATAGTTTCATTTTCTTTGGGTCAAATGCCGGACCAAAAATATCAAATGCACTTCGCATGCGTCGTGTGGCTACACGCATATCATGTAATTCTTCGATATCCTCACCGACGATTGTCCCTTGCTCGTGGCTTAACATAATCGCAAAATGATACAGCCACACTTTCCTCCCCGCCTCAGCCAGGTTATCATCTGGTTGTATATCAATCGATTTCTGTGGTTTTGGGAAAGGTATTTTTTCCTGTGTGGAAATTATTTCATCAACCTTTGGTGCTGACGTCGGTTCTGTAAGCCAATCATCATCCGCTGCGTATAACCGTCGGACTGGATCTATCCCTGATGGTTCATTTCCAGAATCTGAATTGAATATTTCCATCCCTTTGGCTAAAAACTGTCGCTTCCAGAAGCGTGCCCTGCCACGCGAGATTCCAGCTTCTATAGAAGCTTGCATGGTAGGCTTTCCTTCTGCATAGGCAAGGATCAAGCGTGCCCTGCGGATAATTGGATCCGTCGCCAATTGGGTCAATTCTACTAATTTGAGTTTCTGGCCTTCAGTAATAGGGATGATCGACATGTGAACCATTATAGCATGCCTGATATTTTAGCCTCCCTGATTGTCAAGGTTTTTTTGAATAAATCGGATCTCAGCATCCACCATGATGCGCACCAATTCTTCAAATGATGTTTTTGTCTCCCAACCTAATATGCTTTTGGCTTTGGCTGGATTTCCCACTAACAACTCTACCTCTGCTGGCCGCATATACGCAGGATCTTGGACCACATACTCCTTATAGTCCAAACCCAGATATCCAAATGCTACCTCTGCAAATTGCCTGACCGAATGGGTGTGCCCCGTGGCAAACACAAAATCTTCTGCTTGCCCCTGCTGAAGGACCAACCACATTCCACGCACAAAATCTGGGGCGAATCCCCAATCTCGTTGCGAATCAATATTCCCCAATCGCAATTCCTTATCCAGATGATGTTTGATCCTTGCAGCCCCCCGCGCGATTTTCCGGGTTACAAATTCATGTCCCCTTCGTGGGCTCTCATGATTAAAGCAAATTCCTGAACATGCAAACAGGTCGTAACTCTCCCGGTAATTTACCGTTATCCAATGCCCGTATAATTTGGCTACACCGTACGGGCTGCGTGGATAGAAAGGTGTTTTCTCGGTTTGCGGTGTCTCGTGGACCTTGCCAAACATCTCGCTTGTGCTTGCCTGGTAAAAGCGAATACCCGGATCGACCAGCCGGACTGCATCCAATACCCGTGTCACTCCCAGGGCAGTCACTTCACCCGTGAATACTGGCTGTACCCATGAGGTCTGCACGAAGGATTGTGCTGCCAGATTATATATTTCAATCGGTCGGTGAGTTTTTATGATGTCGATAATGGATATCTGATCCATTAAATCACCTGATACAAGGGTTAGCCGGTCTTGAATATGCTTGATGCGTTCAAAGTTAATCGTGCTCGAACGCCGGACCATGCCAATAACCTCGTATCCCTTCTCAAGTAAAAATTCTGCTAGATACGAACCATCCTGACCGGTGATCCCGGTGATCAACGCCCTTTTAATCGCCATATTTATTTCTCCTTTGCATTAAGCTTATCAGGGTTTTCGTATCTTGTCTGCTAATTGGATTAGCAGATCCTTCTGTTTTTTCGCGGTATAGTTAATCAGAATGATTGAAAGCATTGGAAAGCGGATCGCCTATCTGCGACAGAAGAATGGCTGGACTCAACAGAGCCTGGCTGACCGTCTGGCTATGTCTCGTGTGGCGATATCCCACATCGAGATGGATTTGACGATCCCCAGTGAGCGGAGTATTACTTTGATGGCTGGTGTTTTCAAACTTTCACCAACCGAATTGGTCGAAGAAACGACCTATCCAAGAGCGAAGGCAGAACGCCTGCCCGAATTGACTACGATCTACACTGAGATAGAGCTCAATATTGTACTATTAAAAAATGATATAGAGTGGCTCGACCGCTTGGATGATCCCGCAGTGAAACGAGTTTGTTTGCACGAAGTATTGGAAAAATGGTATCCACAGCTAGAGAAATGGAATTTTAGAAATACAGATGAGAAAGAAACGAGTATCTTATCGCAGATGCGACAGATATTAATGGAATTAAGCGATTCGACGGAAGTTCACCTTGCATAACTATCGGACAAAGCCGCGGAAATTTCCATATCGTTTCTGACCAGGCGATACGGCACCCCCAATAATTTTATACCACCAGCTAATTGTTCTGAACCTGGTGGTCCCCCAAAAGAAGAAGCATCCAATAACACTGTAATTGGCTTTAGTCCCCGTTGGATAAGGAAATCAACCATTATTGCGACTTCGCTCGAAGTTGATGGCGTTATCAGGATTACTGTGCTGCCACGTACCATGTGTTTCACTTGTGTTTCGATTAATGCGCGGAATGGCAGGTCCCCCTCCGCATGTGTTAGTGCCAGGGCTTCAAGAATCTTACCCAATTGTCGGCCTCCCCTGTCTGGTGAGATTAATGTTAAATGTCTCCCGGCGCACACATAGCCGACTGCCCGTCCACGTCTCAAATAATCACGCACCAGGGATGCAGCAATACTGATCCCATATTCCTCGGTTGATGGTGGAAGGGGGAGCTTGCTTGCGCGCATCCAAAAATCTTTGGCATAATAATCAGGTTTCTCTTGTGGCAAAGCAGCCTGTACATTCAATGCTGCGTCTAAAAATAACCATACGTCGGCCAATGGGTCAAGCTCAAACTCCTTAACCATCAAGCGTCCACGACGGGCTGTGCTTAACCAATGAATCCGGTTGAGTGGATCACCCGTGTTGTAATCACGCACGCCCGCCGCGTTGGGAGTGATTTGATGTGTTTGGCGACGTAAAGCTTCACCCCCTGGTAGTAAGCCAGGAGGATTAGGGAATCCTTTTATATCCACCATCATTGGGTAGACCAATAGCGAATCTTGTTCCGAAATATCCTTCTCGACGGGAAATAGCCCAAATAAATCTCCCGTAGCAATCGTAGTCGGTCCGAGCGGGAATACACCACGCTTTACCAGGCGTATCCGCGCTAAATAGGATCTTGCCTGTTTGCCCATCAACATGGTTATAACACGGGAACCATCTGCACCAGGTAGCGAGGACTTGTCTTTAATTTCTATCCATAAACGTGGAAATCGTTTTTGATTTTGAATCTCAAATCGCTCTTCGAATATCTGCCCCACCTGAGCGCGGATAGTGCGTGCAGATCGTTTGAAGAACAGCCCGCGTAGGGAAAAAACTGACCAAAGCCAGGAGCCAAAAAACAATAGAGCCCAGAAAACCGAAAGCCGGTAGTAGAGCTTACCGCCGGTTGAAAGCCCAGCTAATAAAGAAAGGGCTAAAAGGGCTAAAACAACTTTTTGCCCGGAAGTCATGTTGTTGACTAAGCCTTTAAATCCCCACCCGGAACTGGAACTTTACTGATAATCTCGTCTAGTATTTGGTCACCGCTCAGGTCGCGTAAACGAGCAGCTGGCCCCAGGATCACCCGATGCGAAAGTGCAGGTTTGACAAGCGCTTTGATATCATCGGGTAGCACAAAATCACGCCCTTGCATTGCCGCGCGTGCCTGACCCGTCCGGAATAATGCCAGACTTCCTCTCGGGCTGGCACCCAGATATACGTCTGTGTGTTGGCGAGTCTGGTGGGTAAGCTCAACGATATATCGCTTCACTCCTTGAGCTACGAAAATGGATTTTATCTCCTCCTGCGCTTTTAACAGCTCATCAGCGGGTGCAACCTGTTGTAATTCGTTTATGGGATGTTGATATTGTTGACGCTCGAGGATATTGATCTCTTCATTCATCTCTGGATACCCCAGTGTTAATCGGATTAAAAAACGATCCAATTGTGCTTCAGGTAATGGGAAAGTTCCTTCATACTCAATGGGGTTTTGAGTAGCAAGTACCATGAACGGTCGAGGAAGTAAATGCGTCACACCATCCACAGTGATTTGGCGTTCTTCCATGGCTTCCAAGAGCGCAGCTTGTGTCTTGGGTGTCGCCCGGTTGATCTCGTCCGATAACACGATCTGTGCCATGATTGGACCCGGTCGGAATTCGAATTGTGTGCTTACCTGGTTATAAATTGACACACCCGTCACATCACTCGGTAACATATCTGGCGTGAATTGAATACGTCCAAATAAGCACCCCAATGATTTTGCTAGGCTACGGGCAAGGACAGTTTTGCCCACTCCAGGAACATCTTCAATCAACAAGTGTCCCTGGCACAAGAGACTGACTAATGCTAGCTCAACGGCGCTTCGTTTACCCACGATCACTTTTTCAATGTTATTGATGATTTTCTCAGAAAAAGTCTGGACGATGGTCATCTTCTACTCCAATTCCCTTGGTTTGATGAATAATTGTATATCTGGTCAAATATTATCATATTTTATTACCCAGCACCTATACATCTACTCAGGCATATCAGTAACGGTTCATTGCGAACGCTTGGAATCAGGTTTTATGTTAAAATCCCTCTGGGAGAATAAAGCCAATATGACAGCTAAAATCGTTCTCAACCCCTATGCTGGACGCTGGAAAGGTCTGCAAAAGCGTCAGGAAATTGAAGATGTAATGAAATCTATAGGTCTGGATTTCGATCTAGTTGTGACCGAGGCTCCAAACCATGGGATTGAACTTGCGTATCAGGCGGTCAAAGATGGTTTTTCCCCAATCATCTCTGCTGGCGGAGATGGGAGTGTCAGCGAAGTCATGAATGGGATCGTTTCAGCGGCACAGGATTTACAAACCGAGCCAACTCCTATGGGAGTCCTCCCTCTGGGTACTGCCAATGATTTGATGGTTAATTTAGGCCTTCCAACCGATATACAGGGTGCTGCCAGTATTATTTCTGCAGGAATAACGCGCCGTATCGACCTTGGACAAGTCATCGCCTGGGATCTTACCGGAAAGAATAAAAAGATTCGTTATTTTGATAATAACAGCGCCATCGGTTTGGAGCCCAATATCACATTGATCCAACAACGAATATCATGGTTACGCGGGTCCATCCGCTACATAGTGGCAACGTTGATTGGGGTGATAAAAAATCCCCAATGGAAGATGCACCTCCAATGGGAAGGCGGCGAATATAACGGACCTGCCACCTTGGTAACCATAGGGAACAACCCGCTCACTGGTGGGGTTTTTTATATGGCACCCCATGCGGATCCATTTGATGGAAAACTTGATTGCGTCTATGGATACATCCCATCCCGGATCCAAATTCTGCGCGTGCTGCCAAGGACAATGAAAGCTGGTGTAGGTAACTATGTCGAACACGAATCCATTCATGAGATCGACATCTCCTGGCTAAAAATTCACACTGACCAGCCCACCCCTCTCCACGCCGATGGTGAAATTCAATTCGAAGCCACTCAGGATATTGAATATCGTATCCTTCCGGATTACCTGCCGGTTTTTATGCATGCACCAGAAAATTACTCATCGTAGCCTTTCCGATTTACCCCTTCCAAAACGCCTCTTCGTTTTTTTATTGCGCTCATTCTTCAAGCTGCTGTATCACCAATTCGCCTGGACTTATGATTGGGTTGCTTCTATTGTTTCCCTGGGCGCATGGAAAAGTTGGGTTCTATCCGCCCCATCTTACCTCGACAGTCGCAGAACTCTTGAGATCGGCTTTGGACCTGGTCACTTGCTACTCGCGTTAAATCAGATGGGAATCACAGCTATCGGACTTGATGAAAGCAAACAAATGGCAAAGACGGCTCGTCGACGTCTTTTAAGACAGGGTCTGAGTCCGAATCTGATACGTGGAGAGGCCGAATCACTTCCATTTGCCGATGACTGCATTCATCAAGTCGTGATGACTTTTCCTGCAGAATTTATCCTCAACCAAAAAACGCTTTCCGATGTCCATCGTGTCCTGATAAAAGGAGGTAAAGCGATAGTAA
The DNA here is from genome assembly GCA_963774275.1 of uncultured Chloroflexia bacterium. GTDB lineage: Bacteria > Chloroflexota > Anaerolineae > Anaerolineales > UBA4823 > FEB-25. Next base: position 14,181 of record CAVZEP010000011.1, on the reverse strand, counting down.
TTCCCCTGGCCTGGTTGACGGGTCGCAACCCCTTAGAACGTTTATTCGCATGGGTTAACCGGATCACCGGAGAAGCCCCCGAATGGGATGAAAACTCATTGGAACCATTAAAGAAGCAGGGATTTATAGTATCTTGGGAGCTGGTGATCCTCCCCACCAGTAAATTGCTCATTATAAAGCTTATTAAACCTGTTACCGATTGAACAGGATTGGTTCCTCGCATGCGAAATATTGTTGTAAAATGTAAGGTATGGAAATAAAGCTTGCGGTTGCCAAAATTAATAAATATGCCACTTCCGAAAGTGGTGATTCCGTCGAAGTTGTCGAACGTCCGAACGGCGGTATTTCTGTTGTCATGGCAGATGGGCAAAGCTCTGGTAAGGGTGCCAAGCAAATATCCTCTCTCGTGGTACGGAAAGTTATTTCATTATTATCTGAAGGCGTGCGTGATGGCGCATCTGCAAGGGCAGCCTCAGATTATCTTTTCACTGAACGCAAAGGGAAGGTTTCAGCTACCCTCAATATCGTTTCCATAGATATGCAGACTGCCACCATGGTCATCACACGCAATAACCCCTTACCTGTTTTCATCGCCTCAGCGGATGAAATATGCGCCTTTGATGATGAATGTAACCCGATTGGTTTATATCGCGACACCCGACCGTTGATTAGTGAAGTGCCCCTCGAGCCAGGTTTAACTGTGGTTGTATTTACGGATGGGATTATACATGCCGGCTCGCGCAGCGGTGAAAGCCTGGATATAAAAACTTTTCTTGAATCGCTGATTGAAGAAGAATTTTATGATGACGAGACAAATCCTCAGGAAATCGCAGACTCACTACTGGCTCGTGCGGTGCAGCTGGATCATGGAAGGCCAGTCGATGATATTTCTGTCGTCGTCATTCATGTCTCAAGCCAAAAAAGGGATTCTGTTCGTCGCATGACTGTTCAGCTTCCCCTGAATTAAATGACTACCGGTGGAGTCCCGCGTTAAATAACCCGTGACTGGCAAACATAACAAGCATTATCTACGAAAGCTGAAAGCTGCCTGGCGGGACACATGGCTTCTTTTACGAGAATTCGGTACTCCACTCCTCATCTTTAGTTTAGCAATTTTAGGCGGTGGAATTAGTTATTATCTCCTTTCTGCCAGAGCTGGAGAACCTTTAGGACATCCCCTTGAGGCAATTTATCAAGTATTATTATTGACCTTTTTCCAATCTATTGGACAGTTCCCACATCAGTGGTATTTGGGTATTTTTTATTTCATAATGCCTGTGATTGGACTCATTATTCTGGCACAGGGTGTGACTGAGTTTAGCGTGATGTTATTTAACCGCCGCGCACGTGGAAAGGAATGGGAAATTGCTGTGGCTTCTACTTTAAACAAGCATATTATCCTGGTTGGTCTTGGTCATTTGGGTTTCCGAGTCGCAGAAGAGCTGACTGAAATGGGGCAGGAAATTGTCATTATCGAGGCAAATCCAAAAGCGGATTTAATCAACACCGTTAAAACGAGGGGGATTCCCGTGATCCAGGATGACGCCACCCGGGATCTCACCTTAGAATCAGCCGGGGTTCAAAGTGCCAGGGCAATCATCCTGTGCACCCAAAACGATAGTCTCAATCTTAAGGTCGCTCTTAAGGCTCGTCGCCTGAATCCTGATATCCAGGTAATCATTCGTATATTCGATGATGATTTTGCTCATGCCTTGCAGGAGCAGTTCGGATATACTGCTTTCAGTGCGACTGGTATGGCAGCTCCCGCGTTTGCAGCCGCTGCTTCCGGGGTGGATATGACCCGTCCAATCACTGTAGAGGGTCAATCCATGAGTCTGGCTAACCTAAAAGTTGAGCCTACCTCTCTGCTAATCAATCAGACAATCAATGAAGTCGAACAAAGATATAACCTGAGCGTGGTATATATCCGGCGAAAAAGCACCTCAGATTTTCACCCACCTGCAGATTACAGCTTATCTGCTCACGATGTGTTGGCCGTCTTGGGTGGACCGCATGAGATCAGGTCACTCGCCAGCGATAATCACCCATCATCTTAAAACCAGGTGGATATTGTTAATCGGAGTGGTTGGTCCATGCGGTGCTGGTAAATCTTCTCTGGTGGATGGATTAAAACCGCATGGTTACCAAATCCGACCCATCGCTCAAGAGCACTCTTATGTTCCCGATATGTGGAAAAGGTTGACCAATCCAGACATCCTGATATACCTCGATGTTTCTTATGAAAATACCATTCGAAGACGGCAGCTGGACTGGACATACAATGAATATCTGGAAGAACTTCGCCGACTTCGTCACGCCCGTCAACATGCAGATTATTATCTGGATACCAATCCGTTAACTTTTGAAGAAGTGATCCAGGTTATAACATCTTATATTAAATCTTATAGGTTTCTTAACCCACCGAAATAGACATTAATCTATTTCGGGAGTATAATCCGCCAGTCCAGTCGATTCTGGCAACTAAGCCAGCATGAGACTGGCGTTTGTGTGTAACAGTGGAGGTAAAAATCACCAGATGAGCCGTACTTATCGAACCCTTATTCTCATTGCTTTAATCCTGCTGGTTGCTATTTATATTGATCTACCGAAAAGCCCAGGAATCCATTTCATTGGCATCAATCGAGATTTTAATACCCGACTTGGTCTGGATCTCGTTGGAGGCGTCCAGGCTTTGCTGGAAGCAGATGTACCGCTGACTCAGACCATTGATCCCAATGATATGAATGTCGCTGAAAAAATTGTTGAAAGTCGTGTTAATGCGTTAGGTGTCTCAGAAGCTATTGTTCAGCCTGCCGGGCAGCGACGCATCGTTGTTGAGCTTCCTGGAGAAACAGATCCAGCGAAAGCGTTGGCAACCATCAAGCAGACTGGCATGTTGGAATTTGTCGATCTTTCAGCGCTTACGGATCAACAAGCCGCCTCCTTGGTAAACACCAGAATTAACACCGATTGGATTCCTGGTGGCGGTAACCCTTCCCCTGACCTCACGCCTTCACCAACAATACCCAGCACACCCACCCTAACTCCGGAGAGCTCGACCACACCAACGGTAACCACCACATCCACAATCACCTCTACCGCACCAATCCAAACCGGGCCAACTTTTCATACAGTGATGACCGGAGAGGTTTTAAAAAATGTTGGTGTTCAGACTACGCAAAGTGGGGGGTATGTGGTTGCATTTGAGCTTAACGCCGAAGGTACCCAGATTTTCTCGCAGTTCACATCCACCCATATCGGTCAGATCCTGGGCATTGCTCTGGATAAAGAAGTCATATCAGTCCCATCCATCAATACTGCCATCACGGAAGGTAAAGGTGTTATTGAAGGGCGATTTACTTCGGATGAAGCCAATACCCTATCAGTCCAATTACGTTATGGTTCATTGCCCATCCCGTTAAAAGTTGTAACGAGTGTAACAGTCGGTCCAACGCTTGGGCAAGATTCGCTCAGGAAAAGTATGATTGCTGGGTTGATTGGGATGAGCGTGGTGGTATTATTTATGGCCCTCTATTATCGTTTACCAGGTATTGTTGCTGATCTTGCCCTGGTATGCTACGCACTGATCACATATGCCCTATTTCGAATGATCCCGGTCACCTTAACCTTGCCGGGCATTGCTGGTTTTGTATTGAGTGTGGGTGTTGCTGTGGATGCGAATGTTTTAATTTTCGAGCGGATCAAAGAAGAATTACGCTCCGGTAAATCATTAAAGCAAGCCATTGACCTTGGATGGAATCGTGCCTGGCCCTCGATCCGCGATTCGAATTTTTCCACCCTGATTACTTGTGGCATTCTTTTCTGGTTTGGCAATACATTTGGAGCAAGTATTGTTAAAGGATTTTCGTTAACCTTGGCGATCGGTGTCATGGTGAGCATGTTTACCGCCATCGTGGTATCGCGTACGTTCTTGCACCTTGTTTTGGATAATATCAATTTTACCCAACATACACGTTGGTTTGCAGTCTAGGAGCCCTCGATGATTGATATTGTAAAACGGCGTTATTTGTTCTTTGGGATTTCATTATTAGTCATCATACCCGGGATGATTGCCCTGATCGTTTGGGGGCTTCCCTTGGCGATCGATTTTAAAGGTGGGAGTTTGTTGGATATTCGTTTTGATTCAGGTACGGTCCCCCAACCAGGGCAGGTCACCACTTTGTATGCTGCGAATGGATTCGGCGATTCGATCGTACAAACATCCGGGGAAAATGGATTGATTATCCGTTCCTTGGAGATGACTGATACCCAACGTGATCAGCTGGTCTCCGCAATGCAGTCGCAGTTTAATGCAACCATTACGATACAACGCTTTGAATCGGTTGGACCCACTGTTGGTCAGGAGGTTGCTAAGCGAGCAGCTGGTGCAGTAGGATTGGCAGCATTGGGAATATTGCTTTATATCACCTATGCCTTTAGAGGTGTCTCTCATGCTTTCAGGTATGGCATCGCTGCAATTATCGCCATGTTGCACGATGTAGCAGTTGTTATCGGTGTTCAAGCGATCCTGTCGCACTTCCTCAGGTGGGAGGTCGACTCACTGTTTCTCACAGCTCTCTTGACTGTAATTGGGTTCTCCGTTCATGATACGATCGTGGTATTTGACCGTATCCGTGAAAACATGAACATCTATCGCAAACAACCTTACGAGACTGTGGTCAACCATTCCATTGTGCAGACTCTTGTTCGCTCGATTAATACTCAATTGACAGTCATGCTCACGCTGTTAGCATTAGCCTTGTTTGGTGGCATCACCATCCGCCATTTCGTGGTCACCCTACTGATTGGGGTATTTAGTGGGACGTATTCTTCGATCTTCAATGCTTCCCAGATCCTGGTAGTCTGGGAAAATCGTGAATGGCGAACCTGGTTCCGCCGTACAAGTGGATCGAGTTGAGCTTTTTCTAAAAAACATACCTGAAGCTTCATTGCGAGACCAGCGAACCATGCTGGACGAAGCAATCTTCCCTTTTGCATATCAGAACCGAACTGCATTGGCATCCTTATGCAGTTATCGTTCGTGTTTTCGTGTCTAATCAAGGAGCGATCTATGAGACGAATCATCGCGGTTGAGCATAACAAGCGAGGTCGTGGACGGCTACCTTTCAAGCGTCATTGCGAGACCAGCGATCTTTCGCAGTCTGAACGATTACCTTTCAAGCGTCATCGCGAGACCAGCGATCTTTGCTGGTCGAAGCAATCTTCCCTTTTGCATATCAGAACCGAACTGCATTGGCATCCTTATGCAGTCATCGTTCTGATGTCCCTTCTTTGGTGATCCCTGATGATACTGATGGACTTACTAATTACTAACTTTTCCTGTAAACGTATTTCAGGACTTGACAATAACAGCTAACGGCTAATAGCTAACAGCTGATTGCTTCTCTAAGCGGATCAACTATAAAACTATCCCCCAACCAGCGCTAACACCTGATCTCGAAAATAGATCAACAAGACTGCCCCCAACACCAGGAATGGTCCATAAGGTAAAGCCATAAACGCATGATATTTTCTCGTAATCAGCATTATGACAATATATATCAAACTCACCACGCCACCAATCAAAACTGCAATTACCAGTCCAATCAGGATCAATGGCCATCCAAGCATTAAGCCTAGAACTCCACTAAGGTTTACATCCCCAAACCCCAATGCCACATCATTGACAGGCCTTCCACGTACTCGGTCAATCAACTTTATTAGTAAAATCCCAAGCATATAGATGGACCACATGATGCCAAACCCTGCCACTCCACCGATTAATGCTCGTTCCCATCCAACCCGCAGGATGCCTGTTATAAAACCAAGGATAACACCGGCAAGGCTAATCGGGTGCATGATTAAACGGTATTCCAGGTCGATCAAAACCACCACCCCAAAATAAGCTAAAACGATCATACCCAGAAGATAACCCACTCGCTCTGGTGGAAGAAGATAGATGGTGATGCTTGCCACAATATAGAATACCTCAACTACCCACACACGGAATTTCCTCGGCTGATGGCAAACCGGGCATCTCCGAGGCCAAATCAAATAATTGCCCCATGCTTGGGTATGATCACATGGTATACAAAAGGGTTTGGTGAGGCGGCGACGCAGTGGTAATACGTCCGCAAGGTAATTGACGAATACACCTACCGTCCAACCAATGATGATCGCCAGGATGTAGTATGTTATCATAAAGGGAATTATAGCAATATTTAGTCTCCACAGGAGCAAATAAGGAGACTAATTCATCGGATTATTAAAGTAATCTCACTCTAAGGAGAAGTTAATGGACAAGTTTATTATCCAGGGCGGCTTTCCTCTAAGTGGTGAAGTAACACCCTCAGGAAATAAAAATTCGGCATTACCTTTACTTGCTGCCTGTATTCTCACAGATGAGCCTGTCATCCTGCATAATGTTCCTGATATACGCGATGTACAGGATATGATTGCATTATTACAAAGTCTGGGGGTTTCAGCAGAAAAGTTATCGAACCATACCTGGAAGTTCCATGCACGAGACTTAAGTCCGGCAGACCTTCAACCGGACCTGTGCCGGCGTATTAGAGCTTCCATTTTATTAGCTGGTCCGATGGTCGCACGCACTGGTGACCTAAAATTACCACCACCGGGTGGGGATGTGATCGGTAGGCGCAGGGTGGATACCCACATACTTGCCATCCGTGCTCTCGGCGCGCATGCCGAGTATGATCGTGCCAACCGTGTATTTGTCTTTTCAGCCAGCAAGCTGGTTGGCGCTGATATCCTTTTAGATGAAGCTAGCGTAACTGCTACAGAAAATGCAATCATGGCTGCGGTAACCGCCGAGGGAACGACAATCCTTCGTAATGCTACCTCAGAACCCCATGTTCAAGAGCTCTGCCATTTTCTTAATACGCTCGGTGCAAAAATTGATCATATCAGTTCGAATACGTTGCACATTGACGGTGTCAAGAAATTACATGGTGGTGAATTTACCATTGGTCCCGACTATCTTGAAGTGGTCAGTTTCATCGGTGCAGCTGCCCTGACGCGTGGATCAATCACGATAAACAATGCTGGTGTCAATTATTTAGGCATGATCCGCTTGGTTTTTGGCAGGTTAGGTGTGGAGTGGCAGGTGGATGGCGACAGGATATTCATCCCATCCGGACAAAAACTGGTCGTCGAGCCAGATCTTGGAGATGCTATACCGGTTATAAATGTAATGCCGTGGCCTTCATTCCCAACCGACCTGATGAGCATTGCTATCGTCGTGGGCACGCAATCCAAAGGCAGTGTTTTATTTCATGATTGGATGTATCCCAGCCGAATGTTTTTTACCGATAAATTAGTAAGCATGGGAGCTCAAATCGTGCTTTGTGACCCCCATCGCTGCATTGTACAGGGTCCCACCCAGCTATACGGTGAGAATCTCGAAAGCCCCGATATCCGTGCAGGTATGGCCTTGGTCCTGGCTTCTTTGGCTGCCGAAGGTCAATCCATTATCCGCAATGTCGGACAGATCGATCGAGGATATGAACGGATCGATGAAAAATTGCGCACCTTGGGTGCGCACATAGAAAGAGTCTCTGACTTGTGAATCTTACAACCGACTAATTCTTTATTGGTTGTCCGATAACTTCCAGGAATTGGGTCACAATAGTGCGTAACACAGGTTCAGGCATTGCGCCTACCTGCCGATGGATTATTTTCCCACCGGAAACAAATAACATGGTTGGAATCCCCTGCACGCCATACTTCATCGCCCATTCGGGATTTTCATCAGTATTTACCTTGGCGATGAGAACTTTGCCAGCATTTTCCTTGGCAATTTTCTCCAAAGTCGGAGCAATCATTTTGCATGGGCCACACCAGGGTGCCCAAAAATCAACAATAACAGGGACATTGGAATTCAATACAGTTTTTTCAAAGGCTGCATCGGTGACGTGGATGGGTTCATTGATCATTGACATATCTCCAGATTAGTTTAATAAATTAGATGCAATAAAATAAAAAGGGTTGCACCTGAATTTATAGATTTTCTGGCAAATCAGAGCTGATTAACTGGTAAGACGAGTGAATTTCAGCAGCAGGTCGTATCATCGCACTTACAGAACAATATTTCTCTTCAGATAATTTGATGGCTTGCTCAACTGACTTTGGATTAATCCCATCTCCCCAGATCAGATATATGACTTCTATTTCCTTATAGATTTTCGGATAGTCTTCAGATCGTTTACCACGCACCTTTACTTTAAGTGCTTTCAACGGTTCCCGCTTTTTCTCCAGGATATCGACAATATCAACTCCGGTGCATCCAGCCAGACCCACCAATATGAGCTCCATCGGTGAGACCCCCGGTTGATCATTAAGTTTTCCCATCTGAACGATTCCACCCGTTACATTTCGTCCGATAAAAGCACCCCCACCTTTCCACTCGGCTTCAATCTCCCGCCACTGATCTGTCATAAATCCCTTCCTGAGATGAATTTGCAGCAAGTATAGCATGAGGGTGTTCAATTGTCAGGTATAATCTCGCCAATGGTGTTCAATACTGCAAATCAGCAAATCTCAAATTATACGATTGATACTCCTGTATATGAGGGACCATTGGATTTGCTTTTACAATTAATTGAACACTCTGAGCTAGACATTACCAAGTTATCCCTCGCCCTGGTTACAGACCAATTCCTTGAATATCTTCACCAGCTGATCGATGTCGCTGCCGATGAGGTATCTGCCTTTCTGGTGATTGCTGCTAAATTATTGCAGATAAAATCCGAAGCGTTGCTTCCCCGACCACCTGATCGCGAAGCGGGTGAGGAAGATCCCGGTGATGCGTTGGCAAAGCAGCTGATTGCATACAAGCGATACAGAGAAATTGCTGGGATTCTAATGCAACGGGAAGAAGCTGGCTTGAGAACCTACTTGCGATTAGCTCCTCCACCAAAATTAGAAGGAAATTTTGATCTGGCCGGCTTAACCATTGAGGATATTATTAGCAGCTGCCCAAGATATATTTGCAGATATTAATCTTGCCGACGCATTGATAAATGTTGTTCCCCCTTCTCGAGTCACAATACGCGAAAAAATATTTCTAATAACCGACTCCCTACGAAAACATCCAAATCTAGCTTTTCGTTCTCTGATTTCCAAAGGTCACTCACGCCTTGAGATCGTGGTAACCTTTTTAGCTGTGTTGGAACTAATCAAGCGCCATCTGGTGACAGTCTCCCAGGATAGTCTCTTCGGTGATATATCGCTCGAGGTATCGGAATCCTGGGACAATCTGGATGAGCTTGAGACAGAATTTGGTGAATAATCAGATTTAAACTCCCCGTCGAGTATTCTATATATCGATTGCTAATGTTACCGGGCAATGGTCTGAACCGTTGACCTGCCCATGGATGACCACATCCCTGACTAGCGGAACGAGTGCCTCTGAGACCAGGAAATAATCCAATCGCCATCCTACATTATGTTGTCGGGCATTCAATCGATATGTCCACCATGTATATTCCACTCGCTCAGGGAATAACAGTCGATACACATCCACAAAACCGTGTGATAAATAAGTATCGATCCAGGCTCGTTCTTCTGGTAGAAATCCAGATGTTTTTTTATTCTGTTTTGGGTGACGCAAGTCAATTTCATTGTGGGCTGTATTGAAATCTCCACAAACAACAACACGCTCTCCAGCTTGATGCAGTTGATCAAGGATTTCTAATAAATAGGCATAAAATTCCAGCTTAAATTCAACCCTCTCACGCCCACGCTGCCCACTTGGAAAATATACATTGAATAAAATAAAACCTGGATATTTTGTACGGATTACCCTGCCTTCAAGGTCAAATTCACTCTTGCCTACACCATAATCCACGGATAATGGTGGATGATTGGAAAATGTCGCCACTCCGCTATATCCGGGTCTTGCTGCTGGATTCCAGTAAACATGCGCTGAATTGAATTGGTCATGATAAGTCGTCGATATTTGGTCAGGACGCGCTTTTATCTCTTGCAAACAAATCACATCTGGATTTTCCTGCTGAAACCATGCCCAGATTCCTTTCGCCAGGGCTGCTCTCAGACCATTGACATTCCAGGTGGTGATTCTCAATCCATCCCCTCCATTAAATGGATCGGCACCACTGCCAGTCCTACAATTCCAGGTCCGGTATGCACACCCAAGACAGGAGAGATGCGTAATATTTCCAACTTACCCACCTTTACCTTTTCCTGTACCATTTCTGCTAGCTTACTTGCTTGCTCTGCTAGCTTACCGTGCAAAACAGATACCCACAGAGGTGTTTCTTTTCCATATATTTCAGCAATATGATCGGCATATTGCATCCAGTGCCTTTGGAATGGTCCGTTCTTTACCAATGGTTGAATACTTTCCATCTGATCTCTCCACGTGGATAATGGGCTTGATATGGAGTAATGCACCAGCTAGAGCTTGCACTCTCCCAATCCGTCCCCCACGCTGTAAATATTCCAATGTTTCGAGAGTATAGATAACTTCAGTGGCCTCACGGATTTTTGATAATTTTTCCAGGATAAACTCCTTACTTTTACCCGCCTTGGCACCCAGAGCAGCTGCCAGCACTTGGAACCGTTCACCTCCAGATAATGACAGGCTATCCACAATTTCAACTAATTTCCCGGGAACCTGGGCAGCACCTGTACGTGCTGACTCAATCGTCCCACTCAATCCAGATGAAATATGGATCGAAATCACATCTTCTCCGATTTCAACCAGTTTCTCATACATGTGTGTAAAGATTCCTGCAGATGGTTGGGATGTCGTTGGAATGCGAGGCGAAATTTTCTGCAAACGCTCGTAAAAATCATCAGGAGTTATTTCACTCGAGTTGACTTCGCCGTCTGGGAATTGTATGAATAGTGGAGCGACTTGAATATCCAAAGATTCGATATCGCTCTTCGTAAGGTCTGCAGCGCAATCCGTCACAATTTTCATCAATATGCCTCCCATTGCTTTGATAAGCTGGTTGTATTGTACCCTATACATTACACGGGATTCAAGGTGGAGAATTAAGATACTCGTCTTTTTTTGTGCTACAATGCACTGACTTTTAGCAAGTAAATATACATTTTGTAAGGATTCTATATATGAAAGGCATTATTCAACCCCTAAAAGGAACCCGCGATTTCTACCCGGAAATAATGGCTGTGCGAACTTGGCTGTATAACACGATTCGCCAGGTATCCGAATCATTCGGCTATCAAGAATATGAAGCCCCCTTTCTTGAGTCAATCGAATTATATGCAGCCAAATCCGGTGAAGAGTTGGTTAAAAAACAATCATTCGTTTTTCCAGACCGTAGTGGTGATTTGATCACTTTACGACCTGAGCTCACACCGAGCCTTACGCGCATGATTGCTCAGCGTCAACGCCAGCTTACCTACCTTTACGTTGGTGGTCCTTTGGTCCCTTTTGGCGTTATGAGACACCACAGAAAGGAAGGACCCGCGAATTTTTCCAATGGAATATCGATCTGATTGGTATTGATTCACCGGAGGCTGACGCCGAGCTGATCACAATTCTGGCAACCTTTTTTAAATCCTTGGGGCTCAGACCACAAGACGTAAACATCCAGGTAAATGATCGGCGCTTGCTCGAAGCAGAGCTGGAGGGGATGGGAATTCCTACAGAAATTCGACGGCAAATCTCCCGGTGGATCGATCGCCGCGACAAAATGAGTCCAACTGAATGGGAGATGTATGGACTGGAAATTGGGGTTACCCAACCTCAGTTGACTGGGGTGAAAGAAATGCTTCAGAATGAAAAGTTATGGAAAAAATCACCTGAGCTGGTGCGGTTATTTCCCGCACTCAAAGCTATGGGAGGATTGGATTACATAAAATACAACCCTGCCGTAATCCGTGGACTTGACTACTACACAGGTGTTGTCTGGGAGGCATTTGATATCAGTGGAGATATACCCCGGGCAATCATGGGAGGTGGTCGTTACAATAACCTGTTGGGGGATGTTGGTGGAGAACCACTTCCTGCAACTGGCTTTGCCATGGGTGATGTTGTGCTCACACTGATCCTGGAAAATAAAGGTTTGATGCCTGCAGATCTTAAAAAATCACCAGCTGCTGTTTTGGTATCAGTTTTTGATTCTGATCGATATATGACTTCGCTGGAATTTGCGGCTGAGTTGCGTAATGCAGGTATAAATGTATGCAGCTATCCTGAGGTGGCTAAGCTACCTAAACAATTCAAATATGCTGACCGGATGGGGATCGCCACCGTCACTGTGATTGGACCCGATGAAGCCGCCACCAATCAGGTTACGATCAAGAACTTATCCAATGGAAATCAGCAAACTGTATCCAGGAAAGACGCGATTAAAATCCTTAAGCATATATTGGAATAGAGTGTAATAGCTATATCGAGGTATTAAATTCTTCAATAGTCTTGGTAGATAAAGGGTGATCTCCCATCATTTCGATTAAGCTGAGCGGAAGAGTCAGATGGTGTGCGCCGGCAATTAAAGTAGATATGGCTTCTTCGGGTGTTTTGATGCTGGCCGCAATGATCTGAGTTTGGGTGTTCTCTGCCTCGATCACTTCTCGCATCTGGTGGACAAGGCCAACCCCATCACCAAGCAATCGGGTGCTGCGGTTGACGTATGGCAAGATATATTGGGCACCCGCCTGGCAAGCCAGGTATGTTTGTTGGGTGCTGAAAATCGCAGTAATCCCAACGACATACCCCATACCAACCAGCTCAGCTGCCAGGGATAGATTTTCATAAGTACATGGGATTTTAAGCCCTCTGTTGCCTGGTTGAAGACCAGCGATCCTTATTGCTTCTCGCTTTCGATCGGAATAAGTATGCGCCGTAAGCTGGTAGAACACGGTGCCTGTACTGATTTCACTCAATTCTGCGATAATTTCAATGGCGGGTCGTTTGGTCTGAGCGATCAGTTTCGGATTGGTAGTGATCCCCTTTATTAAGCCAGATTTAAATGCGCGCCGTGCATCCTCAATAAAAGCTGAATCAAGGTATAAGCTCATGATTACACTCCATCATGGATTTTGTTTCATAAATTCTTCGATCGCGTCACGCTTGGGTAGGCTGGGCTCAGCTCCGGCGATCGTAGCTGCTAATGCACCAGCAGCATTGGCAAATCGTAAAGCTTGTTCGAGCGATTTCCCTTCGGAAATAGCTGCAGCAAATGCCCCACAGAAAGCATCCCCTGCGCCAGTTGGATCTAGTGGGGATATCGGAAATGGGGGAACGTGATATTGGTGATTGGGAGTGATTGCCACGGCACCTTGATCACCCATTGTAATGATTACCCCGCAATTGACCCCCTGAGTTAGAATGTACTGACCAGCTTTGAACGCATCTCCAGGATTGTGAACTGGTATTCCTGATAGCATCTCAGCTTCCACCTCGTTTGGTATAAGCCAATCGATTACCGGGTGATCCAAATCATCTTGTTGTAACAGAGATGAAAGTGGATACATTGCCGGTGCTGGATTAATAATCACTGTCAGACCAGCAGCATGGGCAATCCGAGCTGCATACAAAGCTGCTTCCAAAGGTATCTCAAGCTGAATCAGGAGGATTTGGTGTTGAGAAATGAAGCTCTTAGCTCCTTCGATTTCAGCGATAGTTACGTGTGTATTCGCCCGTGGAATTCCAATGATGCTGTTATCTCCATGCGGATCAATCATTGGGATACCCAGACTGGTTGTTGTTGAAGCATCGTAGGAGACGAAAGAATGGTCAATCCCTTCTCTATCCATAAGCTCAATGAAAGTGGTGCCAAATTGATCTGCACCTACCTTACCAACCATACTGACCTGAGCACCACAACGTTTTGCAGATACGGCTTGGTTAAAGCCTTTACCGCCCGCATACATTTTAAACTTTGAAGCGAGTAAAGTCTCTCCTTTGCGTGGAAAATACGGTAACCAAACAACCAAATCATACACAAAACTACCAACCACCACAATATTACTGATCAAGAACGCCTCCTGGATGATGAGATAGCTCCTCTGTTCACTCCAATTGTACTCTGATATAATCAGCCCGCTGGAAAAACAAGCCTTGTTTATTTAATTTTCCAGATAAAAAGCATGGTGCCTGTAGCTCAACTGGCAGAGCACTTGACTGTGGATCAAGTGGTTGCGGGTTCAAATCCCGTCAGGCAC